>DHDP01000004.1 GCA_002399405.1 Treponema sp. UBA4873 | reverse complement strand
TCTTTCTTCGGAACAACACTTTTATCCCTATTTTATCGCCCTATACACCAATTGTCAAATAATAATTTAAAAAAACTTATCCGGAAGTTATTGACACGTTCAAAATGAAGGGTATAATCAATCCTGATGTGAGTTTATTATTATTAATAGGTATTTGCATTTCTGCGGTTGCAATTGGCATTACTGATTTTCTGACATACCGAATTCCGAATATACTCATTATTATATTCGTTTCGTGTACAATTTTATTCGAAATTATGTACAGGAAACAGTATGTATGTGAGTATATACTCTCGTGTACTCTGTTTTTCACTATATATTTTATTATTTTTAAACATATTGGAGGTCTTGGTTTCGGCGATGTAAAATTTGCGGCGGCCATAGGACTGCTGCTCGGCTTCAGCGGCGCTTTCGCGGCTGTTATTGCAGCAACGGCGACTGCAATAGTATATGCACTCGGGTTGTATGCCAAATCTATAATAAAAAAACAGGAGAAAAACTTCAGAACTATAAAAATACCGTACGGAACTTTTCTGTCGGCGGGGGCCGTTTTTGTATTTCTGATGCGGCAGATGTACTTCCTATGAAAAAAACAGTTATAACATGTCTGTTAATATTGCTGATATCCTCCGCAGCTGTTGCGCAGGAAAACAATATTTCGCTCAATTTCCGCAATCAGAAAATAAGCGACATACTGCTTTCTCTTGCGGACCTCTGCGGAAAATCTCTCGTTATCGACGACAGCGTGAGCGGAACTGCAACGTTTAATTTTGCCGATGCTGACTTCGACACTGCGCTCAGACGGTTTACCGATTATACCCGCCTGTATTATGAAGAAAAGGACGGAGTTTATTATATAAGCAGGATACAGGTTCTTCCCGGAAACGGCGAAGGGCTCTTTACGGTAAATGCGGAAGACGTCATGCCGTCCGTGCTCGTAAAGGAGCTGTCGCGCCGGATGAATACGACGATTATGGCCGACACATTTCCTGCAATTCCCGCAACAGTACGAATACAGAACGCTTCTCCCGAAATGATACTGCGCCTTGTTGCGTCCCGGTATGACGGATACGATCTTTCGTTTGAAAACGGCGGATATTTTATACGGAACAACGGTAACCTGTCCGACCGGAAAACAGATGCACGGTTTTCGATCACGGAGAAAGACGGCTTGTATACGCTCGCTGCTCAGAAAGTGCCGCTTTCCGCGCTTATCACGGCGCTGTTCAAAAAAGCCGCTAAAGAGTATTCGCTTGTAGCAAAAAACAATGCGGCGCTCGAAAACCTGTATTACAGCAACAGGGACTTTCAGAGCCTTCTGCAGCTGATTCTCGATCAGGCCGGATGCGATTATACAATAAAAAACGACGTCTATTACATATTCGACCTGCAGCAGAAAGACGTTTCAAAACAGCTTTCCACGACGCAGGCGTACCGGCTCAAATATCTTTCAGTGACCGATGTACAGAATCTGTTTCCCTCTGATCTGAATGCGGCGTCGCTTATCCGCGTAGATAAAAATACGAATACGTTCTACCTTACGGGAAGCGCGAAAGAGACGGAACCGCTCGTACAGTTTCTCACGCAGATAGACGTTCCGCTCGGCGACCGCTTCTACGGACAGTATACGTTCGCCAACATACCTGTCGGTACTGCTCTGCCCATGATTCCGAAAAACATGTTTCTTTCCGACGCGGTTATTATTCCGAATACATCCTCGTTCGTGACGCAGACAACGAAGGAAAAGGATACGGAACTGCGGTCGTTCATTTCTAAAATCGACGTGCAGGATTCTCCCCGTGCAGTACGGCTCAAATATATAAAAAGCGAGGAACTGGTAAAATATCTTCCCCCTGCGATCGACAAAAGCAGGGTTACAGTCACAGGCGACACGAATGTCGTCTTTTTTACGGGAAACAACGAGCAGTACAACAGGTTCCTTGACAGCCTTGCCGTTCTCGACCAGCCTGACGAGCAGATACGGTATCAGCTTCTCGTCGTGCAGTACCAGAACTCCGACAGCAAAAACCTGAGCGCAAGTCTTTCTCTTTCTACGACATCTGATTCCCCTTCGGCAGCCATCACCGCGACGCTCACGAATCTTTTCAATATCAGTTTCGACGTCGTCTCCCAGTTCGGGCTGCAGGCGGCGGCCTCGTTCAATGCGGAAATAACGGAAAGCAGGGCGAAGGTTCTTGCCGATACGACGCTCAACGGAATTTCAGGCCAGGACATATCGTTCGAAAACAAAAATATATACCGGTACCGCGATATTGTAGCGGAGTCCTCTTCGGACACCTATACTTCCATCGTCCGGGAAATTTCAACCGGTCTGACAATTAAAATCAACGGATGGGTTTCGGGAGACGAAATGATAACTGTTTCCGTCTCCGCTGATTTGTCTAAGCAGGGAACGACCGACAGCGACTCGAGCGATTCGAGTGACTCGACCGATTCCACGCCTCCGTCCACTTCGGAAAAGACGGTGACCACGAACGTCAGAACAAAATCCGGCGTACCGATCATCATAAGCGGACTGCTGCAGGCGGAAACGGAAAAAACAGAAACGCGCGTTCCCGTTCTCGGTTCAATTCCGCTTCTCGGCATGCTGTTCAGGACGACGAAAGATTCGCTTGCCACGACGGAACTTGTCATCTACCTTGTTCCGTTCGTCGAACACAGCGGCACAACGCCGATGCAGGAAGAAAAAAACATACGGAGTCTGTATGAAAAATATGTCGCGGAATGAATTTGACATTACATCATTTTCTTCATACCGTACCGTGCCCGGTCAGTATACCGACAGTTTCATTAAAACGACCGGAGCCGTGAAAATCAGCGATGAGGCACATGCGGTTACCATTGCAGTGAAGGAATCGAAACTGCACGAATGCATTACAAATTTGAAGAATTTTCATGCAGGCAGGGAAACGTCTTTTGTTTCGGTGAGCGACACGGCTTTTGAGGAATTCGTCGGAAGCATTCTCGAAGGAAACGCGCCGGACGAAAAGCACGTTAAGGATGTGTCCGGATTTGTGCTTGAAGACGTCAGTACTTCGTCCGTTATTAATATTATAAACGCGGTATTTCTCGAAGCCGTACGGAGCAGAGCTTCGGACATTCATATTGAACCGGGACCGGAGGAAATGCTCATACGCTTCAGAATCGACGGCGTTATGAAAACGGTGAGGACGCTCCGCATGGAATTGTTTTCCGGTATTGTCGGGCGCATTAAAATAATGGCGAATCTGAACATAATGGAAAACAGGCTTCCGCAGGACGGACACATACAGGTCACCGTCGAAAATAAAAAGCTCGACATCCGTCTGTCGACTGTGCCGGTGCAGAACGGCGAGTCCGTCGTCCTCAGGCTCTTCAATACGCAGGAAGTGGCTCCTGAACTCGGCAGGCTCGGTTTCTCACAGGAAATACTCGGGAAGCTGTCTCTGGCGACGGGATATCCGAACGGACTTGTGCTTATTACCGGTCCCACGGGAAGCGGAAAAACGACGACGCTTCACGCGCTGCTGTGCACTATGGACAGGAAACGGCTCAAAATAATAACCATAGAGGATCCCGTAGAAAATAGCATACCGGGCATAAACCAGATACAGGTGCATGAGGAAATCGGCCTCGGTTTCGACAGCCTGCTCCGCCGTGTTCTTCGTCAGGACCCGGATGTCATCATGGTCGGCGAAATACGCGACCGGGAAACGGCAGAACTTGCACTCCGCGCCGCTCTCACCGGTCATCTTATTTTTGCGACGCTTCATACGAACGACAGCATCTCTGCGGTAACGAGGCTTGAAAACATGGGACTCGAACCGTATCTTGTCGCGTCGGTGCTGCGCATGTGTACCGCACAGCGTCTCGTACGGAAAGTCTGCCCGTATTGTTCCGAAAACGTTCCTGTCCCTGCTGTGCTGAAAAAACTCGGAAAGGAATTTTCACTGCCTGACTGCGGGACAATACGGGAGGAGCGCGGATGTGAAAAATGCAGTTATACGGGTTTTTCGGGACGGACTGTCGTATCTGAAATTTTTATGGTGGACGATGATGCTGTTAAAAAAATCAGCAGACAGCAGGAACTTGTAAAAAACATGAACAGTTCTCTTGCGTACGACGGAGTAAAAAAGGTGTTTGCCGGCGAAACTACGCTGTCGGAACTGAAGCGGGAAGGAATAGTGTGAGGTACGGAAGTGAAACACTCGGGAGACGTTATTTTATCGTTTACAAAAACAATCTCCTCTCTTCTTGCTGCGGGACTTACCGTACAGGAAGCACTCGACATATGCGGCTCCGCCGATAAGAAAACAACGTACGTATGCGCATATATAAAGGAAAAACTGTACGAAGGCGTACCGCTCCATAGTGCAATGGAATCCGTTCCGGCGCTCAAATTTCCGCCGCTGTACAGCGCACTTATTAAAATCGGAGAAGAAAGCGGCTCAGTCGCCGCCGTGTTCGCAAAGCTCGCGCAGTATCTTGAAAAAAAGAAAAACATACGGAGGAAAGTGCTGCAGACCCTGCTCTATCCGCTGCTCGTCTGTATATTAACGGGAGCGGTAAGCATATTCATAGCAGTATTCATATTTCCCCGGCTCCGTGACATTCTTGCAGCCTTCTCGGCAGGTACCGGCACGCTCGACAAAAAACTCGAGGGATTCAGAACAGGTATGTTTTTTTCGGTACTGCTGCTCTCTGCCATCGCTGCGGCGGTTGCGCTTGCCGTTGTCCTCAGGTCGAAATCCTGCAGAATAAAACTGCAGGAGGACAGAATTATCCTCAGACTGCCTTTCATCGGAAAGCTCATGACAACATACTGTACGCGTGATTTCTCGTTCGCAATGGAACTTCTCACCGCGAACGGCGTACCGCTCGTCAGATCGCTCCAGAATGCGGGCGGCGTCGTACAGAACAGCTGGTATGCGGAAGGCATATACCGCCTCTGCAGCAGCATATCCGAAGGTACGCCGTTTTCAGAGGCATCAAAAGAAATCAGCGTCTTCCCCGAATATGTTGTTACATGGTTCATCATCGGTGAAAAAACGGGGAACATCCATTCCGTGTTCGAACAGCTTCACCACGAGTCATCCGGCCTTTACAACGCATTTTTTAATAATTGTTCACGTAGGCGCCGTACAGTTCCGGGAACGGTTCAAGCGCGCGCGGCATAAGGCCGTTCGCCCATGCGAGGAACATGCCGTAATTGAGCACCGGTACGCCGTTCGTTTTGAAAATTCCGGTTTTTTCATTCATCATGCGCTGCGTAATCATACATCCTGCACAGTGAATAATCACGTCGTATTCCTCGGGATGTTCCGGCATCTGACGCGTATGTTCGAACACGGCTTCCGAATCGACAAGCTGACGGAACAGGCGCGGAATCTTAACTGTTCCGAGGTCGTCGGCCTGCCGGTGATGAGAGCATGCTTCCATGACGAGCACTCTGCCGCCTTTCGGAAAACGGGACAGCGCCCTGAGGCTCTCTATAAAATAGAGCGGATCGCCTTTTTTGCGGGCAAACAATATAGAGAACGACGTGAGCTTCTGATCATCGTCGATATCCGCCGCGACTTTGCTGAACGCTTGACTGTCAGTGATGACGAGGTCGGGCTTCCGTCCGAGGCTGTGATATATGTCGTACAGCTCGCGCTCCTTAACAATTAACGCGGAGCAGTCTCTGTCGAGCAGGTCGCGGATCGTTTCCACCTGAGGAAGGATAAGGCGCCCCGCCGGTGCGGCGAGGTCGATCGGCGTAACGAGCATGACGAACTGACCTTCGTGCACGATTCCCTCGACGGGAGTAAGTTCTCTTCGTATCGCGTTTTCCAGCGACTCGATTTTTTCAAGCAGCGGGGTGATGTCGGGCCGCATTCCCGAAGCGGTACACAGTGTCACCGATTTTCCCGTCGGGAAAAAATGCAGCTTGCTTTCGTCCGCCGTTCTGTCCGCGAACGTGTTGACGCCGATGTACACGAGCTTCTTCCGTTCGAGCCACGACAGCAGCTCTTTTTCACTCTGCGTCACCGGCTTATCCTGCGGCGAAACAAACAATACGAGGTCAGCCGACTCGAGCCGCTCTTTCGTCTTTTCAATGCGCTGAACTCCGAGTTCGCCCTCGTCGTCGAGACCGGCCGTATCGGTGACGGAACATGCGCCGAGTCTGCCGAGCTCTATTTTTCTCGTCACCGGGTCAGTCGTTGTCCCCGGAGTGGGCGAAACGATTGCAACGTCTTTCTGAAATACAGCGTTGAGAAGCGACGACTTCCCTGCATTGCGGTTTCCGGCCAGCACGATGCTGACCGACTCAGCCAACGGCGTTCCGTCCATATCACTCTTCCTGAAGCATCCGCTTCGTAATATGATAAACGGAACCGCAGTTCTCGCACACGACTTCCAGCGGATCGGGATCATTTTTAATAATATCGTCAAGATCCTTTTTCCCCAGATTTCTGATACGTCCGGCAAAATTTTCGGCGCTGCACGGACAGTTGAAGATAACGTCGCGATCGAGCAGCACTGTCGGTTTGAACTGACGGAATAACCCCATAATAATATTGTTCCTGTTGCCGCCTTCCGCAAACCACTGGCCGAGGGACGGCACGACCTGAAAGGCGCTCTCAATTTCCGCAGTGAGTCCTGCAATTTCATCGGAAGACCGCCCGCTGCCGCCCGTCTGCGCGCTGCGGCCGAGAAGTCCGTCGCTGCTTTTGTTACCGCCTGCGTCGGGAACTGCCTGAAGGAAAAGCCCGCCGGCGCCGACCACCCTTCCGAGTTTGTCTAACTGAATCCCTGTGTTTACGGCGGTGTTTGTCTGCTCCGACTGAGCAAAGTACCACGTAAGGTCACGGGCGATATTCCGGTATTTTATTTCCGTCGTTCCCGTCTGGGGCTGCTTCATTCCTTCGCTCATACGGCTCACCGTTACAGTCCCGTTTCCGAAAAAAGGCGCAAGGTCCCAGTTCTCAAGCGGTTTGTCGACGGGAATCGTGTCCTGCAGAAGATGTCCGCGTACGTATCCTGTGCTGTCCGATTCGACGGAAAATCCTTTGGCGGCTCCGTCCGTCTTATAACTGAACGTAATGTGCTCCCGTCCCTTCATGAGGGGAATAAACAGCGCCGCACACAACTCAGCCTGTCCGAGCACCATTGTCTCGAGAATACCGAGGTTGTGATTCGCGCGCATCTGATTCACCATGTGAGTTCCGTTGTAAAACGCACCGCGGAACAATCCGTTCTCCAGCGAAAACAGCGTCATGCCGTCCTCTTCGATCGACGAGAGATGATTTACAAGCTCTTTGTCGGTGATTTCTGCTTTTATCATTTTGCGTATCCTGTCAGGTTAGTAATATCAAGTTTTTCATTAATAACATTCCTCTCCAGCGCCGTATGCTGCTCAAGAAAATCAGCGAGCGAATCTTTTGTTGCAATGCGGGCTTTTTCGATTTCCGGCAGCAGTGATTTTATTTCCGTATAGCTGAGCACGTCTTTGAACACGTTGAGCAGCGCGGCGCTCGACGAGAGGTGAGCTTCCATAACTCCGCTGTTTATCTGCAGCATACCCGTAAGTTTCCCCGACGCAATGCCGAGCGACGTCGTCAGATCCTCGCTCATGCGTACGAATTCCTGCGTCATGAACGGAAGATTCGCGTTGAGCTGAAGCTGCCCGCCTCTGCTGTATTCGCCGGTAAGCACTGCAAGCGCGCTGCATTCAAGGCACTTCCCGCGTATAAGTTCGAGAAGAACGGGATTTACTTTGTCCGGCATGATAGTCGAACCGTACTGAACTTCTCCGTGTTTCATCTCGCCGCACAGCGACGACGTATACAGAAGCAGGTCTCCTGCGAACTTGCACAAATTGTCGGCGCACAGTCCCATGCCGTATGCGCATTCGGCGAGGCTGTCGGTGTGTGCAACCTGGTCGCAGAGATTCTGGCTGCGCGAAAGCGGAAGTTTCGTTATGCGGCGCAGCTCTTTTTCAGCCGCGAACACATACTCCCGCGGCGCGGAGAATCCCGTCCCGACAGCCGTTCCGCCGAGAGGGATAGTGCGGAGCCGTTCCCTGAGCTTGTTGAACCGCCATCTGTCGCGTTCCACCGGTCCCGACCACGCGCTGAAGACCTGTCCGAGCGTCATCGGCAGGGCATCCTGCAGTTCAGTCCGTCCGGTAATGAGCACGTTCTCGTATTCGGTTTCCCGCTTTACGAGCTGCTCCTGCAGTTTTACAACGCCGTTTTCTATCTCCTCGAGTTCACGGTACACCATGATGATGACGGCGGTGGGAAACGTATCGTTCGTCGACTGAAATCGCGCAATGTGGTCGAGCGGATGCGCGCGGAACGATGCGGAAGGAAATGCCGCCGCATACGTTTCGTTCGCGGCGCAGGCAATCACTTCGCATACGTTCATGTGTATGCTCGTACCCGCCCCGCCCTGCGCGAGCGGCAGCGGAAAACTTTCGTCGTACGCGCCGTCGATCACGTTCTGCACAGCCTGTTCCAGAAACGGAAAATAATCAGCGGGATACATACGGGCGGTTTCCTGCTGAGCGCGGAGCGCCGCGAGTTTTACTTCTCCGTACGCCCTGATAAGCGCACGGGGCGTCTGCGCCGTTCCGAGCACGGCAAGCGCCTTTTTTGTTTCTTCCCCGTAATACAGCTTCGTCCGCTCAGACAATTTCCGCCTCCGCATCAAGCTCCGCCCCGCTGCGTATCGATTCTTCAAGCGGGCGTACAATGCGTACGCATATCTCTTCACCCGGAGAAGGAACATTCCGGCGGCATTTCACCGTGCAGTGCAGGAAATTCTCCGTAACCGCATTCACAACGGCCGTATCCGCAGCAGGCACAGGAGGATGCTTCGCCGTCTCCGCAACCGCACGTACGATTTTTCCCCTATACGAATTAATATAAGTAATTTTGTTCTGTACGGCAAATTCCGAAAGCTGATTAACACGACGCCGGGCGACAGCCTGAGGCACCTTCTGTTTCATTGCGGCGGCGGCCGTTCCCGGCCGCGCTGAGAACGGAAATGCGTGTATATATGCGAAATTACACGCCCGGCACAGTTCCATCGTCCGCAAAAAGTCGCCCTCCGTTTCTCCCGGAAAACCTGCAATTATGTCGCATGCAAAAAACGGATTCTCTTTTGCCCTGCGGAGCATTTCGACCGAGCGGACGACATCGGCTGCGCGATACGTTCTGTTCATGGCTGCAAGTATTTTGTCGCTTCCGCTCTGAACGGAGATGTGGAAATGAGGACGAACGCGGCTGTCCGATACAACTTCGCAGAACCTGTCGTCGACAAGTTCAGGATATATGCTTGATATGCGGAAGGAAATACCGCTCGTCTCTTTCAGAAGAAGTGCAAGCATATCCGTAAAATCGAGATACGCACCGTCGTATTCTCCGCGGTACTGCGCTATATTTACCGTCGTAAATACGACTTCATGCTGACCGGAGGCCCGGAGCATGCGCACCCGGTCTATCACTTCGCGAACGGGAAGCGACACTGAATGTCCGCGGGCAACGTGAATGGCGCAGTACGAGCACGAGTTGTTGCAGCCGTCCTGTATCTTAACCGACGAGCGGGAATGGACGAGAAACGTATCGGTCGCAAGGCGGAACGACAGCTCAGCCGTTCCCTGTTTTGCGGCGGGACGTGCGAACAGCGTGGCGCGGAGCGACGCGGCGAAATCCTGCGGTGAAAACGGGTCCGCGCATTTCAGCAGCGCCGGCACGTCCGCGAGCCGGTCCTTGCACTGCCCGGGAAGAACTGCAATCCTTTCACCGAGCGCGGCAAGTTCCGCTGCGGCAAGCTGCGCATAGCAACCGGTCACAACAACGGCCGAATGAGGGCATTTTTCGAGCAGCAGCCGTATTTCCCGCCGCGCTTTCTGTTCCGCTTTCTGCGTTACAGTACACGTATTTACAACGCAGAGAATAACGCCCTCACGTACCGGATCAGACGCGGAGGGAACATCCATCGTGACGGAAAAACCAGCATCGCAAAAAAAACGGGCTGCCGACTCGCTTTCTATCTGATTGAGCCTGCAGCCTAATGTTTCAAAGAGAATCTGACTGTCCAAAATAAACCTTACTGAAGCTTGGCCGTAACACGACTCTTTCCGCTCTGTGCATCAGCGGAGGCTGAATTGAGGCGGAGAGCCTCATCGTACGCGGCGGCAGATTCCTGATAATTGCCCGCCATTTCCCTTGCATAGCCGAGACGCGTCCACCAGCGGTCAAGCAGCGGTTCTTTTTTTACGGCGGCGGAAAGCGAAATGTCCGCATGCTGATACCGTGCCTGCCTGATGTATATTTCCCCCATAAAATAATACGCCGCCCCCGCACGTGCCGCGCTTTCGGGAGCACTCGCGACGTATTTCTGAAACTGTTCAAGGGCAGCAGTGTTCTTTCCGAGATAATACTTCGCTTCACCGAACACTTCTATAAGACGCAGATCATACTGACTCACTTTTAACCCGTCGGACGCACGCTGCTCGGCTTCCGCATACTGTTTGTTTTTCAGGAGAGACCAGCAGAGAACGACGTACGATTCGACACTCGTCGGGTCGCCCGCAAGCTCGTTTTCGCACACACTTATAGCTCCCGCATAATCACCGTTCTGGTACAAAAAAAGCGCATCCTTTTTCGTCGCAGCCGGGACGGTTTTCTTGACGGGAGCGGCTGCCTGCACGGGCTGTTCCTGCTGAACGGGGACCTGCTGCGTCGGTGTCTGCACTTGAATATCCGAATCGGACGCATCAACCGGAGCCGGCGACGCATCCTGCGCAAAAACCTGATTTACAAAAATACAAGCGGCAAAAACCGCAATCAGTCTGATTTTTACGATTTTCATATTACTTTACCATCGTGCATTTTCCGGAAAACACGCTTCCGGGTTCGAGTACTACCTGTGCGGATGTAATATCGCCGTCGAGAGAACCTGTCGCCGTCACAAAAACCATTTTTTTTGCTGCAATATTTCCCTTCACTTTTCCCTTTATAAGCACGCGGTCGGCCTTTATATCAGCCTCGACGACCGCACCGCTGTCTACGACAAGATCGCTTGTAGCATCAATATTTCCCTTTACCATTCCGCGGATCATGAACGGTTTCGCAAACCTGATGTTTCCCGTAAAGGTAATGTCGGGTTCTACGACTGTATCGAACGATTCCTCTTCCAGATCGAAAAGGTCTGTGTCTTTCACGTCAAACATGATTCTACTTTAACGGGAATGGGCGGTGTCGTCAATATATGGAAAGAATAAGGAGTCTCGAAACAAACTCCGGGGTATTGACTTCCGCAATCCAATCAACCTTGAGTTTTTATTACCGAGGGGTTATACTGTAATTAACATTCTGCGTTCAGGCAGAACCAATCTTTCGGAAAATCGAGGAAATAGTATGGCTGTCACAAAGAAAACAGCTGCAGCAAAAAAAACTGCAGCAAAATCGAAAAAACCAGTGAAAGCAGCAAAATCAGTAAAAGCATCGAAAACAATGAAAACCGGAAAAACGGTAAAACCAGTGAAGAAAACACCTGCGGCAAAAAAAGCCGCTTCTGAAACAAAGGCAAAAAAAACTGCCGCGAAACCAAAAATAAAGAAGGGAACAATCGATTTCGTCGGCGAAATGCTGAAGAAAGCGCAGGAATATCAGAAATCGCTCGTACTTCCGGAAGGAACGGAAGAACGCACCGTGCAGGCTGCTGCAAAAATCGCAGCGAAGAAAATCGCGAAGAAAGTGACGCTGCTCGGCATTCCCGCCGAAGTGGAAAAGGTCGCGGCTGCGCTCAAAGTCAACCTCAAGGGCGTGGACATCATCAACCCGGCGGATTCCCTCTGGCTCGACGATTTCGGTAAAACGTATTTCGAGCTCCGTCAGGGAAAGATCAACAAAAAGACGAACCTGCCTGAAGTGCCCGACGTTGCAGCGGGAAAAGAATATATCCGCAGGGATCCGCTCAGTTTCGGTGCAATGATGGTACGGAAGGGATATGCCGACGCGATGGTGAGCGGCGCTCTTTCCGCCACTGCAGACCTGCTCCGCGCGGGTCTGAAAATCATCGGCACGGAAAGCAGGACCGCATCCTCCTGCTTCGTCATGGACACGCACGACCCGGCATGGGGATATAAAGGGCTCATGATTTTCTCGGATTGTGCGGTCGTTCCGGAGCCTGACAGCGATCAGCTCTCCGATATCGCGGTTGCGGCGGGAAAATCGTGCAAAGCGCTGCTCGGATGCGATCCGTGCGTCGCCATGCTTTCTTTCTCGACTAAAGGTTCCGGCGGAAAACTGCCGCCGGTTCTGCTCGTTCAGGAAGCAGTTCAGAAAGCGCACGCAAAAGCTCCCTCTCTGCTGCTCGACGGAGAAATGCAGGCCGACGCCGCCCTCATACCGTCCGTTACGGACAAAAAAGCTCCCGGCTCACCCGTCCGCGGTAAGGTCAACACGGTGATATTCCCGAATCTCGGCGCCGGAAATATCGGATACAAACTTGTCCAGCGGCTCGCTCATGCCGATGCCTACGGTCCCGTTCTGCAGGGATTTGCAAAGCCTATCAGCGACCTGTCGCGCGGCTGCTCGGTGGACGACATAGTCGTCACTGCCGCCATCACGCTCGTCCAGGCAGGAAGCGCAAAATAGCGAATGAAACTCCGGTACAGCCTTATTCTTCCTGTTGCTCTACTCTCCCTGTTTTCCTGCAAGACTGTACCGGAAAAAACTTCTTCCGAAACCGCTGTCGTTTCCGTACCGCAGAATCTGCAGCGGCATTCCGATGCGGATTCTTCTTCGTATGCACTTACGCTGCTTTTCGGCGGCGATATTATGGCCCACAGCCAGAATTTCGGAATGAGTGATTTCTCTGCAATCTGGAAAGACGTCGCGTCTCTTGTGAGGTCCGCGGATTTTTCTTTTGCAAATATCGAGGCTCCCGTCGACGACGAGCTTCCTTATTCTGCCTATCCGAATTTCAACATGCACCGCGAATATCCCGAAGCCGCCATAAATGCGGGATTCAATGTGTTCTCCGTCGTAAACAATCACTCGAACGATCAGGGATATTCCGGTATGATGCGCACGTACGACTGGACGGAAAAAACGGGCAGAACGTATGCGGACAGTCCGCGTCCGGTATATTTCTCGGGGCTTCATGCCGAAAAAAACGAACCAGTCGATTATGTCGTCATCAACAAGGGACACTGGAAAATCATATTCTGCGCAGTCACGGAAGTACTGAACAGGAACGATTATAAAGAATACATGAACTACGTTTCTCCGAATACGAAATCGCGCAGAGCGTTTGAAGAGCGCATACGGGAAATAAAGAGACAAAATCAGTGCGATATTTTCATCCTGTCGATTCATGCCGCAGTGCCGGAATATGTCCGCGAAGTCTCCCCTGTGCAGCGGAAATATTATTACGAGCTGCTCGACAGCGGAGTGGACGTCGTGTGGGCAAATCATCCTCACGTCGTACAGGAACGCGAGCTTATCGGTAAAAAAGAATCAGGCAGCTGTTCGAAATTAATAATGTACGCGAACGGAAACACAATAAGCGGCCAGCGACGGGAACCGGCTCTCGACGATCCGGCGGGACAGCGGGAATACACCGGCGACGGGCTTCTGTACAAAGTGACATACACGAAAAAGACCGGTTCATCGTCCGCAGTCATTGCGGATACCGAAACGTATTACATCACAACGTACATAAATACAGCTTATCAGTTCGTCGTCAAATTTCTCGACGACGATTTTACACAATATCTGAAAAACGCCGGACGAAGCAGATGGGCGTCGTATATTTCGGAGCGGAAAAAAATTATGGAAAAAACAAAGGAAACAAAAACATGGCTATAGACTATCATTCACTGCCTGTATACGAACAAAAACAGCGCATACTCGACACGCTCGCATCAAATCAGGTGGTCGTCGTACAGAGCCCGACGGGTTCGGGAAAAACGACGCAGATTCCCGTCATTCTGTACGAAGCGGGATATACGGAAACCGGTATCATCGCCGTAACCCAGCCGCGGCGTATTGCGGCGCTCTCCGTAAGCGAGTTCATCTCGAAACAGCTGCACACGACGTATCCTGGACTCGTCGGTTACAAATTCCGGTTCGAGGATAAAACCGACACGACGACGAAAATCAAGATAATGACAGACGGGATCCTTCTTCAGGAAATGAAGCTCGATCCGTGGATGTCGAAATACTCGGTCATCATGGTGGACGAGGCGCATGAACGCAGCCTCAACATCGATTTTGTGCTCGGCCTTTTAAAACGGATTCTCGCGGAGCGCAAGGATTTCAAGGTAATCATCTCGTCAGCGACAATGAACGCGGAGGCATTTTCCTCCTACTTCGACGGCTGTCCGATCGTGACGATAGACACCGTTACGTTCCCTGTCGCTCTGATTTACGATCCCCCCGCGCTTCCGGCGAGCACTATGAGCGACGCTTCATGCGACGCGCTTCTCGCGAAGATACAGGATACTGTCGACCGCGTGCTCGACAACAAAGAGGACGGCGGAATACTCATCTTTCTGCCCGGTGAAAAAATCATCAAGGATTGTCTGAACCGACTGGACCACGCTCCCTTCGCGTGGAAACTTCACACGCTTCCGCTTTACGGAAGGCTCCCGAAAGAGGAACAGGAACGCGTGTTCGATCCGGCTCCGTTCGGCAAAAAGAAAGTCGTCATTTCCACGAACATAGCGGAAACATCGGTTACAATAAGCGACATTACGACGGTGATCGATTCGGGACTTGCGAAGCTGAATTTTTACAATCCGAAAACGTACACGTCGAGCCTTAACGAAACGTCCGTTTCCAAAGCGTCGTGCAATCAGCGCAAAGGACGCGCGGGACGCACCTGTCCGGGCACGTGCTACCGGCTCTATCCGCGGAAGGATTACGAAACCAGGCAGATGTATACGACGGAGGAAATCTACCGGACTGATTTGAGCGAAGTGGTTCTCCGCATGGCGGAACTCGGCATTACGAATTTCTACGACTTCGACTTCATATCGTCGCCGGGACGCGAAGGAATCGCCGGCGCCGTAGATACGCTCAGCATGCTTAAGGCCGTTACGCCGGAACACACGCTTTCACCTGTCGGAAAACTTATGGTCGAGTTTCCCCTCGAGCCGCGCATCAGCCGCATAATCGTCGAATCGATCATGCAGTATCCCGACGTGCTTGAGGAGGTGCTCATTGCAGCTTCATTTCTCTCAGCGAACGCACCGTTCGTTCTGCCGCCGGGAGAAGAGATGGCGGCACGGCGCGCGCATCATTCATTCCGCGACGTTCAGGGCGATTTTGTGTCGTACCTGCATATATTCCGCGCATACAAAGGCGCGTCGAACAGGGAAAAATTCTGCAAAAGCAGTTATCTCGACGAGCGCATCATGGCGGAGATCGAAAACATCGACGTCCAGCTCACGCAGATCGTCAACGAAATGCAGATTCCCGTCACGGGCGGCGGCTCGATGAACAATTATCTGTGCTGCATTGCATCCGGCATGATTCAGTTCGTCTGCGTCCGGGAAGGACGCGACAATTACAAGAGCCTCACCGCGGATCATATCTGCATCCACCCGGGAAGCAACATGTTCCGTCAGGATCCGCTGTATATTGTCGCCGGTGAAATAGTGCGCACATCACGGATGTTCGCAATGAGCGTTTCCCCGCTTACAAAAACGCTGCTCGATCAGATCGATCCGACGCTCCGCGACGGACTTGAAAACAAGCGGTCTAAGCGGAACACCGTCCGGCAGGATTCCGCGGCGGCTTTTGAAACAGGAAAGAAAAAAGAGAAAGCCGGTAAAAACGAACCTGTTGTACCGAAGGTCGAAGACGCATACGTATTCGGCGGCACGAGCTTTGAGATAAAGAAAACAAAAGGAAAGAAAACAGTCCTGCTTTCGTGGGAAAAATTCAAAACTGCCGTCCAGTCGAATACGGAGGAAAACCGCGCGAAAGATTCCGCAAACCTGTACGGTAAAATCATTTTCCCTGACGGATTTTCGCTGCTCGACGGAGAAAAAATCGATCAGATTGTTAAGATTGCGGCGGCGCTGAATCTTGAGCCGATGCCTGAAAAAAAATTCGACAGAAGACTCAACATAAAGCTTACCGACAAGGGCGCTTCGACGAAACTTGCGGACTCGCTCAACATGGTGCTGCGCGTCGCGGTCGCAAAACAGAAAAGCAGGGAATACGGATTCGTCTGCCTGTTCACGGACGGAAACGGCACATACTGGTTCAAGATTTCGCGCGGATTTGTGACTGCACTTAACGAGAGCCTTTCTTCGCTTGAGATACTCATCGACGACGTAAACGCTGACTTTACCCCCGAACAGAAGGAAAAAGTGAATCAGCTGTACCGCTCTCTCAACACGCTTTACGACTGAATCATTTGGCAGGAGCTGCAGTCTTTGCGGCCGCGGGAAGCTCCTCCGGCAGACCGAGAATCTTCCTCGCTTTTTTGCCGTTGCCTCCCGCATTCCTGTCTTCCGCTACGGCCCGCACCGCGTCTGCTGCAGCGGAATATCCGCCTTTCTTATACATATCAAGGCCGAGGCTTACAGTTGCAGCGTCTTTCGACGATACGAAACCGAGGCAGATCTGTGCGTACGACGCGCGGCCGTGTTTTGCAAGCTGCTTACCGATTGAATACCGCAGCTGTTTCCGCCTGTCGTCTTTCAGCGTTTCCGCCGCCAGATCAAGCGTTTCCTTTTCGCCCGCATTGTTGTCTTTTATGAGCGCGTCGACGGCCTTGCCTTTTGCTGCGTCGGACGCTTTTTTGTCGGTAATAATGCCCACAAGATACTCGTTGCCTTCGCGCGTATCGAGTGCGGCTATAGCGGAATAACACGCGTTCTTAACAGCCTGTTCCTCGCTTTCAGTCTTTGTCCGGTAAATAAGATACGGCACTGCATCCTTCAGCGAAAGTTTTTCCGACGCCCCGACCGATTCGAGACGGACTTTATAATGCTCGTCTTTAATGCCCTGGATGATTACCGATTCGGCATCTTTGTTGCCGGGATAATTTTCCAAACCTTTTATGACGTACTGACGCAGATTTGGATCGTTTTCCTCATACAGACTTATTAAAATCGGCACCGATTCCGGCTTCTGCATTTCGCCTATTGATTCTGCAGCATACATGCGCACGAACGTGTTCTCGTCCTTATTCTGTGCAAGCCCGGAAAGTTTCTTCCATGTCTGCACCGCGTGAATTTTCCCGAGTACCTGTGCAAGCGCCTGTTTCTGCGGTATTGTCAGATCGTCGCGGTCCATGTATTCGGCGAGATACACTGCCTCCGGCGCGCCGCCTATACTGCCCAGCGTCGTAAGTGCATCCTGAAAGTACATCTCGTTGTCGGCATCGATGAGCGCAACGACGGCCGGAATCGATTCCGTACATTTTACTTCGGCGATATACTTAAAAACGAGCGAAACGGTACTTGCCTTCGTATCGTACGGATCGTTGAGAATCGTAACAGCATAATCCTCGATGCAGGGATCCTTGAAATGAGTAAAATATTCAAGTATCTTTTCGCGGACCGCCGACGATTTTGTCGTCAGAAACAGGTCGTACACGTCGTCCGCGAAGCGAGGATCGTCGTTCGTTATGAACTTTTGAAGCAGCGCTACTATTTCAGTCGATATGCCGTACAGCAGCGTCTCCCTGTATTCCTTTACGTCGTCGGGACTGTCGTCGTTTGCAGCCGCCTGTTCGCTCTTTTCTTTATCGGGCGATGCGGGACGCTTTGCAGCAGGCACGACCGCTACCCCGCCTTTCGCTTTTTCTACGGAATCGGTGCCCGTTTCATCCGCTTCAACGGCGGTCGCTGTGCCTGCTGCCGTTTCATCCGCGGAAAGCACAGGATACAGTGCAAATATGCATGCAACTGCCAGTACAGCTTTTTTCATATCGTCCTCCCGCGCCCTCTTTGTATTTTATCTGATATTGCCGGATTCAAAACGGGCGAGAAAATCTTTCCGGTACTGAACGAATCTGTCCTCTTCAATCGCCTGCCGTATCTCGGCGAGCATATTGTGCAGAAAATACAGATTATGATACGACGAAAGCATGGCGCTCAGTATTTCCTGATCCTTAAACAGATGACGGAGATATGCGCGCGAATATGTACGGCAGACCTTGCAGTGGCATTCGCCGTCTATCGGGGTAAAATCATGCTCGAACCGTTCCTGCTTGATTGAAAGCATTCCGTCGTGTGTAAAATATGAGCCGTTCCGCGCATTCCGCGTGGGAAGAACGCAGTCGAACATGTCGACGCCGTCGGCGACAGCTTCAAGGATATATTCCGGCGTGCCTATTCCCATGACGTACTTCGGTTTTTCCTCCGGCAGATGCTGCATCGTATACTGCAGGAACCGGGCAAACTGATCGGACGGTTCACCGACGGAAAGTCCGCCGATTGCAATTCCGGGCGTATCGAGAGAGGCGACAAACCGGGCGCTCTCCTTCCGCAGATCTTCGAAGAAATTTCCCTGCACGATCGGGAACAGCATTCCCTTATATCCGCTTTCGCGCTGTGCGAGCCATTCCTTTTTCGCGCGTTCCGCCCAGCTTGTCGTAACGGCAAGCGCGCGTTCGGCTTCTTTCCGTTCGGTTCCCCAGCCGGTGCAGACGTCAAGCTGCATCTGGATGTCGCTGTTGAACTTCGCCTGCGTCTGAACGACGTTCTCCGGCGTAAAGAGATGACGCGACCCGTCTATGTGGCTCTGAAATTCCGCCCCCTGCATTGAGATTTTCCGCAGCTTGGCAAGTGAAAATACCTGAAATCCGCCCGAGTCGGTAAGAAAATTACGGTTCCACTGCGAAAATCCGTGAAGCCCGCCTGCTTCTTTTATTAAATCGGGCCCCGGGCGCAGAAACAGATGATATGTATTCGCAAGTATAATTTCGAATCCTATCTCCTCGAGCGATTCTTTCGAAACAGCTTTCACCGTTGCATTCGTACCAACCGGCATAAATACAGGCGTATGAACAACGCCGTGAGGAAGCTGAAGTAAACCTGTGCGGGCCTGTGTTTCCGCACCTTCTGCGCTTTTATGCTGCACACTGAAAATCTGCATATCACGTCCTTGCATAGCGCAGTAAAACCACGCTCATCACTGTGAATAATATAACCGGGAACCACGCTCCCGTGAATGCTGAAATATATCCGAATTTTGCAAGAAGCATCGTTATCATCTGCGTAACATAAAAAAGAACGGCCGCGCTTATTGAAAACGCAAGACTCGTAAGCATGACATTTTTTGCCGTTTTTCCCGAAAGTCCGATTGACAAAAATACGACGATAAACACGACAAACGGAAACGCAAATTTCTTGTAATAAAGCGACAGCGCTTCGTTATAGGGAAGCCCCGTTCGCATAAGATGTTCTATATATTCTTTTGCCACTTTTACCGTTACTTCCTCCACTGAAAGCGTGTTGTTCCTGAACGTTTCCGCAGGTTCGACAAGACGCTCGGTAAACGCGGAAGAGACTGTTTCCATAACGACATTATTGTCCGTGTTCGTATACTGTACGGCATTCTGCAGTCTCCAGTTTTTATGTCCGTCATCCCACTTTGCGGAATCCGCGTGTATGACGGCCTGGAGTTTCTGATGCTCGTCCCTGAAAACGAAGTACACGTTATGCAGACGCTTCTGCGCATCGTCGTACAGGTCCGCTTTGTAAATAACGTCGCCGCCCTCGGCAAGGACGACTATCCTGTCGTTGTTAAGAGACTTTTCCTCTTTCAGCATCTGACCCTGCATCTCAGTTTTTTTCGCGTACGTATTGACGACGAGTTTATCCTCAAAGAAAAAAAGCGCAAAACTCATGACGAACGATAAAACAAGCAGCGGCAGCGTAAACCGGAACAGCGACATACCGGAAGCAAAAATTGCAGTAAGCTCGTTGTCGGCATAAAAATTACTGAGCGTAAAGGAACTGGCAAAAAGAATACCGAGCGGAACGGCATACCATACTGTCTTCGGAACATAATACAACATGAGCATGAATACCTGCGTTGCCGGTACCTGATTCTGGATGAATTTCCACAAATTCATAAGCAGGTCCACAAGCACAAGCACAAGCGAAAAAAAAGCGACCGCGCCGATAAATACCGGCATAAACCGTTTGTAAAGATATTTCAGCAGCGTCATGTTCGTTTCAACCTGATATAAAACAGACAGCCCGCGGTGCCTATGACAAGATCGGGTATCCACATGCTCCAGAATGCGTTGAACCCGTTCCGGCTCGCAGCGATCTGACCGAGTATCATCATCGCCCAGTACAATACGCAGATGAATATTCCCAGAATCATGCCGATAGTCTGCCCGTTCCGTTTCCCGAACAGCAGCGCGAGAGGAAGCGCGAGGATTGCAAAAAAGAACGATCCGAACGGAAGCGAAAATTTTTTATTGTACTCGAGTGAATACAAATTGAGCGTACGTTTGTTCGTAGTGCTGTCTTTTTTCATCCGCTGCAGCGTCCGTCCCAGATCGTACGACGTCATTTCACGAGGGCTCACGGTCGTGCCCGAATTGAAAAAAGACGAATCGAATATGTTCAGCACGACTTTTTCCGAGTCAAGAACATCGTAATCGGAGAATTTGTTTTCATCGAAAAAAAGCGCGAGCGTATCAGTCATGTTCATCTGCATGAGGACGCCCTCTTTTCTTGCGCTCACCAGTTTTGATTTTCCCGCCGCGATTATCCTCATACGGTTGTCGTTTCCTTTGTCGAACAGCACGAGATCCGACACTTCGCTGCCCGAGACGTTTCCTATGACAAGCGTCGAACTGTTGAGCCGCTTCACGGAATGCGGTTCAAGTTCGACAGTCGGATTCGATGCAAGTATCGAACGGTACAGCTTGTTGTAATGTATTGTGCCGAGCGGCAGCAGATAATCATTAACAAAAAACGAAGCGATCGAAATGGCGATTCCGAGCAGAATGACGGGCCGCAGAAGAATCCTGTATCCGAGGCCCGAAGCGTGGAATATGATTATTTCGTTGTCGCTCATAAGCCGTCCCAGGCACATGAGAAAGCCCACGAGCGTTGCGAAAGGCGCCGACTGCGCGATAATAAACGGCAGACAGTACGTTATTAATTTTACAACGTCCCAGACCGGAACTCGTTTTTTAAGGATATTCTCCGCGAGCAGCAGAATCTGATTGACAAAAAAAACCATGAAGAAAAAAAGAAACGATATGGCGAAGTACAAAAGCAGTTCGCGCAGCAGATATCTGTCGAGAACGCGGTCGCGCAGTTCTCCCTTGTGCATGTATCTCCGCTGAAACGCGTCGATTTTATCCGAAATAAATTCAGCGCCGGTTCTCAGGAAGTCTGCTGCAATGCCCATAGAGCGGTCTGCCCGCTTTTCAATATTCAGGAGTTTTTCCTCTGCCGGTCCCGGAGATTTATCCTCCGAAAAGCGGAAACTCATGCATTGACTCCGACGCCGGTGGAACCGAAACCTCCTGCGCCGCGGACAGTTTCGTCAAGGGAATCCGCCGGAACAAAATTTCCGCGCACAACGGGAGCGACAATAATCTGCGCAATGCGGTCGCCGTTATTCACAACGAACGGCGTTTTTCCGAGATTTATAAGAATGATTTTTATTTCACCGCGGTAATCGCTGTCTATGGTGCCCGGCGTATTGAGCACCGTAACGCCGTTCTTTGCTGCAAGGCCGGAACGGGGGCGTACCTGCACTTCATATCCCTGAGGAATCGCAAAACACAGACCGGTGGGAATCAGTGACGATTCTCCGGGTGCAATCGTCACCGGAGGTTGAACGAAAGCGCATATGTCGGCACCGGCAGCACCGTCCGTTTTGTAAACGGGAAGCAGCGCGCCTTTTTCCGCCGTGCATTTTATTTCGACAGGTTTTTCCATACTATTTGCCATATAAACCGATTATATCTTTTTTTTCTTTTAAAGAAAGCCCCGGTCCGTAAACGACGAGCGCTTTTTTCCGTACGTCGAACATCTCACGTAAACAACGCCCGACATCGTCTTTTGTTACACTTCGTATAAGCGCAATGCGCTCGTCGGTCGATTTGTACCCGTAGCCGCTGTCGTAGCACCGTTCAAGAAATTTCATGCGGTTCTCTATGTCGGAGTCGGCCATAAGCTCCTCGCCGCACAGATGCTCCCGCGCCGCTTCAACTTCCGTCTCACGCACTCCGTCATTAAAGAGCTTCTCCATCTCGGTATGCAAATCGGTCAGAATGCGGCCGCTGCTCGGTTTTGCCGAAGAAGCGTATGCGCACCAGCATGCGGCATCGGCGTAAAACGTCGAATAACTGTACACGCTGTAGCACCAGCCGCCCTTTTCCCGCAGCGTCTGAAACAGGCGCGAACTCATTGTGTCTCCTGTAAGCGCATTCATAACAGCAAGCGTATAGTACGCGCGCTCGTCTACAGGAATACGCAGCGGATACAGCAGAAAAAACTGCTCCTGCTGGAACGAAGACTTTATGAACGAAATTCCGCTTTTCCACACGGGAGTCTGATCGGCATACTGCCCGGCAAGGACTTTATCAGCGCCCTCAAGGGGAAGGTCGCCGTGCTGCGGAAGCGCGGAAAGCCGCTCTTCGACCGCCTTCTGATCAAAGCAGCCCGCGGCGCACACGCACATTCTTCCGTGCACAAAATGATTTTCGTACCACGATGTAATATTTTCACGCCGGAGCGATTCAACCTGCTTCACCGTGCCGCTGATGCCGGCGCTTATTTTCTGATTCGGCCACACAGCGTTTTCCACGGCGTCGAGCGCGGAATCCTCGGGATCATCCTCCGACGTTATTATTTCGCTTTCGACAACCTTCCGCTCCCGTTCAAGCTCTTCGGCGTCGAACACGGCGTGCTCCGCCATATCGCATAAAATATCAAGCGCTTCGTTTACTTTCGCGGAGGGAACGACGCAGTACATGCACACGTCTTCACGCTCCGTGTACGCGTTTATGTAACCGCCCATGCGGTCGAACGCACAGGCAATGTCGAATGCGGTGCGGGATGTCGTTCCCTTAAAAAGCATATGCTCCGTGAAGTGCGTCACACCGCGGTCCGCATCGTTTTCCGCTCTGCTTCCCGTATAAAACCAGAAACCGATCGCAGCAGTTTTGCCTGTCACAATCGGTTCCGTAATGAGTATGACGCCGTTCCGCAGCTTTACCGGTCCGATGCCCGGTTGCGGTCCGGTTATCATGATTTATTTATTCTTTGCCTGCTCGTCAAGCGCGTCGATATACGAAAGATTCAGGCGGCCCATCTTGTCGACTTCAAGAAGTTTGACCGGAATCTGCTGACCTTCCTTGAGAATGTCTGTCACTTTCTCGACACGCTGATGCGAAAGCTTCGAAATGTGGCAGAGCCCTTCCTTTCCCGGAAGGATTTCGACGAATGCGCCGAAATCCATGATGCGTTTTACTGTTCCGTTGTAGATTGTTCCGGGCTCAGGATCTTCCGTAATGCCCTTCACTGCTTTCTTCGCTTCTTCCGCAGCGTTTCCCGTTTTTCCGTAAATCGTAACTGTTCCGTCGTCGTCCGTGTTGATAGTAACGCCGTACTGCGCGCAGAGCGCCTTAACGTTCTTTCCGCCCGGTCCGATGAGCGCGCCGATTTTGTCTACAGGAATCTTCATGGAAAGAATTTTCGGCGCATACAGACTGATAGACTGCGGCTTGCTGATGCACTGTTCCATAATCCCGAGGATATGCAGACGTCCGGCCTGAGCCTGAGCAAGCGCTTCCTTCATGATTTCCATGGAAACGCCGGCGATCTTGATGTCCATCTGGAATCCGGTAATGCCGTCTTTTGTGCCGGCAACCTTGAAATCCATATCGCCGAGGTGATCTTCCTCTCCGAGAATGTCGGAAAGAATCTTATAGTGCTCATATTTCGGGCCGTCGGTGATGAGTCCCATAGCCACGCCTGCAACCATTTTCTTGAGCGGCACACCGGCAGCGAGCATTGAAAGACAGCCGCCGCATGTCGAGGCCTGGGAAGACGAGCCGTTCGATTCAAGAATTTCCGAAACGACGCGGATTGTATACGGGAACTCCTCGCGGCTCGGCACCATCGGTGCGAGAGAACGGCGCGCAAGATTTCCGTGTCCGATTTCGCGGCGTCCGGTCGTAAGTTTTCCGACTTCGCCGACGGAATACGGCGGGAAGTTGTAATGCAGAATGAAATGTTCGCTGCGGTCGCCGTCTATATCGTCGTAGGCCTGCTCGTCGAGCGACGTTCCGAGCGTCGTAACTGCGAGAGACTGGGTCTCACCGCGCGTAAACAGAGCGGATCCGTGCGGGCGCGGAAGTACGTTCACTTCGCATGTTATCGGACGGATTTCGTCGCATTTGCGTCCGTCAATGCGGATGCCGCGCTCAAGGATCGATTTGCGCAGAAGTTTATACTGAATATCGTCGATAAGCGCATCGTACAGTTTTGCCTGAACGGGATCCGCAAGCTGATCCGCATATTTGGCAGCGACAGCCTTCCTGACTCCCTCAACAGCAGCGCCGCGCGCCAGTTTGCCCTGTCTGAAGCATGCATCCTGCATAAGCGGCTCTGCTTCTGCTTCAATCTGCGCTGCGTTTGCAAGTGTGATGTCAAGCGGAGCAAGCGGAAGTTTCTCTTTCCCGGCGAGCTTCTGCAGTTCTTCCTGCAGACGGCACATGTCCGTAATGAATCCCTGCGCCTTTTCAAGAGCTCCGAGCATGACTTCTTCGGACGCCTCGTTTGCGCCGCCTTCAACCATCGTAAAGCCCTCGGCCGTACCGGCAACGACTATTTCAAGCTGCGCACGGTCGATTTCCGCGAACGTCGGGTTGACAATATACTGACCGTCAAGATATGCAACGCGGCAGGCCGCAACAGGACCGTGGAACGGAATATCGGAAATGGTTACCGCCGCTGAAGAAGCGATAACCGCAAGAATATCCTGTGTGTGTACGCCGTCTGCGGAAACGCAGGTAGGTACAATCTGAATCTCGCGTCCGAACGTCATTTCAAAAAGCGGACGCATCGGACGGTCGATAAGACGGGAGACAAGAATCTCCTTGTCCTTCGGACGTCCTTCACGCTTTACGAAGCCGCCGGGAATTTTCCCCGCAGCATAAAATTTTTCATTGTAGTCGACAGTGACGGGAACATAGTCCATACCTTCAACAACATCATGCGATGCACACACTGTCGCAATAACAGCAGCTCCGCCCCACTGTGCATACACACAGCCGTTCGTCTGCTTTCCGATTTTACCTGTCTCCAGGATGAGATCGGCATCGCCGACCTTCGCAGTTACTCTTTGTACCATCTTTTCCTTCCAATTCTTTTTCTTTTACTTTCTTTTCCGCAATAAGCCGTCGGGCGCAGCTCGCGCGCCATGGATGGCGCGAATCCCGGATTCCGCAACGCGGAATCTGATGTTGCAAAAATACAGGACGTATTTTTGCATACTTTCCGCAGTAAGCCGTCGGGCGCAGCTCGCACGCAGCCCCGCACGAATAAAAAAGCCTGCCGCCGTCGCGGTGCACGGTCATGCAGGCTCGTTTGCTTCGTTATTTGCGGATACCGAGCTCTTTAATAAGTGAGCGGTACCCTTCCAGGTTCGTGCGCTCGTAATATTTAAGCAGCTTTCTGCGCGCTCCGACAACCTTCATGAGAGAGCGTTTCGAGCTCTTGTCTTTCGGAAAGTTTTTCGAATGCGCGGTAAGCTGAATGATACGGTCAGTCAGCAGTGCAATCTGAACTTTTGTATTGCCGGTATCGCCCTCTTTATCACCGAATTTTGCGATAACTGCAGCTGTTGCTTCTTTTGTAAGTGCCATTACGATTCTCCTAAATCATTGCATATAAATTCTACAGCCCTGATACAAGGCAGTGTGTCTCCGTGCGGAACCTCGAGGCGAAGGAAATGAGGTTCCGCAGTCAAACGCATCTGCATTCTGTTTTCGGGCAATATTGCCACAACATCATATTCACCGTCAGCGGGCAGAGCCTGCAAAAAACTGTGCCTTTCAGCGGTAAACTGACTGCCCTCGCAATTCCATACTGTTTTTGAACAATCCAGTGCATAATTATGTCCGAGCATTTCTGCCACCGAACAAAAATCACCGCGCAGAATACAGGATCTGATAAGCGATGAACTCACACGTTTGCCTTTGTATAAAACCGGTTCAGGGAATTGCGCCGTAATTCCGTTGCAGACGGAATAGTCCGAAATTTCCTTCATACCGAACGCACCGCGGTAACCGCAGCGGAAATCCCTGCCTTCTGCCAAAAATTTCAGACAGCAGCTTTTCTTCAGTATAAACAGGAAATCTTGTCCTTTTATTCTACCGAATTCAGCGGAAAAGTCAATGACTACGGCAAACGACATGCCTTTTTCACGGAATGCTTCAAGCCGCTGCTCAAGTGTCGATAAATCGCCTTCGTATGCTTCAGGACGTTTGTATCCGCCGAGTGCGTGCGTGAACGTAATAACACCCGGAACGTATCCGCAGGATTTTGACGCATCAATAACTTTACTGAAAAGTACGTCATGTCCGGTATGCGGACCGTCGAAACTGCCGATTGTGACCGCGCTTCCCCCCGAAAAAAGATCCGGCCGCTCTTCCTGTCCCTTGAAAATGCGCTCAACTTGAGCCCATGTCAGAAGTATCATATTATTCAGTAATATACTACATTTTTACTTATTGCTACTATTGAAAAATCTCTAAAGTAGCGCTAAAATAAATATTATACGTATTAAAGCGGTAAAAGGAGTGGAATATGGCTGTAAAAAAGACTGTAAAGACAGCAAAAACTGCAAAAAAAGCTGAAAAACCCGCAAAAAAAACAGTGAAATCTGCTAAGAAACCTGTAAAAGATATTAAAACGGTAAAAGCAGCTGCAAAAAAAACTGCAGTAAAAAAATCTGCAAAAAAGAACCTTGACTGGAGCAACCTTCCTTTTTCGTATATCAGGACAGACAAACGCTTTGTCGCAAACTTCAGAAACGGAGAGTGGGACAAAGGCCGGCTTACAACAGATGATAAAGTCGTCATTACGGAATGCGCCGGTGTCCTTCAGTATTCACAGTCGTGCTTTGAGGGACTTAAGGCATATACGACTGAAAACGGCCGTATCGTTGCGTTCCGCCCGGACCTTAACGCAGAACGCATGGAACGTTCCTGCAGACGTCTCGAAATGCCGGTGTTTCCGAAAGAGAAATTCATTGAAGCCGTTCTTTCGGTGATCAAAGCAAATAAATCGTATGTTCCGCCGTACGGCAGCGGTGCAACGCTGTATGTCCGCCCGTACATGTTCGGTTCCAACGCAGTTATCGGTGTAAAACCTGCAGACGAATATCAGTTCCGTATCCTCGTCACACCCGTCGGACCGTATTTTAAAGGCGGTGCAAAACCGATTACTGTCCGCATTTCAGATATGGACCGCGCTGCTCCTCACGGAACGGGCGACATCAAAGCGGGGCTTAACTACGCAATGAGCCTTCACAACATCGTCGACGCGCACAAAAACGGCTTTTCAGAAAACATGTATCTTGACCCCGCCACACACACATATATTGAAGAAACAGGCGGTGCAAACATACTGTTCGTCACTAAAGACGGACGCATCGTAACGCCGAAATCGGACAGCATTCTTCCGTCGATTACACGCCGTTCTCTCATTTACGTTGCGGAAAGCATTCTGCACATACCGGTGGAAGAACGCAAAATCGACAAAAAAGAGCTGCCTTCTTTCGACGAATGCGGATTATGCGGAACTGCAGCCGTCATCTCCCCGATAGAAAAAGTCGTGGACCACGGTAAAGAAATCGTGTTTGAAGGCTGCAGAGAAAAGATGGGGCCGGTACTCCAGAAATTATACGACACGCTGACAGGCATCCAGATGGGCCGTCTTCCCGCTCCGAAAGGCTGGATCTACGAAGTGAAATAATCAGAATATGATATGAAGACATAAAAAAGGACACCGTCGCAGGTGTCCTTTTTCAGTTATTTTATTTTACGCAGGAATGCGTCCTTGAAACCGTATGATTTAAAACGCTCCAGCACGGCGGCATACTCGTCCACGGAAAGCGGTCCTATCATCATTTGGTTTGCTTTGCCTGACACAAGCGGGACGATAGTGATCGGGTATGTGCCCGAATATTTTCTCACGACCTCGCGAATGTTGCTCTCGTCGGCATATACGCCTATCTGGATGTAATATGTGCCGCTTTTGAGCGCTTTGAGATTCGGAACGACATACCTGTCGAATTCTCCGCCTGACGGAGCGGATGCCGGTGCCGTTTCCCTTTCCGGTTTCTGAGCGGGAACGGCAGGAGCGGCGGACGGTGTTTCAGGAACCGGCTCCACTGCTGTTTCAGGAGGATTCGGCGACGCCGGTACAAGAATAATCGGTGCATATGCGTCTGACGACGAGACTTTATCTTCTGCGGAAGACGGCGCACTTTCTGCAGGAGCTGCGGCATTTACCCGCTCGCTTTCTGCGTCCGGTTTGTCCGTTACGACGGGCTGTTCCCCGACACGTTCCGCAGCTGTGTCTGTGCTGCCCGCTTCAGGCGTCCGATCTCCAGGTTCCTCCGCATACGGCACCGCAGCGCTCTCATCTGCCGGCGGCGTCGTATCAGTAGTCCGTTCAGGTCCGGCGGTCTCTTCAGCGGGCGGAATTTTTTCATCAATTTTTTCGCCGGAAACGGCTTCCGTTTCGTCTGCAGCGTTCTCGTCGACAGTCACTGTTTCCGGGACGGGAGCCGTTTCCGGGACGGCGGCGGAAGAGATTGTATCGTCGACTTTTTCATCGGCCGGTGATTCAGTCTCACGGGCGGCATCAGTCTCTGTGTCTTCCGCTGATGCGGCAGGGACTGCGGACGGAACCGCAGCTGTTTCATCGGAAGCAGGAAGTCCCTCGTCAACTTTTTCGTCGGCAGGAACAGAGGCCGTTACATCTTCCGTCTCGGGTGCTGCAGCCTCGGACTCCGCAGGCGTTTCGGTCGCCGTGATTGTCTCCGCTGAAGATTCATCGGGCGCGGGTTCCGGCTGTGTTTCTGTTTTTTCCTCCGGCTGAACTGCTGCTGTTTCGGCAGGAGCTGAATCCGCAGACGTTTCGCCTGCTGTTCCTGCGGGGGCGGCCGCTGTCGTATCAGCAGGAACTTCGGATTCCGAAGTATCTGCCGGTGCTGCAACCGTATCAGTACTGTCAGCCGACGCTGCAGTTCCGTTTGCTATGACCGCAGTACCCGACACTGCTTCATCAAGCTGTCCGGAACGTTTCGTTATTTTTACGATGATATTTGAGTTCTTTTCTATACCGAGGGCAAAAGCCGCTTCCGGCGAAAGGAGTATTGCGACCCCCTCGGACGGATCAAGCGCGCCGACAACGAGAATGTCGACTGTTTTCTTTGTCGACAGATTCGACACAGTGATGCTGTCTCCCGGCAGATATCCGACTGTCTTTGCAAACAAACCTTGAGGGAATGTCCCTTCGTCCGCTACAACAGCTCTTCCGTCGAGGGACGGGCTGAATGAAGCGAGTACGAGGCAGCTTATGATTACTGCACAAATAATTCCGATTCTGTTTTTCATATTTTCCCTTCCTTATGCTTTCACTTTTAAGGATTTTTGTATCTGTTCCGCAATTTTTACAGCGTACCCTCTCACGCTGTCAGCGTCGTCTTTACCGAGAGAAGTCTTATCAACAACGCTTTTCACGTCGGCAAGAATTTGCCCGGACTGAACGTCGGTTATTGTCCACGCTGCATAATCAAGATTGCTGAGAGCCACCGCCGCAGGATTTGTCGACGCCGTCGTATCGTAATACAGGCGCAGCTGAACAAAATACTGAGAGCCGCCTGCCGCAGCGTCGGCGAACGCGGCTTTCCACACGGCCTCATCGCTGCCTTCCTTTACTGCAACAGCAGGTTCGTTCGTCACGATGTTTCCCCGGCTGAAAAAGTAATCGAGCATCTCGTCCTCGATTACGAACGTCTGTTCACAGACTTTTTCCTGAGTGTTGTTATGCTGAACTACCTGAAAGGAAAGCTGAGCACTCCAGCAGCAGGAAGCTGTGAGCAGGAGTACCGGCACTATGGCTGCCAACCGTTTTTTCCCCATACTGACCCCACTGATTCAATTTCTTCCTTACTTATCATCGGACTGCGGAGAATGAGTGTTTAGTAATTTTTATCTGAAAACCGCATTCCTGTTTCAATTGAAGAAACGAATCCCGTATGGTATAGTAGAAAACGTGAACAAAACCCAGAAACGTCTGTACATAATCGGTGCGGGATTCGCCGGACTGTCGATTGCCGACGATATAAAGCGCAAAAAAATATTCGGAACAGTAGCGGCTTTCCTCGACGACGATAAAACGCTCATCGGTCAGGAATTCGACGGGATTCCCGTCATAGGGCCGATCGGCAACATAGCTTCGCTTCTCCGCTGCACGGAAGACGACGAGGCTATCATCGCAATTCCGAGTGCACCGCCGGAACGCATCAGGGAAATATACGAAACGCTCAAAGCGGGCGGCTTTGAGCATATAAAAATACTGCCGGGAATCAGCCAGATTGTGAACGGGACGGCTCATCTTGTTCAGGCGCGCGAAATCGATCCGCTGGACATTCTCGGCCGCACTCCCGTCACTATTTCGCTCAAGGAAAGCCTTTCATACCTCCGCGGTAAACGCGTTTTCATTACGGGAGCGGGAGGTTCTATCGGCTCTGAACTTGCACGCCAGCTGCTTTCGGGAGGCGCGGAACGGCTCTATCTTTTCGGGCACGGAGAAAACTCGATTTATCAGATTGACCGCGAACTCCGCATGCTGCAGAAGGAAGGCGTCGGTGAAAAGGCTGTAATCGTTCCGATTATCGGCGATATGAAGGACCGTGCGTACACGGACTACATCATTTCGCACACGCACTGCGACATTGTTTTCCACTGCGCGGCGTACAAGCACGTTCCCATGATGGAGGAAAATCCTGTAGCTGCAATAGAAAACAACGTGTTCGGTACAAAAAACATGCTCGATGCGTGCATCGCACACGGCGTGCACCGCTTCGTGCTCATCTCTACCGACAAGGCCGTCGCGCCCGTTTCGGTGTACGGCGTGTCGAAGATGCTCTGCGAAAAGCTGATTCTCGAGTATGCGGGGAAAGCGAAAAACGGGAACGCGTTTATGTTCGTCAGGTTCGGCAACGTTCTGGGGTCGCGCGGCTCAATCCTCCCTCTTTTCATGGAGCAGATAAAAAACGGCGGACCGGTGACGGTCACCGATCCCGGAATGGAGCGGTTCTTCATGACGATTCCCGAAGCGTGTTCCCTCGTACTACGCACGGGAGGAGTCGGCACGAACGGCTCCTCCTATCTGCTCGACATGGGAACGCCCGTACGGATAGTCGATATTGCGGAGCAGATAATACGGTTCAGCGGATTCGAACCGTACAAAGACATCGACATAAAATTCATCGGCGCGCGTAAGGGAGAACGCAGTGTGGAACCGCTGTGGCTTCCCGAAGAAGAACCGCAGAAGACGTCGTACGAGAAAATCCTGCAGCTCAGGAATACGCCGTATACGGACGAACGCATGGGAACGCTCCTCGAAAAGCTGCGTCCGATCTGCATCGGCGGTGAAAACACTGATGTCGCTGCGGATAAATACCGCAGCCGCGATTACCTTATCTCGGTGCTTTCGGACGAAGTACCGTCGCTTGCGGAATTCTACGCGGCGACTGCTGTTTCTCACGGAGGAAACTAATGGCTGATTGTGATTCGCTTAAAGTTGCATTCTCACGTCCGTCTATCGGACCGGAAGAGGAAAACGCAGTGCTTGCGGTGCTCCGTTCGGGCTGGCTCACGACGGGAAAATATGCGCTGCAGTTCGAAAAGGATTTTTCGGAAAAAATGAACAGCGTATCGGAGGAAATCAGCAGCAGCCGAAAGGTCGCGGGGCTCGACACGAGGCCGGTGGTAAGCTTTGCGGTGAACAGCAATACGAGCGGCATGATTCTTGCGATGGATGCATGCGGCGTCGGTCCCGGAACGGCAGTCATAACGACGCCGTATACGTTCGTCTCGACGGCAACGTGCGCGCGCCATTTAGGAGCCGACGTTTTTTTTGCGGATATCGAAAAGAACTCGTACTGCATCGACGTGCAGAAAATCGGAAACATACTGAAAGCCGACACCGCTCACAAAGTACGCGCCGTTGTTCCGGTTCATGTCGCGGGAAATATCTGCGCTATGGAAAAAATATGCGCGATTGCAAAAAAATACAACGTAAAGGTGATTGAGGATGCGGCGCACGCATTTCCGTCGCAAACGCCGCTCGGATATGCGGGTTCCATTGGAGATGCAGGAGTATTCTCGTTCTACGTCACGAAGACAATCACGACGGGGGAAGGCGGAATGGTATGCGTCCGCAATCCGTCTCTTGCGAAACGGATACAAATCATGCGGATGCACGGCATGGACCGTACGACGTGGGACCGGTATACGTCGCCGCGCGCGTCGTGGGAGTATGACATTATCGAGCCGGGATATAAATTCAATCTTCCCGACATTCTTGCCGCAATCGGCGTAGAACAGCTCAAAAAAGCCGGCATCTTCTACGAAAAACGCATAAAAATTGTTAAAAAATACAACGACGCGTTCAAACAGCTTGATTTCATCACGCTGCCTCCCGACAGCACGGGGAACGCATGGCACTTGTATCTCATTCGTGTAAAACCTGAAAAACTCACTATAGGCCGCGACGAGTTCGCAAGGGAACTGCAGAAGAAGGGAATCGGTATTTCTGTTCACTTCATTCCGCTTTTCAGGTTCACGTACTGGAAAGAACTGTATCCGTCGTTCACCGCGCAGAATTATCCTAACGCGGAAAATCAGTACGTTCAAACAATTTCAATTCCTCTGTGGCCGGACATGACTGACGGAATGGCGGAGGAAGTCATACAGGCTGTAAAGGAGACAGGAGAAACGCACCATGCCTAAGAGCACCGGGAAAAAGGTACGTTCACAAAAAAATATCCGCATTCCGCTGCAGGTGCACGATTATTATACGGACTGCAGCAGAGCGGGGATGCTTTACGCAGCACTTATACGAAGTCCTGCGGCATCGGGGACAATCACGAACATATCGATACCCCAGATGCCCGACGGTTATTTTCTGTACACCGCGCGCGACATCCCCGGCGACAACATCGTACATACGCTGAATTCGGATACACCCGTCTTCTGTGCGGACTGCGTTTCGTATTTCGGCGAACCGATAGGCATCATTGTCGGACCTGATGAATCGGAAGTATACGAACTCACGTCGGAAATCGAAGTCACATTCGACAGTTCGACGCTGGAGTCGGCACTCGAATCGGTTGCGAAAAAATACACGCGTCCCGTAATCAGAATTCCCGACTCGGGACAGAAACCTGATTCAAAGCGGATTTCCGAAATAACAAGGGCGCTGAATTCCGGCACAGCGCTTAATCCGCAGGCTTCTCCGCTTCCGGTCAAACCTTTGTTTCCGTCCGCTGCCGAAAAATCATCCGCAATAACGGCGCAGCGTATTGTCAAAACAGGAATATTTTCCGAAGACAGGCAGAATGCATCGGATGACGTTTTTAAGTCGGCCGACTTCGACATAGCGGAAACATGGATACAGGATACAGAGCAGCCTTCATGGGCGGAGACGAACGGAGCGTTCTGCTTCATGGAAAACGGAATCATAAATATTTTCACGCCGACACAATGGCCGAACTATCTCCGCAAAGCAGTCTCTCACTCCCTCAATATCGCCGAAGACAAAATTTCCATCAGGGAAACGAATTCGAGCGGTCATACTGCAAACGGAATATGGAGGAATGCGACGCTTGCAATACAGACGGCGGTCGCGGCCTATCTTACGGGAAAACCGGTAAAACTCACGCTCTCCCGGGAAGAGCACCAGAAATATATGAAATCGGGAGTCCCCGGGAAGGTTCACTGCAGAACGGCGGTTATGAAGGACGGATCCATAACCGCCATGCAGGTTGACATAGTAACCGACGTCGGAGCATGCAATCCGTTCGCGCAGGAAATTCTCGACAGGCTCGTTATAGCCGCCTGCAATATTTACAACGTTCCGAATATCTGCATTACGGCGAAGGCTGTTACATCGGCAAATCCGCCGACATCGATTTTTCCGGAAACGACTGATTCGCAGTCATTTTTCGCCGTCGAGAATCATTTACAGCTGATTGCGGCAGAAACGAACATTCTGCCGCTCGACATCCGTCTCAAAAATATCTGTCAGGATCCGAAAGATATAAAAATGCCGTTTGCTTTCCGCACGGGAAAAGTCGAGAACGTGTTCCTCAATGTCATTACAATGAGCGACTTCAACCGTAAATACACAACATTCCGCATCGATGCAAAACAGCACCGCGGTTCCGAAGATACATTCTTCGCACTGCCTCTCCGCGGCATCGGACTGGCATGCGCGTTCGACGGATCGGGATACTTCGGCAACGACACTTTCTCAGGCAATCAGAAAATCGCCGTCACGCTGGAAACTGATAATACGGTCACAATCCATTCGCTTGTCCCTTCTCCGGCCGTTTCGGAAATCTGGATAAAAACCGTGTCAACTATCCTGAAAATTCCTTCGTCATCGGTAACAATCACTCCCGACATGGAATTAAACGACGCAATCCCCATCCCCGACAATATCTACAGCAACATCAGTATTATGACGCAGCTGCTTAATAACTGCTGCCTTGAAATAGAGAAAAAGAAGGCTGATGCAGTTCTCCCCCTTACTGTAAAAAAAGGTCTTACCCCGTCGATGAAAAAATTGTGGAACAAAAGCGATTTCCGCGGCATACCTTTTCACACGACTTCATTCGGAGCGGCAGTCGTAGAGACTGAACTCGACCCGTACACATTTCAGGAGCAGATTAAAGGCATCTGGATTGTAATAGACTGCGGCCGGATTCTTTCAACACGTGCGGCGGAAAACACGATACGTCTTTCCGTACAGCAGGAACTCAGACAACTGGTCGCCGACGAAACAATCATCTGCGACAGTATTCATATTTCGTTTGTACAGTCCGAAGCGAATCCGGGGCAGATCGGAGAACTTGTGCACTGCATTGTTCCGGCGGCATTTTCTTCGGCACTTTCACAGGCGCTCGGTTTTCGTATACGCAAACTGCCGTGTACGGCAGAAACTATTTATTCGCAGGGAGTAAAAGTATGAAAATTCCCGTAACGCTGAACGATACAAAAATCGTGCTGGAGGCCGAACCGGGCGACAAGCTGCTCAATGTTCTGCGGCGGCAGAATCTGCTCTCGGTCAAATGCGGATGCAGCAAGGGACACTGCGGCGCATGTACGGTGCTGCTCGACGGCAAACCGGTGCCGAGCTGCATCGTTCCGGTAGCGCTTTCCCGCGACTCGAAAATAACAACGCTTGAATATTTTTCAAAGTCCGAAGAATATCAGGATATACTAAGCGGGTTCAAAAAAGCCGGTATTACCATGTGCGGTTTCTGTAATGCGGGGAAAGTATTTTCGGCATGGCACATTCTCAGCACGTCCATGAAGCCCGACCGCAAAATGATATGCGAAGAAGTCCAGCACCTTTCACTGTGCTGCACAAACACGGACATTCTTATTAACGGCATATTATACGCGTTCGACTTCAAAGTACAGCGCATGGGGGCGCAGAAAAATGCAAAAAACTGAACATACATTCTTCTTCGCAAAAACAATCGCGGAACTTTTCTATCAGCTCAAATCCGTTTCGGGGCTGCAGATTGTCGGCGGGTGTACGCGCATAGAAAACGTCCCCGATAAGGCGATTTCAATACGGGGGATTCCCGAACTTGCCGTAATAACGAAACATGAGCGCTACCTCGACTGCGGGCCAGGCGTCGTTCTTTCCGATATTCTTGCGCTCGGACGTACACGCGTCCCCGACGTATTCCTCGATGCCGTGCAGAGCGTCGCAAATCCGCTCGTCAGGAATCTTGCCACAATGGGCGGCAACATATGCGCACCGGGAATCAAGCTTTCTCTGTACGCATCTCTTCTCGCGCTCGACACACATCTTGAACTGCGCAGCCCGCTCGACACGATGTACGTCCCGCTGCTCAATTTCACCGGTGTTCCGCAGGGATTTATCCTGTCGAACATCCGCATTCCCCTTAACGACTGGGACATCTCCGTATTCCGCCGGCTCGGCCCCGATCATAAAATCAGGGACACAAGTGCGTCGTTCGCATTCCTTGCCGACAACGACAAAAGCATGATTACGAATGTAAAACTCGCGTTCTCAGGTCCAGTCACATTCAGAAGTCTTGAGCTTGAAAACAGACTTATAGGTACACGCCTGCCGCTTACGCCGAAAGACATAAGCACGCTCGTCGATATTGCAGGTAAACAATTCGACAAGTCGGCCGAAGGAATACAGCATAACCCGATTCTGCGCAGACAGTTTCTTAATCTGACGCGGTACTCGTTCGAACAGCTTACCTGAGCGACGCACAAACCGCATCCGTGCGGTTTGTGCTCGTGAATTGCTCTTAGGGCAGAATACTTCTGCAATGAGCAATTCGTTTCCGGGCCGCCGTCCCTGGCGGCTCCTGTGGTTACCTTATTAACATCGCGTCTCGTCGCATAATCCGCATCCGTGCGGATTATGCTCGTGAATTGCTCTTGGGGCAGAATACTCCTGCAATGAGCAATTCGTTTCCGGGCCGCCGTCCCTGGCGGCTCTTGTGGTTACCTTATTAACATCGCATCCCCATAAGAGAAAAAGCGGTACCTGTTTTCTACGGCGGTTTTATATGCGTTCAGGATGTTTTCACGACCGGCGAAGGCGCTCACGAGCATGATGAGCGTCGACTCGGGGGTATGAAAATTCGTAAACATTTCGTCGACGACTTTAAACTTAAATCCGGGGTACATGAAGATGTGCGTGCTGCCGGTCCCCGGTTTTACAATACCGTTTTCGCCGCATGCTGATTCAAGTGTGCGGACCGATGTCGTTCCGACGGCGAGAACTTTTCTGCCCTGCCGGTGCGCTTCGTTTATTTTCCGTGCGGTGATATCCGGGACGGTGTACACTTCCTCGTGCATTTTGTGATTTTCAATCTCGTCTTCGCGGACGGGAAGGAATGTTCCGAGTCCGACGTGAAGCGTAACCCATTCGATGTCGATTCCCCTGCCGGAAAGCCGGCCGAGCATTTCTTCCGTAAAATGCAGTCCCGCCGTCGGACACGCAGCGCTTCCCGTTTCCTTCGCGTATACGTTCTGATAGCGCTCCGAATCCTCGTCGGTATCTTCGCGTTTTATGTACGGAGGAAGCGGAATGTGGCCGTTCTTTTCGAACCAGTCTTCGGTAATGCGGAAGTCGAATTTCATATCGCGGAATTCCGAGCCTTCTTTTGCCTGATCGACGACGATAGTTCCGACGGAACCGTCGGGAAACGTATACTGCATGCCGGGCTTCTGTTTCTTCGCGCCCTTCACCATCGTATTCCAGACACATCCGGCGGCGTCCACCTGATTGAGGAACATGAATTCCTGTTCGCGCCCCGTCGTCTGCTTGACGCCGTACACGCGGGCGCGGCGTACGCGCGAATTATTAAATATCATGAGCGTGCTGCTGTCGATTAAGTCCGGCAGTTCGGACATGGCGTGGTGGACGACTTTTCCGTCGAATCGTCCGAGCTCCATCAGTTTATCCTGTCCGCGCACTCCCGACGGATGCTGCGCAATAAGTTCCTGCGGTAAATCAAAATAAAAGTCTTTCGTCAACATTTCTCGTACTTCCTGAAATTCCCAGATGTGTGTAAGCTTTATCGGTCACTATCCTGCCCCTCGGTGTGCGCTGAAGGAGTCCGCACTGAATAAGGTACGGCTCGTAGTAATCTTCCAAAGTGTCGATAGATTCCCCGATTGATATGGCAAGCGTCTCAGCTCCGACAGGTCCTCCGCCGAAATTCTGAATAATCGAAAGCAGAATCTCCCTGTCGTATTTCTCAAGACCGAGACTGTCTATTTCCAGCCGCTTGAGGCCTTCGCCGACAATTTTGTCCGTAATCCGTCCGTTGCCTTCAACCTGCGCGAAGTCCCGCATGCGGCGCAGCACGCGGTTTGCAACGCGCGGCGTTCCGCGGGAACACGAGGCCATAAGAAGCGCCGCGTCGCCGTCGACTTCAACGCCGAGAATGCCGGCCGAACGGTTTATGATTTCCGCCAGTTCCTCATGCGTATAATAATTAAACCGCTGGATGATGCCGAACCGGCTTATGAGCGGAGTTGAGACCATACCGGCTTTCGTCGTCGCCCCCACAAGCGTAAACGGCGGAATGGGAATCCTCACAGTGCGGGCAGCGGCTCCCTGTCCGATGACCCAGTCGAGTTCGAAATCCTCCATCGCGATGTACAGCATCTCTTCGATCGCTGGTTTGAGCCGGTGAATCTCATCGATAAAAAATACGGTACGGGGGGTAATCGTCGAAAGGATTCCCGCAAGGTCTTTCGGCTTGTCGAGCGCGGGGGCCGACGTCACCTTGAAATCGGCGCCGAGTTCGTGCGCCGTAATCTGCGCAAGCGTCGTTTTTCCAAGCCCCGGCGGACCGATAAGAAACAGATGGTCGAGCGGTTCCCCGCGGCTCCGGGCCGCTTCTATGAATACAGACAGATTCTTTTTTATTGTTTCCTGTCCGAGAAATTCGTTGAGCAGCTGCGGACGCAGGTTGTTCTCCTGCTCGTCGTCTTCCCTGCGGATGTCGGCACGCACGATGTGCGCAAATCCGTCGTTTCCGCCCGTTCCGTTCAACGCGTTCAAATCTTCAATGCTGCTCATTGTGCAAGCTCCACAAGCGCGCGGCGGAACACCGCATCCTCTTTTTCCGTCGGCTTCTTTTTGTCCCAGCCGTCTTCCTTCGCAAGCAGCGCCGCAATATCCGCGACAGTCTGCTCGCAGTCGCGTCTGTCGTATCCCATGGAAACGAGGGACGAAACGACGGCATCATACGGACCGGCGGCTGAACGATGCACGGCGACCGTATCATCTTCGTTCAGCGTGAGTTTACCCTTAAGCGCAAGCATCATCTTTGCGGCCGTCTTTTTTCCGACGCCCGGCACTTTCTCGAGCACAGCGACGTCTCCCTTGTCGAGCGCGGCGACAAGCTGACTGCCCGAAATATTCGTAAGGATTTTGACCGCGCCTTTCGGGCCTATGCCGTCAACCTTGAGCAGATCAAGAAACAGCTGGCGCTCCTCGCTCGAAGCAAATCCGTAGAGCGCCATAAGGTCCTCAGTGTGCACCATATACGTATACACTTTGCCCGTCTGTCCGACAGGCGGAAGCGCATCGACAGTAGAGCCCGGAACGAAAAGATTCCATTCTATTCCGTGAGTGTCTATATAAATCGTATTCGGAAACTTTCCGGTAATCGTGCCGGTAAGACTGTTGAACATACGGACAGTATATCAAAAAACGGACGAATAATGAAGATGGGTGATTGCCCCCGCAAGCGCGTCCGCCGCGTGGTCCGGCTTCGGCTCCGTTTCAAGCGCAAGAAGAATCTTCACGTACTTTTCGACAAGTTCCTTGCAGGCCGCAGCTGTGCCGGTAACGGCCTGTTTTATCTGATTCGGCGTATATTCCCCGAGCCTGATTGCATACTGTGCGAGACACAGGGTGACTACGCCGCGGGCTTCCGCGACTCCCATCGCCGACGACGTGTTCCGCGCGAAATACAGCGTCTCCATCCCCGCTTCGTCGGGTTTGAACTCGTCGATAACCGAACACAGGCGGTTGTATATGGCGAGCAGCCGTTCGCTGTGCGGCGTATGCGCAACAGTTTCAATGACACCGTAACTCACCATGCGGTAACGGCCGTCTTTGTAGTCGACGATGCCGAATCCCGTCGAGGCAAGCCCCGGATCTATGCCGAGCACGCGTCGTACTTTGTGCGTTCCTGCGCGCGATTTTATGATGACATTTTCCGTACCGGGCAGCGGTTCGAAAGATTTTGCCGATTGCATGATGAGCAAGTATATCACTAAACACACTGTCCGTCACGGGAAGCGCGGAAAGAAACCGCACTGAAACAGAGCAACACATCGTTCGGACTGTACGGCGGGTATGTAGAAATTGCCTGAATGTCGTGTTATACTTGCTCAACTTTACGGAGGTCCGTCGGTTATGACAAACAGGGAACGCAAGGAAAAAGGACTGGTGTACCGTTATGACGATCCCTCATTAATGGACAATCAGTTTCTCTATCAGGAAAAATTATATGCGTACAATCACTCGCATCCGTCCGATGTTGAAACAAGGAAAACTCTTTTAAAAGAAATGTTCGCGGAGATCGGAGAAGGAAGCCACATTGAAACTCCTGTAAACGCAAACTGGGGCGGCAGGCACGTGCACCTCGGCAAAGGAGTATATTGCAATTCAAACGTTACGTTCGTCGATGATGCTGATATTTTCGTCGGCGATCACTGTCTGATTGCACCAAATGTCGTTATCGCCACATCGGGGCATCCCGTTCTTCCGATTCTACGGGAACATAATTATGTGTACAACAGGCCGGTGCATATCGGAAAGAATGTCTGGATCGGTTCAGGCGTTCAAATAATACCCGGAGTAACAATCGGCGACAACTGCGTCATCGGTGCGGGAAGCGTCGTAACAAGGGATATTCCCGAAAATACAGTCGCATACGGAGTACCGTGTAAAGTCATTCGCGAAATAGGAGAAAAAGATAAGGAATATTTTTTCAGAAATGAAAAACTTGATGTCCGGGAATAACTCCGCAGCGGCAAAAGCATAAAAAAAACCACGGCCGCAGTGACCGTGGTTTTCATATCGCAGCTGCCGACTGTTATGCGTCGGCGGAAGGATCGTAATCTTCCGGATACTCGACGTTCGAGTACACGTTCTGTACATCGTCGTTCTCTTCAAGTTTGTCGAGGAGCTTCTGAACTTTCGGTGCGAGTGCAGCATCGACGGCAGACGTCGATTCCGGGACCATCCCCACTTCCGCAGAAAGCGACTCAAGTCCCTTTTCCTGAAGGGCTTCGAGAACTTTGTCGAATGCGCCCGGATCCGTCGTCACGGTGATTACACCGTCATCGTTCACAATATCTTCGGCTCCGGCATCAAGGCCGACTTCCATAACGGTGTCTTCGGAAACTTTTTCGGAATCGTATGCGATGGTTCCCTTGCGTGAGAACATGCGTGCAACAGAGCCGGTAACTCCGAGTTTTCCGCCGTTCTTGTCGAAAATATTGCGCACGTCCGCAGCAGCTCTGTTCTTGTTATCAGTGAGAACTTCAACCAGAACAGCAACTCCCCCCGGTCCGTATCCCTCGTAAACAAGCTCTTCATACGTCTTTCCGCCGAGCTCACCGGTACCTTTCTTTATAGCGCGTTCAATATTGTCTTTCGGCATACTTGATGCGCGGGCCTTGAGGATAGCAGTACGCAGACGCGGGTTCGAGTTCGGATCTCCGCCGCCCATGCGTGCAGCAATAGAGATTTCCTTAATGAACTTCGTGAACATCTGACCGCGTTTCGCATCAGCTATTCCCTTTGCGTGTTTAATAGTCGACCATTTACTATGTCCTGACATGAGGCACTCCTTACAAAACAATTACTAATTAAGTGTGACTAGTTAGTAATATTAGCATATTATAGAAAGCTGTGTCAATGTATCATCTGTTCGTAACGGAAAACTAATCATACATCCTGATATCCGGCGCAAAGCTGACAATACCTTAACAAAAAGCGGGAAAAGGAGCCGTAAGGTGAATTCCGATTTTCCTCCGGATGCTTTAAACACGCTGCCGTGCTATACTGTATGCATGGTTGTTGCAGAAATAGGAACGTCTCACGGCGGTTCTTTTGAAAAAGCTGAAAAACTCATCGACGCGGCCGTGTCAGCCGGAACTGACGCGGTGAAATTCCAGTGGGTGTACGCGGACGAAATACTTCATCCCGACACGGGATTCGTACAACTGCCCGGCGGGAAAATCAGGCTCTACGACAGGTTCAGACAGCTTGAAGTCCCGCCTGATTTTTATGCTCATGCCGCCGAGTATGCCCGTACGAACGGCGTACAATTCATCTGTTCGCCGTTCGGTCTGCGCAGCCTGCACGAGCTGCTCGCTATTCATCCGGACGCAGTAAAAATAGCCTCCCCCGAACTCAATCACTTTCCCATGCTTACGGCGCTTGCGGCATTCCGTGCGCAGCAGAAAAAAAACGGGCAGCCGCCCGTTCCGGTCATCGTTTCAAGCGGCGTGTCGAAGCTTGCCGATATAGAAAATGCGCTGACCGTTCTCGGCACGGAGAACGTGACGTTGCTCCACTGCATCACAAGTTATCCCGCCCCTGAAACCGAATACAACGTACGGCTTGTCGGCACGCTCAGAAACATATTCGGCGTTCCGTGCGGTATAAGCGACCACAGCCTTGATCCGGTGCTCGTCCCGTCGCTTGCGGCCGCGATGGGCAGCGTCATGACTGAAAAGCATATCACTTTGAGCAAAGCGGCGGACGGACTCGACGACCCTGTCGCGCTTGAACCGGAACAGTTTGCACAGATGATCCACGCGGTCGATCAGTGCGACGCAGTGCTCGGCCACTACGGCAGCGGACTCGGAACGGAAGAAATAATCAGGCAGATGAAAGACGAATACGGCGCCGGTAAAGTCGACGAGGTGCTCGGTAGCGGTGTAAAAACGCTCGCTCCTGCGGAACGTGCAAACTACGGACGGACGAACCGCTCGCTCCACTTCATGCGTGCCATGAAAGCCGGCGAGGCAATCAGAGAAGAGGACATCGGTGTCCTGCGCACGGAAAAAGTGCTTACGCCCGGCATTTCGCCGGAATATCTGGAAACGGTCGTCGGCGCGCGGCTCGTGCGTGATGTGATGGGAGGAGCCGGAGTCGGATGGGAAGACTTCATCGCGAAATAACAACGTGAGAAAGCCGGACGTCAGCGCGTCTGCGTTTACGCCTTTCCTTCCGCATACAGCGCCGCCCTGCGGAGTCCGTGAAGCGTCAGCTCTTTATCTATGTCGTCGAACGCATCCGTTACGGGCTGAAGCATGCTGTTGAGTCCGCCGGTTGCAATCGTTCTCACTGATTTTTCGTCGACGCCCGTCTGCCTGCTGAGATCTTTTTTCATCTGCGCCATAAGCCCTTCGACAAGTCCCTTGTAGCCGAACAGAATGCCGGACTGGATTGATTCGATCGTATTCGTTCCGAGACTGGACGGCGGAATTTCCAAAGGAACGGACGGCAGCTGCGCGGTATTCGTAAAAAGTGATTTGAACGCGGTTCCGATCCCCGGAGCAATTGCAACTCCCGCAATCTTTCCCTGAGCGTCTACCGCTATGAACGAAAGAGCCGTACCGAAATCCGCAACGATGCATGCGCTTCTGCAGCGGCTCCACGCTTCGAGCGCGTCGCACAGCAGGTCGGTTCCGATTTCGTGAACGGCTGATTCGGGTACTTTCACGGGAAGTTTTGCATACATGTCGGACCCGATAATAAGCGGTTTTTTTCCGATAAGGTGCTGCGACACGATGACGAACGGCCCGATGAGCGTGGGAACGACAGAGCTCAGGACGGCCGAATCTATGTCTGCGGGCGTAACCGGAACGTCGCGCATGAGCGTGCGTATAATCGAAAAGTATTCGTCGCCGGTGCGCTTCGAGTCAGTGCTTATCCGCCATTCGTGCGTTATTTCTTCACCGTCGAACAATGCGGTCTTAATATTTGTGTTTCCGATATCAAAACATAACAGCAATTGTATTTTTCTCCTGTTTGGGCTAGTATACCGACATGGACACACTCATTCAACCAAGAGTACTCAAAGGCTTCAGAGATTTTCTTCCCGACGCAGAAATCCAGCGCGACGGTTTAATGGAAAAAATCACATCTGTTTACCGTTCGTTCGGCTTCGTTCCCATCGACACGCCTGTTCTCGAATACACGGAGATTCTGCTCCGCAAGAGCAACGGCGAGACCGAAAAACAGGTTTTCCGCTTTCAGGATAACGGCGGACGCGACGTCGCAATGCGCTTTGATCTGACTGTTCCGTTCGCCCGTTTCACCGCGGAGCATCAGGCAGAACTTTATTTTCCTTTTAAACGATATCACCTTGCAAAAGTATGGCGCGGTGAAAAACCGCAGGCGGGACGCTACCGCGAATTCATCCAGTGCGACGTCGACACTGTCGGATCCGACAGCGCAGCGGCGGACTTCGAGATACTCAACCTTATGCGTTCCGCTCTCGCCGCAATCGGTGTAAAAAACATTACAATCCGCATGAACCACCGCGGCATATTCAACCGTTTTCTCGCAAAGCTCGGCGTCTCGGACAAAAGCGAAGACGTGCTCCGTTCCGTCGACAAACTTGCAAAAACCGGAAAAGTTGAAGTGGCGGAAGAATTGACGGAAATCGCCGGAAGCGCGGACACGGCAGACGAAATCCTTTCGTATATTTCGTGTGAAGCCGATTTCGACAGTACACTTGCAAAACTTGAACGGATGGCCGGCGGACCGGCGGAAGATACGCAGCGCATGCGCGACGTATACGCGATGATGAAAGCGGCGGGAATTGAAACGGCGTATGTGCTTGACCCGAGCATCACGCGCGGACTCGACTATTACACCGGCGTCGTCTACGAAACGTTCCTTAACGACCTGCCGTCAATCGGTTCAGTCTGCTCGGGCGGTCGCTACGACAATCTCGCGGGACTGTACATGAAGGAAAAAGTTCCCGGCGTCGGCGCTTCAATCGGGCTCGACCGTCTTATTGCGGGTCTCGAGCAGCTCGGCCTTACCGAAAAGAAAGGCAGCTATCTCGATGCGGAAATCTACTGTCTCGACGAAAAGAACGCTATTGCATATCAGAAAGCCGCGGCCGGCCTGCGCGCGGAAGGAATTGCCGTCGAAGTGTTCCCCGACGCAAAAAAATTAAACCAGCAGTACGCCGTTACCGACGCAAAATGCGTTCCGTGGGGGATTTTTATTACGGACAAAGATGCTGCAGGAGGAACGATGTCTCTCAAAAAACTTGCGACGCGTGAAATGACCGACGGCCTTACGGTGCAAAAAGCGGCGGAAATCATCCTGTCATCGAAAAAACAGGCAGTCTCGCCGCACGAATCACCAACCTCGACGCAAGCGTCGAGGTATGGAGTTCTCTAAAGGTATTGCAGTCGGGATTTAATACCCATCATACGCCCCAAGGGGCGGGGTATTAAACCCTCCGCACGAATAAAGTCGGGCGCTGCTCAGTCTTTCAGTTTTGATGCGGCTGCTTCCGCTTTGAACCTGTTGTTGTACACAGTCACGGCGGACTCCGGCAGCCAGCCGTCTTTGAACTCGTACCAGTTTCCGCTCGCTTTTACGGCAGTCTCTCCGAGAACCTGAAGGATATCGCCCTTACGGCAGTAACTTGTCACGTCGGAATTCCACGACGTGACCTTCCGGTATCCCGCATACGGATCAAGTACGACAGCCCACGATACGTCAGGGGCAAGTGCAAGCGGCTCGGAATTATCAAGCCGGATTTCGTCTCCCTTCTTTCCCGCACAGCCCGTCAGCATGCAGGCCGCCGCAATGAAGAAAACCGTACAGCATAAAAAAATTTTCTTCATAATCATTTCCCGTTTTTCAACGAATAAATATATGCCAATACCTGCGGATAAATCCGCGCGTCGGAATCGACAAATGAAAGTTCCTGTATTTCCCGCGGCTCGACCCAGTCGTACCCGCTGTGTTCCGTAAGCACAAATTCTTTTTCTATGCCGTCGTAAGGCAGGAGAATACGATATGCATGAAGCTGGGAAACCTTACCGTTGTGGGTGAATTCGCTTTCCGCTATTTTCTCGCACACAGTCACGGTTACGCCGAATTCCTCAGACATCTCGCGAACAATCGCCTGTTCGTCAGTTTCGCCTTCTTCCACTTTTCCGCCGGGGAATTCCCATCGCCCACCCATATCGCCGGAAGGATTACGGTGCGCAATAAAAATACGGCCGTTCTCATACGCAATACACGCTATTGAAACGCAACTCATCATATACCGCCTAAAGAAGAAGAACGTCGGGAAACGCAAAATGGAGAACAGCAGCCGTTATGCAGAAATAACCGAGATACCTGCGGTCATCGACAAACAGCCGCTGGATAATGTCGGGAAGTTTAAGTTCGCCCGAAGCGCTCTGGCAGTAATACTCAACGAGCAGGCAGAATCCGCCGAAGAGTCCCGCGAGCGCCGGAATGATATCCCCGACGACAGGAACATCGTTGTGCACGACAGAAAGCAGCTTCATGAGACCGACGAACACCGTCAGAACACCGAGAACAAGCCGGAACGTTTTGTCGTCAAAAAATGCGTTATTACCGAACACCGTTTTCATCGTGTTCTTTTTGTCGTCGCCAATGCTCAATGAAGTATCATCATGATTATCGCTTTTTTTCTCTTTTTTTACGTCAGTAAAATTTTTCCCGTACACGAGAATCATGCCCGTAACAAGATTAAGCATGATTGACAGAAAATAAAACTGGAGCATAGCAAAACCTCTTTTGTCTTTGTTCAGCGTTTTTCAACTGCAGCAGAAAGCTCTTTTTCGTCACCGTTAAATTTGACTTCAGCTTTGACGCTGATTATATCATAATCCGGAAACTTTGTCCGTATAACAAGCTCCCGCCCCGTATATATTTCGCTTTTTTCCGCCGCCGCAGTTTCTGCATGCTGATTGTCGACTGCGCTGAATTTCACTTCCGCCGACCCCGGTTTGATTTTTTTCGCCGCCTCGCTTTTCTGATTCCATGCATCCGCCTTGAGGCTTACGTATATTTCATCCTCATACGAGAACGCGGAAAGCGTCATCTCAATACCGCCCACAGACTTCCGGTACGGTTTCTCTGCCGTAAGCGAATACATAAAGACGAACGCGGCGAAAATCACGATGCTTAAAAGTCCGAGTTTGTTTGCAGGCGTCGAAACGAGATTTTTGAACAGGCCTTTCACCGGACGGGGCCCCTTCCCTGCATAATAATCCTGCACGATTTTCGGCGCATGCTTTATCCGTTCATCGTGATCGAAATAATAATGGAGGTTATCCCCGCCGTCCTCCCGGCTTTCCTCGATATTCTTAAAATCCATTTTTCGGCCCCGGTATTACGACTTGAGAATCGCGGCGGTAAGCGAATCGGTCCGCCACCACACGATTTTCGCTCTGTCCTGTCCGACAAGAAGCGCAGAGATGATTCCAGAATCCGACAGCGCCATCGAGTAATACAGCACGTTATTGTGATTTACGTCGAGATGCCGGCGTATGATTTTCTGGCTGAACGGCTGAACCATTTCAACATTAAATCCGCTTGACGTGGAAATGATAAAAAAAAGCCAGCCGCTTTTCGAAACACCGAGAAAATCGTACGGCAGTTTAAAGATAAGCTTACTGTAGTCTTCCGACACTGTTTCCTCATACGGCGGAATCGTAATCGGGCTTTCATATTTTCCGCTTTCCACCGAGAGCGGAAACAAAAAAGTCTTAACAAAATCGATTCCCGATTCAGCCTTCGAATCCTTGTCAAGACGCGGCTGATAATAGTCTATCTTAACAAAAAGACGGCGCGACGAGTAATCGGGAACAACATCCTGCACCGACGCCACTACCGCGGCGGAGGCTGCCGTTCCGGGCATTTTCGGAGCGTCCTTCGTAACAATCGGAATCTTGTACATGAGGAATCCCGATTCGGAGAACCAGTAAACCATGGCCCCTTCCATCGTCGTACAGACGACGACGAGTTCGTCGTCGGACGTCGTGTAAATGTTTCTGATAAAGGGAAACGGCGTACCGCCGACTCCCTGCTGTCCGATGTAGTCGTTTGAAGTGCCGTCGCTTGAAAAGCGCAGCACAATCTGGCTGTACAGCAGCGTACCTGTTTCGTCCTCTTCCTGCCGTTCCTTCGGCATTGTGCTCACGACGTACATGTACTTGCGGGAATCAACCGTTATAGCGCCCGGAGAATTAAACGGATACGCAATCGGCATATGTTTGCTTTTATCCTTAGTAAAGGTCCCTGAACCGGAATCCTCGTTGTAATACAGCGTAAGCAGATCTCCGTATGAATTGAGTTCCATGATTTTACCGGCTTCGCCGTTTGCAATATAGAAAAAACCGTCCCGCATCGTCATTGTCGTATGAATATTTCCCACATCGGTCAAATCAAACATGTTAAGCTGATCTTCGAAATTTCCGTACGGGATGGAGAACAGCTCGTTTTCGTCGACTGATTCAACTACGTTTGAACGCCTGCATGATGCTAAAATAACAACGGCGGACACAGCTGCAGCAGCATATAAAAAATGCCGGAAACGATTTCTAATCATATCAACAGCATAAAGTTTCATTTTCCGCTTGTCAATGCAACCGGTTTTCTTCTTTACTATAAGTCGGAAATATCGTATATTTTAAGCATTATGCTAGATAAAATTCTGACTTTTTTCTTCGGTTCACAGAACGACCGCGACGTAAAAGCGCTGAAACCGATTCTTGCGAAAGTAAATGCTAAGGAGGGCTGGGCAAAATCGCTTTCAGCTGAAGATTTTCCTAAGCAGACAGCGATATTCAAAGAACGTATTGCAAAGGGCGAAACGCTCGACGATATACTTCCCGAGGCGTTTGCACTTGCCCGTGAGGCGTCGTACCGTGTTCTCGGCGAACATCCGTACGACGTACAGATTATGGGTGCCCTCGTTCTTCATTCCGGCCGTATCTCCGAAATGAAAACCGGTGAAGGAAAAACGCTGATGTGCGTTCCCGCCGCATACCTCAACAGTCTGTCCGGAAAAGGCGTTCACATCGTCACCGTCAACGATTATCTTGCAGGGCGCGATTCCGAATGGATGCGGCCCGTCTATGCATACATGGGTCAGACAGTCGGTACCATCCTTTCCAACATGGACAACGACGCACGCAAACAGGCATATGCATGCGATATTACGTACGGAACGAACAATGAATTCGGTTTCGATTACCTGCGCGACAACATGCAGATTGAGCTTTCCCGCAAAGTCCAGCGCGGATTCAGCTACTGTATCGTAGATGAAATCGATTCTATTTTAATCGACGAAGCGCGCACTCCGCTTATTATCAGCGGGCAGGGCGAAGACGACACATATAAATATCACGAAGTAGACAAATACGTCGACGAACTCACCGAAGTGGAAAAAGATCCGGTCACCGGCCTCTATCCGGACGAAGTGAACATGGATCCGGAACAGCGCAGGAATATCAAAGGTGATTATACGCTCGATGAAAAATCAAAACGCGTTTCATTCACCGACGCCGGTGTGAACCACATCGACCTGATTCTTCACCAGCACAATCTGATAACAGGCAGTGTCGTCGACGAAGGCAACTTCGAATACGTGCATTACTTCACTCAGGCCGTCCGGGCTCACCGCCTTTATAAAGACGACGTCGATTATCTTATTAAAGACGGACAGGTGCAGATCGTCGACGAATTTACCGGCCGTGTTCTGGAAGGAAGACGCTACGGAGACGGACTGCATCAGGCCATCGAAGCCAAGGAACACCTTAAGATTGCCCAGCGCAACAGAACGCTCGCAACCATCACGTTCCAGAATTATTTCCGCATGTACACAAAGCTTTCCGGCATGACCGGTACCGCTGCAACGGAAGCCGTCGAGTTCAACAAAATCTACAAACTCGACGTCGTCGCAATTCCGACGAACAGGTCTGTCATCCGTAAAGACGAAAACGACGAAGTATATCTGAATGAAAGCGACAAATGGGAAGCCATCTGCAAGGAAATAGCAGCCGCACATGAAAAGGGACAGCCGGTGCTTGTCGGTACGGTCTCCGTTGAAAAATCGGAACATCTTTCCGAAATGCTTATGCGCAAAGGAATCCGCCACGAGGTACTGAACGCGAAGAACCACGCGCGCGAGGCGCTCATCATTGCCGAAGCGGGAGCAAAAGGCGCCGTCACCATTGCAACGAACATGGCAGGACGCGGCACCGACATCAAGCTCGGCGGCAATCCGGAATTCCGTGCACGCAAACGCGCCGGTACGGATGCAACATCCGAGCAGTATGAAGACGCATACAAAATCGAAAAGGTACAATGGCAGAAGGATTATGAAGAAGTAAAAAACGCCGGCGGTTTGTATGTTATCGGTTCGGAACGGCACGAAAGCCGGCGTATCGACAACCAGCTGAGGGGACGTTCAGGACGGCAGGGAGATCCGGGACGCAGCAAATTCTTCATTTCCATGGACGACGACCTTATGAGGCTGTTCGGCGGCGAAAAAATGAAGAATATGATGAGCCGCATCGGCATGCAGCCGGGAGAACCGATCGACCACCCGTGGCTCAACAAGGGAATCGAGCGGGCACAGCAGAAAGTCGAGGACCGCAACTTTGAAATCCGCAAAAATCTGCTTGACTACGACGACGTGTTGAATGAACAGCGCAGTGTCATTTACGAACAGCGCGACAGTATTCTCGCGGACGGCAACCTCTCGGAACGAGTCATGAACAACGCACGGGATGTTTTAAGCGGCTGGTTCGAAGAATATGAATTGAATTCACGTCATCACAAGGAAGCGGCGCTCAGCGGACTAAACGAGAAAATTCACAATACGTTCGGTATCCAGCTGCCGCCGGAACAGCTTATGCAGGAAAGATTTGAAGCTGTTCTTCAGAACGATCTCACCGAAAAAGAGACGCTTGCCGGCAAAGAAAATCTTAACATGTTCATCCGTTATCAGTATGTGCAGATTATCGATCACAAATGGCTCGACCAGCTGGAGGAACTTGAAAGCCTCAGGGATGCAGTGTACCTGCGTTCATACGGCAGCAAAAATCCGCTTACCGAGTATAAGATCGACGGTTTCAACCTCTTCGACGATATGATGGATTCCATCCGTACGACTGTTATGTCGCGCGTGTTCAAAGTCCGCATACAGCTGTCGCCTGAAGCGGCCGAGCAGCGCAAAAAAATGCAGGAAACACAGGTACGCCAGATGAACGCGCAGCACAACGAAGCGGCATCACTTGTAGGAGGCCGGCCTTCACAGGAAACACAACGTGTCGCATCGTCCCAGATGAACGGCGATCAGGCTAGACGCACGGCGGCAAACAGCACCATGCAGCAGCACACGCAGGGTCAGTCAGTGACCGTACGCAGAACAATGCCGAAAGTAGGCCGCAACGACCCCTGCCCCTGCGGCAGCGGCAAGAAATATAAAAACTGTCACGGTAAAAATGCATAGCATTTTTATCATCGTATGCAGGATTCCCTTGCACGGAAAAATTGCGTAACAATTAATACAGTAATTTTAGTAAAAATTGAGACGGCAGTCCCCCTGATGAAACTTTCCGGGACTGCCTTTTTTATTATTTTGCTTTCAGTACGCCGATTCTGTTTACCGGCCAGAAGCGGAACACGGTGGTTCCCAGAATGTACTTCCGATTCACATACTGAGGAGCCATAATCGACTCATATGCGACGGAATATTTGTCGAGCTTCGTCAAAGGGGTCATAGTCTGCGTATATGAATGGCGCATATCGAGCGAATTAAACCTGTTGTCGCCCATCATGAAATAATTGTTTTCAGGAATATACTGTGCGCTGCCGTCCGTATTGTTCTCCGGAAATACCGGCATATTGCGCTGATCGAGAATCATCACATAAAAATTAAGCTTTTCGGCCTCTTCCATATATTCATACAGCAGGGCGTCGTTCCGTCTGTTTTCTGCTGATACGCCGTTACGAATAAGCTCTGCATTATGAACGATTATGCGTCCAAGACAAAGTTTTATCATCACGTTAAGACGATAATTGGCATCGCTGTACACATCGCCACCCGCATACGTACCGGCGGCGGGCTTATCTTTTATCCAGTCCGTCATGAACTGCTCGAACCACCATGCGCCTCCGTCTGCGGACATAAGTTTCTGTGTGAATGCATCGTAATTCACGAACAGGTCGTACTCGAACATTGAGATACCGTCCGACGACATTCTGCCGTTTTTAGCCGGAACAATTTTAGAGAACTGCTCCGCAAGACTTCTGCTTTCCGCAGCGGCATTATCCATGCTAAGCTCACGACGCTCATTTTCGCAGGCAAGCATTGTATCGTACTGCGCCTGCGACAGCGGAAACGTCTTGATGCCGCGTTTTTCGGAAGAGTCGACGCTGTTCAGGTTCCATGCCGCGAACGACGCATCTTTTTCAACAGGCAGGAAATCGGGCGAACTCTTCGTCCGCGCATACAGTGTGCCGTCCTGCATGACGAGCTGTTCTCCGGGAATGCCGGCAACGCGCTTGACAAGAGGATCCGCTTTAGGCTGACCGTCAGCATCCTTGTTAAGATTTACAGCCATAAACGTAAGCATATACACAAGCTGACTTGTCACCGTTTTTACTTCCGACCTGCGGTCAATACTGTAATGAGGATTTCTGAACACGACTATGTCACCGCGCTTGTAATCGCGCATGCACGGAACGCCGACGTCGGACAGCGGGAATTTCGGCCCGCTCGCAGTCTTAAATACAATTACCCGGTCTTTGATGAGAAACTGCGGCACCATCGATTCGGACGGAATGACATAGAGCTGCACAATAAAAATCTGAATGAGCAGGACCATGAAGACCGCCTGAACAAGCGCGTCTATCCAGTCCACAGCTTCAAATAATACCCATGCGCCTCCGCGGAGTTTTTTCTGCGGATTCTTTTTTTCCAGCGCAGCCCATTCTTTTTTAAGCAGAATGACGCGCTTATCGTTCATATAATACGAAACGACGAGAGAGCCGATAAACGCGATGCACCACAAAAGTACAGTCGCGACATCGTACCAGTAGAAAGTACCGTATTTGCCCGCGCGGCGCAGTACAAACGACGTAAGCAGCACATACGGCAGATACTGCATCATTTTCCGTATCACGGGGATCGCGCGTATATCATCTCTGCGCTTCAAAGCAAGCGTATAATATACTATCACTCCGGAAAAAATTAACGACACCGGAAGCGCAAGCAGTGAAATATCAAGGGAAAAATTCATGCACATCAGGGAAAAAACAACTGCCGTTCCGAGAACAATGTATAACCAGATGAAAAATTTTCTTAAACTCGAATTTGCCATAATCATACTATAGCAGAAAAACAAACGATGGGCTACAATGTAACCGTATGGAAGAAAAAAAACTGCTTAACACCGCGTCAGGCATTGATATGCTCAGCGGCGATAAATTGCTGTACGATATGATTATCACTTCTTTCCTTACGGAAGAACCGTTTGATGAGCACAAGCTTGATTCGTTCATAGCGGCAGGAAAAAACGACGAAGCCGGATCATACGTGCACCGCTGTAAAGGTGCCGCAGGTCAGATCGGTGCGGAACAGCTTCACGATGCAGCGCGGATGCTGGAGGATGTGCTGAAAGGGCGGAAGCCCGGCGACATTCCGTCGCTGAAAGCTCAGTTTCTTGACATCTACAACAAAACAGTCCGGGCACTCATGCAATACCGTACGCAGTCCTGAAATTCGCACATGTCTGCGCAGAAAAATCTTCAGCGGACTGATTCGGACTGCCTTCTCCGCGTATTTCAAACGCTTTTTCATATACACGGGCTATTTCTCCCGCAGACGTCGATTTCTCGCCTTTCAGCGTCTGATACGGTGCGTCTGTTTCCATGAGCAGTCTGTCCGCGTCAAGTTCCTTTACGCATGCGATTGCGCTCTTGTCGCCGCCGATAAGCGGTTTCCCGAAACTGAAATAAGAATTCACTTCGCGGCGCAATAAGGAACGCGCATCAGCGGGACTGCCTGCAAAGGAGTGAAATACAACAGCTCTTATTTTTGCAAGTTTTCCGGAATCGCGGAACATGCGGTCGATAGCTTTCCTGCAGTGAATAACGAGCGGCACATTATAAGAGGCGGCTAGTTCAAGCTCAATATTCCATGCCGTTTCCTGCCGTGCAATGTCCTCTTTGAACTCCTTTGTAAACAAATCGAAACCGGACTCTCCTATCGCCCGAATACGTTTCTCCCGGAGCAGCATTTCCATAAAATCGGCATTTTCCGTAAGAGGCATCTGCGGATGCATACCGAACGCGCTCAGAATCAGCGTGTTTTGCATCGAGTTGTATTTTGATACGAGCGCTTCCTGTTTCAGAAATTCTTCTCTGTCGTGCGCGCATGTTGCCGCATAATACGGCACGGAAAAAGCCTGAAAAGGCGCGCTGTACACGAGGTGAAAATGGGCATCGGAAAACGAAGAAAAAGCTAACATCATTTGTAATATTACCGAAAATATAACTGTAGTTCAAATATCATTGTTTTGGGAGGCTTTAACATGAAAAGCTACACGTTAAAAAGCATTGGAAGTACTTCTGATTATATGACTATTGTCCGCGAGATGGAAGACGGCTACGTTGTCCGCATCGTCCGCGACCGCGACGGATATGATGAAGTGAAAACAGATTACATCAGCAGAGAGTTGTTCGACAGCTGCATACGCACGGGATATCTGACTGAAATTGAAGAACCCGTAAAAATCGCGGTTAATGCGTAATATAATTATCCACTAACTCAAGAGCGGCAGAAACGCGTACGGTTTTGTCGGGAACAGGGGGAAGCCAGTGGATGACGACGCCCTTCTTCTCCATACCGCGGAACCACGTTTCCTGCCGTTTTGCAAACTGACATATTGCGGTGTTGAGTTTTTCGTAAAGCTCGTCGTTTGTTTTTATTTTTCCCTCGAAAAATTCCGACACAAATTTATATTCAAGACCGAGCGTCTCAAGGCGTTCCCACGACGTCCCTTTCTCGTGCAGCTCTCTGACTTCGTCTATCATCCCCTCGTTGAGCCGCTGTTTGAGACGGCGGGATACGTTCTCGCGCAGCGCCGGACGAGCCAGCGTCGTACCGATAATAAGCGGCCTGATGACGGGACGCGGAATCATTTTTCCGCGGATTTCATCGGCCTTCTCGCTCCGCATGCACTCCGCAATTTCAATGGCGCGGATACAGCGGTCCCGGTGAAGCAAATCCTCCCGCGTATGGAGCTCGGGTTTAATCTCCAGCAGAATTTTCCCAAGCTCTTCAAGAGTTTTTGTCTCAAGTTCCGCGCGCAATTCCTTATTCTCCGGCACCGGAACGAGATCATACTTTCGTATTACCGAGTCAAGATACATTCCCGTTCCGCCCACAACGACGGGAAGAGCGCCTCGTGACACAAGTTCCGGAAATACGCGGTAAAAATCCTGCTGATAATTGAATACGTTGTATTCATGCGCAAGATCCGTCACGTCTATAAGGTGATGCGGCACCGGGACGCCGCCTACCGTATAGTCGGCAATGTCCTTACCGGAGCCTATATCGAGACCTTTGTATACCTGCCTTGAATCGGCTGAAATTATCTCGCCATGCCGCTGCAACGCAATCTGCACGCCGATGTCCGTCTTTCCGACCGCAGTCGGTCCGAGAATAATAACGCTGTTGCAATTTTTTCCGTTTTCTTCCGACACCTCTACAATACCCTCGCAATCGCGCATTTGAGATATTCTGATTTCGGATACCCGAGCAGCACAGGATGATCAGGACCGGCACCGCGCTTTTCAAGAATCTGGACCCGTTTGTGACTGTCCATGGCAGCGTGCATAAGCATATCGTAAAATGTATTCGCATCAAAGAAATACGAGCAGGAGCATGTAACGAGAATGCCGCCTTCGTTCAAAAGCCGCATCGAACGCAAATTGATTTCTTTGTAGCCGCCATACGCTTTCTGAATCATCTTCGCGCTTTTTGTAAACGCGGGCGGATCAAGTATGATAACGTCGAATTTTTCACCGTCCGTCTCATACTTTTTAAGCAGGTCGAATATGTCGGCACATACGCTTTTCATCACGCTTCCCATATTGTTAAGCGCTATATTCTTATTAACCATTTCGACTGCTTCCGGTGAAATGTCGACAGAGACGATTTCCCTTGCACCCGCTTTCGCCGCATTCAGTCCGAACGCTCCTGTGTGAGTGCATGCATCAAGGACCCTTTTTCCGTGGCAGAACACCGCGGCAGCCCTGCGGTTATCCTTCTGGTCAAGGAAATATCCCGTCTTCTGTCCGTGCGCAATGTCGACGGCAAACCGGAGTCCGTTCTCGGTTATCGTAATCGTAGTGGCGGAACTTCCGCCCTTTATCCAGCCTGATTTCTCCTTCAGGCCTTCCTTCTCGCGGATGTCGGCGTCGTCGCGCTCGTAAATGCCTGCCGGCCTGCATATCTTCTCGAGCGCCGCAAGGATGTCGCTGCGGAAAATTTCACATGAAAGAGAAAGAAATTGAACGACAAGATAAATGTTTCCGTCGGTATCACAGAATCGTTCTACGATGAGCCCGGGAATAAAATCCGCCTCACCGAAAATAAGTCTGTATGAATCAGTGTCGCTGTAATGAAGGTGCCGGATACTGTCGGCATCGCGAACACGCTTTTCCCAGAATGCTTTTGTGTCGCTGAATACTTTATCAGCGTGTTCCTGAGCAATAAGCCGTACTGTAATTTTAGAGGTTCTGTTGATGATGCCGGTCGCAAGGAAACCTCCGGCCTTTGTAAACACTTCGACGCCGCTGCCGTCGGAAACCTCGCATTCAGCAAGCGGAACATCCTTCCAACCGCTGCCGTCTGCAGCCGCATATTTTACGTGCGATATTTCGTTATCAAATACCCAGGGAAAACCCTGAAGAATTTCCCGCTCTTCTTTCGGTTTTAAAAAAACGCGTGCATAATCAGTCATGCACGCAAGTATAAACTAAAGGGACACAATTTACAATTGGAATGTCAATTTCCGAGCGGAACCTTCTTCCCGTTATCGTCAACTGCTACGAAAGTAATTCTATTCTCGAATATTTTGTATTCGCCTTTCTGACGGGGAAGACTCGACGGATCTCCCGGAACGTTGCAGTAAACTTTCACCGAATATGTAACGGATGTGTTCCCCAAGTGCTCCTTTTCGATTACAAAGCGGAGTATCGACCCGTTAGGAGCAGTTGCCGTAAAGTCGATGCAATCCATTGCACGCGTCACGAGCCGTTTTCCCGGAAAATCAAGCGAAGCCGCCATCCATGCATTTTTATCGACCCACATGAGCAGCTGGCCTCCGAAAAGAGTGCCGTGACTGTTCAAATGTTCCGTCATCACTGTCGTATAAGTTTCCATCGTAACTCCTGATTCTTTATTCAATAGAACGATATAATCTCCCGCTGATTCCGGCGGAAGTACCGATTTACAACCATTCGCTTACCGCCGCTTCAAGATCCGCCGCATTAATAAACTGATGAACACGCAGTTTCAACGAAGATGCCGCTGCACAATTGTTAATATTGTCGTCTGTAAAAAATGCGCCCTCCGGATTAACGTTTTCCGCAAGCAGAATCAATTTCCAGAATTTCGGATCAGGTTTTGAAACACCAAGAATATTTGAAGCATAAGTCTGATCGAACAACGTATAATCTCCGCGCTCAATATGATTCATATAATGACTGTCAATCGTATTTGTGCCGCATACGACACGGTATTTCCCGCGAAGTTTTTTAACAATTTTTACAACATCGCCGTTGAGTTCGGGATGAAAAAGCAGATGCCAGTAATCCGACTGAATCGATTTTCCCGAGCGTGCGGAAAATTCCTGCCAGAACTGATTTGTCGTTATTGTTCCGTTCGAAAGGAGCGTCAGAAGATCCGACGAATTAGGTACATATTTGTTCAGCTTGACGCCCGGATCTCCGTAACTCGCGTTTCCGTTCCCGCATCCGCAGTATTCAAAAAACTGCTCTTCCGAAATCCCGATAACATTACATATCTGCTTTTCTACCGCAGCGCTGGTGGTTACGACTCCGCCCATATCAAAAATGAAAATCATTCTTTCACTCCTTTTGCTATATCAGCTTTTCAATTTCGTCAAATGATTTTATTACTGCATAATACGAGTCGACCTCTCCGAAACCGTAAGACGCCCAGATAAAAGGAATACCAGCCTCTTCGCACGCATCACAGTCGCCCTGCGTATCTCCTACATATACAGGTGATGCAATATTATTTCTTTGTATAATATTAATAATGTTGTCAGCTTTTCCTTTCCCTGTATTTCCGAAACATTCATAATCGCTGATGTACGGTGCTGTTCCGGTCTTATCCATAGCGAGCTCTATGTAACCTTTCTGACAGTTGCTGACAATGAAAATTTTATGCGTTGATGCAATTCTTTTTATTGTTTCAGAAACGCCGTCGTATTCGATTTTTTCGGTATTTATTTTAAGCGCACGCTGCTCTTCCGCACAACACTGTTCAAGCAGCAGCTTTCTTTTCTGACCCGTTATTGATGGAAACAAATCATCGGCAATTGTATCCATAGTTTTTCCGAATTCCCGTTTCAATATATCAGTCGTGATTTTTACATCATAATTATTATTTTTTATTGCTTTAGTCCATGCATCCGCAACAATCGCTGTCGTATTCCAGATAGTACCGTCAATGTCCAGTATTACACCGTCAAATATCATGATATCAGTATACCGGTTTTCGGATTTTAAGGGAATCAACAATCCAGTCCTCTGCATCGAGGTCGCTGTTTTCTGGAGGTATTGCAGTAAAATGATTTAACAAAAAAAAGCCCGGCAGC
>DHDP01000005.1:138620-138757 GCA_002399405.1 Treponema sp. UBA4873 | reverse complement strand
CCAAGTCCGTTGTATGCACAGCTTACGCTTACGCTGTCAGGGTAGCTGACTGTCAGGGGGTGCAGTCCTTTGTCGTACGTGTATGCCGTCGCAAGTATTTTTCCGCCTGCCGTCGTTTCATAATTTGTGACTGCGTC
>DHDP01000005.1:0-138303 GCA_002399405.1 Treponema sp. UBA4873 | reverse complement strand
CTGGCTCCATGCGTTGTACGCCCTTATCCACGTCTGATCTCCGCTTCCGGTATTGTTCATCGAAGTGCGTCCGGTCTCGTCGCCCCATACGTTGTACCGCATGATCGTCACATTGTCCCCGGCATCGGTTACCTTTACCGGTTTGTTCAGGCTGTTGTATCCGGTGCTTGTTGCATATCCGTAGCTGTCTTTTACTTTCGTTATCCGTCCGAGTCTGTCGTACGTATTTTCCGTCACTTCTCCGTCGGGCTTCGTTGTCTTTTTCAGGCGGTTTGTTTCGTCGTATTCGTACTGCGTTACGGCGTTTCCCGCTGTCTCCGTTTTTTTATTTCCGCATCCGTCGTAGGTCCACGATGCCGTTACGGGCACTGCTCCTTCTCCGCTCCTCGTCTCCGTCAGCTTCCGGTTCCTGCTGTCGTATGTCCGGGAAGTTACGCTGCCGTCAGCTGCGGTCTGGCTCAGGGCGTTGCCGCGGAGGTCGTACACGACTGTCACGTTCCCCCGCTCACTGCTTCCGGGAACGGGCGGGACGACTGCTCCGGTAAGACGGTTGTAATCGTCATATGCGTACTCTATCGTAAAGCTGCCGTCTCCCGTTTCCCGCGGGTCGCTCATCTTTATACAGTTGTCATTCCGGTCGTAGAGATATGTTATCGTGTTTCCGAGAGCATCAGTCTCCGAGGCCTTTTTATTCCGTACGGTGTATGTGTACTTCTTTGTGTTTCCTTCCCCGTCCGTTTCTTCAAGGACGTTCTTGTCTCCGTCGTAGATTTTCGTTACCGTCCGTGCTTCGTTTCCGTCACCGCTTGTCTCTTTTATGATTCTTCCAAGTCCGTCGTATGTATCGGTGATTGTCCGCCAGGTGCCTGCATATCCGCTCTTTTTTACTGCCGGCAGCCCGTCATCGTTGTAGGTAACGGACTCTTCCGGTGAAACGGTCTTCGTCTCTCCGTTTTCATATACTTCAACGGCCGGCTGCTGTATGGTCTGTTCCTTCCCGAACGCCGAATACGCTGTCGTCGTCACCTGCCCCAGCGGATCAGTCACCTGTACCGCTCTGCCTGTTCCGTCGTACACGGTCTGTGTCGTCAGTGCAAGTCCCGTATAGTCTTTTATCTCTTTTTCGGTATGCCCGTCGAAGTCAAGGTATTCCTTTATGTCATTGCCGCGCTCGTCAGTCGTGTACCTGATTCTCTCGTAGTCGTCATACCGGTACGTCACGGTCGTCCCGTCGGGATTGTTCACGGCGGTTTTCCTGTTCAGGCTGTCGTATCCGTACTGCGTCGTATGTCCGTTCTGGTCGGTCAGAGAAGTGACGCGGTCGTACCTGTCGTAGGCGAGCGTGACGTCCGCCTGCTGTACTGCACTTCCCGTATAGTCGTACTTCCGCTGCCGGAGTAAGTTGTTCCGGCTGTCGTACGTGTACAGTTCGTACGGATCTTTCTTTCCGTCGCGATATATAGTTACGGTATGCGCGCCGTCGTCGTAGGCGATGCCGGTTACGACGTTTCCGGGAAGCGTTTCTTTCGTCACGCGTCCGAGCGCGTCGTATGTGTACGACGTGACGTTTCCGTTTCCGTCCGACCCGGATTTTATACTGCCGGTTCCCGTATCGTATGTTGTCCGGGTCGGTATATCTTTCGTGCTGCCGTCCGCCTGTACGACGCCTTCGGCGACGGTGCGTTCCGTACAGGTGTTCCCGTCGAATGTATACGAATATGCGGTACGCTGTCCGCGGGCGCTGACTGTTTCCTTTACGCGTCCGCTCTGCCGGTCGTGGGCGGCGATTACGTCGTAGTAGGCCGTCGTGCTTCCCGTCCAGTGGTCTTCATTATAGACGCCGCTCCAGACGGGGCGTGCATACGAATCGTATGCGCAGCCTGTGTATATCGTGCGGTATCCGTCGTACACGCGCTGCGCAACGAGCAGACCGTACGTTCCGTCTCCGTTCTGTTTCACCGTTCCCGGAATTCCGGAGGGAAGACCGGCTGGCGCTGCGGAGCCGCTTTTGTAATACTGCGACTCGGTTATCTTCGTCTGCGTTCCGCTGCTGCTTTGTTCCGCGACGCTTTCCTTTGTTTTATTGCCCCATCTGTCGTATCCGTTCGCCGTATTTTTTTTCAGACTGCCGCGCGTTGCAGCTTCTGATACGATTCTGCTGTGGTCCGTATCCCATCCGTATTGCACCGTCTCGTACGTCGTTCCGTCTTTCAGTGCCGTCGTTCTCGTTTTGAGCAGCGCGTTGTACGACGTCTCCCAGAGACTGTCCTCCGTCATGAGCGCCGGGTTTGACAGTACTTCCACCGCCGCGTCGTCCCAGCAGACGTAGCGGTAGTACGAATGGCTCCGTACGCCGTACGAGTTCGTCGTCACGGTCCGTCCGTCGTCTATGACTGCTTTGCGGACAAGATGCTGCGAGCCGGCAGACGTCATGCTGTAACTGTACGACGTGTCAGCGGAACTGCTTCCGTTGCGTATTCTCACCGAGTACGTCATGAGTTTCTGATAGTAATCATACGAAAATTTCACGGCCGTCGGAATGAAACCGAACAGATAGTCGGCGGGTTTCACTTCGAACGTGCTCATATCCTGTATGCCGTACGATACTTCCTGTACTCCCTTGCCGGGAGCAGTTACGGAATCGATGAACAGCGGCCACTCAAGGCCGAACCGCGCAGAAAGCGTGAGCGAGTAAACGCCGAGTTTATCCTTTACGGCGGAGACAGGCGGCCAGATGTCCAGAATCGTAAGAACTACGTTCAGTTTTATGGAGCCGCCGCCGGAGATGAGGAAGTTATCCTCCGTCTTATATCCGTACTCCGTTTTTCTTCCACCGACGTCCTCCGCACCGGTGAGTACCGGAGCCGTATAAAAAACGCAGCGCTGCGTCATATTCATAAAGTCGGTGTCGTAGGTATAGCTGCACGACCTTGTCGTACCGTCGTCGCCGGTCGTCGTTATTTTCGTTATGTACGGGCGCATGATAAGCCCTTTGCTTCCGTACGTGAACGTCGTGACGTTTCCGTTGGGATCCGTCATTGTTTTAAGCGTTGCGCCGTCGTATGCAAAAGTCGTCACGTTTGTCCCCGACGGATCGCGGATTTCGGTTATCCGCCCTGAATTGTTAAACCTGTATACGGTTCCGTCCTTCATGGCAAGTTCGCTGCTTACGGTCACCCAGTCGGGAAGTCTTCCCGGAATTGCAGCTATGCTGTTTCCGTTCAGCAGTTCCTTCACAACGTCGCGGAGATCACCGCTTATATCGTCGCTGCCGAATCCCATTACCCGCGCAAGGAACTCCCCCCGCACCTGTTTTACGCTGAATGTAAAATCGGCTCCGTTATGATTTTCAAGAACCAGGTCGTGATACTGGGACGGCACAATCGTGCTGTCCGTCAGTTCCATCTGCTGCACGGAATAGCACGAGCCGTCGGGAAGGCGCACCATGATATTCGTGTCGTCGGCCGCAACGTACGGCAGAGAAAGCCGCCATCCGGCTCCCGTCGAAAGGTTGTAGTCTCCGTTCCGGGAAAGATAGTTCATAATGCGGGTTGTAATCTCCTGCGATGCCAGCTGCTTCCCCATTCCTTTAAGCTGCTCAAGAATCGACGCGCCTATATTCGCGTTGAAATTCATGCCGAGGCTCAGGCTCGCGTTTATGCTCGGCCCGTCTATTCGTGCCGTCTGCGTATCGTAGACCCGCTTTACGGGGAACGTATATCCGTTCTTTCCGTGTATGACGAACTCGGTCACTTCGGTCGACATTGTCCCGCTTTCGGGCGACACGGTTATGTCTCCGGCAACGCTTTCGGTCTTGTCGGGCCGGTGGCCCGTCGCGCGCAGTTCCTCCGGATTCAGGTTCGTGAGCATCGTCGGCTGCACGCTGAAATTCGTAAAATGGTTTGTGAGAAATATGATGATGTTCTGTTCGGTGTCTATTCCCGTTTTCTCCGCTTTAAACCAGCGTGCCCATACGGTGTCGTAATAGTACACGTCCAGATCACACTCCGGGAATCCTTTCGGAACTGCGCTGTCGTCATAATTGAGCATAACGAGCGCTTCGTCCTTGAACTCCTCATGGTCCGTTTCCACCAGCGTTCCGTTTCCCGCATCGAGCAGCGTCGTAAACGAATAGATGGGACTGATAATCGGATTCACGCTCCGTTCGTCGAGCGTTTCGCTTTCTATCTCTTTAACGAGTACGGCTTTTATTTTGCTGCCGCTTCCCTGCGCGGGAAGTGCAATCTTCACGTTCTCGTATTCGATGAGCGTCGCTTCAGTCCTTTTCAGCGGCTGGACGGTGACGCCTGCAATCGCTCCGGAAGCTTTCGTGACAGGTCCGAGGTTATGCGCGCGGTCTTCCGGCTGCACGGTCAGGTGAACGAACGTTCCGTTCGCAAGGCCGGTCTTTTTATACGACGTACCGGTGACGCTCACCGTACTATCCGTTCCGCCTTCATTCCAGCCGATATGATATGCAATGATGTCGGTATCGCCTGTCTCCCATTTTCCTTCCATATCTGAGTTGCCGGGGATGAGGCGGCAGTCGGTTACGGCAAGAGGAGCCGTCGTGTCTATAAAGAGCGGCAGTGTTTCCGCCGTCGCGTTGCCTGCCATGTCTACGGCGCGCACTGTTACGCTGTGCTCTCCGTCCGCAAGGTCCGCGAACCGGTATCCGCTTTCTGCGGTTCTCCATTCCCCGCCGTCGAGCTGCAGCTCATACCGCGCGACTCCCGACGCTGCGTCAGTCGTTGCAAAGCTCACCGTCGGCGCGTTGTTGTTCGACCAGCCGGAGATGTCGGACGTTACCGCAAATAATGCGGGCGGAGTAACGTCCGTGTACAGTGTCAGGGAATCGGAAGTGTTGTTTCCGGCCCTGTCTACCGCACGTATCACGACGAGATGCGTTCCGTCGCCGAGCGCTGCAAACGTATACCCGCTTTCGACGGTTTTCCATGCCCCGCCGTCGAGCTGCAGCTCATACCGCGCGACTCCCGACGTTGCGTCAGTCGTTGCAAAACTCACCGTCGGCGTATTGTCGCTCGTCCAGCCCGTGACGTCCGCTTGTACCGTAAAGTTTTCCGGCGCAGCCGCATCGGTATACACGGTAAGCGACTCAAGCCGTATGTTTCCCGCCTTATCGACGGCACGCACAAACACGTCGTGCGTTCCGTCTGCAAGGTCCTTAAGCGTTACCGGGCTTTCGGCCGCTTTCCATCCGGTCCCGTCGAGATTGTATTCGTAATATGCAACTCCCGACGTCCCGTCCGTCGCTGCAAAACTGACGACAGGGCTCGTGTTGTTCGTCCAACCCGTGACGTCGGAATGTATGTCAAACGGTTCGGGCGGCGTCACGTCGACAGTAAAATGCACTTCCGCCGTATTGCTCACGTTTCCCGCGCGGTCCTGCGCCGTGATGCTCCAGTCGTACGAACCGTCGGCGAGCGTGTATGTCTTTGTATGCGGATTGGCCGTATCGTATTCCCACGCTTCGTCGTTTATCTTCCACCACAAATCTTCCGCGTCCGCACTCTCCGCACCGCCTGATGCGAGAGCTGTAAAATCAACGGAAGACGATGAACTGTATTCGTCCGCTGCAGGCACGACGACCGACACTGCCGGTATGCCCGTGTCGAGAATAACAGTCACGGTCCGGCTCACGCTCCGTCCGAGCGAATCGCGCAATACCAGCGTGTATTCGTTTTTCCCTTCCGTCAGTTCCTCACCACAGCTGAAGCGGCCCGCCGTAACTTCCACCGGTACTCCGTTCACCGTAAGCACGGCGTCCCGCACGTTTCCCGTTCTTCCCGTTATCGTGCACAACGCGTTCTGCGTGTACATGCCGCCGTCCGGTTCGTCGACGACAAGAACGGGATTTCCCGCGGCCCTCCAGATTTCCTTTACCCAGTACGCTTTCGTCCCGTTCCCGTCACGGAGTTCCACCGTTACGCGCTGATATCCGTCCGAAAGCGTAACTGTTCTGCTGAACTTTCCGCCGCTGCCGACGGGTGTTTCGGTCCCGTCTATCAGGCACGTATACGATTTATCGGCCGCTCTTCCCGACACGACGAATGTACCGTCCGTCGTCGAAAGAAATTCTTCTCCCTGATCAAAGCTGCCGTATTCACTTTCTCCCTCCCGCAGCGGATATGAAGCAGAATACGTGCGTCCGTCTTTTGTCCCTGTTATTTCAATACAGCCGCGCAGTGCGCTTTTGTCCATCCGCCGCAGCGGAAGCCAGAATATCGTATCGGCCTGCGACGGGTGAAAGCCGTTTATAAGCGGTACGACCTGATAATCCGCGAGCCAGCCGATGACTGAACTGCCGTCCCCGCTGTCCGCATTCTCCGCACCGCTGCGAGGCCACCACAGTTCCATCCCCGGTACGCTGTCCTCTTCCGCACTCCCGTACAGCTCTATTTCGTCAGGGGAGCTTTCCCCGCTGTAATCAAGCTCGTCCGCGCGGAGCCCTCCGGGGAAAGCTTCCCACCAGCCGCTGCCGCTGTCCGTCCACGTCACCGCATTCGTACTGCCGCCGGAAAGTTTCAATACACACTCAGGCGCTTCCCCTCCGCCGCTCAGGACCCGGAGTTTTTCCAGCCGGTACACACCGCCGAACGTCCATTTTTTTGACGTATCCCCCGGGATCTGCGCTGCGGGACCTGCTTCCGCAACCGTGCGTATTCCGTCGCTGTACGGCCAGCCGGGTAAAATCCGTCCGTGATTTTCATTCCGTCTGAAAAGGACACTCCGCACGTTCTGTGCGTTGCTGAGCTTTAAAAACTGCGTTCCTTCCCTAAAATCCTCTTTCCGCACCGCGTACCGGTATATCGTGTTTCCGTTGAGCCACAATGCCGGCTCTCTGCTGAACGGCGTTCCGTTCCATTCTCCCTGCAGACTGTCCGCCGTCTTCCCGAGCACCGTGACTTCCAGAAGAGAGTCGGCCGCACCGTCGGGTACGGGATACGAGCCGTGCGTACCGCTTCCCCGTACGCTTCCGTTTTCTATCGTAAAGTACTGCGAACCTTCGGGAGAAAGCTCCCCTTGAGGAAGTTCCCGCACCGCATCGTTCTGCGCGCCTTCTCCCCATACTTCGATTTCGCTGATGAACCGGGTCTGTTCCCAGCCGCCCGGAAACGTGATTCTGATTTTGTCAGTCGTTACAGGCTCGGCCAGTTTGAGCCGCTGCCATCCGGTCTGCTCTCCGTTCACTGACTCAGGTCCGATCGTCTGCGCGCCGGTCCATTTTCCGTTTTCGTTAAATTCAAAGCGTACACTCCGCCAGTACTGCAAAAAATATGCCTTGAGCGTTTCTATCCGGTATTCCCCGTCAAGCTTCCAGATTATTTCCGCCTGTCCTTCCGGATTTCCGTATTTTTCGGGAAATATTTTCCCTGTCGGATTGTTTCCGCTGTTCGTCTGAGAGACTTCCCACGGGATGTTCCACAGCGTCACAAACCACGGACTTTCGTGCAGGCTGTCCCATAACCGCTGCGCCTGTAAGCTGATGCTTTCCTCACTGCTGCACTCATACGTCTCCGGCAGTATCTTCCCGTACCGGCCGGCGTTTTCTTCCGCCGCATATGTTACTTCGCGCAGTTCAGCATCCCCGGCGCAGCTCCCGCTCACCGCTATATGCAGCACGCTGCTTTCCGGTGTGCCGGCAGGCAGTTCCAGCGTAACGGTTCCGTCGAACGGCCCGGCCTTCACCGCGCCCGTTGCGGCAGTCAGATTTCCGTTTGATTCCACACTGCACGAAAGTTCACAGTATTCCGGCAGCAGGACGTCGAGCGTGATGCTTTTAAACCTGACGGCCGTTCCGATGTATATTTCAACCCAGCCGCCGCTTTCCCCGTCCGAAAGTTTCCAGTACGTCGTACTGTCGCCGTCGAACGCATATCTTGCCGGCGTCGTAATTCCGCTGTTTGCACTTTCGCGGTACCACGATGAGTCAGTATCTCCCCACGACACACCGGTTTCAGCATATATCCCGTTCAGCAGCAGCAGACTGCAGAGTACTGTAAAAAGTCTCTCTCGTTTCATGTTATTCTTCCTCAAGTGCTTTTATTTCTTTTTCAGTCAGAACGGTCTTTTCCTTCTCGTAATAACCGGCGCCGTTTCCGTCGAGTTCCGTCGTATGTATGCTGTACGAGCCGTCCCCGTCTTCCTTGATTCCGTATTCCTCATTGCCCGTAATACTGCTGTCCGTCACCGTAAGCGTTCCTCCGAGCAGGTGCAGTCCCGTTATACACGACGTTATGTCACAATTTTTCATCGTGATGTCTCCGCCGCTTCCGAGCGTGATTCCCCGTTCCGCTTCCCGTATGAGAAGACCGTCCAGCTCCGCTTTTCCGCCGACTGCAACGCCTCTCCAGATTTTTCCCCGTTCACTGCATGCAATACTGCTTTTCCCGCCGCCGGTTACGGCTTTCAGAATCCCGCCTTTTTCCACCGTTACGCCGCTTTCATACAGTTCTTCGCTGTCGTTCCACGCGCCGCCTGCCTCTACCGAGCTCCCGTCCATCGTCAGCGTCAGCCCTGCGGGAACGGTCACTTCACCCGTTATCTCGTATTGCCCGGTCCAGTATTCATCGACAAGAAGTTTTCCTTCACGAGTGTTCTCAACCTTTATCGTCAGGTCAACGGCGGAAATCTTTCCGTACCGGTCCGTCACCGTCAGCGTTCCCGGGTAATAACTCGTCTGCGATTTTTCGGTTTTCTGTGTAAATACGGCGCCGTGATTCTGCGTCGCTCCGTATACGCTCTGCAGAGACGCACCGCCCGTCCACGACTGTACCTGACTGCCGTTCGCAGGCTCCCACCGGTATGCGAGCGGATAATCTCCCCCGCGGCTTCCTTCGTCGTCGTTAATCGTTACAAGTTCGTCTATCGCTCTCGTATGGCCGGGCCATACGGTAAGATTATCAGTCCGCACCGTTATCTGCGGTTCACGGTTATACCTGAGGTACGCCGTTGCCCGGCCCGTATTCCCCGCGCGGTCCGTCATCGCTATTTCCACGGTATATATGTATCCTGCGGGATTCGTGCCGAACGGGACGTTTCCCGCAGCCGTATCCGTATAGTCGTTTTCGTCTTTTACATCCGGCGCAGTCGTTTCAGGATACGTCTGTTCCGTAAACCAGGAGCCTTCGCCGCGAATGTCCCACTGTACGGCCTCTCCTGCCCTCATGCTGTACGCCTGCTCTGGTCCGTTTGAAACAAAGACCGTCTCCGCAGTATCCTTCACGGTAAGAACCTGGCTTTGACAGCCGGTCCATTCCGGATTTCCGCTTATAAGGGAGGGGGCGGTTCTGTCTACCATCAGCAGCGTTCCGCTGCATACGCTCCAGTGTCCGCTGCCGTTCTGAACGGCAAGCAGCGGTTTGTACGAGCCCTCCTTATTGGACGTGAGTCCGCCCTCCCGGTTTTCAATCGTGAACGCTTCTCCCCTTCCGCCGTCCGCTGCGGCTGCGGCAACGTTTTTCCAGTCGAACGAATCTTCTTCCGTGTCTTCCGGAACCACAACCAGCCGGTACGCAAGTATGCCGCTCTGATCATCCTCCGCGGTCAGTTTCCAGCCGCCGACGCTTCCGCTTTCATTCGTCCACGCCCAGCTGCGTTCCGCTTTCCGTATTTCAGGGTCCGTCGTGTCCGCTTCTATTGCCTGAATGTTCGTTATGCCGCTCCAGATTCCCATACCGTTCGCAGCACGCAGCCGGATGCGTATCTTTTTCCCCTGCCACCAGGAAAGGGTTCCGCCGCGTACCGACATCAGTTTTCTGTTCAAGTCAATCAGGTTTACGCCCGTCGTTTCCTGCCAGCCGGTAAGTTCTTCTTCTCCGGGGACAAGGACGGCGCTCCATTCGATGCTTCTCGTTCCCGTTTTTCCGCTGCCGTACTGCGCGTGACCGGTTATGCTGTCGTACCAGTACGTCACCCGGTCCCCGTACGGTATCTTCGATTTTTCCGCGTCGTATGAGGGAGGAATCAGATCTATTGTCAGCGTACGTGTCGCAGCCTTCCCCTCCGCACCCGTATATGAATACGCGCTCACGGTTATTGAAATACTGTCTCCGTCCTTCAAATTAAAAGTATCATTGCGCCACACAAACGAATCGGAACGGCTCTGTACAGAGTCCGAAACGAGTACTGTTCCGTCGGCCTGTACTGCCCGCACACTGTATCCGCTCACCCATCTGCTTCCGCCGCCGTCTTCCGCGGAATTCCAGTCAAGGCTGATGCGGTTTATATCTGCCGTATATTCCAGCCCCGTCACCGCGGGAATGCTTCCTTCGACTATAAATCCGCCGCTCTCCGCTGCCGCCGATACGTTGCCGCCCGCGTCTTCCGCGCCGGCTTCAAATATCCATGCGCTTTCCTCGAGGCTGCCGCCGAGCTGCACCGCCGCACAGTATGATCCCGTCCCGTTTTTCTTAAGGACGACGGCAGCGCCGTATGCACTCCGCTTTCCGCCGGAATCAAGCCTGTATGCCTGAACGTACGCACCTTCGACCCAGCTTTCTTCCTCGTCGACATCTTCTATCTGCACGTATACGCTGCCGTCCGCTACATCGGACGCTGCAGTATAGCCGTATAATTTCTTTTTCATGCTGCTGCTGCCGTACACTCCTATTCCGTGAACATACGGAGCGGTGCTGTCGAGTATGATCCCGTCGCTGTATCCCTCTGTTTCAAGACCCGCACCGTTTACCGCCTTTACTGCAAACACAATCGTTTTCCCGTCTGTTGAATCAGCAGCCTGCCGCAAATCAACCGAAGCCGTCTCATCGGGAGACATTTCTGCCTGCACAGTAACTTTCGTCCACTGTCCGGGCATACTCCCCGCGTTTCCCGTAACTGGCCATGTTCCGGGATCGGTCGTCTCTCCGGCATAGTACCATCCCCAGTAATACGCTTTTACGCCGCTCTCAGGATCTTTTTCACTCATCCGCCAGCTGCACGTAACGTTCTGCTTCGTATAGCTTACGACCGCCCCCTGGTCTATGACCAGCGGCGCAGGCGGCGCACTGTCGTCGACCACCATTCCTCCCGTCCATACCGTCGTCTGCTGTCCCGCACCGTTTTCCACCCGCACTGCGAACCGCACGTAATCTCCCGTCGTCACATACGGCGATAAATCAGCCGTTACGGTCCCGGCCGCACCGCCGTATGTATTCCACCCGTCGTCCTGTCCGGGAATCGGTCCCCATCCTCCGGAGCCTTTTTTCTGCACGCACCATTCCGCCGCTTTTATTCCGGATACACCGTCTTCCGCTTTAAACGACACACTTACCGCCGCGCTGTTCACTGCATCCGGTATACTTGTCCATCTGACTTCAGGCGCACTGCCGTCTACGATCGCAAAAAGGCTGCTTCCTTTTTCAGTATTCTTCCCCTGTGCATCGAATCCTTCTATCTCAAGACAGACTTTGTCTCCTTCCGAAAGTCCGCTGCCGGTAAGGTCAAAAACCGCAGAAACTTCAGCAGTCGTTCCGCTCAAAACAGCCGTACCGGCCCCTTCCGTATACAAACCGTACCGGTACGACACGCTGCCTGCTCCGACGCCCGCCCAGCTTGCGCCGAACGTCCCTCCCGCGGCGACGTAATCAGGCATATACACCGTCATTCCCCTGCCGGATACCGGTACTGCACACGCTGCGCTTACGCTCTCCGTCCCCGCTCCGTTTACCGCCCTTCCTCTGATAAAAAAGTTCCCTTTATTCCAGGATATGTCTCCCGTTCCCCAGCCGATCCGTACGCTTGCAGCACCTGAACAAACCGGTATGCTGTTCAGGACAGTCTCCGCCGTTCCGTTCTTCTGATACAGTTCGACAGTCCGTACCGCTCCCGTGTCTTCATCTTCCCCGCCGCTCCACCTTACGTCGAACCGCTCGTTTTCGCAGCAGGAACTCCGGTTCCCTGTAAACACGGGAGATACCGAAATGTTCCCCGGTGCCGTCGTATCGACCGTGAACACACAGCTTTCCGCCGCTGCGGAAACACCGTTTCTGTTCTTCATTACCGCTTTTACCCGGTACGTACCACCGTCGCTCCACGCACACGCTGATTCCGCCTCTTTCCAGCCGGCAGCTCCGCTGACGGCGTCCGTTTCTTCATTGTCTCTGCAGCGCACGATGCCCCACTCTTCCGTTAATCCGCTGCCCGTTTCTGTTTCCGCCGTAAAACGTACGGCAGCATTCAGTTTGCCGGTGTCGGTGACATACGTTCCTGTCTGTCCGTCTCCGGTAACGCCCGTCAGAACCACGGAAAATCCCGGTACCGACGGATTGTATTCCGCGCTTCCCCCCTCGTACTCCCCACTTTCATTTCCCGCTTCATCCTTTACTTTAAAACTCAGGCTCGCACTGCTGCCCGCACGCCAGTCGGGTTTTACTCTGCACCCGCCGTTTTTCCACGGCATCCATGATTCCCATGCACCCTTTCCCTGCCGCCACGTCCACGCACGTACTCCGCTCTCCTCGTCGGAGGCTGTAAGCCACGCGCCTGTCCAGCCGCTGCTGTCCGCCAGTGCGCTTACCTGCGCGCCTGTAATCTCCGGAGCAGCCGTGTCGAACAAACCGTATACGCTTACCGTACCGCTGTTCCCTGCCTTATCTGTCGCTGTAAGCGTGAGTTTATATTTCCCCGTAAGCGCAGGCACTTCCACAAAAAAACTCGCCACGCTCCCCGCGCTTCCGTCTGTTCCGCTGCCGTATGAAGGTCTGCCCCCTGATGTATCCGGCCTGTTGTCGCTGTCCACAGGCTCCAGTTTCCACAGCCTGTTCTTAACCCCGCTTCCTCCGTCAGTAACCGTGTATTTGAATTTCACCTCATTCGACCAGAAACCGCTGTTCCACAGCGCATCGTCTGCCGTAACGACAGGCGCCGTAAAATCACAGTGTGACGCGTCATACGTTTTGCTCTGGCCGGTAATCCCCGTCCGCACGGTCTGTTCCGGTTTCGCCCCCGTACTGCTGCCGGCCCACGCGTCAAAGGTAAACGAAAGCCCGGAGCGGGATGCAGAGGCCTTTACATCGTCTGCAGACACACTAGTCTGCGTACCCCCGGCATTCTGCACATACAGTTTGTCAAAAGCAAAAACAGTTTCAATATTGCCCGTCCAGTCCGTATACCAGTTGTTTCCGCCGCTTGCGACGCGCACCCGGTACCATACGCCGTCCCCGTCCGGATCCGACGCACTCACCCATCCGATTCCCGGTGCCGAACCGATATAGTCAGGCCAGTTCACCGTTCCCGCACAAAATACCGGTGCACTGTCGGGAATGGTATACGAAGTCTTCGCTCCTTCCCTGTTCAGCATGACGATGACGTTTGAAGGATTCGTACCTGCTGCACCTGAAGCCGACGGCCCGCCGTATTCCGCCCAGATATGCATGCTGCGCTCGGTACCCGTTCCCCACGCGCCGGCCGCTTTCAGATCGTCAACAGTCCAGACATAAGCGCCCGTGCCGGTCCCGGCGCTCACACTTTCTCCCGTTTCCTTATTTTCCTTCAGCCCGATGCACTTATAGACAGTCTTATAGGTAACCGTATACATGTTTCCGTCTATATCCGTTACCGGTATTCCCGCCGGCGTACCGGGCGGATTTGCAACTGCCAGATAAAAAGACACCGTCCCGTTCTGCGTATCGGTCGTAATCACTTTCTCCGCACCGACCGCTGCAGGCGCATCGGGCACTGTGACAGTCAGCACGCTCTCTTCATAGTTCCCGCTGCCGTCAACCGCCGAAAGATACAGCTCCGCTTTCTGTCTCTGTACACTGCAGGTTATTGTCTGATCGATTCCGTCCGTCCCCGAATTGCTGTACACCGGATTCTCTCCGGCAAATCCGCTGCCTGCGGCTGCGGTCATCCCCGCTTTATTCTTAAATTGATATACGGAAGTCTTTTCCGTCCCTGCAGGCAGACTGATTTTACAGCGTACGTTTCCCGCAGAATCCGTTTCCACTGATTGAAGCCACGAAGCAACCGGCTTCGGTGCGGCACTGTCCTTCGTAAGCACGAACTGTTTCGTACCTGCATTCCCGCACAAATCGGTAACCGTTACGGACACCGGATACCCGCCGTCCGAAAGACCTTTCACATACGAAGCATATTCCGCTTCCGATACGGCTGCCGTACCAGCCCCGTCCGTTCTTGCCGTTACCGTCACCGGATACCAGCTGCCGCCCTTTCCGTCCTGTACGGCCGTTCCGCCGACAATACCGGTGAACGCCTTTCCCCCGAGCGTCCATGTTACAGTACCGCCCTGCGCCCCACCGTCGCTCTGCACCCTCACGACAGGCACCGCGTTCGTTATGTCCGCCGTGTACTTGGTGTCCGTAAGAATCGTCGTTCCGGCACGATGAGCGTCGCCAAGTGCAAGCCCCGTGTCGTCGCCGCTGACCGCACTGTCGTCGTAGAGAACCGTTACACTCTTTGAAGTACTGTTTCCGGCGTTGTCCGTTACTGCAAGCGTGTACGTATGCTTCCCCTGACCCGCCTGAGAGATACTGTTTTGAATTTCACTCCCGTCCATCGCACTGTATATGACCGGCAGCGCCCCGTCCACGGAACAGCTCCGCTGCTGTATGCCGCTTCCTCCGCTGTCGATACCCGAACATGTCACTTTTTTAAGAGCTGCGGCTGAAAGATAATACACCCCGCCGGATGCTGCTGTTCCCATGCCGAGTGTTATGACCGGTACACTCTTATCGATGTCGACGGAATATGCCGTCCACACACCCCTGTTTCCGGCATTGTCCACCGCACGGAACCATACCTGCTGCGTGCTCCCCGCCGTATACGTATTTCCGCTCAGATTCAGAATGCTTCCGGTTTCGCTCTGTTTATACTCATATCCCTTTACCCCCGAAACGCCGTCGCTTCCGCTGAGCGTAAACTCCACGACCCCGTTCGTCCACGTTCCGCTTGTGTAGACTTTTTCTGCCGCATCATTCCCTGTTATCCGCAAAGCCGGCGCTTCCAGATCAACCTTCGCCGTATACGGTCCCGCAGTCACTTCATTGCCCGCTTCGTCCACCGCATAAAACGTTATCGCGTGTTCCCCGCTCGTCACGACATACTCATACGGATTCGCTCCGCTGAATGTCTTTTCCACTCCGCTGTCAGTGCAGCCGAATGACGCAACCCCCGACACAGAATCCGCTGCCTCTACACGGTACGTCACTGCTCCTGTACTCCACACCCCGCCGCTGTACGCGGTCGTAACACCTATGTGCGGTTTTGTTTTGTCTATCCGGACCTGCCATTTTTTCCAGTCGCTTACATTTCCTGCCTTATCTACCGCCCGGAGCCATACCGGTACGCTTCCTTCTGTTGAAACTGTATATGTATTGCTCGTTTGTCCTATACAGCTATTCCCCTCGTCTGTCGATATTTCATATCCTTTAAAACCGGATGTGGCATCACTGCCGGTAAATGTAAAAGTCACGTTTCCTGCCGTCCATGTTCCACTAGTATAGTCGCTGCCGTCCGTTGTCTTCGCTTCTTTGCTGTCTAAATCAGGTGCATCCCTGTCGCATATCAATTGCAGAGTAAGCAGATCCCCCGTGTATGCATAACCGTAACCGTAACCGTAGATAAAAAGTTTTATTACCGTGTCGCTCAAAACTGTATATGTAGACGATTTTTCGTTCGATATTGCTCCATTAATGGAAAGGTCGGTGCCTTTGTAACCATGAGGTGTCGCATGCCCAGTTTCATACAAATAACTCAAAGATGCTGGATTATATGTAATCGACAGTACCGTTCCTTTCTTCACGTATCCGTAATTATCTCCCATCCAGTAGCCGCTGCCGTCCATCGCATTGACTTTCAGACTGTAATCCGCATTCCCTCCGATCCAAGTATAAATATCATCTACTGAAATTTTTCCTGATGTTTCCCATTCTGCCGCACTGTCATATAATCTGATTTTCATAGTCCATAAGATGTCAGTTATTTCTTCAGATTTACATATAAGTTTTATGTTAGTAGTCCCGGAAACAGTATAAGTAGAACCTGTATATTCTTTGTCATTTATTAACAAATAGGTAGCTTTTTCTACATGACCGCCCCCCTGTCCTGGTGAGTTCCATACAGCAGATGCAGCATCATACGCTATCGTAAGTATGGTTCCTTTTTTTACGCATCCGTAATTAGCTTCCGTCCAGCTGCAATCGCTGTCAGCTACACTGATTTTCAAGTTGTAGGTGTCGCTGACGCCTGAATATACTGAAATTTTTCCTGATACTCCCCATTCTGCCGCACTACAAAAACATGCTGCTGTAATCATTATGACACCAGACAGCCAGAATCTTTTTTTCATACCTCACCCTCGTATACCGGCTTTAAAGCACATCCACAGCAGCTCGAACCGGAAAACCTTATATATGTTCATTAAGTGTACAAAATATTATCTTATACACTATAGCACATTTATTTATAAAATCAAGAAAACTTAAAACTATTTCAGGATAATCAGTGCTGCTGTAACTGATCCGGCCGTCATAAACGGTGCAAATGGTATTTTCACGTTCTTTATCGGTACATTTCTTTTAATTCTATGAAACAGTGCAAAAAACAAAAGGTTCCCCTGCAATGTATTATTGATTTTCCGACTCTTTGAATAAACAATCTTTATGAAAAAAAGTGTTCAAAATATCGATAAAAATATCAACAAACTTGTCTATAAATATATTGTATAGTATATTATACATAGAAAACTCGATAAGGAGGTTTGCTATGAATGTAGTCAAAGCAGTTAATATCCTGGATTCAATAGTACCAATCAGCCGGTTCAATAAAGGTGAGGCAAATAAGATTTTCAATGAAGTTAAAACAGGCGGAATAAGAATAGTCGTAAAAAATAATACTCCGGAATGTGTTCTGATCAGTCCGAAAGAGTATCAGAATCTGATTGAACAGTATGAAGATGCCCTGCTTCTTGCGGAAGCAAATAAAAGATTATCTCAACCGGTTAATTATATTTCACAGGAAGATGTTCTAAAGGAGCTGGATGTTACTGAGGAAGACTTAAAAGATGTTGATGTAGAACTGGAGTAGTCTATGTGGAAAATAGATTACCATCCGGAAGCAAAGCGGGAATTAAAGGAACTTGACGGTTTTCAAAGAAAAGTAGTTTTAAAAGCAATTATAAAAGTTTCTGAAAATCCGTTGCCGTATACAGAAGGTGGATATGGGAAACCGCTGGGAAATAAAAGTGGAAATAATTTGACGGAACTTTTAAAAATAAAGTTGAAAGGATTAGGATTAAGGGTCGTTTACAAACTTATGAAAGCAGAGGCGGATACTATTATGAGAATTATTGTTATTTCTGTAAGGGAAGACAATGAAGTTTATGATATTGCTGCAAAAAGGGAAGGAAGGTAACACGTAACAGGACTGTAATAAAAGTGAGTTATTAACCGTATAACAAAGTTTGTATAATCAGAAAAATCTTACAACAATCAGCGCTGCTGTGACCGATCCGGCCGTCATAAACGGTGCAAATGGTATCTTTACGTTCCTTATCGGTACATTTCTTTTTATTATATGAAATAGAGCGAAGTACAAGAGTCCGCCCAGAGCGGCAAGCGCGCATCCTGCGAGTATGCCGGGAAAACCGCAGTAAAGCCCGCACAGGAGGCTGTACCGTACGTCCCCGAAGCCCAGGCCTTTATGCGTTATTTCACGCAGGAACAGAAAAAGCAGAAAAATAACGGCTGCTCCGGTAAGTGCATTCAGGAGATGCTGTCGGCCGTACACGCTCAAATATACAAGGGCTGCGGCGTACCCGGCATATGTTATCCATATAGGAATGCGCATTGTCCGTATGTCGATTACGGAAAGGGGAACTGCGAAAGCCAGAAAAACGAGTGTGAGGCCGGCGGAAAAACTCATAACCCTTCCAGCCGGGCTGCTGCCTCGGGATCGTAGGTGGTATTCAGATAAAGCTGCAGGTATTTCTTTGCGTTCTCTTTGTCGGACAGCCCGTACTCGTACACGTCCGCAGTAAAAAGATAGATATACGGTTCCGTGTACCCTGCATCCATAAGCTGCTGCAGTCGGGCAAGGGCGTCGTCGTATGATTTTTTTGAATACGCTGTGACAGCCCTGAGGTACCCCGTGCACACTTCGCTTCCGCCCGCTTTATCCGCCCTGTCCAGAAAAGTCTGCGCGGTATCGTATTTTTTCTGCTGTATTTCCGCCTCTGCAAGGCTCAGAAGCTGTTCGGACGAATACATGCGAACGTAGGCAACTTCCGAAACACTGCTGTAGGTGAACTTTACGGAAGTCGTCTCGTACCCTTTTTTCGTGCAGATAATCGTATAATCGGTGTCCGCCCTGAGATTTTCAATACGGAAATGGCCGTAAATGTCGCTGTTCGTCTGAACTGCATCGGTAATTTTTACCAGAGCGTCCGCGACAGGCTCGTTGTCAGAATCGTATATCATTCCGTTCAGTGTCGGTTGAATCTGTTTCGTCGTCGCGCAGCCCGTTAAACAGACGCCGAGCACGGCAAAAATAATCGGCAGACTTGTTTTTCTCTTCATAAAATCTCCTATAAAAACTCCGCGTCAGCGGTGCGTCAGGACGACGCAGATTGCAGTTTGCGACTCTGGAGCAAACTGCGGATGATGATTGTACATGGAGGTACAATCATCGGTTCTCCTGTTTTTTTAAAATTTCATATTCGGCATTATCGATTACAAGGACATACCGTGCTGCGGAATTCTCACGGACCTTATCCGGTGCCAGTTTGTACAATTTATTATTTTCGGTATTCTTTACGTACAAATACTGCACGCCGTCGGCGCCGCTCACCGTTCCGATTATTCTGAATTTCGCAGTTCCCGGAGCGGGAACGGACGGAGCTGCAGCAGCTTTGTCCGCCGGAGGCCGCTCGATGTGCCGGGCGGTAAACAAGCGTGATAATCCGTACGAATGCTCCGCACCTGTATCCGCAGTTGCCGAGAAACGGCAGGGGGCTGCGGCGGCATGCATTACGACGGAAACGCCGCCGTTCCGCTCCCGTTTTACCGCCGCATCGGTTATTGTATAACTGCCCGTTCCCGAACCTTCGGCGGAAGTTATGAAGCGCACGAATTCCTCCGGCTCACACGTATACACAAATTCCACGCTCTGAGTATTTTTACCGGTACCGGTAATCTGGTACCGGCCGGGCGTAATACCCGCCTGTTTCAGCTGAGACAAAATAAGGTCGGCTGCGTCGGTTATCGAAATTATTTTTACGTCATCATGCTCACCGCCTGCAGCTGTGCTGTTCTGCAGCGACTCCGCATCGATCTTCCGCACGGCGGCTTCATAGCGTTCAATTCCCTTTTCCGCCCCTCGTATTTTATCTTCCGAGGATGTCATTGTCGTGTAAAAAAACGCAGCTGCAGCGGTCAGTGCGAGCAGCAGCAGCAGTATGCGGTCCCGTTTACTCATTTTTTATTTTCCCCGAAATAATGAACCGCTCGCCGCCCGTTTCGAGAGGGACCGCCTGATACAACGTTACGTCCTCGAAATATGCCGATTTTTTCAGCTCTTCAAGCACCGCCAGCGCCTGCGCATTTTCAGCTTCGAATTTAAACGAACTGCCGTTTGCCGTGAACGAATCAAGCCTGATGCCGGAAGCAGTACCGGAAATCTCCTGCAGCACGACAGTAAGGGGAAGTTTTACAGATACCTGAACAGCAGGAGATGCCGGTTTCGTACCGGTAATACCTGCCGCATTTTTTTTCCGTTCATACTCTTTTTTTACCGACAACAGTTCTTCCGCCGCACGATTCGCCTTCCGGTACAACAGAATGTCCGCAGTGCCGAGTATTCCGGCAAAAAGCAGAACAGCCGCAACGGAAAATATTTTTATTAAATCGGGACCGCTCTTCCTCTCCCTGAAGACGGCCGATTTTGAAACCGCCGCAGGGGTGAGTATATCGGCGAACGGCTTCCGCACAGCACCGCGGCATCGTTCATATCCGTCAAGACGCTGCACCTGCGCCCCGGGAAGCGTATAGATATGCACAGGCAGGTCGCTGTACGCCTTGTCGGCGAGTACCGGCCCGATCACGTCTTTTCCCGTCGTATCCGGCTGCCCTGCGCAGAGAAGAACGAGCGGCGCTCCCTGCCGGATAACCTGCAGTTCAATCCACGATTCCGCAGCGCAGACGACGACCGCATTCTTCTCCGTCTGCTCAACGACGAGCGCCGGAGAAATTAAAAGTTTATTGTATGAACGGTATTTTTCAAGTCTCCGGGAAGACACGGCGATGCCGACTGTTTTTCCGTGCGGACAGCGGTAATCGAACACCGTCGACTCGGACGTGCCGGGATACAGTGTCCGCAGTGCGTATACCACGGCCTCTTTTCTGAACGACTCCTTCAGCGGCGGTAAGTCGAGAAGATAGTGGCGCGCCTCGAGCGGAGAAATAATAATTTTGTCCGATACGATGCATTCCTTCATTTCCATTTTTTCTCCACCACGTACCATTCAGCCGGTGCCTGGCTGTTCATACCTGACGGAGGCATTCTGCATATGATTTCAGTACAGGCAGCGGCATCGTTCTGCACTTCTATCTGCCAGAACCACGTAATCGTTCCGAAGAAGTAATACAGCCTGTTTGTCCTGTTTATCCCGAGCACATTCACTATATCGTCTTCCGTCAGTTCTCTGCTTTCGCGCAGGGCAAGCAGCTGCTTTGTTTTCTGCACTGCTCCGGAAAGATTGTAGTCGGCATCAGAAAGGATGCTTCTTAAAACATCAGGTTCGACAAACTGAACATTCATTGCAGGTTCCGTGTTTATGTACGGATAAATTTTATCGTACGATATTCCGCAGAACATTTTAAACTCATCCTCCGTCTGCAGAATCTGTTTGTCCGCAAGCAGCGTACGCATTTTCTGCCTGAACATCTCACCGTCGGAGTCGGATCCCGTAAGGTCCGCAACAAGCCGCCGTACGGCAAACTCGTCGATAATGTTGATATTCGCCCAGCCGTACGGAGAAAAATACGTACCGTACGTCTCTTCGGAGAAAAAATCCTTACAATCGGAAAAGGTAAACAAAAGACCGTTGTCCTCCCTGTACTGAAGCAGCTGCTGCGCGTTTTTTCCGGGAAGAAACAGATTGCGGAGACCGGTCTTTTCATATACTCCGGTCCGCAGAAAATTCGGATTGAGCGAACTTGAAAGCGACCGCAGCTTAACGCTGCATCCGTTTTCAGTCATCCCGTTCCACTGCCAGAACGCATCGAATCTTGAATCGGACAGCGGCGTCGGGTCAGCCTTTAAATCTTCGGCAGCGGCATCAAGTACCTTCTCTATCTGAGCCCGGGCGTCTGCGGCCGCCGTTCTGCGGCCGGCTGCAAGACCTGCGGTCTTTATCGTATACCCGGCGGCTGCAGCGAGGACCGAAAGGAAAACGAGCGCAATAAGAAATTCAATTGATGAAAAGCCATCGTCAGTTCTGTTCACAATTTTACTTTTCCCGCAGGAAACGACCCGAACGCCGCCGAAGTCGTATATTCCCGTTTTCCGATTTTATATGTTATTCTGATTCCGAACGGAGCTTCTCCGTCCTTCCGGACAAGCTCACTTTTATCTATCACTACACCGGAAGGAAGCCGTACCGTTTTTATTTCCTTCTCTCCGTCGTACCACGGAAACTCCAGCGTTTCTCCCGCAGCGGTTATCTCATATTCCGTTATCCAGTACGGTATCCGTACCGATCCCGCGGCAGAGCGAATGATACTGTCCGTCTGCAGACGACGCACCGCAGTACGCATTTCCGCCTTCGACTTTTCAATTCCCCTGAATCCCGCCGAAAACGAAGCATACAGCACCATTCCCACAAGAGAAATAATAAGCAGAGAAACGAGCACTTCTATAAAGGTAAAACCGTTTTCCGAATCACTCCGCATACGAAAACACCTTTTCTGCGGCCGCGTTTTCAGTCTGTATTGCGGAGTCAATTTTTCCGACAGTACGCAGGGAAAAACGCAGAGCAGCAGAAACAAGCGCACAGACGGCAAGAAGGACTACACCCGCGATGAATATTGAAAGGGCTGCATCGACGAGCGAATATCCGTCCTCACTGCCACGACGTAATATCAGCATCGTTATTCTCACCGCCTTCCGTCCCGTCCTTTCCGTAAGACATGACACCGTACGGAAGACCGCTGCTACCCGGCACCGTATACTGATATTCGGCTCCCCAGGGATCCTTCGGAACAGGTTTCGTAAGATACGGTCCGTTCCAGCCGGCAGGTTCGGGCGAAGAAGCAGGTTTCTCCCACAATGCGTTCAACCCCTGCTCCTGACTCGGATACGTCCCGTTATCCATGTAATAAGAATCGAGGGCCAGAGAAAAAGTCTCTATCTGACTCTTAGCGGTTACAATTTTGGCTTTATCAAGCTGCTTGACGGCATTAAAACCGACTGCGGCCGTAAGAATAAGTACGATTGCCATAACTATAAGAGTTTCTATAAACGTCCAGCCTTCGTCTTTTTTTGATTTCAGCTTCTTTGCATATTTCATACATATAATTTACATTTTTTCAAAAACTTATTCCAGAGCAGAAGGCCATCATAAGAATACCGCCCCCTGTCTTCTACCAGTCAGCGACGTTCGGCCACGGAGGAGGATCCCCGTTCGGTCCATCATACAGGTTGTGTACGAACGTTCCGAAGAACCAGCCTTCCGTTCCGTCAAGAAGGCGTACTTTGTACCACACGTTCTTCCTGCCGCCTATTGTCTCTTCCGCCGTTCCCTTCTCAAGGATTCGGAAGCCTGTCTTGTTCGGATAGGTTCCAAGGCTCTCGGAAAACGAGGACGGACCTTTGCGCAGGCGCACGTTATTGTCGTTCAGACGCCCGAAATACTTCAGGTAGTTACGCACTACCACCAGTTCAGCTTCTCCCTCATCCCAATAGGGATAACGAGAATCTCGTATTGTTCTAAATTTAGGCTCAGGTGGAATTAAACAATATAACTCTCCCCATGGCCCCAGACCATAATTGTATGGTCTGAATATATTTTTGTATTGTTTGTGGCCCATGGAATTTCAACAACAAGTTCTATCTGTCTGTTCGAATTTGAAATAGTAATATACTGAATAGAAGTTTCATTTTCTCCTCCGGTCCATACTTGATGACCACTCATCAGACGGCCTATATACTTATAGGCATATACCCCTTTATCCGGCTGCTGTACCGACCATAGTATTCTGTTTCGGTATAATAAGCCATCTTCCCCTATGCTGAATCCTCCTTGCTGTGTCGGTAACCACGTACGAGTCTCTTCAAGGGTACGTACTTTTATCGTATGTCCTTTTTGAGCTTCTGTAGAATAGATAAATTGAGGACTTATTGATTCCATATATGAACCAAAAGGTAATGGATAATATCTTGTTTCCCTTGAAACAGGAATGTCTTCGATTTCGTGCGGATAAAAAGCAGAACCATATCCGGTTTCCGACAAATCTATACAGACATTATTCAGCTGTATATACCCTTGCTGCGAAACAAACGTAAGCGCTGTTGATCCTCTCCACTCCTTCATAATCGGAAACAGTTCTCTTTTACTGACACCCCCGTTACGGTCTATTTGAATTAAGTAGTTATACGCCCCTGCTCCTGCCTCTGGATATAACAACATACATCCCTTGTTATCTATTATAGGACCGTTCGGGGAATAAAAACCTTCTTCATTAGACTCATACCTTAGTTCCAAATCCGAAGAACCTAATTTCAGGCTGGTTATTCTTTCTTTCTCTGCTGTTATTGTTTCCTGAGAGAAAAGACTTGTACCTATCAATGAAAAAATAACAACAAATATATCTAATTTGTACATATTAATCTCCTTATTGCCCATGACATACAATTCAAGTCTATTTCATTACCAGTTTTTGGGGTAGTAAAATTTGAGTATATTTGAAATCCTAATGGAATTTTGCTATTATTATAATCTCCAACGCTCAATACTTTTATCACACTCTGTATCTTATTATTATACTCTGCCTCTACCAGAATTATTTGATTCATAAGATCTGATGCGGATAATTCGGATGCATTCGGCGGTACATACGCTACTATTGCTATATGATCTCTCTTTTTTGTGTCTACATCTGAAGTGGAATCCTTCACAAAAATATCTCCCGGTACTATTTTAGACAAACGTTCTTTTAATAAGGCAGTCTCTTCTACTGTAAGCGAACCCTTTGTTTTACGGTAGTTATTCTCATCATAGCCTGCCTGTGTATGTATTATATTATCCGCTACTTCAGGCCATGATGTATTTGATTCACCTTTATCACTTGGGTAATTACGGTTGCCTGTATAAGTACCAAGTACGGTATTATAATCCGTATTTCCCGTTTCCATGATTCCTCTGGGTAAACTCCACCATGAGTATTTCCGTCCTTCATACGATGCAACCCGCTGCGCAAATCCCACACAGTCGGTTCCCGCCTCAAACGTATATTTCCAGTTCCATGTACCGTCCGTATCAGAAGGGAGCACGTCCTCATCAAATGAGGTTGAAAATCCGATATGTCTGGCTCCATAATATAATCCTAACCCCGGTATATATGCCTGTCCTGCAGTCGAGCCTCTCTTGTAATTGTTCCATCGATTTTTTGGACTCTGAGTTGCACTCCACGATGTCGTACTTGACGCTGTTTTTGTGTTTCCTGATATATCATATGCTGATGCCAGCAATGTTTTCTGTTTTTCCATCTTCCAGATGAAATCAAACGGACTGTCCATGCATTGTTTGTTCCATTGTTATAATCATAAATCACACTGTCCGTTCCGGCCGGATCTCTCTGTTCTGACCGGAATGATGTATATCCGCTGAATCTCGAATGCGTTACTACCTGTCCCCGCCGCAGAACTGTTTCACAGTTCTGCTTCCCGTGAATTACAGTCGGCCAGCCGCCTGTAATTCACGCAGCTGGATGTTCATGTTATTTACTGCTCCTGCTGTCTCCCAGATAAACGTATGCTCCATATACCCAGCCCTCCATATCTCCGGTTGTTTTTATTTTATACCAGTAAGCATTTTCTTTTTCTATCTGCATCGGTTCCGCACTTTTATCCAGAACTTGTACAATGTCACCTCTCTGCACACTGCCAAGTTTTTCTCCCGTAAGATCAGGTTTGCTCCTTACACGGACATTTGAATCCGCTATATAGGCATGTTCCCTGTACCACCTCTCACGCCCTTCCGGATCCCAGTCATTCTTTATCCGCCTGAGTGTAGGCGGCGTAATCCTTTTCGGGTACTCAAGCAGAAATATATCTCCGCTCGGATGTACTGCCGGATAATAGGCTCGGTCATCATATATATCCGAGTCTGAATAATCAAAATATTTTATTGTCTTGTTATCCTGATTTTGGATAATAATTCTTGTTCCATTGTTTGAATAAACAGTATTTCCCGAATAATCCGTCCCGATTCTTTCACTCTGCATTATTCTGTCATATTTTATTATTTTTCCATCTCTTACCAGCCGGTTGGAATCATCTATATAATATATCCTATCCAGCTGTTTTCTTTTCAGATATTCATTTATCTGTTCCTGATTGACGAGTCTGTTGTCAGAGACAAAATCATATATCAGGTCGGGAAAACATGCTATTCCTGCATTGTCATCAAAATATTGAAAAAGAAGTTTGTTACTATCATCATAATAAAAATTCATTTTTTGATAGGAACTATCCCATTGAATATACCATTTTAATTTACTGTCAAATCCGATTATTCCCTCATTTTCATGCAGTGTGCAAAAAAATATTCCATCGTTATATGCTTGAATAAAACGAGGAAGGAATGTATTCAATTTTTTTACCCCACTAATTTTTATAGTTCTTTCATATTTTAAATCAGGTGCAGTTACAACTATTTTTTGTTGTCTATAATCCATCACGTAAAGAAACCCTTTATCATCAAAACAGAATGCTGACGGACCGTTCATAGAAAATTCATTATGATTATCTTTTCCCTCCTGATAGTATTCAGCTTTATTTCCTACAGGCACAACCAGCAGTGCTCCTTCTCCTGTACCTGTTGGAAACACCTTCACCGTTTCTATATCCTTGTATATCTCCGCATATGCCATACAAACTGTAAATACACATACGGCATACATAACTATTCTTTTACCCATTCTCGGTTCCTCCTGCTATTTCGTCTTTAACCTGACGATATACCATTTGCGGCTATCATCGTCATAGTCACCAAGGCTATTTTTCCTCTGGACTTTTCCATCAAGAGAGCTGTTTGTTGATTCAACCAATTTTATATTCGTTACCTTTCGCATTGTACCGCCAGAAGAAACATCACTCACTATAAACAGGTGTGCACCACCTCTCTGAGCTGCACTTCCATCGCTGGTTGACTCCGCTGTAAGATAATATCCAATATCACCGGGCACTATACAGTCCAATCCTGTATACGCTTTCCCTGAACTTCCATTTTCATCCGTAACTGTATATGTATCATTCCAGCTTGCTATTTTTATCCCGTAACCATTCCAGTATGGATACCCCTGGCTTTGATCCCAGGATTTCCCCCACAACCCGTCGCCTAGCTCCGGCCATGTATACTTATTGTCCTCATAACCCGCACTCCGTTGTCCGAATGATACACAGTCTGTCCCTGCTGTATATCCCGTCGTAATATCCGATGCCACTGTTTCCGGGCTGCCGAATTGGGCGGTAATACTGTTTGTCAGTGCCGGTACATACGGGTAATATGTTATTCCGAATATTGTCATGCTTTCTCCGCTTATTGCTCTTGCATTTGAATTAAGTGTCGGGTTAGGCTCGTCTTTTACTTTCAACACATCAAGTGTATATTTCGCTCCACTGTGCATATAATTGTGGTGTACACTCCCAGGCGCTGTTGTCTGCATATATGGTGATGCCACTGTCATAGGCGGAGTATATATTGTTCCATTCTGAATTGTGCCGTTAAAATCTCCCTGTGCATTATAAAACCTTCCCAGTATTTTTCTCTGACAGTCTGTCTTATAGTTGAAAAGGAAAGGTCCGTCCTGTCCGTTCAAGTCATATACTACAGTTTTATTGACAATCGTTCCGTTTGAGCCATTGTATGAATAAATGGAACTGTTCGGTATAATAATATTCTGAGTACCATCTCCTTCTGCCAGTTTTGAAATATTAAATTCACTTTCAAGCGTACTAAAATCATATGTTTTATTCCACTCGTTTTCTCCGTAACCTTCTTCGCCTGTCCACGGATGCGCAGTATTCCAGTCTATATCCCCAATATCCTTCTCCGGCTTGTCTATGTACAGGTTCGCCCTCCATAACAGCTTCTTGTCGTACACTGCCAGGTAATCACTGTCCTTTACTTTGAAATCATTCTCGGATAATATTTCCCCGCTGCTGTTTTTACTCTTCACCTTGAATATCAGCAGCAGGTCATCCCCGGCATATGCATCATCCGCTTTATCCGGCCGTATTCCAAGCCGCACATTCCCACCAGTTGCTGTTATCAGCACTCCGTTTTTTTTCACGCTGAACGGCTGTCCTCCCGTATAACTATAACGGTACCGTACCGTTGTTTTCCCGTTTTCCATAACAGTCGTCTCATGTCCGTTCCCGAGTGTCCCTCTCGACAGTACCGTTTTACTGTCTCCCGGATCAAGCACTGCTGCCGTAAATCCCGTTCCTTTATTATTATAGATGTTTCCCTGCCCTGTATTCACGGAACTGTATTCTCGGTCATATGCTCCGGCTAGTGTTACTTCATATTCTGAATTTTCTAATGAACGAAGATTCATTCCGCCTCGATTCTTCATTGTTACCTTTATGTCACCCAGCACTAAATACTCTCCCGTATTCGGTATCCACCGCCACCGCTCGCTGCTCGCCTGGTTTTCTTCGCTCATACTCCCTGTTTCAAGTTCCGCGCTCACAGGTACTCTGTCGAGCACGTCCCAGTTTTCCGCCTGTTCGTATGTACCTGCGCTGTCTGTTTTCTTCAGCAGTCTTCTGCACCGTATCGTATTCGGGTTTTTTCCGAATTCACTCAGCGTACTCGTTTCCACATAGAGCCGGCCGTTCCTCAGCCACACAACGTCTATCCCGTCCGTGCTCCCGGTACCGTCCGCTTTTGTTATTATTCCGATATTTTCTTTCGTTTCGTTTTTATTGGTAACCAGCTCGGTTACTATATCTCCCCTGCGTACTTCATTCAGTTCCGGTATATATTCCGTCAGCTCTTCAAAGGCATCATCATCCGTGAGCATTCTCCCGAATGCAGGGCTTCCGGTTACTCCGCTCAGCCCGCTTTGTGCTATGCAGTCCGCTATCAACGCTCTTCCCCCGGCTGAAGTTTCATACTTCTTCCTGCTCCCTCTTTTCAGGCTGTTTATCTCCACCGCTTTGTCGGCGAGTTTCCCGCTCTCATCCGCATCTATTGCTTTGTATCCCTTCGGATTATACTGTGCGTCGCTGTTATGCAGCCTGTCCGCATAAATATTCCGGCCGTTCGTGAACGCTTTCTCAACATACCCCCGTATATACTCGTTCCCGCCCGTCGTATACAGGCCGTCGAACGCGTCATCCTTCACAAGGCTTTCCGCAAGCATCTCCGCCAGTTTCTCCGACAGCACTGAATCGGTGCTGCTCTCCTTGTCCTTGTCCGCCGCTGCAAGCCATGAAAACATGTTATTCAGTATCTGCTGTCTCGTACGCCCCTTCGAAAGCGCTTCCGCTTCAAGGTCCATAAAGCTGCCCGCTGTTCTGAACGTGAGAAGGTACGTCGTCCCCGTTCCGTACTCCGCAAGGTAAAACCGTCCCCCCGACAGCGACGGCAGGACTATCCCTTTATATGCCTGTCCGCTTACTTCAGCCGCAAGCGCGGGGCTTTCGCTCTGCACTATGTAGCCCGGACTTGTAAGCTCAGCTGCCGTCCCGTCCGCCGCCGATATCTCCATATTCTGATTCTGCACCGGAGCGAACAGTTTGGCAAGCTTTTCCTTTTTCGACGTATCAGTTACGCTCTTCCACTCCGTCTGTCCGTCCGTTTCCTTCAGTACCTGCCAGTTACCGTTTCCGTCCTCGTACGCTGCCGTATAGCCGCTGTAGGAATTTTCGGGGACGGTCAGTGTGTACTGCACTTTATCCACCGACAGTGCAATGCTGCAGCAGACGTTCTTTTCAGTCGTTCCGTCCGCTTTTTTCACGTCTTTCCGTATATAGTACCCCGTTGTTACGGGAACCGATGCTGCGTACCCGCCTGAAGCGGCATGCAGCAGAAGTAACGCCGCCGCATTCAGTATCAATTTTATAGTCACTCTCATAATTTACCATTCTTCAGGAAGTTTTCCTTCAATTTTTTATTCGTCCGACTGAAATACAATAAGAATTGTACAAACAGCATCACATTTTTTTTACACATTATTCCTCTCCTATTCACTTTTATTATATATATTCTGAATGTATTTATACTATCAGATATATATATTTTATATTTATTACATTTAAATTCAAGTAAAAAACAAAACAATATATGTTTCAGAATTGACTTTTCTTTTTTTTACATTAAAATATCAGTATACATGAAAAAAAGACTTTCTTTTGTTTTTACTATTTTAATTTTTGCCGAACTGTCCGTTTCCGCACAGAAAATCAAAAGCATGGAATTCCACGACCAGCAGATAACCGACATTCTGCTTGTCCTCGCGCAAACGTCGGGGACATCGATCATTCCCGACGAAACGGTGACGGGGACGGCCTCTTTCTATTTTTCCGATTCCGACCTTGAAGACGCCCTGGCGCTTTTTCTTTCCACGTATAAAATGTATTACACAAAAGAGGGGGCCGTCATAAAAGTCTCCCGTATAAAATCTTCCTACGATGCGGCGGGCGGACTTGTATCCATAACGGCAGACACAGTACCGGTTGAATCGCTGCTCCGTTCTCTGTCGCATGCAATCGGAAAAACCGTATTATACGATACGCTGCCGGCTCTCCCCATCACTGTGGATATAAACGGACTGCCGGTAAAAGACGCAATTGCAATCTGCATAAAACGGCTTCCCGACTACACGATCGAGACTGCCGACTCATATTTCTATATAAAAAAGGAACAAAAAGAAACTGCAGCTGCGGCAAAGGGAAAAAAAGAAACGGGAATACAGCGGAACGGAGATGTGTATTCCCTTTCTCTGGACAGGGGGAGATTTCTCGATATATTGACATCCTTATTCTCGTCGGCAGGTAAAGAATATTCGCTTTTCGTACAGTCCGACGTGCAGCTTGAAAACCTTTATTTCTCGGGAAAGGATTTCGACACGATTCTCCGCCTGATTCTTGAGCACGGTAATGCCGATTATATAGAACAAAACGGCATATATTACATAATCGACATGCAGAAAAAGGGAATAGGCTCCAAATTGAAATCCACGGAAATCGTACAGCTTTCGTGGATTCAGGCGCAGGACATTCCTTCCCTGCTCCCGGCGGACCTCACTTCCGGTTCAGTGCTCAGAATAGACAAAAACACGAATTCCGTGCTTTTAACCGGTACGCCTGAAGAAATTCAGCCGGTAGAAAAATTTATCCGCCAGGTAGACGTGCCGATGAACGGACTTCAGTACAGGCGGATGGACATTAAATATCTCGACGCGAAATCGGTTATACCGCTCATACCCGCAAAACTGATTCAGTCACCGCCCGTCATGATTCCCGGTACAAATTCGCTCCTTGCAGCAGGTACAAAAGAAACGCTTGAAGGGCTTTCCGCATTCATAACCGACATAGACACAAAAAAAGCGGGCGTTCCCGTACATCTGAAATATATTCAGGCTGCGGACGTGTTGAAGAATCTGCCGCCGTCTTTAACAAAAGACATGATTGTCGATTCAGGATACCCGAATCTGCTCTTTTATACGGGTACGGAGGAAAACGGCAGACTCTTCATGCACGAACTCGACATGATTGACCGTCCGAAGCCGCAGATACGGTATCAGCTGCTTGTAATACAATATACCAAGGGAAAATCCGTAACGTTAAAACCCGTAACGAGCATAAAACCGTCCTCTGCAAGTCCCAATTTTGTTTTCACGGGAGATCTTTCGAATATCATGACGCTTACGTTCGATGTCATCGCGAAATTCGGTTATGAGTTCGCAGCGACGCTCAATGCACAGATTGCGGACAATACGGCGAACGTATTCACCGACACGACGCTCACGGGCCTTTCCGGACAGGATATAAAATTCCAGAACACGGACACCTACCGGTATATCGAATACGAAGTTGATGAAACGACAAGCACAACAACGAGAACGGGAGTAACACAACAGATCACTTCGGGTCTTATAGTCAGTTTAAACGGCTGGGCCTCGGGCGACAATATGATTACGATGACGGTGAACGCAACTGTCTCGAAACAGAACAGCGACACGTCTTCATCGAGTTCGTCCTCTTCCGTAACGACGTTGCCGTCCACATCGGAACGCGTCGTAAATACGCAGGTCCGGACTCCGTCCGGCGAGCCCGTTATAATAAGCGGACTTATAAAGGACGACACTACCGTTACGGAACAGAAAGTTCCCGTTCTCGGAAGCATTCCGCTCCTCGGCTATCTCTTCAAGCACACTTCAAGGTCGAAGGAAAAAACGGAAATAGTCATCTATATTGTGCCGCATCTTATACAGGGTACGAAAGAAAGCGGAAACGACGCTCTTCGTCTTGAACGTTATTACAAATCTTTTGTTGCAAAAAAATAATGGCAGCAGAATCTTTCATATCTATAGAAAACTTTCCCGACATTCCGGAAGATTCCCGGCAGTATCCCGCGGAATTCATAGAGGCGAACGGAGCGCTGGTTCTTGCCGTTTCGGAAAAGGTAATTACCGTCGGCATAACTGAAAAAACGCCGCCCGACATTATTGCAACGATTTCCTCCTTTCATTCTCAACCCGTTACGTTCGTAAACGTACAGCAGATGGAACTGTCCTCGTGGCTCGGCAGGAAGTTCGGTGAAGGCACTAAAGACAAAATAAAATCTGAAAATAAAAAAACTCAGAACAATGAAGATACCATGCTGCTCGATAAACTCGCAAACGACGCCCCCACAGTGAACATGGTAAATTCGATATGTATCGATGCAATACGAAGCGGCGCTTCCGACATACACATTGAGGCGGGCAGCACCCATGCCCGCGTCCGTTACCGGATAGACGGTATTCTGCAGACTGTGCGTATAATTGAATCCGGGCGGTTTGCCGCAGTCTCCTCGCGCGTCAAAATAATGGCGAACCTTAATATTCTGGAAAAAAGGCTGCCGCAGGACGGACGTATAACGGTTACTGTCGGAAAAGAAACGGTAGATCTCAGGGTTTCAATAATTCCGATTGCGTACGGAGAATCGATCGTCATGCGCATTCTGGGCAAGTCGTCCGCTCCGCAGAATCTTGAAAGCCTCGGTTTCTCGGAAAAGCAGCTCCTGCAAATCCGTTCCATGCTTGCAATTCCACACGGACTCATACTGGTCACAGGTCCTACGGGAAGCGGAAAGACGACGACTCTCAACGCAATGCTCAGGGAACTCGTGTCTGATGAAATAAAAATCATATCAATAGAAGATCCGGTGGAATTTCTCGTCGACGGCGTAGACCAGATACAAATCAACGACCAGATCAATCTCGGATTCGATACGATACTCCGCCGTGTTTTGCGGCAGGACCCCAACGTCATCATGATAGGCGAAATACGTGATAAATCTACGGCAGAGCTTGCGGTCCGCGCTGCGCTCACCGGTCACCTTGTGCTTTCAACGCTGCATACGAACGACGCTGTTTCCGTAATTCCCCGTCTTATTAACATGGGAATAGAACCGTATCTTATTGCATCCGTATTGAAAGGGGCGATAGCCCAGCGGCTCGTCAGAAAATGTACTGACGACAGGAAAAGCTTTAAAGGCAGGATAATTATTTCCGAAACGTTTACGATGGATGCCGCCATGGAAAACATAATCCTTAACGGTGCTTCGGAGGAAGAACTTTCCTCCTACCTGTTAAAACGGGGAATGGTATTCCTTGAGGATGATGCGAGAAACAAGATAAACGCAGGATTCACTACGAAGGAAGAAGCCGAACGTGAAATACAATTTACGGAGGAATGAATACGACATACACGTATAAATGCACAGTCGCCGACAGCAGCGGAAAAATAAAAACAGTATATCGAGCCGGTACAAATAAGAATGAGATTATAAGCTCTTTCTCCGGTACCAGTTATATACCTGTAAAAATAGAGCTCTTTTCCTCAAAAACCGTCCGCCGTTCATCGGGAAAAAGGGCGAAAACGGTTCTTGAATTTACGCAGATGATGGAGACACTTCTCGCCTCCGGACTTTCAATCAAGGATTCTCTTGAAATAACTTCACTTATAGGAACGAAAAAAGATGACTGCGGCGAGCTCGCCGGCGAACTGCTTTCCGAAATCCGCAAGGGAGTCACGTTCGCAAAAGCCGTCGGCGGCATGAACTCACTGTTTCCGCCGGTATACAGGGGTATTATAAGCGTCGGAGATCACGTCGGCTCTGTAGAAAAAATTTTCCCACGGCTGCGGATGTATCTTGAAACGAGCAAAAAACTCCGCGACAAGTTCGTGAGCGCGCTCATTTATCCCAGTCTCGTGTTTTTCATCTCCGTCGTCGGAACCATCGGTCTCGCGGTCTTTGTTTTTCCCAAACTGGAAACGATGTTTTCCGAATTCGGCGGAGAGGCGGCTGTTCTGCTCCAGAATAATATCCGCAAGCTGCAGACGGGAATCGGTACTTTCATCATCTGTCTGCTGCTTGTACTTTCCGCCGCGATGATTATTAAGAAAGCTGCCGGACGGAACACAAAACTGAAAATCCGGATGGATGCCCTGGCTCTGCGGTATCCGTTGATCGGAAAATTCAATGCCGAATGGCAGACGCTCAATTTTGCGTTTGCAATGGAAACGCTCACTGCGGGCGGTGTCACCATAGAAGCGGCAATAACAGAGGCGGAATCGGTCGTTACAAACGAAGCGTACCGGACCGCTCTGTCCGACGTGACATCCGATGTTATTAAAGGAATTTCCGTATCAGAAGCCTTTTCCAGACATCAGGAATTTCCGGCGTATATGAGCAGATGGCTCATGGTAGGTGAACGATCCGGAAAAACGGAACAGGTGTTCGCCCAGATACGCACCTATTTTCAAAACGACATCGAAAAGTATACTTCGTGGTTCATGTCGCTCATAGAACCGGCCCTTATCATTCTGGTCGGCATGCTGCTGCTGATTCTCGTGATGACAATCATAGTTCCGATATTTTCATTATACGGAACTATATTGTAACGTTACGGGGGATTCTTTTCAGTCCCGGCCCCCGCCGTTTCACTTCGTCCATTCTGCGAACTCGTCGTCGGTGGCAAGCACGTAATGCGTTCCGCCTGCAAGATGTCTCGTCCCCTTGTCGTAATCGATGCCGCTGGAGGCATAATCATACGTAAGAATAGTCCTGTTCTTCTCCACGACGGGATTCGGGCGCGGAATGGCCGACATGAGGCTCCTCGTGTACGGATGCACCGGGTTGGAAAAGATTTCCTCCGTCGTACCGGTCTCAAGCATGTGGCCCAGATGAAGCACGCCTATCCTGCTGCTTATGTATTTCACCATCGACAGATCGTGCGCTATGAAAAGATACGCCGTGTTCGTTTCCTTCTGGATGTCTTTCATCAGATTAACAACCTGCGCCTGAATCGAAACGTCGAGCGCGCTGATGCATTCGTCCGCAATGATAAGCCGCGGATTCATAATGAGCGCACGCGCTATTCCGACGCGCTGCCGCTGACCGCCTGAAAACTGATGCGGGTAGCGGTCTATGTGTTCGGGTGCAAGCCCCACTTTTGCAAGCATCCGCTGGATTTTTTCCTCGCGTTCGGCGCGGGAACGGTACAGGTGGTGAATGTCCAGTCCCTCTCCTATTATCTCGCCGACCTTCTTGCGCGGATTAAGGCTCGCCATCGGGTCCTGGAAAATCATCTGCATGTTGGTGCGCAGGAACGCGTGTTCCGTTTTCGTCAGCCTTCCCGAAATATCGCTCCCCGCGAAAGTGATTTTTCCGCCCGTCGGTTCGTACAGCCTGATGACGCTGCGGCCTATCGTACTCTTTCCCGAGCCGGACTCGCCGACAAGTCCGTACGTTTCGCCGGGATACAACTCAAACGAAACGTTGTCGACGGCCCTGACCGTATACTGATTTGAAATTCTGAAATACTGTTTCAGATTCTCCACTTTGAGAAGCGGCTCATTCTGCTGCATATTTTTCCGCCTCCTTTTTCATTGCTGCAATACGGCTTTTCAGCTCTGCGGGCATTTCCACATTCGGAGCACGCGGATCAAGAAGCCACGTCGACGCGTAGTGCGTGTCGGTTATTTTAAAGACCGGCGGCTCAAGGCGGTCGTCTATGTTGAGCGCGTATATGTTGCGCGGAGCGAACGCGTCGCCCTTGACCGCGTGAAGCAGATTCGGCGGAGAACCGGGAATCGTATACAGGCGGTCGTCAGAGGTTTCGAGGTCGGGCATCGCGGAAAGCAGTCCCCACGTATACGGATGGCGCGGATCGAAAAACAATTCGTCGGCCGTTCCGCGCTCGACTATTTTTCCCGCGTACATGACGTTTATGTAATCGGCAACCTTCGCGACGACGCCGAGGTTGTGCGTAATGAAGACGACGGAAAGATTCCGTTCCTTCTGGATTTTTTTAATAAGGTCGAGGATACGCGCCTGAATAGTCACGTCGAGCGCAGTCGTCGGTTCGTCGCAGATGAGCAGATCGGGATTGCACGCGAGCGCGATGGCAATGACGATGCGCTGCCTCATGCCGCCCGAAAGCTGGTGCGGATAGTTCTTCATGCGTTTTTCCGCATCTCCTATGCCCACCTCTTCAAGCAGTCTGAGCGAACGTTTGTACGCTTCCTCTCTCGGCGTGTGGTAGTGCCACATCATGCCTTCCATTATCTGTCTTCCGATGTTCATCGTCGGATCAAGGCTCGTCATGGGATCCTGGAACACCATGGCGATGCGTTTTCCGTTTATGTGCCGGCGCACGTCGGGAACTTTCATCTTAAGGATGTCGCAGTCGACTTTCGCGCCGTCGTCCCTGTAATAGGTGAAATCTATCGAACCGCTGTTCACAACCGCGTTCTTCGCAAGAATTCCCATCACGGCCTTCGTCGTCACTGATTTTCCCGATCCCGATTCTCCCACTATCGCAACAGTTTCCCCGCGCTTCAGTTCAAAATTTACGCCGCGGATAGCATTAACAATTCCCGCTGCAGTCTTGAACGAAATAGAGAGGTCCTGAACTTTCAGCACGGTTTCCTTAGTATCATTCATTGTCTAATCCTTATCACGGCTTCACATTTCCTTCATCTTGGGATCAAGCGCTTCCCGCAGTCCGTCCGCAAGCATGTTGAAGCAGAGCATGAGCAGCGCGAGAACAAGAATCGGCGGAATTATCTGATACGAATGCGTCGTAAAGCTGTTGAACGCATCGCTGATAAGCGAGCCAAGGCTGCACTGCGGAACGGGAATTCCCAGACCCACGAACGACAGGAACGCCTCGGTAAAAATAGCTGTCGGTATGCTGAACATCGTCTGCGTGATTATCTGGCCGATTATGTTCGGAAGGATTTCCCGGAAAATGATGCTGAAGCTCGACGCACCGAGCGTGCGCGACGCGAGAACGAATTCCCGTTCCTTCAGATTGAGCATCTCGGCGCGCGCTATGCGGCTCATGCCGATCCACTCGGTTATCATAAGAGCGAAAATAATAGTCGCTATTCCCGGCTTCAGAACGAGCATGAGCAGCGTCACGATGACGAGCCGCGGAATGCCGTTCACGATCTCCGCGAACCGCGACATGACGTTGTCTACGGCGCCGCCGAAATAACCGGAAATGAGTCCGTAGCTCAGGCCGATGATCACGTCGATGAGGACGGCCATGACGGCGATATACAGCGACACGCGCGTTCCCATCCACGTGCGCGTCCATATGTCGCGGCCGAGAACGTCCGAACCGAACCAGTAATAGACGCCGGTGTCTCCGTTCTGTTTATAGCCGTTAATAATTTTCGTGCCGGTCGTCGTGTTCAGTTTTTCATTGCCGTTGAACACGGGCATGTCGTCGAAACCGGGAATGCGCGGCGCATAATTTTTCTGCGAAAGATTCTGCGCCGAATACGTGTACTTCGTCAACTTCGGCCCGACGAACGCGAAAAACACGATTATTAAAATAGCGGCGAGCGAGAACACCGCGCCCTTGTTGGCGAAGAAACGCGCACGTACTTCCTTCCAATATCCCATGCTCGCGAAGTTGGAATCTATATTCGTCCGTTCGCTGTTTCCGCGGAGCCTGAAGTCGTCCTCGAAAAATCCGGCAGGCGCGTCGTTCACATTTTCCACTACGTCACTCATTGACTGCCTCCGAAAGACGGATGCGCGGGTCGATGATTCCGTACAGAATATCGACGACGAGCATTATGCCTATATACATCGCGCTGTAGATGAAGCTCAGCGAAATGACGACGTTGTAATCGTTCGACGTAATCGCCGTAACGAGAAGCGAACCTACCCCGGGTATGGAGAATATTTTTTCAACGACGAGAGAACCGGTCATAAGGTCCACGATGAGCGGCGCAAGAACGGTGATAATCGGGATGAGTGTGTTGCGCAGCGCATGGCGCCATATGAGCCTGAAACCGTAAACGCCTTTGCTCTCCGCAAGCTCCATGTATTCGCTGCTGAGCGATTCAAGCATTTCGGTGCGGGTAAAGCGCGCAATCGATGCAAGCGTGAACATGCACAACGAAATGCTCGGTAAAACGGACGAATAGAATTCGTGCGAAGTCGAATAAAGCATCGGGAACCATTTCAGTTTGAAGCCGAACTGGTAACTCAGTGCAAGGGCGAAGACGTAACTCGGAATCGACACGCCGAGTACGGAGATTATCGTCGAAAGTGTATCCCAGATTGTGTTGTGCCATACGGCGGCAATAATACCGAGCAGAAGTCCGATGAGGGCACCGATGAAAACCGACTGGAAACCAACTTTTATACTCACCGGCAGACGCTGCGCTATAAGCTGGGAAATAGGCGTGTTTTTGCTGATATTGTAGCTTACGCCGAAATCGCCGTGGAACATGTTTCCCACATACTTGAAAAACTGCACGAAAACGGGTTTGTCGAGCCCGTACTTCGTATAAAGAGCCGCACGCTGATCGGCGGAAAGCTTTTCGTCGTTGAAAGGGGACCCGGGCATAAGCTGCAGAAGAATAAAGAGAACAAGCGTTATTGCAAGAAGTGTGAATAAGGATATGAGAATCCTTTTCAGTATGTATTTTTTCAAGATAATAATCCGAAAATTAAGGTGCCGGAACGGTAAAAAGTACCGTTCCGGTTATTAAACAATCAAAGCAGCGCTTTTATTGTTTAATTGTATCCTTGAAGACACGGTTAAGCGCGACCGGATGGAATTCAATTCCGGTGACGTTCGATTTGATAAGCGTTGCGTTCGCCTGCTGATACAGCGGGAATATCACGGCGTCTTCCATCATGATTCTCTGCGCCTGTTTCATCGCACTCCAGCGCTCGTCAAGTTTCTGGCTGAATTCGCCCGTCGTACACTTCTCAAGAAGCGCATCGTACTCTTTGTTCGACCACAGACCGTAGTTGTTCGCATTGTCCGTCACCCACATGCCCAGGTACGTCATAGGATCCGCGTAATCGGGACCCCAGCGCGTAAGTCCGATCTGGAACGTTCCGTCCTGCATGTCCTGGACGCGCTGCTTTTTCGGCTCAACGCGGAGATTCAGCGTAAGCCCCGGCAGCGTGCTCTCGAGTTCTTCCTTAATAACCGCCGCAACGTTCTGCTGAATCGTCGTATCGTCGACGATCATCTCGAACGTAAACGAATTCTTCTTGAGTTCAGTCTTCGCCTTGTTGTAATAATCGAGAGCCTTCGCCTTGTCGAACGCGCATACGTCGCTGAATTCCGTCTGATTCGGCGTAAAGTCTTCGCCTTTTGCGTTATACGCAAATTCGTTCGGTACGGACGCGAACGAAGCTATGGAGCCGTCCTTTAAAACGTTCTTCACAATCGTCTCCCGGTCGAGCGCGTACGTCATCGCCATGCGCAGATTGAGGTTCGCAAGCTCAGGAACTTTCTGCATCATCGGAACAATGTACCACAGATATCCCGCACCGACACTCTTGAACTCGGGATCGTCCTTAACCTGATCAACCTGATCTCCCGCGAGCAGAATCGTGTCGAAGTCGCCGTTCTTGTAGCTGAGCAGCGCCTGCTGGCTGTCCTTGATAACCTGATAGTTAAGTCCCGTAAGTTTTACGCGGGACGCGTCATAGTACTTTTCGTTTTTAACAAGTTTAAAGCTGACTGCAGCCGGCTGATATTCCGTAAGTACAAATGCACCGTTGCTGAGCGTCGTCTCCGCGCTCGTCGCATAGGAATCACCGCACTTTTCAAAAAAAGCTTTATTAACCGGATAGAACGTCGGGAAATACAGAATCTGGTCGAAGTACGATACGGGAACTTCAAGCTGAACCTCGAGCGTTTTCGCATCGATCGCTTTCACGCCGAGCTGGTCGACGCTCATTTTTCCCGCTTCGACTGCGGCGGCGTTCTTCACCTGTCCGATGTCGCTGAGCATGTACGCATATTCCGATGCCGTTTTCGGGTCGGCGGCGCGCTGCCAGCCGAACACGAAGTCGTCGGCGGTAACAGGTTCTCCGTTCGACCAGTTTGCATCGCTGCGGATTTTAAACGTATAGGTAAGACCGTCGGCGGAAACTGTTTCTCCCGCACAGAGCGCATCAGTTACCGAACCGTCCGCTTTCATCTGTTTAAGACCGTCCGTAAAATCGGCAATAACTTCAAATGAAGTACCGTCAGTCGCAATCTGCGGATCAAGGCTTTCCACCTCGACTTCAATCATGACGTTGAGGGCCTTTCCTCCGGCCGCGCTTTCCGCTGCTTTTTTGCCGCAGCCGGTAATGCCGAAAGCAAAGGCTGAAGCAAGGGCAATAACAGCAATCTTTTTCATTTCTCAAACCTCCAGGACAAAAAAAAGTCGACAGGACCACTGCCCGCCGACTTCCTTGTATTGATTGAATAATAATTCAAATTAATCCGATTGTAAATAGTCTTTATGCAAAAAAATGAAAAAATCAGGCATTTTCTGCATAAATAACGAATAAATATGAGTAGTGACCGCCGGCTTCGTGTGCAATCATTCCGAGAAATTCTTCCCCGTCCGAAGAAAAAACGGCGGTCCGACGGCCTGCGTCTTCCGCAGCAGGCTCTTCCGCAAACATAGCTTTTTTCAGCGTTTTCCCGTTCCTGAACGCCCGTACGTATTCTTCCCGCAGGTGCAGTATTCCGAAACCGCACTCCGCGGCCAGATTTTCCGTCATCGGACGAAGTTTCGCGCGGACTTCATTCTGCAGAGAAAGCTCAGTTTCGTCGGGAACATATTTTTCCGCAGACTTTGCAGGGGCCGCGGTCTGAATCAGTTTATATACGCTTTCGATTGTAAAGGGAGCAAGCAGCGCAGCACCGGCCGCGTCTTCGAGCCTGAAGCTTCCCACGCTCAGTCTGCGCAGTCCCGCAAGGTGTGCCGCGCTTCCGCAGCTCTCCCCTATGTCGCGGGCAAGGCTTCTTATATACGTTCCCTTCGAAACTGAAAACTTAACGCGCACTGCTTTTACTCCGCCGCCGGAAGCAGTCAGATATTCTTCAATATCCGCGCCGAATACGGTGACGGGCCTTGCGGGAATATCAGCCTGACGCCCGCTCCGGGCAATGCTGCTCGCACGCTCGCCGTTTACGTGCAGTGCGGAAAAAAGCGGAGGTTTCTGCATAAGCGTTCCCGTAAACAGAGCGACAGCCGCCGCGACCGCGTCTTTTCCGGGGAACGGTGCAGTCCGCACCATATTCCCGGTCCATTCAAGCGTGTCTGTTTCCCGCCCGAATTCAATCACCGCATCGTATGATTTGTCGAATTCGGTTATGCGCGATGCGAGACGTGTGAGCGGACCGGTACAAACGACAAGAAGGCCGGAGGCAAAGCTGTCAAGCGTGCCCGTATGGCCTACCTTAGAAGTTTCGAGTGCGTGTTTTATTGTAAAAAGGGATGAAAAACTCGTAAATCCGGGGCGTTTTGCAAAAAGAACGATCCCGCCTTTTCCGACCCCGGTATTTTCATTTTGCAGCGTCATCCGGTGTCTTTTCCCGGTCGTCGGATTTCTGTTCTTTTTCCAGTGCGTTCAATTTCTGCACCATATTGAAACCTTCTTTCATGCCTGTGTCGACATAAAACGTCAGTTTCGGGAACTGACGAATGCGGAGTTTCTTCGCAATCGACGTCTGAACAAAACCAGCGGCGCTGTTCAGACCGTCGACGCCTTTTTCCACCTGCGCATCCGCAAGAAAACTCGAAACATATACTTTTGCATAGCGGAGGTCATTGGAAACCTCCACTCTATTTATTGTAAGAAACGTTGAAACGCGCGGATCTTTTATTTCACTGCGGAGAATCAGCTGCGAGATTTCATCACGCAGCTGATCGTTCAAACGCGGTATACGGTATTGTCCCATTACTCCGCATCTCCCGAACCGTCTTTTGAAGCCGGCTTCCGGGCTTCTTTAGCAGCTTTCCCTGCTGCCTTCTTTGCTTTGCCGGCAGCTTTTTCCGCCTCAAGTTCCTGCTGTTCTTTCGCAGCTTCAGCTTTCGCTTCGGCTTTCGCCTTTTCCGCAAGTTCCGCCGCTTTCTGTTCGTTCGCGGCTTTCTCGTCTACAAGTTCGTCGCCCAGTTTTCGCGCGACCTGCACGTATTCGAACGCTTCGAGCGTATCGCCCACCTGAATATCCTGCCAGTTTTCAAGACCTATACCGCATTCGTATCCGGTAGTAACTTCCTTCACATCTTCCTTGAACCGTTTAAGAGACGTAACTTTGCCGGTAAATTTCACAATGCCGTCCCGTATGAGGTTCACGCTGCTCGTACGTTTGATTGTGCCGTCGGTGACATAACATCCTGCGATGAGACCGATTTTCGGAACCTTGAACGTATTGCGGACTTCGACGGTGCCGGTCACCTGTTCCTTCGTGTCCGGAGCGAGCATGCCTTCCATTGCGGCCTGCACTTCCTCGACAGCCTTGTAGATTATATTGTATTTACGGATATCGACGCGTTCCTTGTCGGCAAGCGTTTTCGCTTTCGGCGTCGGACGCACGTTGAACCCGATGATGATTGCGTTGCTGTCCGCAGATGCAAGCACGACGTCGCTTTCATTGATGGCGCCCGCAGACGAATGTATGACGACAAGACGGATATCCTTCGTCGAAAGTTTTTCAAGCGCAGTCTTCAAAGCTTCCGCGGATCCCTGCAGGTCCGCCTTTATGATTACCTTGAATTCCTTCACGTTGTTCGCATCGATTGTCTGATACAGGTTTTCAAGCGTGACTTTTCTGACCGCCTTCGCGTCTTCGAAGCGTTTGAGTTCCTGCCGTTTAACGGAAACCTCGCGCGCATCCTTTTCATTCTCTGTCACCTGGAACGGATCGCCTGCGTTCGGCATCTCTTCCATACCGAGCACTTCTATCGGCATGGAAGGCGTCGCTTCCTGTATGCGCTGTCCGCGGTCGTTGAATATGGCGCGGACGCGTCCGGAATAAATGCCTGCAACGAACGGATCGCCCTGATGGAGCGTACCGCGCTGCAAAATTATGGAAGAAACGATTCCCCTTCCCTGGTCAACCCGCGACTCGAGGATTTTTCCTTCCGCACGGGAGCCGTAGTCGGCTTTAAGTTCAAGCATTTCCGCCTGAAGCAGAATCGCGTCGAGCAGTTCGTCTATGCCGATGCCCTTGAGCGCGCTGATGTTCACATACTGCGTGTCGCCGCCCCAGTCCTCCGGCGTAAGTCCCTGCTCGGAAAGCTGCGTACGGACGAGGTCCGGATTCGCTTCCGGTTTATCGATTTTATTAACCGCAACGATGATCGGAACTTTCGCATCCTTCGCGTGATGAAGCGCTTCGAGCGTCTGCGGCATAACGCCGTCGTCAGCCGCAACGACGAGGACGACAATATCGGTTACCTGTGCGCCGCGTGCGCGCATCATGGTGAACGCTTCGTGGCCCGGCGTGTCGAGGAACGTGATTTTGCCTTTCGGCGTCGAAACGGAATACGCGCCTATGTGCTGCGTAATTCCGCCGAACTCGCCTTCCGCGACGTGAGTCTTTCTGATTGCGTCGAGCGTCTTTGTCTTACCGTGGTCGACGTGTCCCATAACGGTGACAATCGGCGGACGGGGTTTCACCGTCTCTTCGTTGTCCTTGTCGCTTGCAATGACGGTCTCGTCGTACAGGCTCACAAGATGAACTTCACAGCCGTATTCGGACGCAAGCAGCGTCGCAGTGTCGGAATCGACAGACTGATTGATTGTTACCATCATGCCCATGGACATGAGCTTTGCTATAATGTCGGAAGCCTTGAGGTTCAGTTTCTTGGCAAGATCAGAAACGGAAATCGACTCCATTATATCGATTGATTTAGGTACTACGCACGCAGGAGTCTCGGACTTCTTTTTCTGTTCGAAGAATTTATCCTCGTCGAACTTGTCTTCCTTGCGGTTATAGACGGGCTTCTTGCCCTTAAATGTCTTTTTTGCAGGCGCCTTGAGCTGATCGGGAACAGGTGCCGGAGAACCGGGACGGAACCCCGCTCCGGGCCTGCCGCCGTTAAATCCGGGTCTGCCGCCCTGATATCCGCCGGGACGACCCTGATATCCTCCGGTACGTCCCTGACCGCCCTGATACCCGCCGGGCCGTCCCTGTCCGCCCTGGTAGCCGCCTGTGCGACCCTGGTATCCTCCGGTACGTCCCTGATATCCGGTCTGGCCCTGTGGCTGCCCCTGCCCCTGATTCTGTCCGCGTTCCCTGTTCTGGTATCCTGCGCGGGCCTGGGCTCCGGTAAATCCTGTACTGTCCCGGTACGGTCTGTTCTGGCCGTATCCGCCTGTATTGCGCTGCGGACCTTGTCCCGAATATGAACCCCGGTATCCGCCGCGGCTGTGGTCGGAAAGATTCCCGGCTTTTACATTCGGCCGTGACGAATTGAAATCAAATGATTTCCGGTGAGCATCGGACGAACGTACAACATACGGCGACGATGCGGATCTTTCATCCTTTTCTGCAGAAGGCGCGTTTTGTTCGGGCCGTTTCTGCACGGGAGCCGGAGACGGAATGCCGTTCTCGACAGTGTTCACGTTCTTTTTCTCCACAGAAGGAGCCGGGCTCTCTGTTTTTTTCTGTACACCGGCGGATGAATCTTCAGTGTGCACAGGAATTTTCACTGCGTTCGATGCCGAAGCGGGCACTTGTTCGTGATTTACGTTCTCCGTATTCGGCTTCTGAGCACGTTTTACGATGATGACACGTTTTTTTTCCGGTGACGCAGCGGTATTTCCTTTTTCAGGAGCTGACTGCTTCTTGTGATGAACTACAAATTCAGGTTTTTTTTCTGATTCATCCGCCATATACTGTTTTATTCCTCGTCCTCTTTAAATTCGAACTCGACACCGCACTTCGGACAATGTGTCATGTCGAGGGTGATTACCGCCCCGCATTCAGGGCAGTGATATACTTCTTCTTCATTCTGTTCAGAGACTGCCTGTTCAGGGGCCGCAGCCGGTTCGCTGTCAGTTTCCTTCCCGGAAGCGTCGTTTTCTTCAACGAATTCGACAGTATCCCTGATGATTGCGTCTACCGCATCGATCTCTTCTTTTTTCAGCCCTTCAATTTTCTGCAGGCTTCCGTTCCCGTATGCTTCAATAAACTGCTCAATATCTTCTATGCCCGCAGTCTTCAGAATCTCCGCGACGCGCTGATCGACGCCGGGAAGCTCCGCAACAGTTTTAATTTCGTCGTATTCCGGTTCGCCCGTTTCGTCGCTGAACAAATTCTGCGCAGTCTGCATCGTAGCAGATTCGGAAAGATCCATCTCGGCCGCCTGTTCCTCAGTTTTGACGTCGATGCTCCAGTCGCACAATTTGTTCGCAAGGCGCACGTTCTGCCCCTGTTTGCCGATCGCAAGCGAAAACTGACTTTCCTCCACGACTGCAAGCGCCTGCCGTTTCGCCTGATCAAGGATAACGACGCGCTGCACCTGCGCCGGAGAAAGCGCATTTTTAATAAATACGGTCGGATCGGGATCATACTTCAGAATATCGATTTTTTCGCCGAGAAGCTCGCGGATAACGTTCTGAATGCGCACGCCTTTAAGTCCGACGCACGCGCCCACGGGATCCACGTCCTCGCGCGTCGAAGAAACAGCTATCTTCGTGCGGTGACCCGCGTCGCGCACAATTTTATTAATTTCAATCGTACCGTCCGCGATTTCGGGAACTTCCATTTCGATGATTGAGCGGACAAGTTCCGGATCGCTGCGGGAAAGAATAACCTGCAGACCGGTCGACGTGCGTTTGAGGCCGACTATCAGCGCTTTGATGCGGTCGTCCTTTTCGTATTTTTCGCGCGGCGACTGATACTTCACCGGCAGCAGACCTTCAAGTTTCCCCGCATTTCCGAGGTCGACGTAAATGTCTCCGTTGCGCTCGTACTGGCAGTAGCATACGACCATTTCGCCTATCTTGCCCTTATACTCGTTGTACAGCGTATCTTTATAGCTTTCGTTCAGCTCCTGATGGGCCGTCTGTTTACCGGTCGTAACCGCAGAACGGTCGAACCGTTTCGGATCCTCAAGAATGTCAATCTCGTCGCCCACTTCGCATTCGCTGCTGAGCTTCTTCGCATCATCAAGTTCAATTTCCGTCACCGGATCGTAAACCCCGTCGACAACGGTTTTCCGCGAGTAAATCGACACATCAGACATGTCGTCGTTGAATTTTACAATAGCGTTGTCCGCCGTGCCGTATGTTCGTTTATACGCAGCCTTAAGTGCGTTTTCGATTATTGTTTTTACTGAATCCTCAGAATACCCTTTTTCCTGTATTAACTGACGGATTGCTTCTGCCATTTCTGACATAGAAAAACCTCCCTATACCCTATATTTGTACGAACTTCGCTTTTGCAATATCGTCATAAACTACGGTTTTCATACCGCTTTCCGTCTCCATTGTTACCGCTTTCTCATCCGCTCCGGTGATTCTGCCGCCGATCCAGTCGTTCACAGTTCTGCTCCATACGCGGACAGTACGTCCGGTAAACAGCTTGAATTCGGCAGCGTTCTTTATATTGCGGTCGATGCCCGGCGACGTCAGTTCCATAGCCGTATCTTCCGTTTTGAGCAGAGCTTCAAGCCGGGGCTGCAGTGCATGATGAACTTTTGCGCAGTCGTCAACACCGATATTTTTTTCAGGATCTTTTGATGTAATAACGGCAGATATTTTAGTTACGGTTTTTGCCGGAACTATCTTTAATTCTACAAGACGATACCCCAGCCCCTCGACGAGCAGGGCGCACTCCGAATAATGGGGAATGCTTTCAAATGCAATATAATCCACTTGCCACCTGAATAACAAAAAAGGACCCGTGTGTCACGAGTCCATTCTAAAAATAATTAAAATGTACAATCAGTATAATAAAGGAATCTCCCATAATTGTCAACATATGAAAGAAATCTTTGCAAATCCTTGTTTTTATCCCGCGTCTGTTCTATACTGCTGCCATGAAAACGATTTCAAAATATAAAAAGTCATAATCTTTTACTTTCACTGGAGGATTTTACATGAAGTGCAAAATGATTCGCGCGCTCGGCATGTTTTCAGCAGCATGCATCCTGCTCGCGTCATGCAGCGGCAGCATCGGAACGAATGCTGCAAAAAATGAAGAACGGGGGCATCATATCATACTTACGTATATGACACCCGGAAATAAACCGACAAACAGAGCCACCGAGGATATGCTCAAACAGCTGAACAAAATTCTGACTGAAAAAGTAAATGCGGAAATCGAAATCTACTATATTCCGTGGAACGACTACCTTACAAATTACGACCTCAAACTCGCGGAAATGGACGGCTCGGTTGATTTAATCGGAACTGCGTCGGACTGGCTCGATGCATGGAAAAACGTCAAACTCGGTACGTTTATGCCGCTCTCCGACGACATGCTCAAAAAATACGCGCCTGAAACGTGGAAAAGCGTCTCCCCCGAACACTGGGACATGTGCAGAACGAACGGGCAGATTTATCTTATACCCGAAGACAACTATGCGCAGTGGGTAAATCACGGGTTCATGTACCGCGGAGACTGGGCAAAGGAAGCGGGATTGAACGGAGTCCACAGCTGGGAAGATCTGACGAGCTATTTTGCATTTGTACGTTCTTCAAAGCCCGGAGTCATTCCGTGGGACAGCAACGCCGCAGAAGACTCGTATCACGGGGACGGATACATAGAATCAAAAAGCGATTACGTGCCGCTCGACGGCATATCGGGATACAACATGTTCGGCGTACGGCGCGGCAACCTGAAAAAGCTGTATTCGCCTTTCTACGAAGGAGACGAGTTTACCGCATATGCACGGCTTATGAAAAAATGGGATCAAATTGGCGTATGGCCGAAAAACGTGCTTGAAAGTACGGCAGGAAACAACGACAACCGGGAGGAATTCTACGAGGGCAGGTCGGCTGCAGACGAACACCACACGCAGACGTGGTACTCTCAGGTACGTCCTGAAATGCAGAAACGGCAGCCCGGCTCCGACTGCGAGTTCTTCTGGTTCGGTGAAGAACTCGGCAATGTGACTACCATGACGATAACGCACGGCGCAATGGCTGTTTCCGCCGCCTGCAAATATCCCGAACGCGCGCTTATGGTATACGACCTGCTCCGCAACGACAGAGAATGCTACAACCTTATCAATTACGGCATAGAAGGCACTCAATACGTGCTCACGGACGACGGGCGGCGTAAAAAACCCGACGGCTACGATTCCCGGAGGGACGCGCTCTCTACAAATTTCTGGTGGGGACGCAACGACGGTATTGAAATAAGGGATACCGGCAGCGACTGGCAGAAGTTCGAAGAAATCTCAAGGATTTACGACAAAACAAAAATCGACTACCCGTACAGCCAGCTCGTCTGGGATTTCAGCGGCATAAGCAGGGAACTCGGCGCAATTGCCGACGTCTGGGGTATGTACATGGCCCGCATCAGCTACGGAAAAACGGATAATCCCGAAGCATACGTCGCGGAATTCCGCACAGCTTTGAAAAAAGCCGGCATTGAAACAGTCATCGCCGATCTGCAGAAGCAGCTCGACGACTTCAACTCTCAGAAATAATGACGCTCTGACCTTTATCATAGGAGTTTTTATGTCACATACCACAGAGATACAAAATACATACACCCCTGAAGGGAAAAAACGACTTGTGAGCATTATCATATCAGTCGTGGTGATTCTATTCATACTGCTCGATGGAATTCAGATATTCATTACCGCACGTATGTCGAAATCTTCAACGGGCAAAAGCTACGGGATAAACTGCGGACAGATAACGCAGTCGTACTCGCTCATGCTTACGAACAGAATAAACATGTACCTGCGGGAAGTCCGCGTGTATGTCGAGTCCGACGTCGTTCAGACGCAGGACGTCGACGATATTGTCGCGTGGATGCGGAAGCGCGCGGAACGGCGCAGTCCGAATCTTGACGCAGTACTCTTTTGTACTCCCGACGGAACAGGGTACCGCGACGACGGCACGGAAACGGACGTACGGAACGAGCCTTTTTTCAAGGCAATCATGAAAGAAGGAAAGTATGAATACGTCGACGACCCTGAAACGGACCCCGTCACGGGAAAGGCCATTATCCATGTGTCCCAGATAGTCATTGTGCGCGGGAAAAAGCTCGGACTTTTCGCGGGAGTTTATCCGCTCAGCTCGATACAGAAAATCGCAGGCAATATCCAGCTCGGTGAAACCGGCCGCGCGTGGCTTCTGGCAGGAAGCGGGCTCGCCATTTCGTATCCTGAAAACGGTTTTTCACTCACGAAAAATTTTCTCACCGATCTCGATTCAAATCACAAAGATCTTGTTTCAGTAGCGACCGACATGTGCGCCGGAAAAACGGGAAGCGGCTGGATAAACAGTTTCAGCGGAGGAAAGGATTTCGTTACGTATGCTCCCGTCGAGAACACGCCGTGGAGCCTTGCATTCAACATCGGCGAAAAACAGATATACGAGACGGGCAACAATCTTACAATCATGATGCTTATTGCCGCCGCCGTCATCGTGGGTATCCTTACTTTCACGAGCGGAAGCGTTCTCTACCACCTGCTGCACCCGCTCCAGACTGTCGAGGAAGCCATAAACGGCATTGCATCGGGCAACGCCGACCTGACGAAGCGAATCAGCATTACCGCCGACAACGAAATAGGTTCGATAGTGAACGGGTTCAACAAATTTACCGAAAAGCTCCAGACTATTGTTCTGGAACTAAAAAATTCAAAGCAGATGCTTGCCACGGCGGGCGAAAACCTCCACGCAAGCACGGAAGAATCGTCAGCGGCTATCGAGGAAATCAGAAACAGCATATCGGAAACGACAAACCGCATAAAGGAACAGTCCGACGGCGTTCAGGAAACGTCGGGAGCGGTAAACGAAATAGCATCGAATATTCTGTCGCTTGAGCATATGATTGAAACTCAGGCGGCAGGCGTTACGCAGGCCTCCGCCGCTGTCGAGGAAATGATAGGCAACATCGAATCGGTAAACAACTCCGTCGACAAGATGGCGGCCGAATTCACCTCCCTCGAGGAGCGCGCTCACGACGGCCTCACCAAACAGGAAAACGTCAACGAACGCATCAAGCTGATAGGAAACGAATCGGACATGCTGCAGGAGGCCAATCAGGCGATCGCGGGTATTGCGGCGCAGACGAACCTGCTTGCAATGAACGCGGCAATTGAGGCGGCTCACGCAGGCGAAGCGGGAAAAGGATTCAGCGTCGTGGCGGACGAAATACGAAAATTGTCCGAAACGTCGACTATGCAGTCGAAGACAATCGGCGAACAGCTCAAGCGCATCAGGGATTCGATAAACAGCGTCGTAGGCGCATCGAAAGTGTCGAGCGAAGCGTTCAGCATAGTCTCGACGGGCATCAAAAGCACCGATGAAATCGTACGCCAGATAAAGAACGCCATGAACGAACAGCGGGAAGGTTCAAAACAGATTACCGATGCGCTCCACGACATGAACGACAGCACGTCGGAAGTACACACGGCGTCATCGGAAATGTCGGCCGGCAACAGGCAGATTCTCGGTGAAATCAGGAAACTTCAGGACAGCACGGCAGGCATACAATCGTGCATGGACCAGATGTTCTTAAGCGCGCGTAAAATCGACGAAACGGGCAGAGCCCTCGCAGGGATTTCCGCAAACGTCGAACAGACCATCAGTCAGATAGGTACGCAGATAGACCAGTTCAGAGTCTGAGCGTACGCCGGCGTGCCGCCGCACCCGCAGCAGCACGCCGGTGTAATTACCGGGATTCTGCAGGCATATCCCCGAAGTATGTTCCGGCAAACGCCTGCATGTGCTCAGGGAGCGGCGCGGTAAACGTCTGTACGCTGCCTTCAAGAGGCACGGTAAGCGTTACTGCCGCGAGCATGAGCCGTTTTACGCCGGCGGCTTTCCGCAGCAGCTTATTCTGTCTGAAGTTTCCGTGCTGATCGTCGCCCGCGACGGGACATCCCTGTTTTGCAAGATGTATGCGTATCTGGTGCATGCGGCCCGTTTCAAGCACGAGATGTACTAACGACACCGGAAGCACCGAGCCGTCGGCGCACGCGACGCTTCCCTCCGCCGTCACCCGGTAACGGGTCACCGCGCTCCGCTCGCCTCCGTGCTGCACTATGTTTTCGGCAATCGCTCCCGTTTTTTCCTTAAATTTTCCTATACAGACGGCGTCGTATTCCTTCCTCACTTCGTGGCCTGCAATGAGTTTTGTCCACTTTGCGGCGGACTCGGGAGTTTTTGCCACAACCATGAGCCCCGCGGTATCCTGATCGAGCCGGTGAACAAGATAAATTTTACAGCCTGTCTGCACGGGCAGTTCCCTGTCGAGCGGATGCGCTATCCCCTCGCCGCCCTGTACCGGAACGCCCGACGGTTTGTTTATTATGAAGATTTCATCGTTTTCATATATTATAGGAATGATTTTCATCCGAAATACTATAGACGAGGTACTTTAAAATGACAATAACCGGAAAACGCCTTTTTCTGACTGCGGCACTATGTCTGCTGCTTCCCGTCGTTCCGCTCGCCGCGGAAATAGTAACCGATACTGATTTCGGATGGAGCCTCGACCTTCCCGAGGGATTCAAAGTCGACGACCACACGGACGACGGCATGTCGTATCTCTTTTCACACGACAGAATGCCCGTCTCGCTTGCCGTAAAGCTGTATGAAACGGGAACGTACAAATCAGCAGAAGAAGCGCTTTCCGGCGCAGTTGCAAAACTGCCGTCGGGAACGTGCGAAAAATCGCCGTTTACGTGGCGCAACACCGACTGTGCACTCGGCACGTTTTCCATGACGCTCGGACAAAAAAAATACACCGGATGGGCGGAATCGGTCACGCTCCCGGTAAAAGGCGCACAGCTCATCCTTCTCTGCTATGCCGACGCACAAATCGAGAAAGACAGCGAGCAGTTCATCATGTCGGTCCTCAACTCGCTTACGATAGACCGCGGCAGCAGTTTCGAGCCGGGTATAATCGTTTCGTATGCATTTCCTCCGACGGAAAAACAGACCGTGCCGCTTACGATAAACGGCCGGAAAATAGAAACGCAGCTCGACAGGGATGATATTGCAGCTGCGGATTTCGTCGTCGGATGCGAATACGCAGTGCTCTCGCTCTATGCGGACAACGACAAGTGGCAGCAGGCATGGCAGCGCTACTACCGCATGATTTTCAGGGACAGTTTCGGGCGCCTCAAAAAAGCCTCGTTCGACATAAACAGCGCGCTCGCCGGCGACGCAAAAAAACTGAATCCGCATCATCCCGAAGAAGGAATGGCGCAGCTCCTGCTCACGTGGACGCAGGGATTCGCCTATGAAAGAGAAAAAGACAATGCCGATTTTACGCCGCTTCCGGCCGTCCTCACCGGAGAAGGCAGCGACTGCGACAGCAGGAGTCTGCTCCTGTGCGCGCTGCTTGAAAACATGGGAACGAAAACGGCGCTTTTCGTGTCGCGCGAATACAGCCACGCCCTGTTCGGAGCCGACGTCGAATCCGCCTCAGATGCAGAAAACGCACGCATGGCGGCAGGAAGCAAAAATTTCCTGCTCGGCGAGACAACCGCACACGTGAACATGGGTCTCATAGCGCAGGATATGAGCAATACATCAAAATGGATTCCGGTAGAACTGCCGTAAAAAAATGTGATTACAGCCCTGAAATCTCGTCCTCTGAAAGACCAGTCGCCTGTGCGATTATCTGAACCGAAACGCCGAGCTTTTTGAAGTTGCAGGCATCTTCCCGCTTTGCCTGAAGAGTTCCTTCTTGTTTTCCCTTTTCCATTCCCTTTTCGAGTCCCTGTTCCAAACCCTTTTCGAGTCCCTGTTCCCGCATATACCGGAGTTCAGTTTTCCGGTCGCTTTCAATGACATCCCTGTCAAGCTCCCGCTTCCACAACACCCAGTCGGAACTTATCCTGTCGAGCGTCTTCTTCGCTTCCATAATGCCTCCTTCTCCCGCTGCAAGCTTCCTCACATATTCCTGTCTACCGGGATTATCTGCATCCAGGAAAAATTTACACCATTTCTGTTCCGAATTCAAGCTTTCCGGCGGCACGTCTCCCAATGCATCGATCTTCGGCAGCTCAAGAAATATGACAGTCTGGATGCCGGAAAGCATATGACCGTTATCCTTCTGCATGCGGTAATGACTCACAGCGGACTGATCGTCTTTGTCGAAGATGAAATTAAGCAGTGAAATCTGATAAACCCGCGGTATATTCTGCCAGTCGTTACCTCTGTGGAACACCGAGTTGAGCAGCCGCGCGCATAAATATTCAGCACGTGCACCGAAGGAATGATATTTGTTTACCCCCTGCAGCTCTATGTCAACGGCCTCGTCGTCGTTGAACGTACACGAAACGTCAAATCTCACAGCCCTGTCGCTGTCGTCGAGTACGGGCGGCTCGTTGGGCCGCAGCTGCACGTCTTTCACTTCTTTGTGCAGAACGGCGGTAAGGAAACAGCGCAGCGCCGTACGCGATTCCTCCGATTCGTTCGTAAAGAGCGCCTTGAACACTTCGTCGCGGCAGGGATTGAGCAGCGCGTCCGGAGAGGGACGGTACCGGTTCAGTTTGTTGCCAGTATTCATACAGGAAAACCTCCTGTATAGAATTCGCCGCAAAGTGCCGTTTTCGGAGTATTTTTGAAAAAAATTTATTTCCCGATTCACTTCATAACGAAACGATGAGTTTCAGAGCGCCGGAAACCCGGAATAATTATCCCGGATGTACGGAGATATTTCCTGTATCAGCAGGAGATTTATTCTGAATGTCCCTGATATCCTTTTATGAATCAGACAGCTTTCAGTGTGAAACCAGTCTGATTTCATCATGAAATGAGTCTGGTTTCAGCGTGAAATCAGACTGGTTTCATTTTTCGCGGCTGTCTTTCTGTGTTTAAGACTGGAGCAGCAGATTGTAGATATCCTGCGTTGTTTCCGCAGCGATGAGACTGTCGCGGAGTTCCTTTTTCTTGAGCTTGGCACTGAAATAGGAAAGCGTTTTGAGATAATAGGAATGCTGATTGTATGCCGCCGCGATCATGAACAGCAGGTTCACCGGCACATCGTCTATTGTCTGGAAATCGGCAACAGGCGTGTGGCACACACCGACTGCCATGACAAGGTCAGTAACAGACGAAAGACGCACGTGCGGAATTGCAATACCGCGGCCGATTGCCGTCGACATAAGTTCTTCGCGCTTGAGTATCTCCGCGACAAGCTCATCGGCGTGTTTTACCTGAGGTGCAGTTGAAAGCGCATCTGCAAGCTCCACAAGAGCGTCATGCTTCGACGACTGGCTTATGAAAATAACACGGTCGGGTGAAAGGATGTTTTTCACCTGCACGGGAGTAACGTCCGTCTGATTCAGAGCTCCTGAAGAAAGCCGCTCGTTTACCCACTTTTCCACTTCAGATTTCTTGAAACGCCAGACAGTTCCGATTTTTCCGGCCGGAATTTCTCCTTTCTGAGCCCAGTCATATACAGTACGGTCTGAAACACGAAGATAATTTGCTACTTCCTCAATCGTGAGAATATTGTCTTCCATAATTAAATAAAGCTCCCGTTTTTACCATGCAGATACTATTCATTCTGCATGCTTTGCGATATTTTGTCAATATTTACAGTATTTTCCGCTAAATGTCACTATTTTTCATTATCCATTGCAAGCTCATGAAGGCTGTCGTACGGATACAGCTCTCCGAGCGTCGTCTTTACGATGTCTTCCCATTTCGCTCCGAATACAACAGGTGTATCAGCGGGAGCAAATTCCGTGAGCACCTGACGGCACGCACCGCACGGTCCCACCGGATAATCCGATTTCGGCGTCGCAATGGCAAGCGCACAGAATGTGCGCCATCCTGATGCGGCCGCGGTAAATACAGCCGTACGTTCAGCGCAGTTTGTAAGGCCGAACGAGCGGTTTTCGATATTTGCGCCGGTGACGACGGAACCGTCGGACATGAGCAGAGCCGCTCCGACAGGAAAATGCGAATAGGGCGAATACGAGTTTTCCGATGCCTTTACGGCAGCTTCATATAATTCTTTAAACTGTTTTTCAGAAACATTCATTTTTTAGTACCTCTTTTTTTCTTTCTTGACAGTATTTATTCATTATTATAGCATACTTTTCAATATGAAGACAAAAAAAAGCATTGCTTTCTACGTATTTCTGAGTATCCTTTTCTGCATCGCATATATAATCTTTGCAGCTCGTCCGCTGACGACGGAATATCAGTTCGTACCTCAGTGGAAAATAGACACAAGTACGCAGGCTCCCTCTCCGCTTTCACCCGGTGCCGTTCCGCTGTATTTTCATCTGGGACAGACTGCCGGGTATTTTACCGAAGACGGGCAGCTCGTCTCCATTTCGACGTTTCCGTTTAAAGCAACTATATCGGACTCATATTTTACATCGTACACGGCGGACAATTCTTCCGTCGATTTCTATCATGCGGACGGTTCACGCGCAGGTACGATTACGGAAAGCGGATTCCCGTTTTTCGATGAGGACCGTATTTTTGTATTTCTTCCGGGAGGCTCGTCTGTTGTCCAGTGCAATCCCGACGGTTCAAAAAAATGGCAGTACGGCGGAACGGTTCCCATAACCGCGTTCGATTCTTCGAAAAACGGCTGCGTCGTCGGATTTGCCGACGGTACGGTCCGTGAAATATCGGCTGACGGAAAGATTGTGCGGGAATTTGTTCCGGGAGGAAGCGACTATTCCGTCATACTCGGTGCGGCCCTTTCCCCCGACGGTTCGTATATCGCAACAGTTTCGGGACAGGACAGGCAGCGTTTCGTTCTCGCGAAAAAAGACGGCACTCATGCGAAAATAGTTTTCCATGAGTTTGTCGGACAAAGCGACCCGCATCAGCGTCTCGTACAGTTCAGCAGGGACAGCAGCATAATCTGGTACAACTTCAACGGCGGACTCGGGATTGTTGATTCGGAAGGCAAAAAACATTCCCACATTCCCGTCAGGGGACAGGCGCTCTCGCTTCAGGAAGCCGGAAACATGGTATTTCTGCTCACAAAAGAAAACACGACGTACACAGTCTATGCAATCGAAAAATTCGACACGCTCTGCGGTTCGTTTTCATTCGATGCGCGTTCGGCTTTTATCCGTACGGAGGGGAATAACCTGTTCGTAGGAAAGGACACGACTGTCTCGCGGATCACACTTGAAAAAAAATAATAATATTACGAGGAAATTATGAAGAAATCCCTGATACTTCCGCTTCTTTTCGCGACTGTTCCCCTTGCAGCCTTCGACTGGCCGCAGGAGGAAATTATGTCCGATTCTTTCTATTCATATTTCGGTCAGCTCCGCGGCGGGACCATCAGCACGTCGCTCATTTTTGCGGACCCGTCCGACGTCAAGGCGGCCGATGACGGAAAAGTAATCGCGGTCATAAGCGAATACGACGACGATTCATGCTTCTTTCCTTCGTCGTTCGGCAACGCCGTCATCGTCGCGCACAACGACAATCTGCTCACCGTGTACGGCAACATCGACGGAGAGACGCTCTCTAAAACGATATACAACACATCAGGTACGGTGAAAACCGGCACTGTATTCGGTTCAAGCGGAAATTCCGGCTGGCAGCAGGGACGGAGCAGTCTTGAGTTTCAGGTTGTAGACACGAAGAACAACACCGCAATCAATCCGCGGGTACTCATGCCGCGCATAGGCGAAGAACTTCCGCTTACGCTTACCGGAATTACACTGGAAAGCAAAACGGGAACGCGCTACGATCTTCTCGTGCAGCGTACGATTCCCTCCGGTCTGTACCGCGTCTACAGACAGCGTCAGCCTGTGGCTATACCGTACAGAAGCCGCGTGACAATAAACGGCATCATCATCGACACTATTGCGTACGACCAGCTCATACGGGAGGGAAACACCGTCTGCGCGGCGGGCCTCAGATATTATTCGAAAGACGTGCTCTACCCCGACGACCGGCTGCAGCTGCTCGGAGAAGTAACGCTCACTCCGGGAAAAAACACGCTCGGTATGACGCTCGCCGACATACTCGGAAAAGAGACGACGTCGGCATATTCTTTAATAATTTATTAAAAAAAAGGAGATGCCCGTCAGAGCATCTCCTTTTCCGCAGACCGCTGCTATCAGAACACAGCGACAACTTCTCCGTTCGGATATGTCTTACTGATATAGTCCTTCACTTTCTGACTTGTAAGCGCTTTTGCGAGAGCCTTAATGCGGGGATCATTCTGCATACCGTCTTTTACGGTGAGAATGTTCACATACGGCGAATCTTTTCCTTCAACGATAAGTCCGTCCTTTGATGCGGTCAGTCCCGCAGGAAGCGCGTAATTTCCGTTGATGACGGCGGCGTCTACATCGTCAAGAACACGAGGAAGCGATGCTGCCTCGATTTCCTTAAACTTCAGATTCTTTTTGTTTTCAGTTATATCCGCAGGAACTGCAGTGAGTCCGGCTTTCGGATCAATCTTAATATATCCGGCAGACTGGAGCAGCAGAAGCGCGCGGCCTTCGTTCGTCGGATCGTTCGGAATCGCAATCGTAGAACCGTCCTTAAGGTCGGCAGCACTCTTTATTTTGTGGGAATAAAGGGCGAGCGGTTCGACGTGGACACCGACGACGCTCACAAGATGGTATCCTTTTTCTTTGTTGAAAGAATCCATGTACGGTTTGTGCTGGAAATAGTTCGCATCGATCTCGCCCGATTCAACGGCCTCGTTCGGTGTGACATAATCCGTAAACTCAACAACTTTGAGCGTGATGCCCTGCTTTGCAAGATCGTCAACGAGCAGGTTGAGAATCTCTGCGTGAGGTACGGGAGTTGCACCGACGGTAAGCACGCTCCCTTTTGCTTTCTTCGCTTTGGCGGAAACACCGCCGGTAATTACGAGGGCCGCAACTGCAGTCCATACAGCCTTTTTCCATAATTGTTTCATATTTTCCTCCTCAGGATTTCATACGTGATACGCGTACTGTATCGTTTTATTACCTACTATGTCAATAGGTTTTTAGTAAAACCTTACGGCAATGCTTTGTTTATGATGCCTCCGCCCGCTATGACGCCGTCGATGTACAGGACGACCGACTGGCCGGGGGCCACGGCATGTTCTTTTTCCGCAAACGTGATTTTGTACGGCTGACCGTCGAAACTTTCGCCTTCTCCCGGCGCATACTGCTCTACGTGAGCATGAACAGGACGGGACGCAAGTCTGATTTTTACAAGTGCGTCGAACGGGCCGTCGGGCACGACGTTTCCCGGCCACACAAAATCGTCGGCGATAAGAGCCGAAGAATCGAGGTTTCCGCTGTCGGCAAGAATAACGAGATTGTTATCCGCATCGATTGAATGAACGTAGAGCGGACGGTTTGCCGCCACTCCGAGCCCGCGACGCTGTCCCACCGTGTAATGCTCTATTCCCCGGTGTGTTCCGAGCACGTGACCGTCAAGGTCGATGATTTTACCCGGAACTGATTTTTTGTCCGCGAACAGTATGTCGAAATATTCCGGCGGAATAAAATCCTGGCTTTCGGCCCGTTCTGCCGCCTCAAGTTTTGCGTCGTGCGCCATGCGGAATACGTCTTTCTTTTCAATGCCGGCGAGCGGGAAGCGTACTTTTTCAAGAGTCGACGACGGGATGCGGTACAGGAAGTACGTCTGATCCTTGGAACGGTCGAGCGAGCCCGCAATCATGGCGGGACGCACGCCGGTATGCCAGAGTCCCTCGTCGGGCCGCACTATTTTTGCATAATGGCCGGTGCAGAAATAATCGTATGCGATTCCCTGTTTCTGTACACCCTCAAGCAGTGCGCCGAATTTAATGAAGCTGTTGCATCTGACGCACGGATTCGGCGTGCGGCCGGCACGGTACTCCGACTTGAAGTAGTCGAGCACCTGCCGCTGATATTCATCCTTTACATCTATCACATGGTATTCAATATGCTGTTCTTCACAGAATTTTGCACATTCTGCAATATCTTCCGTTTCGTCCGGGCCGTAACAGGACGAATGCAGTTTCCGCCCGTCGGGAAGTTCCGGCAGATCACCTTTCCATAACGACATGGTTATGCCGATAACGCGGCAGCCTTTCTGTTTGAGCATGAATGCGGTAAGCGTCGAATCGACGCCTCCCGACATTCCGACAACGACAGTATCGCCCGCTCCGGGCAGTTTTTCTTCAGTATAGTTCACAATCCGTACTATAATAGAAAAAACAATTTGTGGGAATATAATGCACTTTGTAGCAGCGGTGGATTTACTTGAACCCTCATATCTTTCATGCTATAGTAAGAATCATGGAACATAATATGATTCTCTCGGCGTCCGGATGGCGCAGGATATTCGCAAAATCAGGCGGAGAGCAGGACAATACGCCTGAAATCGGGCCGGAAAACACGGTACTTGCGGTCTTAGCTGCGGAAGTTTTTGCCGACTATGTCCGTAATGCGGTAAACCAGCAGACTCCCGTCATTGCATGCGGTATGGATGCCCGCCCCACAGGCCCTGCAATTTCAGCTGCGGTCATCAGGACGCTGCTTTCAAAAAAAATCGTCGTACGGTATCTCGGTATTACTGCCGCGCCGGAAATCATGGCATATGCAAAAAAACTCGACGGATTCATCTATATTTCGGCGAGCCATAATCCCGTCGGACATAACGGCATCAAGTTCGGACTTAACGACGGCGGTGTCCTCAATGCGGCCGAAAACGCGAAGCTCGTCGAATCGTTCACCCGAAAATGCGCAGATTCGCAGGCGATGCAGAAAGCTGCGGCCGTTCTCAACGACTGCAGCACGTCCGACGTCGACTGGGTATACGCAGAATCGTCCGAGAGCAAAAAGGATGCGCTCTCTTCCTACAAATCGTTTATACGCGAAGTAATCACGTCGGTAAGAAAACCGTCGGAACAGGATGAAATTTTCGCACAGATCCGGAAATCGGCGGGGAAACATCCTGTCGGTGTCGTATGCGACATGAACGGCTCTGCACGTTCGCTTTCAATCGATAAGGAATTTTTTGCGGAAAACGGTATACCGTTCTATGCGATAAACGATACGGCGGGAGACATAGTGCACGAAATCATCCCCGAAGCGGAGAACCTCGTATGGTGCGCAAAAGAAATGGAACGGCTTCAGGCGGCAGGACATACGGACGCCGTTCTCGGCTACATGCCGGACTGCGACGGAGACCGCGGCAATATCGTGTACTGGGACGAAAAAAATCATAAAGCGGACATCCTGAAGGCGCAGGAAGTATTTTCGCTCGCCGTCCTGGCCGAGCTTTCGTATGCTGATATGCTCTACGGCGGTTCCGCCGACTACAAACCGGCAGTCGCCGTGAACTGTCCGACGTCAATGCGCATCGACGAAATTGCGGCTGTGTTCGGTGCAAAAATATACCGCGCCGAAGTCGGCGAAGCAAACGTCGTGAATACGGCGAGAAAAGCGCGGGATGCAGGATTCACGGTGCGCATCTGCGGCGAAGGGAGCAACGGCGGAAACATAACATATCCGTCGTCAGTACGCGACCCGCTTTCCACCGTGTTTGCCGTCATCAAACTTATGAACATAGACGGTTTGTACCGCACGTGGTGTGAAAAATCAGGTCATGCATACAGGGATGATTTTACGCTCACCGACGTACTCGGCACGCTTCCCGTCTACACGACGACGGGGGTTTCGGAGCCCCGCGCAGTTCTGCATATCAGGACGATGGATCACGCACTGCTCAAAGGGAGATTCCAGAAGATTTTTGAAGCCGAATGGAAGTCGAAACTAGATACATTTTCCGCGAAGTATGGTATAGTCTCATACGAAACAGTTCTCACGAACGGAACGACGGAGACGCGGAATGCCGCCGATTTCTCAAAAAGCGGCAGCGGCGGACTCAAAATTATTTTTTCCGACAGGAAGAAAAATCCGTGCGCGTTCATCTGGATGCGCGGTTCCGGAACAGAGCCTGTCTTCCGCATCATGTGCGACGTAAAAAGCGCTGATGCGGAAGAGGAAAAAGAACTGCTGCAGTGGGAAACAGATATGCTGCTGAAAGCAGATAACTGATATGCTACAAATAAGGAGCCGGAAAATGGACAAGGCAGAAATTTTAAAACGCGCGAAAGCGTACATTGCAGAAGAAAAGGATGAGCGTTTCCGCAAAGAAGTCGAAGACCTCGTCGCAAAGGATGATATAAAGGAACTTGAAGACCGATTCTATCAGACGCTTGAATTCGGCACAGGCGGACTCCGCGGCATTATGGGCGGCGGCACGAACCGCATGAACACGCTCGAAATAAACCGCGCAACGCAGGGGCTTGCAAGCTACGTCATCAAGGCGTCTCCCGCCAAAGCAAAGGCGGGAACATTGAGCGCCGTTATCGCGTACGACAGCCGCAAAAACTCGGACGTATTCGCACAGGCAACCGCGTGCATCCTCGCTGCGAACGGCATCAAAGCGTATCTGTTCACCGGCGTACGCCCCACTCCCGAGCTGTCATTCGCAATCCGTACGCTTCATGCGGATACGGGCGTAGTCGTTACGGCTTCCCACAATCCGCGTATGTACAACGGATACAAGGCGTACTGGAACGACGGCGCGCAGGTCATTGAACCTCACGACGCCGGCATCATAAACGAAGTAAACGCGGTGACGGAAGTAAAGGAACTTACGAAGGATGAAGCCCTGAAGGCCGGAAAACTCGTGCTCATAGACAAAGAAATAGACGAGCCGTTCTGGGATATGTGCAAACGCCAGCTTTTCCGTCCGGCGCTCATCCGCGATCACGCAAAGGACGTAAAAATAGTCTACACGCCGCTCCACGGAACAGGTGCGATGCACGTCGAGAAAGTGCTCGGCGACCTCGGACTCAAGGTCATCACCGTTCCCGAGCAGCGCGATCCGAACGGCGAATTCCCGACAGTCGAAAAGCCGAACCCTGAGGAAGCGCCCGCGCTTAAAATGGCCGTCGAACTCGGCGAAAAGGAACGCGCGGACTGCGTCATGGCGACTGACCCCGATGCCGACCGCTTCGGTACGGCGTTCCCCGACAAAAACGGCAAATTCGTTCTCCTGAGCGGAAACCAGATGGGCGCGCTCCTCATGGAGTACGTTCTGCTTTCGCGTACAGAGCTCGGCACAATGCCGAAAAATCCGGCAGTCGTCCGCTCCATCGTCACTTCTCCGTTCTGCGACGCAATCTGTAAAAAATACGGCGTCACGATGATAGAATGCCTTACCGGCTTTAAGTGGATTGCCGCCGCTGAGGCAAAAATGGAAGCCGACCGTTCAAACGAATACGTATTCGGCCTCGAGGAAAGCTACGGCTATAAAATCGAAAAGGAAGTGTTCGACAAGGACGGCGTTTCCGCAGCAGCCATGTGCGCCGAGATGACCCTTTACTGGAGAAGCAAAGGCAGGAGCCTGCTCGAACACCTCGACGACATGTACAAGGAATACGGATATTTTGAAGACCGTTCGATCTCGCAGTATTTTCCGGGACCGACAGGCGGCACCACCATGGCGGGAATCATGGCGAAGCTCCGCAGCGAAGGTCTTAAAACGCTCGGCGGCAAACGCGTTACGATGATCCGCGACGTGGAGCGGAGCGTCACGTTCGACCCGGTAAATCCGGCCGCGACGAAACCGTACGATATGCCGAAGAGCAACGTCCTCCAGTTCTTCCTTGAAGGCGGCACAATCGTGAGCGCGCGTCCGTCCGGAACGGAGCCGAAAATCAAGTTCTACATCAATACGGAAGTTCCTGTGGCAGGATACAGCGATTCAGGCCTTGCGGCAGCACGCACCGAATCGGCCGCGCTCTGCGACGCCATTTCCTCCGAGATAAAAGCAACGCTCGATGCAGCTGCCGAATAAGCTGCTGCGCGACTACAAAAGACTTCTCCGTTTACTGAACAGCGGAGCGGTCTTTACCGCAGTCGACACCGAGACGACAGGTCTTTCGCCCGAAACGTGCCGCATTATCGAAATAGGCGCAGTCAGGTTCGACAAGTCGGGTCTTCTCAGTACGTTCAACACGCTCGTCAATCCCGGATGTCCGATTCCGGGAAGTTCGACATACATCAATCATATTACGGATGAAATGGTTGCTTCGGCTCCCGTCATCAAATCGGTACTGCCTGATTTTATCAGCTTCGTGGGAAATTCAATTTTAATCGCCCACAACGCGCCGTTCGACCTGCTGTTCATCAACAGAGAACTCGAACGCAGCCGCATGCCGTCGATGGGAAACAAAGCGATAGATACACTCAATCTGAGCCGCTGGGCATATCCGACATCAGCTCACCACGGTCTGCAGTATCTTGCGCAGGCGATGAACATAGAGGCAAAAAACGCACACCGCGCCTGCGACGATGCCCGCGTATGCAGCGAAGTTTTCCTGCGCTGCATAAAGGACACCGAATCCGTGCAGAAAATATAAACAGTAATTACTGTGACCATCCGCAAGCGCACGATGCGCGCCCCTGATCGTCGGGAATTCCTGCTCGCCGGAATTCCCGAATCTTTGAAAAACGACAGGACGTCGTTTTATACTTCTTATTTACTGCTGAGACCATCGGCAAGCGCAAGGATGCGCGTCATCAAGCGTCGGAAATTCCGGCTCACCGGAATTTCCGAATCGTCTCAAAATGGCACGATGCCATTTTGAGACGCTAGCCTCTGGGAGCTTCTGCCGGGTCCATGGGCATGCCGTTTTTGAAGACCATAAACGAAAGACGGGGACTGCCGGTGTCGGGATCTTTGCCCGCCGTTCCAACCGTATCGCCGCAGACGACATAATCACCCTTCCTCACGCTTACCGACCCGAGCCACGAATATGCATAAATGAGACCTGTTTTCGATTCTACGAACACGACATTGCCGTATCCGCGGTACATGCCGGTGTACATGACGGTTCCCGCCCTGATCGATTTCACCTGTTCGCCTTTTTTTGCGGAAAGTTCCACGCCTGATACCTTTCCTTTTACGTACGTCACGTTCGGATTTTCGACAGGCCACATAAGCGAAGAATCGCCAGTCCGTGCAATGTCGTCGTCTCCGGGATTTTTTGATGAATCAGGTTTTACCGGAACAGTATCTTTCGGAGGAGTTTCTGCGGGTGTGCCGCCGGCTACGGCAATCTTCTGTCCGGCTTTTATCACGGCATCGCTTCCCATGCTGTTCAGCGACAGGAGTTCAGCCAGTTTCATGTCGTATTTCCGCGCTATGCCGTAAAGCGTGTCGCCTTTCTGCACGATGTATGTTTTTGTCGTTCCGGTTTCCGGTTTCCCCGCACTGCTGTCTGCGTCCGGCGTTGCGGAGAGAGCCGCGGCGTTTGAAATATCCGCAGAGGGAATCACAAGTTTCTGTCCGGCTTTTATCACGTCGCTGTCGGACAGGTTGTTCGCCGTACGAAGTTCGGCTACGGTAAGCTGATATTTGCGGCTTATTGAATACAGGGTGTCGCCCCGCTGCACGGTATACGAACTGTCCGCAAAAAGCGGCAGATATGCGGCGGCTGCCAGAATCACCGTGCAAAGATATTTGACTGATTTACGTGTTTTTTTTCCGGTAACTATCATACTTTCACATTATCGGCAGAATAACAGCTTTTTAGGAGTCCTGCTTTACAATTTCCCTGAACAAAGTACCGGCGTCTATGCCGTTTATCATCTCACCTGTTTTGTAATGCGAAATCATTCCTTCCCTGCCGCGGACAAGATGCACGGAGGTGATTCCGTGCTTTATAGAGCTGTCGGCTTCAAGCAGGGCACCGAGATGATCCGAAACCCGCACGAGCCGTCCGTCGACGGGCTGGAACGAATTGTCGTTGTACTCATCGTTGAGTTCTTTCCATGAAATTTCCCTCACCGTCCCGTCCTTTTCCGTGATCCGGTTTGCGAATTCGCTGTTCGTGTAGTACATGAGCTCGCCGACGAAAAACGGTTCCATAAGGGGAACAAGCTCGCGACCGACAATCTCATCCTCAATCCGTTTCACGATATTCGGCAGCTCGTCGGTCGCCTGTTTTACCGGTGAAATAATGTCGCGCGTAACCGATTCGGGCAGGTCATGGAAAAGTCCGCTGAAAAAATTGTTGATTATGCGGCGGCTGCACATCTTTACGCCGGTGTCTCTTCCGAGAAGCAGCGTCATTACGGCGACAAAATAGCTGTGACCGAGAACACTCGTCCTCGGCACGCGCGGCGTCTGGTTCCATCGCGTCTGGAACCGGAGCTGTTCTATCTTGAGCAGAAAATCAAACGTGCGCTGATGAGTCATCATCATCTGCAGGCCCTCGAGGTCAAGGTACGGCTGAATCTGCGCCTGCAGCTCCGTTTCAATTTTTACGAGGCGCTCCCGTTCGTTCACGACCGAAAGCATCTGCAGCTCGCGCATTGTGGAATATTTATGGGCGGCGGAAAGGATCTTCGCAGCGGCCTGCGATTTTTCGGGAATCGGAAGCGTACCGGCTTTTTCTCCGATATAAATCGTGAACTGCGAAAACAAATCGTCGTCGTCGATGAGCGGACGGTACTGATTAAGAACCCATTCGTCGAGTCTGAGATATTCCTGCGTGTACTCTTTTTTGAGAAGCTGCTGGACGGGGGCCTTGATGTCGCAGAGCGCTATTTTTTTGAGCAGATCGAACAGAGACGCATACGCCATCCACTCCCAGTCGACGTCCGTGCCCTTATGTTCCTCGTATTTTCCGATGAGATACGCGATGACCATTTTTTCGCCGGCCTTGTCCATTTCGACAAGATCGAAGGGCCGTATGAGATCGTTCCACCGTTGTATCGAAAAACCTTCAAAAATACGGAGCGCCAGTTTTTTGTTCATAATATTATGTGCTTGATCCCGACTTCTGGTCGGCATCCATTTTGTCCTTCCAGACAACGGCTTTTTTCTTTATTTCCTCGGTGTTCGTTTTATCGGCAATGGCGAGACATAGTTTGTGACGGGCAAGCAGGAATTTGATTGCGTTGCGCATGTCGTCGATACGGCGCGTAGACAACTCGTACCGGTCGCGGTATCCGTTCGCCGACTGGTCCAGGAGTTTCTGAAGCATGCGCACATACAGCACGGTGATTTCATAATCGAGCGAGCGCGGATCAAAATAATCCTTCGCGCCTTTCCGCATGTCGATGAGGTTCTTTGCAACTGAGGCAAACCGGCCCTCAAGTTCGACAAAAGACCATTTCCACTTGCTGTTTTCGCCGAACGCATCCTTGAGCAGACGGATCGCAAGACCAAGTTTCCGCACGAGCTGATACCGTTTCGATACGGGAGTATTTTCAATCAACGCCCATTTATCAGCTAATTCCGCATACGATACGTCTATAAAATTAGTTACTATTTCTTCCAGATAAATTATCGCCTTGTAAAGCGTCTTGCGGGATTCATTCAGGGCGTCGTTGTTTTTTACTTCGAGAATTTTGAGCGAAAGACTGTTTTCCGCCATATACAGCGAAGAAATGAAAATCATATCCTCGGCAAGCTGAAGCTTTTTATACGCCTGCCCGGAATTGTCCCCCTGCATGACAGAGAGCATCGTCTTTTCTTTCGCAAGCAGACCGTCGATCTGCTTCTGATACGGTATGACCGCAGTTCCGAGCTGCAGCCGTGTTTCTTCCGAAATTTTCGCCATCAGATACCTCCGCCGAATTTATGCAGCATAGACCGGGCATGGTCGAGCGATTCCTCCGATTCCTCACCGGAAAGCATGCGGGCAATTTCCTTCACACGCTCTTCTCCGGCAACAGGACGGCAATCGGACGACGTTCTTCCGCCTGACACGCCTTTCTCTATCTTTATCTGATTATCGGCATAAACCGCTATGCTCGCCAGATGTGTTATGCACAATATCTGCTTGTTTTTCGCAAGATTCTTCATATGGCTGCCGACTGCAACCGCGACTTCACCGCCGATTCCCGTGTCGATTTCGTCGAATACGAGCGTCTGAACGGGATCCGTTCCGGCAAAAATAGTCTTCAGGGCAAGCATGACGCGCGAAAGTTCGCCGCCGGACGCAATCTGCGCAAGCGGCAGGAGCGGAGAGCCGGGATTCGCGCTGATGAGGAACTCGACGTTGTCGAGTCCGTACGGGCCGCATTTCTGCTCCACGCCCGTACCGGGTTTTTCCGCGACATCAACCGAAAACTTCGTGCCGGGCATGCCGAGCTTTGCAAGAACGGCCTCCACCTCGCCCGACATTTTTACGCCCGCAGCCCTGCGCTTTTCGGACAATGCTTTCGCTTCAATATACACCTGTTTTTCAAGCGCGGCAACTTCTTTCTCGAGGCCAGCTTTGTCGATGTTGCCGGCTCCCAGTCTGTCGAGATTTTCCTGCGCTTCCTCCGCATATTTGAGCACCTCGGAAAGCGGCGCATTCGGGGACGATGCATATTTTTTCTTGAGATTGTAGATGAGTGAAAGCCTGTCCTGAACTTCCTGAAGGCGCGCCGGATCGAACACAAGTTTGTCCCTGTATGAGGAAAACTCGTCGGCAATGTCCGAGATTTCATAAAACGAAGATTCGATGCGCGAGTCCAGGTCGGAAAGCGTCTTATCCATTTCCACTGCGTGAGCACAGTCGCGGCGCACCTGCCTGAGGGACGCAACGAGCGCACCGTCGCCGCCGGACAGCGCGCCGGTAATCGATTCAATGTCGGCATAGAGCTTCTCATACGAGGAAAGCCTGCTCTCTTCTTCTTCAAGCTGCGCATCCTCGTCTGTCTTAAGCTTTGCGTCGTTTATTTCCTGCAGCGCGAACGAGTACATCTCTATGCGGCGCGCTCTGTCTTCGTTCGAGGAATTCATCTGGTCGAGCAGCCTGCGTTTTTCGACGAGCGACGCGTACAATGCGGTAAACTGATTCACCTCGTCGACTATACCGGCGCGCGCGTCGAGAAATTTCCGGTGCTCGGCGACGCGCATGAGCGACTGATGCTCGTGCTGCCCGTGTATGTCGACGAGAAACGTCGAGAACGACGCAAGGTCGGCGCGCGTAACGGGCGTACCGCCTATCCATGCGGACGACTTTCCGTTGTCGCGCAGCGTCCGGCGAAGAATAATGCGGCCGTTCTCCGGTTCAATGCCGTGTTTCCCGAGCCATTCATGCGCCGACAGCACTTCCTCTTCTCCGTCTTCTCCCGTTGCGGCGGCCTGTCTCTGCACCGTACTCCCCGACGTGTCGAGCAGGAACGTGCCTGAAACAGATGCCTCATGCGCTCCGGTACGTATCGACTGCGCGTCGGCCTTACCCCCGAGCAGAAAAGATACTGCGCCGATAAGGATCGATTTACCGGCACCTGTTTCGCCTGAAAGCACCGTAAACCCTTTTGAGAATTCTATCGTCGTCTGATCGATAAGCGCGAAATCTTTAATTGTCAGGTCTTCCAGCATGAGGTCCTCCCGACCAGTTAAGCTTTGAACGGAGCGCGTCGTAGAATTTTTCCGTCGTGCAGCCGACGAGCTTTACTTTGTCCGCCGTCTTTCTGATTTTTATGCAGTCGCCCACCTGCAGGCTCACCGGTTCCTGTCCGTCCACCGTAATAATAATATCCTGAACGCGGGACGGCAGCACCGTGATTCCGATTTCACCGTTCGGGCTCAGCACGAGCGGGCGGCTCGAAAGCGAAAACGAATTGATGGGCGTGAGCACAAGCGCGTCAAGCTCCGGATCGATTATGGGACCGCCCGCCGAAGCGGAATACGCGGTCGAACCTGTTGCCGTGCTTACAATCACGCCGTCGGCCTTGAACACGCCGAGCGGAGCGCAGTTGTACGAAATGTCGAGCGAAATAGTACGCGCGGCGGTCTTCGCACTTATGACGATATCGTTGAGGGCAACCGCGGAAAAAGCCGCCGATTTGCCGCGTACAAGAGCGGCCTGCACCATATTACGCTTGTCGACATACGCCGTTCCCTCGAGAAACTGCTCGAGGTTCGCCTTCCATTCAGTCTTCTGGATGCTCGCTATAAAACCGAATTCCCCCAGGTTCACCGGAAACACGGGCACACCGAGCGCCGCGCATCCCCGCGCTGCAAAAAGCACCGTACCGTCGCCGCCGAGCGTCACGACAAAATCGTATCCGCCGAAAGGATTTTCCGTACTGAAACCGTCGAACCGGTAAAAAGACGACTCTATCCCTTTCAGCCGGAGCCACACAGCTATTTCATTTCCGAGCGATTTTGATTCTTCCTTATGAGTGTTTATGACGATAAGACATTTTTTCATCAGCACCTCTCGTCATGGCAGTGTTCCGAGAACTTTTATAATCTTTGCCGTCTCAGCGCGTGTAAGACGCGGATACAGCGGAAATAACACGCATCTGAGGTAAAGCGATTTTGCGTGTATGCACGAGGCGGAAAGCTGCTCGTCGCGCACCGCTATGACGGAATTTTCATACGCCGGCCTGATTTCTATATCCTTGCGGTCCGTGTACTGCTTTACATCCTTGTAAGCGCTTGAAAGGACGACGGGAAACGTGCACATAGTCGAAGCGCCTTCTGTATCGCGCACGAACAGCTTATGACGGCCGGTCATACACGCGCGCTGGAACAACGTAAAAATCTCCCTGCGCACGGCTTCATTCTTCGGAAATTCACGCAGTTCAACCCATGCAAGCGCGCTGTTCAAATCGGGGAGAAGTTCCGTAACGGGTGCGGCGTCGGTGAATTTCTTGAGCGGAATCCACTCGCGCCTTCCGGGAGCCATGAGGACGGCTCCGCCGCCGGCCGTGACAACGTCGTGTTCCTCAAGGCCGAGAATGGAAAACACACCGAAAGAACCCGCGCGGCGGCCTTCGCCGGGATTTCCGTTCTCGTCGACAGAGGGAACAACCGCACCGGCGCTCTGAGAAACGTCTTCAATAACAGGGATTCCGAGCTGCATAACCGCATTCATGTCGGGCATTATTCCCTGCGTCTCGTGGAGAATCAGAATACGTCCGCCGTTCTTTATTCCGTCGGAAACGATGTCGGCCGTAACGAGCCCCGTCGTTTCATCGACATCGAGTGCGAGCGGTACGAAACCGAGATCCTCAAGCGCGGCCGCCTGCCAGAACGGAGCGAGCGCCGAAATCATAATGCTGCTGCCGGCGGGAACATCGAGCGCCTTCAGCGCATATTTGAGCGCGATTGCGGGATTCCGGAAAGCGACCGCCCCGTCGCATTTGAAGAATTCCTTTACCGTCTGAATAAGCCGCGTGTTGAGCTCACCGGGCCCGATTTTCTCATCGACCATGCAGGTGAGCACGGCATCCATTTCTTTGCGTCTGATTGTTGTACTGTATGTGCGGATCATTGCGGCCTATTGTATTTCGATAATTTTCTGAAGTTCTTTCGGATTGAACAGTTTCCGTATGTTGAGCATGATAAGATATCCTGTTTCAGAACGGATAACGCCCTGAATGTACTCAGTGCCAATGCCGCTCAGCATCTGAGGAGGCTCTTTTACGTCGCTCAGCTTCACGGGAACGACCCGCGCAACACGGTCTATAATGATGCCTATCCTGTTGCCTTCAATGCTCAGGATGATAAAACCGCCTTCGAAATCATCATAATCGTTCATCTTTTCAAGGGCCTTCAGTCTGAATCTCTTATGCAGATCAATAATCGGAATAATTTCTCCACGGAGATTTATAATTCCTTCGACATAATACGGTGCGTTCGGTATGGGCCGTACATCCTGTATTTTGACGATTTCCTTCACATCCATAATATCGACACCATATAATTCGTCGCCAAGTTGAAATGTGACAAGCTGAAACTGTGAATCTTCTGAAGCCATATGATTTTCCCCTAAAAAAACACTATATATGTAAGAATACACCTTATTTGAACGTTTTGCAAGGATACGACGTTTTAATCGACGGTAAACAATGCGACCGCATACACTTTCTTTACTCCTGCAGCTTTTAAAACTGTCGCACACCCTTCGATTGTAGCACCCGTCGTCACGACATCGTCTATAAGACACACGGTTTCGGGCACGAGTCCGCCCGCAGACTTAAGTCCGCGTTTTAATTTTCCGCCGGTTTTAAGCGAATACGATCTGCCGATCGTCTCAAGCCGTCCCGTGCGGTCGAGCGCCTTCTGCTCCTTCACCGTGCTTCGTTCCAGAATGCGGCACACACAGTATTTCCGGCGCAGCTCCAGAAACGTGCACAGCTCGTCGATCTGGTCCCAGCCCTTCTTCCGAATCTTTCCCGGACGAGGCGGTACGGGAACCACGGCGAATCCCTGCGGCAGAACGGCAAGCGCCGCCGCAAGCCGATCCGCAAAAAACGGCGACAGTGAACGCTCCCCGCCGATTTTCCAGCGGAACAGAAGAACGCTGTTCCACAGCCGGTACGAATACAGCGGAAAAACACTGTCAGTATGTTTCAGAAGCCGCTCCGAACGGCACTGCATGCACATACCGTGTTCCGAAACAAGTTTCTTTCCGCAGACGGAACATCGTTCCGCAGTAAACAAATCAGGCGTAAAATATGTTTTTGCGCACGTCCGGCATACGGGAACGGCACCGCACCGGCCGCCGCAGACGGCACATTCGCCGCCGCCTGCGAGCACAGTGAGCAGTTCCCGCATGCACCGGAGAACGTACTGCCCGCACTCAAAAATAAAATGATTCACACAATACTATATCGTCTGCGTTTTGCTTTTTCACGCGTTTTTTTACTCTTTTTACCGGCCCGACAGCGATTTTTTCCACCGTGCGAGCGCCTGAAGCGCCGAAAGCGGCGTCATGCTGTCGGGGTCAGAGGAAAGAATTTCGTCGAGAACGATTTCCTCGTCGCTGAACAGCCCCGGCGACTTGGGAGCAGCCTGCGGAACAGACGCGGGGACCGACTCAAGCACGGGACGGTCCGCGGCGACCGCCTGAATATGCGAAAGAATCACGTTCGCGCGGTCTGTGACCTGCTGCGGAATGCCTGCAAGACGGGCAACGTGGATGCCGTACGAATCCTCCGCGGCGCCTTCCTTAACTTTGCGCAGGAAGACGACAGTGCCGTTCCGCTCGTCCACGTCCATGCACAGCATTTTAAGCGACTTGTGCTCCATGCGCGTAAGCTCGTGATAGTGCGTTGCGAACAGCGTTTTGCACTTTATCACGTCGAGCAGATATTCGGACACAGCCCACGCAATCGCAAGTCCGTCTTCCGTCGACGTCCCGCGTCCGACCTCATCCATGATGACGAGCGATTTTTCAGTCGCGGAGCGCAGTATGTTCGCCGTTTCCGTCATCTCCACGAGGAACGTCGATTCGCCGCGCGCAAGGTTGTCGCTTGCGCCGACGCGGCAGAATATGCGGTCCACAACGCCGAGTCGCGCGGATGACGCCGGAACGAAAGATCCCGTCTGCGCAAGCAGTGCGATAAGAGCGTTCTGTCTGAGATAGGTCGACTTTCCGGCCATGTTCGGCCCCGTTATAAGCGCGAATGAAGGTTTCCCGTCGTCTTCCGCGCTTATCTCAAGATCGTTCGGCACAAACTCGCCGGTAGGCATGTGAAGTTCGACGACAGGATGCCGTCCGTCCTTTACCTCGAATTCAGTTCCTTCATCCACGACAGGACGAACCCAGTTGTGAAGAACGGCAGCTTCCGCAAGAGAAGCGGACGCGTCGGTATACGCAAGTTCTCCGGCAGCCTGCATAAGATACGGTACGTATTCGTGCATCTGGTTGCGGATTTCCACATACAGGTCGCGTTCAAGCTCGAGAATCTTCGTACCCGCTTCGGTCAGCTCGTGTTCAAGTTCCTGAAGCTTTTCAGTCGTATACCGGTCGCCGTTCACGAGCGAGCGGCGCATGATGAAATGAGGCGGAACGGCGGAAAGCTTTCCTTTGCTTATTTCGATGAAATAGCCGGAAGCGTTCGTGTACTTGATCCTCAGTGTGCTTATTCCCGTCTTCGCCTTCTCTTCCGCTTCGTATTCGTTGAGGATTTTACCGAAGTTGTCGTGTATTTCCCGCCAGTGGTCAAGGTCCTTCGACCACCCTTCCTTAATGATGCCGCCGTCGGTGATATTCGTCGAGGGATCGTCGAGAATCGCGTTTTTAATAATGCCGATTATCTTTTCAGCAGGCTCCGGCGGGACGGACGAAAAGTCGTACTGTTCGAGCGATTTCCTCACGGAGAGCCAGCTTTCAAGGCTCGCACGCAGCGCCTGCAGATCCTTCGGATGCGCCCTGTCCATCGCTATGCGCCCCGCAAGGCGTTCGATGTCGAGCACCGGTTCAAGCTGATTCCGCACGCTGTCGAGCAGCTTTCTGTTCTCCGCAAAAAGTGCGACGTGGTCCTGCCGCGCGCGTATCTTTGCCGGGTCAGTCAGCGGATACAAAAGCCACGAGCGTATCATGCGGTTGCCCATGGCGGTCTTCGTGTAGTTCACACATTCGAGCAGACTGTACTGGACGCTGCCGTCGCGGAGATTGGCCACTATCTCCAGATTCCGGCGCGACGAATCGTCTATGACAAGAAACTGATTGTCGCGGTATATTTTTATGCCGCTCACGTGAGGCACTTCCGTATTCGTCGTCTTTTCAAGATAGTCGAGCAGGAAGCCCGCCGGCGGAACCTCGGGGGATTCTTCGGTGAGGCCGAACGGCTGCAGGTTCGCCGTTTTAAACTGTGCCGTAAGCCGTTTGTACGAAACGTCCGCGGAAAAATCCCAGTCGGGATAGTACGACACAGACAAATCAGGCAGGGTCGAAAGCGCCTGCTGCACCGTATCGTTCGATTTGAGCGACTGCGGCAGCAGGATTTCACGCGGAACGCACCGTCCGAGTTCCTTCGGAAAATTCTCCGCCATGGCGGACGCAGGCCACGACGTCGCGCTGAACGACGACGTCGTAACGTCTATGAACGCAAACCCCGCCCGTCCGTGCGAAACGGAAAGCGCCGCAAGATAGTTGTTGATGCTGCCTTCCAGATATTCCGACTCGACGGCCGTACCCGGCGTAATCACTTCGACGACTTTGCGTTCGGTAAGACCTTTTCCGTGTGCAATCTCTCCGACCTGTTCGCAGATGACGACTTTTTTCCCGAGCCGCAGCAGACGCGCAATGTAAATTTTCGCCGCATGGTACGGAATGCCGCACATCGGACTGTCCGCGCGGTGAGTAAGCGTTAAATTAAGAAGACGCGATACTTCTACCGCATCCCCGTTGAACATTTCGTAAAAATCACCGAGCCGGAAAAAAAGCACTTCATTTTTATATTTTGCTTTTACCGACTCGTATTGTGCCATCAGCGGCGTTTTTTCCGGTTCAGTCTCCATGGTGTCAGTTGTTTCCGAGCTCGGTAATCACCTGATCGGTAATGTCCACCGAGCTGCTGTACCAGAGAATGGCATTGTCCTGCTGCAGACTCAGAATCATGCTGTAGCCTCCCGACTCGGCTATTTTTGCAAGCACGCTGTACAGCTTTTTATAAAACTCGTCGGAATTCTGAAGCGATTTCTGCATGGTCGCAAGTTCCACATTCTTCGCGTTCGTATATTCGTTGAGGTATTCGGTTTTCTTCGTGATGTCGCCTTCAACGCGGAGCGTGTTCGAATCGTCACCCGCAGCCTGATAATCGAGTTTTTTCTGCTGCAGGTCGCGCAGTTCCTGCGTTCTTGTATTTATTTCCTGCTGATACTCCGCCTTCTTCCTGTCATAACTGCGGACTGCGGAAGAATTGCGGAAATACGCGTTGTATACTTTCGCCGTATCGACAACGCCGAATTTAGTTATCTGCTGGGCGGAAAGCCCTGCACACGCAAAAATTGCGGCGGCGAACACAATACTTATTATTTTTTCTGTCTTTCTCATCTTTTAAAACCTTCCTGTAAAATCCTATTTATTGGTAATATTGAACGAAAGAACGAACTGCCAGCTGTCCACCCAGTAGAATCCCTTCGATTCGCTGTAACGGAACGTGTTTGCAAACAGCAGATGAAGCGGGAACTGCGGCAGAAGGAATCTGATTCCCGGTCCCGTACTGTAATAGAAATCGCTGAGCGACAAATCGTTGAACATGGAGGAGACTTCGCTCTTTACCGCGGCGGCGTCGAGGAATGCGTCGACACCTATGACATTCTGCACGAGCGGCACGCGGAATTCAAGTCTGTTGCTCAGCATAGCCTTTCCTCGCGTCGAGTCGTAAATATCCGTCCAGCCGCGCGCATTGAACATACCGTCGATGTACACTTTGTTCGAATCGCCGAGCAGCGAGCCGGGAACCGGGAATATGGCCGAAAAACCGGTGTATGCGGCGAGCACGCCTTTGAGCGACCATTTGTCACCGAACGGAATATTAAACAGCGTCACATATCCCTCAAGCTTCGTATCGGTCCTGAGGAAGAACTCTTTTTCTATGCCCGGCAGAAGTCCGTACCATGCCACACGCTCACTCGAGAACCATCCCTTCGACGGATCGTAGTTAATATCGCGGTTGTCGATCGAAAAACTCGTCCAGATGGAATTGTTCAGTCCGAACCTGTTTGCGGCCTGATTGATGCTCGAATCGACGGGCGTATACAGCGCTTCATCGTATATATTGTTGCTCAATGTCGTGGCGAGACCGCCGCCCCACGAAAGAATTGCGAAATTCGGCGTCCACCGCCTGCCGACGGACGAGCTGAGCGTCACCGAGTAGTCTTCATACTGCATATAATACGAATCGTCGTCGAGCGTGCCGTCGGGCAGCCATGCGTTCCGCAATGCAGACTCATTCGAATGTGAAACGGAAAGCGACTCGCTCAGACCGAGCGGCAGTCCGAACAGCCAGTTCTGCCCGTACGATCCGCTTACGGACTGATCGGTGCTTGAAATCGTCGTGCTTGCGGAGACTGTTTTTCCTTCGCCCCACAAATTGGAATTCTGCCATTTGGCAAAGAGCGACACCGGAAATTCGTCCGGGTCGGAAACGCCGGAGAACGTCATGCCGAATTCGAGCGACGTCGTGGACTGCTCTTCGACCGTAATCACCAGATCGACAAGGTCCGATTCGGATCCCGCCACAGGTTCCGGAACGACGCTCGAGAAATACTGCAGGTTGTACAGATTGCGCAGACCGGTCATGACTTTATCGCGGGAGAACACGTCGCCCGGTTCGATCGGAAGTTCGCGTCTGATGACGTAATCCTTCGTTTTCGTATTTCCCTTAATAATAATATTTTCAATGTGGCTGCGCGCGCGTTCGACTATCGTAAGCGTAAAAGATATCGTCTTGCGCTCCGCGTCTTTAGTGACTTCAGGCGTATACTGATTCGTCATGTATCCGTTCTCCGCGTACAGGCCCGTAATGTTCTGCAGTCCTTCCTGATATTTTGTCTGGTTGTAGACGGAACCTTCCTTGAGCTTGATGTATGAAAGAAGTTTATCGGCCTTGAATATCTCGTTTCCCTTGATTGTCGTTCCGGTATACGTATACTGCGGACCTTCCTGGATGACGAACGTGAGCGTCAGTTCGTTTCTGTCTTTTTCCTCGTTTAGTTTCGTCTCCTGCATGACGTCGACGACTTTCGCGTCGGCATATCCCCTGTCCAGATAATACGTTACGACGGTCTGCTTGTCGGCCTCAAGGGACGATTTCTGGAACGCGCCGTCCTTCATAAATCCGACCTCTTTCAGCGAAATCTTGCTTTTCAGCGTGCGCTCGGAAACGACCGTATTTCCGCTGAAACGGATCGACGTGATGACGGTGTTCGCGCCTTCGTCCACAACGAACGTGAGTTTTATTCCCTGATCGGTCTCTTCCGTCTTATGCGTTACTTTCGCGTCGATATATCCTTTTTTGAGATACACGTCGCGAAGCGCGCGGTCGTCGAGCAGCACTTTGCTCTCGAGATAGATGTCGTCAGTCTTCACGGTCACAGCTTCGCGGAGCTCGCCGTTGCGTATTTTTTTATTGCCCTCGAAATTTATTGATTTGATGACGGGGCGTTCCTTTACCTTGAACACAAGCAGAATTCTATCGGCAGTCTTCGGATCGTGTTTCGCATACGGAGTAATGTCGTCGAACATATCGAGTCCGTACAGTCTGTCGACGAGATCGTTGTATACGTCCTCTGTAAACTGTTTTCCGACAAACGAACTTGTAACACCTGTCAGTTCGTTTTTTTTGACGTTCTTCAGTCCCTCGAAAGAAATCTCCGAAATTGTCTTTCCCCAGAACCAGTTGGGATCTTCAGTCGTACTGTCCTGGGCCGCAAGCGGCAGGCCGAAAGACAGCAGAACAACAACAAGAAGCAGGAATCGGGAAAAAACACGATTGACTGAATACATACATTCTCCTTTCTTTAATTATCAAAATGAAAATTTCCATGAAAGTGTCAAAGACGTTGAAGAAACAATTATATTATTCAGCATTGCATCAATATTAGGAGCCAGATTCCATCGTATATCCGCAAACGGAGTTTCAAGTTCCAGACCGAATTCCGGCTGAAGCTCGAGCCCCTGTAACGTTGCCGCATCGTCAATTCTTGTCTCGTCGTATGACAGATGCATAAGCGCATCGACATACACCGCACTTCCGAAGTATTTACCAATATAAACAGTTGAATTGTCGAGAAAGTTACCGGCCGTCATCTGCGAAGGTGTGAGCGTGCCTGCGAATCCCATTTTCAACGTGTTCTGTAAAACCATCGTACGCACAGAAAATATATCAAAATTCAGCAAATCACGCAACTTATTCTCGACGGTGCGGCCGACGGTTGACTGAACGGCGTAATCGCTTGCGGCGAATAAAAGACCGCTTACGTTCGTCGAATCGCCGACGGCCATCTGCCCGAGCAGCTCGCGGAGTTCGGTCTCCGACTTCGCTGGAACAGACGTAACCTGCGGATTGAAATCGGACAGATACTGATTCTCCGCGGAAAGAATGATGCGGAGTTCGTCTCCGTTCTCGTCGCGCTCGCGGGTTTCCGCCTGCACCGTGATGCGGGGATTTATCCGTCCGTCGGTGTCGTTGAATTTCAGAAGCCCCTGTTTGATGTAGAAGTTCCTGTTCAGATACGCAACGTCCCCCGATTTCAGACTGATGTCGCCCTTGATTGCATACGTGTTCTCCGACTGGTCCATTTTGAAATTGACGGAAGTATTCGGAACAAGCACGCAGCGGAGAAGCGGATCGAGCACCACGTTCACATGCGGCCCCATGACGATATCAAGATCGGTTCTGACATAATACGACGACGTACTGCTCTCAAATTTGTCGTTCAGCGCCGACGCGATTTCTGATGCCCTGATATTCGCTTTGACGTCCTCAACGTACACTTTTCCGGTTACGTCGAGAATGTTCCCCTGGAAACCGAGATCGAGATCGACGGACGTCAGCCCCTTGAACTCGGCAACGTCCGCGTCGAGATCCGCGGGAGCGACACGGCCCGGCGTCGTTCTCACCGATGACTCCAGTCTGTCGAACCCCCACCTGTCCAAATAAATTTTCGCCTTGACGAACACGTTTTCGTTGTGCTCGCGGAGAGCGACTTCCGGCACCATGATTTCATTGTGAAGCATGGTGACGAGAATTTTGTCGGCCGTAATATGAGACGGCACGACTTTCGGGAGGCTGAAGTCGGATTTTGCAACGGACATCGCTCCGGTAAATTCCGGATCGGTCTGCAGCCCGCTGATGCGCACTGCGCCGTTGAGAATACCGCCGTACACCTTAAAATAGTCGTCGGGCAGATAAGACAGCAGCTCGGCCAAATCCGCATATATTCCCGATATGCCGATGTCGAGCTGTTTGTTTTCCACCCTGCCCGTCACCGTGCAGTGGAACGGTTTGTCATCCGCAATTGTAAGATTGAGTCCGCCGCTGCTGCTCACGTGCCCGGAAATGCCGAGGTTTTCCGACGAGAACAGAGACGTGTCACCGCCGCCGTGAAGTATCGTGAACGAAAACGGAAACGTCTTTTGAAACAGCGTTCCCGACGCACCGGGCGAAGCAAGCGTCACTGCGAACGATTCCGGAATGAAGCTGTCTTTTTTCAGCTGCGTGTCCGAAACAGTCAGATTCAGCGGCAGCGAAACAGTCCTGCTGCCTGCTGCCGCGTCAAATTCCGCAGACGCAGTTCCCTCGTACGTTTCCAGCGACACGTCCGCCTTAATATTGTTAATTTCGGCAGAACCGTACTTCACGTGCATCGTATCGATTGCAAGCGATCGCTCCACGACGGACGCATTTCCGCCGGCTGAAAGCTGGATTCCGGCAAGCATAATTCCCGCGGAATCGACGTTGAGCGCAATATACGGTTTGTCGAGCGTACCTGTCGCCGTGAGAGACGCGGTGAGCGAGTTGTTGTCGCTCTGTTCCGAAATGAACCTGTTCAGTCCGAAATCCCTGCAGGAAAGCTGCGCGTTGAAATAGAGGCTGCTCTGAATCGTCTCCTGCGACAACGGCAGAGCGTCGGGATTGGTCACGTCGGCGGCAGCGGAAAGCTGCTCGCTCGAAAGCGGATTTTTGAGCAGAAGCTCAAGGTGCGCGGAATTGAAGAGACCGTCGTTCATGTTCATAATCAGCTGCGCGTTTCCGTTCAGCGCCGAATAAATGTCGGAATACGAAACGGAATCGAAGAACGCTCCGTACCGGGTGATTTTTCCGGAAAGCTTCAGCTTCGGAGAAAAACGGAATTTCGAACCGGCTTCATCAGCCTCGAACCGCGCGACGCTCACGGCGAATCCGTCGGCCGCCGTATACGCGAATCCCGTTTCCGTCGAAAGCGTGAAAATCGTGCCGGCCGCGCTCACCGGGAAATTGTCGAGCACGAGAGAACCTTCAAATCCGCCGTCGTTCGACCGCTGCACCTGCACCGACGTACCGTAATCGCCCGTGACGGAGACGAAATTTTCCATGACGTTTCCCGTAAAATGATACGGAACGGAACCCGCATTCAGGTCGAGCGTAAAAAAGGAGCCTCGGGAATCGGGCGACTTATCCACTTCAGCGGACGCATGCACGGTGTTTTTTCCGTAAATGATATCGAACTGCGTCACCTGCAGCGACGACTCGTTTCCGTCGAGGGACATGAGCAGGAACTGGTCGTCTTTTTTCGTGTTCGCAACGATCGCGTACGGTATGTTATATGACAGCGACTTCATGTCGGACGACAGATAGAACTCGCCGGAAAACAAATACGGCTCAAGCGCGCCGGACGCCGACGAAAGCGTGCGCGCCGCGCTCTCCGGCACGAAAAACGAAACGGCTTCGGCTGCGCTGTCAAGATAGACGTTCGACACGTCGACGCCGGCCTGAACGTATTTCGTCTTAGTCAGGTAACTTCCGTCTATCTGAATTTTACCAGGCGTTTCAGCGTCGGGATGCGCATAGTCGGACACCTCGAACCGGAAGTCTATCGATTCGTCGTGCGGCAGTACCGTAAGCTGAAGCGCGGTAAACGTTTTGTCGTTGAGGAACACCTGCGGCGAAAAGCACTGGAAACCGCGGGTAAGCGGATCGAAGAAAAGTTCGGCCGATACAACGCTTCCGTTCGGAAGCACCACGCGCTTCGCATCGGCAGTTCCCGACAGGCGCATTCCCGCGAATTCGTACGACAGCGACATATCCGCATCGTAATTTTTCCCCTGCAGAACAAGCCGCGGAACATGTATGCTCCGGCTGTCTCCCGAAAGCCGGTACGAAGCGTCCAATGCTCCGGGCACAAGGTTGTCCGACAGATGCACGGTACCGTCCGACGAATATTCGAACTTCGACGTTTTCGTGTTGTACACGGCATGCGCGTTCACCGAGAGACTCACGGAGGCAAGTTTCTGCAGAGTCTCTTTCCGCAGACCTCCCGCCGAAACGAACGATGAAGGCAGAAAGCGGTTCGTACGGAGCGTAAAATCAGCATCTCCCGAATCGATGTCGTACGAACACAGGAGCATCAGCGGAAAGGAATTCTGAATCGTGCGCATCGAAACAAGGCGGTTGTTGTATGAAAAGAGAAAATTCAGCCTGCCGAAAGAGAAATCGCCGCCGGTGAGACTGGAAAAACGGGCGAGAAACGTACTGCCGTCAAAACCGTTTCTGATGCTGCCGGAAAGTGAAAATTTACCGGAAAGAGGAGTCTTTTTAAACCGGTCAAGCATGCCTTTCGCGCTGCCGCCTGCCGATACTTCAAGCGTTTCGGACGCGCGGTCGTATTCAGCAGAGAGTCTCTTCAGTCCGACAGTAACGTCGACTCCGTTTCCGCGGTAATGCACCGAAACGTTTTTGACTATAACGTCGACGGGCAGTTCGACCGAAACGTTCTCGAGGCTGAACTGCCCGCTGCCCGGCTGGTTCCGGATCAGCGCAATAAGCCCGTCGGCAATCGCTCTGTCGGAAGCATCGTCGTAGTCGACCGTAATTCCGTCGATTGTAAGGCTTTTGAACGCGTGCTGCGTGTCTTTTTTCAAAAGCTTTACAAGACTGTACCGGAGAACGACTTTGCGGATTTTCATAACGTCGGACTGGTCAGCCGCCGATTTGAGGACTATACCTTTTACGCTGAATACGGTTAAAATGGACGGTGACATCGACGAATACGAAAAGGTCAGTCCCGTTTTGTTCTCAAGTTCCGTACGGAATTCGTCCACCTTTCCGGAAAGCAGCTCCGTAAGCGACTTATACGCAGGACCGATACACAGCAGTGACGCAAGAAAAAGCATGAGAAAAATCATGATGTGTATGCTGCCTGCGGCCGACCGTTTATTCATATTCGCAGAGTCTATCTTATCAGAATATCGGCAGAATTACAGGTGTATTCTATGGTATTGCACAATTTTATTGTATTCGAAGGCATCGACGGCGCCGGAACCTCTACGCAATTAAAAAAACTCGCTGAAAAAATACACAGCGGCAGACTCTTCATTACCGCTGAACCGACAGGGCTCCCGACGGGAGTCTTTCTTCGCCGGATGCTCAAAGGAGAATTCTCCGTCGACGAGCGTACGGCCGCGTACCTTTTCGGAGCCGACAGATGCGAACACGTCTTCGGAAAAGGAGGCATCGTCGAGCAGCTGAACGCAGGCAGACTCGTCGTGAGCGACAGGTACTTTTTTTCGACGCTCGCCTATCAGTCGGTCTCCTGCGGAGAAACACTCCCCCGCATGCTCAACAGCGCTTTTCCGCTTCCCGAGCTGCTTTTCTACTTCCGTGTAAATCCCGAAGTGTCGCTGGAACGCGTCATCGCGCGCGGAGAAAAGCCGGAAATATACGAAAACGCCTGTTTTCAGCAGAAAACGGCGGACCTGTACGACAAAATCATGAAGGAATACGACGGGACTCCCGCGGCCGGGACGATGAAGCTCGTCACGCTCGATGCGTCGAAGCCTATAGAAGAAACAGCTGAAATTATCTGGAGTTACCTCAAAAACATGCCGATACTGAAGGCGTGAAAAAAACTGTTCCGCATATCGTATACATACTGATTCTCGCCCTTGTACTCCAGCCCTTTCTTGCGTCGCCTGCCGATGCGTACATGGTCAAGTACAAGGAGGATTTCTACCGCCTGTACCACGTTCATTATCAGCAGTATCCCGACGACTGCATCGAGAACATCTACTGGCTCGAAAAAGCAGCTCAGGCTGATTTCTGCAATCCGCTGTACGCCGACGCTAAAATCGACACGGAAAAACAGTGGGAAAAATACCGTTACCTTTTCCAGATGCACATCAATCTGAAACTCATCGAACAGCACCTGCGTCTCGGACGGACGTACGACAGGCAGGTTGCGCGCTTTTACGACGCTCCGTGGAAGGACGAGTACGTAAACGACCTCAGTAAAGCGCTTTCGTGCTACGAAGCGGGTCTGTACTACTGGCAGGAAGCGCAGCTGTGGGCGGAGAAATCGAACGCAGCATCGTTCGATTTTCTGTTCATTACGGACCAGCAGAACTGGGAAGACGAACGGGAACGGATAAAAACAGGAAGCCTCGATTACGGGAAAACGCTCAACCGTGAAATTGCGCGCGTCACGAAAGTCAGGAACGATTTCCTTGCAATGAATACAAAAAACTACTAAAATATCCATCATTATGGAAAATGAGTTAAATGTTAAGTATCCGCCGGTCCACCCCGGCACCGAATCGACGCGTATTATCTTCAACACAGAAAGTCCTGAACTGATTTCCGTCCTGCATCCGGGAGAGGCGCACGAAGACGGCCGGAGACGTCTTTTCGTCACTGATGCAACAGTAGCAACGCTGCCGTCCGTTCAGCCGTTCATCGGAAAGTTCGACGACGGTAAATGCAGGGAGGATAATCTTCTTATTCTCGGTTCGGGAGAGCCGTACAAGACTATCGAAAGCGTTCTTACCATTATAAAAACAGCACTCGAAGCGGATTATGCGCGGAAAGACCTGTTCGTCGGCATCGGAGGCGGCGTTATCTGCGACATAACAGGTTTTGCGGCTTCACTGTTCAAACGGGGAGCTTCAGTCGAGTTCGTGCCTACGACGCTGCTTGCAATGGTCGACGCGGCAATCGGAGGAAAGACGGGCTGCGATTTCGGCAATTATAAGAACATGATAGGCGATTTTTTTCCCGCCCGCACGCTGTACGTATTTCCGGAATTTGTCCGCTCGCTCTCGGAGGATCAGTACCGGTCGGGTCTTGCGGAAGCGCTCAAGACGGCGCTTCTGTACGACGGGGAACTGTACGAACTGTTCAAAAACAGCTCGGAGAAAATAAAAGCGCGCGATAAAAGTATAATCGAAACAGTTATCAGGCACTGCATCAAAGCAAAGGCAAAGGTCGTCGAGCAGGATTTTATGGAAAAAGATATCCGCATGTATCTGAATCTCGGACATACGTTCGGGCACGCGCTCGAATCGCTTGTGGGACTCGGAAACATGACTCACGGAGACGCCGTGGCATGGGGAATCGGTCGCGCCGCTGTGCTGAGCAACAGTCTCGACCTTTGCAACTCGGCGTATAAAAACGAAGTGCTCTCCGTGCTCGGGTCGTACGGATGGGAAACAGGTGCATTTCCCAAAATCGTCAAGGGAGGCGGCGTCGGCGAACGGCTGCTCGCCAATATGCACAAGGACAAGAAGAATTCCGGCGATACGGTCAAACTTATACTGCAGAAAGGTCTTGCCGAAACGCTTATCAGGGAAGTAGACGACGAAAAAATACTCGCCGTGCTGAAGTGATTATGAACCAGAAAAACATCGGACATTATTTCGACTGGGCCGCCACAAGCCCTGCCGACGAGGATATCCTCCGCTCTTCGCTTGAAGAGACGCTTGCCGTATGGGGCAATCCGTCGAGCGTCCACTCCGTCGGAAAAGAGGCGCGCGCACTGCTCGAATCGGCAAGGGAACGATGTGCGGACGTTCTCGGCGTTCCGCCGGAAAAACTGTTCTTTACTTCAGGCGGAACCGAAAGCGACCACATTCCGCTGCTTTCAGTGCTGAACAGGCCGCAGAAAGGTACTGTCCTCGTGAGTTCCCTCGAACATCCGGCAGTACAGAACGAAGCGGAGGAACTCAAAAAATGCGGCTGGAAGGTGGTCTTAATTCCTTCGAATACGGCAGGCATAATAACGCCCGAGGCCGTTCTCGCAAAACTCACCGACGACACCGTGCTCGTATGCGTCATGGCGTTAAACAACGAGACCGGCGCGATTCAGCCCGTGTACGAAATAGCGGACGCGCTCGAAAAAGCGGCAGCCGGCAGACGCCGCGCAAAACTCCACGCCGACTGCGTGCAGGCGGCAGGTAAAATACCGCTCGACCTCTCCCGGGCGGGAATAGACAGCGCGGCGTTCAGTGCGCACAAAATATGCGGACCGCGCGGAATCGGTATACTCTACCTTGCAGACCCGATCGAGCCGTTTCTGCGCGGCGGCGGACAGGAAAAAAACATACGGAGCGGAACGGAAAACGTGTACGGCGCGCTTGCGTTTTCAAAATGCCTCGAACGGTATTATCTGAACGGAAAAAACGCACAGGCGCAGGAACGGTTCGCACTCCAGCGGAAATATACGCGCGCGTTCCTTGAAAAGATTTCGTCCATAAAAGGATGCACGGTGATTCCGGCGGTACGGCTCGAAAGCGAGCATGAAGCCGAGTATTCGCCGTGGGTCGTGCAGACGGCGTTCAGCGGCATTCCCGGACAGGTCATGCTCCGCGCGCTTGATGCGGAGGGATTCTGCATTTCGACAGGCAGCGCGTGCTCGTCGCGTAAAAACGACCGCCCCGTGCTCGAAGCAATGAGCGTAAACGCGCAGCTCCGTGAGACGGCCGTGCGGTTCAGCTTCGGTCCGCATACGACAGCAAGCGCCATGGACGAGCTTGCCGCAAAAACGGCGGAAATCGCCGGACGTTTCAACTGATGCCCGGCAGAGTCGACCGCCGCTCACTTGTGCAACATATGATTTTATGATATGGTAGGAAGAAATTATTTGAAACTGTCTTTTTTTAATCACTGAAATTTATTAAGGAAGGATTATATGGGTGCACGCGGTGAACTTTTTACGACTCAGGTTTTTCTTGACAACCGGTCGTATTTTTTCAACGTTAAGGAAAACCGGACTGGAGACGTATTTCTTCAGGTAGTGGAAAGCAAAAGCCGCGACGGAGAGGATTTCGACCGTCATCAGATTGCTGTCTTCGCGGACGACCTGCAGAAATTCCTGCAGGGAATGGACAAAACGCTTTCGTTCATCGAGAAGGACCGCAAGGCGCGCGCGAAAGCTGCCCGTGAAAAAAAGGCCGCGAAGGAAGCGAAATACGGCAAGGGCGGCGACAAAAAGGTCTATTACGTAAAGGACGGTAAAAACGTTCCTGAAGAAAAACGCGACGACGGAATAAAGCGCACAGGACGCGTTATTCACATCGTTTCGAAGCGTACAGGCGAAGGCAAAGCCGAATCGGAAACAGTCATAGAGCGGGACGAAAGTATTGCGGCGAAAGACGAATCGAACGCGGAAAAATTCTAATAGTTGAACGTAAGCCGCTGGATGGGCGACGGGCCCAGCTCGCGGCACACTTTCATATGAGCCGCAGTCGGATATCCCTTATGTTTCGCGTATCCGTACTGCGGATATTTTTTATCCATTTCAATCATAATCGCATCGCGGCACGTCTTTGCAATAATGCTTGCAGCCATGACGGAAGGATACGTTCCGTCGGCCTTCGGTTCGCACCGGCATTGACAGGGAACGGCCGGACTGAACGTTCCGTCTGCGAGCGCCTGTATGCTGCCGTATGAAATGCCGTGAGCAGCGGCCCACTCCGGCAGTTTGAGCGCCATCATCCCGTATGCGAGTTTCATCGCAAGAAGGCTCGCCTGAAGAATGTTTATGCGGTCGATCGTCACGTGATCGACGATGCCCACTCCCCAGCATGCACGCTCCTTTATTATTTTCTCGGCGGCTTCGCGTTTCTTCGCGGAAAGTTTCTTCGAGTCGTTGAGGATTTCAAGGGGAAAATCGGCGGGAAGAACAACCGCACCAGCCGTTACCGGCCCCGCAAGAGGACCTCTGCCCGCTTCGTCGAGTCCGCATATGAGAATGTCCACAGTCAGAATCCCTGCAGCGTATTCCGGCCGTATTCGACCGCAACGTTTTTTGCGTCGGCGTATACGGCATTGCCCGTCCTGCCGCCCGAATTGAGAGTTGCGCTGAACGTGTTGTCGGTGATGCGGCTGTGCGTACCGAACAGCTCGACAGACCGTCCGTACGTTCCGGTAATACTGCACGACGACGAGCGGAGTTCAAAGTCGCCGCCCTGTGCGGAAAAATTGACGGCTGTCGCCGCGACCGACGAAACGCGCGCGTCTTTTATTTTTACTTTCGTCGCTACAGAGGAAATGCACGACGAGTACACGTCCGCTTTCGAAGTGATACCGCTGTCCGATACGGTGACGACCGAGGTGTCGGCTGTAATTACGGTACCGTTGCTTCCGAACGAGGCGGTCACTTCGCAGTTGTTCAGCGCGAGCACCGAATGCTCAAGTTTTATGAATGATACGTCCGTGTCGTTCCGCATGTCAGCGGTACCGGAACGTTCAATCACGCAGTTTGAAACTGAAAGACTTGCACTCCGCACCACAACAGAACTGCCGGCGCCGAATATGAGCCGCGCGTCGTTTCTGCCCTCAATCGCGCAGTTTGACGCGAATACGGTTTCGTCAGGAGGCATTCTGACGGGACCTGTTACCGTAATATGCGCGTACCGGGAAGTTTTCAGCACATCGGCGCACTGCTCGAACGACGTGAAAGGATGCGCGCGGCTTCCGTCCGCACTGCCGCCGCCGGCAGACGACGCGTCAAGATAATAATTATACTGGTCGATCACGACGCCGTACGCAGACACGGAGCTTTTATTTCCTTTTCCGTCGACGGCAAACGCACAAACTTTGTAGTAAACTGCACTTTCGGAAGTCGATTCGAGACCGACGCTACCCGACTTTGAAACGGCAAAATTATCAGCCGTAACGGAATCAAAGTCGGAAGACGAAACGTCCGCGGGCATATCGTCTGTCACGGGAACAGGTGCGCTTACGGCGACGTACAGAGTCGAACCTGATTCGGCGTCGATTTTTACATTCACGTTTTTCCGCGAATAGAAAGACAGCGCGGACGACGTTAAGACGGGCGCGCACGGAGCGCGCTTGTCGACGTCGTATGAAACAGGCAGAGTTCCCTGATACACCGAGTTGTAATAAATGCCCGCATTAAGCACGCCCTTTGTCTCGTCCCCGGGAAACGTATCTATGCCGGCGATTTCGAACAGAACGACAGTGTTGTTCGTATCTATGCCGAAACGGTAGTCGTCGTCTCCGCGGAGAACGGCCGTAACGGCACCTGTTTCAGAAGTCGACGCGTACAGAGCAGGTTTCGGCGGAAGCTCAAATGATTCAACGGGATTGCCTGCAGAGACTGCGACACTCTGCCATGAGATGATATGACGCACGGACCTGTCGAGCTGCACGGGATCTTTCACCGGCGTCCAGTATGAGCCGTCGATCTTATAGATAAGTTTGTTGTTCGTAAACGTAATCGTGGACCAGTCGGATACTCTGAAAGGAACGTCCCGGCGGGTGAACGTCCCTGTCTGCGACGGAAACGCGCGGATGATGAAGCGCCATTTCGCCGTACCGTCGGTCACCGTACACGGAACGTCGCGTGCGAGAATACAGTTCGCCGCATACGAAACAGAGCCGCCGCCCATGTACGATTCGGGCTGCCGTCCGAAGCTGTAGGACAGCGACGGCGGAATGGAAAAAGAGGCGCCGGCCGTATAGTCGACAAAACCCTGCGCAGTTACGGAATCGATAAACGAAGCCGCCCCGCTGTCGGCCGGTACCGCAGGAGTCACCGTGTAGACGACGGTCGTATCGGAAACGACCGTATCGTCTTTCGTTGTGATGACACGCAGTTCGACGGGTCCCGCCACGTCGAGCAGAACAGGTCCGTCGTATGCAAATCCCGACGAAACGGGATTTGAACCGTTGAGCGAATAAAACGCTTCCTCGGCGTCGGGAACGTCGAGAACAAGCACCTGCCGGTTCGCCCATGTTCCCGGCTCGGGATTCAGAATTTTTACGTCCGCAAATAACGCAGCGGCCGCAGAGAAAAATAAGCTGATAAAACAGAGTATCCGTCTTCTCATTTATTTCCCAGCAAAGGCTCCAGAATCGGACGCAGTTCAGGATCATCCTTGAAATAATGGTCCTCAAGCTCCTGTTTCGAAAGTCCGACAAGCTCGTGACTCATATAGTGAATCCAACGGTCTTCTTCAGGCTTTGAAATGTCGAAACGCCTGCACCAGTAATCGGGCTGGATCGGCTGCTGCTCCTTGTGATACGAAAAATATTTGTAATCGTGAACGACGACTTTGATATTGCTGCGCGCAACGCCCCGTTCGAGGAATATTTCCACAAGCGAATTTATAGTGCGTCCCGAATCGAAAATGTCGTCTACGAGCATGATTTTGTCGCCGGGACGCAGATATTCAGGAGCATACGACCATCCGTCCACGTACACTTTCTCATGCTGCTGAATATCGGAATATGAGCGCGCCACGACCGACGCGTACAGAACCGGATGAAAATCCTTGCGCACAAGCTTATAGTATTCGCTTATAACATTCGCCATATATGCACCGCCGCGTAACGAACAGTAAATCACATCGGGAATAAAACCGTCGTTGTAGATTCTATAGGCAATTTTTAGTGCATCGTTGCGTACTACATCATACGGCAGAAACTCTTTTATCATGGAAAACAACCTCGATTTTATGAGTATACCTGAATAGCCGCACTTTTTCAATGCAAAGAGCCGGAGACGCGAAGACCTCCCGAAACAAGCGAAGAGATGCGCTTCACAAACAATTCGTCCTCTTTTTCAACATGATTTTCGTCGAGCACGACACGCAGCGGACTGCCGTCCATAACGACAATACGGTCCGACAGCGCAACCGCTTCCTGTACGTCGTGCGTCACGAAAAGGACCGTCCGCTTTTCGGACGCGAGCAGCTGGCGGAGCGTCTCTATAAGGCGGAGTTTTATGCGCAGATCCTGCGACTGGAACGGTTCGTCCATAAGCAGGAGCTTCGACGGATATGCGAAGCTCCGCGCCATCGACGCACGCTGTTTTTCGCCGCCGCTCAGTTCGTCGGGAAGGGCCGTACATTTTTCGGAAAGCTGCACGCGGTCAAGAAAAAGGCGCGCGCGCTGCTCCGCACGTTCTCTGTTCATGACGTTGACGAGCGGAAACATGACGTTCTGCAGAATATCGGCGGACGGGATAAGACGCGGTTCCTGAAACAGAAAGGAAACGGCGGGACGCTCCGTCTTTCCTTCGAAGAATACGTTTCCGCGCACCTCCGCGTGCTCAACGGGAATACCTGCGACGCAGTCGAGCAGCGTCGTCTTACCGCTTCCCGACGGAGCGATGACGCACGTCACTTTTCCCGCTTCCGCTTCAAGATGAAAATCTCGGTACAACTCTTTCCCGCCGCGGACAAGAGAAAGCCCGTCGATCGCAAGCGCTGTCCCGCTCATGCGTTTTCTCCTCCGGCTCTTTTCGTGCTCTTCCCCACGATGAACGCGAACAGTTTTTCAAGTCCGAAACTCAGCGCGACTATGACGAACGTCACGGCGGCGACGTCGGCAGTTTCAAGATGCACCTGCGCAGTCTGCATCACGGTGCCGACGCCTTTCGCCGGGAGACTGAGCACTTCTCCTGCAGCCACCACTTTCCACGTGAGGCCGAACGCGGACACCGCGCCGGACAGAAAAAACGGCATCACCGACGGAAGCGTAATCCAGCGGAACGTCTGCAGTTTCGTAAACGAGTAAACGCGCGCCATCGCCTCGAGATTCTTGTCCTTTTTTGCAAATCCCTGCGCAGTCGCCGTCGTGACGACGGGCAGCGTCATGAGCACGGAGACGAAGACAGGCACCTGCGACGAAGTAAACCAGAAAAGCGCAAGCAGAATAAAGGAAACGACTGGCGTCGCGCGTATAATTTCTACAGGAAGCGAAAAGAAATTTTTTAAGAACGGAGAGACGCCGCAGAGTATGCCGACAATCGTTCCCAGCACGACGGAAAACGCGAACGAAACGATGCACCGCACAAAAGTGGCGCCGACGTGCTGCCAGAACGCCGCTTCCCGGCACATCAGCAGAAAGGCGCGGAACACTTCACCGGGAAACGGAAGAATAAGAGGCGAATTAACCGCACGGGCGGCCGCCTCCCAGACAGCGAAAAGAAATCCGGCGGAAAGGCAGTACGCTGCCGGTTTACTTGAAATAGAATCCTTCATCAGGGAGCTTACCGCCGACAGAATCAGGTGCGAATTGCAGGAAAATCGAAAGCAGGCGCTCTATTTCCTTTCTCGAATCGTCAGCGCTTTTCCACACCAGACAGCTGTACGGAACGGCATTCGCGACGACGGGCGCCATAAGTCCCAGCGTGTATTTCTGCACGAGAACTCCCGCCTTCTGAGGATTCGCAATCGTCCATGCGAGCGACTCGCTGAAAGCGTTAATAAACGCGCGCACCGTCTCCGGCTCGCGTTCCGCGAAAGCTCTGCTTACGACCATGACGGTGAGCGGATACGTTGCGTTCTTTCCTTCGATTGCGCCGAATTCGTACTGCAGGTCGAGCGCGCGCACGACGTCTTTCGATTTCATAAGCGCCACTGTCGCGAACGGTTCGGGCACGACCGCATATTTGATTTTGTCCGAAAGCAGCTCCGCTGCAATATCGGGAGTCGGAATGGAATAATCGAGTTTTACGCCGTTCTGACTGTTCACGGGAATTTTGTTCTGCGCAAGAATCCAGCGGAACAGATATTCCGGCGTCGCCCCCTGCCCCGCGACCGACACTATCTTTCCCGCCAGGTCAGAAAGCGTTTTGATGCTCCTGTCCTTCGTTATCAGATACAGATTGCCGTCGCCCGAAATCCCCGCGCACAGCAGGGCGCCTGCCGCGCTGTTGTACACTTTCGCCGCAATGTTCGCCGGCATAAAACCGATGTCGACTTCGCCTTTGAGCATCTTCGGCAGAAGCGCCTGCGGCGTCGCGTATTTGTCGAACACGACGGACCTGCCGTTGATGACGGGCTTTGCGTCGACCATATACGCGACCGGAATGCTCGTGGGACCGTTCAATATGCCGACGCGGACTTCGTCTGTCGATTCGGCTGAAGGCTGAGCGGCTGTCTGTTCCTGAAGTGCCGGCGTCTGTTCCTGCTGTTCGGGAACGGACGCCGCCCCATTCTTCTGTGCTGTATCTTTTTTTCCTCCCGCGCAGACGGGAAGCATCATGAAAGCCGCAAGAGAAGCGGCTGCAAAAAGTCTGAACGTATGTGTATTTCTCATAGTACTCAGATTTTACAATGAAAAGTGCTTATGTGCAATTGCGGCGGTGTTACTTCCCGCAGACGACGCCTGTTTATCTGCCGCAATACCGTTACGGAACCGCCGCTTCCTAACAGCTGCTTTTCTAAAATAATCAGACAGTCGCCTGGCATTTCGTACATCGAACACCGCACACTGATTCGTTCTGCATAGCTCCAATCGCCCATTCTGCGAGTTGCACAAGCGCAGGTAAAACACTTTTTCCTTTTTCAGTCAGCGTATACTCTACCCTTGGTGGTATTTCGTTATACTGCTCTCTATGGACAATACCCGTTGTTTCCAGCTCCTTCAAAGATTGTGCCAGCATCACATTTGTAATATCCCCCAATCTTCTTTTTATGGTGCTATACCGTAAAGGAATTTCCCCCGAAAGCATACATACAATAGGCAATTTCCATTTGCCGCTGAATATATTCATTAAATAACGGATAGGACAGAGTAATTCCTCGGTCGATTGCATGATTTCCTGCCTGGCTTTTGCGCACATCTTACACCTCCTTAATTCTGTTAGTATGTTTTTTATTACTAAATCAGTTTTTTCTGCGTTCTTGACAAATTCTTATTTTGTAATATAACTTATACCATAGGTTGCACTCCATTACAATGCGGAAATGAAACCCGGTAGACATTTAATATAAAGGCAGGTATGAACGTGAAACAGCAATTAAGCCCATTTATATATAAACGTGCTCTGCAATTCCAGAGCGATGAAATCAGCGGCAGCATTTTGTACGAATATATTGCCAGGCGGCAAAAAGATAAAAACAATAAATTTGCCATGATGGAAATTGCAAAAGCTGAACGAAATCATTATGAAACATGGAAAAATTATACAAAGAAAGATGTCAATCCCAACCGGGGCAAAATATTTTTTTGCAAAATAATAAGCCGTTTTTTGGGTGATACGTTTACAATCAAATTCTTTGAACAGGGGGAAAACTTCGGTATAAAAGAACTTCATAGCATCGAAAAGGAAATTCCCGAAGCGCGCGCTATTGTTCAAGAAGAAGAGGAACATGAAAACCTCCTTATGGCTATGGTTGACGAGGAACGTCTGCATTATATCGGTGCTGTGGTATTAGGACTTAATGACGCGCTTGTAGAGCTTACAGGGACCATTGCCTGACTTACGTTTGCGTTAACGAATACCCGTCTTGTTGCGCTTTCTGCAATCATCACCGGTGTTTCAGCAACACTCTCTATGGCGGCATCCAACTATTTGGCTGAACGGACCAACGGCAATGCAAAAGCTTTGAAATCAAGCATGTACACAGGCATGGCCTATCTGATGACAGTTGCTTTAATGGTATTGCCTTATCTGATTTTGCCGAACAGCTTTTATTTCACGGCATTTGGAATTATGCTGGCTGAGGTAGTGCTGATAATTTCGGTATTTAATTATTATATTTCCGTGGCACAGGATCTTCCGTTCTTCAGGCGATTTGGAGAAATGGCGCTTGTCAGTTTAGGTGTTGCGGCGATTTCTTTCGGTATAGGATTACTTGCAAAGTCGCTGCTTAACATTGATGTATAGGGGATAAAGTTAATAACAAGGTATTCCAATAGGAGGTTATGAACATGAACATTGAAGTACGGTATGTTTCCCGTTCGGGGAACACAAAGAAGGTTGCTGACGCAATCGCAGAAGCGGTAGGGGTCGAAGCTAAGGACTGCTCTGAGCCGCTTACTACGCCGATTGACCTGTTGTTTCTGGGAGGTTCCGTATACGGAGGCGGAGTTGACAAAGTCCTGAAACAGTTTATTGATCAGCTTTCCCCCGAAAAAGTGAAATGTGTTGCCGCTTTCGGCACATCAGCCATAAAAAAAGAGCCGGATAGAGAAACGGAAAAGCTTGTGCATAACAAAGGTATTCCTGTATCATCCCAAAGTTTTCATTGCCGCGGAGAGTTCTCTGTTGTCCATAAAGGACACCCTGACAACGACGATTTGAAACAGGCTGCGTCTTTCGCTCTCGCGGCAGTAAAAGCAATGAATTAATGCTGATGCAATAATGTATTCCTGTCGGCAAAGCGCTTATGTGCAATTGCGGCGGTACAGCTCCGAAATTATACGCACGGCTCTGCTGATTTCGCCGTCGGGACGTGCGTAGTTCAGGCGCAGGCATTTCGTAAAATGCGGATGCGCTTCGACAGGCGGAAGAGAACCGTCGGGCGCGCTGCCGAAGAAAAAATATTCGCCCGGCATGACGAAAACGCCCTGCGCCTTGAGCAGCTCGTACAGTTTTTTCGTCGTGATGCTAAGCGCCGGCATGAGGAGCCAGAGGAATATCGAGCCCTCGCTTTTATGAACATAGTAATCGGTTCCGGCGAAATAATTATGAATGCATTCCTGCATGTATGCGGATTTTTTTTCGTAGAACGGGCGCACGGAGTTTTTCGCAGTCTCCACGAGCGCGCCGCTCCCGATAAGTTCGCCTGCAAGCGCCTGTCCCATGCTGCCGGAAGCGAGCGCCGCAATCGCGTTCATCCGGGAAAGTGCGCTGATGAGTTCCTTCTGCGCAATCACGATTCCCGTGCGCAGCGACGGCAAACCTATTTTCGACAGACTCATCGAGAGCACGACGTTCTCGTCCCAGTACGGTTCCGCGCCGCTGAAAATAATATCGGGCCACGGCAGACCGTACGCGTTGTCAACGAACAACGGAATGTCGTACAGGGCGGCAAGCCGGGCAAGGTGGTGAACTTCGTCGTCTGTGAGCACGTTGCCGGTCGGATTTGTCGGACGCGTGACGCAGAGCGCGCCCACGTCGCCGTGATTTTCCAGGTACTGCTCAAGTTTTTCAAAATCGATGTGATACTTGAACGTATGGTCCGGATACAGCGAAAAATCAGCCGGAATGCCTATGAACGTGCCTGTTTCTATTCCCTGATCCGCATAGCCCACGTATTCGGGAATGAGCGGAAATACGACAGACTTCCTTGTTTTTCCGCCGCCTTCCGTGTACGTGCCGCTAAACATGTTGAACAGATAGAAGAACGCCGACTGACTGCCGTTCGTAACGGCGATATTCTCAGGTCCGATGTTCCAGCCGAACGTCTTCGAAAGATACTCCGCAGCGGATGCAATGAACGACGTGCGTCCCTGCGGCGCGTCGTAACGGCCTATAAGATTCTCGAAATCGTCGCCGCACCTGAGTATTTTCTCCATCTGCGCCCGGTACATTGCCTCGACTTCAGGAATGCGCGCGGGATTTCCTCCGCCCATCTGGCAGACGGGAATATTCTTCGGAAGCGGTTTCCCGATGTCGTCCATGAGCTGATTGATGCCGGACGGACCGCAGAGTTTCTTTCCGAAATCGGAAAATTGTATGTTTTTCATTGTCTCGGCGTTTCCTGCAACGATGTTTCCACAGGAGCCGGAACAGCGGCCGCTTTCGGCTTTACGAAACGGACATAAAGACTGTCGTTCGTACATTCGACCGCGACAGTGCGGCTGTCCCCTCCGCTGCCGGAAAGAATCTCGACGGAAAGCGGATCCTCTATCTCGCGCTGAATGAGACGGCGCATCGGACGCGCGCCCATTTCAGGATCATAGCCGTGTCCGATAAGATATTCGCGCGCTTTCGGCTTCACGCTGATGGACAGATTCTTTTCCTTGAGCCTGTCAGCAAGCTCCTGTATCTGTATGTCGAGAATCTGACCGACCTGCTCTTTCGAAAGCGAGCTGAACACGACGACGTCGTCTATGCGGTTGAGCAGCTCGGGGCTCAGCAGCTTTCGGAGCTCTGCAAGCGCGCTCGAGCGGATTTCGCTGTACGGAAGCACGCCGCTGCCCGACGTCGAAAATCCGACGCGGCCTTCGCTCGTAATCTGGCGCGCACCCGCGTTGCTCGTCATGATGATGACCGTATTGCGAAAGTTCACCGTGTGTCCCAGATTGTCGCTGAGTTCGCCTTCCTCGAGCAGCTGCAGAAGCAGGTTGAAAACGTCGGGATGAGCTTTCTCTATTTCGTCGAGCAGGACGACAGAATACGGATGATGGCGCACCGCTTCGGTAAGCACGCCGCCTTCTTCGTAGCCCACGTATCCCGGAGGAGCTCCCACAAGACGGCTCGCGTTGTGTTTTTCCATATAGTCCGACATGTCGATGCGCACGAGCATGTCCTCGCTGCCGAAGAGAAATTTGGCGAGCGCTTTCGCAAGCTGCGTCTTTCCCACACCAGTCGGCCCGAGAAAAATGAACGACCCGAGCGGATGCTTGGGAGACGAAACGCCCGCCCTGCTCCGGCGCACCGCGCCCGCAATAAGGTGCACAGCCTCTTCCTGACCGATGACGCTCTTGTGCATTTCGTCTTCCATGTGCACAAGCCGCGTCGTTTCAGACGAGTCGAGCTGTTCGACCGGAATGCCCGTCATGGAGCCGATTATGCGGCAGATATCCTGCTCCGTCACGTGCTTCTTCACGCCGCCGCTGCTGTTCTTCCAGTACTCGCTGTACACTTCGAGCCGGCGCTTCAGGTCGAGCACTTTGTCGCGCACGAGCGCGGCACGTTCGTAATCCTGGTCGGCGACAAGTTTGCGCTTCTCGTCCGCAAGCTGCCCGATGTTCTGCTCAAGTTCCGCAAGCTCGGCAGGCTTCGCTTCTTCCTGTATTTTTTTCGCGGCGCCCGCTTCGTCGAGAATGTCGATTGCCTTGTCGGGCAGCGAGCGCTCCGGAATATAGCGGCGGGAGAACGCTACGATCGCGGGTATCACGTCGTTGTCGTAAACGACTCCGTGAAAATCCTCGTATTTCTTTTTTATGCCGCCGAGAATCTGCACAGTTTCCTCGTCGGTCGGCTCCTCGACTTTCACCATCTGAAACCGGCGTTCGAGAGCGGAATCCTTCTCGATGTATTTGCTGTATTCCTTCGTCGTCGTCGCGCCGATTATCTGAATCTCGCCGCGGCTCAGCGCCGGCTTGAGCATATTTGACGCGTCCATCGTTCCTTCGGGACCGCCCGCGCCGATGATTGTGTGAAGCTCGTCGATGAACAGAATGATGCTTCTGTCCTCGCTCACTTCCTTCATCATCTTCTTCATGCGGTCCTCGAACTCGCCTCGGTATTTCGTTCCCGCGATGAGCGCCGCAAGGTCGAGCGACAGAAGGCGTTTCTTGAGCAGATTGTGAGGCACGTCGCCCTTCGCGATGCGCTGCGCGAGGCCTTCGACTATCGCGGTTTTTCCGACGCCCGGCTCGCCTATAAGCACGGGATTGTTCTTCGTGCGCCGGGACAGTATCTGAATTATGCGCCGTATTTCCCTGTCGCGCCCTACGACGGGATCGCTGCTTCCTTCGCGCGCGATCTTCGTGATGTCGCGGCTGAACTCGGCAAGGAACGACTGCCCATTTGCATTCGGACGCTGTTTCGGCTGCGGTGCCTGCGGCGTATCGGAACCGGAAACAGGAAGGATATCGTCGGGATTTGTTCCCCCTCCGAGCAGATTTTGAAACACCGATTTTGCAATCGAACGCGCAGTCTGCTCGCCGGCCGACGATGGATTGTGCGACTGCACGTCGGGAACGAGCTTCCGCGCATCCTCTATGGTAATAGAAGCTTTTTCGAAATACCGGGCAGTCACGCTTCCTTCCTCGCGGATTGCGGCAAGCACGAGATGTTCCGTTCCGATATAATCGTTGCGGAGCGCGCGCGATTCCATACCCGCAAGATCGAGCATAGTGCGTATCCGGCGTCCGGCAGGAAGATCGCTGAACGACGCGGACGGAGAACGCGCTGTAAAACTCTGTTCAAGAGCAAGCTGATATGTCAAAACGTTTATGTGAAGCGTCTGCAGCAGCGTATAGCCGAGACCGTCGGCGCTTTTCAGAAGCGCGAGCATGACATGTTCCGGCAGCAGCTGGTCGTTTCCGCTTTTCCGTCCTTCATCCTGTGCAAGCGCCGCAACGAGACGCTGGGCGCGCGGTGATAAGCCTTTCATATATCCCCCAATCATTTACGAAGAAAAAGTGATTTTTTCAAATGCTTCCTGCAGAATAAGCGCACGAAGGCGTTCAATTTTCTGCGGAAGGCTGTTTTTTATATCGTCTTCAAACGTGAAGTTCCCGTTTTGCAGCAGAAACTCCAGGTGTCCGTTCTGCACGCGGTACAGCAGTCCGCACAGCGTGTTGTCGTCGATTCCGTTGATAATGCCAATGTCGTGCCCCCACTTCACCGAAGAAATGACTGCGATCGATTCCCGAAGGGGCATGAGCGCGCTGAATTTTGCTGCTGCGAACGACCGCAGTATAGTGTTATGCACCGCCGTCGGTTTATCTTCGGCACATTTCAGACGGAACTTTCGCTCCGTTTCGACTATATATTTTCCGGCCCCTTCGAGCAATGCAATCTGATCAAGCTCGCTGCCGGAAAACGAAGAAAGCGTCGAAATCTGATAGTACGAACCGAGCGACTTTCCGTAATCGTCGCCGGTGCCGTACACCGACGTAACGCTCAGCCCTTTCTCACGCAGACCGCGGAACACATTCTCCGCTTCACCCGCGAACGAAAGCGACGGCAGATGCACCCGCACGGACAGCTTCAGACCGCTTCCGACATCGCCGACGGACGCAGTAAGATAGCCGAACTCGTACGACGCCGCAAACTGCAGCGTTTTCTGCAGCCCCTCGTCGATTGTGCGGCAGTCCGCAAACGAAGCCCCGCAGTTGAGCCCCGGCGCGAACGACGCGATGCGCACATGGTCCACGCTGTTCACCAGACAGGATACCCGGCCGTCGGAACGCATGACGACGCCGGTCGCAGCCGGTACGTCTATGACGCCCCGCTCCGCAAGGATCCGCGTGCCCAGCTCGCCGAGAGCTTCGGAATTCATCAGATGAAAATCCCCTGCGTTTTCAAGTTGCGCGAACGAATCGAACACGAGCGTCCGAACGCGGTCGGAATCGTCGGGGCGGGCCGTTTCGGGAAACTGAAAATTCGCAAGATTCCGCGCGAGCCGGGCCCGCGTCGACACGACAACGTCGTTATCAGTGCCGCTGCAGGTGTACCACGGCTCTCCGCTTAAGACGGACTGTTCAGCCATTGGCCTGCGTTCCTTCTTCAGACGCACTGCCGTCCGCTACGGAACGTTTTTCAAGCGCCCGCAGATAATCGCGGTAAACGGCCGCTTTCTCATAATCCTCTTTCTTCACCGATTCCTCGAGCTTCGTCTCAATGTCTATGCGGTCGGTAAGTGCGGAACGGAACGAGGCAATCCGGTGCGGCATAGTCCCCGTATACGGTCCGGTAATTCCGCGGCCGCCCAGTATCGACGTAAGTTCCGGCTTGAATATTTCCCAGCATTCGGGACAGCCTGCCCGTCCCGTTCTTCGTACGGCGGCAAGACTCCGTCCGCACACAGGACAAAGCCTGCTTTCCTCGGGATTGCCGGCTTTTTCCGCCTGTGAAATTTCTTCGAACAGAGAGCCGATCGACCGCTGAATGTTCTGAGGATCGGGAGAAAGACCGTGCTTTACGGCGCACTCCATGCATATATTAATTTTTTTATGGGAAGTTTTGCTCGTCTGCTCGATGAAAAAAACAGCTTCCCGTTTATGGCAGAAATCGCACAACATAGTAACCTCAGTATATCATACTTTACGCAGCGTTTCGAGCGGCTTTTCCTTTCCCGCCCGGTACGCCGGAATGACGGATACCGCAAGCGACAGAAAAATAGTCGAAACGACAATGACAGCAAGATCTCTGAACGGAATTGTTACCGGTATATCGGTAAGATAGTATGCCGGATCCATAAGATTTATATGGCTGAATTCCGCAGAACTGTGTCCTTCTAAAAGATATACAAATTCTGCCGCAGTGTTTACAATTTTTTCAAGAAAATGAACGATTTTGTTTACGTTTACCGCACACGCAAGGCCGAGCGGAAGCCCGACAAGCACTCCGCCGCATCCGGCGGCCATTCCCGTAAGCAGGAAAGAAAGCGTAATGCCGTGCGACGTACCGCCGAGGCTTTTCATGATTGCTATTTCGCGGCGGCGCTCCATGACGAGCATGACGAGAGACGACGAAATGTTTACCGAAGCGACGAGCACTATAAGCAGCATGATGAAGACGAGCATCACTTTCGTCGAGGAGAAATTCTCGTATTCGGACTGATTAAGTTCGTCCCAGCGGTACACGTTCGCAATGCTTCCTGCGGTGTCTTCGCATTTACGCTGAATGCGCACGATGTCCGGCGAGAACGCGTCGGCAGTCTCCATGAGCACGCAGTACTGCCCCGTTCCGGGTTTTATGACGGAATACGACGTATCAAGAGGAATGAACACCCACATTGAGTCGAGTTCCTGATAGCCGGACGACACGACTGCGGCGACGGTGAACACAGCCGTCCGGGGAAGGACCGTTCCGCCGTCTCCCGCCGCTGCCGTAATGACGCGGAACGGACTGCCTTTTTTTAGTCCGAGAAGCTCCGCCGTCTTCTGCCCCACGACGGCGCGTCTTGTTCCCGCCCTGAAATCGTCGTAACTGCCGTCCACCACCTTGAACAGCGAACGGAACGAGGTGCTGCGGGAAAAAATATCAGTCTGTACGGCACGAAGCTGCACGCCGGTGCGGTACGACGCGCCTGCCGCAAGCGCTGCCGCGTCGACCTCGGGATACGCCGCAGTGACGCCGTCCGTTTCCGCCAGATACGATGCAAACGCTTCGAGTTTTTCCGGAGACGAAGCTTCGTCCGCGTTTTTCATGACGAACGCTTCCAGATGAGATGACGAAAGCCCGATGATGCGTTCCGTCATTCCCTGAATCATGCCGTTCGAAACGGTGAGCACGACGATAAGAGGCACAAGGCTTATGCCGATGCACAGCAGGGCGCCGGAAAGACTCCGCCTCGCCGACGAAGCCTTGTCGGTTCGCGGAAAAATAAGCCGGTATGCGAAAAGCAGCGATGATTTTACCGTCATATATCAATTCCGTCCGGCACAGTCCGCACGAGCTGTCCGTTCTGTATTGCGTAACAGGCGGAACCTTTTGCAGCAAGGTGCCTGTCGTGCGTGACGAGTATAAGCGTTTTATTGTATTTGTCGGCCATGGAAAAAAGCAGACTGCCTATAAGCTCAGCGTTTGCCGGATCAAGATTTCCCGTCGGTTCGTCCGCGAGCACGAGCGACGGATTATTGATAAGCGCGCGCGCAACCGCCGCCCGCTGGCGCTCGCCGCCCGAAAGCTGCGACGGCAGATGGTCCGCACGGGCGGTTAAATCGACGTCGTCAAGCAGTTTCCGCGCCCGTTCCACTGCTTCCTTTTTCGGCACGCCGGCCATATATGCCGGAAGGTATACGTTTTCAAGAGCGGTGAAATCCTTGAGCAGATAATGAAACTGGAAAATAAGACCGAGGAAATGCGCGCGGTATTCAGCCTGCGCGTCCTCGTCGAGCGACGTAACGTCCCACCTGCCGCACCTGACTTTTCCAGCCGACGCCGTGTCTATGCCTCCGATGATGTTCAGCAGCGTGCTTTTTCCGCTGCCGCTCTCGCCGATGATGACGGTTTTGCTTCCTTCCTCGACGGACAGATTAAGCGATTTGAGCACCGTAAGTTTTTCACTCGACGTGACGTACGTTTTTTCCAGATTTTCGACGCGAACAATTTCACTCATCGTGCAGTACCTCCGCAACAGTCATCTTAAGCACGTTCCTGCTTGCGGCGAACGAAGCGGCAAGCGGTGCAAGTATTCCGAACAGCGCAATCACGAACACCTCGGCGGGCAGTATGCGCGCGGGAATGGAAGCGTACAGAAGATACATCGGATTTTCCTGCACGTACGCGGCATTCTCGGGATTGAACGCAAGCACCATGAAATACTGCGCGTAGTACATGACGTCCGAAGCAGCCCGGAACACGCTGCCGATGTTCACGCTTATGAGCAGCCCGAGAACGACTCCCGCAAACGCGCCCGTGCATCCCGTCAGAAAGCCGCGCATGATGAATATCGACTTTATTTCACCGCTTCTTCCGCCGAGCGCCGATAAAATCGAGATTTCGCTGCGCCGCTCAAACACGAGCCGTCTCATCCCGTTGTAAATGTTGATTCCGACGACAACGAATATGAGGAACACAAGCATCATGAGCATATTTTTTTCGACGCGGAGCACTCCGAAAAAAGAACGGTTGTAACTCCGCCACGATTCGGCCTTCAGCCGGGGAAATGCTTTATGTATGCCGCTTATGACGATTCCGTCGGCGGAAACGCGGTTGAGCTTAAGGCCGTACGTTTTTTCCGCACCGGCGCCGAAATTCTTTCTTCCCGCTTCAAGACTTACGAACGCGTACGAAGCGTTTATGTCCGCATATCCCGAATGAAATATTCCGGTAACGGTGAACTTTCTGCTGCGCGACAAAAGCTCCACGTCGCTTCCGCCGCTCAATGCAAGCAGCGTAACGACGTCTCCCGGCCTGACGCCGAGCGCATATGCAAGTCCCGAGCCGAGGACAATCGTATCCTCCCGGGATATATCGAAATCTCCGGAAGTAACGGTAAGTTCCCGGGCAAATCCGCCGTCGGTTTCCATTACGCCGGAAGGGACTGCGCGTATTACCGCGGCTGACTGCCTGCTACGCATACCGACGACGAAACTTTCCGCTTCATAAAAAGGGGTGACCGACCGAATTTCCTTCTCGTTTCCGCACCATTCAAGGAACTGCCGTTCCGCCTCTCCGTCCGCACCGGAAACGCGCACGTGATATGAGGAAATCTCCATGATGGCGTCTTTAAATCCCATCTGAAAGCCGTTCATGACGCTCATGACGACTATGAGCGTCATTACGCCGAAACTTATTCCGAGGGAAGCGAGCAGAGATGTGACCGCGGAACGTCCGGTTCTGTCTACCCGTGAGAATCTGTTCGAAACCGAGAAAATCCATCGCACATGCGAGAAAAGCGTCCGTCTATTTTCCATACGTTCTGCTCCGCATTGTTCTCTTTCCTTTCATAAACGTTTCTTTCGTCTTTCTTCCGTGAAGATATTCGGTCGTAACGGTAAAGTCGTTGTCGAAGTACAACGTCGTCGTATATGCGTCGTTGTCGGTATAGACTGTTTTCATGCGCAGCGTGTCGTCCTCATAATAATAATAATCGGGAACGCGGTCGGGATTGACGTATTCGTACACTTCCCTGCGCGTCGTCTTTCCGGTCTGCTTCGTTTTTTCGTTCGAATCGTATTGAAACAGCGTATATTCCTCTTCCGTTATTTTATTATTTTCGTTGTACTTTCTGAGCGTGCGCGAATCAATCAGTCTGTCGTTTTTTTCGTCGACGGAATACTTTGTCTGGGAATACACGAGTCCCTTTTCGTCATACAGCGATTCCACGCGCACGCCGCCGCTCTCCGCGACGGAGGCAAAAGGAACAGCATTTTCGCCGTTATAATAATAAACGTCGGTGCGCATCAGTGCCGACTGCGCGGACGTATCGGCCATGTTCCACGTTTCTTTTTTCGCGAGACGCATCAGAGGGTCGTAATATTTCCGCCACATGTTTTTTCCTTCCGCGCTCACGAGTACGCGGCCGTCCGTTCTGCCGGAGAGCGAAAAATATTCCGTTCCGTATGAAAACAATCTGAGCCGTCCCTCCGCATCCCTGTACCGCCGCTCTGACGGAGATTCTCCGCTGTCTCCGCCGGCTTCCTCCTGACCGCCGGCGGACGTCTCATGTTCGGCCTGCGCAATCTCTTCCGGCGGCTGCATCTCAAGCGCCTCGATCGTTTCTCCCGCCCTTTCGGACGCAGCTTCATCGACAACGTCGTCTATCCAGTCGTATGTTTCCGTCTTTAAAAAGCTATCCGCGCTGAAGGTCGAATCGATTTTACCCGCATATGACGGAACGGCCTTCTCGATCAGATAAACGGGACGCCCGGCAACACGCCACACAATGTGAAGAAGCACTTCTGCCGGATACGGGCTTACTCCCGCGTATTTTTCAATCGAGGGAAAATCAGAAACACCCGTCACGTCGCAGCGGAGCACTTCAAAGAACATGTCGCTCACTTCCGTCGGCTCTCCCGTTATCAGGGACGCGGAGTCCTTTCTGCCCAGAGCTGCGGCAGGAAACGATGCGAGCAAAAAAATCAGGAATAGTATCGGCGGCCGTATTCTGAAGCACACGTATCAGCGTCCTAAAAATTCCCTGATATATTCGTCCGCCCGGAACAGAGAAATGTCCCCGTACTTCTCGCCGCTGCACACGAACGCCACAGGCAGATTCAGTTCCTTCCCGATTGAAACGGCAACTCCGCCTTTCGCGGTCGAATCGTATTTTGTTAAAACGAGCGCATCAACTCCGACGGCCCCGTTGAACACTTCCGCCTGACGCAGCGCGTTCATGCCCGTCGTCGCGTCTATGACGAGCAGACGTTTGTAACATCCTTCGTCGGCTTTCTGACGGCACGTACGGTCTATCTTTTCAAGTTCGTGCACGAGATTTTCCTTGTTGTGCAGACGGCCTGCCGTGTCGGCGATCACGAGCCCGCCGCCTTTCGCGCGGACTGCATCCGCCGCGTCGTATATGACTGCCGCAGGATCCGCTCCGTGCTGATGGCTTACGACGCGTATACCGAGCCGCTCTCCGTGAAGCGCCAGCTGTTCTATCGCGGCGGCTCTGAACGTGTCGGCCGAGGCAAGAACAATGTCGTTCACGCCCTTATCCCTGTACCACTTCGCGATTTTCGCAGCGCTCGTCGTCTTGCCAACGCCGTTCACGCCCAGTATCATCCAGACGTTCGTTTTTCCGTCTTCAGGTTCAAGCTCCGCGTCCTTCACGTACGACGTAAGCAGTTTTGCAAGTTCCGCCGTAACTGCAGCTTCCCCGCTTATGTGATTTTTTCTGCATGCGTCGCGGAGCGAATCGGTAATCTCCGCGGAAGTTTTCGGACCGACGTCGCCTTCAATCAGCGCGTCGCAGAGATCGTCATAAAACTGCCCGTCGTCTTCACGGGAACCGAACAAACTGCGGATTTTTTCCGCAAACGACATTTTTCCCATAATCTATTGTACTCCGTTGTTTTTTGTCTCATTAGTATTTTCCGATTCATCCGCCGGCGGATTTTCCGGCGTTTCCGGCTGAACGGACACGTTCAGTTCAGGAGGAAGCAGCGTACCGGCGTCGTATTCCGATACATACGCGCGGTCGGGCAGCACTTTGTCCGCCGCAATAAAATAGCGCACGAGTTCGTACACAAAAAACACGCCGCACCCTATGGAAACGCCCGCGCAAATCCACGTCGCACGCTGCCATCCCGCAGCATTTTCGTAGTCCACATACCCGTCCAGATACCCGACGTACTGTGAATAGAATGTACCGTACGTGTAGAACGTTCCCATAAGCGAAATAATAAGAGCGCTGTACGAGCCGTACATCCATCTGCGCCGGATGTCGATATATCTGCTCCTGTCGAACGGTTTTGCGTTCACCATGAGCGTCGCACCGTTCTGCACAAGATTCAGAGGAACGTAAAACGACACCGCCGCTCCGTCCTCCGAAATAAACTGTCCGAGTATGGGCTGATTATTAATTTCTATTTTTGCCGCGGGATATTCTTCGTCAACCTGTCCGCTTCTGCCGCCGTTCGCGTACACAGTTCCGATGAGCGGCTTTTTCAGACGAAGCGAAAGCGTACCCGGATTGTCGCGGAGCAATTCGACGGAGACGTTGAACCGGCGGCTCCCTCTGAACGCATACGAAGTGGAAACCTGTTTGAATCCCGGGGAGCTGAGCGTCACGGAATGCACACCCGACTGCACGATAAGGTGATCGGGTATTACCTTATACACGACGTCGTCTATGGTGAGAACGACGTTCTCCGCCGCCTCTTCAGGCTGTATGTCGAACACGAGCTCGACAGGCATGCTGTTCGTTATTTTCGGCGTAAGCTGACGCGCAATGCTTACCGCAAGCGCACGGAAATCGGACACGCTGTTCACGTCCGTCACCGTTCCGACTGTACGTACGCCCGGATACACGACGAGCGAAACAGTCGCCGACACGTATCCGCCGTATATGGTGAGCCTGCCCCGCACAAGCGCGTTTATTCCCGCGGCAATCACCGCATCCTCGAATTCGCGGCTGTCGTAGCCGGCTTTACGGGCAGTATCCCCTGCATCGAAAAGCTGGGTGAAATCATCTTTGTATAACTTAACCGGGCTGCTCGTCTGTTTTTCGCTGCTCCCGGAAACGAAGCCCCTCAACATATCCCTGAACCGCGACGCGTCGTCTTTCTCGCTGTCCGGTACATTGTTGTCGTCGAATACTTTGCCTTCGTCTATGCCTTTCTCCCGCTCTTCGTCGCGGGCGATGCCGGACGCAGCGTTCTTTACATCTTCCTCTTCCTGCCCAAGGCTGTCCGCAATCTGTTTTTTCAGTGCGGCTATTTTCTCGTCTTCGCTTTTCAGCAGTTTCTGCAGCTCCCTGTCCGTATAGTCGCCGAGAACGAGCGAATCGCGCGACTGCACTTCTTTCGACAGCTGCAGAAAAAGGTCGAGACGCTTCTTCTGAAAATCATACTGCTTCCGGTCAAGCTGCTCCTGGACAGGAGCCATGCGTTCGAGATTTTCCGCGAGCTGTTCAAGGATAAGTTTCGGAAGAAGCTCAGCCGCAGCCGACTCGGATTTCGTTATTCCTGATTGCTGCACAAATGTAAATTTTTCCGCAGCGATTGTCCATGCATCCGACGAAGAGCTGCCGGCAGATGAACTGCCTGTTGCAGGGCTGTCCGTTGATGAACTGCTTGTCGACGTACTGTCCGCAGCGGACAGCCGCGGCAGTGGGACAAAAATGAGAATTACCAAAAGAATGTATGCGGCGGAATCACTCTTCTTCATCATCTCCGGCGTTGTCCATCGGGAGACCTTTCCATTGAGCAATAAGGAACGAATCCATAAACTGATCGATGTCACCGTCCATAACTGCCTGAATGTTGCCTGTCTCGCATTTTGTACGATGGTCTTTGACCATCGTATACGGTTGAAACACATACGAGCGGATCTGGTTACCCCACGAAATTTCTTTTTTCTCCCCGTTATACTTCGAGTTTTCCTTTTCCTTCTGTTCACGGTAATATTCGTACAGTTTGGAGCGGAGAATGCTCATGGCGGTCGCGCGGTTCATAAGCTGACTCCGTTCGCTCTGGCACGCGACGACGATGCCCGTCGGAATATGCGTAAAGCGGACCGCCGATTCGGTTTTGTTCACGTGCTGTCCGCCCTTGCCGCCCGAGCGGTACGTGTCGACGCGGAGGTCCTCCGGTCTGATGTTGACTTCTATTGTGTCGTCGAGAACGGGGTACACGTACACCGACGAGAACGACGTATGGCGCCGGGCATTCGCGTCGAACGGACTGATGCGCACCAGACGGTGAATGCCTGCCTCGCACTTGAGGTAACCGTACGCATAATCTCCGTCGATCTGAATCGTGATCGACTTGAGTCCGCCTTCCGCTTCCTCCTGGTCGACTATTTCCATTTTGAAGCCGTGACGTTCAGCCCACCGCGAATACATGCGGCTCAGCATGAAAGTCCAGTCCTCCGCCTCCGTACCGCCCGCTCCCGCGTGAATCGAGAGAAACGCGTTGTTCTGATCGACTTCGCCGGAAAGCAGGTTCAGAATGTTCAATTTTTCAAATTCTTCCTTTTCGGTAGTATACATCGAGCGGACTTCGGCTTCGTCGCCGGGACTGCCGCTTTCGGCGGCAAGTTCGTACATCGCTTCAAGGTCGTCCTGTTCCCTCAGTATGGCGCGCCACGGTTCGACGCGGTTTTTGAGCTGCTTTATCGCCGTCATGACCGTTCCCGCTTTTGCCGCATCATCCCAGAAACCGGAAGAATTCGTCAGCGCCTCTTTTTCCGCAATTTTTTTGTCTATTGCAGCGCTGTCAAAGACGCCCCCAGACGTTCATGATGTCTTCACGGAGTTGTGAAACGGGCATTTTTAAATCTTCAAGCATAATTACTTCCTTACTATTGAGTTATTGTCGTATCCCTGTCGTCGGGTTTCAGGATGCACCGCCTCCATTTTTTGCGGTGCAGTTCCGTTATCGCGAACATCCCCTTTACCGGATACTGATACATGCGCACGGTGTCGTAATAATTCGTCACGCGGTCAATCTCCCGCTTCAGCCGGGAAAGCTGCATAACGCCTATGTCACCGCTCTCCCAGCACGCACGCTGTATTTTCCTGAACCCGTAATGAGTAAGGACAGATGCGAGGGATTGTGCTGTATCGACCCCGCCCGGATCGAGCATGACGGATACAAACATAGTTATATATAAGAATAAAAGAAACAGCGTATATTGTCAAATATACGACCGGACGCGGCTTCACGAAACGGGTTCGGATACATTCGCCGTTGATTTTATGCGGAGATGCAGGTATTATGTACGTATGATGCATTTCCCCGTACGGAAAAACAGACTGATTCCCGCCGTCCTCTTTCTCTTCTGCTTTTCCCGCACTCTTTTCGCGGCGGGACGGCCCGTCGTCACCAATATTTCAGCTTCGGCCGGAACGGGAAAGCTTATCAACGTATCATGGGCACTCCCGTCAAAACCGGAGCAGCCGGTGACGTCGCTGATCGTCTTCCGCGACGTAAAGCCGATCGCATCGTATTCGCAGCTTGCAGCGCTCGAGCCTGCCGCGACGCTCGGCGGCGGCGACACAGGCTGGTCCGATTCGGCGGCGGATTACGCCGACTATTATTATGCCGTAATCGCCGTCACCGGCAGCGGACGGTACGACATCATCATCCCGTCGATGAACGCGACTGTTAACGGTGCGCACCGTAAGCTTCCGCAGCAGAACGCCGCAGCCGATACGAGCGCGTCAGCAAAGGAAAAACTGTATCCGCAGGGAACGATGCGCGAGACGCCGCTTCCCTATGTCGATCTGCTTGAAGGGACGAACACGTCCGGCACGCATATGGGAAAGCAGGCGCAGGATCAGGCAAAACTGCTTGCGGGAAATACCGCGGAATATGCCGCTGCAAAAAAAGCGAAACCGCTCGATGTCTACGTATTCGAAGAGGACCTCGTTTCACCCGACGGAGGCGACGACTATTTTCTGTTCGACGCGCTCAGGACAACCTTTATCCGCAAAAAATACACGGAATCCGCAGCGGCGCTCAATAAGCTCCTCGGAACAAACAGAAGCGAAGGCGTCACAAGGCGGGCAAAATTCTATCTGGGCGAATCGTATTATTTCAGCGGCAATTATCAGGAAGCTGTCAAAACGTTCCTCACAGTCTCGGACGTATATCCCGTGCTTACAAAAAAATGGATTGATTCGTCCCTCGACTTCATGAACATTCCCGCGGGGGACATCCCTCCGGCGGATGTTTCTCAGTAAATACTTCTGATAAGTTCTATAAACGCCGGCATACGGCGCGTCCCCAAATCCTCTGCAGTTATCTTTACAGCCGCACTGCCCGCAACGGCAGTACCTTTTTCATCCGCTGCAGGCGCGTTGTCGACAACGGCCGCTGCAGTTCCCTGTCCGGCGGCAGGTACGACCCCGTCCTTCGGCATCGAAACAAGCACGACCTCGTCGTCCGTATTCACGCGGTCGTAGAAACCGTTTTTTGCAAGCGTTCCCTGCGAAACTTCCTCACCCGCGTCGGTAACGGTTAGCGTTCCCAGAATGTCCGAGTTAAGGTACGTAAGACCGATTTCATTGTCGGCGGTCCGCATGCCGCCTTTGCGCACGATGTTGAACACCGCGCCTTTCTTTATCATTTCCGAACGGCCTACGTCTATAAGCAGATCGTTTCCGTTACGGTCAAGTATTTTTCCGCGTATCGGCAGCTTTTCGAGCACCGCACTTCTGAACCTGCGCAGCACGTTCGTATATCTGCTGTTGCCCGTTCCGTAGAACGACATCGTCCTCATCAGCGTGCCGGTGCGTCCGGAATACATCGTACCGCCGAGCGTGAGGTCGCGCGTTCCCTCATCGAGCGATATGAGCACGAAATAATCCTCACCCGCTTCGTGCGCCTTCCGGTACGCCTCTCCGAATCCAGAAACGGGAGACGCCTGAGCGGAAACAGACGTAACCGCAACGCCGGAAAACGCATCCGCGGCGGCTCCGGCGGTAATCATCGCGTTGTCGGCGTGTACGAACTGCATCGTTCCGCCGGTGTAATAAATGCCGATTTTCCAGCGTATCTTGTCGAGGTAGAACGGCTGCACGTTCCACTTCTCCGCAAGCGTATCCCGCAGCAGCGAATCGTACGCCTCTATCGTGTCTTCCATCCGTGTTGCCGCCGCATCGGGCTTTTTTGCGGAATTCGTCGAAGACGAAGAATCGGAACCGGCGCTGTTCTGCTTCAGGAATTTCAGCTGCTCAAGATAGAGCTCGTGCAGTCCGTTCATTTCGAGCATGTCCGCGTATGCGCGGCGGGCTTCTTCGTTTGCGGGATCTATTTTCAGTGCGCGCTGATATTCGTAGCTCGCTCCGGTGCTGTCGTAGCGTTTCGCATATTCCTTCGCGTTCCTGATATGATACGAGGCCCACGACGGACGGCGGGAATCCTCCAGAGAGACCGACTTCCCGACCTGCAGCTCAAGCGCCGCGCGCATCACTTCGTCGAGCGGATCGACGGAAAGTCCCGTCGTCCACGTCGAGACGGCGTCCGCGGTTTTGTTAAGACGAAGCTGCGACAGTCCTTTCAGATACCACGCGTTCGACGCATTTCTGTCGCGCCCGATGCGGAAATCGCAGACGTCTATTGCGTCGTCGTATTTTCCCCCGGAATATAAGACGGACGCGAGGAGAGCGTATGCGCGGTCGTAGTTTCCGTTTATTTCCACGGCCGTGCGCGCCTGACGCTCGGCCTCCGTCAGATTTCCGTTCATCGCGGCAAGTCCCGAAGAAAGATAGTGGACTTCCGCCTCGCCCGAATAAAAGCGCACCGCCTGATTCATGTAGTTCTGCGCCGCGTCGTTTTTTCCCAGCTGCGCGGAAACGAACGCCAGACTCAGAAGCGCTTTCCTGTTCGTCGGATCGCGTCTGACCGCTTCAAGGTACTGTCCTTCCGCGCCGCTTATTCTTCCGTCCATGAGCTCAAGTTCCGCAAGACCGAAACGCGCGTCTATGTCGTTCGGTTTCAATTTCAGAACGGTGTTGAACATATTGCGCGCGTCGGAAAGTCTGCCGAGCGCGATAAAGCACATTCCGCGAAGGTCCTGCACGCCCGTGTTGCCGCGCGCATATTTTTCCGCGCTGTCAAGATACCGGAGTGCAAGATCGTACTGTCCAAGCTGATAGGTGCACTGTGCAAGACGGAACCACGCATCGCCGTAACCGGGATTCGCTTGAAGGGCCTCAAGGTACTGCTGCGACGCCGTATACCAGTCCTCGTCGTTCTGCGCCTGAAGTCCTTCCTCGTAAAATTGTGAAGCTGACTTTCCGGTCTGCTGTGAAAAGCCCGGCGCGCAGAAACAGACAAAAATCACTATACCTGCCGCAAAAGCGCAATTATTCAGTCTTCTCATCTTTTTTTTCGTCTCCGTTTTTACGGATCACTTTGATCATGTTGATACGGTGGCCTTCCATATCCTGAACGATGAATTCGTACTCGTTCCAGACGGCCTTTTCGTATTTCACCGGAATTTTTCCGAACAGATCGAAAACAAAGCCGCCGAGCGTGTCGAATTCCTCCGTGGGAAACGAAGACGAAATCATCTCGTTAAGATCGTCGAGATCGACGCGCGCGTCGCACAGCCAGATGTTGCTGCCGAGCGTAATAATATCCTCGCGCTCGTTGTCGAATTCGTCCTGAATGTCGCCGACGATTTCCTCGATGATGTCTTCCATAGTCACAATGCCCGACACTCCGCCGTATTCGTCGATTGCGACGGCAATATGAAGGTGGCGGCGCTTGAACTCGCGCAGCAGAGAGTCGATGCGCTTCGATTCGGGAACGAAATACGCTTTGCGCAGAATCTTTTCCAGATTGACTGTTTCATGCGCCGCGAACAGATGGATAAGGTCCTTCACGTACAGCACGCCGACGACGTTGTCGATCGACTCGCTGTACACCGGAATGCGCGAATGACCGCTCGTCGCGAGTTTTTCCATAAGCTCGTCCTGCGGCGTATCGACGGAAATAAAATCGACGTCGATGCGGGGAATCATGACCTCTTTCACCGACGTGTGGGACAGATCCTCGATACCGCGGATCATGTTCTGCTTTTCTTCGTTGATAATCTGCTGTTGCTCCGGACTGACGTCCTCCGATTCGGAAACAGCGTCATTCTGTTTTTCTTTTCTGCTACCAAAACCAAACAAACCCATATGCTCCCTATCTGATTATTATTTCGCCGCTCAATTCAGCAAGCGCTTTTTCCTGTTTTACGAGCATGTCGCAGACAGGCGCCCTGCCCGCCTCGATATGCTCTTCGCCGTGATCGTATCCGTTAAGATGAAGCAGCCCGTGCACAAGCAACCGCTTGAGCTCGCTGTTTTCATCAGTCATGAAATATGCCGCGTTTTTCGGAAGCGTTTCCAGACTGACTGCAATGTCGCCGGCACACTTCCACGTCGTTCCTTCCCCGTCCTCGTACGTTTCGCCGTTCTCGAACGAGAGTACGTCGGTCGGGCTGTCTATATTCCGGTATTCCCTGTTCAGCGTGCGGATGAACGCATCGTCGCAGAACAGAACGGAAATTTCCTCTCCGTCTATTCCGAATTTCTTCATAACGCTCTGCACGAACGGTTCGACGTTTCCGATCCACGCAGGGCCGCTCACGTTTTCGCCGACCGACACGAGAACAGTGTTAGCCATTGTTCTTCACCTCGTTGAGCGTTTTCTCGCCGAGCTTTGCGTTCTTCGCCTCTTTCGCCGTCTCCGTGTCAGGATCCTTCTGGTTCGGATATTCAATGCGGTTGTGGTAATATCCGGCGAGAAGCTGTACGAACGCTTCCTTTATTTTGGACATATCGCGGAACGTCAGGTCGCAGTTGTCGAGCTGTTTATGCTCCACCTTTGCGTTGAACAGTCCCTGTATGAATTTGTCGAGGCGGGGAACGGACGGATTGTCGAGCGTCCGGCACGCGGCTTCAACAGTGTCCGCAAGCATGACGACGGCGGACTCGCGCGTCGACGGCGGCGTTCCGTTATACGCGAAATCCTCGGGATTCACGTTCGGATCCTTTTCCTTCGCTTCGTTGTAGAAATAGGCGATGACGCTGTTTCCGTGATGTTCCGCAATAATGTCGAGTATCTGCTGCGGCAGATGAAGCTGATGGCCTTTTTCAACGCCCTTCTTCACGTGGCTCTTTATGACAGCGACGGACAGCGACGGATTGATGTCGCTGTGTTTGTTCACGCCCGTCTGATTCTCGACGAAGTATTCGCTCTGATCCATCTTTCCTATATCGTGATAATACGCGCCGACGCGCGCGACGAGCGGATTGGCGTCGATTTCGCGGCATGCGCTTTCCGCAAGCTGCGCGACCATAAGCGAATGCGAATAGGTGCCGCTCGCGGTAATCATCATTTTGCGCATAAGCGGATTGTTAAGATCGCTCAAATCCATCAGGCGGAACACCGACGCGGTGTTGAGCATGAGTTCGAGCGGCGTAAGGAAGCCGAGCGCGAGTATGCCGGAAATAAATCCGTTGAACGCGACGCCGCCCAGGATCTTCGGTATATTGCCGAAACTTTCGTTGAAGATGACGGTGAAGAGAATCATGAGCACTATGTCGAGCAGCGCGAGCATGATGGACGCAATCACCATGTCGATGCGCTTCTCGATCCTGCGCACGACGTTGGCGGAAGCGATGCACGACAGCAGCGTGTACAGGAACGGAACTATCTGCCACTGAGACGCGTTCAGCACGCCGAGCGCGACAAGCCCCGAAAACAGGATCGCCGGCAGCTGTCCGTACAGAATCGCCACGAGAAGCACGCACAGGGCCGCAGGAATAATAACGGGCAGCGCGTACGGAGAGGAGAACATGTGCGTCTTGCCGCCGAATGCGGTCGCCGCGTACACGATGAGGAAAAACACGACCTGCAGCACAATCTCGCGGAGCTGTATTTTCCGGCCGAACGGCAGAAACGCGAACAGCAGGAACCACAGGCACGCAAGGAGCAGCAGATACAGTTCCGAATCGGCAAACGCGCGGAAATCGAGGTACACCGGCGACTCCGCCATCTTCTTGAGCTTCGCATAGCTTTCCGCCGTGATGGGGAATCCCTTGCGGATTATTTTTTCGCCCGCCTCGATCGAGACGGGATTGTCCTCGTCGGCCGGGATCGATTTGTTCGCGTAAATCGTGCGGTCGGCAATCTGATCTATTTCGAAATCGTCGAGCGTAAACGACGCAATCGTCTGACTCGTCGCCACGTTGAAAAAATTCAAAGCCGATACCGCGGCAAAGCCGAGTATGAACAGCAGAATGAGCTGATAATTTCTTGTGATAAATCCGTAAAACGTGACGAATGCCGCTTTCATACCGGACGGATTACCGCCGGTTTTATTCTTGTTCTTCATTTTCGTAAGCCTTCACTATCTTTCTGACGAGCGGATTCCGGACCACGTCCTCCGCCGTCAGCGTCATCTTTCCTATTTCATTCACCGGTTCAAGCAGCTTCAGAGCGTGCACGAGTCCCGAAGGGACGCGGCGCGGCAGATCAGTCTGCGTCGTATCGCCGGTTATAAAAACCTTTGTGTTCTCTCCCATGCGCGTGAGGAACATCTTCATCTGTTCCCTCGTCGTATTCTGGCCTTCGTCGAGAATGACGACGCTGTTGTTGAGCGTCCGCCCGCGCATATATGCGAGCGGAGCCGTCTCGATGACGCCCGACTCAATAAGCTTCCGCACAGTCTCCCGCGGCAGTACGGTTTCCATCGCATCGTACAGCGGACGGAGATACGGATTGATTTTCTGTTCAAGGTCGCCGGGAAGGTACCCGAGACTCTCTCCCGCTTCGACGACGGGACGAGTGAGCACGAGCCTTGCCTTATCGTGCAGAAGCACCAGACGGAGCGCCTCGGCCACTGCAAGAAAAGTTTTGCCGCTGCCCGCCGCTCCGGTGCAGAGCACCATGTCGTACTTCCGCAGCATTTCAATATACTGCGCCTGATGCTCGGTGCGCGGATAGATTTTGCGGAGCCCTCCCGGCACGACGATCGAGTCGCGCGCCATGTCGGGACGGGGCTCCGTATTGAGCACCGACGCCACTATGTCCTGATTGTTTCCGCCGCCGTCCTGAATCTCGTCAAGAATGCGGTCTATGATGAAACGGAATTTTTCACGTACGGCGGGATTTTCCTCATCGACCGAAAGTTCGTTGCCGCGCGTAAAAACCGGTACGCCCAAATGCTCTTCAATGAGTTTCAAGTTGCTGTCATTCGTACCGCAGACGCACGACAGAACATCAGCATCAGGTACGACTATAGTATAAGCAGATTCCACAAATCCTCTAAAATATACAGACTGCACGTAAATTATATAACAGCATCATCGGTTTGTGCAATGACTCCCTTACGGATTGAGTTCCCACGTGCCGTAGTCGTCGACAATCTGCGTTTTCATGCTTTCCATCGGATTCCAGATAATGGAAACAGTCACGTACGGGTTGAAGTCGTAATATTTCGAACTGCCCGAAGTGACGAGCCGCGGCGACAGTTTATACGTCGTCTTGAAGTCCCAGTCGTGCAGATAGTGAGTGAGCGTAAAATTGAGACTCTTGAGTTTGAACCCCGACGATTTTCTGAGCGACTCGTCGTCGAACCGGAACGAATTAATCAGATCGATAAACGGATTGTCTTCGCCCGGAATGCGCCCCTCCTCTCCGAGCGCCTTCTGGACGTACCGGTACAGTACGGAATTCTTCGACGTGGACGAGAACGTAAACGTAACGAAATCGTTGATTTTAAACGAGAGCGACGGCGTAAAAATAAAATAGCTGTTCGTCGGACGAAGCAGATCGGCCACGATGCTCGTCGACAGTCCGGGCGCGGTGCTCACCCTGTTTTTCCACGTGTACCACGTCTTCGTCGTGGGCGCGTACGCAAGGGAAAGCGAATACGGCAGAAACTCTTCGTCATCGCGCTCAACCCATCCGTCCTCGTCGTCCCAGTTGTATCCGTTCGTATACGACATAGTGTAGGCAGCCTGCAGTCCGCCGTATGTGAGGGCAAGTTTAAGCGCATCCTGATGGTTTTCCTCAAGGTCGTAATTATACGATTCGGTAAATTTGAGATTGCTGTTGAAAAGCGACACGGACAGCGCCTGCTGGAAATCCTCCTTTTCCCACGTGTCGTCGGTGGAACTCTTCTGCTGAACCCCCGAAGCGAACGTGAGCGTCGTGAAGGGAAAAGTCAGCGTGAGCGTAGCGCCGTATTCGTCTACCTGCGGCGGCAGCGTCATGGTGAGCGCCAAAGACTGCCCGAACAGGTCGTTCGATCCTTCCGTCGCGGCAAATGTGAAATCAAGCTCGTGCGTCGTAATCGAATCCTCGTCGGCCCAGTCGACAGTCAGATATTCCCATTCGGGATTGTCGGCATCGCCGATGAATTCCGTCCTGAGCATTTTAATCGTGGATTTGTATGTAATGCCGGTATTCTTGAACGCATCGATATAGTAAAAAGGCTTTATACTTACCGAATTGGAATTGGTAATCTCAAGCTTCGTCGCCGTATAATCGGTTTCTTTCAGCGACGCGGCGGACGTCGCCGTATATCCGCCGTTCGTCGTGTCGGTGGAAATATACGGATGCTCCTGCAGTACGGGATTAAAGGTTAAGCTGTTGTCTATATTGAAGAAACTGCCGCCGTAGCCCGCGGCGCTGTCGAAGACGACGGGAACCTTCAGCGTAAACATGGAAGATTTGAGTTTGTTCCAGTCGAAATCCTCCGGTTCGTCGAGATTCGTCGACGAGTAGGCAATCTGGGAAGTAAACGTCGGTTTTATTGAATACGTGAGCTTATAGTCGATTCCGGAAACCGATGTGACGGAAGGAGACGTAGCCGTAAGATTCGGAAGCGCATCGGAATCACCCGCGGCCCTGCTTTTTCCGGGAGCATTGTCTCCGGGCGTGTTTCCCTGAGCGTCTGCCGGAGAATTTCCGGGCGTATCTTCCTGAGACGACACATCAGGCTGCGGGCCGGAGGCGGGCGCTCCGTCATCATTCCGTTCCGTATCCCCGGGATTTTCACCGGGAGCGGAATTTTCCGGCTGAGCGCCCGCCTGCTGCGCTTCCGCAACGGCGGCATCATCGGAAGGTTTTAAATCGTCGGGAACGACAAGCTGTCCCGCAAGCTGCCGGTTCTGCTTTGCCGCGGCAGCGGACGACGGAGACGACGAATAACTGAAAAGAGTTCCCGACCAGGTAACTGACGCAGTTGCCGGCGTAATCTGAGACGGATAATAGAATTTCCGTTCGGGCGAATACGTGCTCAGACTGTCGGTACTGCTCACTGCTCCGTTCGTAATATCGCTGAAGACGACGGTAGACGACAGAGAACTCGACAGCGTTGAAATGTACGGTTTTATGAAAGTCGGAAGCGGAACCGAATACGAGCTGCTGAGCGTCCACGAAAAGGTGGAAATTTCGGTAGTCGTATCGTCGTCGTCGTCGCTGGAAGAACTCTCCGTCAGATAGCTGATCCAGTCCATCGTTTCCGTCCGGTCTTCCGTAAAATCATCGGTAAAATACGGATCAGAATACAGCGGCAGCGACAGACTGAGCGTGAACGGTTTGCTCAGCGTCAATTTAAAATTGGTATTGTATCTGAACGGCAGTTTTATACCGAGAAAGTTCGAAGAATCCTGATATTTTTTGCCCGACGAAGCGTAGGGAATATACAGCCCCGTGGACGAATCGAGAAAAACCGTATTGCTGAATCCCAGCATACCGGTAAGCTCCAGATTAGTGATATAGTTGTTCGGCTTGAAAACGCCGTCGAAACCGGTCATTGCGCCGAGGTTCGAATACCAGTCTCCGAACACTTTGAAATAGTTCGCCGTGCTGCCGGTATAATCTTCGTCGAGGTTGTGAAGAATAAGACCTTCAAGCCGCTGTTCCTTGAGCGTCGACGGTTTCATAAAATTGAAAAGCGCTTTGAGGCTCTCCGAAGTACTGCTTTCGTCGTCGTCATCGTCATCATCGTCGTCGCTCGAGGTTGTCGTCGTCGTATCGAGCGGTTTCCGGCCGTATAAATACGTCGTACTCTGGATATAATATCCGGTCCGGGAATCATAGCCGAAAACCGGGTGGAAAATGAGCTCGTCTTTCGGATAATAAAACGCGGGAAGGTACAGGACGGGTACGACGCCGACATACAGCAGCGCGTTGAAAAAAGCAAATTCGCCGCCCGGAAGCAGCCATATCCGCGAAGCGTCGATGTGCCAGTGCGGATCGGGATCATCGCAGAACGTGAGGCGGCCGTTCTTGAACGAAATCGTATTCGACTCGCTTCTTCCGAACATATCGGAAGCGACGATAAGCGTCGAGCCTGACGGCAGATTAAGGGAATCAGTCTGCGTCTGTACAATGCGGCCGTCGTCGAACACGCCTTCAAGCGTCGCCGTGTTGAACATGAGCGACGAGGCAGTCGCGTTGTCGTTGCCGGAAGCGCTGCCCGTCTGTTCCATGGACACACCGCCCTCCGCATACATCATCTGCGTAACGCGGTCATACCGTACTTTCTGGGCGGAAATCGTCGTCTTAGTACTGCCCTTCGCAACTGTAATACGAACGTCGCCCTCCAGTATGATGCAGTCGTCGCCCGTCTCCCCGTCTTTTTCGTACGTCGTTGACCGGGCGTTATCTATAGTGATGACAGTCTTGTCGTCTTTTTTGGCATCAGCCTTTGCGGGAGTTTCAGAGGAACCGACAGGTGCAGCCGCGGCGGAAGCCGCACCTGCAGTACTATCGGAAGCGGCTTCCGCCGTACTGTCAGATGATGCCGCGGTGCTGTCCGAATCGTCGGCATGTATCGGCAGCGTACCGAAAACAAGCACACAGCACACACATATTGCGAATGAGAACTTTGGGAATCTGATAAGATGTGCCGTCTCTCTGCCCATTACTTTTTTACTGTTTTATTCCGCGCCTTTTCCCGATCAAGCATTTCTTTAACATAATACCCCGTATACGATTCTTTTACCAGAGAAATTTCCTCCGGCGTTCCTTCCGCAATGATGTTTCCGCCGCGGTATCCGCCTTCCGGTCCCAGATCTATGATGCGGTCTGCCTGGCAGATGACGTCGAGATTGTGCTCGATCATAAGCACCGTGTTTCCCTGATCCACGAGACGCTGGATCACTTCCATGAGCATCTTCACGTCGGCAAAATGAAGCCCCGTCGTCGGTTCGTCGAGGATGTACAGCGTCTTTCCCGTCGACACGCGCGCAAGTTCGTTCGCAAGCTTTACGCGCTGCGCCTCGCCGCCGGAAAGCGTGAGCGCCGACTGACCGAGCTGAATATAGCCGAGTCCCACCGACTTGAGCGTCTCAAGCTTGCGTGATATGTGCGGAATGCCCGCGAAGAAATCGCACGCCTCCTCGATCGTCATGTTGAGTACGTCGTTGATATTCTTTCCCTTATACGTGACCTCAAGCGTCTCCTTATTAAACCGTTTTCCTTCGCAGACGTCACACTGAATGTACACGTCGGGAAGAAAATTCATTTCGATGACGATAGTGCCGGCGCCCTGACAGTTCTCGCACCGCCCGCCCTTCACGTTGAAGCTGAACCGCCCCGCCTCGTATCCGCGGGCTTTTGCTTCAGGGATGGACGCAAACAGATCGCGGATGCCGTTGAAGACGCCCACGTACGTCGCGGGGTTCGAGCGCGGCGTGCGGCCGATCGGACTCTGGTCGATGCTTATCACCTTGTCTATGTTCGACACGCCGGTGAGTTTTTCATACGCACCCACGTCGTACTTCGTGCGCATGAGTTTGTTGCTGAGCGCCGGATACAGTACGTCGGACATGAGCGTCGATTTCCCGGAGCCCGACACGCCCGTTATGCAGGTGAACGTTCCGAGCGGAATATGCACCGACACGTTTTTGAGATTGTGCTCCGTGACGCCGGTAAGATCGATGAACTTTCCGTTGCCTTTGCGCCGCTCTTCCGGAATCTGCATGCGGAGCGTCCCCGCAAGATACTGGCCCGTCACGCTCTCCTTCACCGTCGCAACCTGCGCCGGCGTTCCCGCAGCAACGACAGTTCCGCCGTGCACGCCCGCCCCGGGTCCGAGGTCCACAAGATAGTCGGCAGTGCGGAGCGTCTGCTCGTCGTGCTCTACGACAATCACCGTGTTCCCCGCGTCGCGCAGGTACGTGAGCGTGTCTATAAGCTTCTGATTGTCCCGCTGGTGCAGTCCGATGGAAGGCTCGTCGAGAATGTACATGACGCCGACGAGCGCGGAACCTATCTGCGTCGCAAGGCGGATGCGCTGCGCTTCACCGCCGGAAAGCGTCTCCGCAGCGCGCTCGAGCGTCAGATAGTCGAGTCCCACGTTTTTGAGAAAGCGCAGCCGCGCCTTTATTTCCTTGAGAATCTGCGCGGCTATCTCGCTTTCGGATTTCGTCAGCGCGAGCTTGTCGAAAAAATTTATGGAATCGAGAACGGACATCGCAGTCAGTTCATAAATGTTTTTTCCGCCGACAGTGACCGCAAGCGCTTCAGGCCTCAGCCGCTTGCCGTGGCACGTCGAGCACTCGCGGTGCGCCATGAACTTCTCAAGACTCGTTTTCATCGCGTCGCCCCACGCTTCCGTATACCGCCGCTTCATGTCGCCGAACAGCCCGGGCCACGGCTGGTCGTACACCGAATATCCCTCGCCGCTCTGCTTCTGATATTCGAAATGAATCGCCTCTTCCGTACCGTTCAGAAGCGCATTCCGCTGTTTTTTTGTAAGCGACGAAATGGGGGTGGAAAGCTTCCAGCCGTACGCGTCGGCGAGCCCCTGCATACGGCTCGTGTTCCACGCCGACGACGGATTATACGGCTTGATCGCCCATTCCTCGAACGACTTCGATTCGTCCGGAATCATAAGATCGAGGTCGAACTCCATCTTCTCGCCGAGACCGGTACACTCGGGGCATGCGCCGAACGGATTGTTAAAGGAAAAAAGGCGCGGCTGCAGTTCGGGGATTGAAATGCCGCAGTCGGGACACGCGTTCTTCTGCGAGAAAAACACTTCGGTCTCATCGTCTCCCGTCTTCTTCGTCACAATAATAATGCCGTTCGAACTCTTGAGCGCCGTCTCGACGGAATCGGCGACGCGCTTTCTGATGAGCGGCGAAAACACACCGCCCTGCCCGCTTTCACCGCCTTCCGGCGCCGGCTCCTCATTCTCAAGCTTGATGCGGTCGACGACGATTTCTATCGTGTGTTTTTTCTGCTTGTCGAGCTTGATGCTGTCTTCAAGGTCAGTCATAACGCCGTCGATGCGCGCGCGCACGAATCCCGATTTCTTCGCGTCGTCGATTATCTTCTGATGTTCGCCCTTTTTCCCGCGGATAACCGGAGCAAGAATCTGTATCTTCGTACCGGCGGGCCACGACATGATCGTGTCTATAATCTGGTCGACAGACTGCTCCGAAATTTCGCGTCCGCAGTTCGGACAGTGCGCCTTTCCGACGCGCGCGAACAGCAGACGGTAGTAATCGTATATTTCCGTAATAGTGCCGACAGTCGAGCGCGGATTCTTGTTCGTCGACTTCTGCTCGATCGAAATGGCCGGCGAAAGGCCTTCTATCAGATCAACGTCGGGCTTGTCCATCGTTCCCAAAAACTGACGCGCATACGACGAAAGACTTTCCATGTAGCGGCGCTGCCCTTCGGCAAACAGCGTGTCGAACGCGAGAGAGCTCTTTCCCGACCCCGAAAGCCCCGAAAGGACGACTAATTTGTTGCGCGGCAGGTCTATGTCTATGTTCCTGAGATTGTGCTCGCGTGCACCCTTTATGCTTATGCGCTCCCCTTCAAAAGGGAATATGTTATGCGGTGTATTGTGTTTTGGTGATGTCATAGTACACATAAGTATAGCGGAATTGCGGAGTTAACTCAATATGAAAAAGACTCTCTATCAATCAGGACAGATGGCCCGAAAATTCTTTTACCCGTACAAAAAAATTCTGCCGTAATTTTTTTACGGTAAACTGTTGCTTTTGGCATATAGTGCCGTTAATATATGTATCGAGGTACATATGCTGATAAAATTCGCCGTCACCAATTACCGCGGCTTTGCTGACCGGATAGAACTTGATCTGAGCAAACCGAAAGACTATGAATTCAACACGTTCGCAGTTAAAAACGGCATCATCAAGAACGGCATTATTTACGGTCCGAACGGCAGCGGCAAGAGCAACTTCGGTCTCGCCGTCTTTGACATAGTCAATCATCTTTCCCAGAAATGGAAGAAGCCGGACTACTATGAGAATTTTGCATTCGCCGGTGCTCAGAAAACACCCGTCACTTTCGAATATACCTTTTTGTTCAGCAACAAAAAAATTGAATATGTTTATTCAAAAAATCAGCAGGGGGCATTGCGTACCGAAAAGCTGATCGTAGATAAAAAGCAGATATTCGACCGGCAGCTGAATTCATTTGAAATAAATTCGTCGTTTCCGATGGAGGATTCGGCAAAAAACAATCTCGTAAACAATGCGAATAATGTTTCAATCGTAAATTATCTGCTTACGTCGTATCCGCTTCCGGAGGATCATTATCTTATACAGCTGCAGAAATTCGTCAACTCAATGCTTTGGTTCCGCTGTCTTGAACAGCGCGAATTCATCGGACTGGAAACAAATATTTATCTGCTCGACGATTATATCATTCAAAATAAGCTGACAGGCGATTTTGCGGGGTTTCTGGAAACCATAAGCAGCCAGCATTTTGATTTCGTTCCGCCCCGGACCAACGACAAAAAGCTCTACTGTTTTATAAAGGGCGTCCCGCTTCCTTTTGATGAGATTGCTTCAACGGGAACGCATTCACTGATGCTGCTTTATTTCTGGATTAAGCATATGGATAGTGCATCCTTTGTTTTTATCGACGAATTTGATGCATTTTATCATTTCAAACTCTCATTTGAAGTATGCAGACGGCTGTTCTCGCTCAACTGTCAGGTTTTCACATCTTCTCATAACACGTATCTCATGACAAACGACCTGCTGCGCCCCGACTGCAATTTTATCCTCGATAAAAACGTCATCAGGCCGCTCTGCGACTGTACCGAAAAAGATTTGCGGTTCGGGCATAATATTGAAAAGCTGTTCCGGGGTGGTACGTTTGAAATATGATTCTCTTTGTGTTTGAAGGAACCGAACGGGAACCGACCCTTTTCAGAACATTGGAATATCTCTTCTTTCCCAAAGGTAATCGGAATATTATCTGCTCATTCGGAAATAATATTTACAATCTGTATAAACGGATAAACGGAAAAGACGGTTTTTCAGAAGATCTCGTTTCTGTATTACGGCAGGATGCCCGGAACAAACATGATAATCCGTTAAAAGAATTTTCGAAAACATCTGATTTTTCAGAAGTGTTCTTATTCTTTGACTATGACTGCCATAATCAGAACAAAACGAACACGCTTTCTTTTGCAGACCTGAACAGACAACTTAAAGAATTACTTTCGTTCTTTGACGACGAAACCGATAACGGCAAACTGTATATTAACTATCCGATGATAGAATCAATCAGATACACAAAGCAACTTCCCGATTCCGATTACTTTTCATATACAATGCCCGTTGCAGAATCCTGCGATTTCAAAACTAAGGCAAACGAATTTTCATTTTACAAAAATTTCGATTTTATAGAATTCCGCTCAGGACAGAAATCAAAGGAACTTAAAATTCCGGTGAAAGAACGGATCGCGGAAATAAGAAATAACTGGAACCTGTTGAAAGTTCAAAATGTGCAAAAGGCCAATCTTATCTGCACGGGAAATAAAGATATGCCGGTGAGTAAAGATGCTGTTGCGCAGCAGGAAATATTCGTCTCACAGTTGAAGAAGTATGTGAACGCAAATAATACTGTTGCTGTGCTGAATGCGTTTCCGCTGTTTCTGTACGAATACTTTACATAGTTTTGTTTATTCCCCTGACTGCGCCGTCTTGAAAATTGAACGAACCGGACTTATACTTAGAACAGTGATGGCAGAATCTGCCGGTGTGATTTTCGTACGGAGGCTGTAGATGAAAAGTTATTCAGTGGTCCTGTCGGGAGAAGCCGGACAGGGATTAAAAACGATCGAGACCCTGTTCATGAAACTGCTGCGGCAGAGCGGATACTACGCGTTCATGACAAAGGAGCTTATGTCGCGGGTCAGGGGCGGCAACAATACGACGGAACTGCGCATCTCGTCCGAACCGGTATACGCTTTTACGGAGCGGACAGATCTGCTGATTGTGCTCGGGAAAAACGGAATCAGACGGCTCGAAAAACGGCTGTCGTCCGACACGATTGTGACAGGCGAAGCCGAACATCTGAGCGACACCGGCGTTCCCTGCAGAAAAATACCGCTTCCGGTGGAAAAGAGCCTTGAGGATATCGGCGGAACGCTGTACGCGAACACGCTCGTGAGCGGTCTGCTGTGCGCGCTTTTCTCCTGCAATCCCGAAACTGCGTACAATCTTATCAGTACCCAGTTCGCCAAAAAAGGCGCTGATATCGTAAAGAACAACATCACCGCGTTCGACAGGGGAATGAAACTTGCCGATACGATTCCGCTTCATGCGGAAATCAAAAAAGACGAATCGGTCGAGGCGCGTTCAAAAGCGCTGAGCGGGACGGAATCAGTCGGCATAGGCGCGCTTGCAGGCGGCTGCAATTTCATCGCCTCGTACCCGATGTCGCCAGGCACCGGCGTACTTGCGTTCATGGCGTCTCATGCGGACGAATACGGAGTCGTCGCAGAGCAGGCGGAAGACGAGCTCGCGGCGCTCAACATGGAGCTCGGCGCGTGGTACGCGGGAGCACGGGCAATGGTTACGACGTCGGGAGGCGGATTCGCACTCATGACTGAAGCGCTCAGCCTCGCAGGCTGCATCGAGTCTCCCGCCGTCATCCATCTGGCTGAACGGCCCGGCCCTGCAACGGGACTGCCGACGCGGACGGAACAGGGCGACCTGAATCTGGCCGTGTACGCGGGCCACGGCGACTTTCCCCGCGTCATCTATGCGCCGGGCACGCTGCAGGACGGAATAGAACTCGCCCGCCGCGCGTTTGACACCGCGGACGAATTCCAGGTGCCCGTCATTCTGCTCACTGATCAGTATTTTCTCGACAGCGAAGGCGTCATCCCGAAAGTCGATTTCAGCGGAAACAGCATTCTTCAGCACATAACGGAAACGACGGCAGACTACAAACGGTACGCGCTCACGAAGTCGGGCATTTCGCCGCGCGGCATTCCCGGTTACGGAAACGGAATCGTACGGGTTGACAGCGACGAACATACGGAAGAGGGGCTCATAACGGAAGACGCCGACGTCCGCATCGCCATGACCGACAAGCGCATGAGGAAACTCAAAAATCTGAAGGACGTCGAACCGGAACTGATCGGAAGCAGAGACTACGAAACGCTCGTCGTCGGCTGGGGGTCGACGTACGGCGCAATCCGCGAAGCGCTTGAGCGGCTCGGACGGAAGGATATTGCGTTTGCACATTTCAGACAGGTGTATCCCGTCCCGAAAGGCGCAAAAGCTTTACTCGCACGCGCGAAGCGGAAAATCCTCGTGGAAAACAACGTAACCGGACAGTTCGGAAATCTGCTCAAACAGGAAACGCTCACCGACTTCGACGTGCGGATGCTCAAATACAACGGCATGCAGTTCTCCGTCGAAGAACTGGTGAACAAAATCGGGGAGGCTGTAAAATTATGACAAAGACACGATTTGACTGTGATCCTGATACCGATATCGCGTGGTGCCCCGGCTGCGGCAACTATCCGCTGCTCGGCATTCTCAAAGAGGCGCTCGAAGAGCTCGACATAGATCCGTCGGAACTTGTTATTTCTTCGGGAATCGGACAGGCGGCGAAAATGCCGCAGTACGTCCACAGTAATTTCTTCAACGGACTGCACGGCAGGGCCGTTCCCGTCGCGACCGCAATAAAAGCGGCAAACCCGGCGCTTACCGTCATAGCGGAAGGCGGCGACGGCGACATGTACGGAGAGGGCGGCAATCACTTCATCCACGTCATCAGGCGGAATCCCGACATTACGCATCTCGTTCACGACAACATGGTGTACGGACTAACGCAGGGACAGGCCTCCCCCACCAGTCCGAAAGGGATGAAAACTCCCGTCCAGACTGACGGCGTCATCGCAGAGCCGTTCAATCCGCTTGCCGCGGCCATATCGATCGGAGCGCCGTTCGTCGCCCGCGCGTTCACCGGCGACGCGGAGCTTACGAAAAATATTATTAAGGAAGCGGTTCAGTACAGGGGATATGCGCTCATCGACATCCTTGATCCGTGCGTGTCCTTCAACAAGACGAACACGTTCAAGTGGTACAAAGAGCATACGTACCGCCTGCCCGATTCGTGGGACGAGGGAGACCGCATGCGCGCGCTCGAAAAAACGTTCGAGGCCGATCCGCTGCCGCTCGGCATATTCTACCGCAGGGCGGACAGGAAACCGTCGTTCGAAGAGCAGCTGCCCGTCTATGCGTCGGACAAATCGCCGCTGTGGACGCGGACGCGTTCTCCCGAACAGCTCGCAAAACTCATGAAATGACAGAGGAATAAAAATGACGGAAATTGAAAAACGCCGCAGTATCAGAAAATATCAGAACAAAAAAATAGAAGATGAAAAAATCGCGGCGCTGATTGAAAGCGCACGGCTTGCACCGTCGGGAAACAATACTCAGCCGTGGCAGTTCATACTCATCGACGATAAAGCCGTCATCAGGACTGTCGCGGAAGCGGCGCACAACCAGCAGTGGATATGCTCCGCTCCCCTCCTCATCGCGTGCGTCGCCGACATACAGGTGCGCATAAAGGAAAACGGAAACATGCGCGTGAAGGAAGACACGCCTGTCTTCGAGCTGAAGCAGATAATCCGCGATACGGCAATAGCAGCCGAACACATCGTGCTGGAAGCAGTTCATCAGGGGCTGGGCACCTGCTGGGTGTGCTGGTTTACCGAAGACGAAATGCGGCCCGCTCTGGGCATACCGGAAGACAAGTTCCTCGTCACCATTCTTGCAGTCGGATATCCCGACGAAGCCCCCGCGCCGCGTCCCCGGAAAAAGACGGAGGAGATCATTCACCGGAACAGGTGGTAAACGGAAATAAGGAGCGCGAAGGGGATCAGATTTTTCTCTGTAACGGCTCCGGATACGCACCTGTTTTCCATTTCCTGATAAGCACGCCGCTCAGCTGTCTGCCGAGTTCTTTAAATGAGGGGGCGATCGATCTCACCGGCTCCAGGCCGGGGAGTGAAAAATATGAATCGTCGGCGTCGTATACAAGCACAGTTTTCGGCTGAATCCGTTCCTGAATGCACAGCATACCGAAAAAATAATTGGCGGAATAGTCGCTGATGAAAAATCCCGCCGTGTCGGAATAATTATGAATAATTCTGATTACTTCGCCGAGCACATTCATCTTCGACAGCTGTATGTACGTCACTTCCGGCCGGAAAGAGCCCTGCCACGTTTTTTGTATCCCGTCATAAAATCCCCTGTAGCGCCTGTTGTTCTGCGGATAATATCCCAGAACAAAATATCTGCGGCAGTTCCGCTTGCTGAGAATGCAGGCAGCTTCATACGAATGTCTATAATTATCCGTCTGAACCGCCGGCAGGACCGGCAATGAATCAAGTATGATATCCGCAACAATATCCTGACCTTCCCGCAGCGCATAATAAAAAGGCAGTGCGGAATTTACGAATGAAAGCGTGATTATTCCGTCCGCGTTTAATGAAAGCAGATATTCTCCGAAACCGAGCGAATCGGTTTCCTTAAATGTGTTCATTTTAAATTCCACATCGACGCCGTAGAGACCGCAGTTCTGCCTGATGCCGTCAAGGAACGACGCGTAGAAATGATAATCCTGTTTATATGAAAGGACGAGAATTTTTTTCCCTTTCAGTCCGCTCGGAGCGGTACCTGTATTTTGAACAACGATGCCCGCGCGTGGTTTCGCCGCGATCACACCTTCCGATGAAAGCTGCGAAACGGCCTTCTGCGCTATCTGCAGGCTCACGTTGAATTTACCGGCAATCTCTCTGACTCTGAGATAACGGTCGCCCGTTTTGTAGCCGGTTTCGATATCCCTGCGTAATTCACGGTAAAAGTTCTGATAGACAAGTTTCGGCATAGGCTGCTCCTCGGTATCAATATATTCTACCACCTGTTATGTTTCAATATATTTTTCCGTATTTTAATCAGAACATTTTGTTTACAGCCAAAACGGACATGATATACTGACATTATTAAAAATTAAAACGGTTTTCAAGGAGGTTGTATGAAACGTATTCTTTCAATTATTCTTGCCTTCGGTCTTGTATCTATGGCCGTATCCGCAGGAAGTACAAAAAGCAGTTCCGGCCGGGGAAAGAAAATAAACCTGGTATGGTATCAGTGGTTCGACGCGGAGACGCAGAAAAATGAGCTCACGCCCATAATCAATGAATTTGAAAAAACTCATCCGAACGTCCGCATCGAACTTGCGGCCATTTCCAGCGAGACGTACTGGGACAGACTCGCGCTTGATATAGCCAGCGGCGTCGAAGGCGATATCATAACACTCGACACGGGCGCGGGATTGTACGGTTATTATTCGCAGCGCGAGGGCGGAGCTTTTCTTCCGCTCGACAAGTACATCAAAGGCAAAGTACTTGAAGACGGTACGAATCTTGAAAAGGACGTGTACCTTATTAATTCGGTGAAGATCGGCGGTAAAATCGTCGGTCTGCCGTACATCATGTTCAGCGCTCCGATGACGGCGTACAGCAAGTCGAAGCTCAAGGCCGCGGGATTGACACCCGCAGATCTTTCGACGTGGGATTCGTATTACGCCGCCGCAAAAAAACTTACGGTCGACACGAATAAGGACGGAACGCCCGACGTGTACGGATGGGGCGAACCGACTTTCGTGGAAACGCTCAGCAGATGGTGGTATATGCACTGGCTGTGGACAGCGGGCGGCGGAATATTCCCGAAGGAACAGGGGCCGTATACGGCGGACAGACTGATTTTCAATTCGCCCGAAAATGTTAAGGCCGTCGAATTTATGAAGAAGATGTACCGCGACACGGCGCCGCAGGGAACGAAGACTGTAACCGATATTCACGCGATGTTCGCCAACGGTTCGGTCGCGACATGTCAGGCCGCCGTATGGACAATTGCAAATTTCAAGGCGATGATGACTCCCGATCAGTTTGAAAACGATCTCGGGTTCGCTCCGTTCCCGGCATATTCCGCGGATAAAAAACCGGTCCTCGTTTCGTGGGGCAACCCCGTTGCGATTTCGACGAACTGTAAACATCCCGACGAAGCATTCGAGTTCATCGCATATCTGCACAGTAGATACGCGCAGAAACTCGCGATGCGCCGCGCGGCCCCTACGAACAAACTTGTCTACGACGACTACGCGAAAATCCAGCCGAAACAGGCCGCTTTCATTCAGTCATGCCAGAATTTCGAGATGCGCAACGTTCCCGACATACAACAGTGGAACCAGTTCGATCATATCGTTCAGGAATCGATCTCAAGTGCAATGCTCGGAACCCGTTCCGTAAAAGACGCCCTCGACTGGGGGCAGAATGAAATGATAAAAGCTCTGAAGAGCTGATTTTTAATAATAATAACCGGATACGCGTCAGCAGTATCCGGCCTTTCACAGAGGTGCTATTTTGAATAAACCTTCACCGGTAAAAACGAACAGAGAGAGCAGTACGGTTCTGCAGTTTGTTCTGCCCGCCGTCATAGTGCTTTCAATTTTCGTTTTTATACCGATTTTTCAGACTATTCTGATGTCGTTTCAGCAGTGGTCGCTGAGCGCCAGCTCAAAAAGTCATCCGTTCGTCGGATTAAAAAATTATATCGCCGTTTTCGGATTATCCCAATTTAAAACAATGGGATATGCAACAATCGGCTATACCGTCCTGTGCGTTGCGGGCAAGATGATACTGGGGCTGCTCGTCGCGCTTCTCCTGAATAAAAAATTCGTCGGAAGGTCGATTGTCCGCGGACTCATGCTCATTCCGTGGGCGATGCCTTCCGTTGTCGTATGCAACGTTTTTCTGATCGCGCTCGATCCGAATTACGGCATTTTAAGCGGAATGATTTCGAAACTGCCGTTTGTAAAAGGACCGTTTCAGGTGTTCAACGGAACTGCAAGCGCGTTTACCGCCGTTACAATCATCGGCATATGGAAAAACTTTCCGTTCATTTCTTTAATGCTTCTCGCGGCCCTCGGCGGAATTCCTCAGGATTATTATGATGCGGCTTCCATAGACGGTGCGGGCAGATTCAGACAGTTTACGCATATCACATGGCCGCAGATAAAACCGATATGGAATACACTCCTGATTCTGCAGATTCTGTGGACCGTAAAGGAATTCGAACTTATTTATCTGATAACGAAAGGCGGGCCCGATAACGCGACAGGTGTCATAGGCATCGATATATATCTCAACGCATTCCGCTTTTACAAGGTAGGCATGGCATGCGCGGAAGGAGTGCTGCTGCTCGTGTTCTGCCTGCTTTTTTCAATTATTTATTTTCACAATCAGAATAAAGAAGGTGCATTATGAGATCGCTCCGAAAAACAGCTGCAGGTGTCGTAAAGTATGTTCTGGTTCTACTTGTATGCGTTCTTGTCCTGCTTCCGTTCGTCATCATGGTTTCATATTCTCTGCGGACAACGCAGAATATATTTTCACTTGATCACGGACTGCTTCCCAAGCAGCCGACTTTGCAGGCATATAAGAACGCCGTACGGACATATAATTTCAGCGGTTCAGGTTTCGGCACCTGGTCGTGGAACAGTTTATGGGTTTGCCTTATAGCGACCTTTATAGCCATAAGTTTTTCCGCAACGCTCGGGTATGCCATTTCCCGGTTCAGCTTCAAATTCAAAAAACCGCTGTGGTTCATGATTGCCCTGACACAGACAATCCCGTGGATTATTATTCTCATTCCCTATTATATGAATATCGCAAAACTCGGGATGACGAACAGCCTTGCCGTACTGATGCTCACCTACGCCGCCGTGTTTCTTCCGACGAGCGCGTGGCTTTTCGTCGGATTTTTCAACAACATTCCCGTAGATTTGGAGGAAGCCGCGAAGATAGACGGATGCACACGATGGGGCATCTTTTTCCGCATCATTCTCCCGCTTTCGGTTCCTTCAATTTCCGCCATTTCTCTCGTCGCGTTCGTCACGGGATGGGGCGATTATCTTTTCGCCTCGACTATGATAAAGCGCGCAGCTCTGTGGACTTTGCCGCTGGGATTAACAAGTTTCCGCGGAGAGTTTTTCATTCAGTGGGCGGAAATAATGGCGATGAGCACGATAGTCACTATTCCGATTGTCGTTCTGTTTATTTATCTCCAGAGATATCTGGTTGATTTGATGTCCGGAGGAGTAAAAGGATAATTATGATGGAAAGAAATCTTTCAAATCTCGCAGTTCTTGATACTGCGGAAAGCAGATCGATAAACGCGGAAAATCCGACCGGTGAAAAGGGAAAAGGCGGAACGGCCGCCAGCATACTGGGAAAAAGCAGAAAGGGAAAAGCTTTTCTGGACCTTGAGCCCGGTACGGAAACAACGATGGCGGATATAGACGGACCGGGCGTTATTCATCACATATGGATAACAGTGCAGGACAGTTCTCCCGCCGGAGAGTTCGTCCTCCGCGATTTGATTCTGCGTATGTACTGGGACGACAATGAAAATCCGGCAGTCGAAACGCCGCTGGGAGATTTTTTCTGCTGCGGCTTCTCCGCCAAATGTCAGGTGAATTCCATGCCGATTGTCGTCGCTCCGTACGGCGGATTCAACAGCTTCTTCCCGATGCCGTTCCGGAAGCACGCGCGCATTACGATAGAGAATCAGCACGGCGGTCTTATCCACGCGTTTTTTTATACGGTGAATTATACGCTGGAGCAGGTCCCCGGCGACACCGCCTATTTTTACGCACAGTGGCGCCGCACAAAGTATGCAAAATTGGGCGAGGATTATGTCGTCGCAGACAACATACAGGGCAAAGGGCATTACGTCGGTACGTATTTCGCATGGACCGCGCTTGAACGGTACTGGTGGGGCGAAGGCGAAATAAAATTCTATATCGACGGGGACAAAGAGTATCCCACAATCTGCGGAACAGGCGTCGAGGATTACGTCGGAGGCGCATGGGGATTTTATGAAAAGGATCAGTACGGAAACATAAGCAGAGAAGAAACGACGTACAATACACCGTTTATGGGATATCCGTATCACAGCGTAACAAGCGGCACCGTTCCAATATACGGCTACGATGCGGTTCCCGCGCACGGACTGTACCGGTGGCACATTATGGATCCGATCCGCTTTACCGAAGATCTGAAAGTGACAATACAGCAGATCGGACATAACGGCGACCATCTGTTTGAACGCGCGGACGATATAGCGTCGGTAGCATACTGGTATCAGAACGGAAAAGCACAGCCGTTCCCGAAAATTCCTCCGCGGGAAGAGCGTCTTCCGCGTTAGCGTGCGGAGGTGAGGCTTTCCGAGTCCCGATATATTCTCAGGCAGGGCTGCCGTAAAATGATACCGGCAGCCCCGCCTTTCCTTGATAATAATAATTAATAACGGATTTTAAATACTTTCTCTTCCGTGTCGAGCGGGAGGTCTTCCGAACGGACCGCATCGATGACGATGCCGGGATTGTTTCGAATCATTTCAAGAACAGCCCCGACGGCATCCTCCTCCCCCTGCACTTCCATCGTCACGCTTCCGTCGTACTCGTTGCGCACCCATCCGGTAAGACCGAGCGAAGAAGCCGCATGTAAAGCCGTGAACCGGAATCCGACGCCCTGTACGCATCCGGTAAAATTGTATTGTATCCTCTGTTTCATTTATTCACCGCCGGGCTGACTGCGAAAACTGCTGCAGCCTGCTTCAGTATACGGCTGCCGGTTTTTAATGTCCAGAACGATATCGCCGCATCGGTTCGTCCTTTATATTTATCTTAAAAACTGGTATACTGCATCAATAAAATTCAGGAATCAGAATTGAATACACATTACTATTTGATAATCGCCAAAGGCAGAATCAGAACTTCCGAGATACAATCATATGTCCGCGACGAGCAAACCGGCAAATATGTTATCACGTTCGGGCCAGATGAAATCTATTTGTATAATCAGAGTTCTGTACAGATTCTGACAAACCCGACAGTCCTCCGTGCGGCAGACTATCGGATAACCCATGACGGAAGAAAACTTTTTAATGTATCCGAAATATACGAATTTAAATCTGATTACGGTACATACTGGCACGTCTGCTTCAAGGACAAGAATGAAGAGAAGTACGAAAAGGATTATGAAAAAAGTTCTCTGAATATTACCGCTTCCTGTCTTACAGCGCCTGCTTCAAAAACAGTATTCGATTATCTTAAGCAGACAGCCGCTTGTATTTCCCTGCGGACTGCCGATGATGTAAAGCTCCTGTCAATGCAATATGAAAAGCTTGACTATGTCGGAGACGACACAGTGTTTGCACAGTTCGTGCAGCCTTCGGCACGTACATCGAAACCTCTGTCCCGCACTGAACCGGTTTTTCCTTTCGGCTGCAATAGAAGTCAGTACAAAGCGGTACATTATGCGCTCGAAAATCAGATCAGTATCATTCAGGGACCGCCCGGAACAGGTAAAACCCAGACAATTCTGAACATTATTGCAAATCTGATTATAGCAGGTAAAACAGTACAGGTCGTTTCCAATAACAATTCCGCAACAGCAAATGTGTTTGAAAAACTTTCCAAATGCGGTCTGGAATTCGTCGCCGCACAGCTTGGTAATTCCGGCAACAAAATACAATTTATTACAAACCAAACAGACAAGTATCCCGGTTTATTAAAAACGTGGACAATGGATACAAACTGTAAAAAAAGCCTTTTTGAACAGATTAAAAATACTTCGCAAAATCTGCAGACCGGTTTTGAAACCGAAGAAGAACTCGCTTCTGTCCGGCAGCAATTGGAGGAACTGCAAAACGAAACGAAACATTTTTCCAATTATATGTATGAAAACGGTATGCTCACTGAAGTCAAAAAAAGACGGAAACCGATCGCTGCCGAAACACTTTTCAAAATATGGACGCAGTGTCAGAATTTCGAAGACAAAGGACGAAAGCCGTCTTTCTTTTTCAAATGCAAATGCTGTTTCATTTATAAGATTGCGCAGTGGCGTTCTTTCGAAAACGATACAACGCAAATCATAACACAACTTCAGTCGCTTTTTTACACTGTAAAACAGGACGAACTGATTCAGAAGCGGGAAAAACTTGAACGGCAGCTCGCATCATACAATCAGAAAAAGCTCAGTGAAGAATTGACCGGAAAATCATTACAATATCTGAAAGCAGAATTGGCCGAACGGTACGGAGCAGACGGTTCCCGTGTACATTTTCACGAAGAAGATCTTTGGAAAAACTACGAGGCTGTCCAGAAAGAATATCCCGTCACACTCAGTTCCGCGTTCTGTTCACGCTGTAGTCTCAGCAGCAAAGCTGAATTCGACTACATTATTATCGACGAGGCTTCGCAGCTCGATGTTGCAACCGGCGCGCTGGCGCTTTCTTCCGCGAAAAACGCCGTCATCGTCGGCGATACAATGCAGCTTCCGAATGTCATAAAGGACGATATGAAAAGGCAGCTGCAGTCGTTGTTCGACAGTTATCACATCAGCACCGGCTATAATGCCGCTGAAAAAAGTCTGCTGCAATCAATGTGCGAACTGTTCCCTCACGCACCGCAGACATTGCTCCGCGAACACTACCGCTGCAGCCCGAAGATTATTAATTTCTGTAATCAGAAATTCTACGGCGGACAGCTGATCATCATGACGGAGAACGGCGACGCGCCTGAAGTTTCGGTCGTAAAAACAGTCGCCGGCAACCACAACCGAGAACATATGAATCAGCGTCAGATAGACGAAATCACCCGGTCGCTGCTGCCCGCAATACCATATCCCGACGAGCAGATCGGCATTATCGCTCCCTACAACGCTCAGGTAAACGCCCTTAAAGCCGCACTTCCCGGCAGACACATCGATATTGCAACCGTACATAAATTTCAGGGACGGGAAAAGGACGTCATCGTCATTTCGACCGTCGCCGATACGGTGACACCTTTCATCGACAACCAGAATATGTTGAACGTCGCCGTCTCCCGGGCAAAGAAGCGGCTGTATCTCGTCGTTTCGGGCAACGAACAGCCTGAAAACAGCAATACCGGAGATTTAATCGACTACATCGAATACAACAGCGGCTCTATCGAGCTGGGGACTATCCGTTCAATCTTCGATCTGCTGTACAGTCAGTATACCGAACAGCGGATAGCATATCTGAAGACGATACAGCATGTTTCCGAATATGATTCCGAGAATCTTATGTATGAGCTCATACAAAAAGTGCTCCGTGGAAATAATTATTCCGTAATAAACGTCATATGCCACCAGCCGTTGAACCCGCTGCTCCGTGATTTGAACCGGCTGTCCGAAGATGAACGCCGGTATGCAACGAACAGCGCCACCCATGTCGATTTTCTACTGTATAACCGCGTCTCGAAAAAAACGGTTCTCGCTGTAGAAGTCGACGGCTGCCACTTTCACAGAAAAGGAACCCGTCAGGCGGAACGCGACGAAATGAAAAACCGTATTCTCAAGTCATACGGCATTCCGCTGCTGCGCTTTCCGACAAACTGCAGCGGAGAAGAAGAAATACTGTCGGGAAAGCTGAGGGAAATTATGGGAACACGGCCGTAAAGCTGAATCTGTCTATTGATGCAGCTGCCGGCCGACGACGCGGGGCCGCCGGTCGGTTGTTTTCTCTTATTCCAGAGCCATTGCGGCATAGAAACCGGAATGGATGGCGCTGCCCGCCTTGGAAACTTTTTCGGCATCGCCGATGACCGTTACTTTCGCTGCGTATTTTCTGCGGAGAATATCCGGCAGGGTCGTATTCGGACGCTGTCCGAACGCGGTGATGATTGTATCAGCCGGTACAGTCTGCCGCGGGCCGTCTTTCGTTTCAATAAGAACGCCGTCTTCGGTAAATGCGGTTACTTTGCTGCCGGTCAGCATAGTGACAGTATGTTCTTTCAGGAGGCGAAGTATACTTATCTTATTGACCGCCATAACATCGCGGGCACATTCGCTCATCATTTCAATGATGGTAACCTTTTTCCCCTGCTGCGCAAGTTCCAGCGCGGTATCGCAGCCGCTCATGCCGCCTCCGCAGATTACAACGGAGTTCCCTTCAACCCCGTTCAGATGGGCTTCGATGACGCCGACGACGTTTTTCCGATCCTTTCCGGGGATATCAGGAACAAACGGCACCGATCCTGTTGCAACGAATATTTTGTCGGCCGAGTTAAGGACCGGATCGTCTGAAGTCAGTTCCGCATTCAGATGAATGGTCACCCCGAGTTTCTTCAGCTGACCGCCGTACCAGGTAATTAATTCCCTGATCCGCTTCTTAAACGACGGACTTGCAATTATCCGGAAAATACCGCCTATCTGATTCCTCTTTTCATAGATCGTAACGGTGTGTCCCTGCATCGCCGCGACACGGGCAGCTTCAAGTCCGCCGGGCCCCGCACCTATCACAACAATATTCAAAGGTTTTTCAGTTTTTTTAATTTCAAAATATTTTTCCATGCAGACCTGTGAATTGACGGTGCAGCTTAACTGCGTTAACCGGCCGAATATCCGCCCGATGCATTCCTCGTTACAGATTAAGCAGGGACGGATATCTTCACGGCGGTTTTCAAGAAGTTTTTTCGGGAATTCGGGATCGGCAATAGACTGCCGGCCGAACATGGCAAAATCGCAGTCGCCTGAATTAATCAGAGCGAGCGCCGTCTCAGGCGAATGGTTTCCGGCGTTGATGATCGGAATATGCACGTGCTTACGAGCTTCTTTACAGACATACGACATACAGCTTTCACCGACATACGTCGTCGGAAAAATGTAATCCATAGTCTCATACGCGCCGGCATCGACGTCGAGTGCATCGACACCGGCCTTTTCAAGCGCTTCGATAAGCGGCATGCTGTCTCCAATCGTGCGTCCGCCTTCAAAACGGTGGTCGAGCGATATTCTGAAGAGAATCGGCATGTCACGTCCGACAGTTTCCCTGATTGCCTGAACTGTTTCCATTGCAAAACGGGCGCGGTTTTCGGCACTGCCGCCGTATTCGTCCGTACGTTTATTCCAGATAGGAGAGAAAAACTGGTCGATTAGATAACCGGCATGACCGTGTATTTCAATTGCGTCAAAGCCGGCTTTTTTGGCAAATGATGCGGCGACTTTCCATGAATCGATAATAGTGTGAATTTCATCGACCGTTAATGCACGGCAGATCATATCGGGATTGTAGAAAGAAGGAATTGCCGATGACGAAATCGGAACACGCTCTCCGATATCAGGCATACCGTTGCGGCCTGTTCCCGGACTGATCTGCGCGCAGATTTTCGTTCCCCAGCGGTGAACGCGTTCACACAGAACAGTCATTTTGGGGATGGCCCGATTATTGTCGAACGCGAACGTGGGGCCGCCCTGTGCCGTTTTTTCGTTCAGGAACTGGGCACCGATGATGATCATCCCGATGCCGCCGCGGGCCCGCTCCTCGTAATACATCATCCCTTCTTCGCTCTCGGTGCCGTCCTGCATCGGAGTGAAAGTTCCCATCGGAGACATAATCAGCCTGTTTTTCAGATACATGGTGCCGATTTTCGTCTGCTCAAAAAATTTTTCAAATTTGTTTTCTGTCATGTGTATTCCTTAATTAATTATAGCCGCTGTAATCAGACGCAGGTCCAGCCCCCGTCGCAGGTAACGATAGAACCGGTGACGTAACTCGACTCATCTGCGGCAAGGTAGACGACGGTGGAATCAAGTTCCCCCGGTTTTCCCGGCCGCCCCATCGGAGTACATCGGCGGATAAACGCGTCCATTCCCTCCATTGCAACATCGTTATTCGCTTCTGACGGAAAAAATCCGGGACAGATTGCATTTACCGTAATACCTTTTTCTGCCCATTCGGCGGCCGCACCCCGCGTAAAATTAACAACGCCGCCTTTTGCCGCATGATATCCGATAACCGGAACGTCTCTGTTTCCGACGAGTCCTAAAATCGATGCAATATTGATGATTCGCCCGTACTTCTTTTTGAGCATCTCTTTTCCGAATTCCCTGGTACACTGGAAAACCGCCGTCAAATCAAGATCGATGTTATGCTGCCAGTTCTCGTCGGTCATTTCCTCCAGCGGCTGAGAAGCACCTCCGCCGGCATTATTGAGTCATGTACCGCCGGCAAAACCTGCGGCTTGAAGTGAACCGCTCAAAGCGGTTTATTCTGTGATCAAATACAGCTGTTTGTG
>DHDP01000022.1 GCA_002399405.1 Treponema sp. UBA4873 | reverse complement strand
ATTGTATTTTAAAACCGCTCGATTTATTTGCAGTATATTTTCATGATGATATACGGATATATACGAGTCAGTACAGAGAAACAAACCGTTGAGAATCAGCGGTTCGAAATTGAACAGTTTTCCAGGAAAAACAGCCTATCAATCGACTGTTGGATCGAAGAAACGATCAGCGGAACGAAAGAGCCCGATAAGCGGCAACTCGGTGCGATACTGCATAAAGTACAGCAGGGAGACCTGATAATTTGCTCCGAGTTATCGAGACTGGGGCGCAGTCTGTTTATGATTATGTCGATTTTGAATTTGCTTATGGAGCGGGGCGCAAAAGTATGGACGATAAAGGATAATTACCGACTTGGAGACGACATCCAATCGAAAGTCCTTGCTTTCGCGTTTGGACTGTCGGCAGAAATCGAGCGCAATCTGATTTCGCAGAGGACAAAAGAAGCTCTGGCCCGAGTAAAAGCCGAAGGTAAACACGTCGGCAGATATAAGGGCAGAAAACCATCACATTATAAATTAACAGGAAACGAAGAATATATAAAAAAGCAGCTGCAGGAAGGAATTTCTAAACGGCATCTGTCGTTAGAGCTCAATGTAACATGGCTCACGATGAATAAATTCATCGAACGAAACAACCTTTGTTAAATAAAAGCGCCGCAGCCTTTTCGGGCTGTGGCTGAACGATATCAGACTATATCTTTTATTAATCACATTATAATAGCCTTTTTTTTACAAGAAAAAACAGTTAAAAACACTGAAAAACAAGGTATTTTATCAAACTAAATGACAATTTTTATCATTTTTGCAGGCCCGTTACAGTATGCATAAAAACAAGCATTTATTCATACCTCCGCAATTATCAGTTTTTTTTATAATTTCATTATCAAATACTCTTATAACTCATAACTTCCGCCGACACGGATATGATTAATCGGATGGTCGACACGTTCCTTGAACGGGGATTCACCTATTTTGATACGGCATATATGTATCACAATTTCAAAAGCGAGGAATTCCTCCGGGAGTCGCTTGTAAAGCGGCACGACCGCAGTACGTTTACCGTTGCGTCGAAGCTTCCTGTCGTAATGCTTAAGTCGGAAAGCGACAACGAGCGCATATTCGGAGAGCAGCTTCAGAAATGCGGCGTTGAATATTTTGATTATTATCTGCTGCACAATCTCAACGCAAACGATTACGATATAATGGAAAATTTTCATTGTTTTGATTTTGTTAAACAGAAAAAAGCGGAAGGAAAAATAAAGCACATCGGCTTCTCGTTTCACGACTCGCCCGAACTGCTCGACCGGATACTGACCGATCATCCTGAGGCTGAGTTCGTACAGCTCCAGATAAACTATCTTGACTGGGACAGCGCGGGCGTTCAGTCCCGCAGATGTTATGAGACTGCGGTAAAGCACGGAAAACCTGTTATTGTGATGGAACCGGTGAAAGGCGGCATGCTTGCGGATGTGCCCGGGAAAGCGGAGCAGGCGTTCAAAGCTGTTCATCCGGACTGGTCCGTGCCGTCGTGGGCAATACGTTTTGCGGCAAGTCTGGACAACGTCATGATGGTCCTGAGCGGCATGTCGAATTATAATCAGCTTGATGAAAACACGTCGTTTATGAGGCAGTTCGTTCCGCTCGACGAACGGGAAAACGCTGTTATAAAAACGGCTGTACGGATTATTAACGAATCGATCGCAGTTCCGTGCACCGGCTGCCGTTACTGCGTCGCAGGCTGTCCGAAACACATTCCCATTCCGGTATATTTTTCGATTTATAATGAAAAGAAAAAGGCCCCTGCCGGAGGGTTCGACGCTCAGAAGATGTATTATCAGAATTATGCGAGAAATAACAGCAAGGCGTCCGACTGCATCGGCTGCCGTCTGTGCGAGCGCGCGTGTCCGCAGCACCTTCCCGTTCCGGAATATCTCAGACGGGTTGCGGCCCGGTTTGAAAATTAGTCCATGCGGTCCCCGTATGCTTTATAGGTGATTTTTTTGTATAATATGGCTGTCTGTGATGGAGTAAGGAATTCAGTATGACGATACAGGAAGACTGGAAAAGTCCGCTGCCGGACGGGGTAACGCTCCGCGTATTCAGCGGCGCAGAACTGATTTTTTCATCTGCGGGAAAGTGGCTCATGCCGCTTTTCGAGCTTGAGGATTTTATGCAGACATACCGCGGTCCGCGTGAAAATCTGAGCGCGCACGATACGGCCGTCGGAAAAGCCGCGGCTGTCATTATGGTACGGCTCGGAATAACGCGTATTCACGCGAATCTTGCAAGTGAACTCGCGGAAAACTATATTGCAGCTCTGAATCGAGAGTGCAGCGGAAGGAACGTCGAACTGGCTGCCGACCGTAAAGTTCCGGAACTCATGTGCGCGACGGAAGAACAGCTGGGACCTATGGACGACCCGGACGAAATGTACCGTATTCTCAGACAGCGTGCAAAACTGGTACGCGGCGTCGATGTTGTGGTTGAGCACCTTTCGTGTCCGTTCGGTTCGCTGCACGATTTGTCGTTCGCGCTGCCTGCGGGAGGCAATCTGCTTGTCGTCGGGGAAAACGGTACCGGAAAGACGACGCTGCTCCGGTTCCTTACGGGAAATCTGCAGCCTGAGTACGGGCAGATACGCATAGACGGAAGAAATCCCCGCGCACTCAAACCGCGCACCGTCTGCTACGTTCCGCAGCAGCAGGACTCCGCGCTGTTTCCGCTTTCCGTGGAGGAAGTCGTCGGGCTCGGAATTAAACAGGGAACGCGCGGCGTGCGGGAGCTCGTTCTCCGCGCCATGGAACGTACCGGATGTACCGCGCTTCACGGGCGCAGCTATACGTCGCTGAGCGGCGGGGAAAAACAGAAAGTATCGATCGCACGCTGCCTTGCACAGGAAGCGAAAGTGCTGCTGCTCGACGAACCTACGTCCGCGCTCGACGACGGCGCGCGCCTGATGGTCGCGGAAATCCTCCGCTCGCTGTCGGTACGGGAAATCCCGACAATCATCACGGTAACGCACGATATGGAACTTGTGAAACAGCTCGGCTGGAATGCGCTTACGATAGGGGAAGCGGCATGAACAGTCTGATGCTTGCCTTTACGCTCGCTCCCGTTGTCCGCGGCTTCATCGCCATGCTGATTGCGGGCGCTGCGTTTCCGCTGTGCGGCGTCATGGTGCTGCGGCTGGATCTTATTCCCATGCGCTACATGCTCATGCACGGCGTCATTCTCGGCGGTGCAATTTCGCTTGCACTGTCGCTTCCGCTGTTTCCCGTCACGGCAGCGGTAAATCTGCTGCTCGTGTTTCTGCTTCTCGCGCTGTCGAAGGACAAAAGTTCGGGGTTCGGACCGGGAAGTGCGGCCGCAATGGTCGTCTCGATGGCGCTCGCGTCGCTCATCATACACAAATCGGGAGTGAGTGCGAACAACACGCTCAACCTGCTGTGGGGAAGCCCGTTCGCGCTTCAGAATACCGATCTGGCGGCTCTCGCTGCCCTTGCGGTGTTTCTCGTTTTGTACGTAACGCTGAACATCAGGACGATTCTTGCGGTGTTTTACAACAGGGAGGTCGCGCGTTCGCTCGGAATCAACGTAGACCTCCATTATACCGTCATGGTAACGCTCATCGCGCTCGTCGTCGCGCTCGCCATGAAGCTGCTGGGCGCGCTGCTCATAGACGCGCTGCTCGTTTTGCCCGTTCTTGCCGCCGCCAGGTTTCTTGCCGTCAGGAAGAAGGAAACGGGTGTTACAAAACTTTTTATAGTAAGTTCTGCCGCCGGTGTCCTCATTTCCGCAGCAGGTTTCATTCTTGCCGTCATGTTCGACCTTCCGCCGAGTGCGTCAGTTTCGCTTGCCGCGGGGGTACTGTATATACTTTTTGCATTTGGAGGAAAAAAATGAAAAAATTACTGTTTACTGCTGCGCTGCTTTCATGCGCCGCAGCCGCCCTGTCTGCGAACGGCAGAAAGGACGACGCTCAGGCCGGAACGGCTGCCGCTGCGGTTAATACGGAGTTTATAGCGTCTACACCGTGGACTGCCGCGTTTGCGGATCTTGCCGGGATAGACGGTGTTCTGTCGATCGCTCCGGCAGATATGAAACATCCGCCGGAATACGAGATTACCGTATCGGACATTAAAAAGGTAACCGGCAGCCGGTATCTGCTGTATGCAGGCTACGAGCGCATGATGAAGACGCTCGGTGATTCCGCGGGAAACGTGACGCTTATAAAAATTCAGACGGACAACAGCGTGGCGACTGTCGAATCGCAGGCGGAACTCATCGCGTCGTATGCGCATACCGAAGCGGAATGCGCAGAGCGTGTCGCTTCGTACCGCAAAACCGTGGAGGACGGAAAGGCTCTCGCTGAGTCGGAAGGGCTTGCTTCGAAGAAAATCCTCGTTCACGCGATGCAGGTGTATCTTGCAAAGGATCTTGGACTCCCGGTGACCGATACGTTCGGTCCGGGACCGGTCACCGCCGCGCAGCTTGCGAAGGCGAAGGAAGCGGGATACGACATCATCATAGACAACGTCCACGATCCTGTCGCTTCGCCGCTTATGGAAGTATGTCCCGGCGCAAAGCTCGTCGTATGGCGAAACTTTCCCGAAGCGACGGGACGCGGTGCGCTTGAACGCGTCGTACAGGAAAATATCGATGCGCTTGTAAAGTGAATAATCTGAATTGACACAGTTCAAAATATTGAATATATTTACGCACATCAGGGGTTACGCCGCATAAATATGCAGTAAAATGCAGGAGGCGTACTATTATTATATACAAAAAAAAATCCTACCGCCGGACTGTATTGTCGTCTTCCGTTGTTCCTTACCCTGCTCTGAAAAAATCGAAACTTTGTTCATCATATATAAAGGAGGAGCGGAGATGAAAAATCTTCATGGAACGGACCGGGAGACTATGGCCTGGATTAATCTCTACGGCGTGCTGGGACTGCTTGAGGAATTATGCCGGACCGACGACGAAGCGCGGAAGCTTACGGCGGACGCATCTGTCAGCATCGGCTTTGCGGTTAGAAACGGGCCGGAGGGAACGCTGTCCTTCAGCGGAGGGACGTGCACACTGCAGAAAGATGTTTCCTCCTGCATGATAAAACTACCGTTTTCATCTCCCGAAAAATTCAACGGAATGATAGACGGAACGGTGACGCCCTTTCCGTCTAAAGGGTTCTTTAAACTCGGCTTCCTTTTTCATTCGTTCACGAAACTTACCGATATATTGTCTTCATATTTAAAACCGACAGAGGAACAGCTCAAAAACAGGCAGTTCTTCGAGACTGGTACGACTCTTATGCTCTACCTTGTCGCTGTGGCCGTTGCTGAATGCGGTAATCACGACAAAATCGGAAAATTCAGCGCGGGATATATTCCCGACGGAACAATCTGTCTCGCCGTAAAGGACGGACCGGCCGCGGCAATCGTCTGCAAAGATCATACGCTTACTGCTGTTAAGTCGAGACCCGCGGAATGGACGGCGTCGATGGAATTCGACAGCTTTGAAACGGCACGCAGCCTTTTCGACGGCAGCGCAAACGCCATGAACTGTATCGGCGACGGAAGCATACGCTGTGCGGGGCTTATGTCGATGATAGACAATATGAACCGGATTCTCAGCCGAGTCGGTTTATATCTCGGATAATGCGGAGGACAATAAGATGATGAAACTGAATACATATGAGAAAAGCCGGGAAGCGTTTCAGCGCGCGGTGAAAGTGATTCCGTCGGGTGTGTACGGACATCAGGGGCCGGGAGAAGGATGCTTTATTCCGGTTGAAGCGTATCCGTTTTTTTCGTCGAAAGCGCAGGGGACGTATTTCTGGGATCTCGACGGCAATCGTTTCATAGACTATATGTGCGCATACGGACCGAACGTGCTCGGATACAACGATCCAGACATTGATGCCGCCGCAAAAGAGCAGCTGGCGATTGAGAACTGCGTGACTGCACCGTCTACCGTGATGATTGATTTTGCGGAACTGCTCGTGAATACGGTCGCTTCCGCCGACTGGGCGTTTTTTGCGAAAAACGGCAACGACGTAACGACGTGCGCCGTTCTCACCGCGCGCGCGTATACGCAGAAAAAGAAAATCGTGTTCTTCAACGGCTATTATCACGGTATTTCTCCGTGGACGCAGAAAGTCGATTATTCCGGCATCACCGAGGAAGACGTATGCAACAATCTGTACGTCGACTGGAATAACTACGACGCGCTTGAAGAAGTGTTTCATCGGAATAAAGACGAAATTGCGGCGCTGATTGCCCAGCCGTACATGCACGGTAATTTTAAGGACAACGAGCTGCCCGCGGACGGGTACTGGCAGAAGGTGCGCAAGCTCTGTACCGACAACGGCGTCGTTCTCATCATCGACGACGTTCGCGCAGGATTCCGTCTCGATACAGCCGGTTCGGATCATTATTTCGGATTTGAAGCGGATCTCATCTGTTTCTGCAAGGCGCTTGCGAACGGCTACAACGTCTCGGCGCTGTGCGGAAAGAATTTTCTCAAAAACGCAGTGAGCGGCCTGACGTATACCGGCAGCTACTGGATGAGCGCCGTACCGTTCGCCGCCGGAATTGCGTGCATCAATAAAATGAAGAAGCTGAATATGCCGCAGATTCTCATTGAAAAGGGAAAGAAACTGGGAGACGGCCTCATGGCGAAGGCGCAGAAGTACGGATTTAATCTGCACGTGAGCGGCATACCGTCGCTCTTTTATCTGCGGATTGCCGACGATCCGTCGCTCGTGTGGCATCAGGAATGGGTGGCCGAATGCGTCAAACGCGGGGTGTACTTTACGAACCATCATAATCATTTTATTAACGCGTCTCTTTCCGACGACGACATTGCGTATACGCTCGACGTTGCCGACGAAGCATTCGAAGTGCTGCGCGACAGACATCCTGTGTAAAAAGACGGAAAAACATGGAAACGATGACAAGTGCCGGCATCGACATCGGAAGGAAAAATCATGGGAATGGTGCATCCACATCTTTTCGGGAGACGAAAGAGTTCAAACCGCTTTAATCGATAGACATGTGAGATTTTTGTGTCACTTTTGGAATATTTGATACTTGACAAAAAAACGGAACAGGGCAAAACCTTTGGTACTTATAAAACAAAAATAGTTTACTTATTGCATCCCGGAGGTACTGACGTGGAGAAAAAAGTAAATAACCTGATGTTCCCTGTGGTAATGCTCAGCACGGCGCTTGGTCTGCGGCAAATATCCATGACTATTGTGACTCCCTTTATTTCAACCTATTGCAAAGATTTAATAGGTTATACTCCTCTGTTGGCCGGATTAGCAGTAGGTGCTTTTGGGCTTATGCAGGCGATTTTCCAGATTCCTTTCGGTATCCTTAGCGACCGTTTCGGCAATAAAAAGATAATGATTGGGGGACTCAGCCTGGTAGTCATCGGTCTAATCCTTGCATATTTTGCAAATAATATCGGTCTCTTAATATTTGCACGCGCTTTACAGGGAAGCGGAGCCGTGATAGGAGTGGGTTATTCATGGGTTGCCGGTTTGGCGGGCGATAGGAATCGAACAAAAGCCATGAGTATATTGGGTGCATTCATTTCAGCAGCAGCGGCTCTTGCATTTGCGATCGGTCCCCTGCTTCGCGGGATCATGTCTGTGAATTGGATGTTTATGGCCGGGGCAATCCTTCTTTTCGCTAATGAATTGTATATTCTGTTCTTTGTCAAAGATACAAAGGGCCCGGAGAATAACAATATTCCCCGGGGCGGCGATATTCGAATTCTATTAAAGAACAGGACTTTTGTGATTATGAACCTTGCAGCGTTCATCAATAATTTTATTATGATGTCTGTTTTTTACGCTGTGCCGTTTTATATCGATACTGTTACCGGACAGACCGGCATGTGGAAAATATTTATCCCCGCCATCGCCGTCGCCATAATCCCAATGAAATTTTCAACAAAATGGGCTGACAAAGATCATCTCAATTCAGTATTAATCGGTGCATTTTTGATTTCCTGTGCCGGTATCCTTTTCTTTTTTGAGAAAAATTCTTATGTTTTCCTTCTAATCGGAACGACTTTATTTATGTGCGGTTATATCTCAATCGCTACGATTGTTGCGACGGATGTCAATAATATTGTCGGGGACCGTTATCGGGGTACTGCCAACGGAATTTTCAATTCATTTCAATACGTAGGCAATTTTGCCGGTGCACTTGTAACGGGAGCAGTCTGGACAATATCGCAGACATTTGCATGGGTTCTGCTGGTATGCGTTGGAGTCTGCGGCATGTTAGTGATTGTTTTTGGAAAACCACAAAACGGGAAAAATATAAATCGAGAGGAGACTATCCGATGAAAGAAGCAATTTTGGATGAAGCCGTTCGACTCATTCAGCTTTACGGACTTAAGAAATTTAAGGTAGATGATATTGCAGAAGAACTTAAAATAAGCAAAAGGACAATTTATGAGCATTTTAGCGGAAAAGACGAGATTATCAGGGAATATTTTTCAGTGACTGTTACAAGCGATAAAAACAGCGTTTTAAAAACATTAGACAGTCAAAAGAATATTTTTGAAAAAATTCACGATATTGTATATTCCAGTCACCAGTACAAACTCCCGGTTTTGGTTCTAAACGAAGCAAAAAAATTTTATCCGACAGAATGGGAGAAAATTGAAGAACTTAAACAATTTAAACTTGACGCACTTAAAAAGCTTTTGGAACAAGGATCCCTCGATGGACTTGTGAAATCAGATATTCATTTTGGTGTCCTGTCTAAGATGCTTGAAGAAATCAGCGATATGTTTACTGATTATGATTTTTTGATGGATAATAAATTGAAAACGACAGAAGCAATTGCGGAAGCCTTACGAATCATTTTCAACGGAGTCCTGAAAGAAAAAAAATAAGAGGCCTCTGTTTTTTGATGTAAAGACGGCCCTCAATTGCAGTGACAATCAGGCCGGATAGCATAATTCGGTGATCCCATGGGTGATCACGGGTTATATGCTGGCGATGGGAATGCTGCACCAATTTCCGGTTGGGCCAACAGACGCTTTGGAGGAAAGCAATAAAAGGGGCTCAAGGTGCGGGAACTGACTCGAAAAAAGAAATAACAGAATGTTAGATATTATTATCCATTATCTAACAACTTTTTTATTACCATTGTGCGTATAATTTGGTATCTTTGAGATGTATTTGAAAAGCAGACGAATATCCGCTTTTCAGAAATAGATTGCCGCACTGCAGGTTTCTCCTCCTTATTTCCTGCAGTGCGGCAGTTTTTTTTTGTTTCAGGGAGCGTTTTGCCGTTGATTCAGCGCTGCTGATTTATCCGCTGCACGCAGTCCGCCGCGGCTTCGGCGATGCCCTCGCAGAACGTCGGATGAGGCATAACGAGGGAAGAAAGTTCCGCAGCTGTAATCCGTCTGCTCACTGCAAGCTCTATCACGCCGATCATGTCGGTTGCGCGCGCGCACATGAGCTGCGCGCCCAGTATAATTCCCGTTTTCCTGTCGGCCGTTATTTTTATAAAACCGCGCTCCTGCCGCGAAAGGACAGATTTACCGTTCGCCGACATAAGATATTTCCCCGTGACTGTCTCGAGGTTCTGCTCGTCCGCTTCCTCTCCGCTGATTCCGACAGAGGCGATTTCCGGGTCGGTGTAGACGCACGAGGGGATGAGAGACAGGTCTTTTACCGGCTCTTTTCCGTACATGTGTGCGACGGCGTTCAGCCCTTCAGCTGTCGCTGCGTGGGCAAGCTGAATTCCGCCTGTGACGTCTCCTGCGGCGTATACTCCGGGGAGGGCGGTCCTGAACTGTTCGTCGACGGGGATGCGTCCGCGCCCGATTTTGAGCCGTTCCGCAATTTCCGGCGTACAGACGCCTGTTCCTGCCGGAGTACGTCCCGTTGCGACGAGAATTCCTTCCGATTCGACGCGCTTTTCCTGTTCGCTTTCGCTCCATGTGCAGACGAACAGTCCTTCGCCGTTTTTTTCGACTTTTGTCACTTTCGCTGACGCGTGTATGTCTGCTCCGCGTTTCTGCAGAATCAGTTTAAGACTGCGCGCCGTCTCGCGGTCCATTGCGGGAAGAACTGACGGAGCGGCTTCCAGCACCGTCACCGGTATTCCGAAGTCGGTGTAAAACGACGCGAATTCCATGCCGATGACTCCGCCGCCGATGATTACGAGGCTTTTGTACAGCGAAGTCCGTTCGAGCAGCGTCGTGCTCGTGTCTATGCCGGGCAGGTCGAGTCCCGGAACGGGGATGCGGGCAGGCTCGGAGCCTGAAGCTATGAGGATGTGCGCCGCCGTCAGTCTGCGTTCTGCCGTTCCGGTAACGGTGACTTCGTGTTCACCCGTTATGCGCGCCGTTCCCTGAATATACTCGATTCTGCGCTTTTTGAACTGCATGAGAACACCGTCTGAAAGCGTTCCGATAATCTGCTGCCGGTGTTCCGAAAGCGCCGGTATGCTGCAGCCGGGCGCCGTTTCGAACAGCCCGATTTTTTCAGCTTCGTGTGACTCCCGGTACATCTGCGACGTATGGAGCAGCGTTTTCATCGGAATGCAGCCGCAGTTGAGGCACGTTCCACCCGGCACGCTTTTGTCTATGACGGCGACTGTCTTTCCCCAGTCAGCGGCCTCCATTGCTGCGGGATATCCTCCCGGTCCCGCGCCTATAACAATAAGATCGTACGAATCGTTCACAGCATTTCCTCCAGCAGTTCCCGTATACCGGTCATCATCTGTTTCTGCGCGTCGCCGTGCAGCGGGATGGACGACAGCCGCGCAGCAGTCTCCGCAGCCGAAAAGCGGCCGCCCTTCAGGGCGAACGATGCTTCCTGAGCAAGTTCAGTGTCGAGTGCGTCGGTCCAGAAGACCGCATCGGCTACGGCGCCTTCCCTGATTTCAAGCTGTATTTCAAGACTTCCCCAGGCGAACCTCCGCTGCCGTTCCGCGGTAAATGGAATGTTCCGGCCGTACCGCCAGTCCCACGAGGCGAAGCCGGCTTCGTACGCGGAAAGCTCTTTTTCGTCGATGCGGTCCGTCCCGTACCGTTCTACCGGAAGACCGTATACGGAAGAGAACGAATCGAATAATTTTTCGCGGATTGCGTCGACCGTGAGGTCCGGTACGTATTCGCACAGATTGGTGACCCTGCTTCTGACTGAATCGACTCCTTTTGATGAAAGTTTTTCAGGGGAAACGGTGAGATACGCCGAAAGGTCCTCCTTGTTTCCCGCGAGCAGCAGCGTTCCGTGGTGAAAGCACGCTTTGTTCGTCTGATAATAGGCGTTTCCTGAGAATTTTTTCCCGTCTACCGTGATATCGTTGCGTCCGGTGCATTCCGCAGGTATCCCGAACTGCCGCACAGCTTCGAGAATCACGTTCATCTGCCGGGGAACGTCGTAATTTTCTCTGCCGCAGACGAATGTAAAATTGAGATTCCCGCTGTCGTGGAAGACGGCGCCGCCGCCCGAAAGCCTGCGTGCGAGGAATCCGCCGTCCGCTTCGAGCCGGGTGCAGTTGCATTCCTTCCATGCGTTCTGATTACGGCCTATGACGACTGTCCGCCTGTTCTGCCACAGGTAGAGGATGCATTCGGTGCTGCCTGCACGCTCAAGCAGATACCGTTCGAGCGCCTGATTGCGGTACGGTACCGTACCGTCCGCGTTTACGGAGTACAGGTGCTCTATCATTTTGGCCCGCCTGAGGACGCGAAATCGTAATGAAGAACGGGGTGACGCGCCGCCTGCACTTCGTCGAGCCGCTTCAGCTCAGTTTTGTGAGGTGCGCTCCGCACGTATTCCGGATCAGTCTCGATTTTTTCGCGGATGGCGAGCAGCGCCGCAATGAGTGCGTCGAGCGATTCCTTCGATTCAGTTTCGGTCGGCTCCACCATAAGCGCCTCGTGGACGATAAGAGGGAAATACATTGTCGGCGGATGAATCCCGTAATCCATGAGACATTTCGCCGTGTCCAGGGCCGAAACACCGTACGTTTCCTTTTCGTGCTCGAGCGACAGCACGAACTCGTGCATGCACGTTCCGCCGAACGCCGGATGATATTTTGCAGAAAGTTTTACGCGCATGTAATTCGCGTTGAGCACGGCGTTCTGCGCCGCCTGCACGATCCCGTCGGAACCGAGCACGAGCATGTAGGTGAGCGCGCGCACGACGACGAGGAAATTGCCCGCGAACGAGCGCACTCTGCCGATCGACTGCGGATACGGTTTCGTGTCATACTTCCCGTCGGATTCGACTATTTCGCTTCCGGGCAGGAACTGTTTGAGGAACGATTTGCAGCCGGCAGGCCCGCTTCCCGGGCCGCCGCCTCCGTGCGGAGTCGAGAACGACTTGTGAAGGTTCACGTGCACAGTGTCGAATCCCATATCTCCCGGCCGCACGATGCCGAGCACCGGATTGAAATTGGCACCGTCGTAATAGCAGAGACCGCCCGCGTTGTGTACGATTTCCGTAATCGTTCCGATGTTTTTGTCGAACAGACCGACGGTATTCGGATTCGTGAGCATGAGTCCCGCTGTATCGTCTCCCACGGCTTCCTGAAGTTTCGCCAGATCGACGCATCCGTCGGCTGCGGAGGGAAGATTGACGACTTCGAATCCCGCCATTGCGGCGCTTGCCGGATTCGTTCCGTGGGCCGAATCCGGTACGATTATTTTCGTGCGCTTCGTGTCTCCGCGGCTTTCGTGGTACGCCTTTATAAGCAGCAGTCCCGTAAATTCTCCGTGCGCGCCCGCGGCAGGTTCGAACGTCACCGCGTCCATACCAGTTATTTCGCAGAGCGTCTTTTCCGCGGTTTTTAAAACGGCGAGGCATCCCTGCACCGTGTCCGGCTCCTGCAGCGGATGAACTGCGGTAAAGCCTTCAAGGGACGCCATCGCGTCGTTCACCTTCGGATTGTATTTCATCGTACAGCTGCCGAGCGGATACGGGCCGTTGTTGACGCCGTGCGTGTTTTTCGCAAGCTCCGTGAAGTGCCGGCTGATGTCGTTTTCCGACACTTCAGGCAGCCTGAGCGGCAGTTTCCGCGTCTTTTCCGGCGTGACGGCGGGAACGTCGCATTCCGGGAGAATGGAGCAGCTTCGGCCCTGTACGCTTTCCTCAAAAATCAGTTTCATACAGATATCCCTCCCGCGAGCCGCACGGCTTCGTCGATGTCGGCTTTCGTATTCTTTTCAGTCGTGCACCAGAGAATGTTGCCGTCCGGGAGCGGCAGACCGCCGAGAATGCCGTGGGATGCCAGCTCATCCGTCAGCGTTTTGCTGCCGCACGGGCAGGTCGTTACGAATTCGTTGAAGAACGGTCTGTCGTACACGGGGTTAAATCCGGCTGCAGCGAGTTCTTTTTGAAAATAGTGGGCTTTCGACGTCGAAAGAAGGGCTGCGCGTTTCAAACCTTCAGGTCCCATCGCGGAAAGATAAACGAGCGCGGTGAGCGCGCAGAGCGCTTCGTTCGTGCAGATATTGCTGCCCGCTTTTTCTCGCCTGATATGCTGCTCCCGCGTCTGGAGCGTGAGCACGAATCCGCGCTTTCCCTCCGAGTCGACAGTCTGCCCGACGATGCGGCCGGGGAGTTTCCGCACAAGTTCCTGTTTCGCCGCCATAATGCCGAGATACGGCCCCCCGAACGAAAGCGGCAGCCCGAGCGGCTGCCCCTCGGCGGTGACAATATCGGCTCCCGATTCCGCAGGGGATTCGATGAGCGCGAGCGCAATGGGATTGCACCCCGTTACGAACAGTGCGCCGCTTTTGTGCGCGATTCCGCCTATTTCGTCAGCGTCCTCCAGAATGCCGTAATAATTCGGCTGCTGGATGTACACGCACGCGGTTGAACCGTCGACCATGCCGGAAAGAGCTGCGGTATCGGTTGCCCCGTTTCTGCAGGGAACAGTTTCCAGCCTGACGCCGCGTCCGTGGCAGTACGTTTTCATCACGGCACGAACGCGCGGGTTCACTGCTTCGGAAACGAGGACGCGCATCCGGCCGGGGGCGGTGCACATGAAAATACTTTCCGCCGCCGCCGTGGCCCCGTCGTAGACCGACGCGTTCGACACGTCCATTCCGGTGAGCTCGCAGACGGCCGTCTGGTACTCGAAAATGGACTGAAGCACTCCCTGGCTTATTTCCGCCTGATAGGGCGTGTATGCCGTAACGAATTCCTCCTTCGCTGTCACCTGCCGTACGATTTCCGGTATGTAGTGATCGTACGCGCCTGCGCCGCGGAATATGTGATGAAAAACAGTGTTCCGTGCGGCGAACGATTTGATCCGCGACGAAACTTCCATTTCGGACATGCCGCCGGGAATCGAAAGCTTTCTGTTCAGTTTCACTCTGTCCGGGATGCAGCTGAACATATCCTCAAAATCCTTGTATCCGGCTTCATGCAGCATTTCGCGCTGCTGAACGGCCGTCGATGAAATATACGAACCCATTAGTGTGCCTCTGTGTTTCGGACCTGTTACTCTTTCTTTTCCGACGCGGCGAATGCATCGTATGCAGCTTTGTCGAGAAACTGTTCCTTATCGGTAATCTGTTCAATCTCGGCAAACCACGCACCTTCCGCATCCTGATTGATTTTTTCGGGATGTTCCAGCAGTTCTTCGTTCACCGCCTTTACCACGCCTGTCACGGGCGAATAAACGTCCGCGACGGCCTTGACCGATTCAACGTCTGCAAACTGCTTTCCCGCCGTCACCGTATTTCCCGGCTCGGGAAGATTTACGAACACTATGTCTCCCAGTTCGTTCTGCGCGTAATCGGTTATGCCGATTTTTGCCGTCGTCTCATTGCTGAACACAATCCACTCGTGCGATTTTGAATACATTTTTTCAGTTTCCGACATCTTTTCCTCCAGATATTTTATGCGTGTTTATAAAACGGCAGCGGTACGACGTGCGCCGGAACGCGCGTGCCCCGTACGTCGACTGCAAGTTCCGCCGCCTGTATGCTGCTTTTTTTCACAAGCGCCATCGCGACGGCCTTTTTCAGATACGGAGCGTACGTCCCCGACGTTGTCCTGCCTATTTCTTCATCTCCGGCGTACACGCGTTCGTTCTCGCGCATGATTCCGCGTCCGTCGGCGACAAGACCGATCCGCATCCGTTCGGGCGGACCTTTCCTGACGAGCGCTTCCTTACCGATAAAATCAGCCTTTTCCATTTTCACCGCGAAGTCGAGGCCGGCTTCGAGAGGCGTTACCGTATCGTCCATTTCGTGGCCGTAGAGCGGCATTGCAGCTTCAAGCCGGAGCGTGTCGCGGGCGCCCAGTCCGCACGGAACGAGTCCGTCGGGCTTTCCGGCTTCCATGAGCGCTTCCCACAGCTCCGCGGCCCGCGCAGGCGCCGTATACAGTTCGTATCCGTCTTCTCCAGTATATCCCGTTTTTGACACAATGCACGGAATTTCCGCCACTATGCCCCGTTCGACGCACGTGTAGTATTTCTGCGGAATCGACGGCGCGTCGGCCAGCCGGGAAAGAATGTCGTGCGCGCGCGGGCCCTGCAGCGCAAGCTGGGCAAAATTGTCTGAAACGTCGGTAAAGACAGTGCCCGGATTTTCATGCGCCTTCATCCATGCAAAATCCTTGTCCCTGTTTGCGGCGTTCACGACGATGAAATACCGGTCATCCTGCATCTTATAGACGAGCAGATCGTCTATCACGCCGCCTTCCCCGTTGCACATCGGACTGTACCGCGCGCGCCCGTCGTACATGTTCGTAAAATCGTTTGTGAGAAGTCTGTTCAGATTTTCAAGCGCGGAACTTCCCTCGCAGATAATCTCGCCCATGTGCGAAACGTCGAAAAGTCCGCATTTTGTCCTGACCGCCGTATGTTCCGCAATTACGCCCGTTTCATACTGTACCGGCAGCAGCCAGCCGGCGAAGGAAACAATCCGCCCGCCGTACTTTACGTGAGTATCGTAAAGAGCCGTTTTTTTATCCATGTTGATACCTCTGAGAAAATAAAAAAGGCATACAGACCCTGCCTGTATGCCTCATCATTGAAATATTTCCATTAAATTTATGAAGCAAAATTCCCGTTCTGTCAAGACACCGGCGGTCCGTACTGCTGCTTTAAGTTATGGAAGCCGCATATACGGCGCCGACAGTCTGCATGAGCGTTTCAGTGAATTCCTTTTCGGACTGATGCACCGAAAGACCTTCGGAAAGGGCACGGGAGAAACTTGCGATAAGCCCGTGGTTGAGCGCGAGCTTTTCGTCCGCTTCGTCCTGCGGATAGCCGCCCGAAAGAGCGACGACGCGTACGACACGGGGATCGGTCATGAGCGGCGCGTAAAAATCAGCAGTGTCGGGAATGGTGACTTTGAAAATCACTTTGATGTTCTTATCGAGGCGCTGCATGTGCGAGTCGATTTCGGCAAGCATAAGCTTTTCAGCCTGCGCTTTTTCCCGGCAGTTGATGTCTACTTCCGGTTCGATAATCGGAACGAGTCCGTATCCCGCAATTTTTACGGCGTATTCGAACTGCTGGTCGATCACACTGTGGATACCGTGCGCGTCGGCTTCTTTTATGACCGACCGCATTTTCGTTCCGAAGATATTTCTTTTTACGGCGCGGGAAAGCAGCTCGTCGAGTTCAGGCATCTCCTTCATGAGCTGAACGCCGTTTTTCTCTTCCGCAAGACCTTTGTCTATTTTGAGAAACGGAACGATGCCTTTGTTTTCCCACAGAAAATCAGCCGTATATTTTCCGTCGATTTTACTGTCCATCGTCCGTTCAAAAAGTATGGCTCCCAGAATGTGTTCGCTTGTAAACGCGGAATTTTTTATCATGCGCGTGCGCATTTCGTGGACAAGAGAAAACATCTCTTCTTCCGACGAATAGGCATTCGACTCAATACCGTAAGCGGCGAGCGCCTTCGGCGTACTGCCGCCGCTCTGGTCGAGCGCCGCAATAAACCCTTTTCCGGTATGCATTACAGACAGCTGCTTATCATTCATACTGAATATCCTCCTGCCTCTACATTAACACGGAAACAGCGGCAAATCAAGGAATATTACGGATACTCCTGTGCAGACCTGATGAACTCCGTGTTGCAGCCGCATAAATTTATCTGTATAGTAGTTTTTATGGAAACCGGATATGGAAATTGAAGAGCTGATTAAGAAATACGGAACATACGTCTATTCCTATGCGTGGAAACTCTCCTGTTCTCCCGACGAAGCTGATGATATTTCTCAGGAAACGTTCATACGGGCGTGGAAAAACAGGGATACGCTCAGGGACGAAAAAGCGGCAGCGGGCTGGCTCCGCCGCATCTGTCTGAACTGTTTCTTGATGAAACACCGCGGAAAGGAAGCGCAGAACATTCTGTTTGCCGGCGGCGTGCAGGAACCGGAGGATGATGACCGTCAGGCAGCGGAAAGATACATGCCGCTGCCTGAAGAAGAAGTGCTGGTGGACGAATCGATACGGGAAATGCAGAACGGCTGTTTCTACGCAATGGTCCGCCGGCTCACGCTTGAACAGCGCATTGCTTTTTCCCTCGTCGACATGTTCGGTCTGACTACTGCGGAAACGGCGCAGCTTCTTGCCGGTACGGAGGGAGCCGTGAAGGCGCAGCTGTTCCGCGCCCGCATGAATCTCGACGCGTTTTTTTCCGGTCACTGTTCCGTCATTTCCGCCGCCAATCCGTGCAGCTGCAGAGCATGGCAGGAATTCTGGAAACAGCGGTATCGGAATCAGGAGGAGATGCGGAAAAGTGCGGCACAGGTTATCCCGGACGGAACGCTCGACTGGCACACAAAAAAATACCGTTTTAATCCCGCTGTACGGGGAAAAATCAGATATCTGTACGCGCACATGCCCGAAAAAGAACCCGACGAAAAATGGTTTAAAAAAATCATAGAGACCGTATCTTTACCGCCTCAGACTACATCTTCTTTGTAGAAGCAGAAAAGGCTGCCCGAAGAAAATATTTTCGGACAGCCTTTTTTACAAGGAGTATGCATATGTTTGAATCAAGGTGCGGCGTACGCTGCAGTGTGTGCAGCAGAAAGACGGAAGGAAACTGCAAAGGCTGTCTCGTAATGGAAAAAACGTTCTGGGGAGGGGAGTGCAAAGTCCGTTCGTGCTGCACGAACCGTAATCTCGATCACTGCGGACAGTGTCCCGATTTTCCCTGCGGTATGCTTTCAAACATGGGGAAAGCGGAAGGATTTGATCCGTCGGTAAAAATAGCGCAGTGCAGAGCGTGGCGGGAGGAAGAATTGCAGATTATTTCGCACTGATGCAGACGGTGCGGTAATTGAACAGATTCCGCGACGCACCCGCCGTTTTTGACGGTGAGATTTTTCCCGTTTCCGGGTCGTAAACGAGGAAATTTCCCGACGCATCTTTCACCGGCAGCACGAACCGTACATGTTCGCCTGCGACCATGCCGCGTTCGTTTACCGGCGGATTCGTTCCCCAGCGGTCGGGATGTCCGACGACCCACACGACGGCGCCGCGGAACGTTTCCGACGATGAAATAAGAGCGGAGAGCTGGCTGTCGGTGAGCTTTTCCTCGGTCGCCGAAAGTTTGTCCGATTTATCGTTCCTCGCGAACAGCTGCTCCAGCTCGTTCACGACGACAGGCGGATGCGTTCCGTAGTTGTTCCAGTGAATGGACCCGTCTTTATTTTTCCTTCCGCTGTCGATGTCGTCGCAGACGAAATACTTTTCAGGATCGGTGCCGTCCTGCGGCAGGTCCGCAAGCACCGCGTCTTCCGTAATGTCCGTGATTCCGCTCAGCGCCGCAACCGTTCTGATGAGAGCCGCTTCGCAGCTCAAGAGGTATTTCTGTTTGTAATCCCTGCCGTTTGCGGAAAGCCACACGGACATATCGTTTTTCGGAACAGGCAGCCCTTTGTAATTTTTACAGTCGCCGAGATTCTGCCCCGGGGTAAAGTTTTTTACGATGTGCAGATCGGAGCCGTCCGGCACAGTCCGGTAAAACCAGTGCGCATCTTCCAGAGAAAGCCGTATGCATCCGTGGGACGCCGCCCGGCCGAGTTTTGCCGCTTCCTCCGGGATGATGTTCCGCTGTTCGTCCATCGCCACGGAATGGAAAAGGTACACACCGCCTATAAAGCCGACCCAGTATTCCGCTCCTTCCTTATATGTTCGGGAAAAGAACCATTCTCCGCGTTTCGTACCGCTGCTGTTTATAATATAGTCTCCCTGCGGAGTGTCGTTGTCGCCGTCAGGAATGCCCGTGGAGCAGATCATCGTGCGTATAAGGGTGTTGTTCCGGTACACGTATGTCCGCTGAGCGTCTGTCGAAACGACAACCGTCATTTTCTCTGCCGCGGGTTGGGCGGCTGACGGAACGGCACCTGTCAGGAATACGGAAAGAATCAGGCTGATAAGAACAATTTTTTTCATTATGAATGACCTCTGTTGAGAAATACCTGCAGATTATACCCCTGTCACGCTCCCGCTTCCAGAGCATCCGGTCGGAGCTTATCCTGTCCGGCGCTTTTTCCGCTGACATAATCCTGTTTCAAAGAGGTATCTGCATCCAGAAAAAACTTACACCATTTCTATTCCGAATTCAAGCTTTCCGGCGGTATGTGTCACGATATGCAGTGCATTGTACCGTATTCACCGGATAGACGACGAAATCCGATCGGGGACGTTTCCGAACGAAGAATCAAGAAATGCACAGGGAGCGTTTTACTGTACCGGACAGTTTCTGTGCGTCCGATTACAAAGACGGATCCGTTAAAGTGTCGTTTACGACGACCCAACGGAATGTATGATACAGAAAATGACGTCATCTCGGAATCTGTCCTGCAGATCGGCCCCATTTTTAAATGACTATTCCATAAAACCTGCGTGAGGAACGCGGAGCGTTCAGCAGGTTTTATGACAAACAAATGTCAGGTTGAAAGACGGTGTTCGGTTCCTATTTTGTCTGATATATTTTCAATTCTGTTACTCTTTTTGCCATATTGTCAAAATCTGCATCATTGTGTAGTAGATACAAATTATTCTCTATAGCTATTTCTGCAATCAGTAAATCTATTGTGCTTCTGATTGTTACTCCGGCACGCCGACACTTAAAATTTAGTAAAGCAGCTTTTTCAAAAGAGTTTTTTCCATAATTTAGATAATAAAATGGTAATGTTTCTAAGTATTCCTTTAATTTCTTAAATTCTTTTTCTGTTTTCGTTCCCTGCAGTAATTCCTGGTATACATAATCGCATATTCCATATGGTAAGTTATTATCTATGATTTCATCCAGTGTATTGGTTGCTGCATTTTTAGTATCTTTTAAATAATCTATCAAGACAGAAGTGTCCAATAATATCATTTTCCAACCCGCATTGCTTTATAATCATATGTTTCATCAAAAGCTATTTTTCCTTTTAGATCTCGTATATTTTTCATTTTACGAGCCCGCACAAACTCTTTTAATGCAACTTCTATTAAATCTTTCTTTGTATGAATTGTCTCTGCATATTTAAATGCTTCATCAACTAATGTATCATCTAATACTATATTTGTTCTCATATACACACCTCTATGTGTATGATAATACACCTTTTTACATTGGTCAATGATAAAATGTAACATATTTTTAATTTATAATTAAGAATTCGACGTCTTGGATAAAACCTGAATTACTTTGCAATATTGTTGCAAACAAAAAGTAAATCTGATTATTGGCAGAATTTACTTTCATACGCTATATTTAATGAAATTGTCTCAGGTTTTATCGAAACTCCATTCCATTTTCATTTAATATAGTATAAATGATTCAAAATGTATTTGTCAATTTTTTTAAAAACTATGCATCGCTATGCTCTGCCATATCATTAGTTTAACCTGCGTTTGTGGTTTTTGCCGCAGGCAAAAATTGGCGTAAAACTTGCGTGAAGAAGCCGAAGGCTTTAGCAGGTTTTATGACAAAACAAATGTCAGGTTGAAACTTTTAGACCGATTTTTCTATCAGCCATTCCTTTTCATCTATAACTTCTATATCAATATATTTCTTGTAATTTTGAAAATCTTTATCTAATGTCAATATTGAAAAATTATTATTTCTTGCTACACTACAAATCAAATAATCTATATGAGACCCCTGTATTCCTTTACTCCGGCATCTATTATAAAACTCTGCTGCAGCTTCATAATCTGTGGTTGATATTTCAAAATCTGAAAATGATTCCAAATCATCCCGTAATTGAATAAATTTATCATTATCTGAAATGCCACTCAAAATTTCCTGTCGAACAGGTCCGATCATGATTACATATCTTTTTCGTATTAATGAAATAAGGTAGTTCAGTAATTTTTGTTCATCTGCTTCCAATTTTTTCTTTCTGAAAGCCATAGACCACACTGATGTATCTACAAGTATAAATTTCATCTCGTTCTCATTTTTTTGTAATCATAATCAGGATCATATTCTATTTTCCCAAAAAGACTTATCAGATCTTCTGATTTTCGTCTTTGAATAAATTCTTCAAGGGCTGTATTTACGGTTTCCTTTTTTGAACCAAATTTACCTATCTTGTATGCTTTTTCCAGCAGTGTTTCATTTATTGCAAGGTTTGTTGCCATTTTGTTCCTCCTTATATATTTTACACATATTATTGTGTAAAAAGCAAGTAATATTTTCTTTTGCTGTTTTTCTATTATGGAACACTTCTCCGAGGAGTTTGCCCGAAAGTCCATAAAAGCTGACATGTTCCTCGCTGATACTTTCCATACCCTCATTTATGCACTCGAAAAGAAAATCAAAGCTCAGGCCTCTGTCCATGATCCTCATTCCCTTGAACTGCTTCAGACCATTCCCGGGATCGGCGACACGCTTTCTCTCGTCATCTTCTATGAAATTCAGGACATAAACAGATTTCCCGGTGTGGGAAATTTCATCTCATACTGCAGGCCCGTCAAATGTGCCCATGAATCTGCAGGAAAAAAAACAGGGGGCGGACATGATAAGATCGGGAACGTCCATCTGAAATGGGCATTCAGCGAGGCTGCTGTTTTCTTCCTCCTAAAGAATGAACGCGCTCAAAAAATACACCAGAAGCTCGTCTCCAAATACGGAAAAGGAAAAGCTCTGTCGCTCATCGCTCAGAAACTCGGGGGCTCAGTTTACCGGGGTACCGCTGAGATTCTACGGCTCGTCTTTTCGTGACCGTCTATATGTGTTTGGTGCAGTCTGCTTTGTCTCCTGTATCTTCCGGGGAATATCGATTCAGTATGCTTTTTATTTATTCGGGCTTGAATCTTCTTTTCATTCTTCATGCCGTCTGCTGCTTTTGCAGACAGCTCGTTGTAGTTTTTATTTCAAAATATTTCTTGACTTCTCGGGCCTTATATGTGTTAGTTGCTCTTTCTATCTATTAGTTCATAATATTTATTTGGTGTAAATATTAATGGTTTATCTATCTTTATTTCATCAAAATCTTTATCACCGGTGATCATCACATCGGAATCTGATAATATTGCGGAAACTAAAATTGGAAGATCTTTTATATCACGAATAGTCGGATATTTTGACTCGTCTATCTTTTTAGGTGTCTTATATAATTCGTATTTTATACTTTTTAAAAACTTGTTTAATTTTTTACCATCTTCCGGGAATTTCCTTTTAAACACCTCTTTACATTCTTCAATTGTGTAACTTGAAATTATAACCGTATGATTATCTAAAATGTAAGAAAAAACTGATGCTACTTTTCCTTTCGGAAATAATATCGAAGATATTACGATATTTGTATCTACGAATATTCTCATTTTTTAGCACGCAGTTCTTTTATATAATCGACAACATCTTCCTCTGTTTTGAAACCGGCTTTTTCGGCTTTTCCATCCATTTCCTTTTGAATAGTTGAAAGTGCTATCTGTGAGGCATTCTGAAACACTATTTTTCCTTTTTCTTCCATAAAAAATACCTGATCACCGGTTTTAAGGCTTAATTTATTCCTTATTTTAACCGGTATAGTAATCTGGCCTTTTGATGTTACCGTTGCTAGTTCCATACTTACCTCCTTACATCCCTTACTTTATATATTACTTCCTTTTTTCATAATTTTCAAGTTTTTTATTTCATGTGTTTCTATATTTTTTGTAGATATATCTTTAATAGATACAAGGATTTTTTCCATTTTTACATTCCTTGTAATATTTTTGACTATTGTGTTTTTATTTCTTTCGTGCCGCGACAGCGGCATCCAACTAACATAAGCTTGTCAGTTCCGAATATCTTCTGTACTTTCCTATTCCTGTCAGTATACCATCTCTGAAACATTTCCAATTTGTTTCAGTACAGTAGATTATCCCCGCCGGCTTTGAAAATTATACTGATTTCATATAATTGCATACCTTTCCCCTTGCATCAATGGTAAACACCATTGATATAGGCGAATAAAAAGAAGTTCCGCACAGGATGATTAATCAGACAAGTACAGCAATGGCAGGAATCGTGTAGTTGTTATCAACATAACACATATATTCAAAAAAATATTCGCTTTTTGCACATACGCACACAGACAATTCCTGCACAGGTCCCGCATAAGTACTTACGCAATGATTACTTGCTTTTCCGTCCGGTATCGCCTATACTGAATACATAAGGGCATCTCTAAAGACTTACTTTCAGTGACTTTTTAGAGATGCCGTCGAGTTTTAAGTCGCTGTAATATCGCGACTTAAAACATCGCACTTTCAGAGTTACCTCTAAAAACTGAAGTTTTTAGAGGTTCCCATAAGTTACTGACTGCAAAGACGTATCCGAGCAGGAAGAGGCATTTTATGGACGAATCAGACAAACGCATCGGCATTATCGGTATTGTCATTACCGATTTGAACTGTACGGCGGAAATCAATCAGATTGTACACGAATATTCTTTTCTCATAGTCGGACGCATGGGCATTCCCTACCGCGAACGCGGCGTTTCGGTCATTTCGCTTATTGTCGACGGCAGCAACGACGACATAAGCGCGCTGACAGGTAAGCTCGGGCGGGTTGCGGGCGCGACAGTAAAATCAATGGTAACGAAAAAATAATTTTATATGATTAAAATTGCAGTTTACGGCAAGGGCGGTATCGGAAAATCGACGATGACGGCGAACCTTTCGGCGGCATTCGCTTCGCTGGGAAGACGCGTCATTCAGATAGGATGCGACCCCAAGGCCGACTCGACTATAAATCTGCTCGGCGGAAAGGCTCTTTCACCCGTAATGGACGTGATGCGCTCGGGAAACGATGCACCTTCGCTGAAGGATATTTCGCGGGTGGGATTCGGCGGCGTCGTCTGCATTGAAACAGGCGGACCTACTCCGGGGCTCGGATGCGCGGGGCGCGGTATAATCGCGACGTTCGATCTGCTCGAGGACCTGCAGCTGTTCGAAACGTGCCGGCCCGACGTCGTGCTGTACGACGTTCTCGGCGACGTTGTGTGCGGCGGATTCGCCGCTCCCATCCGCGAAGGATATGCCGAACAGGTGCTCATTGTCACGTCGGGAGAAAAGATGGCGCTTTATGCGGCGAATAATATTTACACTGCGGTGAAGAACTTCGAGGACCGGTCGTACGCGAAAGTCCGCGGCATCATCATGAACAGGCGCAACGTGCCCGACGAGGAAAAAAGGGTCCGCGCCTTTGCGGAAAGCGCCGGTCTGGACGTTGTTGCCGACATTCCCCGCAGTGACGAGATTACGGAATGTGAAGACGAGGGGAAAACAGTCGTCGAAGGCGCGCCGGGAAGCGGCATAAGCCGGAAATTTTTCAGGCTTGCGGAACTGCTTCTGAAGGACGGGGAACAGAATCATGAAGGATGAACCTTTTTCAGTTACAATCAAAGAACTTGCTGCGCGCGGATTCAGCGGAATGCCGGAAGAGTTTATTCCGTCGTGCGGACTTGTGTACAGTTCGCCGGCGACGCTTTCGTACAATTCGCCGGGCGCTCTCGGATTCGGCGTCAAACGCGCGGCGCTCGTTATTCCCGAATCGGTGATGCTGCTCGTCGCGCCCGACTGCTGCGGCCGCAATTCGACCATTCTTTCCGCGAACGAAGGGTACAGCAGGCGTATGTTCTATCTGCGCATGGACGAAACTGACCTCGTGACGGGGCGCCATCTGACGATGATTCCCGATGCAATCAGAGAGATATGCGGCGTTGCGGAGCCGCGTCCGAAAGTGGTGACAATCTGTATAACGTGCGTCGACGCGCTGCTCGGAACCGACCTTGAACGCGTGTGCCGGAAGGCGGAGGCGGAAACGGGCGTACGCGTCGTGCCGGGGTACATGTACGCGCTCACCCGCGAAGGCCGGAAGCCGCCGATGACTGCCGTGCGGCAGTCAGTCTATTCGCTGCTTGAAAAAAAAACGAAGCGGGCCGGCATGGTGAATCTGATGGGATTTTTTTCGCAGGTGGCTCCGTCGAGCGAACTGTTCGAACTGCTTCACCGTGCGGGCGTGAAAGACATAAAACAGGTCGGAACGTGCCGGACGCTCGACGAATACATGGAGATGGGAGCGGCGAATTTCAATCTTGTGCTGTATCCCGAATCGCGTTTTGCAGCCGACGACCTTATGAAGCGGCTCGGTATTCCGTATATCGAACTGACGCGGCTGTACGATATAGAAAAAATCGACAGACAGTATGCGCTTTTTGCTTCCGCAATCGGCGTGCGGTTCGAGCCTGCCGCATACCGCGGCGCTGCGGAACGCGCGCTTGAATCGTTCCTCGGCGGTCATAAGAAATGTACGTTCGCACTCGGCCAGATGATAAACGCGTCTCCGTTTGAACTCGCGCTGTCGCTCGCCGGGTACGGATTTGCAGTGACGCATATTCTCGCAACTCCGGCAGAAGAGGACTTTGCCTGCATGAAGCGCCTTGCGGAACTGTCGCCGGAAACGCGCGTATATGCGCCGACGGCTCCTTCCATGATGAATTTCGCACCGGTCGCGGACGGCGTCGGCATTGCGGTCGGAAAGGATATTGCGCCGTATTTTCCCGGAGCTGCGCACGTATCGTGGAACAGCGAAATGCAGCCGTTCGGATTTCAGGCCGTCGCCGATTTTTTTGCGGCATGTGAGGCAGCGCTGTGAGAGGATTGTACCGGTATCTTTCGCCGTTTACGCCCGATCAGTCGGGGGCGCTTTCCGTCCTGTTCGAACTGGGCGGACTTGTCGTCATATGCGACGCGGGCGGCTGCGCGGGAAACGTGTGCGGATTCGACGAACCGCGTTTCTATTCGAAAAAGAGCGCCGTCTTTTCGGCGTGCCTCCGCGATATGGACGCCATCATGGGACGCGACGACAGGCTTATCGAAAAAACGGGAAAAGCGCTTGCGTCGTTTCCCGAAGCGAAGTTTATCGCGTATATCGGAACGCCCGTGCCGTCCGTTATCGGCACTGATTTCCGCGCGCTTAAACGTATGGCGGAAAAACAGTTTCATCTTCCCGTGGTAACGTGCGCAACGAACGGTATGGACAGCTACGATAAAGGTGAGGAAAAAGCATACCGCGCGCTCATCGACACGTTCGCGTGCGGCAGCGGACTTTCCTCAGCGGAACATGTGCCGTTCGCAGGGGTGTGGGGAGCGACGCCGCTCGAGCTTGCGGCGCCCGGCAGCGCGGAACTGATACGGAACGGTTTTACAGAGGACGGTGTGCCGGTCGTTACGTTCGGCATGGACAGCATGCTCGACGACGTACGCAGGTGCGGAAGCGCGGCGGTGAATTATGCCGTCTCGCCTGCGGGACTCGCCGCCGTTCAGTATCTGCAGCAGAAGTACGGTACGGAGTATTATGTCGTTTCGCCTTTGTACCGTACGCACGGAAAAAATGCAGGTGCCGGCAGTCGTCCTTCAAATGCAGATGATTCGGCTGCCGACAAAACGGAATCGTACGTTTCCGGCGGAATGCCGCATCCCCTTACCGGTCCGGTGCTCGTCGTTCATCAGCAGTTCATGGCGAACGCCGTCCGCGGAATCATACGCGCGTCGTGCCGCAGCCTGCCGTCAGGCGCTCCCGAAACGGACGTCGCGACGTTTTTCGATTTTGCTCCCGGATATGCGGAACAGGGCGACAGCCGGCCCGCCGGTGAAGACGAGTTTATTTCACTTGTTAAAAATAAAGGATACAGGACAATCATAGCCGACCCGCTGCTTGCACGCGCGCTTCCCGGATTTGACGGGACTTTCATTCCGCTGCCTCACTTTGCGGTGTCGGGACAGCTGCATGCCGTGCGGAGCGAAGCGGAATTTCTTGAGCCGCTGTACAGGGAGCTGGGACGCGTATGACTGACAAACCTGAAAACGGCGGCGCGTTCCGCCTGTGCATCCGCGTGTACGGCATCGTGCAGGGCGTCGGCTTCCGTCCGTTCGTCGCGCGCATTGCGGGAAAAGCGGGCATTGCGGGCAGCGTGTGCAACAAGGGACCGTACGTCGAGATATACGCGGAGGGAACTGCAGCGCAGACCGACGATTTTCTGTACCGCCTTTCGCACGAAGCGCCCGAGCGCTCGTCGATACTGAAAATCGAGAAGCAGCGCGTCGAACCGGAAGGTGAGACGTCGTTTTCCATTATCCAGAGCGAAAAAGTACGCGGCGATATTTTCGTTTCTCCCGATATCGCCGTATGTCCGAAATGCAAAGCCGAATTGTTCGACAAAACAAACCGGCGCTATCTTCATCCGTTTATTAACTGCACTGCGTGCGGGCCGCGATTGACGATTCTCGACTCGATGCCGTACGACCGCGTGCGCACGAGCATGGGCGTGTTTCCGATGTGTCCCGGGTGCGGGTACGAATACACGCACGAAGAAACTCGCCGGTACCACGCACAGCCTGTCTGCTGCAACGACTGCGGTCCGCATCTGTACATACCGGGCCGCAGCGAACGGAATGCCGCCGCGCTCGTGTACGTACGCAGTGTTCTGCGTGTCGGCGGCATTGCGGCGGTAAAGGGAATCGGCGGCTTCCATTTATGCTGCGACGCGGCGAATCCGCATGCCGTCGCACGGCTTCGTGCGCTCAAGAACCGTCCGTTCAAGCCGTTCGCCGTGATGATGCGCGACATGCGGACGGTCCGGCGCGAGTGCGTCGTACTCGACGGGCAGGAACCTCTGCTCGACGGACCGCAGAAACCGATTCTGCTCCTTGAACGCAGAACGGTAGATTCTGGCTCCGCGCCTGACGGCGGACGTCCGCTGCTCTGTGCGGAAGTCGCACCCGGCAATCCGAACGTCGGCGTCATGCTGCCGTACGCGCCGGTACAGCTGCTGCTGTTCAGCTATCCCGACGGTGAGCGTATGACCGACTGTTTCGTCATGACGAGCGGCAATCAGTCGGGTGCTCCGATATGCCGTACCGACGAGGATGCGCTCGAGTATCTTTCGCCGATGTGCGACGTGATTCTTTCGAACGACCGCGTCATACGCCTGCGGGCCGACGACTCCGTTATGTCGTGGCAGAACGGAAAGCCGTACATGATACGCCGTTCTCGCGGATACGCTCCGCTTCCGTTCATGCTTTCCGATACACGGAAAGGCTGCGTGCTCGCCGCCGGCGGCGAACTCAAGAACACGTTCTGCATTGCTCATAATAATTTATACTATCTTTCTCCGTACATAGGCGACCTTGCGGACGTACGCAGCGTTCAGGCGCTCGCGGCCGGCGTGACGCGCATGGAAACGCTCCTTGAGCTAAAACCTTCCGTCGTCGCGTGCGACATGCATCCGGAATACAATTCGACTCAGTTCGCTCACGGACTGGGACTTCCCGTCGTTGAAGTTCAGCATCATTATGCGCACATAGCGTCGTGCATGGCGGAAAACGACTGGCAGAACGGCGCCGTTATCGGCGTGTCGTTCGACGGCACAGGATACGGCACCGACGGGACAATATGGGGCGGCGAATTTCTCCGCGCTTCGTATGACGGTTTTACGCGGCTCGGCAGCATCATGCCGTTTGCACAGGCGGGCGGCGACCTGTCCGCGAAGGAAGGGTGGCGCATTGCAGTTTCACTGCTCGACGATGACGATCTCGCAGTGCAGATCGGATTGTGCAGTGCCCAGTCACTCGGAATGATTCGCACGATGATTGCGCACCGGATTAACTGCGTGACGTCGACGAGCATGGGGCGGCTCTTCGATGCGGTAAGCGCCGTCCTCGGGTACAAACGCTGCTCCACGTTCGAAGGCGAGTCGTCCATGGCGCTTGAATTCGCTGCGGAATCGGAATTGAAGAATCGTCCCGACGATGACGGGGAAGCCGCGCACAGTCCTCTTTGCGGTACACCGGAACTTCTGTCGCCTGAGTGCGGAAGCGACGGACGCTTTCTGCTCAACACGACTGAACTCGTGCGTACAGTTGCAGAGGAGAAAAAATCGGGCGCGCCGTCAGGTACTCTTGCACTTGCGTTCCACGAGACGATTGCGGACATGGTGGAAGCTGGCTGTACGCTCTGCCGTGAGCGGACCGGCATTGCGGCAGCCGCGCTGAGCGGAGGCGTTTTCCAGAATCTTCTGCTTGCGGATATGTGCCGCCGTCGTCTTGAGAACCGCGGATTTACCGTCCTCATGCACAGCCTCGTTCCTGCAAACGACGGAGGAATCGCGCTCGGACAAAGCGTCGTAGCGATGCATATGCTGCATAAAATGTAACGCAATTCACTTTTATTCAGCTAAAATATGACAGTTGTGCGCAACAAGTAAAATTATTTACATTTATTCAAAAAGTGCATATACTGGCAGACTATGACAAACGAAGAACGTACCTGGTGGAAAGAGGGAGTTGTCTATCAGATTTATCCGCGCAGTTTCTGCGACAGCAACAACGACGGCATCGGAGATCTGAACGGCATATGCGGCAAACTCGATTATCTTGTAAGACTCGGCATAGATATCATCTGGATGTGTCCGATTTTCAAAAGTCCGAACGACGACAACGGTTACGATATAAGCGATTACCGCGGCATTATGGACGATTTCGGCACGCTCGCTGATTTCGACCGGCTTCTTACGGAAGCGCATAAACGCGGGATACGCATCGTGCTCGATCTTGTCGTCAATCATACGAGCGACGAGCACGCGTGGTTCGTCGAAAGCAGGAAAGGTACAGATAATCCGTACAGGAATTATTATATATGGCGCAGCGGAAAAGTGCCCGGCGACCCGGAGTCCGGCGGCGTGCCTCCGAATAACTGGGGTGCCGTCTTCGGGGGCAGCGCATGGCAGTACGACAAAACGACGGATATGTACTATCTTCATCTGTTCAGCAGAAAACAGCCCGACCTGAACTGGGAAAACGATGAAGTACGGAACAGCGTATACGACATGATGACGTGGTGGGGGAACAAAGGCATCGACGGTTTCCGCATGGACGTCATTACGATGATAAGCAAGGACCAGCGTTTCCCCGACGGCAGAACGAATCCGTCAGTACCCGAGCAGTACCGGTACGGGGAATTTGCGCCGTATGCGGCCAACGGTCCGCGCGTGCACGAATTCCTCCGCGAAATGAACAGCAGGGTTATTTCCAAGTTCGACTGGATGACTGTCGGCGAAGGCGCGAATTCAGAGCTGAGCAACGCGCTTGAATATACGGGATATGACCGCAGTGAACTGAACATGCTTTTTATGTTCGAGCACGTGAACCTCGGAAAGCCGTGCCGCGCGTCGAACTGGAAAGCGTCGCCGCTCGATCTTGTTGCGCTGAAACGGATTTTTGCCAAGTGGCAGAACGGCCTTGAGGGAAAAGGATGGAATACGCTTTACTGGGAAAATCACGATCAGGTCCGTTCCGTTTCCCGCTTCGGCGACGACAGCGCTGAATACCGAACGCTAAGTGCGAAGATGCTCGCGCTCTGTCTGCTCTGCATGAAGGGCACTCCGTACGTGTATCAGGGGGAAGAGCTCGGAATGATAAACGTGCCATTCGACTCTATAGACGATTACCGCGACCTGGCAAGCTTTAACGATTACAGCGAGATGATAAAAAGCGGCCTGCCGGAGCAGGATGCAATGAAGACGCTCAGGATGATAAGCCGCGACAATGCGCGTACGCCCATGCAGTGGGACGATTCGGAAAACGCCGGTTTTACGAAAGCCGAACCGTGGATAAAATTGAACCCGTCATATAAAGAAATAAACGCGGCGTCCCAGATTGACGATCCCGATTCGGTATTCAGCTTCTACAGGCAGGCCATACTGCTGCGCCATACGAATCAGACTGTCGTGTACGGAAGATTCGAGCTGCTGCTGCCCGACGACAGGGAGCTGTTCGTGTATACGCGCACGCTCGGCGGCAGTTCCGTACTTGTTGTCTGCAATTTTACCGGCGGCACGGTGCGCCTTTCCGTTCCGGAAAAATACAGGGAAGGCAGAATGCTCATCTCGAACTATGCCGGTTCGCGGCCGGATGCGGAATGCGTGAGACCGTACGAGGCGTTTGCCGTGGAAACAGACGAGTAACCGAATCAGTCTGTAACTGAATCAGCCTTGCCTTTTCCGTACTGTTGCCGTATACTTAAAAATACCGGATGTTTCAATGTGTCTGCTTCCCTGCGGATACAGGGTCAGTCCGGGAATATATTCTGACTGCAGGGATTTTCTGAGCAGGAAGGCGGCGCACATACCGGATATACGATAATCATGCCCCTTTCTGTTTACTGCAGAAAGGGATTTCTTTTTTAAATGGCTTTTCGTCATTTAAAAAACGGAGGTGCATATGTGTGTAGGGCTTGCTGCTAAAGTTGTGAAAGTGCAGGACGGTACGGCCGTCGTCGATGCGACGGGTGCGCAGCGTACCGTATCGGCGGAACTTCTGGACGGGCTTGAACCGGGAGATTACGTGATGGTTCATGCGGGAATGGCGATTGCAAAAATCACCTCGGACGAAACGCAGGAGACGGAGAAAATCATGGGAGCGCTGAACTGATGGCGGACTGTGTTAAGGACGGCGCTGCCGCAGCTGCGGAAAAAATACTGAAATCCTACAGCGGCCGGCCGCTCCGCATCATGGAAGTGTGCGGCACTCACACGCATGAAATATTCCGGCTCGGAATCAGAAATATACTGCCGGAAAATATCCGCCTGATTTCCGGCCCCGGATGCCCTGTGTGCGTAACGCCTACGGGATTTATAGACGAAGCGGTCATGCTCGCGCTCGATCACGGATGCACGATCGCGACGTTCGGCGACCTCGTGCGCGTCCCCGGAACGGAAATGAGTCTTGCAGGAGCGCGTTCGAAAGGCGCTCATATAGAGGTTGTCTATTCGCCGCTCGATTCCGTCGTGTATGCGGGGACTCATCCCGGCGAACAGGTTGTGTTTCTTTCAGTCGGTTTTGAGACGACGACGCCGGCAGCCTGCATTTCGGTCCGGCAGGCGAAGCAGAAAGGACTCGGAAATTATTCGCTTCTCACCGCGAACAAAACGATGGACAACGCCTACGCTGCCCTGAAAGATTCCGCGGATGCGTTCCTGTATCCGGGACACGTAAGCGTCATTACCGGAACGAAGATATACGAACGTCTCCGCGACGAGGGCGTGTCCGGCGTCGTAACCGGATTTACCGCAGGGGAAATATTAGCAGCGCTCGCCGTCGTCGTGACCGAAATACAGAAAGGCGGACCGTTCTTCCGCAACTGCTATCCGCGCGTCGTGACCGACGAAGGAAACGTGAACGCGCTCAAATTAATGAAAGATACGATGATTCCCGTGGACGCGGAATGGCGCGGCATAGGAACGATTCCTCAGTCGGGACTGACGCTGAACGATTCGTACGCAGCGTTCGACGCGCGTAAAAAATACGCGCTTCCGAAAATCACCGGAAAACCGGATCCTGCGTGCCGCTGCGGCGACGTTCTGCGGGGTGAGTGCAGTCCCGACGGATGCGCGTGCTTCGGCACCGCGTGCACGCCGGAACATCCTGTCGGCGCGTGCATGGTGTCGGGCGAAGGCGCATGCGCCGCTTATTATAAATACGGGCCGGGACTTGCGCTGTCCGCAGATAAGGAGAACATGAACATATGAACGGTGATGTTGTTACGCTCGCGATGGGCGGCGGCGGAAAAGAGACTAACGAATTAATAGAAACGATTTTCAAAAAGCACTTCGAGAACCCTGATTTGACTGCCGACGATGCGGCCGTTCTCGATTTTCCCCCGGGTAAACTCGCGTTTACGACCGACGGCTTTATCGTCTCTCCTGTCGATTTTCCCGGCGGAAATATCGGAAAAATTTCCGTATGCGGTACGGTGAACGACCTTGCGTGCATGGGCGCCGTCCCGCTGTACCTTTCGTGCGCGTTCGTGATAGAGGAAGGATTTCCCGTCGCGAAACTCGACGAGATTGCGTCCGCTATGGAAAAGACTGCGGCGGAAGCCGGCGTCAGGATCGTCGCGGGCGATACGAAAGTTGCAGGGAAGGGGCAGGTGGACGGCGTGTTCATCACGACTACGGGAATCGGCCGCGTCATGGACGGCGTGCATACCGCCGGCTCCTCTGCAGAACCGGGCGACGCCGTGATCGTCACGGGAGACATCGGGCGGCACGGCTGCGCAATCCTTCTTGCCCGCAACAATTTCGACATTACTGCCGAACGGCTTACGAGCGACTGCGCGCCTCTTGCACATACCGTGCAGGACGTGCTTGCCGCGACGAAAAACGTTCACGTTATCCGCGACGCGACGCGCGGCGGCGTGGGCACAGTTCTGTACGAAATTGCACATCAGAGCAATGTCGGAATCGTTCTTGAACAGAAAAACATTCCGGTAAACGGCGAGGTGAAAGGCGTGTGCGGCATGCTCGGCCTTGAGCCGCTGTATCTTGCGTGCGAGGGACGTATGGTGATTTTTGCTCCTGAACCGGAAGCGCCTGCAATTCTCGAAGTACTGCGCAGGGGAAAATATTCGGAAAAAGCGGCCGTAATCGGCAAAGTGATTTCCGATTATGCGGGCAGGGTCATCGTGAATACTGAAATCGGTTCGCAGACAATGCTGCCGCAGCCGGGCGGAGAACTTCTTCCGCGTATTTGTTAATTAATAAGGAATCGTGCAGATATGTACAAAGTTGCGGTATACGGCAAGGGCGGAATCGGAAAGTCGACGACGGTGTCGAATATGGCTGCGGCGCTTGCACAGAAAGGAATGAAGGTGATGCAGATAGGCTGCGATCCCAAGGCCGATTCGACGATCAATCTGCTCGGCGGCCGTCCCGTTGAAAGCGTGCTCGATTTAATCCGCCGGAAGAATCAGGACATAGCGCTCGAAGAGATGGTGAGCGAAGGATACGGCGGCATTCAGTGCGTCGAAGCGGGAGGTCCCACGCCGGGGCTCGGATGCGCCGGGCGCGGTATCGTGAACGCACTCGAGATGCTCGACAAGAAAAACGCGTACGGAATATACAAGCCCGACGTGGTTTTCTACGACGTGCTCGGCGACGTTGTGTGCGGCGGATTCACCATGCCGATCCGCGACGGATACGCCGACAAAGTGTTCGTCGTCACGTCGGGCGAGGCGATGGCGGTCCACGCCGCCATGAACATTGCCCTTGCTGTGGACACGTTCCGCGAGCGCGGATACGCCGCTCTCGGCGGCATCATCGTCAACCGCAAGAACGTTCCCGGAGAGGAAGCGAAAATCGCGCAGTTGTCGGAAGATACGCATACGCCCGTGACAGGATGGCTCAACTTCAGCCAGACTGTGCGTGAGGCAGAGGAACTGCATAAAACGGTGCTGGAGGCGTTTCCCGGCAGCGAAATGGCGCAGGAATACCGGACGCTCGCAGACGCGGTTATGGATACGCTGAGGAAATAAGCATGCTGAAAAGTCTCCGGGGGGAGCAGCCGCTTCCCGAAATCAGAATACAGGACGCAGCCGGTAATCCGCTTTTTCACGAAGGCGTGGAATACTCGTCTCCGGCGCGCGGGACGTGGACGATAGCGCACGTGTCGATGCTCATTCCCCTCGCTCATCAGATTTTCATCGGCGGCGACTGCTGTCTGCGCGGCGTCGTTCTTTCCGCGGCGGAATTCGGCGGGCTCGACCGCTTTTCCATGGTAACGGTGAAAGAGGACGACGTGTGCCAGAATAAAATCGACGAAATGTACACGGAAGGCATTACCGACATACTGCACAAACTGCCCGTGCTGCCTCCCGCCGTCGTCGTGTTCGCAAACTGCATCCACGAGTTCATGGCGTGCGACATGGACGCAATATACCGGAAGCTTCACGAGCGCTTTCCGTCTGTCGACTTTATTCCGTCGAGCATGAACCCGACGATGCGCAAAGCCGGCATGACGCCGGAGGAGCGCATGCGGATGCAGCTTTATGCGGCGCTCGACATGCGGACAAAAGATCCGAAGTCTGTGAACATCATCGGCAACGTGTACGCGCGCAGCCCGCAGTGCGAGCTTGTGAAGTGGCTTACAGACGGCGGGTACGTAGTGCGCGACATCTGCACATGCAGCGGGTACGACGAATACAAGACGATGGCGGAAAGCTCCGTCAACATATACACGATTCCGCTTATGAAGAAGGGCGCGGAGGCGCTCGAAAAGCGCCTGAATCAGGAGACGCTTTACATGCCCGTTTCGTTCTCATACGAAGAGATAGAATCGTGCTTAACAAAGCTTGCGGAGCGTTTCGACCTGCCCGTACTGCGGCGGCCGGACGGTGCGCCTGATTTCAACCTGCTTGAGAAAGAGGCCGACGACGCGCTCGCCCGCGCACGGCAGACTGCCGGTGACATGGCAGTGACGATTGACTATGCTGCCGTATCGCGCCCGCTCGAACTTGCGCGGCTGCTGCTTGAACACGGCTTTCACGTCGCGCGCGTCTACACCGATGCGATACCTCCCGGAGACGAACAGGCGTTTGCCTGGCTGAAGGAGCATGCACCAGATCTGATGCTTCATTCCGTCGTTAATTTCCGCTGCCGTTTTGTACCGCGCGGCGGTACGGCTGAGGGCCGGCGCGTGCTTGCAATCGGACAGAAAGCGGCGTATCTTTCCGGCACGAATAATTTTGTTAATATTGTCGAGAACGGCAGCCTCTGGGGATTCAACGGAATCTGCCGTCTTGCGCAGATGATCGGGGAAGCTGCGCTGCACGAAAGCGACGTGCGCGGTGTCGTCCAGATAAAAGCGTGGGGGTGCAGAGGGTGAAGCAGGTTCAGCGCGTGCTTGCGCGGTATTCATCCGATTTGTTCGGTATGTGTTCGTCTCTGTACGAACTCGGCGGGTTATGCGTCATGCACGACGCGTCGGGGTGCAACTCGACGTACGACACGCACGACGAGCCCCGCTGGTTCGACATCGACAGTATGATTTACATTTCGGCGCTCACCGAAAGCGACGCCGTCATGGGAAACGACGACAAGCTCATCGATGAAATAATCGAAGTGGCCGAAGCGGAACATCCGAATTTCATCGCGATCGGCGGCTCTCCCGTTCCCATGATGATGGGAACTGATTTTGAAGGCATTGCCCGCGTCATAGAAAAACGCACCGGCATACCGGCGTTCGGCATCCGTTCGAGCGGTATGCATTCCTACGAGGCGGGAGCGGGGCAGGCGCTTGCGCACCTTGTCGACGCGTTCTGCCTGAAGACTGTCCCGCCAGGACAGTCCGCCTGCCGTGCGGAGGAACGAAAGAATGTGCGGGACGTGCGCGTTAACATTCTGGGCGTGACCCCGCTTGATTTTTCCGTCACGGGAAATGCTGAAGGACTCGTTCAGTTCTTCGAACAGAACGGCTGCATCGTCGTGAGCACATGGGCCATGAACAATACGCTTGAGCAGATTTCGCAGGCAGGTACGGCTGACGTGAACGTCGTTGTGTCCGCATCGGGACTGCTTCCCGCGGAAAAACTGCGCGGCGCATACGGCACGCAGTTTGTGACTGGTCTGCCTCTGGGAAGAAAACCCTCGGAAAATCTGCTCGACCGCATATATGAAGCTGCCGTTGTGAAAAAACGCACGGAATGGAACACAGACGTCGACGCGCAGCCGTCGGAACAGTACCGCGCCGCGGCGGAAGGCATTCCGCTCCCTGCCGGCGCAGCTCTGCCGCCCGGAGCGCTGCGGACCACCCGCTCCGAAAACACCGCCCGTACAGACATGCAGGACAGCCCGTCACTGTATCGGACAATAGCGCAGGTCCTTGCATCCGACCCCGGCCAGCTTGTGTATATTATCGGAGAACCTGTTTTCGCGTCGTCGATGCGTGCGTGCCTCGAGCAGGACTACGGCGCGCGCAGCGTGCGGATAGTCTGTCCGCTCGAAGAAACGTGCGGTCTGCTCCGCGAATGCGACCTGCACACCGACGAGGAGGACGACTTCGCCTCAGCCGCCGGCATTGCAGATATCATCATAGCCGATCCGATTTTCCGCCGCATTCTTCCGCGGGGCAAGTCGGTTCAGTTCGTCGACTTCCCGCATGAGGCGTATTCCGGCCGTCTGTACCGCTCCGGCATACCCATGTTCATCGGCAGCAGAACGCTGTAAAATAACGGATATGAATACTTATAATTTTTCTTCGCCGGTCGGGACTCTGTGCGTTGCGGAAGAAAACGGCGCGATAATCGGGCTGCATATCGACAATAATGCGGAACTGTCGGGACCGTGCCGGAACGAACTTATTAAAAAAACGGTGCAGGAGCTGTCGGAATATTTTTCCGGTACGCGCATGTCGTTCGACGTTCCCGTTAATCCGTCGGGCACCGCTTTCCAGATGCGCGTGTGGGAACAGCTGCGGCTCATTCCCTGCGGACAGACCCGCAGCTACGGCGACATCGCTAAAGCAGTCGGAAACCAAAAGGCAGCGCGCGCTGTCGGACACGCAAACAACCGGAATCCCATCATGATTATGATTCCATGCCACCGCGTCATCGGAGCGGACGGTTCGCTCGTCGGATTCGGCGGAGGCATAGAGGCAAAACAGTTTTTACTTGATCTGGAAGCGCATCACGCGTGACTGCCGGCGTGGTGATCCCCGCAGCCGTGTTCGCCGCATGAGTGCTCTTCTCCGTGATGTTCGTCGTGATGACTGCATTTAACGTCGGGATCATAGTTTAAGCTCCCGCTGAGAAGGGCCTCGACTGCTTTGTCGGCATTACCGGTCGTTCCGCCGTACAGTTTTATTCCCGCTTCTGCAAGTGCCGACTGTGCGCCGCCGCCTATTCCGCCGCAGATAAGCGTATCCACGCCTTTATCCCTGAGGAAGCCCGCAAGCGCCCCGTGCCCGCTGCCGTTTGTGCCGACAACTTCCGAACGCGTGATTTTTCCGCCGTCGACATCGTAGACTTTAAAATGTGAAGTGTTCCCGAAATGCTGGAACACCTCTCCGTTTTCATACGGTACTGCAATTTTCATACGATTTGATCTCCTTGCTGTATGTTGTTTTCCTGTTTGCATCGTTTCCTGCACCGGCAGCCGCACCCGCAGCGGGGTATCGTACCGTCGCACAGTTCATAGTTTCCGCCTTCAATGTGCAGCTCCTTTCCCCGTACAAGGCACTCCGCGAGTTTTGTACGCGCGCTGTTGTAGACTGCCTGTGCCGTCGTACGGGCGATCTGCATCTGTTCTGCACACTCTTCCTGTTTTAAGCCTTCAAGGTCAATCAGCCTGACAGTCTCGAATTCGTCGAGCGTCATTGTTATTACCTGCGGCTCTGCCGCGTTCTGTTCCACCGGTCCGAAACGGCTGCATTCGGGCAGGCAGCAGATACGTCGTCTTTTGCACGGTCTCGGCATTTGTGTCTCCTGTAAAGGATAAATGGCATATGCCATTTATATAACAGTATACTCTGTTTCCGGCATATGTCAATAACTGACGGGTGAGACAGTATATCCGCTTACGGGTGGTTTCCTTCCTGAGCCCCTCCGTTGCTGACGGAACCGACTGTCGTTACCGTGGAAGACGCAGTAAATGCTCCGGACGCCGTTCCTCCGCTCCTGCCCGTCGGACTAAGGTACAGTCCGTGAAAGGTGTCTCCTCCGCTCACCGTTGTATTTTTATACACCGTGTATTTTGTTCCTGAAGAAAGTTCCGGCGAAGAGAATATAAGAACGTCGTACGTATTTGTACTGCTGTCTGATGCGACGTCGTCAAGAGACGGCACCGTGAACGCGAACACCGGTGTTCCGCTGCCGGTACAGACGGCCATACTACCGCCGGCAGGCGCATAGTTTGCGGCCATGACGACCGTGTTCTGCGTACAGGCGTTCGCCGTCGGTTCGCTGTAGTTTGCAGTTCCCATACCGACGATGAGACCTCCGGTAACCGCGAATGTATTGTCGTCGCAGTCGAACGCACATTCGGGACTTGTCGTCGTAATTGCGACGATTGTGCCGCCGGATATTGTGAGCGTACCGTTCGAGTCGATTGCGTCGTTGTCGCTTGAGAATGTGTAGATGGTCCCGCCTGAAATATTCACCTGACTGCTTGTGCTGCTTGCGTTTATACAGTCGTCCGTCGTAGTAAGGGTAATCGTTCCGGCCGTTATGAAAACGCCTTCCTTACCTTCGATGCCTTCAGGACTCAGATTTACCGTAGCGGAAGAAGCGGTGACACCGTCCGCATCGGTTACGTTTGAAGCGGTATAGTCGTCTTTCGGTGTTCCCGTTGTTGTCAGACTGATTGTACCGCCGTTTATTTTGACATACGGGTACGGATCGTCTGACGTATCCGTCGTTTCGGCGTCTTCGTCGACATCCCATTTTGCCGTTAGGCCTTTGCTCACCGTCGTACCGGTAATCGTTCCGCCGTTTATTATGATAAAGCCTTCGCCGCAGTACGAGTCGTCTTCTGCGCCTTCGACGACGATTCCGCGGCTTTCGTTGTCAGTGTTAGAGCCTGAGCCTGTCATCGTAATCGTTCCGCCGTCCATAATGAAACCGTTCACGCTCTGAATTGCGTTGCGTCCTGTATTCATGTTTTCATGTCTGTTCCCCCTATAAAAAATCAAAAAAGTTTCGCTTTATTTTCAATACGAGACATTCATGATAGCTGCACAGCTGCTCGCAGTCATTCATTCTCCTTCGACCTGTGGAAAATGTGAGTATTTAAAGTATCTACCTGTATGGTGAAAAAATTATTTAAATAAAATAATGGTTATATTTAAAATAAAAAGGAACCTGTAAGTTATTACAGATTCCTTTTTTACACTACGTTTCCTATTTTACCAGGACTTCGTCGAGTTCCCGGCTGATTTTTTCCCGGTCCATGTTTTTTCCGATGACGCACAGTTTAACCATTCTGTCGCCGACCTTTTCGTCCCAGTCTTTTTTCATCTGGGGCTGCTCTTTCAGAACCTGCTCCTGCTCTTTTTTCGAGCATGATGCTAACCACGGTCCCGAGTAGCCGGCCTGAATCTGGCGGCCCGACGATTCGAATACCCATGCCATATCGGGCTCATCCGCGAACCACATGACGCCTTTGCAGCGGATGATGTTCGCCGGCCAGCGGCTTGCGTACGAATCGAGCTTTACGCGGTCGAACGGCAGTCTGCGGTAGTACACGAACGATGCGATTCCGTATTCGTCTTCATCGCCGCCGCCCGTGCCGTCCTCTTTGTGGACGTGTTCTTCGCCTGTTTCTTCTTCCTCTTCCTCAAGCTCTTTGCACCAGCCTGCGCTGCCGTACACAGTCTCGAAATCGAAGCTGCCGGTACCGATGATGTCTTCGACAGGAACGTCGCCGTGCGAAGTTTCAATGATTTTTACGCTTGGATGAAGCTTTGTGATGACTGCACGCACCTGCTTCATCTGTTCGTCGGTGACAAGGTCGCGCTTGTTGATGATGAGCGTGGAGCAGAATTCAACCTGCTGGACGAGCAGCGACTCAATGTCGTCTTCCTTCATGTCCTTTTTGAGCAGCGCTTCGCCGCCCGCGAATTCCTGCACCATGCGTGCCGCATCCACGACGCCGACGACGTTGTCGAGTTTGCCCGTCGTAATCGTCTCGAGCTCCTGCGCAATCGGCATAGGTTCGCAGACGCCGCTTGCTTCGATCATAATGTAATCGAACTTACCGCTTTTTATAAGGTTTTCAATGTTCTGCGCGAGCTGCGTCTTGAGCGTGCAGCAGATGCATCCGTTCGTGAGCGGAACGATGCTCGACGTATCGGTGATTTTTGCGCCGTCCGCGATGAGTTTTGCGTCGACGTTCACTTCGCCGATGTCGTTGACGATGACCGCAACCTTATATCCTTTCTGATTCGTAAGCACTTTATTCAGAAGTGTCGTTTTTCCGGCCCCAAGATATCCGCAGAGCAGGGTCATAGGAACGAGTTTTTTAGCCATAATTTCCTTCTACCTGTTATTTATATAGTATGATTTAAATATATCAAAATGCGGAATAAAATGCTAGAAAAAAGAAAATCCGCACGTACTCTTGCCGCCGGTATGCATAAATCGGTATCTTGAAATCGAGGAATGATGATTGCATCTTTAGGAGGATATATGTGTAATTCGGATTTTTGTATCGCTTTTTACGACACGCGTATGTACGACCGCGACGCTTTTACCGAAGCCAACAAGCGTTTTTTGTATAATATCGATTTTTTCGACTTTCACCTCGACGAGCGGACGGCATACACTGCGAAGGGCTATAAGGCAGTATGCGCGTTCGTAAACGACACGCTCAATGCAAAAGTCATCGACATACTGAAGGAATGCGGCGTTAAGGTGATCGCGATGCGCTGCGCGGGCTACAACAACGTCGACCTCAAAGCTGCGGAGGAAGCGGGCATAAAAGTCGTGCGCGTTCCGGCATATTCTCCGCACTCTGTTGCGGAACACGCGGTCGCACTGCTTATGGCGCTCACGCGTCACATACCGCAGGCTTATATGCGCACACGTACCGGTAATTTTGCGCTCAACGGTCTTACGGGGCGCGACCTCTGCGGATTGACGGCCGGCATTCTCGGTACGGGCAAAATCGGAAGGATAATGGCCGGGATTCTTTCGGGATTCGGCATGAAGGTCGTGCTGTACGATCCGTATCCGATGAAGGAATGGGCCGATGAAAAAGGATTCACGTATCTGCCGCTCGACCAGTTCTTCAGGGTTGTCGACGTCGTAAGTCTGCACTGTCCGCTTACGCAGGATACGAAACACATCATCAACGAGAATTCGCTGCGGCTCATGAAGCATGATGCGGTCATCATCAATACGGGACGCGGCGCGCTCATAGACACGCACGCGCTTGTACACGCGCTCAAGCATCAGGAAATAGGCGGCGCGGCCCTCGACGTGTACGAAGAAGAAAGCAAATACTTCTTCGACGACTGGTCGGCCAACGTCATCCGCGACGACGTTCTTGCGCGCCTCATGACGTTTCCGAACGTCATCATCACCGGCCATCAGGCGTTCCTTACGACGAACGCGCTTCAGTCGATAGCAGAGACGACGCTCGGCAACGTGAAGTCGTTCGAAGCGGGAGTGCCTCTTGAAAACGAAGTAAAGCCGGAGTAAATCACAGCGCGGCTATAAAGCGCCTGAACGCGACGCGTCCGTCGTCGGTTCGCTTGTAGACGCCGGCGTGTTCAAGTACGCGGCTGAATACGATGCCCGTTTCGTGTCGCAGTATGTCGGAGACGTTGTCTTTGTTCACGTCCGCGTACTTCGGCAGGAATTCGTTCACCCAGTCGGCATGCTTCGCGATTCTCTCGTCCGCACCGATGTCCCGGTGATTAATAATAGCGTCGCCGAGCAGCTCGAGTTCGCTTTTGAGCCGCGACGGAAGAACCGCAAGTCCCATCACTTCAATCAGTCCTATGTTTTCCTTCTTTATATGATGCAGCTCCGCGTGCGGGTGATACACTCCGAGCGGATGTTCCGGCGTCGTGATGTTGTTGCGGAGCACGAGGTCGAGTTCGAACTTTCCGTCCTTCATGCGCGCAATCGGCGTAATCGTGTTGTGCGCTTCCCCGTCCGTTTCGGCGAAGATAAACGCGTCTTTATCCGTATACGTTCTCCACACGGTAAGAATATGATCGGCTGCGTTTACGAGTGCTTCCCTGTCTTCTGCGTCGAGCCTGATGACCGACATGGGCCAGCGCACGATTCCTGCCTGTACGCCTTTGAAACCGCTGAGAACGACGGCCGTTTCAACAGGCGCTTTCGCCATTGGAAACGTGTAGTTTCCACCCTGGAAATGGTCGTGCGTGAGGATTGAGCCGCCGACAATCGGCAGGTCCGCGTTGCTTCCGAGCGTGTAGTGAGGAAACTGGCCGACGAAATCGAGCAGGCGGATGAACGTTTCGCGGCAGATTTTCATCGGCGTGTGTTTATAATTGAATACGATGCAGTGCTCGTTGTAATACACATACGGCGAATACTGGAATCCCCACGTCTCTCCGTTGAGCGTAATCGGAATAATCCGGTGATTCTGGCGCGCGGCATGATTCACGCGGCCGGCGTATCCCTCGTTTTCCTTGCAGAGCAGACACTGCGGATAGCCGCCCTGTTTTGCGCTGCGGGCGGCTGCAATGGCTTTCGGATCTTTCTCAGGTTTCGACAGGTTAATCGTGATGTCGAGATCGCCGTATTCCGTCGGCGTCTTCCATTTGAGGTCTTTACAGATGCGGTACCGGCGGATGTAGTCGGTGTCGCCCGAAAATTTGTAGAACCAGTCGGTTGCTTTCCGGGGAGATTCCTCTTCGCAGAGGGTGCGGAAAATATCTATGACGTCCGACGGCGGAGGAACGAGCTGCCCCATGATTTTCGTGTCGAAAAGATCGCGGTATACGATGCCGTCGTCGGTAAATAATTTCCTGTCCGCGGCGTATGAAAGAAGTCCGCTCAGAATGTCTTCAAGTTCGGGAACTTCAACGTGCGGAATTCGTTCCGCCTGTTCCGCAGTCTCGAATCCGTCGAGCTGAAACAGCTCGAGCAGCTTATTCTGCGTGTAAATGACATCCTCTTTCGTGATGAGTGAAGCAGTAAGTCCGTATCCGACAAGTCTGTCGATGTTCTCGTAAATTGTCATATTTTCTTCCTGTATATTAAATTCTTTATTTAAAAAAATGCCGCACGGGATGTGCGGCACAAGTTCCGAAAAACGGCAGAATATTCCGCCGCGGAATGTTTCACAGTGCTGCAGCGAGTTTTTTTGCTTCCTCCGCCGTTTCGTTGAATGCGCGGGCGATGTGGAATCCGTCCGCCACGGCGTGGCTTATCTGCATCGTGAGCGGCATCATGAATTTTCCGTTGATTTCCTCCACTTTGCCGGCCGTGATTACCGGTGCGAGGTATTTGCCGCTTTCGCTCATCTTCGTGTTGATTGCGGAGAAATGCAGCCACGGAATAAAAGAAATCTCGAAGTTGTTGTCGGGGATTTCCGGCTGGTTTACGGTTTTCAGTTTAAGACCTTCCTTTATACTGTTCCGGGCTGCCGCATAGAATTTTGTAAAATCAGTATCGTACTTTGTCCATACGCGTGAAAACGTTTCTGTGTCTTCGTGAAACACGCGGTGTACAGGATTGATGTAGTCCCATATCATGAGACGGCCGTTTTCCTTGCAGTACCCGACGCGGAATTCCTCGTGCCTGTTCAATACGCTCGTGATTACGTAGAGAACGGCAGTTTCAAAATTTTTTTTCAAAGTTTCAGTTTTCCTGTACAAATCGGAAACATCGATATCAGCACTGATAGCGCACATGCACTTTGAACCGGTAGCATAATAGTCGTAGCACTCTCTCCGGGGCCAGGTGTCCATATCAATCGATTTATAACCGGCAGTCATTTCCATATTCTGAAAAACCTCCAAAACGGGCTTGAGCCCATTACTCCCAGTATACCATGATGCGGAGGAAGTTTCCACTATCGGAAGCCGTTTTTAGAGATGATTTTCAGCGGATTGCATATCAGGTTTGATTAAACCGCCCTTCGTGAGCCATGAAACGCCGAACGCAATCAGCATGACGGCTTCAAGACTTATTCCCCACGCGGTATATTCGAACGCGTACTTTCCCTTCCCGTTTCCGAGGACATTGTTTGCATACAATGCGGCGAGTATTCCGTCAGCGGAAAGAGCGGCAATAATCGTCCAGCCGCATATCAGGTAAATTGTGTTGCGTATTTTTTTCCGGTCGGTTACGTTTCCGCCCGTTCTTGTAAAGAGAAAAATTGACATGCACGCGAGCAGCAGAAAAAACGTCACTGCTGCGATGCTGTGTATCGGCTGCGAGACGGAAACCGGCAGATGGAAAACTCCGACCCGGCTGCCCTCGAGCGCCTCGAGTCTGCACGGGAAAAAAGCGATGCAGACGGAGGATATTCCGCTGACAGTTGAAACGACCGCGTCGACAGTGTCATATGCGTCATACGTCGTAAGAAACATGCCCACGCAAACGAGCAGGCCGACCATTACGGGAGCGGCGTTGGAATAATACGTCGCGCTTATCGATGACCACCAGTGCGGCGGGTTATCCGCGCCGCCGAGAAGACCGGTTAGAATAGATAAAAATGCAAGTAATATCCCGAATACTCCGATAAGCTGACGGAGGCGCCAGTATGAAACAGCTGTGTTTTTTTCGTTCATAAAAAAAGTATAAAGGATAAGTCCGTACAAGTAAAGTTTTTTTACGTTTTGCAGTCGGAATACGTGTAGCCGTACAGCGTCATAAGAACCGAAGTTTTGGCCGGGTTGTATAGTGATTCAGGCACTTTGTCGAATGCCCGGAGTATGTCTTCATAACGTTTGTATTTCCGGTAAAAATTTTCCGCTTCTGCTTCGTGGGTATCCGCTCCCGTAACAAGATACTCAACAGAAACACCCAGACTGTTTGCTATCCGTACAGCAACATCGGCAGGCGGAATCCGCCCGCGTGCGTCCACGTACGAGAGAAATGTGCTTTCTTTTACACCGGCACAACGTGCTACCTGTTTCATAAGTAATCCCTTAAATTTTATTATATTACGTAATCTGGTTTTAAGTGACATAAAAAAAAGGTACCATATTACCCGTAAAAAGTATGTCCGGTCCACACGAACGTGATGTCAAAATTAAAAAAAGCATACGGAAATGATGTAAAAAATTGACAGATTCGGAAAAGTCCCTTAGCCTGATTCATATAACAGTATATAACAAAATATTAAATTTATCGGGGCATTTATGGGGCAGCAGAGATTCTGCGCGATTTATCAGAACAGGCGGATTGCATTTTCAAAGCGGATTATATTAACTGTCACAAATTCCGGCGGAAACCACGGATGACGGATGTGATGGTTAATACGGCGTTGCCAGCGGAATGACAGAAAAAATTATTGCATACGAACCTGGAGGTATCAAAGATGGAAATGACGAGGAGGAAACTGCTGAACGGAGCCCGTTTTTTGAGCTTCACGCTTGACGGTGAAAATTACTGTATTGATATCCTGAAAGTGAAGGAACTCATGGGCATGACGGCGATTACGCCGCTGCCGCGGACACCTGCATTCATCAGGGGTGTAATAAATCTGAGGGGACAAATCATACCGGTAATAGACCTGCGGCTCAGGTTCGGGCTCAAGTTCCGGGATTACACGAAGCGGACGTGCATCATGGTCGTTGAGGTTACGTACGAGGGAGAAAACGTGCTCATGGGGCTCGTTGTGGACGCGATACAGGATGTCGTGAGCATTCCCGACGAGAAGCTGTCGAAAATTCCGTACGTCAGCGCGCATATTAAAAGCGAGTACATACGGGGAGTGGCCGACACGCCGGAGGGAATGAAAATCGTGCTCGACGTGCTCAGAATTCTCAACGAAGAGGAACTTGCCACGGTGAAGGATACGGCGGAAGTACAGGTGGAAGCGAAAAAATAGAAGCAGAATTCTGCAGAAAATATTGCATAGGAGAAAACGGATATGAAGAAAGGAATCGGATCACGGATTATTATAATGGCTGTCGTTATCTCGGCGATTGCTGCCGTTATCGGGGGCATAGGACTGTATGCTACAAAGCAGGTCGGAAAAGAACTCGCGGAGATGTATGAGGATGATCTTCTCGGAGTACGGTACGCCGATGAGGTGCAGTACCAGATGCAGTCATGCGCCGTCGCGCTGCTGCACGGACAAATGGAAACGACCGCCGCAGGGATACGGAATTATTCGAATCAGTTTACTGATGCATACGCCGCCGCGAAAAAAGCTCTTTCGGCATACGAAACGACAATGTCCACGGGTGAAGAAAAAGAACTTGCATCGACGATAAAAAAATACAGCGAAGAATATGCGGAAAATACTCAGAAATTTTTTGATCTTATCATTACTCAGAGAAATGACGAGGCGGAGAAACTTATAACAGATGTGCTTACTCCTCTGCGGAACGACAAACTGAATCCGGATGTGGAGAAACTCGCTCAATTCAATATTGCGCAGGCGGAACAGACGTATAAGACAAGCATGGAAGTCTCTTCCCTTTCGGTTATAATTATTATTCTGGCAATAGTTATAGGACTTACTGTCTCGCTTACGCTCGGAATCACGATAACGAGGAGCATCACGAAACCGGTGACGACTATAGTGAACAGTCTGTCCGACAGCTCTGCACAGATAGGCATCTCGAGCACGCAGCTCTCAACCGCGTCGCAGGAGATAGCGAACGGCGCGCAGGAGCAGGCGTCGAGCATCGAGGAGACGACGTCGTCCATGGAAGAACTTTCGTCCATGGTACGGCAGAACCTGGAGAACGCACGTCAGGCAAGTCTGCTGTCCGAGAAAGCGTCGGAGGCGAGTCAGAGCGGGTCCGAAAAAATGAACGAGATGCTCTCGGCAATGACGAATATTTCCAAATCAACGGAAGACATCAGAAACGTCATCGACGTCATAGACGACATCGCGTTCCAGACGAACATGCTCGCGCTCAACGCGGCCGTCGAAGCGGCACGCGCGGGAGAAGCCGGCATGGGATTCGCGGTCGTTGCGGACGAAGTGAAAAATCTTGCGAACCGCTCATCGGAATCAGCCAAGGAAACCGCTTCCATGATAAAGGAAACACTCAAGAACGTGGAAAACGGTATGACCATATCGAAGGAACTGTCCGAATTATTCAAAAACGACGTGGCGAATGCGAAAAAGGTTCTGGAGATGAATAAGGAAGTTGAAACTGCGTCGGGCCAGCAGGACGAGGGAATCGGTCAGGTGAATAAAGCGATGATTCAGTTCGACACGGTCGTGCAGACGAACGCGTCGAGCGCCGAGGAAACGGCGGGCGCTGCCGAAGAGCTCCAGGGGCAGGTGACGAGCCTCAACGACATAGTCGACAACCTGTACCTCATAATCAGCGGAAAATCCTACAGAAATAAAGCTGAAACGGTTGAAGCGCATGCTGCTTCGGTGCACGCGTCTTCAGGAATATCGCATCATGCATTGCTGCATTCCGGGCAGGGAACGGCGGCCGGGCAGAAAGGTGCAGGGGAAGTCCGCAGAACGTCGTCCGTCGAAAAACAGCCGGTGTCTTTAAAAAAGGATGCTGAAACAGGCGCCGGGACCGGAGTAAAACCTGCCGTGAAAGAGATGAAAAGCGCGCCGGGAAGTTCTCATGCGATTTCATTCGAGGATGATGAAGATTTCAAGCCGGTCTGAAAAAGAAGGCGGTCCGTACCGCCGCGTAAGCGGAACTCCCGGTGCGGTCCGCGCTGTTTGAAATGTCCGAAAATAA
>DHDP01000009.1 GCA_002399405.1 Treponema sp. UBA4873 | reverse complement strand
GCTGCGAGTAAAAGGGCTGCAGCGCCTGCTTTAATAATGTTTGTCATTTTCATAGTAGTATCTCCTTAATAAAATAATTCCGATTTATTTTCGTTTGTTTTTCGGGCGCATGAACTTCGGATCGTAGTTCGTGAGGATTCCCGGAATAACAGTCATTGCAAGCGCAGAGCTTGTGAACATGACGATTGCCACAAGAATGCCGATGTAGCGGAGAACGGCAAATTTCGAGAAGTAAAGCACGAGGAAGCCGAGTCCGACGGCGAGCGCGTTCGTAATAATGCCGTTGCCGCTTTTACGGAATGTACGTTTTGCAACCACATCGAGATCGTCGCATACTGCACGTTCCGCGCGGTATGACTCAAGAAAGTGGATCGTATAATCTATGCCGACACCGACCGCGACAGATGCAATGATGCTCGTTACAAGATCAAGATTTATTCCTCCGAAGCCCATCGTCATATAATTGAGAATAATGGCGAATGCGAGCGGCAGACTGCCGAGCAGTCCTGCTCCGATTGATTTGAACGAAAATGCAATGATGACGAACACGCATGCAAGCGAGAACACAAGACTTGCAATCTGACTTGAGATGACCATATCAGTCATCGTGTATTCCATTTCGGCGGGTCCTGTAATTTCGAGCGAGTAACCTGCCGGAAAATTCCGCTTTGCATAGCCGGTGATGTCCTTTATCATTTTTCCCGTTTCTTCTGTGCTGTGCGACCGAAGCTGAACCTGAACTTTGATTGCGGACGGTGAAAGCGGATTGTCCGCAAAGCGCTTGAGCGACTCGGAACCTGCGAGCAGCTGCAGATACTGAGATACGAGATCGGAAAGCTCTTCTCGCGTCGCGGCAGGATATTTCGCCGTGTCGTACGGAATCTCATAATAGGCGGAACCGTTGTAGTTGAGTTTCTGCTCGAGAACAGCGACAATGCCGTCGATCGTCGCATGAGTTCCGCCTGCTTCCGCATACGCGTCCGAAAGCATGTTAAGACCGTCCTGAACGGTCATCGGCCTGGCAAGCTTATCCGCATATGCGATGTTCGGGTCGACGTAATCCGACGGCACCGGCGCGGCTGCGGAAGAGGAACCGCTGTCGAATGAATCGACAGGTGCAGTGTCGAAGCTGTCGACCGTATCGAATGTGTCTACCGGACCGAATGAGTCGATTGTACCACCCGAAGAGTCCGCTGCCGCTGCCTTAGCCGCGTACGATTCGGCGGATTCGGGAATGTGCATGACCTGATTCATGCGTTTGATGAACGTCGTAAATGATACGACTTTGCCGACACCGTCGTACTTTTCGGAAATATAATTCTGAAGATTGTCGACCGACTTGAGAATTTCAGGATTCGTCATGCCGCCCTTTTTGTCGCTTTTGACGACGAGGTACATGCTGTTCGTTCCCGCAAAGCGCTTGTCGACATAACTTATATCAGTGCGGAGTTTTGAGTTTGCAGGAAAGTAGTTGAGGAGCGCCGTATCGACGACGAGACGTTTGAGACCGATGCCTGAAAATAAAACGATGAGCAGACAGAATGCATACAGACGCGGTTTTGTTCCGCAGAGCGCGCGGTAAATATTATATGAGGCGACCTGTCCGCCGAGTTCCGGGTCCGAACCGGTACCGGTGTGCGCTGCTATCTTTGCTTTTACTTTATTCGTTATTTTTTCCATGTGTTTCGACTTGTAACCGACTTTATTAAGCGGTTTAACAATGAGAAGCGCCGGAATAAACGTAAGCGCAAGCACAAGGGAGAATGTGATGCCGCATGCGGTGAATATTGCGAAACTGTGGAGCGGTCCTATCGGACTTGTGACAAGCGAGAGAAATCCGGCTATTGTCGTAAGTCCTGCAAGCAGAACGGGAACAAAAACCTCTTTAATTCCCTGGAAAACAGCTTCCCGGTGAGATTCTCTCGTTATCGGATTCGGAACGTTTTCAAGGGCGATGTAATAGTGGGTGAGCATATGGATTCCGTATGCGGAACCGCATGCAATGAGCGCTACAGGAATGACGCTGGAGACAATCGTGAACGTTATGTGGCAGAGCGCCATCAGTCCGCATGCCTGGATTGTTCCCATAAGGACCGATATAAGCGGCAGCAGCGTGCCGTCGAGTGTTCTGAACGAGAAGAAAAGCGTGATAAGGACGACGAGCGTGACGAGCGGAATAAGACGGACAAGATCGCTTATCATGAATGAGCGCGCACTTTCGGTAAGAACAGGATCTCCGTAGAACGTAACGGAAAGATTTGTACCTTTCGTCTCGTTCAGAGTGACGTCGCGTATTTCATTGAGCACAGTCTGGCGCTGCTTTTCACTTGAACTTGGATTGACCATTATCTGCATCTGTGCCGAGTGTCCGTCGTCAGAGAGAATGACGCGGCGGTACATGTCGTTCCAGTCGGAAAGCCGTTCTTTGACGCGGGCAATATCGGCATCGCTTCCGGTGTAATCGTCGCCGGGCAGCGTTCCCTCAGAGAGAGAGCCGTTCGTACCGTAGACGTAGTCGATGTTTGAAAGAGAATCGATACTGTCCACGTTGTCGAGCGCTTCGACTTTTTTTGTAATAGAGTCGATTATCCGTATATTGTCGGCCGTGATGATTGACGGCTGGTCCGTTTCGAGCGCAACACCTATGACGACTGTGCTTCCGAACTGATTTTCGGTTTTGAGCAGGCGCGCATACGACGGATGCTTCTGGGGAAAGAACTGGCGTATCGAATTGTCAAGGTGAATGTCTTTGAGCTGAATTCCAAAGAATACTGTCAGTGCAAGCGATACACCGATAATAATCCACGGATGTTTGAAAAAACGATGCATAAAGTAAAACCCTCCTGCCGTTTTCTGTACAATTAACGGCTTTGGTTTATTAGTTTTAGTATTCAAGTGTTTAAAAACTTAAACGGATGAACTTATGAACGGAATTTACTGTAAATGATGAAGAAGGTCAATATTTTTGGACCGATTTTTATTGATTTTGTGTTAAAATTCAACAACTATTTTATTTGACAATATACGAACCTGCTTATATGATTAAACAGATGAACTGATGTTATTTTTAGGGAGTGTATGGCGGGATTATGTTATGATGGAAAAAATATTACGTGATGAAATCAAAAAAATCAGGGAGAAATTTCTTATATGCGGCCCGTATATGCTCACGCTCGGCGATGAGATGCGGCAGCGCATCCTGCTCATACTGGCAGAGGCGGGAACTGATGGAATGGACGTTGCCGATATTACTGCGAAAACTCATCTTTCCCGTCCTGCGATTTCCCATCATCTGAAGATACTCAAGGACACCGGTATGATTACGAGCCATAAAAAAGGAACGCAGGTGTACTATTTTATTTATATACAGAATGTTCTTGACAAGCTCAAGGATCTTCTCATGTCCGTTCAAAACCTTGTCTCGGGAATCGACATGGAGTCAATCAAGGAAAAAGCTCCGTGGATGGTAAACGTGGAATGACGGCCGTACGCCCTGCACGATTTAGCGTTTTTGATAGTGACACTTTTGTCATAATCCATTAGTATAATTCCATGAATTTCTCGCGAAGAAGTGGAATATTGTTTCATCCGACATCGTTTGCCGGAACCCCTGGTATTGGAACGCTCGGAACGGGCGCATATCGATTTGCCGACTGGCTGCATGAGGCGCATCAGACGCTGTGGCAGATACTGCCGCTCGGCCCGACGGGGTACGGGGATTCTCCGTATGCGTCCTTCTCGACGTTTGCCGGTAATCCGCTGCTTATAGATTTTGACATGCTTGTCGAAAAAGGATGGGCGGATAAAGCAGACACTGTACCTCCCGAGTATATCAGCATGTCGGGAAAAATAGATTTCGGTTCCGTCGTCTGGTGGAAACTTCCGCTGCTTTCAAAATGTGCGGCGTATTTTCTCGCGCATTGTTCCGCGCAGGACCGCGCTGCATACGAAGCTTTTAAAAACGACAACGCCGCGTGGCTTGACCGCTATGCGGACTTCACGAGCATAAAACAATATTACGATGCGGAAGCGCAGCGGCAGGGGATAAGCGGCATAAAAGGCATGTGGAATGCATTCTGGCCGCGGGAACTTGCTTCCTGTAACCGGGCCGCCGTCTCGAAGTGGGACAGTGAGCATACACAGAACATTGAAGAAATAAAGGCCGTTCAGTTTTTCTTCGCGGAGCAATGGACTTCCCTCAAAAAATATGTTAATTCTCTCGGCATCGACGTTATCGGCGACATTCCGATTTTCGTTGCGCCCGATTCCGCGGACGTGTGGGCCAGTCAGCAGTTTTTCCAGCTCGACGAACACGGCGTGCCGGAGAACGTCGCCGGCGTTCCTCCCGATTATTTTTCCGCGACGGGGCAGCTGTGGGGCAATCCGTTGTACGACTGGGATGCAATGAAAGCGGATAATTACTCGTGGTGGATTGCACGCATCCGCCGCGTGCTTCAGCTTGTCGACTGCGTGCGCATCGACCACTTCAGGGGATTCGAGGCGTACTGGTCAATTCCGTACGGAGAACCGACAGCGGTAAACGGCAAATGGATAAAAGGTCCCGGTATTGATTTATTCGACGCGATAAAAAAATCGCTCGGCGATATTCCCGTCATAGCGGAAGACCTCGGCGTTATTACCGATGAAGTGCGCGCGCTCCGCGACGGGTGCGGTTTCCCCGGCATGAAGGTGCTTCAGTTCGCGTTCGATCCGAACGAAGCGGGAAAGGAAGGCATGTCGAACGCGTTTCTGCCGCACGAATATAATACGTCCCATTGTGTCGTTTACACCGGTACGCACGACAACGACACGATGCAGGGATGGCTTGAGCGCGCGTCCGGCAGTGCGGTCCGGGTAGTCGCCGAATATGTGAACGGAAAAGAGACAAGCGAAGCCGCCGCTCTTGCTACGGTGAAAAGCGGCGGGCTCTGCGACAGTATGGTGCGGTCCGCAATCGCGTCGACGGCCGCTTATGCGGTCATTCCGATGCAGGACATACTCCGTCTCGACAACGGCGCGCGCATGAACGTTCCGTCGACGACCGGCATGAACTGGTCGTGGCGCATGGAAGAAGGCGCGCTTACGAAAGAAAACGCCTCGCGCCTCGCGTTTCTGAGCAGTCTGTACGGACGCAATTTAAAATAAGCGGTGCTTGTCTGAAGCGGCTTTTTTTGTCATTTCAGACAAATGAATGCGTCATGTTTTTTATTTTGTTAATTTTCTGATATTTCCCTCGAGCTTAACGTCTCTCGTATAGCCGTCGTCCTCGTACAGATCGTACGACTCTCCGTCGCCGAGGAACGTAAAATTCGTCGTGTCGAGTTTGTCGCTGCTGAGTGCGGGAGCGCACAGCGGCACAAGGCGGCCGTGCTTCACGAAGAACACCACCGCGTTGAGCGGCACGTTTACGTAGTGGTCGCCCCGTACCACATTCTGCTGCACTGCTTTTCCGTCCGCCCACGTCACCTGAATCATATCCTCCGGAAGATACACGTACCGGCCGACTGCGTTCTGTTCGTACACGGGCGCAATGAGAAGGCTTTCGCCGAGCAGGAGCTCGTCCTCGACGCGCCTTGCACGTTCGTCGGACTGATAATCGAACGACAGCGGACGAAAATACATTGAACCGGTGAGCGCCGATTTTACGAATTCGCTGTAGATGAACGGAATGAGCGCATAGCGCAGATTCATTACGCTGCGGAAATCTTCAATATGATCGTACTGATAGAATTCCTGACGGCGCGTATTCCATGCGGAATGATTGCGCATAAGCGGCGTGAACACGCCGAATTCCGTCCAGCGCAGCACAAGGTCGCGCGAAGTATCAGCGCCGAACCCGCCGATATCTGCGCCGCAGTAGAGGAACCCGCACATATTGAGCGCGCTCATCATCTGCACTTCCTGCTTGAGGTGACCCCACCACGACGTGTTGTCGCCGGTCCAGATGCCGCCGTACCGGTGCGCGCCGATGCACGAGGCGCGGGAGTAGAGAAGCATACGCTTGTCGGGAGAAAGTTTCCGCAGTCCTTCGCCGGCGGCACGCGTCATATGTGCGCCGTAGATGTTGTGGACGTAGTCGTGGCGGAGCAGCGCCGTACTGCCGTCCTTCATCTGCACGCGGTCGTAAAACCGCTCGTAATCGTCGGGCCTGTTGAACGTGCTTCCGGCAAGGCTTGTGAACTCAAAGAATGAATTGATGTCGAGATTTTTTCCTTCGAATGTTTTGATTTTGCGGAACGTCTCCGCGAGACTTTCTTCCGAGTAGAACATCGCCGGCTCGTTCATGTCGTTCCAGAATCCTTCGATTCCGAGCGACGTCAGATTCCCGTATTTTGCACCGAACCAGCTGCGCACGTCGGGATTAAGAAAATCGGGGAAATGAGAGCGTCCCGGCCATACTCCCGCCGTATAAGCGCTTCCGTCTTTTTTCGCGCAGAAATAATTATGCTCTGTTCCTTCCTCGTATACGCTGTATCCTTTCTGAACTTTGACTCCCGCATCGATGATCGGAACAAGATGAACACCTTCGGCTTTCAAATCCTCCGCAAGCTGTTTCATGTCAGGGAATTTCGTTTCATCGACAGTGAAGTCTTCATAATCCTGCATGTAGTCGATGTCGAGACAGACTGCATCAAGCGGAATTCCGGCGTCGCGGAATTTCCGGACGACTTCGCGCACGTCCTTTTCGGTGCGGTAGCCCCAGCGGCTCTGCTGGAATCCGAATGCCCAGCGCGGCGGTATGTAGCTTTGCCCGATGAGTTCCCTGAACTGACGCACAATGCCGGTGAGCGCGGACGGGGCTGCTCCGTCCGCGGTTATGACGTAAAAGTCGACTCCGGTCCCGCTTCCTGCGACGGAAAGCGTATCGGGGGCAGTCCAGCCGGCGTCGAAGGTGATTTTCGACGCCGTGTCGAAGAACACGCCGAACGTCCGTTCCCCCGCGACGAGCATAAAGTTGTGGGCGCCGTACAGGGATTCGGTAGTTTCGTTCTGATTGCTCTGGTCGGAACACCAGCTCACATACCGGAACCCGCGCTTGTTCATGCCACGCATGTTTTCGCCCAGTCCGTAAACTATATCGTCCGGCCTCATCATGTAATTCCACGAGAAAGGAGAACCTGAAGTTACTGTTCCGAAAGCCGGAACTCCGCCGTCTGCTTTTACCGGCTCAACAACTGCATTTGTTTCGACAACTGCACCATATGTAAAACGCTGTATCATATATGTATTATAGTGTTGATTTTTTCACATTTCTAGTGATATAGTAGATAAAAGTACAATAAAAGTTACTTTTTGGAGGCTGTAAAATGATAAACTCGCGGAAACAGGAATCAGTTCAGCGCGGCAACGCTTTTTTTCCGATACAATATTACCTGATCGATACGACAAATCCGCTGTATAATCTGCCGCTCCACTGGCATCTTGAATTCGAGCTTATTCATATAATTCAGGGAAACTACACAATGTTCATCGGAAACAGCGAACGTGTGCTTTACCCGGACGACATTTGTTTTCTTACAGGCGGCATTCTGCACGGCGACGGAAAAGACGTCGGAAAATGTCAGTATGAATCAGTCGTATTCGATCCCGATATGCTCCGTCTGAAGAATTACAGCTCCGATGAATTCATAAGCAGAATGGTGGACCGGCAGATTTATGCGGATTCGGTTATTTCCGCCGATGCTGGGAATCAGGATTTTCTTTCAATAGCAGAGAATTTGTACAAAGCGATGAAGGAGAAACCTGAAGGGTACGAACTTTTTACGACAGGGTACATGTTTCAGTTTCTGGGACTTGTAAAAGAACGGAAATGTTATTTTGAAAAACAGCTTACGCCGTCGACAGGGAAAAAACTTCGGACAGATCAGCTGAAGGCCGTGCTCAATCTGGTGCAGACGAATTACAACAGCCCGCTTTCGCTTGAAGAGATGGCCGACACTGCGGGACTTTCGCCGAAATATTTCTGCCGCGTGTTCAGGGAAATGACGCATCATACACCGGTCGAGTATCTGAATCTGTACCGTGTGAACTGCGCCTGCGACAAACTCCGCAACACGGACGATCCGATAATCGACGTTGCCTACGGTTGCGGATTCAACGATTTCAGCTATTTCATCAAAATGTTCAAGCGTTATAAAGGAATGACTCCGTTTAAATACCGCAACTACGACGAGACGAAGCATAAAATTATATAACGGGAGTATTATGTAAATGAAAAAATATGATAAAAAAGGTATAAAAATGTAAAAAAGTTGACATGCGCTTTTTCCGTGCATAGAATTACTTAATGACGGATGAATAATCCGCTTAGTATGACATGTTTTGGAGGAACCTATGAAAAAAATTATTGCAGCGGCATCAGCTCTTGCGGTGCTTTCCTGCGGCATGCTCTTTGCAAAGGACGCAAAGAAAACTGATTCAGGTAAAATCAAACTGGAGATGTACTATTACAAACAGGAGAATCAGGAAGGTCTGAAGAATATTGTGAAGGCTTTTGAAGCCGACAATCCCGACATTTCGATCGATATGCTGATTATCCCCAACGACGCGGATGCTGCCATGTCCGCCCGCGCCGCTCAGGGAGCGCTTCCCGAAATCATGCAGATGCAGTCGTATTCGCGCGTTAAGGAATATGCGGAGAAAGGGTACCTTGTCGATCTTTCAAAAGAGTCCGCGCTTTCGAAAGTAGTTCCGAGCTCGCTTCCTGCCGTGACGTACAACGGAAAACAGTATGCGATTCCTATGGATTTTGCCGGAATAGGCATTATCTACAACAAGGATATTTTCAAAAAATACAACATCAAAGTGCCTTCGACGTACCGTGAACTTGAGCAGGCATGCAGAACGCTCAGGGCGAACAACATCGTTCCGTTTGCAGCGCTTCTCAAAGAGAACTGGTCAGTCGGTCACTTTATTACGATGATTCACACCGCACTTCTCCAGGAGAAGAACATCAGTCCTGACGATTTCATCGCCGGCATGAACGCCGGGAAAACGTCATACGGCGTCGTCGATACGGCGAAACTGTTCAAGATTATGGATTTCTACCGCGCCAACATGAACGACAATGCGGCGGAGATGGGCGGCGGCGAACAGCAGCAGTCGTTCGCGAAGGGCGAGTCGGCAATGATGGTGAACGGACTCTGGGCGTATGTCGACGCGAAAAAACTTAATCCGACACTCGACGCAGGATTCATTCCGTTCCCCGTGTACAACGACGCGAAGCTTAACAAACTCTATGCAGACGTCGACTCGACGTTCGGCGTTTCCTCCCAGTCGACGAAGGAAGAGCAGGCGGCCGCAGTCAAATTTATTAACTGGCTGTCAACTCCGAAAGCGCAGAAACTCTGGGTTTCCGAATATAAGCTCACGAACTCCTTCAAGGGCGGCAGCTTCACGTCACTCGGCGGACCGTTCGACGATCTTATGAAGTCGGTAGGTGCGAAGGGGTCTCTCCCCTGGGCTTTCTCCCAGTATCCGTCGGAAGTATTCGAGGATGCCTGCAAGAACGGCGCCCAGCAGTATATGATGAAAGCCCGCTCCGCAGACGATGTCATTAAGACGATCGACGCTCAGTGGAAAGCTGCGGCCTCTAAGAAGTAAATAAAAAACGGATTATGATTTGTAAATAAAGTGCTCCCGCCGGAAATAATTCTGCTGCTTCCACGATTGATCGGACGCTGATTTATTTCCGGCTGCTGCATATTCTTTGTTTCTGCTTTCATCCGAAGAATAAATTAATAAGGAAATAAAACATGGTAGAGCCCAGACGAAAGACGGCTTTCTATTTTACGGTTTTCATTATTCCATGCGTGGTGCTGTACATTCTTTTTTTTATTGCACCGTTCATAAAGGGAATAGGCATTTCCCTCACGAACTGGGACGGACTTACGCCTAAGACGCCGATTATCATGGAAAAAAATCAGTTTGAATCGCTGATTCTTTCAAAACTTAAAAAACAGTCCGACCGCGACTATGTGCTGAAAATATACAGTCTTGATCCGGAAGACAATTCATATAAGCGGATTGCATTGAACGGCATAGAACGCCGGAAACTCGAGCGCATTTTCCGCAGGACAAAGTACGAACCATCTCTTAATAAATTTGTCGGTCTCGACAACTATAAGAAAGTGTTTACGGGAAAAGTCGATCCCGACTTTTATCCGCACATATACGTTCAGCAGAAATACACGGCAACTTCGGATCTTCCTCCGACGATTGCGAAAAAAGACTTTGAAAAGGAAGTTCTCGGCAACTGCAGGACGGAAAAAGAGCGCTCGATCATAAAGGACGCATACGCGTTTGACAGCGGAAAAGGCCTGTATGCGTTGAATCCGGAATACGATTCATTTGAAATAACGACGCCGCTTTACGACATGGCCGGAGCGGACGACGGCGGTACGTTTGATGAAAGCCTGCTTGACGGCCTCATAAGCAGCATGGACGAGGCGTCGCTCGCCGGCGACATGAACGCGCTTACCTCTGCAGAGACATCGTTCATATCGGAAAACAAACTCGGTTCGGACTCTGCGGAAACAGTAAAAAGAGCGGGAACGGCACTGTATGCCGCAGGCAGTCTGCGGAACACACTTTCGAAAGTCTGGGTCGTAAAGCAGTTCAACATGGGCGTCACCGGATTTACGATTTTCTTTGCAATATTCTCAGTCGTCGGAATAAATCTGCTCGCGTTCGGTCTGGCTCTTGCGCTCGACACCGGCATTCACGGTCAGAAAGTCATGCGCTCGATATTTTTCCTGCCGAACGTACTTTCCATGGTGATTGTGGCGCTTATATGGTCGCTGCTGTTCGTGCAGCTTCTTCCCGCCGTAACCGGGGTGAAAGAGTGGATAAGCGATCCTCATAAAACACCGTGGCTTCTCGTGCTCGTCGCCGTATGGCAGGGATGCGGCTACTACATGATTGTCTATCTTGCCGGCCTGCAGAACATTCCGACTGAAATCGTCGAGGCCGCAAAAATCGACGGCGCGTCGGCATTGCAGCGGTTCCGTTACATCACCATGCCGATGATACTGCCGGCCGTAACCATATCGCTTTTTCTGAGCATCGCGAACGCGCTCAAGAGTTTCGACCTGATATACGCGATGATAGGCCCTACGGGATACGCGACGGGCACTGTTCCGTTCGTTATGGATATTTATTTTGATGCGTTTGCGCAGAAGCAGGCCGGCATGGCGACCGCAAAGGCAATGGTGCTGTTCGTCGCAATCTTTATTCTTACGGGAATACAGCTCTTTACAATGAAGCGCAGGGAGATAGAAGCATGATTACTGATAAAACAGCCGTTCCGGCGCTTAATAAAAAACCGGTGAATCCGCATCTGGCGGCTCTTTCTGTCGTATTACTGATTTTTGCCGCAGCGTTCATATATCCGATGCTGTTCGTAGTCATCAACTCGTTCCGTCCGAACGAGGATATAATCATGAATCCGGCCGGTCTTCCTCTGAAAGCGTTTTTCGGAAATTACACGCAGGCGTGGAAAGAGCTGGAGTTTCCGAAAGTATTCCTCAATACGTTTTCAATAACGCTTTTCGGCACGCTCGGCATCCTGCTTACGAGTTCGATGTGCGCGTATGCGCTGGCCCGTTCCGATACGAAAATTTCCTGGCTGCTCTACGGATTTTTTTCGTTCTCGCTCGTCATTCCGTTCCAGATTATTATGGTGCCTATCGGAGTTCTCGCAGCTGACCTGCACCTGATGAACATTCCGGGTATTATTCCGATGTACTGGGGACTCGGCTGCCCGACAGCAATCTTCATGATACACGGATTCATAAAGAGCGTTCCGAGGGAACTTGAGGAATCGGCCGCAATAGACGGTGCCGGCAGGTTCTATATATTCTTCAGGATTGTTCTGCCGCTCATCAAGACAATACTTGCGACAGTTGCGGTGATCGACGCGCTGTGGCTGTGGAACGACTTTCTGCTTCCGCTCATCGTCGTGAAGCAGGGCACGATTCAGCTTGCGCAGATGAAATTCAACGGGCAGTTCATGAAGGAATACGGCCCGATGTGCGCGTCGCTCACGATTTCATCGATTCCGATAATCGTCTTCTATCTCTCGCTGCAGAAATACATCATAAAGGGCATTGCTGCCGGAGCGGTGAAAGGATAACACCGTCAGCGGCGCATTGTATTTTCGGCGGAATCCATTTATACTCATAATCATGAGTACACATATAAACGCGCCGGAAGGCGCAATTGCAGATGCTGTTCTGCTCCCCGGCGATCCGCTGCGGGCTAAGTTTATTGCAGAAAATTTTCTTGAAAATGCGCAATGCTATAACGAAGTGCGCGGCATGTACGGATTTACCGGAACGTATCACGGGAAAAAAATCTCGGTGCAGGGAACGGGTATGGGGCAGCCGTCGCTTTCGATCTATGTGAACGAGCTGTTCCAGTTCTACAATGTCAGGAGGGCCATCCGCGTCGGAACGTGCGGCGCAATTCAGGAATCGCTGAAAGTCCGCGACACACTGCTTGTGAATGCAGCATGCTCTGATTCGTCTCTCGTATCGCAGCGTTTCGGCGGTCTGCATTTTGCTCCGGCTGCGGACTTCGAACTTCTTGAAGCCGCATATCAGAATGCCAAAAAACTCGGCATTGACGTAAAAGTCGGCGAATGCGCTTCAAGTGATTTATTCTACGACGAAAACAGCAACTGGAAGACATGGGCAGAATACGGCGTACTCGGAATCGAGATGGAAGCGGCTGAATTGTACACGCTTGCCGCGAAATTCGGACGCAGGGCGCTTGCAATTCTTACGGTGAGCGACCATATAATCTCGGGCGGAGAAACGACAGCTGCGGAACGGGAAAAAACGTTCACCAATATGATTCGTCTTGCCCTGGAAACAGCGTCCGCATCGCTGTAGAAATCAGTCCTTTGACAAAGGTGAATAATTTGTCTATGTTTAGGAGAGAAGAGAATCAGCTTATTCTCTCATGGAGGTTTTTATGAACAAAATGAAGACAGTTCTTGCAGCCTGCGCTGTATTTGCTGTTTCCCTGGTTGCCGCTTCAGCACAGAAAGCAACGATTGATTACCGATTCAATACCGTAAAAGACGACGGGAAGAACTATTTTAACTGGTCGGCCGACGGTAAATCCGTAAAAGACAGTTTTGATGCTGCTTCCGGTGCTTCAAAGGTAAAATCAACAGCTGCGTTCGACGTTGTCCGTTTTGATTCGACAGGCAAAAGGCAGGCGATTCCGGGCGGACTTCGCGGCCTTATGCTTTATCCTGTTGCAAGCCGCGCAACGGCCGACGATGATGCCTTTACTGTGAAAACAGAGGGCAAAAAAGTAACGATTACATTTGTTCACCGCGGAACGGCATACAAAGTTACCAGCGATGACAAAGGCGTAGTCGACCTGGCATCCGGCTTCCAGATTGCAAAGGATGTCGGCGCTAATCTCGGCGGAAAATTCATTCTTAAAGACGAATTCGTAAAGGCCGGCGGAAATAAGAACAGCATGGCGGACCTTGACTGGTCGAAAGTTACATTCGCCCCCGATACGGCCGATGCCGCTGCCGACTATAAATATACCGGTACTCTTACTACCGCTGTAAAAGACGGTATTCTTACAATAAAAAGCAGCCTTACGAAAGTAAAATAATTTGCATTCATAAGCTGTTTTGACGGGGCTGTCCTGTAAGTGAAAACTTTTCAGGACAGCCCTTTTTTCAGCGCTGAAATCATAAATAACATGCTTCGGTTTATATAGTTGAACTGATACGCGTTCTATGGTATGGTTGGATACGCTTGTTCTTGATAAAATTTGATTTTCAGGGGTTATATATGAAACCGACACTTTTAGTACTTGCAGCGGGCATGGGAAGCCGTTACGGCGGTGTAAAGCAGATAGACGGAGTGGGACTTCACGATGAATGTCTTCTCGATTATGCGACATACGACGCAAAAAACAGCGGATTCGGAAATGTTGTATATATAATCCGCAAAGATATAGAAAAGGATTTCCGTGAACGCCTTTTTGACCGGGTCGCGCGCAATTTCGACGCACAGTATGTGTTTCAGAATCACGACAGTCTGCTCACTCAGGACCAGATTGCAAAGTCGTCCGCACGCACGAAACCGTGGGGAACTGTACATGCGGTGCTTTGTGCTCAGGACGTAATCAGGGCACCTTTTGCGGTCATAAACTCCGACGATTATTACGGGCGGGATGCAGTAAAGACTCTTTCCGGCTACCTTTCGACCATGAAGGACGGCAGCACCGGGCATGCGATGGTCGGCTACGTGCTCGGAAATACGATGAGCAGGAGCGGTTCCGTTTCCCGCGGTGTCTGTACGGTAAAAGACGACTGCCTCGACTCTATCGTCGAAAACCTCAAAATTTATTATGAGGGCGATAAAATAATAAGCGAGATCGACGGACAGAAAAAGATTCTTACCGGAAAAGAATGGGTGAGCATGAATCTGTTCGGATTCGGGCTTACCGCGTTTGACCGGTTCAACAGATACTGGGAAAACTTCATTGCAGCCAATGCCGGGAGCGAGAAGGCAGAGGCGCTGCTGCCCGTTGCGGCGAGTGAGATTGTTCAGAAAGGCGAAGGCGTCATCAGGTTTTTTACGTCGACGGAAAGCTGGTTCGGAATGACATATCCGCAGGACCGCGGGATTGTAAAATCCGAAATCGCAAAGAAGATTGCGGAAGGATACTATCCTGAGCAGCTCTGGGAAAAATAAAATTTTAACAAAGGATATTGTTTTTTATAAATAAGGAGAAAATATGAAGAAACCATTTGCAGCTGCGCTTGGAATGATACTCGGCACAGTCATAGCTCTTTCTCTCGGCGCATGTTCCGGTTCCGGCGGTAAATACAAAGCAGGAACCTATACCGGAACAGGCAAAGGTCACAATGGGGATGTTACTGTTACAGTAACTGTTACAAAAGATAAGATTAAATCAGTAGAAATTACTGAACAGCATGAAACAGCAGGTCTTGCAGATCCTGCATTAAAGAATCTGCCCGGTGCGGTATTAAAAGCCCAGTCTGCCGATGTTGATACTATATCAGGCTGTACGGATTCTTCCAAAGGCATACTCAGTGCGGTAAAAGACGCGCTTTCCAAAGCAGGTGCGGAAATTACCGCGGAAGCTCCTCATGTCAATGTTCCTGTTACGTATAAAGCGGGTACATATTCCGGAACGGGAACCGGCATGAACGGTCCCGTTGTGCTGGATGTTACTTTCAGCGGCAATGCGATTACGGACATTAAAGTAAACTCTTCAACAGAGACGCCTCATGTCGGCACACCGGCCTATGACATCATGTTTGCGGACGCTGAAGCTGCGAACGGTTCCGGCATAGACACTGTATCGGGCGCGACATTTACTTCGAATGCCGTACGCACGGCACTGGCTGATGCTGCCCGCAAGGCAGGTGCCTCTGACCTCGACGGCTTTAAGACCAACAGGATCGTACATACTGCGGGAACTCCGGTTGAAGGAACGTATGATGTAGTCGTAGTCGGCGGCGGCGGTGCAGGCATTGCAGCGGGTGCTCAGGCGGCGCAGAATGGGGACACTGTCCTTATTATCGAGAAAAATGCGGAAATCGGCGGCAACACGCTTGTTTCCGGCGGTCAATTCCAGTCTGTAATGCCGTATCTGGTGTGGGAGCCTGCAAATCCCGATGCAACTACAGGTGTGTATCCGGTAGACGGAAAAACGTACAACAAGGTTAAGGAAGCAAACGGCAACATCACTGTGCTTAAGACAATCCTTGACTGGGACGAAAAGAAGTTCGACGGTACTGACGGAGCAAAATGGTTTGTCGCCGGCGACATCAATGAACTTTCAAAACACGGTGTCCACGCAGAATATCTGCCGACACTGCAGGCTCTGAAAGGCGAAATCAAAGCATACCTCGCATGGGCAGAACCGAAACTCGCCGCAGGTACACAGGAGTCTGAACTGACTCTGTTCTCGACTGTCAATCTCCACATTTTCCAGACATACTACGGCGGACTCCGTCCGAATGCGGAATTCACTGAATGGGTATACGGTGACTATGATCTGGTAAGTCAGTTCATCAAGGGCGGTCAGGATCTAAAACCGTGGCTCGAAGCGCAGGGATCAACATTTGTTGAAGACATACAGCCGACAATCGTCGGGGCACTGTGGAACCGTGAAAACCAGTACATCGGTGCGAACTTCGATGCAGACGGCGACGGTAAGAATGAAACCGGACAGTGGGGATCGTATTTTGTACCTCCGCGGAGAACGATTCTTGAAACCAGCAGGACTGCTGCATCCAACAGGATTATGCTCAGAACTTCTGCTGAAGAGCTTATTGTTGAAAAAGGCAGAGTAACAGGCGTTAAAGCTGTTATGTACGACGGTACCCGGGTAACAGCACACGCGAAGAAAGGTGTTGTACTTGCCACCGGCGGATTTGCGGCAAATATCGCAAAGGTTGTTAAGACGAACGATTACTGGAAGGCAGGAACTCTTTCCGACCAGACAAAGACGACGAACCGCTCATCTCTCATGGGTGACGGTCTTGATATGGGCGAAAAAGCAGGCGCTGCTACGACAGGTCTCGAGTTTACACAGCTTATGCCTATTTCATGGGTAGACAACGGACAGCTGGCGTTCGGCGGCGGAAACTATGCCGTTTATCTGAATCCGACAACAGGCAAACGCTATCTGAACGAAACCGGAGAACGTGATGTTCTGTCGCTTGGTGAATTTGAAAACGGCATTGAACATAACGGTGTAAAAGGCACTATTATGGAAATCAGTAATGATGATCAGGCCGTTCCCGGCCCGTATCCGTACGGCAGACCGGGGTCCCCGCTCTGGGATCAGGATGTTGAATGGAGACAGTATACCCGCACTGTCGATCAGTTAGGCGAGCTGTTCACGGAGCTCGGCATCAAGGCCGATCCTGCTGTTGTTAAACAGGAGATCATCGATTACGACCACGCGCTGATGACCGGCACGGAAGACAAGCTTGCCATACCAAAGACAGGCTGGACGGCACTTATCGGCAGCGCAGGCAGGAATGCCAATGGTTCGTACAATGCCGCTTCTTACAAACTTGACGGCGTAAAACTCAAGATCAGACTTCTTGCCCCTTCGACACACCATACGATGGGCGGTTTGACGGTCGATACGGAACGTCATGTGCTTACCTCGAAAGGCAAAATTATCAAAGGATTGTATGCGGCAGGTGAGGTTACCGGTGGCATACACGGCGGAAACCGTCTCGGCGGCAATGCAATCGTAGAAATCTTCGTTTCAGGACGCACTGCGGCTAATGCAATCGACAGGGACAACTAGGACTGTTAAGGTTTTAGTCAGCGGACGAATAGTATTCGGAGCGCTCCGGGGGAAATGAGAACTTTAACAAAGGGCAGAATGTGGCTGTTTGCAGTCGGACAGTTCGGCTGGGCGCTGCTTTCAGGGCTTATAGGAAGCTGGCTCGTGTATTTTTACCAGCCCGACTCGTCGTCAGTCGCGGCCGGGCAGGTACCTCTTATTCCTCAGGGGCGCGTCGTATTCGGCGTACTTACGATTATCGGACTGATTACTGCGTTCGGAAGAATTTTCGACGCAGTGACTGATCCGCTTTTCGCATCGTTTTCCGACAAATGCCGGGCAAAGGAAGGCCGTCGCATTCCGTTTCTCAGATGGTCGGCTGTTCCTCTTGCGGTTGTAACGGTGCTCGTCTTCTGTGCCCCATTCAGGCAGGAAAGCGCCGCCAACGCTGTGTGGCTTTTCGTCATGATTTCACTGTATTACTTGTGCATCACCGCATACTGCACGCCGTATACCGCATTATATTCGGAATTAGGACATACAGAAAAAGAACGTATGGCAGCGTCCACGGCGATTTCCCTTACATTCATAGCGGGAACAGCAGTTGCATACACCGCGCCGACGCTGTGGGGAATTTTTGAACAGTCGGTCGGGCGTATTTCCGCAATACGGCTTGCGTTTGCAGTTCTTGCGTGTATTGCGCTCGTCTGTCTTTTCTTTCCCGTGTTCTTTATTAAAGAAAAAGAGTACGTCGACGTACAGCCCGTTCAGAGCAGCGCGTTCGAATCGTTCAAAACGACATTTAAAAACAAAGATTTCCGCATTTTCGTCTGTTCCGATATTTTCTACTGGATAGGCCTCACGATGTTCCAGACAGGTCTCCCGTTTTTCATCACCGCGCTTATGGGGCTCGGCGAAAACATGTTTACGCCGATGTTCATCGGCATGACTGCGATGTCTCTCGCTTTTTACGTTCCGATAAATTTTGCGGCGCGCCGGTTCGGCAAAAAAAAGATGGTGATGCTGGCGTTTCTTTTGTTTACGGTTGTGTTCGCATTCACTTCGGTAACGGGCAGCGCGCTTGCTGTTCCGCCGCTTGTTCAGGGGATTATCGTCGTAATTGCGGGGTCCCTTCCGATGGCGATATTCGGCATACTGCCCCAGGCGATTGTCGCGGACGTGGCGGAATACGATGCGGAACATACCGGCGAAAACCGCCAGGGAATGTTTTTTGCAGTGCGTACATTCTGCTTCAAACTCGGGCAGAGCGCCGCCATGCTCCTTTTTACTTCTCTTGCGACGATAGGTTCGGGAACCGGAAAAGGATACAGACTGGTAGCCGGCCTCTCTGCGGTGCTGTGCCTTGCGGGCGGAATAATTCTGGCGTTTTTCAATGAAAAAAAGATAACAGCGGCGCTGAAAAAAGAGTAGACAGACAAAGCTCCGGATCTGCAGATACCTCTGCAGGTCCGGAGAAAATCAGTACATTTTACGCTTTCTGCTTATCCTGCTATCTTTACCGTGATTCTGCTGAATCCTGTCGATGCATTTTTCTTTTCTCTGCTGCTCGACGAAATCAGTGTCCGTACGGCAATATAGTACGGTACGTCTTTTTCGAGCGATGCAGGCAGTTTGAACCGGAGCGTCTTCGGCAGGTTCTGGCGGAGTGTCGTCAAATCTGCAGCAATCCATTTTGTCTCATCGGTTTCGGCGTTGCCGTCTGCCGCCGCCGGTGCAAAAAATATGCCGCATCCGGTACCGCCTACTTTGAGTTTGCGGCCGGTAAGTTCCACAAAGTCCTGAGCAATAAGAGTACCGTCCGTTTTTCCGTCCGTCATGCCTGTTATCACTTTGATGACCGGCTCTTCGTCCGAATACATGATACCATCGGCGGCAGTCGATGCAATAGATTCCTGTACTTTCGGAGCAGGAGTAAATTTTATGAGGAAGTCAGGAATGTCGGTTGGAGAAGGATTCGATCCTGTGATTTTACCTTCGACTCCGATGTACATTGTCCCCAGATCGAGCACATTCACCGCACAGCCGGTTGCAAGTTGAGCCATGATTTCTTCCTTAATAAGTTCCGCGGAATGATAGACGGCGTATTTGCTTATTCCCGGGTCTTTTTTCATTATTTCGGTGACCACCGCATCCATACTGAGTGTATTGCGCGGTACCATACCGATGTATGATTCCCTGTCGAACGGATTTGTATGGAGCTTTACGTAAAGTTTGTGAGATGCATCTGTGTTTTCAAACATGATTTTGTTCCTTCTGTCTTTTCAAGGACAGTTTTATCTGCAGGAAAAAGCGGTTTGTCCTCCATACGGAAGCACTGCCGTATTTCCCGCTGCTGCATTTTGCACGGAGGGATTTTCTGCCCCCTGCGTCTGCCCCCTGCGCCTTGACTCCTGACGGAACAAGCTGTATTATTAATACAGATATAGTACATGGACTTGTTCCGTGACTGCAAAGGACTTTTTAGTCATGCCAGTGATTAAAAAGTCTTTTTTTGGTTAAATATCATTTCATATACGCCTCCTTGTATATACGTTTTTCTATGAGTCGTCGCCGATAATACCCGGTACGCCTTTATTCTTATACGGACCATTTGCTTCAATAATATCGTAAATCTGCCGGACGACGTCCCTGTCGAGCAAGTGCAGATATGTCTCGAACATCAGAGCCGTCTGCTGATAGACCGGATCGGGAGGAAGGGATGCAAGCTCTATCTCCACCATCTTGTTGGGTGTTGCGGATCGGGCTTTCAGCAGATCGTGCATAACAGCTGCGCCGGGATGATACTGTTGCATAATTGTACTGATCATGGTGCCGGGAATATCACGGGTACCGTTCTCTATGGAAGAAAGATACGCGGCCGATATACCCAGTTTTCCGGCCATAACCGCAAGTGTTTCGGATTTATCTATCCGCAGCTTTTTGAGAAATTTTCCGAATTCAGTCAACATATGCAGCCTCCTGTGCTGAATTAACTCATCTGTGGTATATATTATACAATAATGTATAAAAAGTCAAGCAAAAAAGTGAATTATTTTAAATTATTCGTATACGGAGGTATGATATATCCGGGACCTGCACCGGCACATGTTTGAGACATACACATGTACATGTTTGGGGTATAAACATGTACATGTGTGAGGTGTAAACATGTACATGTGTGAGGCATAAACATGTACATGTGCAGGATGCAAACATGTACATGTGTGAGGCATAAACCGGCACATGTCTGCGGTACAAACCGTGCATTTATGCACGGCATTTTATTCACTTATTTTCAAACCGATGGTCGATAATCCTTTTTGTTTTCTTTTCGCTGCGGGGGAGGTCGCCTATGCCTACTACTTTTATGACCGGAGTCATGTTCGTGCGCTCCTTGAAGTGGTACGCGAGCGTAATCGCGGCCTCTGCACGGTCCACCCCGTTTTCGACTTCCACGAAAATAGTCATCTCGTCGCGTCCGTCCGCGTGCTCTATTTCCGCGCGGTATTCGCTTGATGTACCGGGAACGTCCTTTATGACTTCCTCGATAGTACTCGGGAAAAGAATGCATCCCTTTACTTTGACCATATCGTCGGATCGTCCCATGATGGCGCTTATCCGCGGATATTTCAGGCTGCAGCGAGGGCACTGGCCGGGGATGAAGCGCGCAAGATCGTGCGTACGGAACCGGAAGAGCGGTGCGCCTTCCTTGACGAGCGTCGTAAGGCATATTTCGCCGAGTTCGCCGTCGGGAACGGGAAGTCCCGTCTCCGGGTCGAGGATTTCGCAGTAAATAAAATCGTCCCAGAGATGAATTCCGTCGCCGCCGGGACAGTTGATTCCGATTCCCGGTCCGTACACTTCGGTAAGGCCGTAAATATCGAACAGTTCGATGTTGAACACGTTTTTTATGCGCTGCCGCATTTTGTCGCCCCAGCGCTCGGAACCGATGATTCCCTTTTTGAGGCATATCCTGTCGCGGAGTCCTCGTTTTTCGATTTCTTCCGCGAGAAGAAGCGCGTAAGACGACGTCGCGCCGAGCACTGTCGACTTCAGGTCTATCATCATCTGAATCTGCTTGTCGGTGTTGCCCGGTCCCATAGGAATGGCCATGGCGCCCATTTTTTCCGCGCCCAGCTGGAAGCCGATGCCGGCTGTCCACAGCCCGTAGCCCGGCGTAATCTGGATGCGGTCGCGGTTCGTCATGCCGGCAGTCGTGTAGCAGCGCGCGAACATCGTCGCCCAGTCGTCCACGTCTTTCTGCGTGTACGGAATTATAACCGGCGTTCCCGTTGTACCGGACGACGAGTGAATCCGCACGATTTTTTCCTCCGGCACTGCGGCAAGTCCGAGCGGATATGCCGCGCGGAGGTCTTCCTTCGAACTGAACGGCAGTTTTTCAAAATCCGCCTGCGTTTTGATTGAGCTTACGTCGATTCCTGCGAATTTTTCCGCGTAGAATCCGCCCGGTACCTGCATGACGCGTTTGAGCTGTGACTTTATCTGATTCAGCTGTGTTTCGTTCATCTGCATATTTTGTTCTCCATCAATAAGAAATTACTCTGCTGATTCCGCACCGAGTGCGAGCGCTTTTTCATTAAGTTCGACGAAGCCGGGCTTGACGAGCACTTTAAGCGCTGCCTTGAGGTCTTCCATCGTGACGCCGAGCATGCCGCTTGAAACTGCGGCGCCGAGCAGCAGCGTGTTCGCCGCTTTCGGCGAGCCGAGCTGCACGCAGAGCGAATCGGTGTCGAGCACCATGACACGCGACGCGTGCTTTTTCAGAAACGAAATCATGCTTTCCGCGTCGAATGCTTTTCCCGAAAGCGACGCGCTTACCGGCTGGACTGCTTTGCTGCTCACTGCAACAACGCCGCCTTCCCTGAGGTACGCGATGCTGCGCACCGCTTCGCACGGTTCGAACGCTATCAGTACGTCGGCTCCTCGGTGCGGAATAAGCGGTGAATACATATTGCTGCCGAGACGCACGTGGCTTACGACTGAACCGCCGCGCTGCGCCATGCCGATAGTCTCCGCAGACCGTACATGCACGCCCTTCGCGAGCGCTGCCTGCGCAATAAGTTTCGCCGCGAGGACAGTTCCCTGACCGCCGACGCCGCATATCAGAATCGATGTATGTACTGTTTCACTCATGCGCTTCCTCCGTTTTTTCCGCTGTGATTGCACCCGCCGGACACACCTGCGAACACAGACTGCATCCCGTGCAGAGGGACGGCTCTATGAAAGCCTTTTTTTCTGCCGGTTTGAACCCGACTGCGGGGCAGCCGAGTTCGTTTATGCACTTTCTGCATCCGATGCACTTTGATCCGTCGACAGCCTGTTTCGGCTGCGCGGCATATCCGGGTTCCTGCGCAACCGCGATGCACGGAGATTTGAAGATGACGGCGCTTACGCCTTCCGCTGCGGCAGCCTTTTTTACCGCATCGACGGATGCCGCCAGATCGAACGGATCGACGGTAAGTACGGGATTGACTCCGACGGCGGTGAGTATTTTTTCAATGCTGATTTTGCTGACGATGTCACCCATCATCGTGACGCCCGTTCCCGGATGCGGCTGGTGTCCCGTCATGGCCGTCGTGGAATTGTCGAGAATGCACAGCGTAACGTGCGCCTGATTGTACACGGCGTTTACGACTCCCGTAAGACCCGACGCGAAGAACGTCGAATCCCCGATGAACGAAAAGCATTTCCTGTCGTTTTCCGCGTGAAAGAATCCCTGCGCCATCGTGATGTCGGCTCCCATGCACAGGCACGTGTCGCACATGTCGAGCGGCAGCGCGTTGCCGAGCGTATAGCAGCCTATGTCGCCGCAGTATACGGTTTTTTGTCCCTTCATCGCCTGCTTTACTGCGTAGAACGAACCCCTGTGCGGACATCCTGCGCAGAGTACGGGCGGACGCACAGGCAGTTCCGGCATATCGGCGGGAGGAACAGACGGACTGCCGCCGGTTCCGTAAAAATCAGCAAGCGCGTTTTTTACCGACTCGACCGTGTTTTCCCCCGCTTCCTGAACGTCTCCCGTCAGCTTTCCGCGGATTGTGTTGCCGAGTTTGTATTTGCCGCAGATATATACAAGCTCGTGTTCGAGCACCGGATCAAGCTCTTCCACCGCGAGAATTTCATCAGCCTTTGAAAGAAACTCAAGCGCTTTTTTTTCGGGAAACGGGTAGGGCGTTCCGACTTTCATGACGAGCGCGCCGCTTTTGTCGAGAAGCGGGAGCGCTTCTTTTATGTACGCATAACTTATTCCCGATGTGACGACGCCGAGTTTTTTTCCGCCGGCATTTACGGCCGTTCCCTCTATTGAATTGTATTTTACCGACGAAAAGACGTCCGGAAGAATATGCTCGTTGCGATCGAACACGCGTTTGTGGTTCAGAAAAGACGTGCGCGGAAAAATCACCCATCGCTTCGTGTCCTTTACAAAGCCTTCGATTCTGCGCGCCTTCGGGAGCGGGAGAATATCCATGCCCGCATATCCGTGATCGACGCGCGTCGTTGGGCGCAGAATGACGGGCGTGTTGTATTTTTCCGAATAATCGAACGCGTCCTGCACCATTTCGTACGCTTCTTCAGGGGAGGACGGATCGAAAACAGGGAGTTTTGAAAAATGCGCGAACTGACGCGTATCCTGCTCCGTCTGCGAGGAAATCGGCCCCGGGTCGTCGGCGGCCACTATGACCATACCGCCTTTTACCCCGACATACGACAGGCACATAACCGGATCGGACGCGACGTTGAGGCCCACCTGCTTCATCGTAACGAGGACCCGCGCGCCCGCGTACGAGGCTCCCGCGGCTACTTCGACAGCCGCTTTTTCGTTCACCGACCACTCGACGTATACGCCTGTCTCTTTCCTGTATTTTGCGACGTATTCGATAATTTCCGACGACGGCGTTCCGGGATAGCCCGCGGCAAGGCCGATACCAGCCTGCAGTGCGCCGAGCGCTATCGCCTGATTTCCCATAATCATCTGTTCCGGCATCTGTTGTACTCCGTGTTACTTTTATAGAAATGTTTCTATTCATAATAACATCGGAATCGCTGTTTTGCAAGGGTTTTTGTTAAATATGCGGATCGGATCCGTACGCTCTGCTGTACTTTTTTGCTTTTTATGATATAGTGACGGTCCGGCAGTTCGCAGCCCTTCCTGCCGTCCGGCATCGTCCGGAAAATCAAAACCAGGTCAATTCAATTTTCGGGAGTTAGTATGTCTAACGAATTACTTCTCATCGTGTCCCTTGCGGCATCTTTCGGCGGACTTCTCCTGTTTTTCCGGCTGTTCGGAAAAGCGGGATGTATGGCGTGGACGGCGGTATGCACCATTCTTGCAAATATCGAAGTCATGATTCTGGTAAACGCATTCGGTATGGAGCAGACGCTCGGCAACACGCTGTTCGCGTCGAGTTTTCTTGCGACTGATTTTCTCAGCGAACTGTACGGCAAAAGAGACGCCGACCGCGCCGTGTGGATCGGCATTGCGACGTCGTGCGCGTTCATTCTGTTTTCGTCGCTGTGGGTCCTCTATACGCCGTCCCCGAACGACTGGGCCATGGTCGGCATAAAATCGCTGTTTACCCATACACCGCGCATTCTCATCGCGAGTCTTATAGGATATGCGGTGAGCGAACTGTTCGATGTATGGATGTATCACAAGTGGTGGGATTTCACGACAAGGAAAAGCGGCAGCAGTTTAAAATACCTGTGGCTGCGCAACAATGCTTCAACGCTCGCCGCTCAGGCCGTCAACATTCTGATTTTTAATTTCGGCGCATTTTTCGGCATGTACGACATGAAAACGCTCCTGTCGATTACCGCGGCGTGTTACGTGATTTACATCTTTACCAGTCTGCTCGACACGCCGTTCGTATATCTTGCGAGAAAAATATACACAAAATGTAAAGCCGAAAACAGGTGGATAGACGAATAAATTATTTTCAGAGTTACCTCTAAAAACTGAAGTTTTTAGAGGTTCCCTTATTTCTTATTCTTATTTTTACTGCGCATCTGTTCGAGCTGTTTTTGTTTTTCCTCGGTGAGAAAATCATCGAGGAACGTAATCTGAACTTTCTGATTAGGTTTTACCGAAAACGGTTCGAGCGGTATGAACGTCTTTCCGTCAAAATATCCTTCAATCGTAGCCATACGTACCTCCTTCGTCGTACCTGTCCGAGAGAGACTGCCTGAGTACGAGCAGATTCTTTTCCTGTGCGTCTATATATGCGCCGGCGGTGAGCCTGCCCGTAATACAGAAATCGAGTCCGTTTACGGAAAGTCCTGTCTCCGTCTCAATCTTTTCAGCTGCCGCGGACTGATACTGCAGTTCCGCATACAGGCAGATGCCGCCGTTGTTTTTTTGAGCCGACTTTATCTGCCGCAGGGTGTCGGTAAGTTCCTTTTTATCGGGCGCTGTTCCCGGTTTATGTTTCACATCGGAGACGATGCGTAAACCGAACTCCGCCGCGAGATACGGAAAAGCTTCATGAAATGAGATGACGCCGCTTCCTTTGTACGGATTCAGCGCCGCATGCATTTCATCCGAGAGCGCGGCTAGTTTTCTTTCGTATATTCCGGCATTTGTTTCGTATTGAGCGGCATGCGCAGGATCCAGCCGCGAAAGTCCCGCCGCTATCTGCCGTACTTCGTAGCGTGCGCCGGCCGGAGACACCCACACGTACGGATTATCGTTTAGAAGCGGATAATTTTCCGCGGCGGCAATGAGCGACTCGGGTTTCAATTTACGCGCCTGATCGGGAAATTGTTCCATGCCGGCGCCGTTTATGACGAAAACGTCGCACGAAGAAACAGCCGTCAGATCTTTCGTAGTGAGCCGGTAATCGGAAAAACAAAGCGTCGTATCAGGCACGAGGAGAGAAAGTTCGACGTCAGGAACGTTCTGCGTGAGATTGAGGCACATTACGTACTGCGGATAAAACGCCGCCGTAATTTTCAGCGTCATTCGGGTTGAATCCGCCGGTACGTTTTTTTTAGCGCAGCCTGCAGGAAAAAAAAGCATAAACAGCCCGCCTGTAAGTGCAGCCAGCTCCTGTAAAACTTTTCTTTCTGAAAACATTATAGTTAAAATACTATAGTTTTCCTTCGTACACAAGCAGGTCCTTGCCGTCGATGGTGACCGTCAGTCCGTTTTCTATCGTATGCACCGCCTTGCCGGCGTCCGAAATCCATACAAGATTCTGATTTACGAGCTTCATCGTATCGGCAGGTATTTCATTCGGTTCTTCGCATACGACACCGTCGACTATGCGCAGAATGGGGATCCAGTCCGCCGTAAGGTCCGGACAGAGCAGGATTTCGGCGCTTTTGTGGCGGAGCAGCATGAGCGCTTTGTCGGGCGTCGACGCACGTACGATTCGTCCCGTCATGCGTCCGCTGCTCAGATCTCCGTATCCTCCTGTGCGTCCGCGGGCGAGTACGTTGCCTATGAGCAGGACCCTGATTGTGTTCACCGGAATAGGGCTTGCAAGCGGGATTCCCGCGCACAGAATGATGCGGTCGCTCTGGTGCACGAATCCGGCATCGATCGCGATTTTTACGGCGTTCTGCACCATCTCTTCGCTGTCGTCCGCGATCGGAGAGACGAGCGGAAAGACGCCCCAGTTAAGGAGGAGCTGCCGCTGGACCTGCGCGTCGGGAGTGACCGCGAGGATCGACTGTTCCGGACGGAACGTGCTTATCATGCGCGCGGTGTTTCCGCTCATTGTCGGGACGACGATGACCATCGCCCTGGTTTTGTCGGCGGTCTCGTATGCCATGCGGGCCATAATGCGGCCGATCGTCACGTCGCTTTCCATTTCGGGAACAGTCGTCTTGATACGCCGGCAGTATTCGTCGCTGTCCTCCACCGTCTGCGCAATGCGCGCCATAGTTTCCACCGCTTCGACGGGATATGCGCCGTTCGCAGTCTCCCCCGAAAGCATGACTGCATCAGTGCCGTCGAATATTGCGTTCGCGACGTCGGTGAGTTCCGCACGGGTAGGGCGCGGATTCACAATCATGGAGTCGAGCATCTGCGTCGCAGTGATGACGGGTTTGCCGACCATGCGGCATTCCTCGATGATGTGTTTCTGCGCAAGCGGTATGCGTTCCGTCGGAAGCTGCACGCCGAGGTCTCCGCGCGCGACCATAATGCCGTCCGCTGCCTCCGCGATTTCACGTATGTTGTCGAGCCCTTCCTCATTCTCAATCTTTGAGATGATTTTCATGTTCGAACCGAGCGAGTCAAGGTAGTGCCTGATTTCGTGCACTTCGCTTGCAAAGCTCGTAAAGCTCGCCGCGATGAAGTCGCAGTTCATCTCCACGCAGAATTTTATGTCGTCTTTGTCCTGCTCGCTCATAATCGGAAGTCCCGCGTGAATGCCGATGAGATTGACGTTTTTTTTGCTGCCGATCACCGCCGTATTCGCGGCTTCGCATTTCACGATTTTTCCGTCGGTCGATTTGACGTCAAGTTCCAGAAGTCCGTCCGCGATGAGAATTTTTATGCCGGGCGATACGCGTGAAGGCAGCTCTTTCCAGCTGAGCGAAATGTGCGCCGGTTCTTTTCCCTTTACGGCAGTTACGGGGCAGTCGTCGACGGAAACAAGAACCGCATCGCCTTTGGTGATCGTGATTTTTCCGTTTCCTTCGACGATTCCGCTTCTGATTTCAGGTCCCTTCGTGTCCATCATAAGTGCGACTGATTTTCCCGCAGCCTGAGACGCGCGCCGCACGCGTTCCATCATCTCTTTGTGACCGGCATGATCCCCGTGCGAAAAATTGAAGCGTGCGATATTCATACCGGCATTTATCATCCTGATGACTATGTCGTCGGTGTTTGTCGTAGGTCCCATAGAACAGACAATCTTAGTTTTGCGTGATGTCATAGAAAAGCCTCCGTGTCACATCAAAATATTATATCAGGTTACGGGCTGAATGTTGAGTAACTGCAATCGTTTTTTCGAGCTCGTTTTCCGTTTTTTTCAGACTTTCCATCATTTCATCGAACATCTCCGAAGCGTCGATTTTGAATTCGACAACCGGATTTTTCTGCGCGTAAGTTCTGAGGTAGACTCCCTCTCTGAGGGAATCGAGCGATTCAAGATGATCTGCCCATGCGCCGTTTATTGCGGAAAGCAGCGGCATTTTTACAGCTTCGTCTTTGTCGGAACAGAGGACGGAACGACGGTAATCGTACAGCATAATGCGTTCGTCGTTGAGAACGTCGTCGAAATCAAGCAGCCGTTTCCGTACGTCGAAATTGTTGCGCTCAATCTGGGCTTGAGCCGATGAGGCGCTTATTTTTCTGCTGCCCGGAAACCGTTTGAACAGGTCGTCTTCGCGCGAAATGACGAATTTGCTCTTTCCCGGATCGCCCTGACGACCCGAACGTCCCCGAAGCTGGTTGTCTATCCGCCTGCTTTCGTACCGCTCGGTCCCTATGACGTACAGTCCGCCCGCTTCCTTCACCTCGTCGTACTCCCCCTCGTGCGCTTCAGGGCTTCCTCCGAGCTTGATGTCGGTGCCGCGTCCCGCCATGTTCGTTGCGATTGTAACGGCGCCTTTTTTCCCCGCCTGGGCAATTATTGCAGCTTCACGGACGTTGTTCTTCGCGTTGAGTACGTTATGCCTGATACCGCGGACTGTGAGCAGGGAGGACAGCAGTTCCGAATTCTGCACCGACGACGTCCCCGCGAGCACCGGCTGTCCCCGTCCGTGCGCTTCAGCGATTTCGTCGCAGACAGCTTTCCATTTCTCCGTTTCCGTGTCGAATACGGCGTCGTCCTCGTCGCTGCGGATCATCGGTCTGTTCGTCGGAATGACGATGACGTCGAGACCGTAAATTGCGCGCAGCTCTTCCGCCTGAGAAAGCGCCGTGCCGGTCATTCCGGAAAGCTTTTCATACATGCGGAAAAAATTCTGATATGAAATGCTCGCGAATGTACGTGTCTGTCTGCGTACCTGCACGTGTTCCTTCGCTTCGATCGCCTCATGCAGTCCGTCGCTGTACCGTCTTCCGAGCAGCACGCGTCCGGTAAACTCGTCCACGATGAGAACCTCGCCGTCGTAAACGATGTAATCCTTGTCTTTGCGGTAAACATACCGCGCGCAGAGCGCTTCGATTACGTAATGAACGAACATGAAGTTTTCCGTGTCGTACATGCTGCCTTTTATGAGCTTCATCTGATGAAGCATCTGTTCCACGTGCGCCATCCCGTCTTTCGTAAGAGACGCCTTTTTATGGTTTTCGTCGAGCGTATAGTCTCCGTCAGGTTTCTCGTCGAGAAGTTCGTCGGGATATCTGTCCGTACCGGGAATCTTTTTCACTTCCCGCAGCTTCTGCGCGATGCTGTCGGCCGCGCGGCACAACTCGGAGTCGTCGCCGCCTTCTCCTGAGATGATGAGAGGCGTGCGCGCCTCGTCGATGAGTATGGAGTCGGCTTCGTCGACGACAGCATAGTGGAAACCCCTCTGTACGATGTCGCCGGGGGAATACTGCATGTTGTCGCGGAGGTAGTCGAACGCGAATTCGCTGTTCGTTCCGTATGTGATGTCGCACTTGTACGCGTTTTTCCGCTCGGACTGATTCATCTCCGCGTAAATAACGCCGACGCTTACACCGAGAAAACGGTATATTTTCCCCATCCATTCCGCGTCGCGCTTCGCGAGGTACTCGTTTACGGTGATGACGTGAACGCCTTGTCCGTACAGGCTGTTAAAATAGGCGGGCATGACGCATACGAGCGTTTTGCCTTCTCCCGTTTTCATTTCCGCCACCGCGCCTTCGTCGAGCGCAATCGCGCCCATAATCTGCACGTCGAACGGACGTTCTCCAAGAACGCGGAGCGACGCTTCGCGGGCAAGCGCGTATGCGTCCGTCCTCACGCTTTCCGTTTTTTCACCCGATTTGATGCGCGCTTTGAGTTTTTCCGTTTCTGCGGGAAAAGCCGCGTCAGTCAGTGAACGGGCCCAGTCTTCCCGTGCGTTTATCTGTTCAGCCATAGAGCCGAGCCGCAGCGCGTCACGGTCTTCTTTTGTGCCGAATATATATGTTAATAATTTTGAATGCATAATACTATCCTCCGCGATAAAATAAATTGAGAAAAATAATTATTCAGGAGGATTATTTCAGTGTTTCAAGAAAAATGACGCAGCGGAGATATTTGTCCGCAAAATGATGTATACACGAGACGAAGACGACGGATAAGGAAAGAATAATTAACGATACATGAAAATAAAACGGTTCCGTACCGGAAGCGAAATTCTTCTGCAGCCTGATTTGTTTCTCTGCAGTATATTCGGAACCGCTTGTTACAAGCGGAACAAGAGCGTCATGTGTCCTGGTGAGAAATTCGCTGCTTCCGCTGCCGTGTCCGCTGCAGTATGCTCTGCTGTCTGATGAGTACGCACCATAAAACATGCAGAGAAACGGAAAGGGAAAGAGAAGAACAAGCAGCAGGCGGCGGAAAAACATATATGACTGCCTTTATCAGCACGAAATGCCGTACTGCTTCAGATTCGCTGTGAGACAGTTGTATACGTCAGTGTCGTTTTCAGAAGCGAGAAGTACCCGATCTGCCTTTGAGCTGAGCAGGATTTCGATAAGGGCGGAGAGATGTTTCAGACACGATGCCGTGTTCTCCGGCCAGACAATCATCATATATATGGTTTTGTGATTGACGATGCCGGCCGCACCGCACAGTGAGGAAACTCCCGCGCTTTTTGCATGAGGAACAATAATACCGTCGGATATCTCCGTTCTGCCGTTTTTTTCCCGCGCAATGATGTCGTTCAGCACGCGTTCTCTGTCGGTGACGCAGCCTGTTTTTTCGAGCAGCTGAATGAGCTGATTAAGAATGTCCTTGTCGTTCCCGTCTTCAAGTTCTGCTGTGACAGAAGAGGGCAGAAGCCAGCCATGAAATTGTGAATCCATACTAATTCCTTGTGAAAAAATAAAAAGCAGTAAATAAACTGATTCAAGGAAAGGACTTTTTTACAGTCTGGATGGCAATGACCAATCTGCGGTATTTCGTTATGACTGTCCGTTCGGGAGGAATATCGAAGAAAAATTTCTTATATGTTTCAGGAATCCTGATTATCGTATCCGGCACATATGCAGAGAGAAATACAGTCGATGAAGTGTCGTCGGAAAGTCCTGCGTGCGTACCTGAAATACATTCGGGAAGCGAGAGCGGCCTGTCGTTCCCGTCGGAGAGATACGACTCCCTTGCCTGCTCTGAAGCCGATTTCCAGGAATTTGCTTTTACAACTATGGAATATGCCTGAGCGCAGAGGAAGATGAAAACGAGGGCGATTAAAATTGACCGCTGTTTTTCAGTCCGTCGCATACTTTGCAATATACTGATTTCCGTGCAGGGGGTCAACTCCGGTCGTTTTTGAAACAGTCTATTGAGTCATACGAACATTTCTGGTAGTATGAAATATTATATATACTGAATTCTCTTAAGGAGCAACAAATATATGATAACACTAAAGTTCGGCGGCACATCGATGGAAAGCGCACGCCGCATCCTTGCATCTGCCGACATTATCGTCGCCCGTGCCGGGGCAGACCGCCTGAGCGTCGTCGTTTCTGCGGTTGCGGGTGTCTCCAACGGACTGCAGGAAAGCATCGATTCATGCGTCGCCGGTACTCAGCCCGACAAGTTCATACAGAATCTCAGGAATATTCATGCTGAAATCTGCGCCGAACTTCAGTCGAAACTTCCCGATTTTGATGCAGCGTCGGTTATGAAGCGCCTTGAACCGACGTTCGTCGAATACGAAAAGCTTCTTACCGGCTGCGTCTCGTTCGGCGAATGTCCCGACACGGTACACTGCCGCATCATGGGCATGGGAGAGCTCCTTTCCGCTCCGATTATGGAATCAGTACTTCTTGCGGAGAAACAGAGCGTGATTCTGCTCGATTCGCGCAGGTTCATATTTACGACGGGAAGCCAGAAAGAGGGCGACCCCGATTATACGAAATGCGCGGAGTCGGTTCTTCCGTTCCGCGACGGAGAGAGCCAGACGCAGACACGCATCCTCCTGTTCCCCGGATTTGTGTGCTCGTGGACAGGAGGCACTGGTCGTCAGCCTGTTCCGGGACTGCTCGGCCGCAACGGCTCCGACTTTTCCGCCGCCATCATCGGGGCGTCGCTCGGAGCTGCGAAAGTCGAATTCTGGACTGATGTGGACGGCATATATACTGCTGATCCGCGCGTCGTAAAGGACGCCATCCTGGTGGACGATATGAGTTATGAGGAAGCGATTGAACTTGCATTTTTCGGAAGCAAAGTCCTTCATCCGAAGACGCTTGCACCGCTTGCGGCGAAAAATATAGAGGCGTGGAGTCTCAACAGCCACCGGCCCGAAGCACGCGGCACACGCATCGGGCGCGGGCCGTTTGAAAGCGAAAAGAAAGTCGGCGACGTATGCGGTATTTCCAGTCTCAAGAATACCGCCATGATAAGCGTAAGCGGCACGGGGATGCGCGGCAGAAGCGGAATGGCGAGCAGAATATTCGCCGCCGTTTCCCGCGCTTCAATTTCCATCCTTCTTATTACGCAGTCTTCATCAGAATATACCATCTCGTTCTGCATCAGGGACTCGGAAGCTGACCGTGCGGTCGACACGCTGAAAGCGGAGTTTGACCTTGAGATACGCGACGGCGTCGTCAATCCCGTCGAAGTACACAAAAGCTGCGCAATCGTTTCAATCGTAGGAGACAATATGATAAAAAAGCGGGGAGTCGCCTCGCGCTTTTTCGCGGCTCTTGCGTCGCAGGACGTGAACATTCTGGCAATCGCGCAGGGATCGTCGGAGCGGTGTATTTCCTGCGTCATAAAGGGCGAATACGGCGATACGGCTGTACGCGCGACGCACCGCTTCTTTTTCAATACGGCCCAATCGATAGAAGTATTTGCGTTCGGGGCAGGCACGATCGGCGGCACGCTCATAGACCAGATACGCGATCAGCACGACAAACTCCTTTCGGAGAACGTGGACATCAAAGTCATGGCAATCTCGACGATAGACGGCATGATTATGAATCCTGACGGACTCGAACTCGCAAACTGGCGCGAGGATGTGAGAAAGTCGAATGTTAAATCCAGCGTCGATGAAATTGTTAAATTTGTAAAGGAGACGAAACCGCTCAATCCCGTGTTCGTCGATTGCACTGCTTCGTACGATCTGCCTGAACGCTACGTCGACCTTTTCAAGGCCGGCATGTCCGTTGTAACGCCGAACAAACGCGCGAATTCGATGAAAATAGAATACTATCACGAACTGCGCAGAACGGCTAACCTCATGCGCCGCCGCTTCCTGTATGAAACGAACGTCGGAGCGGGGCTTCCGATCATCGATACGCTGCAGAATCTGTTCAAGAGCGGCGACAAGCTCATAGGCTTTACGGGAATCATGTCGGGTTCGCTTTCGTATATTTTCGGGCGGCTCGACGAGGACGTTCCGTTCAGTCAGGCCGTGAAGGAAGCGAAGGAGCTCCGGTTTACCGAGCCTGATCCGCGCGACGATCTTAACGGCATGGATGTTGCGCGTAAGGCGCTCATCATCGCACGGGAAGCCGGTGCGGAGATAGAACTTGAGAATATTACTATATATAAGGTATTTCCCGATTCGTTCGATTCGACGGGTACAGTCGAGGAGTTTATGGCGAAACTTCCGCAGATTGACGGGTATTTCAGGAAGAAGATTGAGGACCTTAAAAAGGAAGGCAAAGTGCTCCGCATGGGCGCTTCCATAGGAAACGGCACATACAGCGTCGGCATGCTCGAAGTCGGACACGACGATCCGCTTTACGGTGTGAAGGGCGGCGAGAACGCGTTCGTATTTCACACCGAACGGTACAATCCCATTCCGCTTACCGTACGCGGATACGGCGCCGGTGCGGGCGTTACGGCTGCCGGCGTGTTCGGGGACATCCTTCGTACCGTAAGCTTCAATCCGGAAAAATAGGTAAGGGCAGGAGATTGCAATGGTCATTGTTTTAAAACAGAATATCACGTCTGATGAGCGGCAGAAGCTCACCGACTATCTTACGCAGAACAATTTCAGAACGAATGAAATAAAGGGTGAGGAAGAGACTATCATCGCCGCCGTCGGAAAACTGAAAGTTGATCCGCGCGAAGTCGAAATTCTTCCGGGCGTGGAGCGCGTCATTCCCATTTCCAAACCGTACAAGATGGCGAGCCGCGAGTTCAAACCTGAGAACACCATTGTGGAAATTCCGACGAACCGCTCGCAGATTATCCGCGTAGGCGGCCAGCGCATCGTCGCAATTGCAGGCCCGTGCGCGGTCGAGACGCGCGAGCAGATGCTGTCCGTCGCCGCGAGAGTGAGCGGGAGCGGGGCGGCGATGCTCAGGGGCGGCGCGTATAAACCGCGCACGTCTCCGTATGCGTTTCAGGGACTCGGAGAAGAGGGGCTGAAATTATTAAAGGAAGCGGGCGATAAGTACGGCATGCCTGTCGTGACCGAAGTCGTCGCGGCGGAATTCCTTCAGACGATGGAAGACCACGGCGTGGACGTGTATCAGGTCGGCGCGCGGAACATGCAGAACTTCGAACTTTTAAAGCGGCTCGGAAAACTAGGGAAGCCCGTCATCTTAAAGCGCGGAATTTCCGCGACGATTGAAGAATGGCTCATGTCGGCGGAATATCTGCTTTCGTCGGGAACTGACAAAGTAATTCTGTGCGAGCGCGGCATCCGCACGTACGAACGTGCGACGCGCAATACGCTTGATCTTTCCGCAATCCCCGTGCTGCGCGGCATGACGCATCTGCCTATCATCGTGGACCCGAGTCACGCGGTCGGCATCCGCGACAAGGTGTCACCGATGGGTCTTGCCGCGATTGCGGCCGGAGCCGACGGAATTATCGTGGAAGTGCACTGCAATCCTGACAAGGCGCTCTCGGACGGGGCGCAGTCTTTGTATCCCGAACAGTTCGACAAACTCATGCGCGACATTGAAGCTATGGCTCCCGTCGTCGGAAAATCAGTCACGCACCTGCGCAGCATAGAAACTCCGGTGAAAATTGCGGATGCGAAGTCGTCCGCACACGAGGGTGTCGTCTGCGCGTACAGCGGAAAGCGCGGCGCTTTTGCGGAGCAGGCAATCGGCCGCTATTTCGATGCGGAAGTTACCGCACTGCCCGTCGACTCGTTCCGCGAGGTTTTCCAGAAAGTCGCCGACGGACGGGCGGACTACGGCATAGTGCCGATTGAAAACACGCTCGCAGGTTCGGTGTTCGAAAATTACGACAACCTCACGCAGTTTGAAGACGTGAGCATCGTCGGCGCCGTTCATCTTCGGGTTCAGCATTCACTGCTCGGCGTAAAAGGCGCGTCGCTTGATACGATTAAAACGGTGTATTCGCATCCGCAGGCTCTGAGCCAGTGTTCGAAATTCCTTGCGCAGCATCCCGAATGGAACAGGATAGACTGCGTTTCCACTTCCACTGCGGCAAGCGAAGTGGCGAATTCCGGTTCGGGAAAAAACGCCGCTATTGCGAGCGGAATAAACGCGTCGTATTATAAACTTGACGTTATTCAGGAAAACATCGAAGATGATCCTGCGAACTACACGAGATTCGTCGTCATTGCGGCAAATCATTTTACCGACATGACGGAAGTGAAACAGATGGCCGACAACTGCCGTTGCGCGGCGGGGCTCAATCCCAACATGGCGTCGTTCATGTTCTGCGTAAAAAATGAACCCGGTGCGCTGTATGCAGGCCTCGGTGTGTTCCAGTCGTTCAAGCTTAACCTTACCCGGCTCGAGTCGCGCCCGATTCAGGGACAGCCGTGGCGTTATCGCTTTTATGCCGACGCTTCGCTGCAGACGACGGGCGCCGACGCCGTAGAGTATGTCAACAGCGTCATGACGGCGCTTAAAATGCAGGCTGACGACGTGCGCCTTCTGGGCGTTTATGCCGAAGCCGAAAAAAGCATTTGAAATTACTGATTTGGAGAAAAATATGGAAAGCTACGTTTTGTCCGTTTTAGTCGAAAATCACGCAGGTGTTCTGAGCCGTGTTTCGGGATTGTTCAGCCGAAGGGGATACAATATTGATTCTCTTACCGTGTGCGAGACGGGCAATCCGGGACAGTCACGCATGACAATCGTCGTAAAGGGGGACGAGTATATCCTCGAGCAGATAGAGAAGCAGCTTTCCAAGCTCGTCGAAGTTATTTCCATTCAGCACTGCGATTCAGCGAAGACATGCGAACGTGAAATGGCGCTCGTGAAAGTAAAGGCAAGCGGTGAAAACCGCGCCGTCATCATCGAGACGTGCGACATTTTCCGCGCGCATATTGTCGACGTCGGAATCAACTCCGTAATAGTCGAGTCGACGGGAAGCGAAGAAAAAATTGCGAGCCTCATCAGGCTGCTTGAACCGTTCGGCATCCTTGAGTTTGCAAAGACCGGCCTGAACGCGATGGAACGCGGCGAGAAGGTCCTGAAATAATATCAGGAAACCTCTGAAAACTTCAGTTTGCAGAGATGACCATTATTTATTTTTTATCCAGAACGACCGTGCGACCCGCCATTCGCGGCAGTCTGCTGAAATCGGTGTGAACTGCGCGTCCGCCGCACGGAATATCCGGCAGACAAGCGGGAATGCTGCCGGCATAATGTGGTTTTCCGGAATGTATTCGCCGGCGGGCATATCATTCTGAGGTGCGTCCTCATCCTGTTTTTTTCCCGCGCATATTTTTCCCTTCAGCGTCTCCCCGTTTTTCATGTTCAGTTCAGCCGGAAAATAAAGCCGGTTTCCGCTGATTTCCGGTGCGTATATTGTCAACGCCGACGCCGTACTGCGGAACGATGCGGCGTCCGCTTCCGCGCCGGTATCGCCTGGTACGACCCAGAGCGGAAAACACGGATACCAGCATACGCGCTTTTCGTTGAGCGATGCGAGAACCGCTTTCTGCGCCCGGCTGAGCAGCAGCGCTTCCGACGGATGCGGGATAAAAACAATCATGGTGAGCAGTATAGCAATTTTGGGCCGAACAGGGTAGTATATTTACGCTATGATATCCCTGAAAAATTTCTGGCGGACTTTAACAAAAAAGCAGAAAATCATCCTGGTACTGCTCTGCACGCTGCTTGTCCTCGATGCGGCTATGCTTTTTAAAAAATACGTATCGTCTTCTGCTCCCGTCACGCTGTCGTTCCCGTCCGAAATGCACGCTGTTCCGGGACATCTTCATGCGCTCAATGCGAACGCACGCACACTTTCTCCTGAATCAGGCTATGCATATTATAAATTCACGCAGCTTCAGAAAAATAAACTCCGTTCTTATTTTGAAGAAAACGGCGACGCCGCAGTGGTTGTGAGGGTGCGGGTAAAGCAGGACAGAAAATACAGGGCTTCCGTTTCAGGCGGTGAAATCCCGTTTATGTACGGTTTCCTCTTCGAGGACGATTTTGAAAAGCGCGGCTCGGTGAAAAAGGAAATAGCGCAGCGTCCGCTTGTAAGCGCGGACCTGCGCGACATGACTGATTTTGAACTGTCGCTTTCAGTGCAGAAGAGTGAGCCGGGAAAGGGCGGAACTCTTCCCGAAGGATTTTTTGTCTACGCCGCTGTTCCCGCTTCGGTAACGGACGCGGCTGTGAGAAGCGCGGCCGTCGGCTGGAATAAATCGGGCGCAGTGCCGTTTTACGGATTTGCGCCCACAGGCGGAAAGGTCAATGCGCTGTCTCAATCGGTTGATTTTTCGGGCGCTTCCATGGTGTTCCCTTCTCAGAATACATCGTCGTCGGTACTGCCGCGGATTGTCGTGTCGTTCGGCGAAACGGCCGACTTCGGTACGGCGGAAGAGCCCCGTTCCGTTCTGCTGAATGCGGGCGGCGAACAATATACACTGTACCGGGTAAAGGGTGCGGACGAACTTGAAATTCACACGTCGGCGCTTACTAATCCGTTCGCCCGTACGGAAATTGAAGGCGGAAAAAATGACGTCGTTTCCCTTATTATGATGCGCGGCGACAGCGCCCTTATAACTGATTCAGGGAAACCTGTGCTCGTCCCGTTCGAGACTGACCCCGGTTTTATTCTGAACTGGCCGCAGCGGAACTGGCGCACGCCTGATTACGAATTGTTCGAATGGAACCGTTTTCCCGGCGTTCTGTTTTTCGACACGCGCGATTATGCCGTGCAGAACGATTTTTTCCGCCGCCTCGCATATTATGCGGAGAAAACCGGTTTCCGCGGAACGCTTGTGAGCGATGAGGTTCTCCGGGACAAGCACGGATACAACGCCCACGATTACAGCGCGGAGACGCTCGCTGCGTTTTTTACGAAAGCTCAAAGCGAAAATTTCGAGCTCAATACGAAAGAATACCTTCTCCGCGACATTCTGCTTGCGAACAAAGTCATGGAAAAAGACGGCAGCGGATATAAAGCGGGAAGGGGGGCCGTCATATCGATCTCGCAGGGCTCGGCATCGTGGCTCCGCGGCAGGTTTATCGCACATGAAGGCTGGCACGGCATTTTTTTCACGGATGAGAAATTCCGCAACGCGGTGACGGCCGTGTACTACACGATGGATCAGAAATCGCTCGAGTTCCTCACGAAATTCTGGCATACGCAGTCCGATCTCGACTACGACATGAACGACGAATATCTCGTGCACAACGAGTTCATGGCGTATCTCATGCAGCAGCCGTTCCCGGACGTAGCGGACTATTTCGTGCACCTTGCGAACCGCGCGTCCGTCATAAACGGAATACCGGAACTTGCGGCGTATGTTCGGAAAAATAAAGGAATGCAGTTCGAGGATGCGGCGCGCGTACTCGACGAATACGCTTTCGACAACTGGGGACTTGCCTGCGGGCGCGTCTCACTCGTCAGGTAACGGTTCTATCGGCGCGGCGTTTTTATCAGCAGTACGAACCATATCAAGATTGTACAATTTTTCCACACCGACGCATGTCGGCGGTCCGTGTCCCGGCATAAGAACCGTTCCGTCCTGCTGCGAGAATATTTTCCGCTCGATGTTGTTGCGCAGAATAAAATCGGAATAGCTGTTGTTCGTCGTGCCGATTTTTCCGGCGGAAATCGCGTCGCCCGTAAAAAGCACGGTTCCTATTTTGTATACCATCGAGTCGGCCGTATGACCGGGCAGCGCCATGTAGCGTACCGACAAACCCGCAATGCGGACTTTTCCGTCGCCTGTAATCACGTTCGTGTCGTTACCCGCAACTTCCCAGTCCGCGGCGTAAATTTTCGGCGTGTAAATTTTACGCAGTGTTTTTAAACCGTGCACATGGCTTCCGTGATTATGAGTGATGAAAACGCCGGTCAGTTTGTATGAACCGTTTTCAATAGTATCGATTATTTCCTCGGTAATCCGACCGGGATCGATTATTATCGCTTCTTTTATAGATTCGTTTGCGACGACATAACAGTTGGAGAAACCGCCGAGGTTCAGATGAAAATAGATTTTCAAAAGAGAGAACCTCCTGCCCTAATCGAGTCCCTGTGCCAGGGCGCTTCCTTTCCGGTCGAAGACGGCTTCGCGCGTGTTCGACATTTTGAACGAGACATTTTCCTGCGTGCAGTCAAGAAAAATTGTTTTTTTTATGTTGCAGTTTCGGAACGACGTATTTACAAGTTTTGCGCGGATAAACCTCGAGTTGTACAAATCGGAATCGTCGAACGACGATTGAAACGACTGAACGCCGTTGAAATTGTTCTGCACCATATCGCTGCCGGTGAAAAGCGTGTGTGAAAATGTGCTGCCGCCGAACGACGTAAACTGCATGTTGCAGTTGAGAAGCGTGCAGTCGCAGAACGTCGTGAAGTCGAACATACTCATGCGGCTGCGCAGTCCCTCCGAATGAAGATTCGTGAATGTACAGTGCTGGAAATTGCAGCCGTAAAAACGTTTGTTCGTAAGATCTATGCCGGCAAACGTGATTCCTGCGGTGTTCAGACCGACTATAACATCGTGGGTCCTGATGTACGTATATATCTGTTCTTTTGCTTTTCCCGGATCGGGAATATGATCAAGGCAGTAGTTCTGCTCGTCGGTAATCTTTCCCTCATCATCAAAAGTTGAAAGCGCGAGATTCCTGCATGAATGAACGAGGCATTTGTTCAGTATGTACATACAATTTATGGTACGGTATTGCGCTTGTTTAGTCAAATGATTAGAATGCAGCCATGTGCTGGAAATGCGGTAAATCGATAGATACGACTGAAACTATATACAGAGATTCTTTGTGCCCCGAATGCGGTGCGGATCTTCACTGCTGCCGCAATTGCAGATTCTATGCGCCCGGCGCGCATTACGACTGCCGCGAAACTGTTCAGGAGCCTGTCGCCGACAAAGAGGAAGCGAATTTCTGCGACAGCTTTTCACCTGTATCAGATTTTAGTGCGGACAACGGAGGAAACGATGAGGCTAAGAAAGCGCGCGACGCGTTCAACAGTCTCTTCGGCAGTCTTGTCTGCGTATGAATTTTGCATTTCTTGATTCCGGCACCGGCGGCATTCCGTACATGCTGTATCTCAAGCGGAAATGCCCTGAAATGACATGTGCATATCTCGGCGACACGCTTCATTTTCCCTACGGTGAAAAAACACCCGCACAGATTACCGGGTGCGCGTCGCAGGCCGTCGACCTCATCATGCGGAAATGGAATCCGCAGGCTGTCGTTGTGGCATGCAATACTATTTCCGTAACGGCACTCGACAATCTCCGTTCGTCGTTTCCTCAGATACCGATTGTCGGCACGGTTCCCGCAATAAAAGTCGCCGCCGAAGTGTCCCGCAATAAACGCATCGGACTGCTTGCAACGAATGCAACGGTCCGCCATCCGTACATAAAACGGCTTGAGCGTGATTTTGCATCGGACTGCACAGTGTTTTCCCGGGGCGACGCGGATCTCGTCGCATTCATCGAGCACGATTTGTTTACGGCGACACGGGAGCAGAAGTTCGACGCGGTAAAACCCGCCGTCGATTATTTTGCGGAAAACGGGTGCGATACAATCATCCTCGGCTGTACGCATTTCATCCATATGGATGATATAATCAGGCAGTCGGCGGGAAGCGCTGTGCAGGTTATAGACTCCCGTGAAGGCGTCGTGCGCCAGGCGCTTAAAGTCGAACGCGCGCGTGAACCGGCAGAGCCGCATGTACTTCCGTCCGGCGAGCCCCCCGACGACGGTGCGCTGTTTGTCACAGGCTTCAGACAAAAAAAGGACGCCGATGAATACAGCGTCCTCTGCCGCAACCTCAATATAAAGTGGGGCGGAATACTTTCCTGATTACAGTGCCTCGAGCCGGCTGCCGATTGCGTCGATGAACTGCCACGAATCGAGCACGTGTTTTGCCGCAGGTTCCGCAATGTGTGCAATGTCGCCCGTCATGTCGCCTTCTTCAATCGTCCTGAGCGTCGCTTTTTCGAGCCGCTTTGCAAATTCCGAAAGTTCGGGGGTATTGTCGAGCTCTCCCCGTTTTGCGAGCGCACCGGTCCATGCGAAGATGAGCGCGACAGGATTCGTCGACGTGCGTTCGCCCTTGAGGTACCGGTAATAGTGTTTCTGAACAGTACCGTGCGACGCTTCGTATTCGAATACGCCGCCCGGACTTACAAGCACGCTCGTCATCATTGCAAGACTGCCGCACGCTGATGCAATCATGTCGCTCATGACGTCGCCGTCGTAATTCTTGCACGCCCATAACATTCCGCCTTCGCTGCGCATAATGCGCGCGACTGCGTCGTCTATGAGCGTGTAGAAATAGGAAAGGCCCGCCGTTTCAAACGCAGTTTTGTATTTCGCGTCGAACACGTTCTGGAAAATCGTCTTGAACTGTCCGTCGTATGTTTTGGAGATCGTGTCCTTTGCGCCGAACCACACAGGAACTTTCTGGTCAAGCGCGTACGTGAAGCAGCAGTCCGCAAAATTTTCGATTGAACCGTCAAGATTGTGGATCCCCTGAATGATTCCGGGCCCTTTCATCTCCATGATTGTTTTGCGGATTTCCTTCCCGTCTGTACCGGTGAACACGAGTTCCGCTTTGCCTGCTCCCGGCGTGCGGATTTCGCAGTTTTTGTAGACGTCTCCGTACGCGTGGCGTCCGAGAATAATCGGCTTTTTCCAGCACGAGACGGTACCGTGAAGGTTGCCGACGAAAATAGGCGTGCGGAATACAGTTCCGTCGAGTTCAGCCCTGATGATGCCGTTCGGGCTCGGTGTAAGATGCGTAAGCTTGTATTCATCCATGCGCGCCGTGTTCGACGTAATCGTTGCGCATTTGACGCCGACGCCGAGCCGTTTGATTGCGGCCGCCGCATCGTACGTGATTTTATCGTCAGTGTTGTCCCGGTTTTTGAGCCCGAGATCGTAGTATTCCGTATTCAGCTCAACGTACGGAGCAAGAAGTTTATCCTTGATGACCTGCCACAGGACACGGGTCATCTCGTCTCCGTCGAGTTCCGCGACGGCATTTTTCATCTGTATTTTATTCATACTTAAAATTATAACGGATAGAAAAAAACTAGTCTATGTCCGGTTTTCCGTACAGACGTCCTCCTGATACATGTAGTTTTAAAAAAACTGTTATTTCTTAAGAAGTGTGTATTTATTACAGACTTTTTAAGGAATTTCGTGATATATTTTAAGTATGAGAATACTATTAGTTGAAGATGAAGAGCGTCTCTCGCAGGCGCTGGTCGAGATTTTCAAGAAAAACAGGTACAGTGTCGACGCTGTATATAACGGAAACTCCGGTCTGGAGTACGCCTCGTCCGGTATCTATGACATTATAATACTTGACGTCATGCTTCCCGGAATAGACGGTTTCACCGTGCTTCAGAAAATCCGCGAGTCTCATAATTCCGTACCGGTACTTCTGCTCACTGCAAAAGACGATGTGTCGGACAAAGTTCACGGGCTCGACATCGGTGCGGACGATTACATGACAAAGCCGTTCTCAACCGACGAACTGCTTGCACGCATCAGGGCTTTGAGCCGCCGCAAGGGCGAAGTGAAGAACGACAACGTTACGTTCGGCGATCTTACCCTTAACGTGAAAAACTGCGAGCTTGTTTCCGATAAAGATGAGGCGGTCAAACTTTCGCTCAAAGAATATCAGATTATCGATCTGCTGTTCCAGAATCCCCATCAGATCATCACGAAGAACCGTATCATCGAAAAGATATGGGGCGGCGACAGCAATGCCGAATACAACAATGTCGAAGTCTATATTTCTTTCCTGAGAAAGAAGATGGAATTCCTCAAGGTTAAGACGGAGATACGCACAGCGCGCGGAATCGGCTATTCGCTTGAAGACGGATCGAATTTACGGGTAAAAGAAGCATAAAAAAAGCGACAACGGGAGATGCGGTTGTCTGCCGGAAACTGCAGCATAAACTCATCATAAGCATAAATGTGATTCTTGCGTTTATGCTTTTCCTCATATTCGGTTCCATAAATTTATATTTTCATCTCTTCTATAATGAACAGGCTGAAGAAGTTCTGACACGGCTTTTTGATACCGACGGACACAGACGGCCGATGCCCGACGGAAGAATGATGATTCCGCCGGGTGGTGTCTTTCCCGATCCTGCAGGCGGAACAGTTCCGCTTCTTCCTGACGGCGTTATGCCGCCGACGGGTGCCGGACCCGGTTTTATGCAAGAGGAAAAAGATTTCGGCAGTGCGTTTTTCGGCAGGACTATTCTCTTTCCGCACGACAAATTTGATTTATATGATTATTTTTCTCTGGTTATTGACGAAAGCGGAGAAAAGAAATCAGTAATTTCCGACTACCGTCTCAGGTATGACGACGACACGTTTATTCCGATTACCCGGGAATCATTTAAATCGTATCAGCAGGGAAAAACGAACGGCGTGTACAACGGAATCCGCTGGGAAATTAAAAAAACGGATACGGGGTATTTTACCGCGTGCGTGAACATGCAGAACGCGATTGCGATGCAGATGTGGCTGCTCCGGCTCACGATGGGATTGTACGCAGTGTGCATACTGATTTCATTTTTTCTGGCAGTCCTGCTTTCAAAATGGGCGATTGCGCCGGTGAAGGAAGCGCTTGCCGAACAGAAGCAGTTCATAGCTGACGCCAGCCACGAACTCAAGACGCCTATCGCGGTTATCGGTGCAAACGTCGACGTGCTCATGTCGTCAATGCCGGACAGCAAATGGCTGCAGTATATCAGGACAGAAAACGAGCGCCTGAGCCAGCTTGTGAAGGATCTGCTGTATCTTGCCCACAACGATTCCGGCCGCATAAAATTGAGGAAAACCGAATTCAATCTCTGCGAAATGGTCGAAAGCGTCGTTCTTCCGTTCGAAAGCATTGTGTACGAACAGGGAAAAACGCTTGAGATGGACATCCCCGAAGCAATAACAATAAAGGCCGACGAGACGAGCCTCAAGGAAGTCGTCATCGTGCTCGTCGACAACGCGCTGAAAAATTCCGACAAGGGTGCCGTGATACGCGTTACCGTCTGGCAGTCGGCCGGACAGCGCTTTATAAAAGTGTTCAATACGGGAAAAGGCATTCTTCCCGATGATCTCGGTAAAATATTCCTGCGCTTTTACCGTTCCGACTCCTCGCGCGCGCGGAATACGGGCGGATCGGGTCTCGGTTTGTCGATAGCTCAGTCGATCGTGCTTAACCACGGCGGTTCAATCAAAGCCGACAGCGAGTACGGAAAGTGGGCGGAGTTTACGGTAAAACTTCCTGAACGGTGACACCCCGGCGTCATATCCTGTCGGGATTATTGCTAAACGCAGGCCTATTCATTAAAATGATTCTATGATACGTAGAAACACTGGATTTGCAAATCTGACGGCCGGATACCTGTTTCCGGAAGTGGCTCGCCGCAGCAGAGAGTATGCTGCTTCCCATCCTGATGCAAAAATCATCAGTCTGAGCGTGGGCAACACGACGGAACCGCTTACTCCGCACATATCAAAAGCGATGGCTGATTACGCATCGTCCCTCGCGACCCCCGAAGGATATTCGGGATACGGCGACGAGCAGGGACTTTCCGCTCTCCGTGAAAAAGTTGCCGGAACATTCTACGCCGGTATGGCGGAAGCTGATGAAGTGTTCATTTCCGACGGTGCAAAATGCGACATCGCGCGCATCCAGACGCTGTTCGGACGGAAAGCCCGCGTTGCCGTTCAGGATCCCGCCTATCCGGTTTATGTCGACGGCTCGGTGCTCATCGGTGCTGCAGGCGCCTGCCGGAACGGGCAGTACAAAGGCATTACGTACATGCCGTGCACCCCTGAAAACAATTTTCTTCCCGACTTTTCAAAAGTAAGGAAAAACAGCCTCATATATTTCTGCTCTCCCAATAATCCGACGGGATACACTTCCACAAAGGAAGAACTTCAGCAGCTTGTGGATTTTGCCCGGACGAACGGATGCATCATCGTTTTTGACGCGGCATACGCGCAGTTCATCCGTACTCCGGGACTTCCCATGACGATTTTTGAAATTCCCGGAGCACGGGATTGTGCGATAGAGATCAATTCGTTTTCAAAACCGGCAGGTTTTACGGGCGTCCGCCTCGGGTGGTCCGTCGTTCCCGGAACGCTCGCTTTTGCCGACGGCACGCCGGTGATTAAGGACTGGTCGCGCGTCATGACGACGCTTTTCAACGGCGCTTCGAATATTGCGCAGCACGGCGGTCTTGCGGCGCTCGACCCTGAAGGGCTCGTCGAAATGAAGAACATCATCGATTACTACCTCGAGAACGTGAAGATGATTCACGATGCGCTTGCAGGAGACAATTTCAGAAAGGCCGGCGTTCAGGTTTACAGCACGGGCAATTCACCGTATCTGTGGGTACGGTTCCCCGGATACAAAAGCTGGGATATTTTCGACAGGATTCTCGACAAGTGCAGAGTAGTGACTACTCCCGGCTCAGGATTCGGCGCGTCGGGTGAAAGTTTTCTGCGCTTCAGTTCCTTCGGCCACCACGAGGCGGTAACAGAAGCGTGCGGCAGGCTTTCCCTGCTTCAGTTGTGAAAAATGATTTATAATAAAGCCGGGCAGGTTTTGAATCTGTCCGGCTTTTTTACAATTGTGTCCTGAAACCGACGTTCAGCTTGAACGCTGATGCATACGAATTGCGTGCTATGTCGGTTATCCGAACCTGTCCCATGACGTGAAGGTCGCCGGAAAACAGCTGCGTTGAAATATACGGAGAGAGAGATACGTTGAGCGTATCGGCGGAAAAGTCGTCAGGATTAAAGAAGAGCAGAAAGCTTTCGTCGGATATTGAGAATGTCGTATTGATTCCGAATGCAAAACTTGCGCTTCCGATGTACAGCGAATCCGTATAGCTGAGAATGTTGAAACCGAGCGTATCGTTTATGAACAGCAGTTGTTCGACAGTATCCGACGGAAGGCTGAAAAGCGTGAACCTGAGCAGAAACGTCGTCAGCTTGAATCTCGGCTCGAACAGCAGATATACTTTGTCGGGATCGACTGAGAACGAACTCATGTCGCGCCGGATGGGAACGTCGTAGATACCGGCCTGCGTATAGAGAGAAACCGGAGTGGAATTGTTTCCGAGGAGCAGATCAAATCCTCCGTGTGCGTAAAGCGTATCGATAAGCACGATGACGTTTTCGTCGTTGTATTCATTCTTCAGCGGAGCTCCGATGCCGGCAGCAATGTCAAGGTATATATACGGATAGGCACAGGCAAAACGCATGTCGCCGTTGAATACATAATCGTCGTCGTCCTGATTGATGTAACAGTAAACGCCGGTTGCTATCGGCTGTGAAGTAAATTGTACGCTGTCGGAAATGCCGATTCCGAAGAGCGGATAGAGAACGGAACCCGAGAGACCGAGCCAGCTTTCGGTGATTTTGGAAGAAATCGGCTGTATACCGAATCGCCGGCGCAGAAATATGTCGGAGCCTATCGGTTCATACGTTCCAGCAAAAACGCTCAGATAGTTTGAAAATCCGGGAAACAGTTTTCGGTGTATTAACGAAATTTCGTCTACCTGGAATTCGGCGGTCGTTTTCTTGAAGACAGAGTTTTCAAGAAGGTCCTCCGTCTTGAGCGAAAATTCGATGCGGGCAATAAGATCGTTCGTAAGGTTGAATTGTCCGGCGAAAAAAGACTGAAGCTGCAGCTGCGGATCGAATGAACTGCTGCCGCTGTCGGAGAATCCCAGATCTGTTTTTACTCCTGTGTATCCGCTGAAGAAACCTGCGGCATGAGTTTCCGTAAGGGAAAACAGCAAAAGACCTGATGATAAACAAAAAATCATGAAAAGAGATTTGTTTTGTCTCAAAATGCGCTCCTCGTCCGGGAAACAATAACTCCTTTCATCTTATCGGCAGAAAAAGAAGAAAACTTTATGAATCGTACACCGAACTTTTTTACATTATTCGCTTGAATTATCTCTTGTAAAGTATATAATAATACTCATGAGTGATTATCTTGATCCGAACAATGAAGAACTGCTCAAGGATTTCTTTGCCGAGGCAGAACAGCAGGTAGACAATCTGGAAAGCAACGTACTGGTTATTGAGAATGACCCGGCGAATCGGGAAGCAATAGATGAGATTTTCCGCGCCGCTCACACGCTGAAAGGCGGTTCTGCAACTGTAGAAATGAACGAAATTTCAACGTTTACGCATACAGTCGAGGATATGCTTGACGAAATCCGATCCGACAGACTCAAAGTTACGGAACCTGTCATAGATGTTCTTTTGCATTCGATAGATGTTATAAAAGCCATGCTCGAAGCACGGAGCAGCGGCTCCGTCTATCAGGAAAATATTGATGATTTGATGAGTAAACTTCATTCGTATATTCCGGCGAAAGGTGAAAAGAAAGCGAAGAGTAAAATTTCAGGCGGAGGAGTGTCCGTTCCGAAACCTGCTGCAGCTGCGCCTGTGCCCGCACCTGTTGTTTCCGCACCGCAGACTTCTTCACATGGTTCTTTGATTCGCCCCGCGCTCACGGAAAGTGAATATACTGAGCTTAAAAATGCCTGCCAGAACGGGCAGAAGCTCTGGTGCGTTTCCGTAAAATTTGATGAAAGCAATCCGATGAATTCAGTCGGCGGCATCCAGGTATTTGCCGCTCTGAAGGCGCTCGGCAGCGTACTCAAGACAGTTCCTGATTTTGATGCTTTGTACGAAGACACATTTTATACGAATGTTTTCTATTATTTGGCAACAAACGAAGAACAGACAAAAATAGAAGATACTGCATTTCTTAATGATGTTACACTCTGGACTGACGCACAGCTGCTTGATTCATATGAAAAAGCGTCTGAAAGTGAAAGACCCGCCGCCGCCGCAGAGACTGTACAGCCTGCGCAAAGCCGGCCGGCACCGGTTGAAGAAGAAAGCGCGGGACAAAATCTGAAAGCAGAGGAAGAGACGGGCGGAACCGAAGAAAAAATCGAAGAGCCGGCTGTGTCCGAATCTGCAAAGACAGCGGAAGTGAAACCGGAACAGAACAAACAGCAGACAGCCGCCGCGGCCGGCCACGCCGTTCAGGGCGGCTCGTTACTCCGCGTCGATTCACGCCGCATCGATTACCTGCTCAACCTGGTGAGCGAAACTGTCATCACGAAAGCGGCTTTCAATCAGCTGTCGATGCAGCTTGCGAACGAGCTCGTGCAGTTCCAGGGGCTCGAAGCCGGTTATAAAGAAAAAATCCACCGTTTGTTCGAGATGCTGCCGCAGTATCTCGAACAGATTCAGAACGGCGCGCCCGTAAAAGACGTAAAGGAAGCTATTCTTCACGATTACGGCAGCATGGCGGGCATGTTCGATTCATATGATTCGGAACTAAAAAGCGTAACGGCGAAATTCCGTTCGTCGACTCAGAATCTCGGACGCATTGCAAGCGAACTGCAGGAAGGCGTCATGAAAATCCGCATGGTTCCCATCAGCCAGATTTTCAGCCGGTTCCCGCGCGTCGTGCGCGATCTGCAGCGCGATCTTAACAAAAAAGTGAACCTCGTAATAGAAGGCGAAGAGACGGAGCTCGACAAGACTGTTATCGACGATCTGCTTGATCCTATCATGCACTGCGTGCGCAATTCCGTGGACCACGGCATCGAATCTCCCGAAGAACGCCGGAAGGCGGGAAAACAGGAGGAAGGTACGGTCCTTCTTAAGGCATCGAACGAAGGCAATATGATCGTCATAGACATCGTCGACGACGGAGCCGGAATCGATGTTGCGAAAGTACGGCAGAAAGCAATCAGCAGGGGTCTCATTCATCCTGATAAAATACTTACCGATCAGGAAGCATACAGCCTCATATTCATGGCAGGTTTCTCCACTTCCGATAAGATTACGAATGTGTCGGGACGGGGCGTCGGTCTTGACGTCGTAAAGACGATGATCGACAAGCTCAACGGCACCGTATCCGTTTCGTCGGAACACGGCAAAGGTTCGAAGTTCAGTATCCGTCTGCCGCTTACGCTTGCAATCATTCAGGGACTGCTCGTAAAGGTCGGACAGGAAGTATATTCCATTCCGATCGCGTCCGTCATCGAAAGCCAGCGCATCAAGATGAACGAAATCAGCACGATTGACAATTACGAAGTGCTCAATGTGCGTAACGAGGTCATCAGTATTCTGCGTCTTTCGCGGTTGTTCAACATCCGTGAAACTGCGATTCAGTCGCAGGACGACTACTGTTTCATCGTCATAGTCGGTTCGCAGGAAAAGAAAATCGGTATTATGGTCGATTCGCTCGTGGGAGAGGAAGACGTCGTTATAAAACCGCTCCGCGATCAGTTTACCAATTCGCCGGGTATTGCAGGTGCATCTATTCTTGGCGACGGTTCCGTATCGCTTATTATCGATGTAAGTCAGCTGCTGGAACTGGGCGTCCGTCAGGAAATAAACGCACAGCGGATCGGGCAGACAGCAGGCGAGTGAGGAGCTTATGGAAACAGAAATTATGGCAGCAGAAAACCAGCAGGTAAATACCGTGACGGAGGACGATTCCCAGAATAAGAAGGAAGCAATCGCCGTTATCGATTTCAAAATGGTGACGTTCTCGCTTTCCGGAAAAGATTATGCAATTGATATTATGAATGTAAAGGAGATTGCGAAGGCCGGTCGTTTTACCTATGTGCCCAACACGCTGCAGTTTGTTCTCGGCGTATATAATCTCCGCGGCGATATTATTCCGATTCTGGATCTCCGGCTTTTCTTTAATATCGAAGTGCCCGAGCATACTGACAATAAACTGGAGAACCTGCTTATTCTGTCAGTGGGCGAACAGACGTTCGGTGTTGTCGTGGACAAAATCGACAAAGTCGTCGGAGTGCAGAAAAACAGAATTCAGCCGCCGCACCCGCTGTTCGGCGATATCAACATAAAGTATATTGCCGGCGTCGTTGAAGCGAATAAACGGCTGTATATTCTTCTTGACATAGCGAAAATCTTTAACTCGCGCGTTTCGGATGAAGAAAAGAACAGAAAACTTGTGAAGCAGGTATTCACGCAGGATTCCATTTCTTCGGACGTTTCGCAGATCGCAGCGCGCGCTCCCGTGCAGGCTGAAGAAACAGGTACCGGAAAAAATACTGCAGAACCCGCTGCCGCGGAAAAAACTTCCGCCGGAAACGACAAGTCGGCGCAGGAACTGAAGTTTATCGCGGAAAGCCTCAAGAATTACCGGAAGTTCTCCGTTTCGCCGCTGAACGAAAGCTGGGTGAATTCCCGCTTTACGTCATGGCAGAAAGAACGCGGCGGAAACACTCAGCTGCAGAACGAGACCGATGCGGATGATTTCCTGAAACCGTTCTGGTCGCCGTATTCCGGAACATGGTGGACGAAGGAATATGCCGACGATATTTACAAATTGTTGCCGGATAACACGGCGAAGCAAATCAGCGTGTGGAATCCCGGCTGCGGAAAGGGTCAGGAAACGTATTCACTTGCATGCGTGCTTCACAATCGGTATCCGGGCAGTAAAATCCGCATCTATGCGCAGGATATAGATCTGCTCAATGTATCAAATGCCCCGTTGCTGTCCGTCCCGGCAGAAACCGCAGCCGGATGGTTCGCTCCTTTCATGACGAAGAAAGCTAACGGCGAATACACGTTTACACAGGAAATAAAAGATAGTATTATGTTTGAATATCACGACTGCGTGAATACGAATGCGCTTCCGGTGATTGACTTGATTTTTGCCCGTGATATACTTTCTTTGCTTGATGAAAAGGGACAGAATGCTGTTGTCAATGATTTCGGCGAGAAAATAAAAGGAAACGGAACTGTCATTATTGGAGAAAATGAGGCGTTGCCGCCTTCGGCAGGGTTTATTGAAAAAACAGTTGGTGCGCATAAGGCGTACAGCAGGAAATAAAGTACGATAAGGGGATTTGAATGAGGGTAGAATATATTAACCCGTTTGTCGAGACTTCTTACAGAGTTCTGAAGGAAGTTCTCGGCGGAACAGATGTAAAGCGCGGTGATTTGTATCTGAAATCGACGGCAATGCCGGTTATGGGTGTTGCGGCTCTTGTAGGCCTTGCAGGCGATGTCGAAGGACGCGTTCTGTTCGACATGACGATGGATACCGCGCTCAATGTTGCATCAAAGATGAACGGTGAGAAACTTCCTGAATTTGACGATCTTGCAAAGGCGACTATCAGCGAACTTGCAAACCTTATTACCGCTCAGGCCGTTACGAAACTGCATGAGCTTGGGTTTAAATTTGATCTTACGCCGCCCGCATTATTTGTCGGACAGAAAATGGAGATTGCGGCGCTCGGCGGTACTTCTGAGAACGTTGAGGCACTTATTGTGCCGCTTGTTACAGAGTATGGAAAAATAGAAGTTAACGTTGCTATACGTGAACGTACATAGACGGCAGGAGTGGTAAAGATGAAAACAAAACAGGATTTTCCAACAATTAATGAGCGTCCGCCGGAAGGGGTTAAAACAGATGGAACTAAATTCCGGGTTCTGGTTGTAGACGATTCCATGTTCGTCGCCAAGCAGCTCGGACAAATCCTTTCAAGCGAGGGATATGAAATTGTCGCAACGGCAGCTGACGGAAAAGAAGGCGTGGATAAATATAAAGAACTTTGCCCGAACGTCGATATTGTTACAATGGATATTACCATGCCGCGTATGGACGGTATTACGGCCCTTGAACAGATTATGGCATTCGACAAAAATGCACGCGTCGTTATGGTAAGCGCTCTGGGAAAAGAAGAACTTGTAAAAAAATCTCTGCTTCTCGGTGCGAAGAATTACATCATAAAACCGCTCGACCGTAAGAAAGTTCTGGAGCGTATAGCGGCGTCGCTCAAATAGTATTACAGAAACTTAATTTTTCAAACTCGTCGAACCGTCCGGTAAGTCGAACTTTCGGGACGGTTATTTTTGTTAATTTTCGTCATTTATGAAAAGTCTGTATCCGCGGCTTGTCCTGCAGATGTCCATGCCTGTGTCTGCCGATGTACTGAGGAAAGTCCTGAGCCGCGAAATCTCCGAATATATGGTGTTTATCTTTACTTCGATATTTTTCTGATGCAGAAGAAATTGAAGCTCTGTAATACTCACGGATTTTTCCCGATGCGTATAAAGAATCCTGAAAACCGCATATAGCGAGCATGGAAGGTTGTTTTTCATGAGAAGAATTCGTTCACCCTGCGACACCTGACCTGAGCGTGAAAGTTGATTTCCGGCGTCTGCACATTCCTGATACGGCAGAGGCGGCTGCAGCAATGAAATGTACGGGCAGAGTTCTTTTGAACCGACCGCATCGGAAAGAAGCTGAAGCGTCGGCGTGTATCGTGCTGTGTCGATGTCGGCATCAGAATAATACAGATTGAGCATCATGTTCCAGTGGCGTACGCGTGCTTCCGGGACAGGTAACGGATCATTGTAGAACAGAAGCGGAATTTTACAGTCTATGTCGTTCATGAAGCGGTACACGTTGAACGCATCGTGGTTATAGACAAGATAATCAAGCAGAAGCAGATCAGGATATTTTTTCATATTCATGACTGCCGTATAAAATTCATTCTCTTCCGTATAGATGCAGCACACGTTGTTATTCTCTTCAAGAATATACGCTATTCTCCGGCATACTTTCCTTTGCCGTGTGTAGAAATAAATTGTCATTATACTTTTTACTCGCTCTGATATATAAAAGTATAACACTTCCTGTTTGTAAAAAAAATCTGTATACTTATTGTCATGTCGGAAAATAAGATTACTAATTTTCATACGCACACATTGCTGTGCAACCATGCTTCGGGGATGCCCGCCGATTATGCTGCGCGGGCGGAAAAGGACGGTTGTGCTGCGCTCGGATTTTCGGATCACTATCCGTATCCGGAAGGTTCCGGTGATTACTGGCCGGACATACGCATGAAATCACACGAAGCTCTTTCGTACATACAGGCAGTCCGCAGCGCAGCTTCTTCCGTGAACTTCCCGGTGTATGCGGGGTTTGAATGCGAATGGGACAGAGCGTATGAATCATGGTATAAGGAGGAACTGCTCGGAACTTTGGGAGCCGATTACATCGCGTTCGGTCCTCACTGGGTGACGCTCGGTTCCTCTCATGTGTATGCGATGGATATCGGCGATGCTGCGACGCTTCACAAATATATCGATCAGACGATAGACGGAATCAGAAGCGGAATCTATGCGTTCGTCGCACATCCTGATTTGTTTATGGGCAGGTGGAAAGAGTGGGACAGTGAAGCTCAGGCATGCCTCAGCGCGCTGCTCGACGCTGCAATAGCCTGCAATGTCCCCGTTGAAGTGAACGGACTCGGCATGACCCGCACTCAGAACAGGACGAAAAGAGGAATGCGTTATCAGTATCCGTATGAAGAATTCTGGCTTATGGCCGCCGAGCGCGGTGCAAAAGTAATATGCAATGCGGACGCTCACGACCCGGCGGACGTGATTACAGCTGCGCGTAATGCGCGCACATTCGCTGCGCAGTTCGGAATCACGCCCGTCGAATCACCTTTTGCTTGACTAATATCTTTTTTTTTACGATTATTAGGTACATTGGTAAATTATGGAAAAACAAGTTATAAACCGTGCATATCTTGAAACATTGTCTTTTACGGACCTTATTTCATTGGCAGATAAATACGGAATCGATGTCCCGGATAATCTCAACCGCAGTTTTCTTATCGGCGATCTTCTCGATATGGCGGAGGAGATGAAAAAATCGTCCGAACCGGACATGGTTATTTCTTCGGATTCGGCTGCGGTACCTGCAGGGAACAAACTTCCCGAGACATACAACACGACAGATATCGAGGCCGTACTTCGTAATCCTGCATGGGCGTTCGTTTACTGGAATATAAGCGAATCGGAACTGCACAATCTGAAAAAAAACGGTTCGCCGTCGCTTTCTCTCCGCGTCTGTTCGCTCGTGCACAAAGACGACTTGAAATCCGAAGATTCATATGACGTGCAGATTACGCCCGCAGACCGCGAACAGTATCTTCTTCTGCCCGCAGGCAGGCAGTTCGTGCGGATTGAACTGGTTTGTACGAGCCGGGGTGCCGGCAGAGTTCTTGCCGTGTCAGGTGTCGTCGAAATTCCTCATTGTTCCAGGCTCCTTGCGGATATGAAACCGGGAAAGGAAAGCAGGATAACACCGATCCTCGAACTGTCGGGAGTAAAAGAACTTCTGATAGATCACTATAAAAATCACCGGCAGTCGTTTTCCTGAGGCGGGGTAAAAAATGGCAGATAAAAATTTGGTACTACTTATTTCCGATTCGCAGGAATATATACGTCATACGGGCGATGACGAGAAAAAATACGGAGCTGAGATAAACAGGCTGTTCGAATCGATTTCCGGCGTCTACATCCCGCTGCTCAATATGTTTTCTTCGCTCGAAAGAGACACGATTCCGTTCCGGATTGCGCTTGTTCTGCCGCCCGTCTGCTGTACGCTTCTTGCCGATCCTGTCGTCCAAAAACAGTATATAAGCTGGCTTGACCGGAGAATCGATCTGGGGAAAAAAGAACTGTTACGGTGCAACGGCAACGGGAAACTTTCCGCTGCGGTGAAGTTTTGTCTGGAAAAAGCACAGGAAGACAAAATTGATTTTACGACCGTGTACGGTCAGAACCTTATAAAGAAATTTTCCGAATATGAAAAGAAAGGATATGTCGAACTTCTTGCAACATGCGGAACAAATATTTTTCTTCCTCATTATGCGGATATGGAAGAGGTCCTGAATGCACAGGTCGAAACGGGCCTGTACGCGCACCGCACGTTTTTCGGCGGGGCACCCAACGGCTTCTGGCTTCCTGAGCTGGGATACGCTCCCGGTATAGAAAAAGTGCTTCACGCGTACGGCGTGAATTACACCGTGCTTGATGCGCGGGGATTTTTGTTTTCGGAAACTGAACCTGAAAAAGGAATATTTGCACCGGCGCGCTGTGAGAATTCCGTCGCAGTTTTCGCCCGCGACAACGAGACTGACGGGGAAGTATTCGGAGCTAAAGGATATGCGTCGAATACCGTCTACTGCGACGTGAACCGCGACGTCGGTTTCGAACTTCCTCTTGAAAAGCTCGGCCCATACATCGAAAAAGGTTCGGCGCGGTATGCTTCCGGTTACCGTTACTGGAAAAAACAGCTGAACGGGACGGATGAAGACGATGCGCGTTTTGCGGATCCTTCTACGGATGAAAATATCTACGACGCAGAAGCCGCCGTGAAACAATGCTCTGTCGACGCGTCGGAATTTATTAAAGGGAAAATCGGGAAACTGATGAAGGCGGAGCGGCTTCTTTCAGATTCGGAAGCCGTGACGCTCGTCTGTACTTTCAGCGCGGAGAAATTTACCCAGAACTGGCTTGAAGGCATCAGCTGGATCGAGCAGATTTTCCGGAACGGCGTGAATCAGCCCGTCTCCTTCGCGCTGTTCAGCGACCTGCTCACCGACAGGTACAAAATGCAGCGCGTCAAACCGTATTACAGCGCGAACAGCGGAGCCGGTTACGGCGAGGAACTGCTTTCCAGCAGAAACAGCTGGATGATGCGTTATGTGCGCAAGGCAAGTTCCCGCATGATTGATTTGGCCGAGAGGTTCCCCGACGATACGGGCCTCAAAGCGCGGCTGCTTAATCTCGGCGCCAGGGAACTTCTCATGGCTCAGTCGAGCGGCTGGGCGAAAATGATAGAAAACGGCATTTCTCCCGAATATGCGGCCGAACGTTTCCGCGAAAGTGTTCTGGCTTTTACGGCCGTCTTTGATTCGCTCGGTTCGAACACGGTGAGCACGGAATGGCTCACGAAACTTGAAGCGGCACATCCGATTTTTCCGTGGATAAATTACCGGATTTTCAGCAGAAAACGCTGATTTTCGGGGGAACCTGAACGGCTAATTGAGGAATTGCGCGTCCCTGATGCGCCGGAAAAGCAGAATCTGATTCTGCGCGCTTTTTATCCCTTCTTTCGCCGGATCATACAGTTTGTCGAGCTGAAGTACTTTCTGCCACGAATCGATTGCGGCTGCAAAATCGCCCTTTGAAAAGCTTGCCAGACCGTCGTTATAGTACCCGTCGATAAGTTTCTGCTTTTCAGCGCGCCCGTTGTCGCCGAGTTTGATTTTTGCGGACAGGCTTATGTGATTCACCGGATTAAGCGACGACGTGAGGTCGAACGTATAGTTTACGTTCATCTGCACTTTTTTAAGGATTTCGAATTCGCTCCCGAAACTTATTCTCGGGTTGCCGCCCTTGATGAGGAATCCGCCGAGCACGCCGAAGAAGTTCGTAATCTGCACGGAAATTCCCGTTCCGGCGGACCACATCTGATATTCGGTAAAATCCTGGAGATTGAACGGCTGTCGGAATTCCGCGGTGAGCAGCAGCGGTTTAATCAGGCGGTATGAAACGCCGATTGCAGCGCTTGTGGGAAGCGGGTCGTCGGGCCTAATTCCCTCGGACGAACCGAATCCGGTAAGAGCGGCGCCTGCATTAAGCAGGTTCAATCCTATGCGGAGATTCGGTTCCCGGGAAGCGTACAGTTTACCCGCGTTAAAACGCATCATAACACCGAGGTCGCCTGCGAACGCAAGTCCCGACTGTTCAAGGCCTGATCCGCTTATGATTGCGTCCGTGTCGTTGTCGGTGTAGTCGGGGACGCCGCGCCACGCTGCTTTCGCGTTCACGCCGACCGCGATGCCTTTGAAATTGTAGCCGGCAAGAAAATTGTACGACGCGTTGAGGATGGCCGTCGTTTCGGTATAATAACTGCCGGCAACGCGCTCGCCGAAAATATTGTATTCGCTGAACGGCACGTAGAAACATTTGATTTCCGCGCCGAATCCCGCATTGTTCACACGGACTGTTCCTGCGAGCGTTTCCATTGCCGAATCGGCAATCCATGCGTTATGAAAAACCGCCGTTTCAGTCTGTTCCAGGAGGGAGCTTGCGGCCGGATTATATTCGAGACAGCTTATGTCGTCGGAAAGACCTGTATACGCCGTTCCGAGACTTTCCGCCCGTCCGCCCGACGGAATGAGCAGAGAACGGTACGCTGTCGTACCTTCGTTTTCCCCTGTGAGAGATGAGAATGTTTCAGATAATTTCGTCGTTATTTCAGTCAGATCGAGCGCATATGCTTCCGTTCCTGCCGTAATCAGAAGAAAGAGCAGAAGCAACGGCACCGGATTATCCGTTTTTTTCATCATCATCAGTATACAGTATCTTCGGTTTTTTTTCTCCATTTTATGAATAAAATACCGAAGATATTATTATAGATAAAAGTAATTTTTATAGAAAAAGTGATACAGTTATGCAGTATTATGAGGATATGCGGAATCGGGAATGAATAGAAAACTCCGGTTTTTACTCATATTTTTTATGTTTTTCTCTGCCGCTCCGTTTTTTTCGCAAGACGGCGGAGAATCACTGTCTCTGACTGAAATCGACATGCTGATACATGATACGAATTACGATAAGGCTCTTGCGCAGCTTCATCTTTACATCGAAAAATATCCCGGACAGTTCGACGAGGCGCAGAAACGCATTAAAAAGATTATGGATGCGCGCAACAGATACACGGTTCTCGCAAATACATTGATCGACGTAATTCAGAACGATCCCGGAAACGACGAAAAAATTCTTGCGCTTACGAATCAGCTCGAAGCCCTTGAAAAGCATCCGACTGAAAAACAGCTCACATTCATCCGCGACGCGAAAGTTGCGGCGCAGTTCAACTATTATCGTGCGAAATTTACGGAGATCATGAAATCGAGCGCGGACCTGACGCGCCGGGAAAATTACAGCGGCAGTGTCGACACGGTCCGGTCCGGCTTTTACATGTATCAGGACGATTTCTTCGAACAGAATACGGCGCAGAATATCGTTGAACCGGTACGGTCGTCGCTCGACAGAATCGACAGAAGAATCGCGTCGTACAAGACGCTCCAGCCGCGTTTAAACGAAGCGGTGAACTTGTTCATCCGCGCGGTGAAGACGAAAGACAGCGCACAGGCGGAAAGTGCGTTCAAAAACGTACAGTCCGTATATGCCGAGTATGCCGACATACGGAACGACACGTGCGCCGCGGGCTGGCGTCTTCAGTCTGTTTTTGACGAGATGAAAAAGGCGGATCCGGAACTTACCGATGCGTCGTTTCTTCCGTTCATGCAGCGTTTTTTGTTCGGCATCGGTTCAATCCCCGATGCGGGAATTGTCGCTGCGATGGATTACGAATGGGACGTGCTCACGAAACGCATGGAAACCGAAATTTATTCGGCGATGTACGACAATGCCGATTCGTTCAACAAATCGGCTGCCGGCAATATTTTCGCGGGATATACAGTTCCTTCCCGGCTGCCGCTCGATTCGCTTATTAAATTCGCATCGCTCGAAAATTCCGTACGGGGATTGTATTCGCTCCTGAAGACGAACGACGGCGGCGCGCCTGTCGACAAACTGGCTGATTTTTCTGTCTCGACTGATTATGCCGTCGGACTGTCGAAGCGGATTATTGCGCTGCTTTCGGATTCGAACGGCATGCTTGCCGTGAAGGCGAAGGCGCTGTCTCCTGCAGTGCCTTCCGATCCGGCTGCTGCGGAGCTGAACGGCAATACGTACGCTTCCGACCTGATTGCAGCGGCTTTGGAATTGGAAAAAAATACTGCCGGCGGCGCCGGTAAAATACTTCTCGAGTCGGAATGGGCTGTTCCGTACGTGCAGCTGAAAGACAGACAACTTTCTCTGAACGTTCAGAATCAGATTCCGAAATGGGACCCGCTTGAAAGTGCGTACAGAAAACTCGACGGAGATGCCGTTGAGTTTGTAAAAAAGACCGCAGTCGGTTTCAGGGAACAGGCGGCGTCGTACTATGCATCGTGCGGAATATCGTATGCGGAATCCCGCAAAGCCGATTTTGCCGTACTGCAGAAACTGTACAACGGCACGCTCGACGAAACCACCGGACTTACGGCGAAATATCCGCAGGAATCGCTCGATTTCATTCTGGAATTCAGAAAAAATATTGCGGCGGACAAATCAGTACTGGAACGGGCTAAGAACGTACGCTCAGGCGGAAAATACACGGAGTCGTATATGCCGTCGCTGCAGTCCGTCGCCGATTCAGTTGAGGTGCTCGATTCTCTCACGCAGACGATTACTGAAATCGAAGCAGGCGCGACGGAACAGGTACGCCTGGCCAGGCGTGCACGGAACGAAGCCGATCTGCGTTTTTCACAGGCGCGCACGGCTCTGGCTGCGGACGACTTCGATACGGCGCGCAGGCGTCTGCAGGACGCGCGTACGAAATACAACGAATCTCTTTCGTATCAGGAGTCTCCGTCTCTCCGTTCCGACACTGATACGGCGTTGTCGTCGCTCGGCGGAGAAATTTCAAGGAAGCAGAACGAAGTGATTGTCCGTCAGGTACGTACGCTGAAAACGCGTGCACGGACTGAATATTACAACGGGAATTTCGACACGGCGGAAAGTCTTCTGACACAGGCGAAAACGCAGTGGGCTCTGACGAACGTTGACGAGGACGATGAAATCACGAACCTGCTTGCGCTTGTAAGCACCGCTCTTTCAATGAAAACGGGGCGGACTATTCCTCCGACTGCTCCGCTGTATCCTGAGATGTCCCAGATACTCAGCATTGCGCAGCAGTACTTCAAACAGGGAAGCGACCTCGTAAACAGGGGGAAGCGCGAAGAGGGGGAACGCATGCTCAGTCAGGCGCTGCAGAAACTCCGGGAGTTGCAGCTTGTGTATCCGCTCAATCAGGATGCAAGTCTTCTTACGCTGCGCATCCAGAAAATTCTGGACCCCGACGGCTTCAACGATTTGTTCGCAAAGCGCGTCGAGACAGCGCGTGAAAATTATACCGTTGCCGGCAGGCAGCAGTCGTCGTATACCGACCTGCTCGATTTGTACGCGATCAATCAGTCGTATCCTGGTCTCAAGCAGCTTATTTACAACGTGGAAATAGATCTCGGAATCAGGCAGAAGCCCGTCGACCGCACGGCGCTGTCCCAATCAAAAACGCTTACAGTCGAGGCGCAGCACATGGTCGATGCAGCGGGGCGCGACGAGGTGAAGCTGCAGGCCGCGCTCTCGAAGGTCGACGAGGCAATCAGGCTTAATCCCGACAACGACGACGCAATGCTGCTCAAAGACCGCATTCAGACGTCGGTCGGAGGAAAGGCCGCAGTCGTCCTTTCCTCCGGGGACGAGGCGAAGTATCAGCAGGCTATTACTGAACTTCAGAATAACAACATAGTTACCGCAAATGCGCTCGTCGAGCAGCTGCTGCAGAAACCATCCAACAAGCGCTCGTCAAAAATTCTTGACCTGCAGAAAAAAATCAAGGCACTGCTGTAATGAAAAGAAATATTGTTAATTTGAAAATGCTGATTTCCGCTTTTGCTTCGGTGCTGCTTTTTTGTTCGTCTGCAGAGCTGCACGCGCGTGACTTTTACTGGGAAAATCCCGTGCGCATCACCGAAACCGATACGCGCTTTCCGCGTACCGCGACGAACGGAAAGACGACGTACCTGTTCTGGCAGGAAGTGGACACGTCGTCCGAAAAGATATGGCTTACGTGTCAGTATACTGATTCAACCGGCGCATGGCGGACGAACAGGCGGTTTGCGGGTCCGTTCGCTTATTCGGGAGACGTCCCCGATATGTACTCGGCAGCGGTCGCTCCGAACGGAACAATCGCGGTCGCGGCGCTGTCCGGCGTAAACCTCATCTCCGTTTTCGTTTCAAAAGACGGCGCCGCGTCGTTCTCGCAGAACATGCTGCCCGGTCAGGAAAAGCCTCTTGTAGCGCCGCGTATCTATTCGGCCGGTTCCGGGAAGTTCATTCTTTTTACGTCGCTCGGCGAGAACGAATCCTTTTTCATGCGGACTGCATCGTCGAAAAACGGCGCGGACTGGTCGGCGTTCTCCGATTTTCCGCCGGCTGAAAAAAAAATAAATCCCTTCGTTCCGGTGCTTGTGTCGTCTGCGGGCGGCACTGCCGTTGTCTTTCAGGCGCAGTTCATAAACGGCAACCGCATATCGTATCAGCTTTATGAAACATTCTCTGAGAATGAAGGCGCAGCATGGTCCGAGCCTGTCCTGATTACGGGACAGGAATCGCTTGCATCAGGGGATTCCCGTGATTTTTCAGCGTATCACAATCAGCGGCCGTTTTTGTACACATTCCGCGGAACGACGTATCTGGCATGGGAGCGCACGTACTACAATTCGGAAAATTCCCGCATATGGATTGCACGGATCACGAAAGACGGCATCGTGCCGGGAAGCGCCGAGGAGCTGAGTTCGCAGGGGAGCGCCAACAGGGCCGTTATATTTTCATATGAGGACACGCTGTCGGTTGTCTGGTTCGATACGAGACGCGGCGCGGAATCGGTGCACATGGCGCAGAAAACGGGATATCTGTGGAACGAAACGTCTCTTTCGTCCGGTCGCAGTCCCGATTTGTTTGCGTTCCCGATTGTGTCGAACGGCGGCACGAAACTTTCGTTCATCTGGCAGGAAAATCCGCCGCAGAAAACTGGAGCGCCGCATATATTCAGGCTTGAACCCGATACATCGGTAAATAAACCGACTGTTGCCGCGTTGTCGTTTGCGGAAGGTTCCCGGTCGACTGCCGGAAAGGTGAGGATGCGCGTCAATCTTCCCTCCGATTCGTCGGGCATTGCGGGATTCTCGTGGAGCTGGTCGCAGAATGTCCTCGACGAACCTCCCGAGCGGTATATGAATCTGCCGTCGGAAAGTACGATTTCCGTCGTCGCTGATGCGGAAGGCAGGTGGTACTTCAGGGCACGCGCAGTCGATTATGCAGGCAACTGGTCCGCACCTGAGGAGCTTGCTTATTATCTTGATTTGACTCCGCCGCTGCCGCCGTCCGTCGTGCCGCCCGAAAAAGACAAGTTCGGTTTTTCGACGGCGAATACGTTCGGCATACACTGGCAGCCTGATTCTGCCGACGACGATGTCGCAGGTTATACGTGGAACCTCCAGTATCTGGCGCCCGTGGACAGCCGTGTTGTCGAAACGAAGCGTCATCCGCTGTCCGTCAGCGATGAAGAAGCCGGTGCCGTCGCCGCAAATATCATGGAACAGCACGCGGACGACATACAGAAAGCGGACCCGCCGCCCCGCCGCCTTATGGGGACTGATACATATGCCTCGTACACGAATACGCGCAACGGATTGTATGCGTTCACCGTTGCTGCGGTCGACACCGTGGGCAATATAGGAAAGCCTTCGACAGTACTCCTTATTTTTAATAAATACGTACCGACGACGTATCTGCTTTCAGTCGACCGCACCGTCGACGTGTTCGGCAGCGTGACGCTCAGCATTATCGGCGGCGGATTTACGTACGACGGAACAGTGAGCCGGATATACGTCGACCGCGACGGGAAAGCTCCGTACGACATGACTCTTGAACGTTCGGACGGAGCTTTTAAAGTTGTGTCCGACAACCGCATTACCGGAGTTAAAATAGGCAGTACGCTCGACGAGGGTATATACCGCATCGGTCTGCTTCATCCTGACCGCGGATTGTACGTAAGCGCGCCGCTGCTCCGCATAGAACGGAACGGTACGGTCAAAATTGAAAAACAGTACGACTACGTCCCGTCGTGGACTGCATATGAAAAAACATGGAAGTATCATGTTCAGATGGGAACAGTTCTGCTCTGGAGTGTGTTTGCGCTCGCCTTTGCAGGAATGATATTTGCGATGTACGGGTTCGCACAGACTGCAAAAGACACTGTTATGGTCCGCAGGGAAGTACGGGCTTTGCTCACAGGAGATAGTATGCCTCAGGAAAAAAAGAAAAAGACTGCACAGCTGAAACAGAAAGGAATAAGCCTGAAACTGAAGTTGATGGCTTTTACGTCGTTGCTTGTCATTATGATAATTCTGCTCGTTTCCATCCCACTCGGAATCAACATGACGCGCACGCAGGAGCAGACGCTCGCGCGTGGTCTTGAAGAGCGCGTTAATGTTCTGCTGGAGGGGCTTACGACGAGTGCGAAGGCGTATATGCCGACGCAGAATGTCCTTGAACTCAGCTACCTTCCCGACCAGAAGTCGGCGCTGGAGGAAGCCGAATATGCAACGATTACCGGTTATCCGGCGAACGGCGGAAACACAAGTCTCAAATACGTATGGGCGACAAACGATCCCGACATTGAAGGGAAATTGTCTGCGCCGTCGCTTATTTACGGTGCGTCGGAGATGACGGATGCTGTCGTGTCGGCTATAGCCGGCAGATGCGCCGAGCTGAACACACAGGCAGCGTCGGAAGCGGGTGAAACGGCTGCGAACATCGTGCAGCTCAATGCCGAAGGCGTAAACCTTGCGCTCCGCACTGACGGAAAATCAGTCGCCCGCCGTGAAGAAATCGCGCAGATAACGACGCAGCTAACGAACAAGTTCAATACGGCCATGAACGAACTCTCTGCAAAGGGAAGCGGTTCGTTCCCGCAGTTCAGGAGCAGCGAACTCGACCGGACGAACACGGAATATCTGTTCTACCGGCCGGTTCTGTACAGGCAGGGATCATCGCAGGAATACGTGCGCGGAATTGTGCTCGTAAAAGTCTCGACTGTAAAACTTATTCAATCAGTTGATTCTGCCCGGCGGACTATTGTATACACATCCGTTATTATTGCGCTCGTTGCAATTATTATAGGTGCGGTCGGTTCGTTCCTTGTCGCATCGATCATCGTAAAACCTATCAGAAAACTCGCCGCGCATGTCGCCGTTATCGGAGAAACTGCAGATAAGACGAAACTGAACGGCAGGGATATCGAAATAACGAGTCACGACGAGATAGGACAGCTCGGCGAGACTGTGAACGAAATGACTCACGGTCTTGTTAAGGCTGCACAGGACGAAAAACTGCTTATGGACGGTAAAGTCGTTCAGCAGACGTTCCTTCCGCTGCTTACGGGAAAAGAGGGAGGAAAGGAGACGATCGCGCAGCTCAATGAAAATAAAGTGCAGTGCTTCGGCTACTACGAAGGCGCATCGGGCGTTTCCGGCGATTATTTCGATTACAGAAAGCTCGACAGCCGCTGGTACGTTCTCATAAAATGCGACGCGTCGGGACACGGCGTTCCCGCGGCGCTTATAATGACTGTCGTCGCGACACTCTTCCGTAAATATTTTGAGAGCTGGTCGTATACAAAAAACGGAACGCAGATAAATGTTCTTGTTGCACAGATAAATGATTTCATCGAATCGCTCGGCATAAAGGGAAAATTCGCAACGATTATTATCTGCCTTTTCGACACCGAAACGGGAGACGTCTACATGTGCAACGCGGGCGACAACATCGTGCATATTTACGACAGCACAGCGCACAAACAGAAAACACTTACGCTTCTCGAAACGCCCGCGGCCGGCCCTCTTCCGTCGTTCATGGTGAATATGAAGGGCGGCTTCAGAGTCGAGAAAACGTCGCTCCTCCGTGGTGATGTTCTCTTCCTGTATACGGACGGAATCGAAGAGGCAACGCGGAAATTCCGCGACGGTTCCTTCAACGTGACAAAATGCCGCGAGCCCGGAATGAAGGAAGGTGATACGCACGGCAATCATAAAGTCGGGCAGGAGTCGGAACAGCTGGAACCTGAGCGCATCAAAGCGATCATAGAGGCCGTTTTTGCAGGAACGGAATACACGCTCGAAAAATATCACAATCCGATCCCCGGAGAAGACCTTAAATTTGATTTTACGACCTGCAGGGGAACGATTGAGGAGGCGATCATCGCACTCGTATCAGTAGAAAAAGTTTTCCGCATGTACAAAGATACGAACGTAACAGCGGCGGATACAGTCCGCGTCGACAAAAAAATCGACGCATTCCTGCACGAGCATTTCAGCAGATACGATTATTACTGCGGCGCAAAAAAGGATGATGCAGCGTCGTCGAATTATCTCGAGTACATGTTCCTCAAAGAAGACGAGCAGCTTGATGATTTGACGCTTCTTGCAGTGCGCCGTCCGTAACAGAAAACACTTTGCAGAAAAAGAAGGTTTGTGTATATTTTAGTAAGTAGAAATGAAGAAGTGTTTTCGAAACTCGTCCGACTTTTGAAAACGCCTCGCATAGTAATTCTGATTTTTTACAGGAGGATGATTATGGATGTCAGCGAAAAGGTAAAAGCTTATTTTGACAAAGGGGTTTCCGTTTCAAAAAACGCTATCGACAAAGGCGTGGAAGTTTCCAAAAAGGCCCTCAATAAGGCCGGCGCCGCCGTTCAGGATTTCAGCGACAAAAGCGTTGTACGCATAGAGAAACATCAGTTTGAAACAAAACGGGAAGAACAGTTGAAAGCCCTCGGGAAACTTGTTGCAGACAAGATCATAACGGGAGGTCAGTCTTCTTTTTCAGCAGAGGATTCTGATATTTCGGTAGTAATTACGGAGATAAAGCATCTGGACGAAGAAATAGCAAAGCGCGAGGCAATCCTTTCAACCGCAGAGTGAAGCGATGAAAAAGAATAAAAAATAAATACAAAAAGGGAGCAGGAGGTATTGACTGAAAAGG
>DHDP01000010.1 GCA_002399405.1 Treponema sp. UBA4873 | reverse complement strand
GACAATAGCGGTTTTATTTGTTAATATCATAACTACGTTGTTTCGGCGTTTTTTCGGGCGGTTAACTCAGAGGTAGAGTGCTACCTTCACACGGTAGAAGTCACTGGTCCAATTCCAGTACCGCCTATTATGCAGGAAAATACACTTGCTGTCTCTTTTTCGTCGGGAAAAAAACTTATTGTTCCGTACGGAACACCGATTGATTCGCTTTTATCCAATTTTTCAGAAAATGCAGAACATATTCTTGCCGTACGCGTAAACAACGAAGTAAATCCGCTCGATAAGCGTCTTGAAATCAATTCCTATCTCGAACCTGTGCTCGACGACAGCAAGGACGGCGCTCTTGTCTACAGGCGTTCGCTCTGCCTTCTTCTTGCCGCGGCGTCCCATAAACTTTTCCCTGCATCCCGGCTTTTATGCGGTCACAGTCTCGGATACGGCTACTACTACACGCTTGAAACGGGCAGACCGGTCAGTAAGGAAGAAATTGCATCGCTCGAAGCCGAGATGAGTGTAATTGTTACGAGCAATCTGCCCATAAATACTCAGTTTCTGTCTTACGCGGAAGCAGTACAGCTTTTTGAAGGACTCGGTCTTGTAGAAACACGGAAGCAGCTCAACTACTTCTGTCCTCCCCGTGTCCGTATCAATTCAATCGACGGATTTTCGGACCTGTATTTCGGACCGCTCGTTCCGTCGACGGGCTTTCTGAAAATATTCAACCTTATGCCGTACGGAAAAGGCTTTCTCCTTCGTTTTCCGAAGTCTTCAGATCCGACGACACTGCCGGAATTCATCGATCAGCCGAAGCTGTTCGAAATATACAGCCGCTATAAGGAATGGGGAAAAAGGATAGGCGTAACGTCAGCCGCGTCGCTTAACAAGCTGGTAAACGAACGGAAAGTAAACGACTTTGTCGAAATTGCGGAATTATTCCAGCAGAAGCAGTTCGCATCGATTGCGGATCAGACAGCAAAAAGCGGAGAGGTCCGCGTCGTCCTCATCGCGGGTCCTTCAAGTTCAGGCAAAACTACATCGGCAAAGAAACTCGCGCTCGAGCTTGAAGCCATCGGATATCAGCCGAAAGTCATCAGCCTCGACTGCTATTATGTGGGACGGGAGCGCAATCCCAAAGATAAGAACGGCAACTACGATTACGAGTGTCTTGAAGCGCTCGACATTCCGCTTATTAATGAGAACCTGCTCGATTTGTTCGCCGGCAGGGAGGTGACAGTTCCGTCGTACAATTTTGCAAGCGGAGAACGGTATTACGAAGACAAAAACAAAATGCGCCTGGATTCGAACGACATACTGATTATGGAAGGTATTCACGGACTGAACGATAAGCTTACGCCGCGCATTCCGCGGGATCTTAAGTTTAAAATTTATCTGTCTGCGCTTACGCAGCTGAATCTTGACGACCACAACCGAATTTCGACGAGCGACAATCGTCTTATCAGGCGCATCGTACGCGATGCGCAGTTCCGCGGAAAGAGTGCTGCCGAAACTATTTCCATGTGGCCGAACGTACAGAAAGGTGAACAGGAACACATTTTTCCGTTTCAGAACAATGCGGACGCGATTCTCAACACGGCGCTCGATTACGAGCTCGCAGTCCTCAAAGTGTACGCGGAACCGCTGCTCCGCTGCGTGACTCCGCTTCAGACCGAATATTCGGAAGCGTGCAGATTGCTGAGCTTTCTGAACAATTTCAGTCCGATTGCTCCGACGGCAGTCCCGCCCCGTTCCATCATACGCGAATTCATCGGCGGCTCGGCATTTCATTATTAATTAATAATATTAATTCCGATGAAAGTGCGACGTCGTTATGTCGTCCGCAGTGTTCTCTTCCTCTTTGTTCTCCGCATCGTGATATTCTGAAAGCTGACGCTCCCGCAGTTTGTGGAGCGCTTCCGTTTTCTGCATTGATTCCTGCAGCACTTTGCGTTTCTGTTCGGAGACGATTTTCGCCTCCGCCATCTGCTTCAGCAGATATTCCTTCTGCTGATCGAGCAGTATATTAAAATTGTGAGCCGTATTGATTTCATTGAAATCAGTCGAACCCTTCATCTGCGTTTTGACCGCAATGCTCTGCGCGGCGATTTCATCAAGTTTTGCCTGGATTTCATGTTCGACCGCCATCGCCTTTCCGAGTTCAATCTCCGCCTGACTTTGAAGGAACTCGCGGTATTTCATGACGTCTTCGAGCCGGAAAACAAATTTCTTCATCTGTCATCAACTGTCCGTTGAGAAAGAATCGACCGTCTGCGCCGTACTCGGAAGTTCCGCAGCGGGATTTTCAGCGTATTCTTCCTCAGGAATCGGTATGCCGGAAAGTTCCGCAATTTTGTTAAGCGTGTTTTCCATCGGACACTTCTCGTACTCTTCCTGTTTCAGAAATTCTTCGATTGCGGCGTGTTTTTCAACCGCCGCGTCTATATCAGGCGAATTGCCTTTCTGATAGATGCCTGTCGTAATCATCATCTCATTATCCGCATATGTTGCCATAAGCGAACGTATTCTGCCGCATGCCTTCTGCGTCTGTGTGCCGGTAACCCGTTTTGAAAGCCTGCTTATGGATTGCAGCACGTCGATCGCAGGATAATGATACGCCTGCGCGAATTTTCTGCTGAGCACGATGTGTCCGTCGAGCGTACCGCGTACTTTATCCGTTATAGGCTCGTTCATATCGTCGCCGTCGACAAGCACCGTGTAAAACGCGGTGATGGAACCTTTGTCGTTCGTGCCGGTACGTTCGAGCAGCTTCGGAATCATGTCGAATACGCTCGGCGGATATCCCTTCTGCGCGGGAGGTTCGCCGTTTGCAAGACCGATTTCGCGCTGTGCCTGGGCAAAACGCGTAACGGAGTCGAACATGAGCATGACGTCCTTTCCCTGATCGCGGAAGTATTCCGCGACGGCTGTCGTCACGTACGCCGCGCGCAGACGACAGATTGACGGCTGATCGCTCGTAGCCATGACGACGACCGAACGCTTGAGCCCTTCCTTTCCGAGATCGCGGTTAATAAAATCGAGCACTTCACGGCCGCGTTCGCCTATGAGACCGATAACGTTTATATCCGCGTTCGTGTTGCGCGCAATCATACTTATGAGCGTCGATTTGCCCACTCCCGAACCTGCAAAGATGCCGAGACGCTGCCCCTTTCCGACAGTCAGCAGGGAGTCGATCGCGCGCACGCCCGTCGCTATGCGCCTGTTTACCGGCAGACGCTTCATGGGGTCCGGCGGCGACGCAACGGCAGGATAATATGCGTCGGGTGCAATCTCGCCGAGACCGTCGCACGGTCTGCCGGTCGCATCGATAACGCGTCCGAGCAGATTCATCCCGACGGGAACGCGGAGCACACTCCCCGACGCAACGACCTCGCAGCCGATTTCGAGACCTTTCGTATCGCCGTATGCAGTAAGTTTTACTTTATTTCCGTCAAGGCCGACAACTTCGGCCATAAGTTTTTCATCGCCAGCGGACAGTTTTATCGTGCACATTTCGCCGATAACGGAACAGGGCCCCATGCTCTCAATCTCAAGTCCGTTTACCGCAGTCACATGCCCCACATAGAGAATCGGCTCAGCTTCCTGAGCAGCTTTGAGATATTTTGAAAAATCAAATTCCCCTGTATACGATGACCGCATTTTCCCGCCCGTGATAAATCAGCGTGTCTTTAATTATCAGGCGTAATGACGTCTGATTTTGCAAGCGTCTTCACCGGAGAAATCTCCATGACCTTGTTCTCAAGTTCCGTCAGCTGGCTCGAGATGCGTGCGTCTATCGCTCCGAAATCAGTCTCGACGATGCAGCCGCCCTTTTCGACGGAAGAATCCTCCACGACGGTGATGCCCTTTATGTTTTCCACACGTTTAATGAATTCGTCTATGTGTTCTGTCGTAAGTTTCACGTCATCAAGGTTCACGCGAAGCGTAACGTCTCCCCGTCCCTTCACTTTTTTAAGGGCAGCAAGCACGTTGCTCATGATGACGCTCTTCTGATTCTCGGATATTATCTTAACGACTTTGCGCGTCATGAGAATGACAAGCTCGACTATCTGGGTCTCCGTGTCGCGGAGGATTTCCTCGCGCCGCTGCATGACGGAATCGAGCATCTTGTGCATGCGCTCAATAAGACGATTCACTTCGTCCTCTCCGTCCTTATATCCCTCGTCGTGGCCTTCTTCGTATCCTTTGGAATGAGCGTCCGATTCTATTTTCTGCTGCCTGTTTTCGGCGTCCTGAATAATCTCCTGCGCCTGTTCCTGCGCTTTTTTAACAACTTCCTCTGCGGCCTGCTGTGCGTCGGCCTTAATAATATTCGCCTGATCGGTCTGCCGCTTCACTTCGGCAAACGCCGCGTCCTCGGCCTTTTTCACGATAGCGTCGGCAGAATCCTGCGCGTCTTCAAGCATCTTCTGCTTTTCAGCTTCCCAATTCTTTTTATACGCTTCAGCCTCTCTTCTGAGCTCGTCGGCCGTCGGTCCCGCATATTCCGGAATGTCCTCAACTTTCTCTTTCTGAGCAGGATTGAAATCGTGAACAAGTTTGAGCATTACTTCGCCTTTCTGGGCTTTTATCTCGCCGGGGCGGAATACAGTTTTAGCCATTTGCTTCCTCTACGCGTTTAGTATCAGGTTACAAGTTCGTCTTCACCGGAACGTGCAATGACAATCTCGCCCGAATCCTCCAGCCGCCTGATTGTAGAAACGATTTTCTGCTGCGATTCCTCGACGTCCTTCAGACGGACGGGACCCATGAACTCCATATCTTCCTTGAGCATGCTCGCCGCACGCTTCGACATGTTTCTGAATATCTTGTCCTGTACTTCCGTATCGACAGATTTGAGCGCTTTTGCAAGTTCCTGCGTGTCGACTTCGCGGAGCACTTTCTGGATGGCGCGGTCGTCGAGCATGACGATATCCTCGAAAACGAACATCTTCTTTTTGATTTCCTCTGCGAGATCAGGATCGTCTTCCTCGAGGGACTCGATAATAGCTTTTTCGGATGAGCGGTCGACGAGGTTGAGTATTTCGACGATGCTGTCTACGCCGCCGGCTGCGGTGTAGTCTTCGCTCGACAGCGTAGAAAGTTTCTTCTCGAGCACGCGTTCAACCTCGCGGAGAACGTCGGGCGACGTACGGTCCATCGTGGCGAGGCGTTTCGAAACCTCAGGCTGCATTTCCTCCGGCAGATTCTGCAGGATGACTGCGGCTTTCCCCGGTTCCAGATACGCAAGAATAAGCGCGATAGTCTGCGGATACTCCTGCTGGATAAAGTTCAGCAGATGGGCAGGATCGGTACGCCTTATAAAATCGAACGGACGCACCTGAAGGGAACTCGTCAGTCTGTTGATAATATCTATGGCTTTCTGGCTGCCGAGTGATTTTTCAAGCAGTTCGCGGGCATAGTCGATACCGCCCGTCGTGATGAAATTCTGCGCATTCATGAGTTCCTGAAATTCTTCAAGAACGGCGTCCTTGAATTCCGCATCGACAGTTTCAAGGCGCGCAATTTCAAATGTTAATGTCTCGACCTCGTCTTCGCGCAGGTGCTTCATGATTTCGGCGGAAACGTCGCTGCCGAGCGAAACGAGGAATATAGCCGCCTTCTGGCGCCCGGTAAGACTTTTGTAGTCTTTCGCGTTTTTCTTTCCGCCGGCCGGAGTCGCAGGCTTCAGGCTGCCCGGCTTCGGAATAGGCTTCGGGTTGTCTTTTTTAGCTGCAGGTGCTGCAGCAGCCTTTGCTTCGTCTGCCATACTCTTACTCCTCCATCAGCCACGTACGTATGAGCATCGCAACGTCTTCCGGATGCTCCTTTGCCATCGCGACAGCGTTTTCCTGCAGCTCCGCCCGGCGCGATTCCTCGACCGACATCGTGACTTCCATTCCGTCTTCCTTCGCGTCCCACAGCGCCTGTTCGCGCGCCGCCTGCTGCTTTCTGAGAAGTTCCTCGTCGCGGAGCCGTTTGCGCCGTTCGATTTCCCTGCTCACAAAACGGAAAGCAATGAATCCGACGAGCACAATGGCGATTGCGGCAAGCACCAGCAGAACTGTCCGGCGGGTCTGAAGCGCTTTGAAATACGCTTCATCTTCCGCCGCAAACTGCGCGGTGCGGTCAAACTGAATATTCGTAACAGTAACGCGGTAATTTCTGCTTTTATCGTATCCGACAGCGTCCTGCACATAACTGGCAAGCTGCTCAAGCGTTTCCTTTGAGACAGGAGTATACACACGCTTGATCGAGCCGTCGTCGTTTATGAGATAATTGTGGCTCTTCGTATCTTTCGGCGTCGTCCATATGCCGTCGACGTTTACAGCCACGGTGACGCGGTCAATCTGAGGGCTTACCTCTTCCTGCGTTTTCGTCGTATTCACGACGTTGTTCTGCGTCACGCCCGTCTCGGTTGACTTTCCGATAACATTGGACATGTCGGAATAGACCGGAGGCGTCTGCCCCTCCGTTCCCGCAGGTCCTTCAGGATTATAACCGGTGCCCTGCCATTCCTTCGTGACAGTCTGCTGCGAAACAGGCAGCGTGTCGCGGTATTCCGAATCATCGTACGGCGTATCGGGATTATCTTTTTTGATAACGATCGGCGAATAAATTGTAGAGTCCGACGTTTTTTTCGACATGTCCATGTCTATCTTGATGTCGAGGTCGCGCACGCGGTCCGCCGTAAGCGTACTCTGAAGCGACTTGAGGATTTTCGCACGGTACTGAGTCTCTAGTTTCTGTATCAGTTTCTGCTGCTTCGCGACGAGGTCGACTCTGTCGCTGTCGGCCATGCCGGCAAAATCATTGAGAATGTTGCCGTCAGCATCGGCTATAGTGATGTTGTCCGGCTGCAGTCCCTCGACAGCCATCTGCACAAGGCGCTGTATGCCGAGAATGCGCTTGCGGTCGGAAAGCAGCGAACTTGCCGGTTTCACGCGCAGAATTATGCTCGCCGTGACAGGATTCTGGTCGGCGGAAAAAAGTTTGTCGTCGGGCAGCACGATATTAACGTCGGCGCTCGTCACGTCGTCGAGCGCTTCAATATGCTGCTTGACAGTCTGCGTGATTGCATTTTTCAACTTGACGTTCTGTTCCGCATCAGTCGTCGACCAGCTTCTGTTGTAAAAGCTCGCAAACGGATCGATGTTCGACGGAACAAGACCTTCGCTGATAAGCACGTCGCGCATACGGCGGGCAGTCCTTTCGTCAGGCACGGAAATATAGCCGTCGTCCGTCGTGTAAGCGGCGACGTTCTGTTCACTCAGTTTATCGAGAATCTTCGTACGTGCAGTTTCATCGGTGACGGGCGCGTTAAAAAGGCGCACCGTCGTCGGTTTTGCAGAAAGAGTCGTTGCGAGAACGATTGCTACGATTACAGCGGCAATGACAGCAAACAGAATGATTTTCTGTACCGTTGTACCTTTTGCCCATAAATCTTTTACGGATGTTGTCAGCTTTTTAAGCCATTCGTTCATCTGTCCCCTCCCGTGAACGAATCGTTAAAACTATTATTATATTATTGTAGCACATTTCGGTGCATTTGAAAAGCGGAAACTTCTATTTAACGTAAAAAACACCGGATTTACCGTGTCGTTGTAATTTCGTTCCAGCCCGTGACGATACGGTCGATGACTGTCTGCGCAAGGTTGAGCGACATGCGGGCTTTCGCCATTGCAATCGTCACGTCCTGAGGATCGACCGAATCAGGATCGGTAAGAACCTGCTGTTCAAGATTCGACACGTCGATCTGCTGGCTGTTCATCGAGTTCATTGCGTTAAGCAGATAATCCTCAAAGTTAAGCTGCGTCTTTTCAGCACCTTTCTCAGCCGCCGACGGAATGCCGCTGAAAGGAGCACCGGCAATATCGGAAAGCTTTGCAGTTCCCGTATGAGCCGGGTCCGTGCGCGTCATCTGTAATGTACTGAATTCAGGAATCTTCATTTTTACCCACCGTACTTAATTATACCGCTGTTATCTGCCTATTTCCAGTGCGGAAGAGAACATATCCTTTGCTCCCTCTATCACAGTCGAGTTGGCCTCATACGCGCGGGAAGCGGAGATAAGATCAACCATTTCGTTCACTATGTTGACGTTCGGATATTCGACGTATCCCTTGTTCGGACCCGATTTGACTGCATCGGGATGTGTCGGGTCGTAGACAAGGCGCCCTGCCGTATCGGTGTCCTTTACGATTTTGAGGACTTTGACCCCCTTCCCCGGGCCGTTGTCCAGGTCATCAGGAGTAAACGGAGAACGCCACTGGGTTGTTTTGTCGCCGGCAGCCTCAAGTACGATGCGGGAGCGTTTGAACGGGCCGCCTTCCTGAGTGCGGGTCGTAGAAGCGTTTGCAATATTGTTCGAGATGACGTCGGATCGCAACCGTTCCGCACTCATTCCCGTTGCAGCAACGTTTATACTGGTAAAAAGTCCCATAAGCATCTCCTATAAAAAAGTTTACAATGAACCCGGAACCCGCAGAGCAAAAAAAAGTGTGACGGCGTTCACTGTTTTATCCGGCGCCACGGAGGGCGCGTCGTCAACCCGCATCACATCTCGCGAGTTATACTTTGCATAACCCGCAGAGCCAAAAAGCCATGGATGGCTTTTTGGCGTCTATTTCTTCATCGCCGTATTAACCTGAGAAAACTCGAAATTCGTCAGCTCGGAAAGCAGCTTGTACTGCATCTGTGTCTGGAGAACGAGCATCGCTTCAGTCTCTGCGTCGACGTTATTGCCGTTTGCCTTGCTCGTCGTCGTATAGTCGAGCACGCGGCGCGGCTGCACCTCACGATAGTCATACGGTTCGTTCAAAGCGATATGCCGGCCGTCGGTACGCGTCAGCTGGAAACCGCTTTTCGCGGCCTCCTCCGATTCAAACGCGCGCTTGAGTTCACTCTCGAAGTTAACTACGGACCGCTTGAAATTCGGTACTTCACTGTTCGCCATATTGTTGGCGGAAACCTGATACCGCAGTGAATCGACATCCATGCCGCGGTGGAGTAAATCTACTGATCTCGTAAAGGTATTCATACCTTGATTATCGGTAAATAAAAACGCTTGTTTAGAAAAAAATGCAATCTTCTCCGTTCCGGAGCGCTCTTTTACCAGACTATCAGGTTGCCGCCGTACGTGAGCCCGGCACCGAATCCTATAGTCATGATAATATCGCCTTTTTTCAGCGAACCTTCATGAGCCAGCTCATTGAGTGCAATCGGAACCGACGCCGTCGAAGTATTCGCATATTTTCCGATATTGAGGAAGAATTTATCCATGCTGACTCCGAGACGTTTTGCGGCTGCGCTTATTATGCGTTCGTTCGCCTGATGGGGAACTATGCGCGCTATCTGATCCATGGAAAGCCCTTCCGAATAAAGGAGTTTTTTTATCGTAGTCGCAACGGCGTTCACCGCAAACAGATAGACCGCAGGTCCGTCCATTTCGATGTATGCAGGTCTTTCGACGACCTCACCTTTTTTGAACGGCTCCCGCGTACCGCCCCGGCGCAGCATAAGATATTCAAAGCCTGATCCGTCGGCTCCGAGAATGGAACGGATTATGCCACGCTTCCCCGGACCGGAGGAAGGCGCATCCGTAGACTCAAGCAGCACGGCTCCGGCTCCGTCGCCGAACAGAACGCACGTATTCCGGTCTGTCCAGTCGGTAATACGCGACAGCGTATCCGCGCCGATAACAAGCGCCCTCTTTCTGCCCCCGGCCGTCATCATGCCGGCTGCCGTCTCAAGCGCGTAAATAAATCCTGTGCAGCCGGCCGTTAAATCCATAGCGGCTGCATTCTTTGCTCCGATTCTGTTCTGCACTATACACGCCACGGACGGAAAGCCCGGATAGTCGGGTGAGGCCGTCGAAACGACGACGAGGTCGATGCCGGCGGCTGCACGTCCGGGATCCTCGGGATCGGCAGCGCGCAGAACGCTCATTGCCGCCTCATACGCCAGATCGCTAGTCGCTTCATCGTCGCTCGCAATATGACGGGTACTGATACCCGTGTGCGAGCGAATCCATTCGTCGGATGTTTCAACTATTTTCGAAAGATCGTCGTTTGTTACTATTTTTTCCGGTACATAGCTGCCGGTAGCGGTAATTTCAATTGCCATGGAAAGAAAACTCCTTAAAAGTGCAACTTTTCTACGGAAAACAGCATCTAAAATATGTGTGGACGTTGAAAATATAACATAAATACAAATTTTGTCAATGTGTCATATTGACAAAACAAACAAAAACATCGTAAAAATCAGAAATTGCTGAATATTTACGAAAAGAATCTGTCTACGGGGAAACAGCAGTATAATCTTACTTACTATTTTATTGGGAGTATGTATGAAAAGAGGAAAAATCACCATTGACAGCGAACGATGCAAAGGCTGTTACCTGTGCGTCAGAGCCTGTCCGCGGCACATACTTGCAGCCGGAACTTCAGTGAATTCCACCGGAATATTTCCGGCCGTATTCGCGGAGAAACCGGAAACCGACACAGGAACGTGTATTGCATGCGGTTCCTGTTACGTAGTGTGTCCCGATACGGCAATCGAGGTGTATGAACTCGAAGGAGACGAGCTGTGAATCAGAAACGTATACTGATGAAAGGCAATGAAGCGATTGCGGAATCGGCAATCAGAGCGGGATGCGGAGCATATTTCGGATATCCTATAACGCCGCAGAACGAACTTATTGCGTGGATGGCGTGTCATATGGCGGAACACGACAGGATTTTCATTCAGGCGGAAAGCGAGCTCGCTGCAATCAACATGGTCTACGGCGCGGCAAGCACCGGAATACGGGCAATGACAAGTTCGTCGAGTCCCGGAATCTCGCTCAAGCAGGAAGGAATTTCCTACGCAGCAGGAGCAGATTTGCCCTGCGTGTATATCAACATGGTGCGCGGCGGACCGGGTCTCGGATCTATCGCGCCGGCGCAGAGCGATTATTTTCAGTCGACAAGAGGCGGCGGACACGGAGACTATCACGTACTCGTTCTCGCGCCGAAAAGCGTTCAGGAAGCGGCGGACCTTACGTACATTGCGTTCGACCTTGCGGACAAATGGCGCATGCCCGCCATGATTCTCGGTGACGGCCTTATCGGACAGATGATGGAAAGCGTCGCGCTTCCCGAATACAAGGAGCAGGCCTCCCTGCCCGTAAAATCGGAATGGTCGGTCGGACAGATGGAGCAGACGCACCGGAAACCGCATCACATCACTTCGATCATACTTGATCCCGAAGAACTTGAACGAAAGGTCCGCGCCAGATACGAGCGGTATAAAAAAATAGAAGCCGAAGAAATACGGTTCGAAGAAAACGGCTGCGAGGGAGCTGATATCGTACTCATCGCTTACGGCAGCGCGGCGCGTGTCTGTCAGGGAGCACAGCAGCTGGCGGCCGAACAGGGACTGAAGGTCGGCCTCTTCCGGCCTATAACGCTCTGGCCGTTTCCGTATACGGAACTTGAGCGGATTTCAGGAAGCGGAAAACCGATGCTCGTCGTGGAAATGAGTATGGGACAGCTGATAGAAGACGTGAGGCTTTCAGTACACGACAGAGTGCCTGTCAGTCTGCTTCCGCATGCCGGCGGCGTGATTCCGACGGAGGAAGAAATTTTCGAGCGCATCCGTCAGATAGTGAACGGAGGAATACAATGAAAAAAACATACGCACATCCGGAATCGCTGATTAAGGTTCAGACAAAATACTGCGCAGGATGCGGACACGGAGTCGTACACCGGATCATCGCGGAACTTGTGGACGAAATGGGACTCCGCGAAAAATCGATTATTACGAATCCCGTCGGCTGCGCAATATGGGCCGATTTGTATTTCGATTTCGACTCCGTTCAGCCGGCACACGGCAGGACTCCGGCCGCAGCGAGCGCCGTAAAACGGATCCTGAACGACCACCTCGTCATCTGCTATCAGGGAGACGGAGATCTTGCGGCAATCGGCACGGCGGAAACAGTGCATGCAGCCAACCGCGGAGAACGGTTCACGACGGTTTTCATCAACAACGCGATTTACGGAATGACGGGCGGACAGATGGCTCCGACAACGCTCGTCCATCAGAAGGCGGCGACCGCCCCGCTCGGACGCGATCCTGAATTTCCGGCGGGCATGGGGTATCCCATAAAAGTTCTGGAAATGCTCGCGACGCTGCAGGGAACGACGTATCTGGCTCGCGGAGCGACCGACACAGCCGCGCATGTGAGACAGCTCAAAACGTATATACGAACCGCATTCGAGGCGCAGATGTCCGGATACGGTTCGACGATGGTGGAAGTCCTGTCTCCGTGCCCGACAAACTGGGGCGTTTCGCCCGTGCAGGCTGCGGACATGGTTGCGGAAAAGCTGATTCCGTACTACCCTCTCGGCGAAATCAAAAACACGCTGCCGGACAATTTCCTTCAGAGGACAAAGGGAGGCGCACAATGACGGAAAAAACATTTTTCACCGGTTTCGGCGGACAGGGAATCGTTTCGCTCGGACAGATATGGGCATTCTGCGCGATGAAGGAAGGAAAAAACGTGACTTTTTTCCCGTTCTACGGCGCAGAAAAACGCGGCGGAATAGCCCGTGCGAACGTTATTATTTCCGATACGGAAATCGCAAGTCCCGTCATTTCACGGGCGGATTCCGTCGTCGTCATGAATCAGGACAGCCTTGCAGCCGCGGAACAGATAATCAAGCCGAACGGACTTATGCTCGTCAATACGACGCTCATTACAGAGCCGCCCCGCAGAACGGACGTCAGAATCGTGAGCATTCCGGCGACGGATATTGCGCGGAAAATCGGAAACGAGAAAACGGCGAATATGGTCATGCTCGGGGCACTTGCCGCAGCAACGAATGCGCTCGCGCTCGTCGAAACGGAATCATTCTTCAAAGAATTTTTCCCCGAAGAAAAACATCGTCTTATTCCGGTCAATACAGGGGCCGTCGCAGCAGGAAAAGAAGCAGTCCGCACTGCCTGACGTAAAAAAAAGGTTAAATAGAAAACCGGCGGCGCTGAATAAGGAGGTGAAAACGCCGCCGGTCACATCAGGAGAAGCTTGCCTCTACCTGATATTAACAAATTTTAATTTCCGCCGCCTAAGTGTCAGTAATTAACCGTGATGCCGACCGGAATTGAATATGTGAGACGAGCATCATCGTCTGTTGGTTTTGAAGGACCTTCCGATGTCATATCGTAGTCAAACCTGACACCGACGTACGTTCCGATTCCTTTTCCGAAATCGTAGCTGCCGTAAAGCTCCGCGCGGAGACCTTTCTGATCTTTGTCGCTGCTGTTTGCAAGCTGATACGCACCCCATCCATGATTGTTGCTGCCGTAGTTCATAAACAGGTTTTCGCGTGTCCAGAAAGACAGCTTGTCAGTCGCCTGATATGCGACTTTTACAGCGAGACGGTTTCCGAAATCACCCCATCCTTCGCCGCGGAGAAGCGCTGCTTCATAGAGTGAAAGCGTGAGTTTGTCTATTCCGCTGTATGTTACGAAAAGTTCGAGGCGGTTCTGCGCAAGAGAAGAGAGCTTTGTTTCACCGGCAGCATCGAGAATATCGTTAGCATCGTCGAAAGCATCGCCCGACACAATAACGGCAGAATATCCGGCAAGAACTGAAAGTTTGTCTACGCCGGTATAATTGAACTGTGCGCCGATTCTCTTTACATCGCCGTCTTTTCCGAAACCGCTGTCGTTCTTAGAGGCATTGCTGAACTCCAGCGCCGCACTTCCAATGTTTGCGATGTCGTATTTAACGACACCTTCAAACGTGCTGAACGGATTGTCGGTAATCCCATAGCTCCCGGTATCTTCATCTTCAGCTGTAATTCCGCCTGCAATAGTAAGTCCGTCTACCGGGAACAGTTCCAGGACAGCATGCGGTGCGCTTGAATTTTCAAAAAAACCTGCACCGAAAATCGGCTCCCAGTTTATACTTTCGGCGAACACTTCGTATGCGGCGTTGCTGATCGTAAACTTAAACTGTTTGACAGGCTTTATATACATACCCCAGCGGTCCATACCGAAAGATTTGGCGTCTGCGGTCCATGGTGATTTTCCGGTCCATATATTGTTCCGGTTCATTTCACCCGATCTTAAACGGATATACCCTCCGCCGAATTCAGCATCGTAGCCGAGCCGCAGCTGGGCGAGATAGTCGTCTCCCTGGACAATATTGAATCCTTGTGTGTCGGCCCCTGTTTTTGACCATACATTGACTTTCGCTTCCAATGCCACCGATACATCGCCTGCGGACAAAATGCCTGCCGTTGCGACAAGAACTGCCATTGCCGTTACAATTCTTTTCATTTTTTTCTCCTTTACCTTTTTTTGGGATCTGCATACGCAAATCTGGTACAGAAGCTGTTTGTACAATCTCTGTACTTATTAACAACTATAAGACCAGTATTTTGATTTGTCAACGGTTAAATAATGAAATTTCCTGTAAATTTCGCTGTTTTTAGTACTTTTTATGTACTAAAAACAGCGATACAGTTTCGCATGGAAAGAGTAGAGCGGCATATGAAAAGGCAGACTGATTTTACAGATTGACCGGAGATATCAGGCTGTGTGAAATTGTTTTTTTTCTTTGTTTTTTTGTCTGAGGGAAAAAATTTCATCCCAGTAAAGACGGGAATATGAACTGCTGCCGTACGTTTCGTCGACGGAAAACAGTCTCTGAAGAAACATGGCGGCAGCTCCGTGCGCTATTTCGCCCGGCAGTTCCTGCATTATGGTGAACGACGCATTGCAGCTGTCCAGCATTTTCAGAAACTGCGGTACCTGTTCGGCGATTACGGTATGGATAAGCTGATGACGAGAGGCAGGCTGCCCGTGCAGAAATACGGCGTTCGGAGCCAGAAGCGGAATAAACGTCGTGAGCGTCGAAAACAAATCGCGGATGAACTCCGCGTAGGAATCGTCGTTCGTCTGCACGGTGTTAATAACCGCGTCGGGAAGTCCGTTCTGCCCCGCCTTGTTCGGTTTCCATGAATGTGAAATATATTCGCCGAACGCATAATTGTGTCCGTACAGAACGTGCCCGCCCATCGTAGCGGCGAGTCCGACTCCGATTCCGTATTTATAATAATCGGGACATCCGCGTCCGTTGTTCTTATAATTGCGCGTAAGAACGCTCAAAAAATCACGGCCGGAATTGTTGCGGTAGTTCTCGCACTGCAGCCATGCGCAGCATTTTGCGTCGTTCTCGATTATCAGCGGTATGCCGTAGCGCATTCTGAGCGTATCGGCATAGCTGAAATTATGAAGCTGGAACGGATCGGACCTGATGACGATTCCTCTGTCAATGTCGATGATGCCGGGAATACCGATGCCTATTCCGAGCGGCGGCGCTGCAAGTTTCGCCGTCTCGGGAATTATCCGCTCCATGATTTTATCAACGCTGTACAGAAAAGACTGCACGGGCTTATCAGCGAGTTCGGGAGCTGACGGAGTTTCGCCCTCCATCGAAAAAATCACGTCCCCGCTGAATGTGCTCGCAACGACTGAAAAAACGTCGATCTGCAGTTCGATTCCGACGACACAGCCGAACGAATCGTTTACTGTGAGATTGACTGGTTTACGGCCGCTGCGCGTGACTTCAGTCTCGGTCCCGCCTTCAAGTATCACTTCGTTGCTTATCAGCGTCCCGATAATATTCGATACCGTGGAACGATACAGATTCAGCTGCCTGGCAATATCAATCCGGCTCATAGTGCGGTTGCGCCATATCATGTCGAAAATACATGAAATATTGGAATTGCGCTGAAAGTCGTTATCGTTAAAATGCATTGCTCCGCTCTACAGTATGTACCGGGACAAGTCCTGATCAGCCACAAGACCGTTGAGTTTTTCGTCGACGTATTTTTCGTCGATGTTCACCGTTTCACCTCTGTGTTCGTCGGCACCGAACGAAATGTCGTCGAGGACCTTTTCCATAATCGTATGAAGCCGGCGCGCGCCGATATTCTCGCTGCGGCTGTTCACATCCTCAGCAAGGAAGCTCATCCGGTCGATAGCATCGTCGGTAAAGTTTATCGTCACGTCTTCGGTTGCAAGGAGCGCCGCGTACTGTTTCGTAAGTGCGTTCCGCGGCTCCGTAAGAATGCGGCGGAAATCATCCCTCTTGAGCGCGTCGAGTTCGACCCGCAGCGGAAACCGTCCCTGAAGTTCGGGAATAAGGTCGCTCGGCGCCGACACGCTGAATGCGCCGGCTGCGATGAACAGAATGTGCGACGTGTCGATGACCCCGTATTTCGTATTTACGTTGCTTCCTTCGACAATCGGAAGGATGTCGCGCTGGACTCCCTCGCGGGAAACGTCCTGTCCGTGGCTTTCGCTTTTCTTCGTTGCAATCTTGTCTATCTCGTCGATAAATATGATGCCGCTCTGCTGCACGCGCTTCTTAGCCTCGTCGGCAACCTTGTCGGAGTCGATCATGCTGTCGAGCACTTCCTCGGTGATTATCTTGCGTCCCTCGCGGATTGTAACAGTACGGTGTTTAGGTTTGTTCCCGCCTGAAAGCATGCCCGCGATGTTCTGCATGCCGCTCTCAAAGTCTTCCATGTTTCCGCCGGCAATGATTTCCATGTTGGGCATCTGAAACTGCGGGCGGATAGTGAGCTCTATCTCGCGGTCTTCAAGTTTTCCGTCGCGAAGCATCTGACGGAATTTTTCCCGAGTTGAATCTTCTCCGTTGGCGTCCGCAGCGGCGGACGAACCTTCCGCAACGTTCGTCGTATCTACAGTTTTTGTTTCCGCGGGGGAAGACGGCTTTATAACCGGGCCGCCGAAAATATTTCCGAGCACCGCGCCGTCTTTCTTTTCGTTCGCGCGCGCTTTCCTGTCCTTTTCGGACGTCCCCGGAAGCAGAAGGTCGAGCAGTCTGTCTTCGACGACGGGTGCACTCCTCTCGCGGAGCCGCTCTTCCATCTCGGCTTTAACGTCGTTGTAGCCGACAGCCATGAGGTCGCGTATCATCGATTCGACATCGCGTCCGACGTAGCCGACTTCCGTGTATTTCGTTGCCTCAACTTTGAGGAACGGCGCCCCGCAGAGTTTCGCGAGACGGCGCGCAATTTCGGTTTTCCCCACGCCGGTCGGGCCGATCATGAGTATGTTCTTCGGCGCAACCTCGTCGCGGATTTCCTCAGGAAGCTTCAGACGGCGGTAACGGTTGCGGAGTGCAACTGCAACAGCGCGCTTTGCCTTTGTCTGTCCGATGATATATTGATCGAGTTTCTCCACTATTTCTTTCGGTGTTAAATCAGCATGCACTTCAGGCAGTGATTTGGTTTCTTCAGCCATCACGCTTCCTCCACAGTCACATTATCGTTCGTATAGATGCATATCTTTCCCGCTATTGCAAGGCTTTTCTCGGCTATTTCCCTCGCGCTCATGCCGGAACTTTCAAGATATGCGAGCGCCGCGGAATACGCATAATTTCCGCCGCTGCCGATCGCGCACACGTTGTTTTCAGGCTCAATCACGTTGCCGTCCCCTGAAATCAGTAAAATTTTGTCGCTGTTCGCAACGAGCAGCTCCGCCTCAAGTTTCTGGAGCGAACGGTCGGTGCGCCACATCTTCGCAAGCTCGACAGCGGAGCGCATAATGTCACCGTTGTATTCCTTGAGTTTTTCCTCGAACTTGTCGAACAGCGTAAACGCATCGGCAACTGAACCGGCAAATCCCGTAAGGATTTTACCGTCGTATATTTTGCGCACTTTGCGTGCGTTTCCTTTTACCACCGTATTGCCGGCCGTGACCTGTCCGTCGCCGGCCATTGCAACTTTTCCGTCGCGCCGCACAGCTATTACCGTCGTGCTGCGTATTTTCGGAAATTTCTTACTCATTATCCTTACCTCCGTGAGGGTGTGCTTTGTTGTACATATCTATGAGACGCTCCGTCGTAATGTGCGTATATCGCTGCGTCGTCGAAATACTCGCGTGACCGAGAAGTTCCTGCACAACGCGTACGTCCGCGCCGGATGAGAGCATCGCAGTCGCAAACGTATGGCGGAGCGCATGAGGAGATATATGGTGATTCGTTCCTTCAGGTCCCGAATAGCGCGCAATAATCCACCCTATTCCGTGCGGTGTAAGCGCCGTTCCCTGCTGGTTCACAAATATCCGGTTCACGGTATCTTTCATATGTTTATCAGCAAATAATTTCTTCCGGTCGTCAAGATACGTTCCGAACGCTTTCCGTGCGTCCTCTTCAAAATACACGCGTCTGTCCTTCTTTCCTTTTCCCGTCACGACTGCAGAACTGTAATCGTCGGCCATGTCGTCGAACCGCAGCGAAGCAAGCTCGCTCACACGGCATCCCGAAGAATAAAGCATCTCGATAATCGCGCTGTCGCGCGACTGCCACAAAATCTCGTGTTCTTCAGGTTCCCTGCACAGTTCGTCGATTTCCGGGCCGGTAAGAAAACGGGGCAGATGTTTCGGCATCTTTACTGTCCTGATTTCCAACGCCGGATTAGTTTGAATATACTCAAATTTCCGGCAATAGGCAAAAAAAGTTCTCACCGCCGCAATAAAGCGGTTTACTGTCGACGCGGCTTTTTGTTCTTTTGAAAGGATTCCGATGCACGACCGGATATCTTCGGCCGTCACATCGGAAATGAGCCGGTCTCCGCCAAGGAAACCGGTGAGCTGCGAAAGGTCATTGCGGTACGCCGTAACGGAATTTTCTGAAAGCCCCCTCACAGCGTCGAGGTACAGAAGGAATTCTTCCGTACAGCTGCGAAGTGTTTCCGGACCGCCCATGCATTATGCCTGATCGTCGTCGGAGGCGGCAGTATCATGAGCTGCTGCCTCGTCGGCTGCAGCTGCTTCGTCAGCCGAATGCAGGTAATCGCAGTCGGGATTGATGCACGATTTATACGTGCCGTTCTTTTTGTCGAATTTTTCGACAAGGAACCAGCCGCACTTCGGACAGTACTGGTCTATCGGCTTAAAATGCGTGATGAAGTTGCATTTCGGATAATTCGTACATCCGTAGAATTCCTTCCCGCGTCCCTTTGTTTTCCGCGCGACAATTTCACCGTTGCATCCCGGCATCGGGCATTTTGCAAGCGGAATCGAACGCGTGTTGTGGCATTCGGGGAATCCGGAACATGCGAGGAAGTATCCGAAGCGGCCGAGTTTTTTGACCATCGGACGGCCGCACTTCTCGCATATTTTGTCCGTCGGTTCGTCGAGAAAGCCCTTGATGCTTTCCTGTGTCGTCATGACTTCGTCGACCCGTTTTTTAAACGGAGCGTAGAAATCCCCTATCATATTGTTCCACACGAGCTGATCCTGCTCGACTTTATCGAGGTCATTTTCGACCTGCGCCGTAAAATGCTCGTTGATTACTTTAGGGAACGATTCGACAAGAATCTTGCATATCATTCTGCCGAGCTGAGTCGGCACGAGCTGTTTATTCGTCCGCGTAACATAGTAGCGGTCAAGCAGCACGGAAATTATAGGTGCGTACGTCGACGGGCGCCCGATGCCTTTTTCTTCAAGCGTACGTACGATTGACGCGTCGGTATAGCGCGCCGGCCCCTGGGTAAAATGCTGTTCGGGGTAAAATTTTTTGCATTCGATCTTCTCGCCCTCTTTCAGGGAAGGCAGATTGCCCGTCTTGTCTTCCTTTGAGGAAAGAAGCTTTATGACGTCGTAAAATCCTTTTTCCACGATTTTTCCGGCCGAAACGCGGAACACCGCGTCTCCTGCGGTAATTTCGACGCTTGTCGTCCGCGTTTTCGCGTTGTTCATCTGACTGGAAACAAAACGCTCCCAGATGATTGTGTACAGGCGGAGCTGGTCGCGCGTAAGGTATTCCTTTACCGAATCGGGAGTATACGAGACGTACGTCGGACGGATGCCTTCATGCGCATCCTGCGCTTCCTTTCCCACTTCGTACTTAATCGGCTCAGGCGGAAGGTCGTTCGGATAATTCTTGGTCAGCCAGTCGCGGACGTCGGTGAGCGCAGTCTGTGAAATACGGACTGAATCGGTACGCATATACGTGATGAGACCGACGCGGTTCGCCCCGATATTTACGCCTTCGTACAGCTGCTGGGCTATCTGCATGGTCTTGCGCGACGTATATCCGAGGCGGTTGGCGGCAGCCTGCTGCAGCTTCGACGTCGTAAAAGGCGGTTTGGGGCGGACAGATTTGTCGGTGTCCTTCACGCTCGTCACCGTGCAGTCCGAACTCTGAATAAGACTGATTATATCGTTTACGGACTGCTCGCTTTTCAGTTCGGCTTTTTCGCCTTTGTACGAAACAAGCTGCGCCGTGAATGCCGTTTTACCTTTCGCAAAATCGGCGTCGAGCGTCCAGTACTCTTCCGGCATAAAATGCTCTACTTCGTCTTCCCTCTCGCAGATAAGGCGCAGCGCCACAGACTGCACGCGTCCGGCGGAAAGGCCGTTCTTTACTTTATTCCAGAGAAGCGGACTCAGATTGTAGCCGACGAGGCGGTCGAGCACACGGCGTGCTTTCTGCGCATTCACCTTGCTTTCGATTATGCTGCCCGGATGAAGAACAGCTTCCTTGATGGCAACAGGCGTAATTTCGTTGAACACGATACGGTTAATAGGGGCCGACGTTTTGGTCTTGAGCGCATTGTTCAAATGCCATGCGATAGCCTCTCCTTCGCGGTCGTTATCGCTTGCGAGCAGGACTTTGTCGGCTTTCTTTGCGTCGTGCTGCAGTTCCTTGAGCAGTTTTGCCCGACCGCGGACGGTAATATATTCAGGCTGAAATCCGTGGTCGACATCGATTGCAAGGCGCGACTTCGGCAGGTCTATAAGATGACCCATGGAAGCCTTTACGGTATATCCCGGTCCGAGGTATTTCTCGATCGTGTGCGCCTTTGCCGGTGACTCTACAATGACAAGTGTTGATTGTGCTTTTTTTACCTTTGAAGCAGTTTTCTTTGCTGCAGGAGCGGCAGCTTTTTTTTCTGCTGCAGCGTCTGTAGTAGTTGTTGTCTCAGCCATATCATCCTTCTTTTGAACCGTCTCCGTCAAAAAGCGGAAGCTGTCCGTCTTTATTTTTCTGCATCGTACTGCGCATGCCCGGCATTTCGGCAAGGCATCGGCAGTAATCAGCATAATTTTTTATTACCGGGGCTCCATCTGAAAGATATTTCTCCGGCGTATTTTCAACTTTATGCTTCGCCGTCTTACCGGCAGCAAAATCGCGCTCAAGCTTCGCCTTCACCCGGGCCGAAACAGCAGCCGCGTTCATCGAAAAAGCGGCCTCGTGGAACATGACGTCCCTGCTGTAATCGACCGCATACTCAGCCGTAATAAGCGCACCGCTTCCCGGAGGCGCCTCCACAACGACGGTTGCAGGCGAAAGAGCCGCGATAATGCGGTTGCGGTGCACGAAACGCCACGATTCTACAGGCGTTCCCGGCATATACTCGCTCACCAGACAGCCGCCCGTCGAAAGAATGCGCCCGGCAAGCTTTTTGTGGTTTGCAGGCGCAATCGTGTCCGGTCCGCACGGAAGCACGGCCGCGGTCTTTCCGCACAATTCTGAAGCCGATTCCCCCGACTCAACCGCATCGAAGCACGCTTCAACCGCACCGCTGTGGGCCGCACCGTCTATGCCGTCCGCAAGGCCTGAGACAACCGTAACGCCGTCACGCACTGCGTCGTACGCAAAGGAAAACGCAGCGGCCTTTCCCTCAGGGCTCATCATCCGCGTTCCCACGACTGATACCGTCCGCTCTGCGAGACATCCGGCATTACCCCGGTAAAACAGCATGAACGGAGCATTTACCGTCTCGCGCAGAAGCGCCGGATACGCGGCGTCGGTATTGAGAAGCGCGTCGATGGAATATGCTTCCATGAGGCGCATCGCCGTCCGGGCATTTTTCAGATTGTTTTTTCCGTTCCAGCTGTCGGAACTGCAGGAACGTCCTACAATCTTTGAAATGTCATTTATAGACAGTAACGCAAGGGCGTCCGAATTGTCAAGATTCTTCCATATAATATTTTTTTCGTTGAACGTGAGAAACGTAATCCCTGAGATAAAAAGAGGAAGCAGAATGTCGGTCTGCTTATTGCCCATATGACGAATCCAGCACCTGTTTTTTATTTTCCTGAGCAGCGGCGATTTTTTCAGGATCCTTCGTCGTCTTTATAATGCTGTCGTACATATCCGCAGCTTTCTGCATCTGTCCTCCGCGGTAATACGCGTTGGCAAGCACGAATTTCGCGTCGGTATGCCCCTTGTCGATCGTCAGAAGCTTTTCCAGATAGGGAATCGCCTTGTCGCTTTCATCCAGCTCGAATACGTACAGGACGCCGAGACCGTACAGCGCGCGCACATATTTCGGTTCGATCGCAACTGCGCGCAGATATGCCGACTCGGCAAGCTTGAGATAGTTGAACTTCTTTTCAGGATTCGCAACGGCGTCGTAATCAAGCGCAGAATGAGCCATATAGCCCGCACACAAGCCGACATAGTAATAAAGATTCTGATTGTCGGGATAGAATTCAACCGCTTTCTGGTAACATTTGAGCGCTTCGCCGTACATCTTCTGGTCAAGATAGCGGGAACCGAGAATTTTGTACCAGATTCCCACCTGCTGCTGGGCAAGTTCAATATCGGCAACGCGCTTCTCGTATTTTTTGATTGCGTCCTTGTATTCGTCTATCGTCGTCGGGCTTGAAACACCTTCCTCCATCTGCTGCATACGCTTAACCGACCTGTTCGAAACTCCGCATGACGTAAACACGGAAAGAGCGAAAACAGAAGCAGTCAAAATTATGAACAATTTTTTCATAGGACTCCTATAAAAGGTCAAGCGGAGCTTGCGGCCGGCAAACATCATTTTCCGCTGACTGTGTTTATTTATATACTATATAGGGAGCGGACAGAGAATTCAACCCTTATTTTTATCGGATGCAGCAGTATGCCCCGGGAAAAACTTTTCATGATTTCTGCGCAGCTGTTCGTCGTCGACATGCGTATATATCTGCGTAGTGGAAAGATCCGCGTGTCCTAAAAGTTCCTGCACGGAACGAAGGTCGGCACCGCCTGAGAGCAGATGCGTTGCGAATGAGTGGCGCAGCGTGTGAACTTTTGCGTGAACGCCTGATAACGATTCGTAGTCCTGAAAACGCTTCCAGATACCCTTCCGCGACATCGGTTCGCCCTTGTAATTGACGAAAACCTCAGCCACAGCTTTTTTTCCCACAAGAGCGGGGCGCGCGTCGTCGAGATATGCCGTAAGTTTTTCCTTCGCCTGCACGCCGAACGGCACGATGCGCTCCTTGTCGCCTTTACCGCGCACGAGAATGAGCTGTTCGTTCAAATGCACGTTCTGTACAAGAAGTCCCGACGCCTCGCTTATGCGCAGTCCGCACGAATAAATCAGTTCAAAAAGCGCCGCATCCCTGATTCCAAGCGGGTCGGAAGTATCTATGACGGAAAGCAGCTTTTCAACCTGATTTACGGTAAGAACGCGCGGAAGCGGGCGCGCGGCTTTAGGGCGGTCGAGCATAAGCGCATAATTTTCGCTCCACAGTCCCTGCCGTTCAAGGTAGGAACCGAACGAGCGCAGGGCGGAAATATCCTTTGCAAGCGTAAGTTCAGTGCATCCTTCCGTCTTCCGCCACACAATGTAATACAGAAGTGTCTGTACGTTTACACTGCTCAGTTTTATCCGCTTTTCGACACACCAGTCAAGAAATTCGTTCACCGAAAGACGATATGTTTCCGCAGTCTTCCGGGCGCGCCGTTCGACAAGCAGAAGATCGGTGTAAAACCGGGAGAGTATGACCGGTATCGATAATTTTTCAGCCATACGGCAGCGGAATCAGTCCTGCAGATTAATCGTGCGCGAAAGTTCGTTCTGGTTCTGGCCGCGCCAGCATGCAGGCTGTGAAAGATCGTTGCGTGCGGTAAAGCCTGCAGGAGGTTTCAGTCCCGACTGTGTATGGTGCGGAGCGGACATCGAGATAGCCTTCCCAAGCGAACCTGCGGCGGCAGACGATGCCGCGCCGACTCCGACGGGGACTTTCTCCGGCTCTTTTGCAGCAGGCGCGTTCTCGTTGTCGAAAAGACCGGGTATGTGCCCGGCAGACGAACTTTTTACAGTCTCCGCACCGCGGCCGTTGAGAATGCTGGAGAATTCGTCGCTGCTTACGAACGAATTGTCTCTCACGGGCTCCTGCACGGAATCAGCCGTATCCTCAATAATATCGTCCCGTCTGTCGTGAAATCCCGTCGCAATGACAGTGACGTTCACTTTATTGTCGAGCGACGGATCAACGACCTGCCCCCAGAGGATATTTACGTTTTCATCGGCGGAAACGGTGACGACCTTCATGATTTCGGCCACTTCCTGCGCTGAAATATTCTCTCCCGAGCACACGTTTACGAGTACGTTTTTCGCACCGTCGATATTCGTGTCCTCGAGCATAGGATTTTTGATAGCTTTTGTCGCAGCGTCCACGGCGCGGTTCTCGCCGTCTCCGATTCCGACGCCGAGGATGGCATCTCCCTGTCCGAGCATTGCGTTGCGCACATCCGCAAAATCTATGTTCACGTCGCCCGGTTTCGTGATGATGTTTGAAATGCCTTCGACACCCTGCCTCAGCACGTCGTCCGCCACAAGGAACGCCTGACGGATCGGCATGTTTTTATCCACAACTTTTAGGAGCTGCTGATTGGGAATAACGATAAGCGAATCGACGTTTTCGTGCAGTTTCTTTATTCCCTCGCGCGCCTGCCTCATCCTGACGGGACCTTCAAATTCGAACGGCGTCGTAACAACGCCGACCGTGAGCACGCCGAGTTCGCGTGCAATGCGCGCCACGACAGGTGCAGAACCGGTGCCGGTACCGCCTCCCATACCGGCGGTAATGAACACCATATCGGTGCCTTTCAGCAGATTCGTGATTACTTCCTTGTCTTCCTCGGCAGCCTCTTCTCCGACCGCAGGCTTTCCTCCGGCTCCGAGGCCCTTTGTAACTTTCTGCCCGATAGCAATCCGTTTTTCTGCATGGGACAGATTAAGCGCCTGCAGATCTGTGTTGAGCACTATAAACTCAATATTCGCAATATTCGCATCAATCATGCGGTTCACGGCGTTTGAACCGCCGCCGCCGCATCCGATAACTTTGATGACTGTCGGACTCGCCGTATCAAGCGCAGTTCCGTTGTCGTTCACCACTGAAAAATCCATCATTCTTTCCTCCCGACCCGTTTTCCTTGTTAGAAAAATGACTTTTTCAGCTTCGTTAAGAAGCTTTCTTTCTTTCCGCTCTCATCCGAAGAAAAGAGTTTTCTATTTTTACGACCGTTTCTTTCCTGAGCTGTATCCCTATTTCCAAGCACAAGCCCGATGACAGTCGCATATTCAGGTTTGCGGTACTCGCTTTCCGGCCCGCCGAGTTTTTCAGGAATTCCGAGGCGCACGGAAGTCGTACCGAACACGTTCTGGGCAAGTTCAACTACACCCTCCATCTGCGCCCCTCCTCCCGTAAGGATAATGTTGCCGGACAGCTGCGTGATGTTCGAATTATTAATAACGGCGCTGCGCACCATCGAAAATATTTCTTCGACGCGAGGCTCTATTATCCGGCACAGTTCCGTCTGCGTCGTAAGCTCCGGTGCCCTTCCTCCGACACCCGGAATAATAACTTCCTGGTCGTCTCCGATTCCCTGAAGCCAGCAGCATCCCGACTCAATCTTTATTTTTTCCGCAGCGGAAACCGGAATTCCCTTTACAATCGCAATATCGTTCGAAACGAGGTTGCCGCCGACGGGAATTGACACCGTACATACGGGTGCACCTCCGAGCAGCACGAGCACGTCCGTCGTGCCGGCCCCCATGTCAATAAGTATGGAACCCAGTTCCATTTCATCCTCGTGCACGACGGCCTGCGTCGCGGCGAGTGTTTTCAGCATTACGCCGTCGAGATTGTATCCCGCGCGGTTAACGCACGTGCGCACGTTCTGAATCGTCGTCTTAGATGCGGTTATGATGTGAACGTCCGCCTCAAGCCGCGCGCACATCATGTTCACCGGATCTTTGATTCCCGTAACGCCGTCGACCGTGAAATTCTGCGCAACGACGTGAAGCAGCTCCCTGTCCATCGGAATAAGAACGGCTTTCGCATTGTCTATCGCCCGCTGAATGTCCTGCCGTGTAATTTCGCGCGGCTGTTTTCCGGGAGGAGTCACGGGCGTGCTCCCCTTCTGATTCATTCCTTCTATCTGAGTCCCGCCTATACCTGTCGCACACGACAGAACCTCCGCTCCAGCATTCTGTTCTGCAGCTTCAATCGTCTCTTTTATTGCGGTCATCGCGTCTTCTATATTGACGATGACACCGTTGCGGAGGCCTGCCGATTTCCGCCCTGCGATGCCGGTTATTTCCATACTTCCGTCATCCCGGTGTTCACCGATTGCGACTCGGATAAAACTTGTACCTATATCAAGACCAACAACCATATCTTCAGCATTCCTTAATCAACGCGTTCTGTATGAAACGGAACCGTAACGAAGATCTATTTCAGAAACATTCGGCTCAATCGAATTGACGACGTCGAGTACTACCATCATATACTGTAACGCATCTTCATTCAATGCACGGTCTGTGAGCACGCGCGTCCGCGATTTCGCGGGAATAAGCATGAGCTCATAGTTGCCGTACTCCTTCGGGACTACACAGATTTCCGAAACGGCGGCGAAATATTTCTGAGGCAATGACTGGATATGAGCGATCTGGTCAATCAATACGCGGTATTTTGCGGGAATACGCATTCCCGCCGAAAGATGCTCGACAGGAAGTCCCGAGACAATCGGTACGGAACCGTCCTGCTGTTCCTGTTCGGCTCCGGCAAAAAGAACACCGTTCTTATCTATCTGAACGGGAACACTCCTGCCGTCGACCAGTATGAACGTCATCGCAACAGGTTCCCGTTCCACGATGGAAACAGTCACTTTGTCAGGAAAATGTTTCGACACAGTGACAGAATCAATCGCCGGCGCCGAAGACAGAATGGAAACGGCTTCTTCGGGACTGAACGAAAACCAGTTGAGGTTTTTCATGGGAGCCAGCAGTTCCGACAGTTCTTCGACGGAAATCCTGTTTTCACCGCTGTACGTAATCCGGGGTTTTCCCATGCTCGGCAGTACGAATTTATATATGACTATCTCGAGAAGAAACGCAGTACAGAGAACGAGAAACACGATAAATATTATTTTTGTCTTCCTGTCGGAAGATGCTGTTTTTTTCTTCGGGACATCGAATCCTGTCATGCTTATATCACTCATAAACTTTCACTCCATTTACAGAACGTACCTCAAATCCGTCACTGTTCGTAGTATTAACAAAATCATCCTCTCCCTCATTTGTGTTGCAGCGGGAGGCATTTACGACAAAACCGCACATCATGAGCGTCACTATGATTGAAGAACCGCCGAGCGAAAAAAACGGCAGCGGGATTCCCGTTGCGGGAAGTGCACCGCAGACGACAGCGCTGTTCATAAGCGACTGCATAACAATCATCGTGACGCAGCCGAACGAAGCGAACGCCGCGAACCTGTCCGTGCAGTAAAAAGACGAGCGGCAGCCGCGCCACGCAAACATGCCGAGCAGAACAAAATACACGATGACTCCGAACAATCCCATCGCTTCCGTCCAGCCGGCAAAAATATAATCGGCCTGAACTTCGGGAATACTGTTAATCCATACAAGTCCTGAACCTATTCCCGAGCCCCAGAATCCGCCGGAACTTATCGCCCGCTTTGCGGCAATGCTCTGGTAGTTGTATGTATGCATGCCGTCTTCCGGCCGAAGAAATGCGATAATACGTTCTATGCGGTACGGTTCCTGCATTACCATGAGAATGCACAACGGAATAATAAGCAGAAGGGCCGGAGGAAACCACGTAAGTTTTGCACCGGACTCAAAGAACATAACCAGACCAACTGCAAAAATAAAAACACATGTCGAAAAATCCTTCTGCAGAAAAACCAGAAAGGAAAACAGCGACAGTCCGATTACGGAGGGCAGAACTGATTTTTCCCCCGGATCGGCAACCCGCTCCAGTTTATCGAACAGATTGGCCAGAAACAAAACGACTGCAAATTTAACAAATTCAGACGGCTGCAGCGTAAAAGAGAACGGCATTCTGAGCCAGCGCCGCGCACCGTTGCGTTCGATGGAAATACCGGGGACAAACGTAAGCAGACAGAGAATAAATGCTCCGATTACGATGAACGGCAGCATTTTGCGGATTACACTCATGCGCAATGACGCAAACAGGAAAAATCCCCCGAGACCGATCGCGATGCAGATAAGCTGACGTTTAACAAAATAAAAGGGGTTACCGAACATACGCTGAGCCAGATTCTGCGAGCAGAAAAAAAGCGCAAACAGTCCGAGCCCGCATAATAATATGACACAGGCAAGAAAACCTATATCGCTTTTGTGATACTCCTCCACGGGTCTGTCGGCGAGAAAACGGTAATCATCCATTGCTGTTTCCCTCCGAAATGCCGATAAGCGGAATAATGCGTTCAAGCTGAATGCCGCGGGAAGCCTTAAGCAGCAGCAAATCCCCGGGTTCCACACAGTCGATAAGAAACTGAGCGGCAAGTTCAACGGCGTTGTCGTCCGCGTCGGGAATGTACAGCGCGTTTGTAAATCCGGCGCTTTTTGCAGCGGCAGCCGCGTATTTCATTTCATTACCGATAAATATAATCTGATCGGGAGACGCCGTAACGGCCTCCGCCCCGACTTTTGCATGTTCCTCCGCGGATTCTTTTCCGAGTTCGAGCATGTCGCCGAGAACGTATATGCGGTGGCATACCTTTTTTACAGAGCCGCAGAATGCCAGAACCTTCGCCATCGAATCGGGATTAGCGTTATAGCAGTCCTTCACGAGCGTAACGCGCGTACCTCCGCGGAGTTCGAACGATTCCGTTTCAGTACGGCCGGCAATCGGCATGAACGACTCGAGCGCATTTTTAATAAGTTCATCGCTTACGCCGAAATATCTGCCGACCGCGATCGCGCCGAGCGCGTTCTGATAATTGTATATTCCGGGCAGCTTCAGATGAACATCCTCGCCGCCCGTTTTAAACGTCGTTCCGCTGATTCCGTCGTCCGAAACGAATGTCACGCCGCTTTCCGACGGCGGAACGTCCCTGCCGTAATTAATAATACTGCCTTTGATCCCTTCGGAAAGGAATGCGGCAAAATCATCTGCGGCAGGAATAAATGCAGCACCGTCTTCCGGGATATAGCCGAATATTTTGCGCTTTTCCTCCGCAATATTTTTCCTGCTTCCGAGAATGCCGATGTGCGCCGTTCCTATGTTCGTAACAAGTGCGTACTGCGGCTTCAAAACGGCGGCAATTTCGCCGATTTCGTCGACACGGTTCATTCCCATCTCAAAAACGCCGATCTCGTCGTCCTTCCGAATTTTGAAAACGGAAAGAGGAAGCCCCGTCTCCGAGTTGAGATTCCCTTCATTATATACGACGTTGTATTTCTGTTTCAGGACGGCAACAGTCATTTCCTTTGTCGTCGTTTTCCCGCTCGAACCGGTGATGCCGATTTTCAGAAGTTTCGGAAATTTAGCGACATATGCGGCCGCCGCATCCTGGAGCGCGTGAAGCGTGTCCGACACGACGACAAAAAGTATCTGAGGATGCCCGCCTGCAAGCTCCATGTACTTCCGCGAATCGGCCTCATACTCATCCGACGCGACGAAAACGGCGGTTGCGCCTTTTTCAATCGCCTGCGGAATATACTTGTGTCCGTCCTGATTCTGCCCGATAAGCGGCACAAACAGACTGCCCCCGACGACGCTGCGGCTGTCCGTAACCACGGAAGTGAAATAAAATTTTTTTTCACTGAATGCAAGGCCGACAGATTTGCCGCTCACCGCATTCAGCAGTTCGTCGTAATCAAGCAGACTGTTCATTTCTTTGCACCCTTCATCTCAACGCGGACAATGTCGTCGGTTTCCGCCTTATGCATTCCAAGATCATTCTCCGCGATTTTCTCTATACGGTCGGTGCTTGAGAGCAGACTTATATCCGTAACAAGCTTTTTATTGTCCTCGACAAGCTCTTCCTGTTTTTTCTCAAGTCCGCTCACTTCATCCGAAAGATTCTCATATCTGCGGGCCTGAATACCGTCAAGAATAAGAAGCGCGGGAACCGCCGCCGCAATGAGGCAGACAATAATAATTTCACTCACGTGTCTCTGTTTCTTTTTCATACCTCAGTACCCCTCTACTCCAAACAAATGATATTCTGTCGCATCGCGCAGCTTGCGCACGACGCGCAGTTTGGCGCTTCTCGACGGAGAATTGATTTTTATCTCTTCGTCCGTCGGTTCAATCGGTTTACGTGTAAGAACTTCCGCACACGGCTTTCCGCCGCATACGCATTGCGCAACTTCAGGCGGACATACGCACTGCCTGCCCAGATTCCTGAAATAATTCTTCACAATGCGGTCTTCCAGCGAATGGAACGTGATAACTCCCATTTTTCCGCCGACATTCAGGTCGTTGAACGCTGAATGAACGGCTTTCGGAAGACGACGCAGTTCGCTGTTCACAGCAATTCTGAGCGCCTGGAACGTACGCGTTGCAGGATGAATCGCCCCATGCTTATAATAAGCCGGCACTGCATCATATATTATATCGGCAAGCGCCTTCGACGAATTGATACGTCCGCCTTTACGAGCTTCCGCTATAGCCTTCGCTATTCTCCGGCTGAGCTTTTCCTCGCCGTAAAGATAAATAAGATTCGCCAGTTCTTCTTCCCGCGTGCCGTTCACAATGTCGGCCGCACTCTCACCTGCCGACGAATCAAGCCGCATGTCGAGCGGCTCGTCGTGCCTGAACGAGAATCCCCTTCCGGAACGCTCGTAGTGATACACCGAAATTCCGAGATCGAACAGGATGATGTCAGGTTTCGGCATATCAGCCGGATACGATTCATAAAAATCGTTGAACCAGCCGTTGTAAAAATGAATGCGCTTTCCGAACGGCGCAAGACGTTCTTTTGCACGCTGCTGTATGGCTGCATCGGCGTCGATGCCGATCACGGTAAGTTCAGGGAATTTCGAGAGAAACGCGGAAGTATGGCCGCCCTCGCCGAGCGTCGAATCGCACATAACAGCCCGATGTTCGAACGGTTCTCCGGCAGGGCTGAGCATAGTCAGACATTCCTGCAGCAAAACCGGCGTGTGCACAATTTCCATAATTCCCCTCCCCGGATTAAAACACTATCGTTCCAAGCTCCTCCGCAGCGTCGCGGAATGAAGCCTCACTCTGCTCAAGATACGTCTTATAGCTTTCGGCGTCCCATAACTCAATGTATTTGTTTACACCGAGAAGAACACAGTCTTTCGAAAGCGACGCATATTCGCGCAGACTCTGGGGGATTGAAAGGCGGCCTGATCTGTCGAACTCAATTTCCTGTGCGGGAGCTATAAATCTCCGCAGCACAAGACGGTTTTTCTCATTAAACGGAGAAGCCGAATCCATCAATTTTGAAGATACAGCTTTCCATTCCTCAGGCGTAAAAAGCCATAAACAGCGGTCAAGGGACTGAGTTACGACGAGCACATTTCCTGTAAGTTCGGAACGAAGCTTTGCAGGAAAAAGGATTCTCCCCTTTTCGTCAAGCGTGTTCCGATATTCGCCTGTCAGCATGTCCATTGCCACCGCCTACCACTTATTCCCACTAATTCCCACTTATTAATCATTTTATGCCAAAAAATTCTAATGTCAACGGGGATATATGCCGATAATAGGAAAAATTACTTTTTCTTTTCTTTTTTCATATATAATTGTATAGTAGAAATACCTCAGGGGAATGAATGATTAACACTTATTCGGAAAGCTCGCTCCACAGAACGCTGAAGACGCTCTATTCACTCGAAAACGGATGCAGAACGGAAGTGGAATGCGACGGAAAAATATATGATATAGTCGACAGCCGGGGGAATGTCACGGAAATACAGACGAAGAATGTCTCAAAACTGCTTATAAAAACAATGTCGGCTCTGGAAAACGGACGAAACGTAAAGATTGTACATCCTGTCGTCCGAGAGAAACACATAGAATTGTACGGAAAAGACGGAAAATGCATATCAAGACGAAAAAGCCCCGTAAAAGGTTCTATATATGATATTTTTGATGAGCTTACCGGATTGTATCCCGTTCTTCTGAAAAAAAATTTTTCCCTCGACGTGCTCGAAATTACAATGACGGAACGACGCATCCGTACGCAGGAACCGGTACAGTCGCCGAACGGCAGAAGACGATTCCGCAAAAACTGGAACAAGACAGATAAAACACTCGGACAAATACTGAGCACGCGTACGTTTTGCGGAGCGGCGGATTACCTCGCGCTTATTCCCGAACAATGCCTGCCGGAATTCTCTGCAAAGGAACTCGCAGCCGCCCTGAAAGCCGACAAATCGCTTCCCGCTTCGGCCGCAGCCCGGGCACATATTATGATGTGGGTGTTATACAAAATGAATCTGATTCAAATGAAAGAAATAAAAAACCGGTTCCATTACTACTGCGTTAAATGAAAAAGGCTGTCCCGCAGGGCAGCCCTTTTCATTTAATCTATCGATTACCAGTTATCGGTCATATCGTCTTCGTCGTGATTTTCCATATCGTAAAGATCGGTCACCGCACGAAGGTCATCCATATACATGTAGTATGAACCGCGGGCAAGCATCGGATTGCAGTCGACTCTGAATCCGATAACGCGAAGACCGGGCCGGTCGCCGTAATACGAGCTGTTCTGAACTATGCCGTGCACTCCGTCGGATGACGGCGGAACAACAGCCGTAAGTTTTTTCCAGCCGCTGAATCCGAGATCACCCATGTAAAGTTCAAAGTTATTTCCGAAGTAATCCTGCACGAGAAGATACAACTCGTGGCTCTGGTTACGTCCGCATACCCAGACGGAAACAGTTTTCGTAACCCCTTCAATCGGAAGCGGACGCTCAGACATAATATAGAATGAGTTCACCCCGCGTTTAAAGAATTCGACTTTTACGCCGAGAACCTGCGTATCCGCATCTTGCTTATCTTTATCTTCCTGGAGCGGTTCTTTCATGGAAGGGCTGCCGTCGAAAAGACGTCCGCTGATAATGCCGTAATCGGGAGACATACGGACATTCCATGCCCCTTCCCGTTCGAATTTATCGATTGAAATCTCGCGGAGTGCCTGCATTGCAGAATCATTGCCGACGTTCTCCGGGTTCGGTTCAGTGAGAGTTGAAGTCTGAGCAAACACAAGACCGCATGCGGCTGCTGCCAGAACAGTTGCAATAATCAGCTTTTTCATTTATTTGCCCTCCGCATTGCTGCCGGTTTGTGAAGTTGTTTGAGAAGCCGACGGTGAAGTTGCGCTGCCGAAATCAGTATCTTTCAGCTCGTAACCGTCGAAAATCTGTGAAAGCGAGTTTGTCGTATATTTAAGCTGGTCGATGTAAATCATAAAATCATCGGCGAACTCTTCGGGGTCCGAACGGACACGGAAACCGACGAACGTCAGCTCAGGCCGGCCCGAACGCTGTTTCGAATGCTGGCGGATCCATCCCGGCACATTGACGACGACATTCCGCCATCCGTTGAACGCAAGCGTACTCACCGGAAGGACATGCACGCGTCCGTCCGCATCACGGACCATAACTTCAAGGTAGTACATGTAATTGGCACCCCATACCCAGAAATCAAGCTGAGTAACAGTACCAATGAACGGAATCTCGTACGGCTTGTTATCCTTTGTCGGATAGATTTCAAACCAGTTGTCGCCCTTGCGGTTGAAAGCAGTCTTAACACCGAAAACTTTCGGATCGCCGTCGTCAGCCTTGCGCAGCGGCTTCAGCGAATTCGGAATGCCGTCAAAATATCCGTATTTTGGATATCCTTCGGCGATAAAACGGCTGGCATTGACAGTCCATGTCCACTCGTGGCCGTCCTCTTTGTCAAAATTGTCCATTACGAACGTCTCGACGCTTTTTGAACTCGGCTGGCTGAAAACCGGCATGCAGAGTAAAGAAAGCAGAGCAAGATTCAGAAAGACTACTAAGCCCTTTTTCATGCAAAACTCCTTGAACTTTTACATCCGTCTTAGACGGAATACCATATATCTATTATCGGATGATATCGCTCAATTTATAACAGTAAATCCATTATATTTGCAGACGCATTCTTTGTCAAACTGTTTTAGTTCATAATAATGCGCATCCTTGCATAAATCACCGCTTTAACGTACTATTAGACCGATTCTGTTATTCTTTACTAAGGAGTACCTTATGCATAGTTACAAAGAGATTGGTCTGGTCAATACGAAAGTGCTTTTCCAGCAGGCAATGGCCGGCCATTATGCAATCCCCGCATACAACTTCAACAACATGGAGCAGATGCAGGCAATCATTCAGGCATGCGTCGAGACTCAGTCTCCTGTCATTCTGCAGGTTTCTAAAGGTGCACGCGCATATGCGGATAAATACATTCTCCGCCATATGGCGGCAGGTGCCGTTGAATATGCGCACGAACTCGGATGCGATATTCCGATCGTTCTGCATCTCGATCACGGTCCGTCTTTCGAAGTCGCAAAAGACTGCATCGAGAGCGGATTTTCATCAGTCATGATTGACGGTTCCGCCCTTCCGTACGAAGAGAACGTAAAACTTACCAAACAGGTCTGCGATTTCGCTCATTCACAGAAAGATTACGTAACGGTCGAGGGCGAACTCGGCGTTCTTGCAGGCGTTGAGGATGAAGTAAGTTCGGCTGCGAGTCATTACACAAAACCCGAGGAAGTTCAGGATTTCGTAGGCAAAACAGGCGTCGACTCCCTCGCCATCTCAATCGGCACAAGCCACGGCCGCTGCAAATTCACACCGGAGCAGTGCACGCGCACTCCCGACGGAATTCTCATTCCGCCGCCGCTCGCATTCGACGTTCTCGAAGGCGTCGAGCAGAAACTCCCGGGATTCCCGATTGTTCTTCACGGTTCATCGTCAGTTCCGGTCCAGTATGTAAAAGAAATCGAAAAATACGGCGGAAAGATCCCCGATTCTGTCGGTATTCCCGAAGAACAGCTCCGTAAGGCAGCAAAATCGGCAGTCTGCAAAATCAACATCGACTCGGACGGCCGTCTTGCCATGACTGCAGCAGTACGCAGAGTTTTTGCAGAGGATCCCGAAGTATTCGACCCGCGTCTCTATCTCGGACCGGCCCGTGACGAGCTCAAAAAAATGTACGAACACAAAAATAAGGACGTACTCGGTTCTGCAGGTCATGCAGTCGAGTGCATGAACGCAATCAAAGCCGCAAAATAACGGTTCCTGCTCTACAACAAACAGCAGAAATGCGGGAAGTTTCCTGCAGAAAAGCCCGGCCTTCCGTCAGACGAAGGCCGGGCTTTTTATATGATGAACAGAGATGTTCAGGGGAATCCTGCGGGCGCAGGACGTAAGTCTTACGCGGCGGAAAGATGAAACGTATACCGTCTGAAAATGAGCTTCGCACCGTCTGAGGATGAGCTTCGCACCGTCTGAGGATGAGCTTCGTACCGTCTGAGGATGAGCTTCGCACCGTCTGAAGATGAGCTTCACACCGTCTGAAGATGAGCTTCGTACCGTCTGAAGATAGGATTCACGCCGTCCAGAGCGGAGATTCACGGCGCCAGAAAGCGAGATTCAAGCAGCACAGACATATGCAGCTGCTTACGACGTGATGCGTTTATTATTTCCCGGACTTTTTAAAACCGGGCAGAAACAGTTTCGGACTTCTCATCAGCAGGTCATCTTTCCGCGCATTCATGTAACCGCAGACTGCGAAAAGAACGTACGCCGCCCATGGAACGAGCCACGCCCAGAACGGCAGGCCGATAAACCATGCGGTCTCGACAGCAGCAGGAACAAGCAGTATTACGCAGAGCGCGGATATCCATACGATTTTCATTTTCCGGCCGTTTTCTCCGAACGAGCGGAAAACGAACCGGACGCACAGCGAAGCCGATGTAAGCATCATAAGGTAAAGTACTGGTTTCAGAAAAAGTTCGAACACGGAATACGACGAGGCGCTTCCTGCAATAACATGATACGGCAGATAGACGGCAAAAAATGAACACAGCAGAGGAAAGCAGGACTTTATGCGGAATAAAAGGGTGTCTTTTGAAAGAAAGAAAAACAGCAGATACACAACAGCGGACGGCACAAGTGTCTGTCCGAACAGTACATATGCATAATTGGGCAGAAAGGATGCGGACGGAACGCGGTATATAAACGAAAAAAACGCCTTGAGTGCGCAAAAAAGTGCAGCCGAGAGGATGCCCGTAAGAGCAACGGGAATAACGGCTTTGTCGTCAGCGCTGATAAGATAGTATGCAAGCGCCGACGGAAGCAGTATAATTAAAAATAGGAACATATAGAAAAAATAGCATGTTTTATCCCAATGCGCAACAGCTTCATGTTTTCGTGATTTTTTTCTACTAGACATTTTCACATAACTTCATATATAATACCAGATACGTTACATGAATACGTGTTTTCAGACACGAGGAGGATCGTTGGCTAATACTAACAACAATAAGGGGATGCGGATTAATGAACAAATCCGTGTGCGCGAGGTCAGATTGATCGATGATGAGGGCGGACAGAAAGGGATTGTACCTACGCTGGATGCGCTCAAAATGGCAAAGGATAAAGAGCTCGACCTTGTTGAAGTTTCGCCAAATGCGAATCCGCCTGTCTGCAAAATACTGGATTTCGGCAAATACCGGTTCGAGATGGAGAAAAAGCTCCGTGACTCCAAAAAGAACCAGAAGGTATTGAAAATCAAGGAAATTCGTATGCAGCCGAAAATCGGCCCGGGCGACCTTGATACGAAGGCAAAACATGTACAGGAATTCCTCGACGAAGGCGATAAGGTCAAAATCACTATCCGTTTCCGCGGACGTGAGCTTGCTCATACCGACTTAGGTTTCGGAGTCCTGCAGGAAGTTCTGAAAAGGCTTACTTCGGCGTATGCGATCGAAAAACCTGCCGCCATGGACGGCAAGTTCATGTCAATGACGATCTCAGGAAAAGCCAAAACAAACGAGGTAAAATCAAATGCCCAAGATGAAGACAAAGAAGTCCGCAGCTAAGCGTTACACGCTTACCGGTACCGGCAAAGTCAAGTACAAGAAAATGAACCTGCGCCATATTCTGACGAAACGTTCTCCGAAAAGAAAACGCCAGCTCCGCGAAGCAGGAATTATGGATGAAGCTTCAGCAAGAAGAATCAGGAAGCAGATGCTTCCGTACGGTTGATTATTGAGGAGTAGAAAATGTCAAGAGCAATAGACGGAACAAAACGCAATAACCGCCGTGCGAAAATCCTGAAGCTTGCAAAAGGTTTCCGCGGTGACCGCAAATCAAATTACAGACCGGCGAAAGACGCTGTTGTCAAGGCACTCAATCATGCTTATGTTGACCGCCACGACAAAAAGCACACTTTCCGCTCGCTGTGGATTGCACGTATCAACGCAGCTGTCCGCGATGAAGGACTCTCATATTCACGCTTCATCGACGGATGCGCAAAAGCCGGAATCACACTGAACCGCAAGGCTCTGTCGAACATGGCTATTGAGGATCAGGCAGCATTCAAGGCTGTTGTCGAATCGGCAAAAAACGCACTGAAGGCATAATATGATATCACTCGATCAGGTTCTTCTTCTTGAACAGAAAGTTGAAAGCGCTGTGGAAAAAATCACACAGCTGCAGGCGGAAAACGATGCTCTGCGCAGTAAATGTTCAGAGCTCACAAATGCGCTTTCCAGCAAAACGGAGCAGCTTTCTTCTTTCGAGCAGGATCAGGGCAGGATCGAGAACGGTATACTGAAGGCTCTCGACCGGCTTAATTCTATCGAAAATTCGGTACTTAAGGCCGGTTCCGAGAGTGCTTCTGCTGCGGTAAAACCCGCTGCAGAAAAAGAACAGCCGAAACAGGCTGTTGAAGTTCCGCACACGCAGAATGCTGCATCCGCAGCTCCCGTGCAGAACATTCCCCGGACTCCTGCCGCCGGAACAGAAGAAAAAAAATCCGAAAGCAGCGGACAGTTTGATATTTTTTAATGGGCACTCTTCAAATCGACGTATTAGGTTCCTCGTTTACAATCAGAGCGAACGAAGAAACTGAATATCTTGAAAAACTGCTCGGTTATTACAAGCGGATTACCGCCGACGTAGAGAAAGCCGGCGGGTTAAAAAATCCGATTGAAGTTGCAATCATGAGCGGCATTACGCTCTGCGACGAACTTTATAAAGAAAAATCAAAAAATGTACAGATAGAAAGCAGTAGTATACCGTCCGAGGAAGCAAAAGAGGCCGAACGGCTTACGCTCGAGATGATAGACAAAATCGACAAGGTACTGAATTGAAACAGGTGCATATCTGGATTGATGCCGATTCATGCCCGCGCATGGTACGAAGCTATATCCTCAGATACGCGTCAAGACTTACCCTTCCCGTCACATTTGCAGCAAATCATCAGATTCCCGCACCGGAAAGTTTTACGTACGAAATGATAGTCTGCGGAAAGACGCAGGACGCGGCGGACGACTATATAGTTTCGCATGCAGAGCCGTGCGATATGATCGTGACGCGGGACATTCCGCTTGCGGCGCGCTGCGTTGAAAAAAATCTCTGCGTGCTGAACGACCGCGGTACCGTATTTTCAAAGGAAAACGTACGGCAGCGGCTTTCGGAACGGAACTTTGATCTGCAGCTTGCACAGGCAGGCCTCGGCGGCAGCGGTACAATCACCTACGGCAAAAAAGAATTCTCCGCGTTTGCAAACTGCTTCGACAAAGAAATCCACCGGCTTATAAAAAAAGCGGAACTTTCCGAATAATAACCGCAGCGGACGCAAAAGTCGGACGGGCTTCGCAGGCGGTGCATCAGTCTTCGGCATCGGGATACCGGAGATAAATAGTGCAGATGCGGTCGTGTATCTGCAGAAAGGACGCGACAATTTCCGGATCAAATTGTTTTCCCGACTCGTTCTGTATTTCGCGGAATGTCTGCCCGATGTCCCATGCTTCCTTATAGCAGCGTTTATGGCTGAGAGCGTCGAACACGTCGGCGACGGCGACAATGCGGGCTGCAAGCGGAATGTCTGTGCCTTTTAGAGGCTCCGACTCGGGAACGGGCTGACCGATTGCGTACGCGGGATAATTGAATTTCCCCGGATACCCGGTTTTACCGCCGTCCCATCTGTCGTGATGATGAAGCGCAACATCCCTGCACATCTCGTCGAGAAAAGAATCGCACGGTTCAAAAAGATTCGCGCCGATACACGTATGGCCTTCCATTACGGCGCGCTCTTCGGGAGTAAAACGCGGCGACGCTTTTTTGAGAATCGTGTCGGAAATACCGACTTTTCCGACGTCGTGAAATTTTGCCGCTATTGTCAGGGAATCGCGGAATTTATGCGCGTCCGGCTCGGGAATATTATTCCTGAAAGCCCATCTGTCGTAAATCTCTCTGGAAAATTCCGACACGCGTGTTACATGAGGATACGTTTCCTTCGGATCCCTGAATTCCGCCATTTTTAACATGCGGCGCACCATGCTGAGCGTAAGGTACGTATGTTCGAGGGCCTGTGCCGCGTTTGAAGCAAAATGCGTAATATACAGCACCGCGTCCTCATCGAATTCAATCACGTCGCCGTTTCCGTTCCGCGCGTTTATTATCTGGAGAACGCCGAGCAGCCGGCCGTTTGCCATTTTAAGCGGAAGCGCATAAATCGACCTGGAACGGTAGTTAGTCGTCCTGTCGGTCTGCTTGTTAAACTTGTACGGCAAATCCTCGGGTATTGTGTACACATCCTTTATATTCAGCGGTTCCATTGAAAGCGCAACATATCCTGCAACTGATTTTTCATTCACGGGAAACGAAAACGACGGATACGGCAGCTTCTCGCCGGGAGCAAGTTCTTTCAGCAGCGTGTCGTTCTGGGAGTATTTTATGCGGAGATTATCGCCTTCTAAAACATATATGGAGCCTGCGTCGGCGTGTACAATTTCACGTGTTTCGGTAAGAATGCGTTCAAGGAGAACATCGACGTCCTGGATTTCTCCGAGCTTTTTTTCGAGTTCGATAATCTTCCGAAGTTTCTGCTCTTTTGTAACAGTATTAGCCATTACAGTTCCTTTCGATTTATTTTTAAACACTTTTTTAAATTATAAGGTACTTTCCGGCAAAAAACAATTACAGATATATTCTACGGCATTTTTCTGACAAGCGAAAAATATATCGGTCCGGCGGAATTCTGCGCATCGGGCAGGATATGCCAGCCGTACGTCGTTCTTTCCGCATCGGGTAGCGTACCGGAACAGAACGTCAGGACGCGGTTTCTGTCATACGGCGGCATCGTTTTTGCCCGGTCGGGAACCGCATCGGCAAATTTTTTACTGAGCCGGGCGATGATTTCGTCGTTCTCGGCAGGGCTCAGTGCGCACGTCGAATACAGCAGAAAACCGCCCGGTGCGAGCAGGCGGTATGCCGACGACACGAGCGCCCATTGTTCCATAGCTACCGTTTTTATGCGCGACGGAGTCCACTGCAAAAGATATTTCGGATCGGAAAGAACGTGGCGCTCTGAAGAACAGGGCGCATCAAGCAGAATTGCATCGTAGCATTCGGATCGGGCCCTGCACCATTTTGCGCCGTCGCTGCATGTTACGGTGACGCGCTGACGGATGTCTTCCGGCAGACAGGAATCGCAGACGCGGAGAAGCCGGTTCCTGCGCTCGGGGGAACGTTCGTTCGAGACGAGGGTTGCCGACGGAGACATGAGGCATGCAAGCACGAGCGTTTTACCGCCGGGGGCAGCGCAGAGGTCGAGCACGCGTTCCGCGCCGGTAAGCGGAAGCGACACCGCTGCACGAACGCTTGCCGCGTCAAGAAAGTACGATTCGCGTCCGCCGGCGCTCCATTCAGTATAGGCCGGTTCACCTGCAAGCGACGCTTTGAGCGCGGGCCACCGTTCGTTAAACAGAGACGAATAGTACTGCTCAAATCCTTCGGAACCGGAAAGTTTTTCCGCGCGTTCACTTCTGTGCATACGGCGCGCTCCTGTCTGCAAACAATTCTCTATACAACGCAGCATTCTCGTTTCTCGCGTGCCGGAACTGTTCCAGACGTTCCTCCGTTTCACGCGCATGCGCGCTCCCGTCCGTTTTCCGGGGAATAACGACATGCCATGACGCACCGTCGTTTTCCATTCGGAGCAGACCGTACTGTATTTTGAATCCGACGACGCGTTCGGCCGCTGCGCGGATTTTTCCGGCAAAAACGGCATCATGTTCAGCGCGCGCAGTCAGCACGGAAGCGGGGCCTGCGAACCGTTTTTCCGAAATCATGATGACGTCGACGCCGGCCTCAACTGCGAGAACTGCGGCTTTTTCAGGGGGATATCCGTTTTCCGCAAGCGCGGCCATAAAAATATCGTCCGAGAAAATAATGCCCTTGAAGCCGGCCGCGCCGCGGAGTTTCCCCGTTACCCAGCTGGGGGAAAGGCACGCGGGTGTTTCAGAATCGAGCGCGGACGTTCTCGCGTGAGACATGAGCACGCCGGCCGGCGCATGAGAAACGAGGCGTGAAAAAGGAATCATGACGTCGGATTCAAGCTGAACAGGTGTAAGCGTTATTTCGGGGAGTCCCGTGTGCGGATCTGTGTTCGTGTTTCCGGGAAAATGTTTGAGCACGGCCGCGACGCCGTTATTCTGGAACGCGTTCACGGCGGACGTCCCGTATTCGACGACTGAGGCGGAATCACCGTAGCTGCGGCCTGAAAGAAATCCGCGGTTCGAATCATCACTGATTTCCGCAACGGGCGCAAGGTTCATCGTAAAGCCGAGCGCGCGCATCTGCACGGCCTGCAGCGCATAGAGCCTGTACGCGTCGGCGACGGAAATCGTTTCCGAAATTTTTTCGCACGACGGAAGCGGACCTGCAATTCCGCGCAGCCGGTTTACTGCCCCGCCCTCCTGATCAAGGGCGAGATACGGCGGAATTATGCCGCGGGACGCGCAGTATGAATTGATCGAATCGGTAAACGTTATTATTTTTTCAGGAGTTTCTGCAATATTATACGAAAAAAAAAGATAGCCGCCGGGGACAAGCGCTTTCCGCGAGGCCTGCGTTTTTGTCCATTCGACGGGGATATACGTTTCGTTTCCCTCAAGATTCGCTATAAAAAGCTGGCATACCTGTTCTTCCAGCGATAACGACGAGACGTATTCCTTCACGGCGCGCCGCTGCGCCTGAAGCTCCGGCAAAACAAGTGAATTAACTGCAGTTGCCTGCATATGTACCGATTTTTCGCGCTTACTCTGACGTCTTTCGGATGCGCCGCACGAAACAAGTACAGCCCAAAAACAGAAAAATACGAATCCGGCAGCAGATTTTTTTACAGTGCACATGTTCCGTACAGTATACTTATCTTCACCTCTGTTCACAAGTCGCTTGTTGATTTATAATTTCACCCATGAAAAAGATTGTAATCGTCACCGGTGCAAGCTCCGGCATGGGAAAAGAGTTTGCGCTTCAGATTTCGGCCGACACTGACGCGGATGAAATCTGGCTTATTGCGCGGAGAATGGATAAACTCAACGAACTTTGCGGAGAGCTTGCCGATTTGCACAGTGAAGGCATTGCGGCGGACGTACAGCGCCCGATTCCGCGCGCGGTCCAGCTGGATATAGCCGGACGGAACGGTGCTGCAGGTTTTGCCGCTCTGCTTGAAGCGGAAAAAAGCGCCGATGAGAAATCAGGCGGTTTTACAATCGCAACGCTCGTGAATAATGCCGGATTCGGAACGTACGGACCGTTTGAAGAAACAGCCGTCGACCGCGAACTCGACATGATAGATCTTAACTGCACCGCGCTTACGGCGCTCTGCGGCTATGCGCTTCCGTATATGACAGCAGGTTCCGCAATAATCAATACAGCGAGCCTCGCGTCTTTTCTTCCCCTCGGAAATTTTGCCGTGTACGGTGCGACAAAAGCGTACGTGCTCAGCTTTACGATGGCGCTCGCAGCCGAAGTGAAGGACCGCGGTATAAAAGTCTGCGCGCTGTGTCCGGGACCGGTGAGCACCGAATTTGCAAACGTTGCCTCAAACGGCGCACGGAAGGAAGTAAAACACGGGCTTTCCGCGGAGAAAGTCGTATCACACTGCCTCACATGCGTAAAAAAGGGCCGCCGCACGGCAATAATGGCGTTCAAGTGGAAATTTAAGGCGACTGCAAGCAGATTCGTCGGACGATACACGGGAGCGTGGTTCACCTTCAAATACTGCAAGAGACCGCATAACTCATAATCATGAAATTTCTTCAAACAGGCGACTGGCATCTGGGCAAAATTTTTCACGAAACCCCGCTTATTCACGATCAGCAGTCGTTTCTTTCGCAGATTACGACAGAGCTCACGAATGCCCGGAACGGCGGAGATCCGTACGATGCGCTCGTCGTTCCGGGAGACATTTACGACAGGGCGGTTCCTCCGTCAGAGGCCGTCACGCTGCTCAGCTCGTTCCTTACGGAGACGCACAACCTGTTTCCTGACCTTCACGTTTTTATGCTCGCCGGAAATCACGACAGCGCGGACAGGCTTTCGTTCGCCTCGCAGATTCTTGCCGGCGACAATATTCACATATGCACCGACGCCGCGCATCTTACCGAAGCTGTTGTCGTCGGAAATGGGGACGGAGCGGCTGCCGTTTATCAGATACCGTTTCTCCACCCCGGCGAAATCCGCACGAAAGAAACAGAACCGGCTGAAGCGGATTCATCCGCCGGCACGGACGGACAGCAGGATTTATTCGCCGGACAGGCGCAGTCTCAGGGCGAACACATACTGCGCACGCAGCAGGAACTCGTTTCAGAAGCCGCAGCACGGATTCTGGAATACCACCGCAGCGCGTATGAAGGACTGCCGTCAGTCGTCTGCGCGCATCTTTTTACAAACGGGGGGCACGTATCCGATTCGGAACGCGGCAGCGTCGGCACGGCGGAACAGGTGGACGCGGACATATTTTCGCAGTTCACCTACACGGCGCTCGGACATCTTCACGGGATGCAGCGGGCGGGGAAAAAATCGAACATATGGTACAGCGGGGCGCCGCTCGCCTACTCGTTCGACGATTCTCCTGAAACGTTCATGCTGTCGGTACGTATCAAAAAGGATGCCGTCGAAGTTAATAAAATTCCGTTCGTTCCGATTCGTGCGGTCGTCCGCCTTACAGGGCCGTTCGAAAAGTTCTACGGGAACGGCGCCGACGAACAGCTGATTTCGCAGCACGCCGAAAACTACGTGGAGATAGTCTGCACCGACAGTTCCGTTCCCGAAAATCCGATGGCGCTTCTCCGGCAGAATTTTCATGCAGTTCTTTCTTTCAGGAAACAGGATCAGGAGGCGGGCGGATCGGGTGCCGCAACGGAAGACAGGCGCAGAGTGATGGAATCGGACAGTACCGACAAGCCGGAAAAACTTTTCGACATGTTCATACACGATGTATACGACGGCGCCGTTCCTTCGGACGACGATTTTGCGGACGAACGGAAGCTGTTCCTCAAGCTTGCAGAAAACTACTCGTGGTCGGAGGATCAGGCATGAAACCGGTTCTTCTGAAAATGCACAATGTCGGACCGTTCAGAGACGAAACTCTCGACTTTACGCAGCTCGACAACATGTTCCTCATATACGGAAATACCGGTGCGGGAAAGACTTCCGTTTTCGACGCCATGACATACGCGCTCTACGGAGTTCTCAACGGCTCGCGTAAAGGGAACGTCCGCGCGTTCCGTTCGGATTTTGTTTCCGCGGAGGAACTTTCATTCGTGGAATTCACGTTTGAACTCGCATATACAAAATACCGCGTCTACCGCACGCTTCCGCAGTCGTACACGACGAGAAACGGAACGGTCTCCGAAAAAGCCGCAACGGTAAGCCTCGAATCGGGCGCGGACGGCAGCGCTTTTGCGCCGTTCAACGGAAATATTGCGGAAACGAACGGACGGATTGAAGAAATAATCGGATTGAATGCGGCGGAATTCTCGCGGATCGTTCTTCTTCCGCAGGGAGCGTTCGCCGATTTTCTGCACGAAAGTTCGAAAGACAGACGGGATACGCTCGAAAAATTATTTCCCGTCGATTCTTACACCGCAGTCATCGGCGAAGTAAAAACGCTTGCCGAAGAAAACATACGGCAGCTCGATACGATAGCGGCGCAGATAACGGCCTGCGTTGAAAAATACAATCAGGAGACGGCGTCCGGTGAACTGAAAGCGCTGCTCAAGCAGCAGAAGGAACTGGAGAAGTCGCAGAAAGGGCTCATGAAAAAACTTCCGGAGCTTTCGGCTGAAAAGGAAAAACTTGCCGCAAAGCTCGCCGCGGCACAGCAGAATGAAAATAACCGGAAACATCTGGAAGAATTAAAGAGCAGATCCCGTGAAATCGTCGACGCGAAAGAAAGGCTCTCCCTCGCCGCCGGGGCCGCGAAACTCTCGGAATATATACACGTTGCCGCTCAGAATGAAAAAAACAAAATACTCTGTGGGGCGGCGGTAAAAACGGCCGAACAATATGCGGCGGGGGCGCAGCAGGAACTTTCGCTTCTTGCAGCGCAAAAGGATACATGCGAGGCGAAAAAAAAGGCTGCTGAAGAAGCCGGCGCGGCCCTCCCCCAGCAGAGGAACCGTCTGTTGCAGATAAAACATCTGGCGGAACTGCGTACAAAAGCGGAGCGGGCGAAGTCCGCGGAAAATCATGCGGAAGAAGAACGGCGGGCGGCGACTGCTTCGGCGAAAACGGCTTTTACCGCGTTTCTTGCTGCGGCGAACCGCGCATCTGCGGGCGTACGGGAAGACATGACGACAGCGCAGATTCTCTCCCTGCTGTCGTCCGCAGAGCAGACGGCGCGCAGCTCATTGAACGGCGCGCAGCTTTTGCTAAAAAACGCGCAGATCCGGGAAGCACTTTCCGCGGAGCTCCGGGATGCCGAAAAAGCGGCGGAACAATCAGAGAGTGCGTACGGACAGGCTCGGCAATACGCTGCAAACACTAAAAAATGCATTGAGGACCTTGAGAACCGCCTTGAACTTCAGAAACGGAACAACGCTGCATGTTATTTAGTCGCCTCACTTGCGGACGGAAAACCGTGTCCCGTCTGCGGTTCGCTGTCGCATCCGTCTCCTGCTCTCCCGCTGCCGGAATCGCTCGACCTGCAGACAAAACTCGACACGACGCGGCACAATTTCGAACTCGCGCAGCACGACGCAGACGAAAAACTTCAGCAGAAAGCGCGCGCTCAGAAGCACCTTGAAGAAAAACAGAAACAGCTGGACGAAGCGGAAGAAGCGCCTTCAGTTGCCGAAACGCAGAAAAATCTCGACGATGCGGCAAAAACATACAAAGCAGTATCCGAAGCATCTGCGGAAGCAGCGCGGCTTGCGGATGAATATCAGTCGCTGCAGCAGCGGATACAGTCGCTTACGCAGCAGTTCTCGGCAATAACGTCGGAAGCAGCTTCCTCGAATGCTGCGTTTCTGCAGCTTGCGGATACAATCCGCGGCGAACCGAAGCAGGAACTTCCCGACGAACGGACGCTTTCTGCAGAGATAGCAAGGCTTGAAAAAATATCAGCGGACGGCAGCAGTGCATATACGAAATGGAACAATTCGTTCACAGAAGCCGGAAAACAAAGTTCTTCGGCGCAGGCCCGCCTTGAAGAGCTTTCAAGACAGCTTGCCGCGGCTGTAAAAAGCGCAGACGAATCGGCTGATATACTTTCCTCTCACCTTTCACAGACTTCGTTCAAAACATCCGCGGAGGCAGAATCAGCGCTGATTCCCGACGAAGAACAGAAAATGATCAAGCAGTCGGTCGATTCGTATGAGGATGAGGTCAAGAAATATACAGCGCTGCTCGAAAACGCGGAGCAGACCGACTTCTGTACGGAATTAAAAGCGCAAATCCGGCAGGCGGAAAACGAAATTCGGAAAACGCAGGATGAACTGGAACAGGCCGGCAAAGCAATTCAGGATGTCGGCGGCAGATATAAAACGCTTCAGTCGTATATCGACGAAAAAGCGGAGCTCGAAAAAAAGCGGACGGAGCTCGAAAAAAAAGCGGCGCCGTACAAAATGCTTTACAACGATCTGTCCGGTAAAAATCCGAAAAACATTCCGTTCAACTCGTGGGCGCTCGGCATGTATTTCGAGCAGGTTGTGCAGTATGCAAACACCCGTTTCAACAGGATTTCAAACGGACGATTCACGTTCAAAGTATCGTCCGACAAAAATCAGGGCGGCGGTTACAAGGGACTTGACCTGTTCGTAACTGACACTTTTACGGGGTCCGACCGCGACACGTCGACTCTTTCCGGCGGTGAAACGTTCATGGCGTCGATTAGCCTGGCGCTCGCGCTTACCGATATTGTACAGAACAGAAACGGCGGTGTACGTCTCGATTCGCTTTTCATAGACGAAGGATTCGGAACGCTCGACGAAGAAACGCTCGACTGCGCGATCACCGTTCTTAATAATCTGCAGGAAACAAAAATGGTGGGAATAATTTCGCACGTTGAAAGCATGAAGACGGCCGTTCCGTCTCAGGTTGAAATCGTAAAAACGGCGGAAGGTTCTCATATCAAACTGCACTGAGCGGAAAACGAAAAAAGAGCCGCCCCGAAAGTTACCCTGCGGAACAGCTCTTTTTTGTTAATTTTTATCTGCCTGACTTCTTTGACGGCAGGACGCCGTCCGATTCATTGCTTTCGGACAGCCTCCGTCACTTCAGTTTAAGCATACGTTGCAATAAAGACACCGGCTGCGATTGCCGTACCGATGACGCCGGCCACGTTCGGGCCCATCGCGTTCATAAGCAGGAAGTTGGACGGGTCGTATTCCATACCGACCTTGTTCGAAACACGCGCCGCCATCGGAACGGCGGAAACACCGGCGGAACCGATAAGCGGGTTGATTTTCTGGTTCTTCGGCAGGAAGATATTCATGAGTTTCGCCATGAGGACACCGCCGGCCGTCGCGATGATGAACGCCAGAAGACCGAGCGCGATAATTCCGAGAGAGTTCGGGTTGATGATTTTCTCAGGCGTCATCTGAGAGCCGACTCCGAGAGAAAGCAGAATCGAAACGATGTTCATCATCTCGTTCTGCAGCGTCTTCGACAGACGGTCCACGCAGCCGACTTCCTGAATAAAGTTGCCGAACGCGAGCATGCCGATAAGCGGAGCTGCCGGCGGAAGAAGCAGAATCGTAAGGATGAGAAGCATAATCGGGAACAGTATTTTTTCCGTCTTTGAAACGGGGCGTACCTGAGGCATGGTGATAAGGCGCTCTTTCTTCGTTGTAAGCGCCTTCATAATCGGCGGCTGAATGAGCGGAACGAGAGCCATATACGAATATGCCGCAACGGCGACGACGGCCAGCATCTCAGGTGCAAGTTTTCCCGCAACGTAGATTGTCGTCGGGCCGTCCGCACCGCCGATGATGGCGATGGCGCAGGCCTGCTTCATATTATAGTCGATGCCCGGAATAAGGTTGAACAGGGCAACTCCGAACATTGTCGCGAAGACGCCGAGCTGGGCCGCGCCGCCGAGCAGAGCCGTTTTCGGATTTGCAATGAGCGGACCGAAATCAGTCATGGCGCCTATTCCCATGAAAATCAGCATCGGGAAGAATTCGTTTCCGACGCCGGCTTTGTAAATAATGTGGAGCATGCCGTTCGGCGCGTCGCCCATGCCTGCTCCGAGAATGTTCACGAATATCGTGCCGAATCCTATAGGGATAAGCAGGAGCGGTTCAAAATCCTTCGCTGCCCCCAGATACACGATAAGGAAACCTACGGCGATCATTATGAGACTGTACCATGCGGGCGATGATACGCCTGCAAACGGATCGTTTGAGGCTTTCGCAGCTTCCTGAGCCGCTTCCGCCTGAGCTGCGGCCTTTTCTTCCGCAGTCTCCGTGTGAATCATCTTGTAAATGCCGGTATTCTGCCACATGTTCGTAAGAAATGTCGGAACATCGATATTCTTGATTCCTTCAGATCCCTTGATTTTGGCAGTACTGATTGTACGGAACGACGCCTGCTCCTCATATTCGCTCTGAGCAAAAATCGTGCTTTTTCCGACTGAGAACACCATTGCAATGCCGAGAAGGACAAACAGCGTGATGAATATGTTCTTTACGTTCGTTTTCGTTGTGTTCATAGACCTTACCTTATTTAATCTCAGCAAGCGGCTGACCTGATGTAATCTGCGTGCCGGGCTGTGCAAGGAAATGCACTTTTCCCGCCGTGCCGGCTTTGATTTCAAGTTCCATCTTCATGGATTCAATCATGATGATTGTCGTATCGGCTTTAACTGTGTCGCCTTCGTTTGCAGCATAGCGGAGCAGTGTGCCCGCAACAGGCGCGTTGACAGGCTTTCCGCCGGTCGGAGCCGAAGCTGCTGCGGGAGCGGCTTTCGGCGCAGCAGCGGGTTTCGGAGCAGCCGGCATGACGACCGTGCCTCCGAGGCTTGCAAGGACCTGACCTGCGGTAATCTGACTGCCGGGCTGTGCGACGAACGTAATTTTTCCGTCCGCAGGAGCCTTAATCTCAAGTTCCATTTTCATGGACTCAATCATGATGACAGTGTCGCCTTTCTTTACCTGTGCACCGTTCTGGGCAACAAGACGGAGAAGCGTACCTGCTACGGGTGCCTTGATTTCGGTGCCGCCTGTAACGACAGGAGCAGCACCGGCGGACGCTGCGGAAGCTTCACCGAATGCAACATCGTATGACGTGCCGTTGACGACGATATTGTCGCTGCCAGCCGTCGTTGTGACGGCGTACGGCGTGCCGTTGACTGTAACAGTATATGAACCGGCTTTCGGAGCGCTCGGCGCTGCTTCCGGTTTTGCACCGAATGCAGTCTTTGCATCGATCGGTCCTTTTGCGCGTTCCTTAAAGAATTTCTCCGCGACTTTCGGGAACATAGCATACGTAAGGACATCCTCGTCGCTGCCGTTTCCGCCGGCCTTCTTCGCATCCTCGACGCATTTGTCCCATTCGTTGGCAATCAGGTCAGCCGGACGGCATGTGACGACTGCGTCCATGTTGTTCTGTTTAAGCGCTTCTTTCTGAACCTCGGGGTTGCAGGGTGCAGGTGTGGCGCCGTATTTTCCGACGAGAAGATCGCGGAATTCCTGTGTAAGACGCGCATAGCGTCCGAACAGGACGTTGAACACAGCCTGAGTGCCGACTATCTGGCTTGTCGGTGTGACGAGCGGAACATATCCGACATCCTTCTGGACAATCGGGATTTCCTTAAGGACTTCGTCCATCTTATTCGACGCGCCCTGCTCTTTGAGCTGAGACTCAAGATTCGAAAGCATTCCGCCCGGAACCTGGGAAACGAGAATACGGGTATCCGCACCGAGGAACTTCGATTCAAGGGAAGCATAGTGCGTACGGACTTCGCGGAAGTATGCTGCTATCTCGAGCAGGGCTTTCGTGTCGAGACCCGTGTCATATTCGGTGCCTTTGAGCATCTCGACGACTGTTTCCGTCGGGCTGTGGGACGTACCCATGGACATTGATGAAATCGCCGTATCGAGAACGTCGGCTCCGGCTTCGGCAGCCTTGAGCAGCGTGGCAACGCTTAAACCTGTCGTTGCATGCGAGTGAACTTCGACGGGAATGTCTACTTTCGCTTTTATCGCCTTTATGAGGTCATACGCTTCAAACGGTTTAAGAAGGCCGGACATATCCTTGATGCAGATTGAATCTGCGCCGAATTCCGCGTAAGTTTTTGCAAGGTCGGCGTACACTTCCTTTGTGTGGTACGGCGTCGTGGCGTAGGAAATAGCCATCTGAACTTCTTTGCCTGTTTTCTTTGCGGCTTTCGTCGCGCGCTCAAGGTTGCGCGGATCGTTGCAGGCATCGAAAATGCGGAAAATGCCGATGCCGTTCTTTCCGGCGGTCTCTACGAACTTGTCGACGACGTCGTCGGCATAGTGACGGTAGCCGAGCAGGTTCTGTCCGCGGAGAAGCATCATGATTTTTGTATTGGGCATTGCGGCGTGAAGCTTGCGGAGCCTGTCCCACGGATCTTCATTGAGGAAGCGGATGCATGAATCGTATGTGGCACCGCCCCATCCTTCAACAGCATAATAACCGATTTTATCAAGCATCGGGCAGGCAGGAAGCATATCCGCCGTCGTCATGCGGGTTGCGTGAAGCGACTGATGCGCATCGCGCAGAACAAGTTCTGTAAGTTGGACTTTCTTAGACATAGTATTTTCTCCTGATTATCGTTTTTCGTGAACAGCAGCAGCGATAGCAGCGACCGCTGCATCATCCTGCGACGGAGCAGCGAAAACTGCAGCAGCAGGAGCAGATTTAACTGTTGCTTCTTTCTTTGAATCTGTATCAAGTTTGAATGCGTGAACAGCTGTGTGAAGCAGATGCATGCACGCAATCATAATGACCAGGAAAGAGAACACAACACCCATACCGAGCAGAGTAAGAATACCACTCTGCTGAAGCATCTCAGATATTGTCATATTTCCTCCATGGGAATGTCCGTTGTGTCCGCGGGGAGCTTTGATGGAAGCCCGTCCGGACTACTGATTTAAAAAATGCCGATTACTCCTATTTTAGAATAATATACGTTTTTATTCAATATAATGAAACACGGAAAAGTAACTATTTTTATACTTTATAGCATGTATTTAAAATCCTGAAAAATATGCTAAAATATCAGACAGCAGATTTACCCACGGAGGATATATGGTTTACGTCTCTGCCTGTATTTTTATTGTTGTAAGTATTATTCATCTTGCCGGATGCATCGCGGAAAACAGGATCCTCTGTGCCGTCACAAAGCCGCTGCTGATGCCGCTGCTTGCGCTGGCAGCATCAGCGGCCCTCATCCCGCATCTTCCGGGCGCACAGTATACGCTCGCTCTCACGGTCGTGGCTCTTGCATTCGGTACCGCAGGCGATATTTTTCTGCTTTCCCCCGGTGAAAAGCATTTTATCGCAGGTCTGCTCTGCTTCCTTGCGGGCCATCTGTTCTGGATTGCGCAGTACGGCAGCGCATTCGGTTCGGTCCCGCTCTTCGAAACGGCCGCCGGTACGGTCTGCATCGCCGTTCTTCCCGCGGCGGCATACTTCATACTGGGGAAGCCGCGGGGTGCGATGGGCGCGGGAACCGTAATATACGGCGCAGTTCTCAGCGCGCTCGTTTTTACGGGAATTGCAGCGGTACACGCACAAAAGCCTGCTGCAGCACTGTATCTTGCGGGGGCGCTGCTCTTCCTCGCCTCGGACAGCATGATCGGATATTCGGTCATGAAAAAGAAGTTCCCGCTGTCGCATTTTCTCATCATGGCGACCTATATCGCGGCCCAGACGCTGCTTACCGCTGCCGTCGTACTTCCGCAGCGTCAGCAGTAAATTTTAAAACAAATCGTCCATTCCGTACAGACTGCCTTTCTGCAGCCTGCCCGTTTTAAGCGCCGCCGAAAGGCGGTCAAGCGCGCGGACTGCTCCGAAAGCGAATCCTTCCCTGCTCCGCGCACGGTGCGTAATCTCGATAGTGTCGGCAGGGCTGTCGAAAAAGACAGTATGCGTACCGGGAACAGAGCCGCACCGCGTGCTTGAAACATGCAGCTGATTCGGCATCGGCTTTTCATGGAACGCGTCGGTCACCATTTCCGTCTTCGCCGGATTGCAGGCCATAATGCGGCGCGCAATTTCAAGCGCCGTTCCCGACGGGCTGTCGGCCTTCTGATTGTGATGCATTTCCCACACCGCAGTATCGTATTCGCTGTACGGCTCCATGAGTTTCACCGCTTCTTCCACTATTTTATAGAACATATTAACGCCGATTGAAAAATTCGACGAATGCATGACAGTTCCGCCGCACGACGCGGCAAAATCGGCGACTTCCTTTTCCCTGTCGCTCCAGCCCGTCGTACCGACGACAAGCGGCAGGCCGAGCGGCAGCAGCGCCATGATGTTTCCCATAACGGCCGACGGATGACTGAATTCGATGACGCCTTCCGCCCCGGAGGACTTCACGGCGCGTGCGACGGCTTCTCCGTCTCCCGGAGCGATTTTTACGTCGGCGTCGGGAGACGAGACGTCCGCAGTCACTGCGACTTCGTGGCCGAGTTTTTCAGCAGCGGATTTTATCATGTGTCCCATTTTGCCGTAACCGATAATTGCGATTTTCATATTATTTTTTGTCCACTGATTTCGGAATAATCAGATTCAGAAAAATTCCGACTATTGTTGCAAGCGCTACGCCCCCGAGACTGAAGGAGAACTCTTTTCCTATCGAGAACTGAAGAATGCCGCCGCCTATTCCTATGACCATGATGACTGATGAAATCGTAAGATTCCGCTTATCCTGGTAATCGACGCCTTCCTCAACGAGCGTACGGAGACCGCTCGACGCGATAAGTCCGTACAGAAGCATTGAAATACCGCCCAGCACCGGGCCGGGAATAGTCTGAATAAACGCACCAACTTTCTGGCAGAACGACAGCAGCACGGCGATTACGGCCGCACCGCCGATAACCCAGACGCTGTACACTTTCGTAATCGCCATAACGCCGATGTTCTCACCGTATGTCGTGTTCGGAGGGCCTCCCCAGATTGCGGCCCATGCGGTTGCAAGGCCGTCACCGGTAAGCGTGCGGTGAAGTCCGGGATCCTTGAGGAAGTCCTGACCGACGACGCGCGACGTCGTAAGCGTATCGCCGAGGTGCTCGCAGATTGTCGCAAGCGAAACGATGATGAACGTGAGAGCCGCCACCAGATTGAATTTCGGCGCGAGCCAGAAATAGCGGCCGGATGCGTCAACATGAAGGAACGGAAGGCCGAACCACTTCGCCTCTTTCACAATGTCGAAATTGATGATTTGATACGCGGGGAAGAAAAATCCCATGATAAGGGCAAACAGATATCCGCCGACGAGACCGATAAGAATGGAAATCGTGTTGAAAAATCCCTTGAGGAAAATCGTCGCAACGATGGCAATGCCGAGCGTTACGGCCGCAATGCTCAGGTACACGATGGAATAATCCTGCGGAGCGCCGGTGGAACCGATATACATAGCTTCTTTTATGGCTGTAGGTGCAAGATTCATGCCGATGACGACGATGACGGAACCGATGACGACAGGCGGAAGCGCTTTATCGATCCAGTCTTTTCCGCACATTTTGATGATGAATGCGACCAGGCAGTAGAACAAACCGGAACAGACTGCGCCGCCCATCGCATACGCGACGCCGTACTGCTGTCCTATCCCGATAAGGGCCGGAATAAACGCGAAAGACGAGCCGAGAAATGCAGGGACTTTTGCTCCCGTAATAAGGATATAAATCAGCGTGCCGCTTCCGGCCGAGAACAATGCGGTAGAGGGACTCAGACCGGTAAGAAGCGGTACAAGAATCGTTGCACCGAACATAGCAAACACATGCTGGAAACTGAGCGGAATCCACTGCGCGAGCGGCGGCCTGTCGTGAGGTCCCCATATCCTGGATGAAGGTTCCATGAAAACTCCTGTAATGTAAATAAAGAAACTGCACGGAAAAATATACATAGCCTGATTTTAAACAGCATTTTCGTATATTTTTGCCATTATATCATCACAATCATTTTTTGAATAGAAAAAACAAAAAAATCATTGACAGAAACGATAATCTGGTATACATTCATATTTGTAATTAATACATATTTATATTAATTATTCCGCTTAGCGGATATTACTATACTGTTACTAAAAGAGGTACACGTATGAAACAGTGGAGATGTAAAGTTTGTGGTTATGTGTTTACAGGAGACAATCCGCCGGAGGAATGCCCGCAGTGCCATGCTTCTTCAGACAAATTCGAAGAAGTAAAGGAAAGCGACACGAATTTCGTGACGGAGCATGTCGTCGGTATTGCTCACGGACTTGACGCGGAAGTCGTCCAGGGGCTCAAAGACAACTTCATGGGAGAATGTTCGGAAGTCGGAATGTATATTGCGATGTCCCGCCAGGCCGACCGTGAAGGATATCCTGAAATAGCAGAAGCTTACAAACGTTACGCTTACGAAGAGGCGGATCACGCTTCCCGCTTTGCAGAAATGCTCGGCGAAGTTCTTACAAACTCAACGAAGAAAAACCTCGAAATGCGCGTAATGGCGGAGTCCGGTGCATGCGACGGCAAGAGCAAGCTCGCAAAACGCGCCAAGGAACTAGGCTATGATGCAATCCATGACAGCGTTCATGAGATGGCAAAGGATGAAGCACGCCACGGACGCGGATTCAAAGGACTCCTCGCCCGCTACTTCAAATAACAATTACGCACCGTGTCCGCGCCGTCACACCCGCGGACACAGTGTACTATCTTTTTCTTAGAGAAAAATGTATAGTACAGTATAAGTACCAAAAGGGATTTATTATGGCAGATAATTATCATACAAGACTTGATGCGGTTGGAATCCGCCCTTCCGTACAGCGTGTTGCAGTATATGCATATCTCTGCGAGCATCCCGTACACCCGACTGTCGAAACCGTTTACTCGGCTCTATCCCCGGATTATCCTACCCTTTCAAAAACGACTATATACAATACGCTCAAACTTTTCGAAGAGAAAAAACTTGTACAGACGATAAAAATAGAAGACGACAAGCTCCGCTATGATGCGGATACGACTCCCCATCTTCATTTTAAATGTGAAAAATGCGGGCGTGTTTTTGATATTTTTGATGATAACAACCTTTCTTCATATATGATAAAATGCAGCGAACTGCTTCCCGAAGGATTCTCGATGACGAAAATGCAGACAAACCTGTGGGGCGTGTGCGCGGACTGTTCAAAATGAGCGGAGATTTTCTTTTTTAGTTAATCCGAGCCGACTTTTTCCCGATATTCAGAACAGAGAACTATCAGGGGAAAACGAAATGATAAAAAACAAAATACCTGCATTCGCAGCAATCGTACTCTGCACACTCAGTTTCGGATGCAGGACGACGCCTCAGAAAGAATCGTCCGTCGTCGAACTTATACTCAGCGGAAAACAGGATGAAGCAAAAAACCGTTTTCAGACGAAGTACGACATCAACGCTGTCGACAAACACGGAAACACGGCGCTTCACGCAGCCGCACAGATAAACGACGCTGACCTTGTCACGTTCCTCATCATAAAGGGCGCCGACACTGATTTGAAGAATTACGACAGCGATACGGCCCTTCATGTTGCAATAAAACACGACAGCTTCGACGCGGCAAAAGTTCTTGCAGCCGTAGGCGGCGATCTTTTCGCGAGGGACGGGAACGGTACGACGGCCCTTGATTCGGGTCTCCAGAAGGATCCGTCGTACTACGACATTTTCATCACGACAAAGAGCGGAGAAATCCGCGACACCGACGGGGAATCGATAGTTCACTATTTTGTAAAGACAAAGAACGAACAGGCGGTAAAATACTGCATCAAAAAACAGCTGCCGCTTTCCGTGGTCGACAACGCGGGAAAAACGCCGCTTGACGCTGCATTCGAAGATACGGCCGACGAGACGTCGGTTGAAATTGCGGCGGATCTCATTATGGGAGGCGCCGAACACGTCGATTCCGCATTTTCGTATTTTCAGGATGCCGTTGCAAACAGAAACCTCGATTACCGTTTCGACGACGGGCAGACGCCGCTTCATATTGCGGCGAGTCAGGGACACAGCGGCATCGCGAAATACCTGCTTGAAAACAACGCAACTACCCACGTGCAGGATATTGCAGGCGCCACGCCGCTCCACGAAGCCGTACGCTACGGTCATGCAGACATCGCAAAAATGCTGCTCGATTCGGGCGCAGACGTAAACGCGGAGGACAATCTCGGTAAAACGCCGATCATGCTGATTATGCCGGAAGCAGCGCGCAAAGACATGTACAGTCTGCTTATCTCGTACCATGCGGACGTGACGCGCAAGGACACGTACGGCGATACCGTCCTGCATTCCGCGACGATGACGAATCTGCCGGACGACATTCTCGGGATGCTCGTGTCGGCGGGCGCGGACGTAAACGCGCGCAACAAGGACGGAGTCACACCTCTTGCCATTGCGATGCAGCAGCGGAATGCGGCTCACGTAAAGTTCTATGCAGAGCACGGCGCCGACATCAACTCAGAGGACAAGAACGGCACGACTCCGCTTTCTCTCGCGCTCAAAGACGACGAATCGATGCTCGAAATGATTGTCAATAAGTCGAACGTGATGTCTCACGATTCCGCGGGAAACACGCCGCTCCACGTCGCGATTATGGCGGACGCGTCGCTCGAAAAGATCCAGTACATCCTCAGTCTCATGGACAACGTGAACGCGCGCAACAGCGACGGCGACTCCGCTCTTTACCTCGCGGTCCTCAAAAACAGGCAGAAACTCGGTGAACTGCTGCTTGCGAAAAAAGCCGACATCTTCTCGACAAACAACAAAAACTATTCGCCGCTTCACCTCGCGCTTAAATCGGGAGGCAGCGTTCAGGACTGGCTCATCACATCGCAGACTATCACGGCGACGGACGGCAGCGGCAACACCGCGCTCCATTACGCCGCTGAATGGGAACTCAAGGATGCCGTCACGTCGCTGCTTGAAAAAGGTGCGAATCCGTCCGCACGCAACGCAAACGGCGAGACACCAGTTTTCAACGCAGTAAAGACAAACGATTCCGGACTCATAGACACGATGGTAAAAGGCGGAAGCTCCGTTTCCGACCGCGACCACCTCGGCAGCACGCCGCTTCACGTCGCTGTCCGCTGGGATGCGGACAATTCGGCACGTGAACTTATCCGTCTGGGCATAGACGTAAACGCGCAGAACATATCGGGAAAATCAGCACTGGCGGAAGCAGTTCTCGCGGGCAAACTCCCCATGGCGAAACTGCTCATAGACGCAGGGGCGGATACAAACACGAGCGACAGCACGGGCCGTACGATTCTTATGGATGCTGTCCGCGGGCAGAACACCGACGTTATTACGATGCTCCTCGACAACAGGGCAAATCCGCAGATACAGGAAATAAACGGGCGCAACGCGTATCATGAAGCGGCTCTTACGGGCAACACGCGCGTCATCGCCATAATCCGCAACGCGGGCGGCAATCCGCTTTCGCGCGACAAAAACGGCAATACGCCGTTCTCGCTTTCGCTCAATCAGAGCGAACAGATTATTACGACAGTGCTCGGAAAGGATGTGACGATTACCGACAGCGACGGCAACACACCGGTACACGTCATCGTGCAGTCGAAGGGTCCGGAAAAAATTCTGTCAATGCTTGTCGCGCTCGGATACCCGACAGACACGCGGAACGCCGACGGATGTACGCCGCTCAGCTATGCTGTCGAGAACAATTATGAAAATTATGCGCTTATTCTGCTGCAGAACGGCGCAAATCCGTTCTCCGCGATCGACAAGAAAGGACGAAACGCCGCGACAATCGCGCTCGACAGGAACAACGACCGCATTCTGGCGTATATTGTAAAATACGCGGGAACGAAATCAGACATACAGGGCAACACAATCCTTCATTACGCGGCGCGCATGTCGACGCCCGAAACTATTCAAAAACTGCTGTCTTACGGTCTCGATGTGAACGTCAGGAACATCTCGGGTGAGACGCCGTACATGACTGCGCTCCGCTGGAAACGGAACGATGCGGCGGCAGTGCTTCTGCCTAAAAAAGCCGAAACGAAATAATTCTACGAGGACAGCCGTTCAAGCATTTTGCGGAACGCGCTGTCCTTTTTGTTCAGCTCGCGGGAGCCCCTCGTAATTTTGCAGAGCGACATGCCGAATTTCCGCGCAATTTCGCGCTGCGTCGTTCCCTTATCTATTTCCTTCACAAGCAGCCAGCGGTTCGCAAAATCCCGTCGTTCCGCAGGCGTAAAAAGACACACGAAAAAGTCATAGATAAACTGTTCGTCATCAACGCCCGAAAGCAGGCGGCAAATCTCCGCAAAGCTTTCATTGAGCATCTCTTCCGACGCACCGTTTTTTTCAGTCTTTTTTGTGTCTGCTTCGTTATTCATACTATAAATAGTAACACTAAAACAGAGAAAAGTCCAACAAAGTACGGTCGTATATCACAACACCGACCAGCAGCGGACTTTGTGGCCGTCGCCCGACAATGTAAATTCGGGCATCTCCGACCGGCATTTTTCCCATGCGTACGGACAGCGGTACGCAAACGGACAGCCTTTCTCGATTGAAAGCGTCGTTTTCACTTCCGCGTTCGACGCCGCCGCTTTTCCCGCTGCTCCGTCGAACAGCAGCTTCGTGTACGGATGCAGCGCCGTCTTGTACAAATCCCCGGCGGGTGCCTCCTCGACGAGAATACCGCGGTACATAACGCCGATCGTATCGCAGAAATAGCACGCGATTTTCAGGTCGTGCGTTATGAAAAGGAAACTGAGTCCGCGCTTTTCGCGGAGCTCGTCGAGCAGGTTGATTATCTGACCCTGAATCGAAACGTCGAGCGCGGAAACGACTTCGTCGCATATCATCATCTCGGGTTCCATTATTAATCCGCGCGCGATCGATATTCGCTGCCGCTGACCGCCGGAAAATTCCGAAGGACGGCGGTACAAATCAGCTTCTGTCAGACCGACCTCGGACATCATTCCGGCAGCAAGCTCCTTCGCGGCGGCTTTCCCCCGCCACATGGACGAATATCGGAGCCCCGCCGTAATCACGTCATAAACATTCATGCGCGGATTGAGCGAACGGGCAGGATCCTGAAAAATATATTTCACGCGCTCCCGGTACGAACGCATTTCACGGCGGGAATACTGCCCGATATCCTGAACGGCTTCGTCGGGCGGCGTGTACAAAACTTTTCCCGACGTCGGTTTGTACATCTCGACGAGCAGACGCGCGGTCGTCGTTTTTCCACATCCCGACTCGCCGACGAGTCCGTACGTCTTTCCCCGCTCTATCGTAAATGAAACGTCGTTTACCGCATAGACAGTTTTGTCGTGCTTTGCGAAAAATCCCGCTTCGAGATTAAACGTCTTGTATAAATGCTGTGTTTTAATAATTCCGTCGCTCATTGCACACCCCTGCTTTTCTTCACGACCGGACAAACCACGCCGGGCGTTCTGCAAACATCTTCCGTGAACTGACACCGCGGCGCAAACGGACATCCCGGTTCGGGATGAGCGGGATCGGCGACTTTTCCCGGAATCGATTTCATGCGCTCCTGCGTATAGTGCGAACCGAATTGAGGCGACGCGGCAAGAAGCGCGCGCGTATACGGATGACGCGCATCATGTATGATTTCCTCCGCCGATCCCTCCTCCATCACCATACCGCCGTACATGACAATCATGCGGTCGGAAACCTGAGCCACAAGATCTATATTGTGGCTGATGAAGATGACCGACAGCCGCCGTTCTTTCTGCAGCCGCAGCAGCAGAGACACAATCTGCGCCTGAATCGTTACGTCGAGCGCCGTCGTCGGTTCGTCCGCGATGAGCAGTTCGCATCCCCGTGCAAGCGCGAGCGCTATTCCGATGCGCTGCAGCTGACCGCCGGAGAACTGATGCGGATAGCTTTCAAGACGGCCGCGCGGATCGGGAAGTCCGACTTCGGCGAGAAGTTTTTCGGCGCCGGCGTATGCCTCTTCCTTTGTCATGCCGGGTTCGCTCACGCGGAACGTCTCAAAAAACACGCTCCCGATATTCTGCAGCGGATCGAACGACCGCCCCGGTTCCTGAAAAATAAGTCCGATTTTCCGGCCGCGGTACTGCCGCAGCTCTTTCTGTCCGAGAGACGCCAAATCAGTTCCCCCGAACAGGATACGGCCGTCGACCTGCGCGTTCTGCGGAAGCAGTCCCGGAATTGCAGTCGTCGTCACCGACTTTCCGCTTCCCGACTCGCCGACAATTCCGAGCACTTCGCCTTTCGCCATCGAAAACGAAACTCCGCGCACCGCGTGTATACGTATCCGCTCGGTACCGCGGAGAGCCGTGAACACGACACGGAGGTTTTCCACTGATAAAAACGCATCGCTGCGGTCCTCCTCCTTTTTTTCCGGAGCTTTTTTATTAACGCCGGCCGTCTTCGCAAACGGCTTTTTCCATGTGTTGAAAACCGCATGGTACGGATCAAAATAATCGCGCAGCGCGTCCCCGAAAAAATTGAACGCAAGCGTCACAATAAGAAGCAGCCAGACGGGAGTGAGCAGCCACGGATAATTCCTGAGGTTCGACAGCGTCGTAATATCGCGGTTAATAAGAGAACCCCAGCTGACTGCCGGATCGCTTATGCCGAGACCGAGATAGGAAAGCGTCGTCTCGCTCATGATGAATCCCGGCACGCTGAGCGCTATGCTCACGATGAGCAGACTCGCTATCTGCGGAATGATATGCACGAAAATAATAACCGCCGACGGGATTCCCTCGAGGCCCGCGTTCATAACGAAATCCTCGCGTTTGATCGCGTGAACCATGCCCCGTATCGTGCGCGCGGAACCGGGCCAGCCGACAAGCGAAAGAATCACCGTAATTATCATGTATGCGGTTCCGCTGTCCATCGACGTATTGAGCATCGAACGCAGGAACAAAATCAGATACAATCCCGGAATAAGCATGAAAAATTCAGCCAGACGCATGACGGTCCAGTCGACGGCGCCTCCGTAATATCCGGCGAGACCGCCGAGAAGAATAGCAAGCACAAGAGAAAGAGCCGACGCGACGAAACCTATCGTGAGCGATATGCGGCTTCCGTACACGATGCGGCTGAACAAATCCCGTCCGAGATTGTCCGCTCCGAGCAGAAAAGCCGGATACAGTTCCCCCGTCGCAGGATCGGGCGTCGTTCCGAAAAGATGACGGCTGCACGGAATAATACCGAGCAGTTTGTATTCCGAACCCTGCACGAAAAAATTTATCTTATGATAGCTGCCTTTTACCCGCGCGTACTTCCACGACACGGGATTGAGCACGCGGCATTCCTGCGCGGCGATGCCCTGCGGCGTAACGCGGATGTTTCCGGGATGAAACGTGCCGGTGCTGAACGACATCGTCGCAGGATACGGCGCGATGAATTCCGCGAATATCATCACGAGATATAAAACGAGAATAATAACGACCGAAGTAAACGCAACGGGCTGCGTTCTCAGGAACATGCCGAACTTCTTCATACGAACCTCACACTTTCCCGTACCTGATGCGCGGATCGACGACCGCAAGCAGGATATCCGAAACGACCATGCCGACGAGCACGAGAGCAGAAATAAACATGCTGTTTGCAAGTACCAGATTTATATCTTCCTGAAGGACGGCTTCGTACATAAGCCGTCCTATTCCCGGATAGGCGAAAATTATTTCCAGAACGAGCGACCCGGAAAACAGGCTCGCGAGAAGGTTTGCGCTTCCCGTGATGTACGGATTGAGCGTATTGCGGAACGCGTGGTTCAGATAAACGCGTTTTTCACTTATACCGCGCGCCCTGAGCGCCATGATATACGGCATCCCCATCTGGTCGAGCATCGTCGCACGGATCATGCGCATAGTGCCGCCCACGCCGCCGAGGAACGACGCGAGCAGCGGCAGGAACACGTGATACGCGTAGCTGAACGTGAATCTGCCGGGCGCATACGAAAACGGAAAGTCAGGATACGCAGTCACCGGGAACAGGCCCGTGACCGACGCAAACAGCTGCAGCAGAATAAGCAGCAGGATTCCTGGAAACGCATGGAAGAACAGCGCGAAAAATGTCGCGGCAATATCTATGTTCGTTCCGACCTTGCTTGAAAAATAAATACCGAGCAGAAAGGAAAACGCGGTGATGAACACGAGCGAAATGAGATTGAGTACGACGGAATTAACAAGACGCGATTTAATAAGAAACCAGACGGGAGCACGGGAGACGAGCGAAACCCCGAGATCGTGATGCACAACGACGCGGTCGAGCCACTTGAAGTACTGCATGTAAAACGGTTTGTCGAGCCCGTACTCCGCGCGCATAGCGGCCATCTGGTCTGCGGAAAACGTCGTCCCGGCCTTCGAACCTGCCGCACCTGAAGCCTTTCCGTCGGCGCTCGAAAGAATCTGCTGCGTCATCATCTGATCGACGACGTCTCCGGGAGCGAGAGCCATGAGACCGAACATGGCGAAGCCCAGAAGAAAAAGCAGCGCAATCATCGTAACGAAGCGGCCCGTAATATACGAAGCGAGCGGAGCCTTCTCCTGAAACCGCGTCCACGGATATGAAATCACATGACCGGCTGATTTTATGCAATATACGAAACTGTTTCCGTTATTCATACTTCCTGCCTACTGTTTCAGAAATACATAATCGGTTTTTGCGCCGTTCAGATTGTCGTAATAGACGTTCGTCAAATCCCATTTGTTCCTGATTGCAAAAAAACTGCGGGCACGCACGAGATATATGACGGGACACTGTTCGAGAATGATTTTCTGATACTCATCCCATATCACGGCGGCGGCTTCGTGGTCGTTCGTGTAGCACCCTTCGTTGTAAAGGTAATCCACGCGGGCCTCCCATTCCGTCGCAGGTTTTTCCTGCAGCGGATACCACAGATGCAGATTGCCGCCCGAAGGCCATACGTTGCTTCCCTGCGACGGAAACAGATTCGCGCCCAGTCCGATTATGACAGACTGCCAGTCGTACGAGGACGTGAGCGATTCGATAAGCTTCTGGAAATCAATCTGTCGGACGTTTACCTTAATGCCGATTTTTGCGCACTCGTCGGCGATAATCTGCGCTATATCGTTCGCAACGGTGCTCGTCGCGGCCAGCGAAAGATCGAACTCCACGGGAGTACCGTCCGCGGCGCACATGACGCCCTCATCGTTCCGTTTCATTCCGATCTTCCGCAGAAGCGCAAGCGCCTTTTTCGGATCGTACCGGTACGGGAGCGTGATGTCGGGGTTGTAATACGGATTCGCTTCCGGGAAAAATGAATACTTCGGATCCGCAAGGCCGCGGTATGTCTGCGTGATAATCCTGTCGCGGTTTAAAAGACAGCTCATCGCCTGACGGAATTCTTTTTTCGTAAACCATTCATAATACGGCTTGCCGCTGTTCTTCGGATTCTGATTGAACGACCAGAACGACGCCGCGAGCGAACCTTCCGCATTGAATACGGTGTAATCGTCCCTCTGATTATTAACGACGTCGTTCACGTCCTCCGGGCGCGGCGTATACGTTTCCGCCTTTCCCTGCTTGAAAAGCAGATAATCAGTGTTCTGATCGCCTACTATCTGTATGATTTCCTGTTCGGGATACGGCTCGGTCACGCCGTTTTTATCCGTATCCCAATACTGCGGATTGCGCTTAAGTACAAGCCGCTGGGCCGGCGTATATTCGGTTATGTACCATCGCCCCATCGACGGGATTGTCTTCGGATCGGAAGCGACACTGAACAGATTCTTCACGCCTTCGACTCCGCCTTTTTCCTTTGCGGTCCGGTAAACAAACGAAGGACACAGACTCATGTTCGTCGCAAGCATCGGATCCGCCACAATGCGGGGAAACACGAAGTCGAAACGTCTGTCGTCGATTTTAACAACGTCGATGTGTTTTTCCGTTCCGTCGCTCATCGTGACGAACTGCTGCGGATATCCCGAACTCTGAAATTTTTCATCGCCCGCAATTTCATCATACCAGAATATGACATCGTCCGACGTTACCGGAATTTTCTTATCCGAACCGAAGTACGTCCAGTACATATTCTCCCGGAGCGTACAGTGTACGGTAAGCGTTCCTTTTACATCGTCGGTTTCGATGCTGAAATACGCGCAGCGCGGCGTCCATTCTTTGAGCGTCGCGTCGTAATCAAAAAGATAATCCGTGGTCTGTGAAATAAGCGCGTTGCTGTCGGCGTCGCGCTCAGCAATATACTGATTAAACGTTTTAGGATCGCTCAAAATAGTACTGTACCACGTTCCGCCTACTTTTCCGGGAACATAGCCGACGCCATTCCACGGCTTCGACTGCGTCTTTGAAATAAGTTCCGTATTCAGATTGCCTGTCGCCAGGGCAATCTCCTCCTCGGTCATTTCCGGCACTTTCACGCAGCCGGTCAGCATAATCAGTATGAGAGAAACAAATATGACTCTTTCAGCCTTCATGCCAGTATTGTTGCATAACAAAGAAATACCGTCAAGAAAAACGTACGTTTCGTCTCACATCTTCTCGAGGTACGGGACCAGCACGAGGTCCATGGCGCTCCGGAGAACGGTGAGCGTGCAGTTCGCAAGGAAAAGGCGTGCCTTTACGAGCCCTGCGTTTTCCGCTGCCAGAATAGGACACTGCTGATAAAACCTGCTGAACAGTCTGCAAACGTCGTACAGATAGCCCGTCATGACGCTCGGATCGAGCGCGTCCGCAGCTTTCGCCGTGACGGAGGGGAAGTCGCCGAGCCTCTTTATGAGATCCCATTCCTCCGCGCTCGAAAGAAGCGCGACGGACGATTCGCTTCCGTCAGGCTGCACGCCGTCGTTCTCTGCTTTGCGTAGAATGGATGCGATACGCGCGCCCATGTACTGCAGGTACGGCCCCGTATCGCCTGTAAACGAAAGAGATTCCTTCGGATTGAAAAGCATATCCTTGATCGGCGTAATCTGCAGCAGATAATAATGCAGGGCGGCGAGCGCGATTTTTTCCGCAACTTCGCCGGGATTGCCGACTTCCGCCTCGCGTCCCTTTTCCCTGATTTCCGCAAGCGCGTCCGCATGGAGCTGGTCGATGAGGTCGTCCGCGTCGACAACAGTTCCCTCGCGGCTTTTCATACGGCCGCTCGGCAGATTAACAAGACCGTAACTCAGGTGGTACAGTTTGTCCGCCCATTCGAAACCGAGTCTTTTTAATATGTAGAACAGAACTTTAAAGTGGTATATCTGCTCGCTTGCGACAACGTACACAAGCTGATTGAATGCCCAGTCGTTGTGGCGGCTGATTGCCGTACCGATATCCTGCGTGATGTAGACGGACGTGCCGTCCTTGCGGAGCAGAACTTTCTCGTGTTCGCGGTCGTCCTTTCCGCCTACGACTTCGCTTACGTCCACGCGGATCGAACCGTCGGGAGCTTTGAAGAAAATCCCCTTCTCAACTCCCTTCATAATTTCCTCTTTTCCCTTGAGATACGTTTCGCTTTCGTAATACAGCTTGTCAAATGAAACTCCGGTACGGTCGTACGTCTCCCTGATGCCTCCGATAGTCCAATCGTTCATCCGTTTCCAGAGTTTTCGTATTTCGGGATCGCCTTTTTCCCACTGCACGAGCATATCCTCCGCCTGCTGCTGGGCTTCAGGATGTTCCTTCGCATATTTGTCGAACTCAACGTAGCACTGTCCGACAAAATGATCGCCTTTCATATGCAGCGTTTCGGGTGTCTCACCATTCGGTTCGTGGAAGATTTTGTATGCAATCATAGACTTGCATATATGGACTCCGCGGTTGTTAATAATATTAACCTTAAAGACTTCCGCTCCGGCCTTTTTGAGAATGCGGCTCACGCTTTCGCCGAGCGCGTCGTTACGCATGTGCCCGAGGTGAAGCGGTTTGTTCGTGTTCGGGCTCGAATACTCAAGCATAACCCGGCGTCCTGAAAGCGGTTTGTTCCCGCTCTCGTCGAGCGAACCGTACTCCGCTCCCTGCTCCGCTATGCGCGAGAGAACTGAGTAACCGGCGCCCGCTTTATTAAGCTTAAGATTCACATACGGACCGGCCGCTATGAACTGACCGAGAGACGCTGCATCGATACCACCGACAGTTCCGCTTCCGGCGATAAGCTTTACGACGCTCTGCGCGATCGCAGGCGGCGCCATATGCAGGGCCTTTGCGTAAACAAACATCGGAATTCCGATATCCCCCAGAGACGGATCAGGCGGATTCTGCAGCACAAGCGCATCGGTACCAACGGCTTCGGCGCCGGGATTTTTTTCCTGTATAAACTGATTCAACGCAGCGCAAACGACAATGCGGCAGTCATTCTTAACATCACTCATGATAAAAAACGTCCTATAAAATGATAAAATGTACTTTATAATAACAGATTAGCCTTAGTTTTGCCACTATCCGCCGGTACAGCGGATTTACAACGGCATGTATCCGCAGAATGCGGCCTGTACGGTGAATCCGAGCCATTTGTCGGCTTCCGGAACACCTGAAGTTTCCCGGCGGAAAGAACCGAATATGCCGCAGCAGCTCGTGCAGTCGTCGGCGACAGTAATATTCTCATCGAGTATGCCGGCTTTATCCAGCACCGCAAGGTTTGCTTTCTCAAGCGACAGCCGGTAAAGCGTTCCCCCGTCCCTGTTCCAGTTTTGAGCTTCGCCGCCGTCACGCTCCGGTTCATACGGCGTCACGCAGTCGCCGCAGAAATTCCGGCGGAAATATTCGGCGCGCCCGCTGTTCACGACATAACAGCAGCTGCGGATATGCGGCCCGATTGCGATACAGATATTCCGCGGATCTGCTCCGTAACGCTCCTCCGCCATCCGCACAGCTTCGCCGATAATGCCCGTTCCCTTCCAGCCGGAATGAACTACGCCGAATACCCCTGTCGTCTGATCGTACAGAAAAACCGGCATGCAGTCGGCAACTGTTACCACAGGCAGCAGTTCCGCCTGGCGCGTAATCATACCGTCGCCCTGCAGACCGAACGTATCGGAAAAGGACGAGACGTCGTATACAATGTGCGAATGAATCAGTTCGAGCTGCACCGGTGTAAGCGCATGCTTTTGACCGCGGCCGGCTATCTCGGAAAGCATTTTTATGCGCACACCGTTCGTTTCGTTCCAGCGGAAGCGCATGCTGTGCGCAGCGCGGAGTGTCATCCCCCATACGGGCGCGCCGTTTTCCAAAGGTTCGCCTGCACGGAAAAAAGGAAGCAGCACATATTTCTTCTGCGGATCGAAAATTGTTAATTCTGCAACAGAAACCCGTTTCATTTTTCCGCTTCTTCGATGACGGAAGCAGAAAAATCAGCCGATACCTGACGCGGCAGGTCGAGCGGTTCTATCTCCGCCAGAAGCTGCTGCGCGTTCTTCAGAATATTGCGGACCTGCGCCATTTTATCCCTGAACGCGCGGTTCTCACGGCCTCTGATCGTCATCAGATTCTGGATCGATTCATAACGGGAGTCTTTCGCTGCGTCGAGAATTCCGTGAAAGATATTCTCCATGATGCGGCACTGTTTGCAAAAAGAGATGTCTATTTCATGTATACCTGTCTCGGCGTTCAGGATAAGCGAATCGATACGCGACTGCCCTTTCAAAGAACGTATGTGTTCCGACGCAACTTTATCGAACGCAGTGCCGATATTTCCCTGCGGCGCAAGCGAATCAACAAAAAATTCAATTTTCTGATTTGCAACGGCAAAATCGTTTACCGCTTCGGAAAATTCAACCCTGTTTTCATTATTAAGAAACACGCCTTCAAGCATGAGGATATTGAGAACCGACATAACATCGGTATATTTATTTGCGTTAAACCACGCGAGAAATCCGGCCGTCATTTCACAACGGAACGGTACACCGCCCCACAAATCTGCCCACGGGCGGAACGGCAGCTCAGGAAATTCCTTCAATCCGAAATTCGTAGAGAGAACGACGGCAAGCTGATTCTTTTTTCTGTCGCGGAGCCACGCTTCCCATCGTTCGTCGAATACTTTTTTCCATTGTTCGCGGAATTTCACCGACCAGTCTTCAGCGCCGCCGAACGGATCCGCCTGCCAGTTGTAATCTCCGAAAATAATCCGCCCGATTGTAATAACGGGAACCGTCGTGATGAACATCCGTATCATCGAGAAAGTCGACACGGATTTTTTCAGAAATTCCCGGAGAGCCTTTTCGTTGTCGGAATCAAGCTCGAGCTTATCCGCAGTCTTCCGCTGCTGAAAAAGAAACAAAGCTTCGAGTGCTTCATTCGATACGGACATGCCGTTCGAAAGAACGCGCGCAAACGCAGGAAAATCAGTTTCCGCGTTCACAAAAGGGCATGTATACGAATCAGAAATGATTGCCGTAAACTGTGCAATAAAATGAAGGTACGGGAGAGCCGTTAACTGACGCAGCCATTCAAGACTTCTGATGGTGCTGTACAGCGTCTGCTTCGTTCCGGGAGAAATATCGTGCGTTGCCGCATCAAGTTTTCGTATGAGAGACAGACGCAATTCGTTCGTAAGCCCGCGGTCGAACGGAATCAGATACGGATCGGCCTCCCTGCCGATAGTATCCGTAATATCAGGTGCAATAAACGTACTCAGAAACACATAAAATTCTCCGGGATTGTCGTTCATCACAGTCGTATACGGTTTAAAAAAATCGGCGCATTCCTTAAGTTCCCTGAGTTTCTCATAAAACAACGACCGGAGAAGTCCGCGTTGATAATCGACAAGTCCCGGATGCACTTTGTTTATCTTACGGACAAGATCTTTAACAAGATCGCCGTTATAAATATCTTCCTGAAGCTGCCTGGTGAGGATAGACCGCAGCCACAGGATAAAACGATATAGAAACGATTCCGATTTTATGCGGATCCGTATGGAACGGTCATCCCCAAAATCATCGAAAGACATTTCCATAGTCTGCATCGATGCATCGGTTCCGCCGTGTTTAAGTTTTTCAAGCAGAAAACGTCTCTCATCCGCACTGATACCCGCTACAAGTTCATCAAAAGAATTTCTCTGCACTCCGTCTGTCGTCATATATAAAATTATTCTACTTTATATGTGACGATAATTCAATCAGCACGGATGGCAAATATTTCCAAATTGTGTTTTATTTCCCGTTTATCCCGTTATTTATCACCGCTAAATTTGTATAATTTAAATGATGCATTATTTCGCGCAGAATCAGTAATCCTGCGTATTCCTCTTTATCCATTTTTATATCATCGTACACCGGCGAATGTCCCATCGACAGCAGAGCATATTTAGTAAAAACCTCTTCGACATCCTGTCTGGAATAGTATTTTGTACTATTCGGCTGTACGTTCAGGATATCAATAATAAATTCAGCATCAGTGTACAGTTCTTCATTATCATTGACTAAATCCTTATTCTGCATCAATTCGTCTTCAATACAGTTTATTGCATACTCAACTTCAGCCTCATTCGGTATTTCATGCTTAAAAAAAACAGCTGCTATTTTTTTAAAACCTATATCAAGCTCAACAGTCCTGTTTACAGTGTTATTGCATATAAAATAAAACGTTGTATTCTGTTCCTTAACCCGAAGAAACCGAAAATTTTTAACCTGTTGAATTTCATCAGGTACCGGAAGTTTTTCCATATTTATCTCCTTAATTATGACAGTCAACCTTATGCAACGCGCATAGCGTATATGACCGACATACAGTTATATGACATGCAATTGCACAAGCCCCTCATATATTCCATCGTGATCATTGTCCGCCGTTATATTATTTATTTGTTTTTTCAACTGCTCCGGAGCATTCGCCATCAGATACCCCTTACCTGCAGCCAGCAACATTTCAACATCATTGTAATTATCTCCAAATGCCAGTGTATTTTTTATATCAACATCCCATAATCCGCAGACAGTCTTCATGGCAGCAGCCTTGTTTATTCCCTTTTCCATTATTTCCAGCAGCATCTCGGACGATTTAACAATTGAATAATCAGGAAATTCCTTCTTCAGTTTTTTTTCAATCAGCAAAGTTTCCACGGGATTACAAATACACAATATTTTGTTAATCTGAGTATCTTTTACCGAATCGATATCCCCCTGCTCCGCCTGCGCTTTTACAATATATTCTTCATTCCTGATGCGGGGATCGACTTTGTCTTTTACGATCCATTGATCAAGTGAATAAAGACAATATGTTAAATCAAAAAAGCTGTTTTCAACATATTCAACAATATGTTTTGCATTTTGTTTTTCAATTCCCCTATGAAACAACATCCGCCTGTTTTTATCCAAAATAAGGGCACCGCTATAGCAGATAATCGGACAAGTAATTTTATATTCATCCAAAATGGGATATATTCCAGAAGGACTTCTCGCCGATACAATAACAAATGATATATTTTTATTTTCCAATGATTTTATTGCTTCAAGCGTCAGCGGAGTAATCTTATGTCCGGAATTCAATAAGGTTCCGTCGACATCGCTGAAAACAATTTCATATCGATTCACCGATTTTTTTGTCATTCATGTCTACTCCTGTTTGTTTTTTGTCATACGAAAAATCCTCCCGCCGTTTGATACCGTACTCTTTATATTTTTCATAAATATATTTACAAAACTGATTTATTTCTTTTCTATCTGAAAATCTCTTGTAATATTCTTTTTCTATATCATCGTACTGTTCCGGAGTTAAATTATATCCGTATAAATCGAGTTCTTTTCTGTGATTGATATTCTGTTCGTAAAAAAGATCGACCTTATTGTATATGTCGAACCGTTTCATGATGTCATCGATTATTATTCTCACCGCTACTTCGTCTATGAAATCCGTTTCATCTTCCGGCAGATCATATATCCATTTTGCCGATTTTCCTATAAATGCATGCAACGTTTCATGAATAAATATATAATACAACTGCTTTCTACCAATAATGTAGTCCTTTGTTTCTATATCAAAATCATAATACTGCTCAAGCCGGTTCAATAACGAATACAAATCATCCAGTGGTTCGAACGGTTTATCTGTTTTTTCCATCATTTTCCCCTTTTTTGCACTATAAAAGCGGCGTCCTGTAAATGTTTGACCAGTTCCCTTGTCATTATTATTTTACCGGATAAAATTCATAATATCCGGTTCTGAAACACAATTGTGTATTATCATTTCATCATAACTTTCACAGGCAGGATCGGACTCTCTAATGTGATCGAAAATATAGCACCCATATTGTTTATCGATTTTATCCGATTTTATTTGTATTATTTCACCCGGCACCGCAAGATTCTCAATACAAAAGACATCGTTAATCTCGTAACTTCTTTTACTCAGATCTATTCCCAGATAATTCCCTTTTTTCGAATGCTGCGATATTGAATATGTGCTGACTCTTTCATCATCGAGATACTCTCTGATACTCTTCAATCTTAGACGTGCGTCATTTTCTTTCGAACCATTTTTCTTAATATGCAGATTAGCAGTAAGACAAATCTGCAGCTTTTTTGATTCCTTAACATGATCACATATAGTATTTGCCATTAACTCGTCTCTAATCGTAAAGTACTCATCTGTACCAAAATATGTGTCATATACGTTCTGATATCGCTTTGCCTTTTGTTGTAAACGCCTATCGATTCTATCAGGATTGATCCTGCCCCTGGGATCAAACCCAAAGAAAGGTATGTCATTATCCAAACAGAATCTTATTATATGTGCTACCTGTTTTGTTTTAAATATTTTAGGAAAAGCATCAAATAATGCAACTACACCTTTTGTTTTAAGAGATTCTATTCCAAGCTCATCGGCTTCAAACCCCACGTCGAACAGGATCCCTTTACTATGATATTGCCTTATTAAATCAAGCTTATATTCCCAAAAATTCTTTGCACCATGAAATGCTTCACCAACAAGTATAACCTCAGTCAAAAAAAATATCAGGTTGAAACAGCCGTCAGCTCAATTCCTTTATACGTCCCATTTCTATATTTAATGCTCCAATTGATAAAAATAATTCATGCAAAGATAATAACAATGATATGAATAATGCGATCAAACTTACCCCGAATACTATTTCTGCAGGTGTTATTTTATTTATAAATATGAGAAACATGCTTATCACGCAAAGCAGAAAACTAACGACCCCGAATATCTGCGTATATTTGATTACCTTCAACCGTTTGCGGAAATTTTCTATTTGCCTTAATTTACCGGCATCTTTTGTTTCCTCGTACATTGATATATGCTGACGGATAAGGCTCGCCAAAGCAAGAAATCTGTTTGTATGCGCCAGCATAAATAATGATATGGCCGAAAAAAGCAGTGCAGGCGTACTTAAATTAAATTCCATAATCAGCTCCTTCTGATAAATTATTTTACGTTTTTCTGTATTCTTTTTCTTCCAATATTTCTTTTATTATATCATTTAAAAACTTTTCTACAGACTCAATATCTTTCATTATTTTTTTCTGAGTGTATTTCTCTTTCAATTCTTCTCCTTATCAAGGTATTCGTGTAACGGACTTTGCAGTTTTTGATAAAAGCAACATCAGGTTGAGTCGACTGTCAAATGCTCCTGGATAATAATATCTTATACAGCTCCTCCACTTTTTCCATATTTTTCTCTTTTCCAATCAGTTCAAAGTAAATCAAACTTATCTCTTTGTCCAGCCGTAAAATATTTTTAATCGTTTTTATCGGCCCATCATAGTATATTCCCAAGTAATTGCAATAGAGTTCAGGAAAATCATACAATAACCAATTATATCTATAATCAGATTCAGAGCCATCCTGTCTTGCTCTCTTAATCATTTTTGCTATCCAGCTGTTCATTTGTTCCTTTTCTTTTCCTTTGAGTACCACTTTTCTCTTTTTTCGCTCTTTTTCAATATCGCATAGCAGCTTATTACCTTTACCGTATTTATCGATAAGTACTTTACACGGTAAAATATGTATCGTCTTATCGATATCCGCAATATACTTCCCGGGATATATCCATGCATCAAGCATATGTTCGTTAATTATTTCTGATTCGTGAACAAATTCCGGAATGTTCGCAAAACCGATGATATCGATATCGCTTTCGTTATTGCTAAGATCATTGGCATATGAGCCGTATAATATTAATAATTCGAATTCATATTTCGTTTTAAGAAAAACAACGGCGTCATCGATTGTCGTGTCCATAATTACCTCCCATATTCTCTGCGTGAAACATCCGTCAAACAGTAAGTTCGCCTGCAAAATCGTCCGGTTTTAATCGATTGCTCTGCTGTCGGAACCGCTGATAATTTATTCAAGAAAAAATCAATTTTCTTTGCACTACTGTCCAAGATAAAATAGGTACTATTTAAAGTCCGATTTCCGTGATATATTTTTATTACCACATAAACCTATATCAGGAAGGAAAATCGGATATGAACAAATATAACACATTATTCGGCCAACTGCTATCATTCATACCGAGACCTGAATTTGAAAGGCTCTGCAGAAACTGTAAGTCAGACAAATACTGCAAAGGATTCAGCGCATGGAATGAGCTTGCCGTGATGATTTTTGCTCAGATAACTGATCAGAACGGGCTGCGCAGCACAGCGAACGCATTGAACAGCCAGCACAGTTCGTTTTACCATCTTGGGATCAGGAAAAACATAAGCAAATCGACCGTCTCGTATGCGGGAAATACAAGAAGCAGTGATATATACGAAGCATTATATTACTGTCTTCTTTCAAGGCTCGATGGAGGAGCAAAAAAATCAGCAGGACAGAAGCTTTATGCAGTGGACGCCACGACGATCGGGCTGTGCATGTACGATTTTCCCTGGGCAAGCGCATCAATTATTACGGCAATACTTTTACTAATCTTTGCAGTTTCATGTTTTAATGGAGTATCCCTACTAAATGCAGGATGATTTTGCTGTAATAATTTATAAAGTTTAATTGTATTTGCATCTGGCGGTATTTGAATGTTTCCATTTATACAAATTGCCTTTAAGTAACCATGAAATGCAGTAAATATTCTATCGACTCCACTTATAGGACCATTTGAAGCAATTAATTTCATACAATCATTTAAAGCACTCTCAACAGTTGTGTTTGTATTTTCAAGAACAGGAGAGTCTACTGAGACTTCTTTATTACTTTTAAGTTCTACAATAATAAATCGAATCTCTATTTGCAGCTCATCTAATATTATCGCAATCTTTTGGAATGCATCTCTGTAGGTACTTTTAGAATACATCGCAGAATATTTTGTATATTCATCCACATCTGCTAATATCACAAGAACTTGATAAGTATCATTAAAACAATTAGTTCCGTCATAAAGAATATAATCAATTGTTCTTAATAGGTCTGATGCGAGTTTAAGATTTCTAGAGAGCAATATTCTTGAAGCGTTAATTTTTATTGACTGAAAAGCATCATTATTTATTGAATATCCTTTTAATTCAACGTCAGAAGATCCTGGTCCACAATAAAATTTAATCATAAATTTGATACTCCATCGTCAAAAACAATTTTAAAACATTTTCTTCTTCGCCCGCCGAAGGCGTGTGTCTAACATTAAGTTAACTTGCATTGCTGGTTTTGCCGCAGGCAAAATTGGCGCGAAACCTGCGTAAAGAACGCGCAGCGTTTAGCAGGTTTCGTGACAAAAGCAACGTCAAGTTGAACTTTTTGTTAGGCATTTTTTAGTTTACATGCTCTTAAGTTTATTTTTTATAGGCGTTCGTATATCACAATACAAAGGACTTTTATTATCATTCTCTTGCAACCAACGATTATATCCGTCTATTTCTGGGCCACCGTAGTTAATTACATATTCAACACCAAATAACGCTAAAACAAAAAACCATTCATTCCATTCTGTCACAAGAATATCTGATTCTTGAACAGTTTGTAATTTTCTATTTTCTTTGTCAGAAATCGTTTTATTCTCTGAATATATTCGTCGTATGCTAATGGGCCAATCTTTTTTACTGCCCCTTCTTGCATAATCTCGTATTATATCCAATTGTTTCTCATCAACGATTTCCTCAATAAATTTGTGATCTTGAGTAAGCAATCGCTTTGCTAATGCTTCTAAAGCCACTTTTGCCAGAAAACGAGAAACAATGTTTGAACTTTCTGGTAAATCCATAAAAGGAATAATAATATGCCCTTCGTTTTCTTTCAAAATATAATCGATCCCATTTTGATCAGTATCTATAGTCATGTACCGCCGGCAAAGCC
>DHDP01000017.1 GCA_002399405.1 Treponema sp. UBA4873 | reverse complement strand
AAGTCTTGCCGCAGCTGCTTTGTAACAGCCCTTACTGATACGAAAATCAATTTTTTATAGTTTGCAGTTCCAGTGCAATTTCTTCCATTTTGCGGTCCGTCGCAGCTATAGTTTCTGCGCATTGGGATAATTTTTTGCGGATGCTGTCCGGGATCTGCGTTGTTGTTTTATAATGAAGTTCATGTTCGAGGCTTGCCCAAAAATCCATTGCGATTGTGCGGAGCTGGATCTCAACGCGGATGATATGCTGCGTTTCTGAAAGATAAACGGGTGTTTCGACAACTATGTGAAGACTTCTGTAGCCTGAGTCCTTTGGGGTTTTTATGTAATCGTGTTCCTGTACGAGTTTTATATCAGGCTGTTTAAGCAGAATGCAGCGGATTGTGTAAATATCAGTAATATACGGACAGATTACCCGGACTCCCGCGATATCGTTGAGGTTTTTCGTCATTGCCTCGAACGTTACCGGATATCCTTTTTTCTCGAGTTTTGCAGCGATGCTGTCCGCCGACTTAATACGCGATTTTATTGTTTCGATAGGATTGCGGTTCCCTGATATTTTATATTCTTTATTCAGAATTTCAAGTTTCGTAACAATCTGCTTCGTTGCGCTGTCGTAAAGCATCATTATCTGCTGGAACTCGAATGCCATTTTGTAGAAATCCTGAGGGGATTGGACATTGTTGTATATTACCTGCGGTAAAGATACTGCTGTCTGCAAACTTGCGATTTCATCTGTATCTTCCGGTTCCATTGGCTGCACTTCCTGAAGTATGATTTTTTTAAACATACTGAGAAACCGGAAGTGAGGCAAATAATAAAAAGTTATAAAGAAATAAAATTTTGAAATGTTCCCCGAAAATTTGACAAAAGTTCGGTTTTCGGGGTGCATTTCATTTCGGTTTTTTTTTATTTTTTCATCAGTTCGGCATATTTTTCGGCAAGACGGCGTGATTTTTCCGCTGCGAGTCCGCGGTAACGTGCGGGATTCTCAAAGAAAGTTTCTGCATCGGGAATGCCGAGTTTTTTAAGCTGTGCGGTAATCTTGTCGTATGCATCAGCATGACGTTTAAGAACAGTAAAAAATGTATCGCCTGTCTGTTCGCATTCAAGCGTTATTTTACGGATTATTTCATGACCGTCGTTCATTCCGGCTTCTCCGAGCAGTATATATGCCGGTTCTGCAAGAACTCCGCCCTTTACTTTTCCGCCGGCATTTTCAAGCGTGCGGGCCATAGCATCCTTGTCCGCCTGCAGACCTGAAACGACTTTTCTCATGCGCGCTGCCGCCATCGTAAAACCTGTTACATACTCGGCGATAAAACGCTGGCTCGCACTGTTCGTAAGGTCCCGCTGGTGCTCGGAAATTTGATCCATATAAAATGTGATAACCCGCGGGCACATTGCCTTCCACAGTGATTTGACATGTTCGCTGTTCCACGGATTGCGTTTCTGCGGCATCGTACTTGAACCGACCTGTGTTGCGCTGAAATATTCGAAGACTTCGCCGATTTCGGATCGCTGAAGGTTACGGAGGTCGTCTGCAAGGTTCGCGATGATACCGAAAGCTACGTTGAACTCAAGCAGCAGACGCAGGAGATATTCAGGCTCCACCAGCTGATTCGAATATTCACTCGGTTCCAGCCCGAGGAAAGCGAGGTACCTGCGTTCAAGGTCCTCCGGATCCTTTACGATCATGCTGGGACCGTTGTATGCGCCTACGGGACCGGCTAGTTTACCTTTGAGCTGGTTGGAAAGTTCCTCTATGCGGAGAACCGATTTACCGAGCCGGCTTACGAATTCCGCCATCGACCAGCCGAATGTAATCGGGACTGCATGCTGTCCGTGTGTGCGGCCTACCTGAGGTGTTTCAGCTTCGCGGTCGGCAATTGTGCACAGCGCCGTTTCAAGCGCTTTGAGTTCGGGGAGTACGACGTTCTGCGTGACGTCACGCATGCGCATGGAAAGCGCCGTGTCAAGAATGTCGACACTTGTTGCTCCCAAATGTACGAGCGGTCCGATTTCAGCCGGAACTTTCCTTTTCATTACGTTGACGAGCGCGCGTATATTGTGCTGGGTCTTTTCTTCTTCGTTATATACTTCTTCGGGATCTATGTTTTCCGCAACATCGTCGAGTGTCCGCTCGAGCTGCGGTGTAAGCTGATTGCGTACCGAAAGATGAGCCTTTACAAGTGCAGATTCCGCTTTTGCGCATGAACGGATGTCAGCTGCTTCTGATATATACAGAACGAGTTTATTATATACATCCTTTTCCGAAAGCGAATACCGATGGTCCAAAGGGGACAAATTTTCGAATATATTACGTGTTTCCATGAGAAAAGTATGAACGAAATGCCAAAAAAAAGCAATAATTTTTATTAAAACTATTTATTCTTCAATGCGATTGTGGTATTATCCCGTTTATCGTTGAAAAACGGCTTTTGCCGGTACAACTGAACGGACTCAAAAACCAGTCCGGGATTCTTAATCTATAAGGTGGTACACGATTTTGTTTAATCGCGAAGACTACGTTTCAGACACAGAATGGAGACGTTTCAAAGAGTTTTCGAAAGACTTTGAAACACCGAACATCGTTATTAATCTGCGCACGGTAAAGAACAACTTTACAAAATTGAGGGATTCCTTCCCGTACGCATGTATTTATTACGCTATGAAAGCGAATCCCGGTGAACCGGTGCTGAAAATGCTTATCGAAATGGGGTCCAATTTCGATATAGCTTCAAGATATGAACTTGATCAAATCTTAGGACTGGGCGTTTCCCCTGACAGACTTTCCTACGGGAACACCATAAAAAAAGCCAGAGACATTAAGTATTTTTACGACAAGGGCGTCAGAATGTTCGCAACCGACTGTAAAGACGACCTTAAAAATATAGCGGAGCAGGCTCCCGGGTCGCGTGTATATGTGCGTATCCTTGTGGAGAACTCGGTGACCGCAGACTGGCCGCTTTCACGCAAATTCGGCTGCCATCCCGATATGGCGTATGATCTTCTTGTGCAGGCGAGGGATCTTGGTCTGACTCCGTACGGAATCAGTTTTCATGTCGGAAGCCAGCAGCGCGACATTGGTCAGTGGAATGATGCTATTGCAAAAACGAAGTATCTTTTTACCTCGCTTGAAGAAGAAGAGAACATTAAGCTGACAATGATAAACATGGGAGGCGGATTTCCCGCTTCCTACATAGAGCCGACGAACAGTCTGCAGGAGTATGCGTCCGAAATTACGCGTTACCTCCACGACGATTTCGGCGACGATATTCCGGAAATCATCCTCGAGCCGGGACGTTCTCTTGTGGGTGATTCCGGCATACTTACGAGCGAAGTTATCATGACGTCCCGCAAGAACAACACGGCACTTACCCGCTGGGTGTACGTCGACACGGGCAAATTCAACGGACTTATTGAGACGCTTGACGAATCAATCAAGTATCCTGTTGTTGCCGAAGGATATGAAAAAGACGCGAAGGAAGGCGAAGTGATTATTGCCGGTCCGACATGCGACAGCATGGACATTATGTACGAGAATGCAAAGTACAAACTGCCTGTCGGGCTGAAGTCCGGCGACAAGCTGTACTGGCTTTCGACCGGTGCATATACAACTACGTATGCATCCGTCTGCTTCAACGGATTTCCGCCGATAAAAACATACTATATGGAATAAAAACTCAAGGGGCAATCCCGTTAGTTTCACTTACGGGATTGCCCCTTGCTCGCCGGAATATCCATGAAAAAGTTTTATGCCGGACTGGTTTTCATAAAATCAGCAGCCGGCATTGCCGGTTCGGCGGAGAATCTCCATGCAGCACCGTGCATTGTGATATGCCGTCTTCCAGTTCCCGCCTTTCGGCTGAGTCAGATCGGGACTGCCGTTCTCATCTACGCCCCAGAACCAGTCTCCGTTTTTTTTGTCCACCTGATGTTCCGTTATCCACTTCCAGACAAGCCGGAACGCTTCCTTGAAATTGTCGCTGCCGGTAAGTTCCCACGCGTTGAAAAAGCCGTTGAAAGCTTCCGCCTGATTCCACCAGATGCGTGTTCTGTCCTGTTTTCCGTCGATAAGCGTATTTTCAAAACCGCCGCTTTTTTTATCAAATCCTTCTTCGTACGCTATCATCGCCATGCGGACGGAGACGGGACGTACTTCCGACATGAGCTGTTCGTCGCCGAGCTCGTTTGCAGCTTCCCAGAGCAGCCAGCTCGCTTCTATGTCGTGGCCGTAAGAAATTTCATTGTCGATGCGCGACCAGTCCCTGTTGAAGTAGACGCCGAAATGGCCGTTTTTCTGCAGAATCTTCGTGATTGAAATGCGCACAAGGTCCGCCAGCGCTCTGCCGACGAGTGTTCTCGTATCCTTCTGTTCAGGATAGACTATTACGAGGTTCCGGTACAAATTCGTATACGCTTCCATGACGTGCAGATTCGTGTTCATTGATTTGTCGCAGTCGATATCCTTTTCAGAAAGTTTGAGGTCCGTCGTCGGCTTCCAGTTCGTCGTAAGCGCTTCAATATAGCCGCCGTTTTCAGGATCGCGCGCGTGTTTTTCAAGAAGCGAAAACATTGCAAGCGCTTTGTCCATGACCGTGTACGACTGCAGTGTCTGTTTCCGTATTTCTGTAAGGGCGGCAGCGTATTCCGCAAGTGCGTACGTTGCAAAAGCTTCGCCGTAAATCTGTTTTTTCGAAACACACGGCGTACCGTCAGGATAAACCGACCAGAAAAATCCGCCGTTGTCTTTATCGAAGAAATGATGCATCAGCGAGTAGGAAGCGTAATCTGCCATATCGAGGTATGACGGTTCGTCGAAAAGACGCGCCGCCGCACTGTACGCCCATAAAAAGCGGGACGTCATGACTATCGTGCGGCTTTCTTTTTTATCCTGATTATTATCGTTGTCGATGCTTCCGAAAAACCCGCCCGATTCGGTATCGCGCGCGTATTTTTCCCAGTAGGGGAGGATATTCTGCGTCAGTTCTTTTTTTATTGATTGGTAAAATAATGTGTCCATAAGCAAATCCTTCAAGTATTGAGGCAATTATGCGAGTATTGTATTATAAAAGTATGAAAAAGACAAATGCCATGCGCATTCTCGACAGCGCGCACATTTCATACGGGACGACATCCTATGATGACGACGGCGAGCACGAACTGGAACGGGGAGCTGCGGAATCGATTGCGGCAAAACTCGGAATTGATCCGCATATTGTATTTAAAACAATCGTTATGAGGACGGAGGCGAAAGAACTCTGCGTGTTCTGCCAGAGCGCCGTGCATGAAATCAATTTGAAAAAAGCCCGGGCGGCTGCAGGTGCAAAGGAAATCTCTCCGGTAAAACCCGACGAACTGCTCGCCCTTACGGGATACGTACGCGGCGGTTGTTCACCGCTCGGTATGAAGCGGCAGTTCCGCACATTCGTAGACAGCAAGGCCCTTGAATATGAGAAAATCTATATCAGCGCGGGAGTCAGGGGAGAGCAGATTATCATTGCACCGGGAGATCTTGTGAAAGCTGCAAAGGCTGAGGTGTGCGATCTGATTCTTGAGGAAAGTTGAAAAAGAAACGTTAGACGTGTATAATAGCTTCAAAGCTGGAGCAACATATTTTGATAACGCTGAAAGATATTGCAAAAGAGTGCGGGGTTTCATTCTCGACTGTAAGCAAGGCTCTGAAAGGAAGTCCCGAAATCGGTGCCGAGACAATCAGGATGGTGCAGCAGAAAGCTCTTGAAATGAATTACCATCCGAATCTCGCCGCCCGTACGCTGCGTACGAACAGAACGTACGATATCGGCGTCATATTTGAAGATCAGACGGGAAGCGGACTTCAGCATCAGTATTTTGCGACGATTTTCAGCAGCCTGCAGATGACTGCGATGTCCAGAGGATTCGACGTCACGTTTATGGGCAGCGCCGACACCTCGGAATTTGATTACTTTGCGCACTGCAAATACCGCAATTTCGACGGAGTAGCCGTTCTTGCAACGAAATTCGACAGAGCTGATATTCAGCAGCTTATTAAAAGCGACATTCCGACAGTTTCGCTTGACTACATTACTGACGGCAATCATTCGGCCGTCATGAGCGACAATACCATGGGCATTGAAGCGCTGCTTGAGTATATCATTTCAAAAGGTCACAGGAAAATCGCCGTTATACACGGAGAAGCGACTCATGTAACGGAAGAGCGGGTTGAATCATTCAGGAGATTCACAAAAAAATACGGCGTTATAATTCCCGAATCGTATATCCTCGGGGGAATGTACCATGATCCGGTGACGAGCGGAGAAGCTACGGAAATTCTGCTCGGGCTGCCGCAGCCGCCGTCATGCATTATGTATCCCGATGATTTTGCCGCACTGGGCGGAATTCGTGTTTTAAATAAGCACAACCTGATTGTGGGGAAGGACATCAGCATTACCGGATACGACGGTATTATGCTTACCTCCATGCTCACTCCTCCGCTTACGACATACAGACAGGACGGCGAACTTATCGGGAAACTTATAGCGGAACATCTTATCGACGAAATTGAAAATACTGATTCCTATCAGCCGCAGCACAGCTCCGTGAGCGGGAAACTGATAAAAGGGGCGTCCGTAGCCGACTTTCGGTAGGGCTTTTATTTGTTGACAAATAAAAAAGACAGTGTATAATGGAAACTACAACGTTGTAGTAAAACGTACTTTGGGAGATTTGTATGAAATTTGGTTTTTTTGACGACATGAGCCGTGAATATGTAATTACCACGCCTCTGACACCGTATCCCTGGATTAACTATCTGGGAAGCGAAAAATTTTTTTCGCTTATTTCCAACACTGCAGGCGGATATGCATTCTATACTGATGCGCGTCTGCGCCGCATTACCCGTTACCGGTATAATGATATTCCGCTCGATGCGAACGGACGCTATTTTTATATAAAAGACGGTGAGACGCTCTGGAATCCGGGCTGGCAGCCGGTGAAAACAGAGCTTGACAAATATGAATGCCGGCACGGTTTCGGCTATACAAAAATCAGTTCGGAAAAAAACGGACTTGCGGCGGATGTTCTGTACATGGTGCCGAACGGCGAGAATGCCGAAGTTCAGATGATCACGCTCAGGAATACGACGAAAAAAACAAAGGAGATTTCGCTTGTTTCGTTCGTCGAGTGGTGTTTGTACAACGCGCAGGACGACTGCACGAATTTCCAGCGTAATTTTTCAACCGGCGAAGTAGAAATTGAGGGCAGCACCATCTATCATAAAACCGAGTACCGAGAGCGGCGAAATCATTTTGCTTTCTACAGCTGCAATGAACCGGTTCAGGGATTTGACTCGGACCGTGAGACGTTCCTGGGCCTGTACAACGGCCTCGACAAACCGCAGACGGTGCTCGCAGGGAAAAGCGGTAATTCAGTTGCGGACGGCTGGTCTCCGATTGCAAGCCACCGTCTTGAACTTACTCTCGGACCGGGAGATGAAAAAACGTACATATTCGTGCTCGGCTACGTTGAGAACGGCGCAGATAAAAAATGGGCGGAAACGAAAGAGCAGGGTGCCGGAAACGAAGCGCTGCTGCGGACAAATGCGGCCGGCGGTATCATCAACAAGGAAAAGGCGTACGCGCTGCAGAAAAAGTTTGCGACGCCCGAACTGGTGAACAAGGCGTTCGACGCGCTCAAGTCGTACTGGGACGAGATTCTCTCTCACTTCACGCTTAAGACGGGCGACGAAAAACTGGACCGGATGGCTTTATGGAATCAGTATCAGTGTGTTGTCACGTATAATTTTGCCCGCTCCGCAAGCTATTTTGAAAGCGGTATCGGACGGGGAATCGGTTTCCGCGATACTTCTCAGGATATGCTCGGCGCTGTTCATCAGCTTCCGGCCGCCCGCATCCGCGAGCGTCTGTTCGATGTTGCCGCCACGCAGTTTGAAGACGGCAGCGCATATCATCAGTTTCAGCCGCTTACAAAGCGCGGCAACGCCGACATAGGTTCGAATTTCAACGACGATCCGCTGTGGCTTGTTCTGGGAGTTGGCGGTTATATCCGCGAGACGGGAGACACATCGTTCCTCAATCAGCAGGTTCCGTTCGACAACGACGAAAAGAATACTGCGACGCTGTTCGAGCATCTGCGGCGTTCCTACCGCTATACCACGACGCATTTGGGGCCGCACGGGCTGCCGCTTATAGGCCGCGCGGACTGGAACGACTGTTTAAATCTGAACTGTTTCAGCACAGACCCGAACGATTCTTTCCAGACGAGCACGAACAAAGACGGAACGAACGCCGAATCTGTCATGATTGCGGAGATGTTCGTGTTCGTCACGCCCGACTATGCAGCCATGTGCCGCCTGCAGGGCGACGAAGCCGAAGCGGAGTTTGCCGAGGACGCTGCAAGGAAGATGGAAGCGCAGATCTGTAAAACCGGCTGGGACGGCGAGTGGTATATCCGCGCGTACGACGATGCGGGGCATAAGATCGGTTCACACGAGTGTGAAGACGGGAAAATCTTCATCGAGTCGCAGGGCTTCGGTACGATGGCGCAAATCGGCGCCGGCAAAGGGTATCCGTGCAAGGCGCTCGACAGCGTGAAAAAATATCTTGATTCAAAGTACGGTATTGTGATTCTTTCTCCTGCGTATAAATCGTATCACATTGAGCTCGGCGAGGTTTCGTCCTATCCGCCGGGATATAAGGAAAACGGCGGTATTTTCTGCCACAACAATCCGTGGATTATCATCGGCGAGGTGTGTTCGGGCCGTCCGCAGGATGCGTTCGAACATTACCGGAAAATTGCTCCCGCATACCTTGAGGATATCAGCGACATTCACCGCACCGAGCCGTACGTCTACGCGCAGATGATTGCGGGCAGGGAGGCGCGCCGCTTCGGCGAGGCGAAAAACAGCTGGCTCACGGGAACGGCCGCGTGGAACTTTGTCGCGCTTTCGCAGTACCTGTGCGGTCTGCGTCCCGCATACGGCGGCCTTATTGTCGAGCCGCGTCTGCCGTCTCACGTAAAGAACGCCGAAATCACCCGCATATTCCGCGGTGTGACGTATCATATTACTGTCGAGAATACAAAGAACGACGGCAGTGTAACGCTTACGGTAAAGAAGGGAGGCCGGGCTGATGGCACGCTTGTAAAAGCCGATGCCGGTGCGAAAGACGTGTATGTGGTTGCAGAAATAAAATAGTAAAAAGGTCAAAATAAGGAGGAGGAGGACGCCGGAAAAGCCGGTGTCCTCTTTTTTTATGCGGTCAGACAGTCTGCGACAGAAGACCTGAAATGCTGAATGCACGGTCGCCGATTTTTTCTATCTGACGGACCATGTCGATGTACAGCAGCTCCGATTTAACGTCGGCTCCGCTTTCAAGGCGTTTCCGCGCAGTTTTCTTGAGATTTTTGCGGAACAGATCAATCTGTCCTTCGATTTCGTTGGCCATCGCGAGCTTGTCCTCATCAAGATGCCTGTTTATGTTTATGCGGATGAACTGAAGGAACTGGCGGGCGAGCTCGACGTACGGGATGAGTCTGTCCATGTCTTCCTGCGGAAATTTCATATTCTTCTGGACGCTGCGTTCAAGAAGCAGTCCGATGCTCAGGCAGTCGTCCGTCATCAGCTCGAGCTCGTCGACGACCTGCAGCATGATTGACAGATTGTTGAGCTGTTTTTCGTTCACCGGAAGATGCTCGCACTGGATGATATAGCGCGACAGCTGGACGTGCATCTGGTCGGCATAATCTTCCGCCTGCGAAAGCGGGCCGATATGTTCGTCGATGAACGACTGCGAGCGGTCGGTGAATCCCATCTGGATGCGGTCGAACATGCCTGTTACCACGTCGGTCATATCGCTTATTTCTTTTTCCGCCCGGATAATTCCCGCCGTGGCGTTTTCCTTGATGCCGGTGAATTCAAGACGATATTCCTGAGGAGTTTCATCGTCTTTCGGTTTTATGATTTTTTCGGTCAGCGCTGCGATCTGGTTTACGAACGGAATAAAAATAATCGACGTGATGACGTTGAATATCGTGTGAAGCATGGCGATGTGGTAGGTGATGTTGCTTTCGACAGGTCCCGGGACAATCCAGTCGACGAGCGCGAGAAACGGATGAAAGAAAATAAGCGCAAGAATCACGCCGGAAACATTGAACAGGACGTGGACAAGACACGTGCGTTTCGCATTCACTTTCGTGCCGATCGACGCAAGCACCGAATCTATTGTCGAGCCGATGTTGCTGCCCAGAACCATTGCGCAGGAGAAATCCCACGTGAGGAGCTTGTTGTATGCCATCGTGAGGATTATGGCGGTGAGTGCGCTCGACGAATGAATCAGCGCGGTCAAAACGATTCCTGCAAAAACGCCGACTGCCAGCGCAAGCGCTCCGCTGTTCTGGAACTGAGTGAGGAACATAAGGCTGTTCGAATCTTTCAGCGTAATAATTTTGGACAGCATGCCCAGTCCCATGAAGAGAATGCCGAATCCCATGACGGCTTCACCGAGACCTTCTTTATGAAGTTTTTTGAACGTTGTAAGCAGAAAACCGATGCCGACTATTGGAACAGAAAACGATTCAATGTCGAAGTTGAAGCCGAACAGCGCGACGATCCATGCGGTGACTGTCGTGCCGATGTTCGCTCCGAAAATCACTCCGATTGACTGCGTGAGCGAAATAAGCCCGGCGTTGACGAACGAAACAACCATGACCGTCGTAGCTCCGGACGACTGGATAATCATAGTGACTACAAGACCCGTAAGCAGCGCAACAAATCGGTTTCCGGTCATGAGGCCGAGTGCCCGCTGAAGCTTTTCCCCGGCGCTTTTCTGGACGCCGTCGCTCATCAGTTTCATGCCGTACAGAAGAAATCCCAGGCTGCCGATAAGCTGTAAAATTGTATTAACGATATTCACCGCTACATAATACAGGAAAACGCGTATCCTTTTCAAGAAAGAAGAAAATCGATAGAATAAAAGTAAGGTGAAAATCGATGGAAAGTAAAAAATATCTGATATTTGCGGCGGTCGCTGTCACGTGCTGCTTTTTTGTATCCTGCGGCGCGAAAAAAGCCGAGGCGGATTCCCCCGATGCACCTGTCGCGCTGACCGTAAAGCCGGCGGGGCAGGACGGAGATGATTTGAAACTGCCGACGCAGACCTGGCACGTTTCCGACGACTGCATCTGCATTTTATTCGGATACGGCTACAACGACGCGGATTTTGTCCGGTCTATGACCGCTGAACTGTATAAAAAATACGGGGATGCGGCGGACGGCGGACTTATTCTTTCCCTTGTTTTTCCCGACAATTTTAAGCGCGGCACAAAATCGATCGCAGCGGAACTGCCGTTGTTCGTGAACGGCAAAAACGTGCGGGGCGTAATTCTCCTCGGTGCGCCTGAAAACACCAATTACGGCATTGCGCATCTGCAGGATTCCTACGACGGTTTTCCGTCGTTTCCCGTTTTTTCTTTTTTTTCTCAGGACGATGTGGCCGGCATGGAAGGAACTGCCGATTTTGTCCTCGATAAGGCGCAGGAAGCGGACATAGACGGCGCCGTAAAGGATGAATCGGAGCAGCTTTTTGTGAAAGAAGCTCCCGACATGATCAGACGGTCGATAAAATACATGCTTGCGCTCGACGCGCCGCTTCCGAAGGACAAGAACTTGTCCGCACACCTGAAAAGTATTGTCGGCAAGGTGAGTGTAAGCCGGTATGTCGACCCGGAGACGGGGCTTCAGTCGGTTAATCATTTTGTGATGAATTGAGTAGAGATGATAACACTGAAGCAATCGGAACATAATCTGCTCGGAGCGGAAAATGACATTGCCGGCCTTTCCGCGAAAAAAAACGCACATATACTTGTTGTCTCCGATACTCACGGGCAGCGGGGATTATTCCGCAGTATTGTGGAGGAAAAAGGTCCGTTATGCGACGCGCTCGTTTTCTGCGGAGACGGTGCGGGCGACTTTGTTTCGTGCATCGATGCGGCCGCTGCCGACAAATCGTTTGCGGCGTGTGTTCCTCCTGTTGCGGCGTTTGTGGAAGGAAACGGCGATTCGGACAGGTACCCCGTATGTTTTAATCCCGGAGAAAAACAGGATAATGCGGTTTATCGCGAATTGACGATTCCCCGCCGTCAGATTCTTGCCGCTGCCGGGCATACGATCTACATTGTTCACGGTCATGAGCAGGGCGCGTACTACGGAACGGGAGCGCTTGCGGAAGAGGCGAAGACAGCCGGTGCCGATATTGTCCTGTACGGCCACACGCATATTGCGGATGAAACGAGAAGCGATGTGTATATAGTCAATCCCGGCAGTCCGACGCATCCCCGGGCCGGAACGCCGCCGTCCTTCGCCGTGCTTGAACTTGAAGGTCCGAACGTGAATACTGTTTTTTACCGTATTGAAGCGACCCTCCAGGGAATCAGATTTATTCCCTTTATACCGAAAAAGGCAGGTCTCTGGAAATAATCGTAATCAGAACGCGTCTGCGAGCGTAAAGCCGTAATAATCGTGTCCGGGATACACGCGTGTATCGGGCGGCAGCGTTTCTCTGAGCGTGACAAGACTTCGGATTATTGCGTTTTCGTCTCCGCCGAGATCCGTCCTTCCGCAGCTGCGGTAAAAAAGCGTATCGCCGGAAATAAGTTCTTTCCGTTTCTCACTGTACAGACAGACGGAACCTTTCGAATGACCCGGCGTGTGAATGATTTTCCATTGTGCGAGTGCATTTTTTACATCGTTTTTACGGCAGTCTTTTACAACCGCATCGAGCGTCTCGCCGCCCGAAAACGTGATGTCCGCGGCGGGAATGTGCTGCAGCGCGGCTTCCAGCTGCCCGAGCCCCATCGTCCCAAGCGCGGAAATCTGTGACTGACCTGCCGTGCTGCCGAGCGCATGTGCGTCGTCCCGGTGAATCGCTGCAGGACAGTGCGGGTACGCTTTTTTAAGCGCGGGAAGCCCTGTGATGTGGTCGAAATGTCCGTGCGTGATGAATATGACAGCGGGGATTTTACGGTGCTCCGTAAGCCAGTCCGTAATTTTCGTTTCGTCGTGCGAGAACGCACAGGCGGCGGGATCTGCGACGATGACGGCATCCTGCGCAAGCGGAATGATATACGTATTTACGCCGAGCGGACCGGTTTGCAGCACAGTCAGTTTTTCCATGATAGCTCCTTCTAATTAAAACTCCGCGAGCGGTGCACCGGGACGGCGCAGAAAAAAGGCTGCCTTCGTATCGAAGACAGCCCTGCGATTCAGTTTACCTGATAATCTCAGACGAGATATCCGCTGCTTTCGCCGGCAGCAGAACTTTCGCTGTCATCGTCGGATGTGATGTGCGAAGGCGTCGTGAACGGTTCTTTGTTGGCGGCCGCTTTCTCTGCAGCGGCGTATGCTTTTGCATCTTCAGCGGCGATTTTCGGATCCGAAGGAGAAGCGTGTTTTTCTGCGGCAGATGAATCCGCATCGCCTGTCCCGTGTTCCGTTTCGTCGTCAGACTCGTCGTCCTTCTGACGCGAATAGCTGACTGCGAGCTTGCGTCCGCGGTAATCGTAGCCGTTGAGCGCCGTAATTGTTTTTTCCGTATCGTCCTTGAAAAGCTGGACGAACGAGTAATTTGCGAGCACGCGGATATCGCCGATTCTGTCGCGGTCGAGACCTGCGACGCTTACAAGAAGGCCGACGAGGTCTCTCGGGTACACACGGCGGTTGCGGCCGATGCTGATGAAGATTGTCGCCGCAAGTGATTCGTCTATCTGGACGCGCGGACGAGGCGCATGCTCTTCGCCGTGGGATTCATCAGCCGGGGGTTCCGCAGCGCGGATTTCTTTCTGCTGTTTTACGTCGCGGACGCGGTCGTTGCGGTTGTTGTCGCGTACCGTCGTACTGCGGTCTCTTCTGTTGTTATCGCGGGAAGGACGTTCGCTGCGTCCCGGCGTCTGATGTCCTCTGTAGCGCCCCTGCGCTTCTTTTACGAGATACGCGGCAACATACATACGCTTTGAAAACGGAATTGTTTTTTTGAATACTTTCTTAAGATCGTTGAGAAGATCAGGATTTTCCTCGGTCATTACTTTGTTCAAAGCATCCTTAAGAAAAGATGCAGCCTGTTCCAAATCCACTTCCGATTCACGATTAAATGACATATACAATTACTCCTATAAAAAAATCACGAAAGTTTTGCTGCATACCCTGAACCTGTCTTTTGAAAACCCGTGCGCTCAAGCATCGGAATAAGTGAATCAGGTATGATTGTATTTGCAGTCAAAACATACAGCCTGCCGCGTTTTTGAAGATCAGAGAGACACATGGAAAATAGTTCACTCCCTATACCCAAACCCCGGTAAGCTTCAGGCACGAAAAAACTTGTCAATACAGCCGTTTTTTCGGCATAGGACAAAATAGGCGCCGCCGTGATGCATCCGGCAAAATCGCCGGTCAATGTCCGGCATACAAAACCTGTCTGTTTTACAGAATCGCCGTATTCGAAAAGATGCCGCCATAATGCGGAAACAGCATCTTTGATTTCCTGCGGCCAGCCGTAATCAGGATCAAGCGCCGCTGCGGAATTAAGAATGATATCCCTGTCCTTAACAGGATCATATTCCTGAAAAATGAAGTCGTTATGCACAAGATCGTCGCTCTCTTCGGGCGTTTGATCAAGCTTTTCAAGACCCCAGATTTCACGCAGACTGTTATACCATCCGCCGATATATGAACGCATCGTCCTTCTTCGGAATTGATGCCATAATTTTTCGACTTCAGGATACTCCTTTAAAACGCTTTTGAAATTTCTGAACACCCCCCTTCCCGAATGGAGCACGTTCTGCAGTTCGTCACGGGCAAGCGGGGCGTGAAGCTGTTCGACAAAATCTTCACGGAGCCTGAACCCGGCCGCAGAATCCCATTCCGGCAATGCATAATTGTTTTCTTCGTCGTCCTCCGCTGCTGATGCGTCAATAAGTGTTCCTGTCTCCGCATTCACCAGAAATTCCTGTTCCTGATTTTCAAGCGCGGACATGATTTCATTGAACAGTTCATCAGTCAGCTCGAATGTCATACGGTTATTTTGTGAGTTCTCCCCGCCTGCTGATTACTGCGCTTATAAGGCCGTATTCTTTCGCTTCTCCGGCGTCGAGCCAGTGGTCGCGGTCGGTGTCTTTTGCGACCTGATCGACGGGTTTTCCCGTTTCGTCGGCAATAATCTGATTGAGCTTAGCGTGCGTTTTGGCAAGCTCTTTTGCATGAATCTCTATGTCCGTCGCAACGCCCTTCATTCCGCTCATCGGCTGGTGGATCAGATAGTGGCTGTTCGGAAGCCCGACGCGGTGATCTTTCGGCACTGCAAGCAGAACGAGTGCGGCCGCGCTTGCGATAAGTCCCATGCCGATAAGAACGACGGGAGCTTTGATGAACCTGATCATGTCGAAAATCGCGAAACCTGCGTCGACGTCACCGCCGGGCGAGTCGATATACATGTAGACCGGCTTCTTGTCGCTGTCCGCCTCAAGAACGAGAAGCTGACGGACAATTTTGTCGGCAAGGTCTTTATTGATTTCGCCGGAGAGAATAATCTGGCGTGTCTTGAGAAATTTCTCGGTAAGCGGATCAGGCATTTCCGGCATTTTTTTCTTTTCTTCGTCTTCGTCATCACATAGTGGTGACAGATAGCTGTTTTTCATGTGTACTCCGTAGAAAAAACGACGATAATTTGAGGCGCTTTCAAAAGTCAGACGAATTTCGAAAACGCCTATTTAATGTATACTATAATAATACTAAAAGAAAGGCCGTTTATCAAGCTTGGCTAGAGTCCGCTGCGTTTCGCTTCGTTCCACAGCCGCTCTTCGTCGGCAAGATGCTCTCCGTCCATCGGAATTCCCGCTTCGGCCATGTGCTGCTCGACGTAGGAGAAGCGGCGGTAGAATTTCCGGTTTGCCCGGTCCATTGCCGTTTCCGGATCAACACCGAGGTGCCGCATATAATTGACGACGGCAAAAAGCAGGTCGCCGAATTCCTCCTCAAGATGAAGCTGAGCGGAATCGGCGGAAGGAGTTGAATGAACCGAGAGCGGCGCAGATTCACCCGCCGATGCGGTGCGTGCCGTTTTTACTTCCTCTTCGGCTTCCCGTACCTCCGAGAATTCCTCCTGTACTTTTGCGGCAACGGGTTCGATTGTCTTCCAGTCGAATCCCTTTTTGCCGGCTTTCTTCTGCATTTTGTACGCACGGAGCAGCGGCGGAAAACCGGCCGGAACTTCGTCGAGTATCGACGCGGCGCCTTTTCGTCCTTCGACTGTTTCCTTGATTTTGTCCCACTGACTGATTACTTCGCTGCTCGTCCTGACTTCACCGGTCATGCAGGCGCTTCCTTCGCTTTGTTTGAAAACGTGCGGGTGCCTGCGGATGAGTTTTTCGGTAAGTTCGTCGAGCATATCCGCCACGGTAAAATCGCCGCTCTGCTCGTACATGTATGCGGTGAGCGACGCGTTGAGCACGACGTCTCCCAGTTCTTCCTTTGCATGAGGCGCATCCTGCTGTGTTACTGCATCGACAGCTTCGAACACTTCTTCGATCAGGTCGCGCCGCATTGAAAGCGGCGTCTGATCGCGGTCCCACGGACATCCGTCAGGCGCACGCAGCGTCCTGATTGTTTCGTACAGCCGTCCGAATGAGGCAGCCGTTTCGGAGGCTTCGTCCTTGTTTTTTATTGCAGTTTCGCCGCTCATAATACAGCTCCTTCCGCCGCCAGTTTTTTCTTTCCCCACTCAGAAATGAGACGATTCGGATCAGTCGAGAGCAGCACCTTTGCCAGCAGCTCCGCGGCCTGCGGAAATACCTGGCTCAACGTAATCTGCTCGTCAGGTGTAAAAGGTGTAAGCACATAATCTGCAATTTCCCGGTTGTCCGGCCGGCCGATGCCGAACCTGAGCCGCCAGAAGTCTGCCGTGCTGAGTACAGCTTTCGTGGAGCGAAGTCCGTTGTGCCCGCCGAGTCCGCCCGACCATTTCAGACTGACAGTTCCGAGCGGAAGTTCGAGCTCGTCGTGCACGACCATGACGTTTTCCGGCCTGAGTTTGTAGAAATTGACGAGTTCGATGATGCTGTCTCCCGAAAGATTCATGTATGTTTCCGGTTTCAGAAAATAGATTTTTTCGGGAGCGTCTTTCGGGAGCGGTACGGCGGATCCGTCTTTTTTTGCGAAGAGATTGTACTGCTGCGCCCATTCCGCGAACAGCGTCGTATCGACCGAGGTATAGAGTCCTTTAAATTTAGACTGCCATGAAAGTTTATCGGCGAACGGCAGGGAATCCGCAAAAAGCCAGCCGGCGTTGTGCCGGGTGCGGGCATATTCCCGCCCGTAATTGCCGAGAAAGGCGACGAGTTGAATCATGCGGAAAGTATAGCATAAACATGCATGTAAGTCACATGCGGGGCTTTTGACAAAGTGCATGTTTGTATATTATAGTAAACAATATGGATAACAGGCATATACTGCAGACAGCGTTTATATTCGTGCTGTTTATTGTTTTTTTCGCGTTACTGGCATACATGATGTATCCGTTCTGGTCTGTTATACTCTGGACCGTGCTTCTGTATATTCTGCTGCGTCCTTTGTACCGGAAATGCGTCGGAAAACCGGAGCCGCAGAAGAAGACGTATACAATAAAGCGGTATGCGTTCGCGGGTATTTTTTCCGTGGGAACGCTTATCCTCATAATAGTGCCGCTTATTCTTCTTGCAATACTGCTTATTCATCAGCTTATTTCCTTTCTTGCTTCCGCGGAATCGTATTTAAGCGAACATCCCGGTATGTTCCTGTCGAACAGCATTATCGGCAAAATAATGGAATATGCCGGCAAATTCAACATTACTCTTCCTGAATTCGATTTGTCCGACGCGCATACGAGCATACTTTCGCTTCTGCGGACGTACAATTCACGGTTCATCAGCATTGCGAAGGGAATTGCAGGCAAAACGGGCTCGTTCGTCGTATCGCTGCTGTTTATTGTTTTTGCCCTGTATTTCTGTTTTCTCGACGGCCCGTACCTTGCGTCGGTTGTAAAGCAGGCGATACCGATAAAACCCGCGTACATGAAAGTGCTGCTTACAAAATTTACGGAAATAACGCGCAGTCTTTTTTCCGGATATATTTTAGTGGCGCTGTATCAGGGCACGGCTTCGTTCGTCATTATGATGATTTTTCACGTTCACGGCGCGCTGCTTTTTTCCGTAGCGCTGATGATTGCGTCGTTCGTTCCTATGTTCGGCGCCGCTCTCATCTGGTTTCCCATCGGTGTCGTCATCTGCCTGACCGATTCGCTCTGGAAAGGAATCGCGTTTCTTGTTATTTCGGCCGTATGCGTGAGCTTTCTCGACAATTTTCTGCGTCCGTTTTTTCTGAAAGACCGCATACACGTTCATCCGCTTATCATCTTTTTTGCGATTCTCGGGGGAATAAAACTGTTCGGCATGAACGGGCTTATTCTCGGCCCCATGATAGTCATCATGTTTTTCACCGTACTTGATTTGCTTGCAAACGCGCACGACGACGACTCTCCTGCGGATGTGTCTGAAAAAGGCGGTCAGGATTCCGTATCCTGACCGCCTGAGTGTTTTACTTAAAAATTTTTTTCATGATCATGACGAGTATCATAATGCATATCATTACGGCAAACAGTCCTGCCATTCCCTGTGCGGCAAGCGTCAATGCAGCGTTTAAGTCGGTCATAGTATCCTCCTTCGAATATTAAAGGAATTGTGATATAAGGTTGATTACGAGCCCGCCCGCGACGACGGACGCAATCTGTCCCGAAACGTTCGCTCCGGCGGCCTGCATCAGTATGATGTTCGTCGGATCTTCCTTCTGCGCCATTTTCTGAACGACGCGCGCCGACATGGGGAACGCGGAAATACCGGCAGCTCCGACCATCGGATTGATTTTTTTCCGGAGGAACAGGTTCATGAATTTTGCGAACAGCACGCCGCCGATTGAATCGAAGACGAACGCGGCAAGGCCCAGAATCATGATAAGCAGCGTGTCCGTCGCGACGAAACGGTCAGCCTGCATGCAGAATGCAACGGTAATACCGAGCAGGAGCGTTATTAAATTCGTGAGCGCGGTGCGCGCCGTATCCGCAAGCGAGTCGAGCACGCCGCATTCCCGGATGAGATTGCCGAACATGAGAAAACCGACAAGCGCGACCGACGCCGGCGCTATAAGTCCCGTGATAATCGTAACGACGACGGGGAATGCGATGCGCACTGATTTCGACACATCCTTTGCCGTATATTCCATTCTGATTCTGCGCTCTTTCTTCGTCGTGACGAGTTTTATGGCGAACGGCTGTACGACGGGAACGAGCGCCATGTACGAATACGCCGCGACTGCAATCGGACCGGTGTAATTTGAATGCAGAACCTGCGAAACGAGAATTGACGTCGGTCCGTCGGCTGCTCCGATGATGCCGATTGAAGCGGCGTCGCGGAGCGGAAATCCGAGAAGAACCGCACCGATTATCACGATGAAGATTCCGAATTGTGCGGCCGCTCCGAAAAGGAACAGCTGCGGCTGTGCAAGCAGCGGCCCGAAGTCCGTCATTGCGCCGATGCCGATAAAAAGCAGCAGAGGCAGCGCTTCCGACGCGGCAAGCCCCGTCGTATACAGCCATTGAATAATGCCGCCTGTTTCGCCTGCTCCCTGAATCACCTGGTTCAGAACACCGCTGTACGGCAGATTGACGAGAATTGCGCCGAATCCCATAGGCAGCAGCAGTGCCGGTTCATATTGTTTTTTGATTGCGAGCACCATGAGCAGAATGCCCACGGCGTACATTACAAGCTGTTTCCATGTAACGGCGAGCAGCCCTTCCAGCAGAAACTCCATGCGAACTCCTCCCGTATAAAAAGATATACGGAGAAACATGTGCTAAAGTCTCGCCCTTTTGCAGTATGCCCCGGAACAGGCATCATCACTGTGGTACTTGTTCGTCCTGACGGAACACACTTGAAACATAGAATCCCTCTGATTAATATCATTTATCAGAGGGATTCTATGTTTCCGGCTACTCCCTTTCGGTTTACTATACCATAAAAATATGAAAAATAGAAGGACCCCGGAATTTATCAAAAAACTTGACGGGATGTCAGTATTGTCATAAACTCCTGTATAGTTTCCTGTGAAAGGGGGACTGATAATCGGAACACTTTTAAAAGGAGTACCGGCATATGATGACTGTTTTCTGGGGATTATTTATACCTTTTGCGGGTACGACGCTCGGCGCAGCGTGCGTCTTTTTCATGCGACGTGAAATGAACGACAACGTTCAGCGCGCTCTTATGGGATTTGCCGCCGGCGTCATGGTTGCGGCATCCGTATGGTCGCTTCTTATTCCGTCGATGAACATGTCGGCGGCTATGGAAAAACTTGCGTTTATTCCGGCTCTCATCGGCTTTATCTGCGGCATTTTTTTCCTGTTTGTACTTGACCGGGTAACACCGCATATTCATGCGGTTGCGCAGAAACCCGAAGGTCCGAAAACGAAGCTGAGCAGAACGGCCATGCTCGTATTTGCCGTAACGCTGCATAACATTCCCGAGGGAATGGCGGTCGGCGTCGTGTTCGCGGGGCTCATCAACGGAAACGCACAGGTTTCGGCCGCCGCTGCGTTTGCGCTTTCAATCGGAATCGCAATCCAGAACTTTCCGGAAGGCGCAATCATCTCCATGCCGCTCAGAACGGAGGGAAACGGCAGGCTCAAATCCTTCTGGTACGGCATGCTTTCGGGGGCGGTGGAACCTGTTGCGGCCGTGCTCACTATTCTGCTTACAAGCGCCGTTGAAACCGCGCTGCCGTATCTTCTGTCGTTCGCGGCCGGTGCAATGATATACGTCGTCGTCGAGGAGCTTTTACCGGAAGCGACCCGCGACGAGAAGACCGACGTCTGCACCATCGGTTTTGCCGCCGGTTTCGCGCTCATGATGGTGCTTGACGTGGCGCTCGGGTAAGGAACTGCCGTGCGCGGCATCGTAAAAAGATTGTTTACAAATCCCGATTAATGTGCTAAGTTTTTTCTATGATAACAGAAGAAGATATAGCCGGGCGTATTCTATACGAAGACGCCGATCACAAATTCATATGGCTGGGCACCGACAGTAAAAACCGGAAAGGTGAGATACAGACGATGCAATATCTCATCATTGATCATAACAGGGGAGTGCTGCTGGATCCGGGCGGAGTTCATGTTTTTTCGCGCGTCGTGGCGTCGGTGAGCAGATACATTTCCATCGACAGCATAGATACGATTTTTTATTCGCATCAGGATCCCGACGTCTCTTCCGGTATTGCGCTGTGGCTCGGCGTCACGAAGGCGAAGGTGTATATTTCCGGATTGTGGATACGGTTTCTGCCGCATTTCGGTATTGTCGATTCAACGCGGGTGCTGCCTATTCCTGACCAGGGATCAAAGCTTACGCTTGGTTCCGGTGCTGTGCTTGATTTTATTCCGGCTCACTTTATGCATTCGTGCGGACAGTTTAATCTCTACGATACCCGTTCCCGTATTCTTTTTTCGGGCGATATAGGAGCTGCCGTTTTTAACGAGGGCGACGATGTGGTATTCGTGGAGGATTTCCAGAAACATATTCCGCTCATAGAGGGATTTCACAAACGGTATATGGCGTCGAACTCAATCGTGAAAAAATGGTGCGAGCGTGTCCGGAAAATCAATCCCGACATGATCTGCCCTCAGCACGGTGCAATTTATAAGGGCGCGTCGGTTCATGAATTTCTTGACTGGCTTTCGCAGTTGAAATGCGGAATTGATCTGATTGATTAGAGAGAGAGGATAAATTATGGCTGCAGACAAACAAATAGAAAATTACGAAGATGCAATTGCAGAACTTGCAGTCGGTTATAATAAAAGTATAACACTTACCTCTGTAACAATCACCTCTCTGAAAATTCTTGACGAAGCGATGGATCAGGTGCAGAACGGTCTCAGTTCCATCGTGAGCGCTTTTGAAGAGATGCAGGCCGGCAGCGCGAGCACGTCGGCCAATACCGGCCGGATTGATTCGATGATGGATACGATCCTGTCGGAAAACGACCGGATGCGGCAGGAAATCACCGACCGCGTTACGGAGATAAAATCGACTTCCCAGAACGCGAGCACGCTTTCCGAACTGTTCAGAGAGCTTGAAGCGCAGACAAAAAAAGTTACGAACGTTACCGGCGCGATTCAGGAAGTTGCCGATAAAACTAACGTCCTGGCAATCAACGCGTCGATAGAAGCCGCCCACGCCGGCAGCTTCGGGGCCGGTTTCAGGATTATTGCGGACGAGGTACGGAAACTCGCGACGCAGACCGGTTCCTTTGCCCGCGAGATAACGGACAGCATTAATAATTTTAAAACGACGGTTGACAAAATCAACACGCAGATGAACGAATTTACGATGCTTGTGTCGCGTTTCAACACGTCGTTCGGCGCGGTGCTTTCGAATTTCAACGACAACGCGAAGGTTATCGATCAGTCGGGCAAATCGCTTTCTGAGATAACCGGTTCGATCAGGGAAGAAGCCCAGGCGCTGAGCGACGGCTTGAAGTCGCTTGAAAAAGTAAACAGTTCGATGAAAGACACGCATGCCATTCTGGGCGTAATAGAATCAAGCCACGAATTTCTTAACGACCTGCTCGCAAAGGCGGACAGGGGATAAAGAACAGCAGGGAGATATTATTCTTCCCCTGCTGTTTTATTTTTTTAACCGATATTAAATGTGTCGATTCCCTTCCAGACTGCCGACTTGCCGAGCTCGTGCTCGATTGCAAGCAGACGGTTGTATTTTGCGACGCGCTCGCTGCGCGACGGAGCGCCTGTCTTTATCTGTCCGGCATTGAGCGCAACGGCAAGGTCGGCGATCGTCGTGTCTTCCGTTTCTCCGGAGCGGTGCGAGATGACGGCCGTGTAGCCCGCTTTCTGTGCGGTCTGCACCGCTTCAATCGTTTCCGTGAGAGACCCGATTTGATTCAGCTTGATGAGGATTGAATTGCCCGCACCGAGGCTGATGCCTTTTGTAAGGCGCGACGTGTTGGTGACGAACAGATCGTCGCCGACAAGCTGTATTTTATTTCCGAGCTGAGACGTGAGCTTTTTCCAGCCGTCCCAGTCCTCTTCCGCAAGGCCGTCTTCAAGCGAAATGACCGGATATTTTTCGGCGATCTTTTCCCAGAATCCGATGAGCTCTTCAGTAGACATCCGCTTCTGCTTTTTGGGCAGAAAGTACGAGCCGTCTTTTTCATACCATTCGCTCGAGGCCGGATCCATGGCGATTCTGAACTGATCGCCCGCACGGTAACCTGCTTTTTCGATCGCTTCCAGAATTGCGGCGATCGCGTCCTCGTCGTCTTTGAGGTTGGGAGCGAATCCTCCTTCGTCGCCGACCGCAGTCGAAAGACCCCGTCCGTCGAGAACTTTTTTGAGACTGTGGAACACCTCCGTACACCAGCGGAGTCCTTCGGTGAACGACGGTGCGCCGACAGGCATCACCATGAATTCCTGAATGTCGACGTTGTTGGAAGCGTGGGCGCCGCCGTTGAGAATGTTCATCATCGGAACAGGAAGCGTCCGGGCCGCAGCTCCGCCTATATACCGGTACAGCGGCATTCCCGCATATGCTGCGGCCGCTTTCGCCGCTGCAAGCGATACGGACAGAATCGCGTTCGCACCGAGTTTTGCCTTGTTCGGCGTTCCGTCGAGCCCGATCATCGTTCTGTCGAGCTCCGTCTGTTCGCGGACGTCCGCACCGTTCAGAGTGTCGGCGATGAGCGTATTAACGTTCTCAACTGCTTTCAGAACGCCCTTTCCCTGATACCGCAGTTTGTCTCCGTCGCGGAGTTCTACTGCTTCAAATGTTCCGGTGGAAGCGCCTGAAGGTACGGCCGCCGTTCCGGTAGAACCGTCTGCGAGCGTAACGCGGGCCTGTACAGTCGGATTTCCCCGCGAATCGAGAATTTCCATAGCCGTAATATTTTCAATAGTATAACCTTTCTTCATAAAAACCTCCGCTTATAATATACTGCGTATTGAGCCACTTGCAAAAGCCTTTTATCGTTATGCGGAATGCAGCCCTGTTTCCATCCGCTTTACCGTGTCGTACAGCTGCTGATTCACCGGTACCGGAAGATTGAAGTGCTGCGCCCTTCGTATGACCGTTCCTGCGAACAGCTCGACTTCAGTCTTCCGTCCGGCAAGCCCGTCCTGCCGCATCGAAGGCATTCCTGCCGGATTCAGCGTATCGATGAGCGCAACGTACTCTGCAAGGTCCTTTTCAGTAAGGCCCGTTTTTTCTTTTTCCGACAGAGCGACCACTTCACGCATCGCAGCCTTCATCATTTCACGTTCCTGACCGTTTTTCTGCACCGTTGCGAACGTTCCCTGTGTTACCATGACAACCTGATTCACGCCGACATTGAGCATCCATTTGCTCCACATGCGGTGGATTATGTCGGCCTCGATTTTGTACGGAAGAGCCGCCCTGTCGAACAGCGCCGCGACATCGTCAAGAAGCGGTCTGTTCGCGTTGAGACTTTCCGGCAGTCCGATGCGCAGTTCTCCTTTATGCTCGTATTCCAGACTGTTGCCCGTTCTGAGTGCATCCATCCCCTGCGCGATGCAGTATATGAGATGTTCTTTTCCGAATGCGCCGGCGATTATTTCTTCGCTCGAAATGCCGTTTAAAAGCGAAATGATGATTGTGTTTTTTCCGACGTGCCCGCGCGCCGTGTCGATTGCGCTGTCCAGCGCCGTTCCCTTTACGGCGAAGATGAGCAGATCGGGCGGTTCTGATTTTTCCGCGCTGTCTTTAACGGTAAAGCTGCATTTTCTGCCGTTGCAGAAAACTCCCGCCGCGTTGTATTTTTCGACACGGTTCCTGTCGGCAAGAAAACTTACATGCTGCGCTCCGAGCGCTTCCGTCAGAATGTCTCCGTACAGAATGCCGAGCGCGCCCATACCAATCAGGGAAACAGATTCGATCATATTCCGGTGCCTCTTTTTGAAAAGTCAGATAACATGTTTTTAGTATAGAGACTTTTTTCTTTTTTTCCTAGTTTTTCCGGAGCAGTTTTATGATGAAACAGAGGAAGAAAAGAACTGCGTTCACAAGCACGATCGAAGCTCCCGACGCCGCTCCGGCGTAATAAGAAAGAGCGAGACCTGCAATGCCGGAAACGAGCGAGATGAGAACGGAGAAGCCGAGGTATCTTCTGCTTCCCGAGCTTACCATCCGGGCGGCTGCGGCAGGAAGAACGAGCAGCGAGTTAATCACGAGCAGTCCCGTCCACTGAATCGACATGGCGACGACTGCGGCAGTTGCAAGCGAGAAAAGCTGTTCGACTGCGAATACGTGGATGCCGCGGCTGTGCGCGAATACAGGGTGCAGGTTCACAAGGAGCATTTTGTTGTAGAAGAAAAGCCAGATGAAAATCAGTATGACTGCGGCCGCGTAGAGCATGAGTATTTCGTACGGACGTATGCTCAAAATGTCGCCTACGAGATACCGCTGGTATTTGCTGAAATTGCCGCCGGCGCTCAACAGTACGACTCCGAGGGCGACAGCAGTCGACGAAAAGACGCCGATGATAGTGTCGGACGAAGCCGAGCCGCGGTCTTTCACCGCGATGATCGCAAAGCCGAGTCCCATGCTGAACGCGACGACCGCTGCCGTCGGATCTTTTATGCCGAGCAGAACGCCTATGGCTATGCCGGTGAGCGCCGAATGTCCGATCGCATCGCTGAAAAATGCCATTTTGTTCGAAACGACGAAACTTCCGAGAATCCCGAACAGCGGTCCGGCAGCGAGAAGCGCGAGAAATGCATTTTTCATAAAATCGGGTTCGAGCCATTCGAACGGCAGAACGGTGCCGATGAAATCATAAATATGCTGCATTACTGTACTCCGCCGGACGTGTCCGTTGTGCCGGCTGCAATATGGCCGAACGTCTGTATAAATGGTTCAGAGCTGTACACTTCCGCAACAGTTCCCGACGCCGCGACTCCGCGGTCTATGAGAACGACGCGGTCCGCGTGGTTTGCAACAAGATCAAGGTCGTGGCTTACGAGAAGAATCGTCGTATCGTAATCTTTTCGGAGCGATGAAACGAGCCGGTAGAAAAGTTCAAGGCCCGTCCGATCCACGCCCGACACAGGTTCGTCGAGCAGAAGAATGTCAGGTACGGGATGAATTGCGAGGGCAAGCATGACGCGCTGTATTTCTCCGCCGGAAAGGTCTCCGACGCGCCGCGAAAAAAGTTCTTCGGCATGCACTGATGCGAGAACGCTGTTGATAAGCTGTTTGTCTGACTTTCTGCGCGGAAGCCAGACCGGATACCGCGAAAGACACGAAAGAATAAGGTCCCCGACGCTTACGGGGCTTCCCTGCTCAGCCGCCAGCGACTGGGGAACGTATCCGAAACGCGGCCGGGTTGTCGGAGCTCTGTTTTCACCTTCGAAAATGATGGAGCCGGTGTGCGGTATTACATCGAGCAACGCTTTGAGCAGCGTCGTCTTTCCCGCACCGTTGCGCCCGACGACTGCGGTGAGCTCTCCGCAGTGGAGATGGAGATTCACGTTGTCGAGGATGAGCGTGTTTCCGGCCTTTACCGAAAGGTCCGAAATGCGCGTACAGCACACGTGGCTGATTCCGAGCGGGCAGCTCATTTGCCTGACCCCGCAGCGCCGGCAAGCGCTTTCTGCAGCACTGCGGCATTCTGCTTCATTGCATTGATGTAAGAGTCCTTGTCGATCGAACCGGTAACGCCCGGATCAAGCTCGTATACTGTAAGTCCCGTTTCGCGGGCAATAACGTCGGCCGCGGAAGACGCATACTGCGGTTCCGCAAAAAGACTGATTCCGCCTCCCGCTTTCTGCACCTTTTTAATCTGTGCGATAAGTTCGGCAAGTTCCTTCGCGCTCGGAATCGTTCCCGGTTCGCGCTCTACGACCGAAGCAATCTGCAGATGAAATTCCGAGGCAAAGTACGGGAACGCCTCGTGGAACGTGATAATCCGGGAGCCCGCGAAACCGTCGAGCGCTTTGTGCATGCCGGCGGAAAGCGTCTGAAGTCTGGAGATGTATGCGTCGGCATTCTTTTTGTACATAGCCGCGTGAGCGCTGTCGAGTTTCTCAAGACCTGCGGCAATCCGCTGTACTTCATAGACGGCACCCGCGGGAGAGACCCAGACATGCGGATTGTCGTCAGTAAGTTGAAATCCGTCGGCGGCGAGAATAACTGCGCCCTTCTTCATGGAAAGCGCTTTTTCAAGAAAACTTTCCATTCCCGCACCGTTCGCGACGAGGATGTCGCTGCCCGTTATTGTTTTCATATCCCTTGTCGTAAGTTCGTAGTCGTGGAGACAGCCGGTGTTTGCCGGAGCAAGCATCGATATTTCCACGCCGGGGACGTTTTCGGTAATATTTTCGAGCATTATGTAAAGCGGATGAAATGTCGCCGTTATTTTTAATTTTTTCTGCGCGGGAGCAGAAAAAACCGTTATTCCGACCATGCAGAAAACTGCAAGGAAGGCACCGATTCTTTTTATGTTCATAGAGATGCTCCTGTAACTAATTTGCAAGCGATTTGCGTTTTTTTGTTATAGCTTCTTTTCTTCCGATTTGTCAACAGCTTTTTCTCTTTTTTTGAGACAGTCGCTGCAGATGCCGTACAGAAGTGATGCCGAACAGGTTATTTCAATGCCGTGTTCTTTCGAAATATGCTGTATTGCTTTTTCCATCGTATCGCAGTCAAGATGAATGATTCTTCCGCACTGCGTACACTGGACGTGCAGGTGGTGCATGCAGCCGGCCTGCGGCTCTATATACTGAAACAAAGCTTTCTTGCCGTCTTCCGCACCGTGCCTCATAACAGTATTGTCTTCTTCGAATTTGTCGAGGATGCGGTAGACTGTCGTAATATTTGCCGTACTTCCGTGCTCTTTGAGATACGCCATAATATCCAGAACGGACAGATTCCGCTCCTTCTGCTCTTTGAGACACTCTAATACCAGATCCTTCGTTTCCGTATGATAGATACTGCTTCGCATGTTTCAAATATACAACTTTTCTGGCGGTATTAACAGAGAGCCGGAACGGAACCGGAGTAAATGCAGCCCGCACTGTGTACACAGTGCAGACTGCATCAGAACATATCCTGTTCCGGCTTCAGATGAACAGGGACATGTCGGATACTTCGGCGTTCGCGAGCATCGTCGCCGCACCGACCATTTTAACGCCGTCTATGAGCTCTTCCTTTTTTATGCCCATGACGTCCATGCTCATGGAGCATGCGTCGAGTTCGACTCCGTTCTTCTGCGCGAGCGCAATCATCTGCTCGAGACTGTCTATGTTCTTTTTTTTCATCACGCTGCGTATCATTTTGGGGCCCATGCCCATCATGTTCATCCGGGAAAGGCCGAGTTTTTCGGAGCCGCGCGGCATCATTTTTCCGAACATCTTCGAGACAACGTCTTTTGCAACGCGGACTTTGTTCGGTTTGCGCAGTATGTTCAGGCCCCAGAATGTAAAGAACATCGTGACTTTCCGTCCCATTGCCGCCGCCGTGTTCGCGATGATGAACGACGCGATTGCCTTGTCAAGATCGCCTGAAAACACAATGATGTTTTTATTCGTGCCGCCGGCCGGCCCTGCAGCAGGCTGCACGGGCGCTTCACATGATGCCTTCCGTATTTTCAGCGTACATATGCCGGCTTTTTCGTCGGAAGACAGCAGCGGATTGCCTGTCTGTCTGCAGAAATTTTCGGCGTCTTCGGGAAACGCCGGGTCGCTTGCGGTTATCAGGATAACGCTGCCGGGTGCCGCCGTTCTGAGGGCGGCGGAAAGTTTTACGATCGGCCCGGGGCACTGAAGCCCGCATGCGTCTACGATGACTGTATCGGCCTGCGCGGCACCGGAAAACGCGGTCTCCGTCTGCGGTTTTGCCCCGGTGCCGTCGGGCTCAAAAGGGCCCGTCTGTTTCCCGTACATCGCGCGGTACAGCCTGTAGCCGCCGGAAATGACATACGCGTCGAACCCGTTCTGCACGAAAATGCGGGAAGCCGTGTACGCCGTAAGACCGATTTTACAGCTGACATAGACCTTTTTTGTTTTATCCATAGACGGTATCCGGCTGCGGACGTCCCTGAGCGGGATGTTTTCAAAGCCTTCCATGTGACCGCTGTCAAACGCAACTTTATCGCGTACGTCCACTAAATATACGCTTCCGTCGCGCGGGAGCGCGTCGACTTCCTCAATGCGGATCTGCTTCATTCTGCCCGTTACGATGTTCTCCATGACGAATCCCGCCATGTTTACCGGATCTTTTGCGGAGCCGAACGGCGGTGCGTAGCAGAGGTCGAGTTCCGCTATTTCGCCTGCCGTCATCTTAGCACGGATTGCCGTCGCGAATACGTCGCACCGTTTGTCGACGCCGCGGAAACCGGTAATCTGTGCGCCGAGCAGCCGGCCCGTTTTCTTTTCAAATACGGTTTTTATTGCCATGTACGTCGCGCCCGGATAATACGAGGCGTGCTCCGCAGACCATGTAACCGCCGCGTCGTAATCGATGCCGAGTTTCCGTGCCGTCTTTTCGTTAATCCCGGTGGAAGCCACAGTCATGTCGAATATTTTCAGAATAGAGGAGCCCTGCGAACCCGGATACTCGCTCTGTACGCCGCAGATTGCATCGGCTGCAACGCGGCCTTCGCGGTTTGCGGGGCCCGCGAGCGCGACGTACGTTCTGCCGCCTGTGACGCTGTCCGCTACTTCCGCATCGTCTCCGACTGCGTATACGTCGGGGACGGACGTCATCATGCGGCTGTCCGTTACGATTGCGCCCTTCGCGTTTACTTTTATGCCGGCGTCCTGCGCGAGCTTCGTGTCGGGGCGCACTCCAACGGCCATAATGAGCATGTCAGTTTCAATCGTACTGCCGTCGGAAAGCGTGAGGCGGAGTTTTGTTCCGTCGTCCGCAATTCCGCTTACACCCTTTCCGAGCTCAAGGTCGATACCTTTTTTCCGTATGTATGCGTGCACCTCAGCCATCATGTCGGGATCGAGCGGAGCGACGAGCTGAGGAAGCATTTCCGCGATCGTCACTTTAAGTCCCGCAAGATGCAGGTTTTCAGCCGTTTCAACACCGATGAATCCGCCGCCCATCACGACGGCGCTTTCCGGTTTTTTATCTGCAATAAACTGCCTGATCGCATCAGTATCGGGAATCGTACGGAGCGTAAAGACGCGCGGAGAGCCGGCGCCTTCCACCGGCAGTTTTACGGGAGAAGCTCCCGTCGCAAGGACCAGATGCGTGTACGACTCTGTGTATGTTCTGTTTTCGACAGAATCGTGTATTGTTACCGTTTTACGGCCTGTGTCGACGGCAGTCACTTCCTGATGCAGCCGCACGTCGATGTTGAAAGAATCCCTGAAATCCTCAGGTTTCTGAACAGTCAGCAGAGAGCGGTCGGTTATCACTCCGCCGATGTAATAGGGAAGTCCGCAGTTTGCGAACGACACGTATCCCCCTCGTTCCAGCATGATGATTTCCGCCTGTTCGTCGAGCCTGCGCAGCCGTGTTGCAGTTGAAGCACCTCCTGCGACGCCGCCGACTATAATCACTTTTCTCTTTTCCGCCATAAATACCTCCGTACCCTCATATGCGGGATTTGTTTAAAGTATACGGGGGATTTTCCTAAAAAGACAGTGTTTTTTAGTAAAATATGATTTGCATACGATTTTAATACATACGTATGGAAGCCTTGTAAACGCGTAATATCGGCTGTATAATTGAAGCATGGATACTGAGCTCTATCAGCAGATTCGCACTAATCAGAAAGAGGCGGAAACGACTGTCCCCGGCGCAAAAAATATCACCTGGCTGATATTCACGGCGGGGAAAGATACGTTTGCGCTGGAACCGGGGGAAGTACGCGAGATAGTGCGGAACACGGAAATATATCCGCTGCCGTTTGTCCCTGCGTACATCAAAGGCGTTCTGAACAGGCACGGGGATCCGTATACAGTTGTAGATATTTCCTCGTTTCTCGGGAATGAAGAATTGTCTGAAAATCTGTTTCTTATTCTCAATGACGACAACGATATAGCGCTCAGAATATCCGAAATAAGGGAATTTCATACGGCCGGCGAGAACGATTTAAAAAAATTGTCGGATGCATCCCGAAGTGATTATTTTTGCGGGGCTGTCAGTTATGACCTGATAACGGCTTCCGTACTTAATGTGACCGGTATAATCGGTAAAATTAGGACGGATCTTGAAAACAGCTGAATGGTTTGCCTGTCTTTCTTTCGGGAAATACGATATTCTTTTTCCGCGTGAGGCCGTTCTCGAGTGCAGATACGGTGCGGATGCGGCAGCTGAAATCAAGTGGAACGACGCGTTCATCCGTCCGTTGAATTTCGACGGGATTCTGGAAAAAAAATTCGGTTTTACCATATCCGGCAGTTTGAACTGTACGCTCATACTGAATGGAACGTACGATTATGCTGTTCAGACGGAAGCTGTCCCCTCGATGACGGAAATTGCGCTGTCGGAATTCCGCCCCGTATCGGGCCTTGCCGGCGGGTTTCTCCTCAGCAGCGGAATTATTGCATTCAGATTTCAGCATGACCGGATTCAGTATGTAGTCGACGTGCAGAAACTTGCGGAAAAATCGGGAGCGGATGCATGATACGCGTACTGATTGCCGATGATTCCGCGGTTGTGCGGGCTATGGTCAGGCAGGTGATGGAGAACGACGTCCGTTTTGAAATTGCCGGCGAGGCGTCGAACGGAGAAGATGCCGTCAGATGCAACGAAAAGCTTTCCCCTGATCTCATAATCATGGACATAAATATGCCGATTATGGACGGCATCGAAGCGACGAAGCGGATTCTCAAAACCAGCAGCCCCGCAGTCGTCATCTTTACGACGGCGGACAGCGCGGCCATGGGGTACCGCTGTATTCAGGCGGGAGCGCTTGAGGTTATTTCAAAGCCGGATCTGTCCGTTATAACTCCCGGTATGATGAAATTGTTCTGCGACAGGCTTGCTGCGCTCGGTGAAAGTCATTATGCATCTGCCGCCGGACGGGTGCCTGCCGCCGCTTTTGTTCCTGAAGGTGCAAAAGCGGGGAGCAGGAAATCGTTTTCCGGCTGCAAATGCTCAGAGGCGGAATCTGATGAAGATGCGGCTGCTTCATTACCGGAAGACCGCCCGTATCTGAATCCTGCGCTTCCGCAGACCCCGGGAGACTATCGCATTCTGCTTGCGGGTGCTTCCACGGGAGGTCCTGCCGCGTTACGGCAGCTGCTGTCCGGACTCGGACCATCTTTTCCGCTTCCCGTGCTTATCACACAGCATATTGATTCTTCGTTCGATACTCATTTTGCCGGATGGCTTAACGAAAGCACCGGCATGCATGTGGAAATTGCGAAGGAAGGAACTGTTCCGCTGAGGGGCCGTGCATACCTTGCTCCCGCCGACCGCCATCTGATTGTGCGGCCGTTTCCTGAAAATACAGCCGGCTGCGTGATTGCCCTGAGCGATGAGCCGCCCTTGCATTTTCTGAAACCGGCAGTCGACCGGCTTTTTTTCAGCGCAGCCGATGTTTTTCACAGCCGCATACTGGCAGTGCTTCTTACGGGGATGGGACGGGACGGTGCCGACGGCTGCAAACGTATTGTGGAAGCCGGAGGCTATACTGTCGCGGAATCGGCGCGGACGTGCACCGTCTTCGGCATGCCGCGCGCGGCCATTAAATGCGGCGCTGCAAGTGCGATTGTCCCGCTTGGGCTGATGCCTGATTTTCTCCGCAGCCGTCTCGGAGTCAAAAAGTATGGATAAGACTGATCAGTGTCTTTTTGATATTATCGAATCCCACAGCGGCCTGCAGGTACGCGGAACTCACCTGAACTGCGTCCGGTCGTACGTGCAGAAGCGGATGAATGAACTGCATATGGGCTCGGACGCATACTGCCGGTATCTCGCCGGCACGCCGTCCGAGCTGTCTCTCGTGATAGATGAAGCGGCAATAAACGAAACGTATTTTTTTCGGGAGGACCGTCAGTTCGAATATCTACGCGACCGGGTATTTCCCGAATATGCGGGCAGACGCATGGTACTATGGAGCGCATGCTGTGCGACAGGTGAAGAGCCCGTCTCGCTTGCCGTGCTGGCGCGCAGCTGCGGAATAGACGCGGACGTATACGCTTCGGATATCGATGGATCCGCGCTTTCTGTTCTGCGCGGAGGTGTATATACGCAGGGATCTTTCAGAACAGACGGAAGCCGGTTCCACGGACTGCTCGAACAGTTCGGGCGGCGCGAGTCCGGCAGCTATACTGTTGACAGCGCAATTCTCGCAGGTATTCACGTTTCCGAATATAATCTGGCCGGAACAGGAAGCGGACCGATACCGGAAGAAAGCGCCGATATTGTATTCGTGCGCAACGTTTTTATTTATTTTAACAGGAAAACGCAGAACCGCATCATCAGCAATCTTGCGCGCTGTATCAGGCCGGGCGGGCTCCTGTTTTTTTCAATGAACGAGATCGCAGGCATCGACGTAAGCAGGTCAGGAATTCCCCTCATAAAAGAACACTGCGGCGCCGTTTATTTTTTCCGGAAAGCTGATGCAGCGGCACCCGTTGTGTACCACAAAAGCAGAAGCAGCCGCGCCGTTTCTGCGGGAGACGAACCCTCGTACCGGAAATCCCGGAAACAGCAGGCGGAACATCATTCTGCTCCTGTCAGACAGGCGGCATCGGAAAACGCCGGAGCTCCGTCTGCCTGTTCCGATGCCGTTCCGCTCAGGCTGCTCGGCGGGAAGATACTCGCGGCGATAGACAGACACAATTTGGACGATGCCCGTAAACTGCTTTCATCGTGTTCGTGCGGCCCCGCGGAACTTGAATACCGGTTTTATTATTCTGCCGTTATTTCAAAAGAGGAGGGAAAGATCGGGGAAGCTGCCGGTCTGTTTTTAAAAGCCTTCCTGCTTAACCGTGCATTCTGGCCCGCGTCGCTGCAGCTCGGATTGTTGTACAAAGAACAGGGAAATGAAAAAGAAGCAGTAAAAGCTTTTTCGGAATGTGCGAAAGTGCTGGAAAAATACATAGAACAGCAGAAAACGTGTTATAATTTTCTTGTCGAGTCGTTCAGTCCGTCGTATTTTTACACGCTGTGCACCGTTTATCTGAAAAAAGGAAAGAGCCATGCAGTTTGACAAATCAGTTCTCGTTGAAGGTTTTATTGCCGAAACGAACGAGCATATCGACACAATAAACGATTGCGTTATCAGCCTCAGAAACGACGCCGGGAATTCCGACATGATTGCATCCGTTCTCCGTGAACTGCACACGGTAAAAGGCACCTCGAGGATGATGGGCTATCCGTCACTTGAGCAGCTGGCGCACGGTCTCGAGGACGTGTTCAAAGGAATTCAGCAGGGGAAATATAAACTGAACGACCAGATTGTTCAGCTTTCTTTTTTAACCGGCGACTGCGTCCGCCGCGGACTTTCGCATATACACGAAGACGGGACAGACGACGTTGATGTTTCCGCTTTCCTCAAGGTCTTCGCAAAAGCCGCTGCCGGAGAACTTTTTTCGACTGATATGATCGAGGACCGGAACAATCAGGAGACTGCCGCCGGGGAATCCTCCGGTGAAAATGAAACGGACACCCGCAGTCTCGGAAATATTACGACAATCAGAGTAAGCATTGAACGCATTAACATGATTATCCAGTCGTTCGACAACCTCATTACGCGGCAGTTCCGGCTCAAGCATCAGCTTGAAGAGCTGAAGCTGTTCGAACAGTCGCTCGGGAGCGGAGATAAAAATACCGGGGTCGTCGGCATAAAGCATTCAGTGCGGAGAATACGCAAACAGATTGAAGAGGACCTCTCGCTCATGGAGAATTCCGTGCTGAATACGCAGCATCTTGTTCTCGATCTTCGGATGCTGCCGCTCGACATGCTGTTTTCGCCGCTCAAAAAGACGATAGAATCCGAAGCGCTTGCATTAGGAAAAGACGTAACGTTTGATATTCCGCAGACTGATTCCATGCTTGACAAAATCATTCTTGAACAGCTGAACGATGTTCTGCTTCATCTTGTACGCAACAGCATCGATCACGGAATTGAAAGCCCGGAAGAGCGCCGGGCGCTCGGCAAAAATCCGCAGGGACTTATTTCCGTTCACACACGCCAGATTGCAAGCTATGTCGTAATCACCGTAGCGGACGACGGCAACGGCATCCGCTACGATAAAGTCCGCGATAAAGCTGAGGGAATGTTTCCCGAGCAGGCTAAAGCGATTGCGGAAATGGATGAACGGGGACTGCAGCAGTATCTGTTCCTGTCGGGGTTTTCCACAAGGGAAGAGACGACGGCTCTTTCAGGACGCGGCGTCGGCCTCGATATCGTCCGGACCAGTATGGAAAAAATAAAGGGAAAGATACGACTGCGGTCGAAACTTCATGAAGGCACCGAGTTTGAACTGACAATTCCGCTTTCACTTGCGACGCAGCAGGGACTTTTTGTGTATGCGGGGGAACGGAAATTTCTTATCCCGTCCCACTATATTACCGAAATTACGGCGGTTTCCGCCGAACGCTTTATAGATATGCAGAATCAGACTGTCATAACGGTTCACGACCAGCTGATTCCGGTATATTATCTGTCCTCGATACTCGGCGGTGCAAAAACCGAGACTGCATCTTCGGTCATTGTCGTGGAATATCTGGAAAAACAGCTTGCCGTCGTAGTGGACCGGATAGAACAATACGTGAACGTCGTGGTAAAACCGCTGCCGCCGCTCATGCGGGATTTCGGCGCGCTGGAGGGAATTGTATTCGACGAAAATTACGCAATCATCCCCATTCTGCACATCCCTGAAATTATGAGCCGGTTACGGACTTTGCCTGCGTATGATATAAAAAAATATGAAGCGAAAAACGAACGCCGGATATATACGGTTCTTGTGGTCGATGATTCCAATACGACGAGGCAGATAGAGAAGACGATCTTTGAGGCAAGCGGCTATCAGGTGGAAACCGCCGTCGACGGCATAGACGCGCTCGATAAAATGCGGGCGAGACATATGGATGCCGTCGTTACCGACATCAAGATGCCCCGGATGGATGGTCTCGTTCTTGTTAATAATATCAGACGGCTTGAGGAATATGCGGATACTCCTGTTATTATCGTCTCGGCAGTGTACGACCCGGAAGTGAAGGCTCAGTTCATGGATGCGGGTGTTCAGGCTTTTATCGTAAAGTCGGATTTCCAGCGCGGCAACCTGGTACAGGCCGTAAAGGAGCTTCTCGGTGAAGAATACTAAGACTGCGCTTGTCGCCGCGGATTCGGAAACGATACGTTCTTTTCTCACAAAGGTGCTGGAAACGGGCGGATACACGGTAATCACCGCCGCCGACGGTTTGGAAGTTCTGAAGCTGTTATATACGACGAAACCGGACTGTGTCGTCGCCTATGCGCAACTTCCCGTGCTGAACGGTTTCAATCTGTCGCGCATTATTAAAAATACGAAGAAGCTTGCGGATATCGCCGTAATAATATGCGTTACCGAAGTTTCGACGGTATCCCAGTTCTGGGGTGATAATGTACTCTGCAACGCGTTGTACGTACTGGGTCGTGACGCTCCGGAACAGTTGTGCGGGCTTGCTGATAAGGCTGTCGGATCGGGCCGGCAGAGCCACTGTTCAGCGCAAACGTCGGGGATATCCGATGACGGCAGGTCCGCTGCATTATACGGAATGCCGGATACTGTTTCGCAGAATGCGCCCGACGCGGCTTCGCTCATAGAGTTGACCGCAGGTGCATACGAGAGCGAACTTTTCACGCATTACGTTATGGCGGCGGCGTATGAGGCCGGCGTGCAGGCATTCAGCCTCGACGGACTTGTTCAGCGCATGGTCCGCTGCCTGTCGGGGATATGCAGCTATCATGCGCTCGCCGTTATTGTGAACGACGATGATGTCATCGAGTACCTTGATGTTGCGCCGTCCCTCGGTGTGCAGGAGACTGCTGATTTCAGGCAGGTTTGTAAGGCTGATTTTGCCGCCAATGCCGCAGAGCACAGGGAGGAATGGCAGACATGCCTCATTGCGGAATCCTGCATTATACCGCCGGAAGAACACGGCAGACTGAAAAGTTACGAATACTTCGTGCTGGCCGGCGACGATTTTGCCGGTACGATGCACGTCGCCAGCTGCAGTCCCGATGCGTTCGACGAACGGTGCCACGACCGCCTGGTGTTTTTTACGGCCGTATTTTCCCGGCTGCTGGAAGCTGCCGTGCACTACCGCAGGACAAAAAGGGCCGAGGAGCGCACCCGGCTCGCGTTCAGCCGCTTTGTCCCTCCCGAAATAATAGACAGCCTGATTGCCGGCGACAATTCGCTCGGCGCGACTATAGGCGAGAAACGGAAAGTCGCCATTATGATCGCCGACATCAGGAATTTCACCGGCATCAGCGAAATAAACAAACCGGAAGACGTTGTCGCTTTTTTGAATCAGTATTTCACCGTCATGGTTAATATTATTAAAAAATGCGGCGGTTCGATCGACAAGTTCATGGGAGACGCCATTCTGGCCCTTTTCGGCGCGACGAAGAGCTACGAGGACAACGGCAACAGGGCGGCCCGTGCCGCCGTCGAAATGATACAGGCGCTCGACACGATAGACACAAGCAGAATCGTCATGCCGGAAGGATTCCGGTTTATGATAGGTATAGGCATTCATTACGGAGATGTGATTGTCGGTTCAATCGGCTGTGCGGACAAGACTGATTATACGGTTATCGGCGACAACGTCAATCTTGCATCGCGTATTGAAAGTCTTACGAAACAATACGGCACACCGGTCATTATTACCGGAGCCGTAAAAGACGATCTGACTGGAAAATTCCGGACAAGGCATCTCGACAACGTAAAAGTTAAAGGCAAATCTGTTCCGGTGTCCATTTACGAGCTGAAGACAGCATCGGAAGATTTTCCGGATGAGTTTATCCGCAATTACGAAAAAGCGATTGAACTGTACGAGGCCGGAGCGTGGAGACTCGCTTCGAAATATTTTTATAATGCCCTCCGGAAATGTCCCGACGACCGTGCGACGAAAATTCTGCTGGAACGATGTGAAACGTATGCTGCAACCCCTCCTGAAAACTGGGACGGCGCAGTAACATTAACGACTAAATAGACAGGACCCGGAAAAGGAAAGCAATATGGGAAAGTACAGAAACGGACAGATACGCAAGAGTTTTGAAAGACAGATGATGGATGCCGGACGGGTGCCGAATATTACGGCGGCACTTATTGTTTCGCTGTATACGCTGTATTTCGCGGGAATTCCGTTCGGACTTATCGGTCAGCAGAAAACAATCGAGCTGGGAGTTCTTGCCGGAATTATTATTATTGTCCTGCAGTTCATAGTCGCTCCGCGGACAAATCATCTTTTGACCGTTAAAATCACCGGGCTGCTGAACCGCGAGGAATCTGTCGGTCTTTCGGCTGCGGAACGCACGGGTCTCGTTGAAAGACTGATGAGATGCCCGGCAGCAATCTGCATACAGGTGGTGCTTGTCTTTGTTCTGGGAATCGGCTGCTGGGTTATGTCGTTTTATTTCCTGTTCGGTATAAGTTTTTCCGTGACGGTTTTTTCACTTATTGCCTGTTTGTACGGCGCGTTCAACGCGGGTGTCCTTGCGTACACTTATGCCGAACAGCTCTGTTCGCGCTACGCAACGCTGCTGGTTTCCCGGGGTGTTGACGATTCCGTAATCCGCAGAAAACATTTTTTCGGGCCGGGAATAAAACGGCTTGTGATACTGCACAGCATTGTGCCTGCCGTCCTGACTAATATCCTTCAGTTCTTCGTATTGTGGAAAATATACCAGTCCGACATATATTCGGATAATCAGACACTCAACATGGCGCTGATTGTTATTCTGAATACGGCCCTTTCCGTTCTTTTATCGAGCCTGCTGTACAGCCGGATTACAAAATCGATGCAGCGCATAACGGCGATCCTCGAAAAAATGAATGCCGGTGTCCTGTCGGAAGCGGGGAGTCTGCCGACGAATCTGGGAGATGAAACCGCGTACTGTCTGTATCTTGTCAACGATATTTTACGATGGCTCCGTTCGATTACGGAAGACGCGGAAACGACGAGCCGCAGCGTGCTTGCATCCACGCAGGAACTGTCAGTTTCTTCAAAAGAAACGGCGGCGACTTCCGTCGAGCAGGCCGCCGGAGTTAAAGAATGTGTTTCCACTATGGAAGACGCAGAATCGCTTGAGCATACCATTTCCTCCCGCATCGCGGACGTAACGTCGGCTGCGAGAACGGCCGCGGAGAACACGGAGGAAAGCTTTTCGGTCCTTTCCGGCAATATGCGGAAAATGACCGAAATCACCGAAGCGAACCTCGAGACGATTACGGGAATCAAAGCGCTCAGCGAAAAAATCGAAAATGTTTGGAGTGTCGTTAATATTATTAATACGATAGCCGATAAAACCAGGATCATCGCATTCAATGCGGAACTGGAAGCTTCCACTGCGGGAGAAGGCGGACAGAACTTTCACATCGTTGCTAATGAAATCCGCAGGCTTGCGGAGTCTATTGCCCTTTCAACGCATGAAATAGGGGACCGTATTACCGCGATACAGCATTCGTCGGACAATCTGATAATAACGAGCGAAGGCGGAACCGAAAAAATCCGCGAAGGGAGCGAATTGTTCTCCGCTCTTGAGGATAAGTTCAAAGGAATCCGCACGTCGAGCGAGATTACTGCGGAGAGCGCAGCCGAAATACAGCAGATTATCGACGAGCAGGCAGCATCCTTTACGCAGGTAGTAACGACTTTGCAGCAAATCAGCGCGGGAATAGATAACTTTTCAGCGTCGACACAGACTATCAGTTTTTCAGCTGACAATCTGCGGCAGATTACGGCAGAGCTTGAAGCGATTCGAACGCAATCAGAGGACGGTAAAAAATGAGTTATACATATTCCGATTTTCAGCACCGCATGTTCAGAGCCGGCGTCATTCCTAATTTATTTTCTGCGCTTTTCATATTTCTGTATTCCGCCTGCGTTATCAGCATGCCGGTTAAGACGGGACTTTCCGCTTTCTGCATTGCCGTAATTATTATTGCCTCAGCTCAGTTCATATTCGCGCCATTAACAAATTTTCTCGTCAGCCGGAAACTTTCGGCGCAGCTTGAATGCTGGAAAACCGGAAAAAACGACGAGGCAGGGCGGACCTGTCTGCTTCGGAAAGTCATGGCATATCCGGCCCTCAAGGGTGCGGAGACTTTTATTTATTTTCTGCTCTGTGCCTGCGTTCTCGCATTTGTATACGACAGGGTGCTGCACCTTGATCCATTCGTCAACCTGTTGTCTTTTACGGCCTGTATTTTCGGGGCCTATATTTCCATGCTGCTGGCGCTCGCTTTTTCCGAGCGGATTTGTTCCGCCGAAGCCGGGGATATCATCGCTCATGGTGTTTCGTGGAACGGCGTGATGAAACATCACTATTTCGGGTTGTCCCTCAGAATGCTGTTCATACTTTATATCGTAATTCCCACAGTATATTCGGGACTCCTCGCATTCCTTGTCGTAAAGGCGGGATATGTTCCGGTCGTCATTCATGACAACGGCGCGGTCCTTTCGCTTCATCTATCCGGGCCGGAAGCGCAGGGATATTTTTTCCGGGATAGACCTTCCGCTTCGGTGCAAATGGTGCGGATGGCGTTCGTCTCATGTACCAATATCGGTGTGCTGTCCGTACTCGCGTTTCTGTATTTCCGCCGCATAGCAACCTATACGACTCAGATGCAGGATGCTCTGTCAGGAATGAACAGCAGCAATGTGACGCACGCAGCGCTTGTTCCGACAGATCTTTCAAACGACATGTCCTATACTATGTACCTGATTAACAGGACAATCATTCTTTTCCGCCTGATTCTGGAACGGACGGCCGGTATCGGCTGCCGCGTCGAAAAAGCGGCGCAGGAGCTCGGCGCCATTTCAGGGGAGACCGCAAGCACATCCATGGAACAGTCCGCCGGAGTCAGAGAAATACTTGCGACGATGGAAGAAACGGATCATCTTTCGCGCAGCGTGGAAAGTAAAATAGACGAAGTGCACGCGGTTGCCCGCAGGACGTCACAGGATGTCGAGTCCGGCTCCGAAACGGTACGGGAAAATCTGAAGAAAATGCAGGAAATTACCGAAGCCAATCACACGACCATCGCCGGGATTCAGGAATTGTGCGATAAAATCAACTGCATTTGGGATATTGTAACAATGATTAACAGCGTTACGGACCAGACGAAAATAATCGCTTTCAACGCGGAACTCGAATCCGCCGGCGTGAGCGAATCCGAATGCAGTTTCCGCAATGTCGCGGGAGAAATCAGGGCGCTTGCTGACAGTACCATGGAATCGACCGGAAAAATAAAGGAGCAGATACAGGAAATTCAGGCTTCAAGCGACGGCCTTATTATTACTGCCCGGAGCTGCATGGAAAAAATAGCGGAGGGAAGCAGACTTACCCGGACGTTCGAAAACAAGTTCGACGATATCAGGCGCTCTTCCGAACAGACGGCGGCTTCGTCCGACGAAATAGGACAGATTATCAGGCAGCAGACAGCAGCATTCGAGCAGATTGTCGTCACGCTCCGGCAGATCAGCGCAGGAGTCGAGAACTTCAGCAGTTCTACGCAGACTATATCGGGTGCGGCCGCAAGTCTCAGACAGGCAGCCGACAGACTCGGAAAACTGACTGACTCAGGTTCCGAAAAAAATAATTCCGAAGAAGGAGGTCAAAAATGACCCTCGAAAAAAGCGTGTTCAGGGAAACGCTTGTTCTGAATCTTACCTGCGCTTTTCTTGTGTTCATATATTCGGCTGTCATCACACGGCTGCCGCTTTCCTGGCTGCTTCCGGCAATCGTCATTGTTGCCGGAATAGTTATTGCGGCTCAGTTTACCGTCGCGCCCTTCGTGAACCGTCTTTTTTCACACGGCCTGTCGGTCAGAATTGAAGACTGGGAAAAGAACGGGCTTGATGAAAAGGAACGCACGCAGCTGCTTGAGGCTGTCGTCCGGTTTCCGGGAAAAATGCAGCAGGAAAACGTGTCGTTCTATTTCGTGTGTTCCTGTATGCTGTTTCTGCTGTACAAAAAAATTCTCGATGTGCCGAACTACGAGAATCTTATGTCGTTTGCCGCGTGTCTGTTCGGCACTTTTGTGTCCGGATTCATAACTGAAAATTTCTGGAGAAAACGCTGTTCCGCTATCGCATACAGAATCGTATCGCAGGGAATCGACAATGAGTACGTCATGCGCAGGAAATGTTTCGGCCTGTCTCTCCGCCGCCAGCTTATTGAACATATAGTCATACCGGTCTGCTGCACCACTGTCATATCCGTTCTGATTCTTGTCATGTCGTACGTTCCTTTGGGCAATCCGTCGCTGTGGCCGCAGAAGGCAGTTCAGTTTACGCGGATGGCGCTCGTCCTTGTTATTAATTTTATTATTCAGACGGTTCTGGCCGTGCTGTTTTATGTGCACATAAAGGAGACGAATAAAAATATGTCTTTCGTTCTCGAGGCTATGAAGCAGGGCGACGTTATGCGGGCGCAGCTTCTGAATACCGATATCAGCGACGAAATTGCATATAACTTTTATCTGGTGAACAGGATGCTTCTGCTGTTCCGTTCGATTCTTGCACGTTCGGCGGACATCGGACGGATTATTATGAATTCCTCCGCAGAGCTTATGGCCGTGTCAAATCAGACTTCTTCGTCCGCACTTGAGCAGTCCGCCGGTTCCCGCGAAATTGTCGCCACAATGGAAAACGTAAACAGACAGTCGCATGACATCGGGAACCGCATCGGCGACGTTGTAACTGCCGCCCGGAAAACGACCGATGATGTCGTTTCCGGCTCTGCGGTGCTCAAGGAGCATCTTGAAAAAATGACGCGTATTGCGGATGCCAGTGAATCGACCATACGCGGAATACGGGAGCTCAGCCGGAGAATAAACGGAATAGGGGAAATTGTTACGTTAATCAGTTCCATTGCGGACCAGACGAAGATAATCGCATTCAACGCGGAACTTGAAGCCGCGGGAGTGCACGACGCGGGAAACGACTTCCGCAGTGTTTCGGTTGAGATACGGCGTCTGGCGAACAATACGATGGACAGTACCGGAGAAATCAAGGATCGTATCAACGAAATCCGTACGGCTTCGGATAATCTGATTGCGCTTTCGCAGAGCAGTTCCGAAAAGGTCGAACAGGTCATGAAACTTGCGGGTACGCTTGAAGACCGGTTTGCTCACATCAGCGTATCGGCGGAAACGAATGCCGCGGATGATGAGGAAATAAAACAGCTCGTACGGCAGCAGACAGCGGCCTTTGAGCAGATTGTCGTTACGCTCCGGCAAATCAGCGCAGGAGTCGAAAGTTTTACCGGAGCTGCCCGGCGCATTACCGGAACTGCCTCGAGACTTCACTCGGGTGCCGACAAACTCGGAACGGCTGACGGAGACGGCGGAACAGATTCCGCAGAGCAGCCTGTGACACAACAGAATGCGGTGCAGGAGACGGAGCGTATACATGAATAACACACAGGAACTTTTTAACAAACGGATATTGCGGGAAGGCCTGAAACCTAATTTATGCGCGGCACTCCTGATTTTCATTTATGCGGCCTTTTTCATATATCTCCGGCTGCGGCAGCTGCCGTGGGCCGTACTGATCGTTGCCGTAATCGTTGTATTTGCGGAATTTGTTTTTTCCCCGCTCACAAACAGTATTCTGACGAAGAAATTGACCGCACGGATAACCGACTGGCGGAATGGCGGAACGTATGATTATGCGGACCGGACGGCACTGTTTGAAGACATCATGGAATTTCCTTTTAAAAAAGCATTTCAGACGTTCGTCTATTTTTTTATATGCGCTACGCTTATGGCTCTCGGATATCATTTTGTACCTGCGATGGGGATAGACTGGAAAACGGATGCAATGTCGTATGCGGCCTGCCTTTTCGGTTCATATAACGCGGGGCTGTTTACGCTTGCATATTCGGAACGTGTATGCTCCGAATATGCGGAGGAACTTGTCAGGCAGGGAATCGATGAAAAATATGCGGAAGAGAAAAAGCAGTTCGGGCTGCATCTGAGACTCCGCTGTGTTTTGTATCTCATACTGCCGGTCCTTTTCACGGGCGTTCTGGTTTTTCTTGTTCTTTGCCAGGGATACGGTTCCATTAACGGCTATGTTCCGACACCTCTTATGCAGATCGGGCGGATGGCGGGAATTTGTTTTGTAAACATGTTCCTGTGCTGTTTTCTGGGATATCTTTTTTACAGGCAGATTACGGCAAGCACCGTAAGGCTCTGTTCAATGCTTACCGAAGTGCTTGAAAAGAAATCTTCAGCAGTGTTCGTACCGACAAGCATCTGCGACAGGATGCAGTACAACATCTATCTTCTGAACGGCATTATTTTCCAGTTCCGCGAGCTGCTTGTAAAAAACGCAGACGTCGGTGCCGCTGTCCGTAAAGATTCGGCGGACCTTTCGGAAATCACCGGGAATTTTTCCTCAACCTCGCTTGAGCAGAGCGCAGGCGTAAAGGAAATCGTTACTACCATGGAGGATTCGAATGCACTTTCCCGCAACATATCGGGCAGAATTTCCAATGTCGCAGCGGGGGCGGAAGAAACGACGGAAGAGGTCGCTTCAGGCGTCGGGATTCTGCAGCAGAACGTTTCGCAGCTGCAGGAACTGAACCGTTCCAACACGGAAATAACCGAGGGAATCAGGCTGCTGAGCACCCGGATCGACGGCGTCCGCGATATTGTCAACAGTATAGACGACATTGCGGATCAGACGCGCATTATTGCGTTCAACGCCGAACTTGAAGCGGTGCGTGCCGGTTCAGCCGGACGCAATTTTCACATTGTAGCTGCGGAAATCCGCCGGCTCGCCGACAGTACGATGAAAAGCACACAGGAAATCGGGCAGCGGATTGAGGACGTCAGGAATGCATCACGTGAGCTTGTTTCCGTCTCGGGAAACGGAACGGCGTGTATTGCGGACGGTATGCATATGGCAGGGGAACTCGACGCCCATTTCAACGGTATAAAAGCTTCGGCCGACGTCACCTCGGAAAAATCGGCGGAAATCGCCCGTATTATCGAGCAGCAGACGGAAGCGTTCAACCAGATTGTCGTAACGCTCCGGCAGATAAGTTCCGGCATAGACAACTTTACCGAATCGACGGCGATGATAAACACTGCCGCTGCGGAAATGGAAAAACAGGCGGCGCGTCTTTCCGGCCTGCAGCATGAAACGGAGCATGCGGAAGAAATCTGACAGGGGGTGTCAGTCGGCTGCAAGCTCTGCGAGAAATTCGCCGAGCAGCACGGCGCCGACTCCCGCTGAAAGACTCAGAAGCGCATACACGGTGCCCATCGTACATCGGCCTTTTTCAAACAGAGAGAGCGTTTCAAGCGAAAGCGTTGAGAATGTCGTAAATCCGCCGCAGAATCCTGTTTTGAGCAGCAGAAGCAGCCGTGCGGAAACCCTGCCGCCTGACTGTTCTGCACGGAGAACGACGAATGTCGTAATAAATCCGACGAGCAGCGCCCCGATTATGTTCGTTACGAAAGTCTGCACGGGAAAATCCGTTTTTACCGGAATCGTGCTTATGCCGTACCGCAGCAGCGATCCGAGCGCTCCGCCTGCCGCAACGCACAGTATGTTTTTATACATGGCAAAACTCCTTGTCGGGGATTGTTTTTTTTAAACAAAAAAAACTGATGCCCCGCTTTGTGCAGAAGTCATCAGCTTTTGTGCAGTTCTAAACGGAGCATTTCCGGTACCGTTTAAGGGAGAACTTCATTCCCTTTCACAATTAATAATACTGTTCATGACCCGGACAGTCAACACGCGCATATGCCGCTCTCGGTTACCGGCAGCAGAGTGCGGCGTATGTTTCCTCGCTCAGGTACGGCTCGACGGAGGCCGCGTCCTTCTTCGCAGCCGCTGCGGGAGCTCCGAATGACCGGAACATTTTTTCCAGTATACGGCAGTGCGTTTCAATCTGCCGGACAGTGCGTTCTCCCGCATCGGATAATCTGAACGAGTGATTTCCGCCGCTTTCGGCAGGACACACAAGTCCGTCTTTTTCAAGCTGACGGAGCATGATTGAGACGCTCGGTTTACTTACGTTCAGATAATGTGCAAGAGCGACGGCCTTCAATTCAGATTCAGTATTCTGAAGCTTTTTTATCGCGCTCAGATATTTCTTTTTCGACGGTGTAATATACACGGCATCCTTCTTTTCTGCTAAAGCAGCTTTCTGATATTATCAAGCCCCATCTTTCCGCCTGTAATTCCTATGTATACGGCAGCCGGTATACAGACGATAGAATCAAGCGGCATCATGACTATAGGAGAAATGAATACGGCGGCAACAGTTGCAGCCGTCATACCGCAGTCTATGAGACTGTCGGTTGCTATTCCCTTGAGCAGATCCGACTGTACGGAAGCGTTAGATGCTGCCGTCATGGCGCCCAGAAACAGTTTTACAATGCTGCTGCAGAGAACGGCCGCAAGAAGCGGATAGGGGACTGCGAGACCTGCAGCATATCCTGCCATACAGTGAACGACCGCCGATTTCATGAGTGATACTGCGGATATGCACAGAAGAAATGAAACAAGCAGCCCGCAGATATATTCCATACGCGAGTAGCCGGCAGGGTGAGCTTCGTCCGGTTTTTTCTCCGAAACCGCAAAACCTGTAACAGCGACGACGGACGTTCCCGCATCGGTGAGATTGTTCACCCCGTCGGAGAGAATAGCAACGTTTCCGTACAATGCTCCGACGGTGAGTTTTCCGAGCGCAAGCAGGCCGTTCAATATGATTCCGGTAATACCGGCCTGCAGACCTTTCTGCAGCCGCATGTCCTGTTTGCTGATATCAGCAGTCATATCGAAGTGTCACCTCTCTGATCAAAGGGAAATCCGTGAAAACGGCCGCGGTAACGATGCATTCTTTCGTCGTATGAACCGCCCCCTTCCGGGGCCCAGTTCGAAATCAGTTTATGCAGAATTGCGGACAGCTGATTCTTTTCCTCTCCGGTAAGACAGTCAAAAATGCCGGATCCGTCACCGGAAGAATCCGCTTCCCATTCGTCTGCGGCTTTGCGCCCCGCATCCGTGAGCGATACGAGCACGGAGCGTTTGTCTGTTTCATCTTTTTCCCTGCTGATATATCCTGCATTTTCCATTTTATTAAGCAGCTCGCTCAGCGACGCGGGCCGTATACCGCATACATCAAGCAGTTCTTTCTGAGAAACAGGACTCTTCAGGCGGAGCAGCGCAAGTATTCTGCGCTGTCCGGGACTTTCAGAGAAATGACGGCCGTAATAGCCGGATTCCCGGCGCAGTGTCATTTCTCTGCGGACGAGCAGCCGGGAAGCCGCATGAAATATGGCTTCAAGTGATTCGTGTGTATCCATAGGTACCTCCTCCATAAAATATTCGGTACCTTATATTAAGGTACCGAACTAAATATACAAAGGATTCTCACGTTTGTCAATATATTTAGGTACCTTTATAAATCCTGACGGGTAAAAGCAGCCTTATCAGACTTTACGTAAATCTATCTGCGTACTGATATGTAAATCCGTGGTGAGAAAACAATACATAAATTATAGTGTGGTGTAAAAACCATCACCACATCTCAATTCAATGGTCAACCAATGGCATTTATAGGAAACTGATATAGTCACTTTTTTACTTATAGTCCGGGGAAATATGAACAGACTTCAGCAGTGTCTTTCAAACAATATGAAGCGTTACCGCAAGGAGAAAGGGCTGTCGCAGGAAAAACTTGCGGAATTGTCCGGCGTGTCGGCGAATTATATAGCTCTTATTGAATCCGGTAAAAATTTTCCTTCACTCAAAATGCTCGGACGCATAGCAGGCGCGCTCGGAATAGACGAGCTCGATCTGTTCGACAAACAGTCTCTTACGTTTTTTTCGAAAGAGAAACTGCGGACTGATTTGTTGTATACTATTCAGCATACCATTAATGAAGTATTCGACAACACGAATGATTCGAACCTGACGGGTAAATAAGTACAGGACGGATACAGAACTGCCCGCAGGCAGGAACCATGCCGGCTGATGTACCGGAGTTCTGTATCCGCGACGAATCAGTTTACGTCTGCCGGAACGAACTGTACGGCGATGTGTGCGTTGCCTGTTTCTGCGGACAGCTGTTTCGTCTGCCCGGGGAACGTCCAGTCTGCCGGCAGATTGTTCTGCCCGTTGCTCGTATGGCTGTGTATCGCATAGCTGCGCGCATCGCCGATAATCGACGCGTTTATCGAACCGTTGTTTGTCTTAAAGACGATTTTGTCCGCTGTTATCGTGTCTGCATTGATCGAAGCATTGTCCGTGTGTAAGTCGATTCCGCCGGGGAATGTGCAGGTATGCGCCGTAATCCGGCTGTTGTTCGTTTTAACTTTGCAGACGCTGCCGGAACAGTTTTCAAGCTCTGCCTTTCCGTTGGACGTACGGACACTCAGATTTTCGCATTCCGTTCCGGAGACAACGACGCGTGCGTTGTTCGTTGTGAATGTTCCGTTTTTTATACGGCAGAGGTTTTCCGCGGTGATTCTTGCATTGTCTGTTTTAACAGAAACATCACCGCTGAATGTTTCCGGTATTTCAAGGGTAATGCCGCCGTGAGAGCGGAACAGCCCGAACCAGTTGAACGGATGGAACGGAACAGAATGGGTGAACGTATACGCGCCGTCCGCTTCCGATACTGAAACTTTGTCGGTCGGCAGCGGATCAAACAGGACGCGGACGTTTCCCGCCGGCACGCTGCGGACGTCGACGTGGATGTTCTGGGCCGAGAGAACAATCGTCTTTACATTTCCGGCAGCTGTATACTGCGACGGTACCGGAGCTGCAGTATCCGTATTACCGGATGGCTGATTCTCCGCGGCTTTACTGTATTCGGCGCAAATCTGCTGCGCAATTTCAGATGGCGAGCCGAGGTCCTGAATCACCGCTTCTTCCGCAGCGCCGTTTTCTACTTTATCGCTGATCATTTCCGAATAGTATGCGGCAACTTTTTCCCGCTCTTCAGTGCTCAGTGATGCAAGATTTTCAGTAAGTTCCCGCAGGAATGTTTCTTTATTCATTTTTCTGTCTCCTTATGCATTTTCCGCAAAAGTATAAATTTTACGCATTTCCTCTGATTCATTGAGAAATGCCTGTACCTTTTCCAGCCCGGGCTGTTCTATTTTGTAGTATTTCCTGGTACGTCCGTTGTATTCTTCGCTGTAGGTCGTGACGCATCCGTTTGCTTCAAGCCGTCTGAGTATTGGATACAGCGTGGATTCCGAGATTTCTATGCATGATGATACGTCGCTGATGATGCGGTATCCGTACGACGGTCCTTTCTTCAGGGCCGCCAGCACGCATATTTCAATTACACCTTTTTTTCGTTGAATATCCATATGTCTCCTTGATTCTGATTACCGGTTAATCAGCATATACTATGTATTAAAAGCTATGTAAAACATAGTATATAATGCATAGTATATCAGGTTATAAATAGTGTCAAGATGGTACGCTTCCTGAGAAAGTATTTTCCTGTTGACAAATGACTGTTTCCTGTGTATACCTGATTTTTAAGTAATCTGCAAATAATTTGCAGAAGGCCAGGAGGCTGATTATTATCCACGCACTGACCCTTTTTACCGGAACGTGGCTCGAAGCTGTTCCATTTCTGCTGCTGGGAATTATTTTTTCAGCGGTCGTACAGGTCGTTGTTCCCGACGGCTTTCTGCAGAAGATTTTTCCGCGTAATCCCGTTTCGGGCATCTGTTTCGGAATCCTCGGCGGTTTTTTTCTGCCCGTCTGCGACTGCGCATCGGTACCGGTGTTCCGTTCACTGATAAAAAAAGGAATACCGCTGCCGGCTGCAGTCGCTTTTTTAACTGCCGCTCCGATCATCAATCCCGTCGTCATGCTGTCCACGTGGTATGCATACGGCGGAAACACGAGGATTGTTCTTGCGCGTTCGCTTTCCGGAATGGTCTGTTCCGTTCTGGTCGCGCTGACGTTCCTCGGAAAGAAATCAGCGGATTTCATACCGGCTGACAGAGAACAGAAAACGTGCGATGAGTGCGCTTCCGGTTCCGGGCTGTCGTTTTCAGGGAAAGTTTCCGCAGTTGTCTCGTACAGCCGCAGTGAATTCATTGAGGCTGGCAGCTGGCAGACAGTGGGAATTGCTGCTGCGACGTTGTTTCAGCTGCTGACGGGCGGCGGCACCGCGCCGTTTTTATCGCTGCACGTCCGTCCGTCCGGTCCCGGTCTGTTTCTGTCCATTGCGCTCATGATGGGCCTGGCGTACGTTCTTTCGCTGTGTTCGTCTTCGGACGCCGTCGTCTGTTCCGTCATCGGAAAGACGTTCCCTCCTGCCGCACAGCTCGCGTTTCTTGTCTTCGGCCCTATGATGGATATAAAGAACACCGTCCTGCTGGGCGGTATGTGTTCGTGGAAACTGTCGCTGCGCATGCTGCTTACGACATTCGTCGAGTGTTTCTGCGTGATGGCGGTGTTTGCCGTGTTCGGCGGCGGAGTACGAATTTTATGAAAAATGAACGGATACATTCGATTGCGGCCGGAGTGGAAACCGCGATTTTTATCTGGCTCGGAATCCTGCTTGTCGGCATAGTAACAAGCAATATAACACGGTTTTTCGTCGTTCACCGGCTCAAGCCGTTTATCGCAGGTGCAGGTGTCGTCTTCCTGCTCTGGGGAATGCAGAATCTCAAACAGGTGCGCGCCGCACAGCATCACGATGCGGAATATTTTTTTCATATGGCTGCATTTTTCATTCTTGTATTTATTGTCAGCATTCCGGTCTTTCAGTACATGAAACCGGGAATACCGCAAAGTGGAGCGGTCGGAATCACCGCGTCGGGCGGTATCAGTACACTGCGTCAGTTCAATTCACAGATTCAGCCGTATCCTGACGGGCAGCTTCAGGCGGGGGAATCACAGCAGGATTCTGATTTGTTTCCTGCCGCCGGCTCAGACGTATCGTACAGTGGGGCAGTTCTTCATGCATTTACGGCGTCTTCAGCGCGTCCCCTCAGCGGATATTACCCCGGGAAAAAGCTGATAGTTATCGGCGATACGGATGGCGCCGGGTGGGTGAAAGAGATAGAAAATCAAACGTCGTCGTATATCGGATGGTCGGTTACGATGAAAGGATGCGTAGTCACCGATCCGTCGGTGTTCGGGCCGGGAATGTTCTGTCCAGCGCGGGAACTCATGACGTGCTGCGTCGCGGATCTTTCTCTCATCGGATTCACCTGCCTGTACGACACTGACGGACCGTTTGCGGGCCTTATACAGGACGGCAGCTGGGTTACGGTAACGGGAATTCTGCAGCAGGGTGAATACCAGGGACGGCCGGAAGTGCAGCTTGTCTGTACATCGGTGGAAAGCGCGTCTCCTCCGGCTGATTTGTACCTGTATCCTTAATTTTAGTGACAAAACAACATATATTGTCATATTGACATATTTCCCATTTTCAGTATAGTTGGCCTATATACCTTTTTTGGGAGAAATATATGGCTGTTGAAATAACCGCAACCGGAAGTTACGTGCCGGAGAAAATTCTGACTAATGACGATCTTGCCAAAATTGTTGAAACGTCCGACGAATGGATACGTTCGCACACCGGTATAGGCGCGCGCCGTATTGCCCGTACGGATGAGGCCGCGAGCGATCTTGCATGCGGAGCTGCGCTCAATGCACTGAAAGCCGCCTGCCCGGAACATCCGGAACAGGTCGCGGCAGCCCTCGACCTTATTATTGTTGCCACAGCTTCACCCGATTATCCCGGTTTCCCGTCAGTGGCCTGCATAGTTCAGGACCGCATCGGCGCACGGAACGCAGCCGCGTTCGATATGACGGCCGGATGTTCGGGATTCGTATACGCTCTCGACACCGCTGCCTGCATGCTCGCTTCAGGCGGAAGAAAGCGGGCGCTCGTTATCGGCGCGGAAGTGCTGTCCCGCATTACCGACTGGTCCGACCGCAATACGTGCATTTTATTCGGCGACGGCGCAGGTGCGGTAATACTTGAGTCGACGTCCCCTGAGCTGCCGGAACAGCAGCTCAGGGGTATTATCCGCTCACACCTCGGAGCGGACGGTTCCGGTGCAGATAAACTTATTATACGCAGAGGCGGTTCGCGGAGTCAGTTTACGGCCGGAGAAACAGTCGCAAAATCTCCGTATATTGAAATGGACGGACACGCCGTGTATCTGTTTGCGGTGAACGCCGTAGTCCGCACGATTCAGCGGTTGCTTGACGGGAGCGGTTTTACGCTGGGAGACATTAAGCGGATTATTCCGCATCAGGCCAACGAACGGATCATCGAAGCGGCGGCGAAGCGTCTCGGCGTCGCCGCCGGTCTGTTCTTTCTCAATATCGGAAAATATGCGAATACGTCGGCAGCTTCCGTCCCGCTTGCGCTCGACGAGCTGAACCGGACGGGAGGACTTGCAAAAGGGGACATTATTATAACGCTGGGGTTCGGCGCGGGATTAACGTACGGCGGCAATCTTATTGTCTGGTAATCGTCGAATCCGCAGGGAAAAATATTGGCCGGATATTTTCCCCGTTATATTACGGCGGGCAAATATCCGCCCGGCTTACACCCTGAACTGATCGATCTGATTACCTATCCGATGGATTGTGTCGTTTACGCCCATCGATATTCCGTCGAGGGCAGTGCCGGTCTCGTTTATTTTGCGCGCGCCCGTTTCCATTTCCGTAACCTTATCCTTCATCGACGACGTTGTATCCTGCAGGCGCTTTACTTCGTCGAGAATGGCTTTCTGACCGGCGCTCATTTCCGACGAAGCCGTACGTACTTCAGATGTGCTGTCGTTCATCATGTGAAGAGCGTCGCCGATCTGTTTCGAGCCCGACAGCTGCTCTTCCATCGCATTTTTTATCTGCATGACAAGCGAATCAGTCTCTTTGATGTTTTCGAAGACGGAACCGAATGCGCTTGTACTTTCCGCGGATGCCGCGACGACAGTTCCGATTGATTCCTGAATTTTTTTCAGCTCGTCTCCGATTGTCTTCGACTGCGCGGTCGACGTTTCGGAGAGCTTTCTGATTTCATCGGCGACGACACTGAATCCTTTGCCCGCTTCACCCGCGTGAGCGGCTTCTATGGCGGCATTCATCGCGAGCAGATTCGTCTGGCTTGCGATACTGGCGATTGCGGCGTTCGCGTCTTCGAGCATTTCCGACTGGCCGGAAATCTGTTCTATCTGCTCGCTTACCCGTTCCTGTTTCGACATCCCGTCCTTCGACCGCTCCTCGAGCGATGAGAATGATTGCGCCATCTGCTCGACCGATTTGTTGACGCTGCCGATGTTGCCTATCATCTGTTCGACGGCTGCCGATGCCTCTGCGATGCCGCTCGCCTGATTCTCAATCATTTTTTCAAGCGAGACGATGTTCTGCGAAATCTCAGTTACCGCACCGGCCGTTTCCTCGACGCTCGAAGATTGATTCGTTATTTCCTGTTTTACGCTGTCTATGTCGGACAGTATCTGCGTTATGGCGCTCGACGTTTCTTCTATGCTCGCCCTGAGCGTATTGCCGCTTGACGAAAGATCGTCTTTCGATTTTTTGAGATCGGTCATAATGTTCTGGAGTTTGTCCACGAATCTGTTGAATCCGTTTACGATAGAACCGATTTCGTTATTAACCGTACGGTCTATGCGGCGCGTCAAATCGGCGTTTCCCGATGCTATGTCAAGAACTGTTTTTTCGACGTTTTTAAGCGGCTTAATAACATTCCATGCTGTTAATGCAGTTATTAAAATGAGTATGATGATGAAAATAACACAGAGAACCGTCTGTGTTTTTCCGAGTTCGGCCGCAGTTCCCGTTACTTCCTTTTCGGGGATTACTGCAGCGATAGACCACGTCGTGTTTTTTATCGGTCCGAAGAACGCGTATGATTTTTCACCGTTTGAATTTATAATAAATTCCGATCCCGATTCCCCTGTCGTCATTCTTTTTACCGCCGCACGTATTCCGGGATCCGTGCTGTCGTTCATGTTTTTCATTATGAGATCAGTCGAGGGAGCGGCAAGACAGACACCGTCTCCGTCGATGACAATAAGATATCCTTCCGTTCCGACTTTGACTGTTTCAACGATTTTCTGCAGATGTGCGAGCGTCACAACACCCGTAAAGAAGCCCAGTTTTTTGTGATTCCCGTCATAGGCTGCGACCGATACCTGGTAAATAAGCGTATCGTCGAGTTTTGACTTGAGAGGATTGCTGATGTAAAAATCTTTTCCTTCTTTCGTCATCGCTTTTACGTAGTCACGGTCGGCCAGGTTCAGCGTCTGACCCATATCGCTTTCGCCGATTCCGTCCATAGTGCAGAAGAAAACGCTGCTGAAATCGGCGGAACGACGGTCCTGATTTTTCCGTATCCACGCAACGGCTCCTTCTACGTCTCCGTTTTTCATAAAATCGGATTGCGTGTATAAGTGCAGTTCGCGGATAAACTGCTGGTTCCACGAATCGATTGTATCAGCATATACCGGAACCATGCCTTTTATGTTTTCGGAAATGCTTCGTTCCGATCCCCTTGAGACTGAAATATACGATAATATTCCCAGCGTAATTAACAGCACGGTAATTACGAGCCCCAGCCGTACAGAGAATTGTACGATTATGCTTTTTTGCCTTTTTTCTGCAGATTGATTTCCGGAAGAAGTTTTTTCCATAAAAATAATATCTCCTGTACTTCCAGAAATTGCATTTTTATGGAAGCGCTTTACTAATCCGCAAGGTATATCAAAACGAGCGTACTTGTCAATACTGAATACATACTGAAGAAATAAGCATTGTTTTCCCCGTACACGTGAATCTCATTCGCGAAAAAATTGAAAAAGATCCTTCTCATCAGACTCTTACACAGACAGTGCGGGGAAAGGCTGCCGGTTTACGATACAATAGAACTGTTTAAATTCAGTTTATAAACCTCAGTCTTTTCGCTATACTGTGTATTCGTACGGAGTTGTTGATTGGGAGTCAGATAATGATATCAGTTGCATCGGTTGATTTTTCGGTATTGAATTATATACAGCAGTCCATGCGTTCTTCGTTCCTTGACAGGACAATGGTTCTGGCCTCTGGACTCGGCAATAACGGAATTATCTGGATCGTGTTTATCCTATTTCTGTTCGCCGTCCGGCGGTACAGGCGGTACGGCATCGCCGTCGGAGCGAGCCTTATGCTGAGTATGGTTATTTGCGCCGTATTGAAAATTGCGGTGCACCGTATTCGGCCCTGCGACATCAATACTGCAGTGCAGCTTCTTATTGCCCGGCCAACAGATTTTTCATTTCCTTCAGGACATACTACGGCCTCGTTTGCAGTTACGACGGCGCTTTTCTATTACAGAAACAGACTGTGGATTCCGGCCGGTATAGTATCAGTTTTCATCGGATTCTCACGACTGTACCTGTATGTGCATTTCCCGTCCGATGTGCTCGGCGGGATTTTGCTTGGAATCACAGGTGCCGTCTCTGCCTGCACATTCTGCCGCCGGAAGATTTCTTTCTGCCGGCAATGCTGAATACTACAGCAGTTGCATTATTCTGTTTTTTTATATAGATTAACACCGTTATATAAAAGGAGATTCATTCATGAGAAGGACAGACCGGGAAATAACAGACGGAGCGACAATCCGCGCGATACTTGATTCCTGCAAAGTATTCAGGCTTGCAATGTCCGCAGAAAACGTGCCGTACGTTGTCCCTCTTAATTACGGATATGTATTTGAGAACGGAAAATATACGGTTTATTTTCATTGCGCTCAGGAAGGAAAGAAACTCGACATACTTCGTGCGAACAATACTGTCTGTTTCGAAATGGATACGGACCATGAACTTACGACCGCGGAGTCGGCTTGCGGGTACGGATATAATTACAGCAGCATCATCGGAAACGGAATTGTTAAAATTCTCGACGACGCGGAAGATAAAAAAAACGGTCTGAAAATCCTGATGAAACATCAGACAGGAAAGGATTTCGATTTTACCGACGAGCAGGTCGCGCATGTTGCAGTATGCAGAATCGATGCTGCGGAGCTGACCGGAAAACAGCGGGCAAAATAAATTCGAATGAAGGCCAAAAATATTATTCTGACCGGGATGGCAGGTGCCGGAAAAAGCACAGTCGGGGTGCTTCTTGCAAAAAGGCTCGGTATGGATTTTGTCGACACCGATCTTCTTGTACAGCAGAAAGCCGGCAGACTGCTTCAGGAGATACTCGATGAGGACGGTATAGACCGTTTTCTTGAAATTGAAGAGTCCGTCGTGTCCGGCCTCCGCGTGACGAATTGTGTCGTTGCGACGGGCGGCAGCGTCGTTTATTCGGAAAAAGCGATGACTGCGCTCGGAAGAGAAGGGAAAATCTGCTATCTGGACGTTCCGTATGAGGAACTTGAGCGGCGCCTTACGAACGTTTCAACGCGCGGAATCGTCATAAAAAAGGGAAAAACGCTCAGAGACGTGTACGACGAACGGCTTCCTCTTTATAAAAAATACTCGGATTTCACAATCGACTGCGCTGCGGCAGATATAGAAACATGCGTGGACAGAATCATGCAGTGTCTTTCATCCCGGCAGTATTAGTCCTCCGCTTTCAGGGATGCTCTGATTAAGCTTCTGGGGATATCAACGCATCCCTGAAATTGTTGACACGTGCGCCTTTCCGCATGTACCCTGTCGGTATGACGTTACAGCAGCTGAAATATATTATTAAAATAGTGGAAAGCCGTTCGATTACGGAAGCGGCCCGCGCAGTCTATGTTTCGCAGCCGGCGCTGTCGAATTCGGTGCACGAACTTGAAGCGGAACTCGGCATTGAGATTTTCAGCCGCAGCTCAAAAGGCATTTCGCTTACACCTGAAGGCGTCGAATTTCTGTCGTACGCGCGGCAGGTCGTGGAACAAGCCGATTTACTCGAGCAGCGTTATACGCACAAGAAACCGTCTCGCCAGCTCTGTGCCGTTTCGACGCAGCACTATGCGTTTGCGGTGAACGCGTTCTGCAATCTTATAAAGCAGACTGATTCGGACGAATACGAGTACACACTCCGCGAAACGCGTACGTATGAAATCATCGACGACGTGCGCAATATGAAAAGCGAGCTCGGCATCATCTATCTCAACGATTTCAACGGAAAGGTACTCAGAAAACTTCTAAAAGAGAGCAACCTTGAATTCATTCCGCTGTTCACAGCTGTTCCGCACGTTTTCGTAAGCGCTTCGTGCGAACTTGCTAAGAAAAAATCGGTGACATTCGACGACCTTGAACCGTATCCGTACCTGTCGTTCGAACAGGGGGATTTCAATTCGTTCTATTTTTCGGAGGAGATGCAGAGTACTGTTTCCCATAAAAAAAGCGTGCACGTGAGCGACCGCGGGACTCTGTTCAATCTGATTATAGGCATCAACGGCTACACGATTTCGAGCGGCGTCGTGACGAGCGATCTGAACGGCACGCAGATTGTGGCTGTTCCTCTCGAGGCTGAGGACAGCATGACTGTCGGGTACATTACGAACGGCAGAGCTGTGCTGAGTCAGTGTGCGCAGAGCTACATCGCCGAGCTCAGAAAGTGCATCAGCGAATACGGCTGCACGCTGCTGTCCTAAGTACATATTCCCGCCTGTATAATGGGACGAGACATGACTGCTTTTGGTTCATACTCCTGCATATAATGATCCGTAAGTCTCCGATATACTGTCGTTTTATAACTGATAAACAGTCAATGCATCAGTGGTAAATATATAACGCATCACTGATAAATAAGCAGCGCATCACTTGTGCGCTGGCTTTTTATCAGTGATGCGCTGCTTACATGTGAGTGATGCGCTGTGCGGTTTACAGTTACGGCGAGGCCGTAAAACGCTGAGGTTTGTCCCGTTAATAAGGCTTGTACGGTCGAAAACAAGACTGACTACATGCCGTTATCTGTACTGATCCTGTTCAGAACGTACTCCGTTATTTGCAGCAGGCGGGGCGTCCTTACAGGAATTGAGATTCAGTTCCGCGCGGATGATTTCCGCGGCCGCGGCAAGATTTGCAAGACTTGCCTTTGTTTCCTGTTCCCCGCGCGTCTTGAGGCCGCAGTCGGGATTGACCCACAGTTTTTGCGCCGGAATTTTTTCGAGCATCTTTCTGAGCGCACCGCAGATTTCTTCAACTGACGGGACGCGCGGCGAATGTATATCGTATACGCCCGGTCCGACTTCGGTGCGGAAATGCGCTTCGGAGAGTGCGTCTAGTATCGACAGATCGGAACGCGACGCTTCGAACGTGATTACGTCGGCGTCCATGCTGTCGATTTCGGTGATGATGTCGCCGAAATCGCTGTAGCACATATGCGTGTGTATCTGCGTTTCCGGTTTGACACCGGAGTGCACGAGACGGAATGAGGGAATCGCCCAGTCGAGGTATCCGCTGCGCCGTTCGGCTTTCCGCAGCGGCAGCTTTTCGCGGAGCGCCGCTTCGTCTATTTGGATGATGCGTATGCCGTTCTTTTCAAGATCGAGCACTTCCGCACGGATTGCAAGCGCAATCTGGAGCGCCTGTTCCTTTAAGCTGACGTCTTCCCGCGGGAACGACCAGTTGAGAATAGTCACCGGTCCGGTGAGCATCCCCTTGACCGGCTTGCCCGTACAGCTTTGGGCGAAAACGGACCAGTCGACGGTAATCGGAGCGCGGCGTGACACGTCTCCCCAGATGACAGGCGGTTTTACGCAGCGCGTGCCGTACGACTGCACCCAGCCGTTCCCGGTGAACAGGTATCCGTTGAGGTGGTCGCCGAAATATTCGACCATGTCGTTGCGCTCGAACTCGCCGTGCACAAGTACATCGAGACCGAGTTCTTCCTGAAGTCCGATGCAGTCCGCAATTTTCTTTTTGTTAAACTCCGCATACTGCGCTTTTCCGATGATGCCTTTTCTGAATGCAGCTCTGTTTGCGCGTACGTCCTTGGTCTGAGGGAACGAACCGATTGTCGTTGTCGGCAGAATCGGCAGATTGAATTCTTTTTTCTGAATCCGTTCCCGTTCTGCAAATGCCGGTTCGCGTTGGAAGTCTGCGCCGGTAAGTTCCGCCACTGCGCTGCGGACCGCGCTATCGGGCACCGAGCACTGTTCTGCAAAAAGTTTTCCGTTTTCAGCGAGCGCCGTGAGTCCCGCGTCCGTATCGTCCGATATCGCGGCTATGTCGCGCAGTTCCCTGAGTTTCTCTTCGGCGAAAGCGAAATGACGGAGCACGCCGCTCTCCGGTTCCGAAGACGTCGTGTACGGAACGTGAAGCAGAGAACACGACGTTCCCGCTGCGATCCGATCTGCGGGAACGACCGTACTGATTCCCTTCAGAAGCGCGGCGGCCTGTGCGTAGTCCGTACGCCAGATGTTTTTTCCGCACACGACGCCTGCAAAGAGCAGCGTGCGCCGCGGAAAACTCCGTTTAATAAGACTGATATTTTCGTTTCCTTCTATAAAGTCGAGCCCGATTCCGTCGAAGCCGAGAGCGCACACGTCGTCGTAACAGTCCCTGATGTCTCCGAAATACGTCTGGAGCATCAGATGCGTTTTTGCGGACGCCCTCAGTTCCGGCAGCATCGTCCGGTAGAGAGACATGAAAAAAGCCCTGTCGTCGCCGGTCATGTCGAGAACGAGCGCCGGTTCGGCAAACTGTATCCACGCAGCACCGGCGTTTGAAAGGGCTGCGGCGAGTGCGGCGTAGGCGGAGCATGCTGCTGCGGCAAACTCCTCCCGGACAGAGCCGCCGGCATAATGCGCAAGCTTCAGGAACGTATACGGACCGATGAGCTCCGGTACCGTTTCAATTCCGAGCGACTTCGCTTCTTTGTATTCGCGGAGCGGTTTGCACAGGGGCGGATCACAGCGGAGCTGCATGCTACTGTCGAGTTCCGACACAAGGTAATGATAGTTCGTGTTGAACCATTTTTTCAGCGCGAACGCTTTAACGTCGCCTCCGCCGCCCTGATAGCCGCGCGCCATCGCAAAATACGTGTCGAGCGGATTCAGACCGAGCGCGCCGTATCGTTCGGGAATTGCGCCGAGCATGACTGCGGTGTCGAGCATATTGTCGTAGAACGAAAAATCGTTCGAGGGAATAAAATCGATGCCCGCATCGCGCTGTTTTGTCCAGCCGTATGAACGAACTGCCGCTGCGGTCTTTTCAAGTTCTTCGGCGGACAGCGTGCCCGAAAAATACTTTTCTTCTGCAAATTTCAATTCACGCATTTTTCCGATGCGCGGGAAGCCGGTAACTGCTGTTTTCATACCGGTATGATAGCAGACGGCGGCAATATAATCAAAATATTTATTTTTATCGCCGGCAATAATTATTAATTATGGCTGGGCACTTATGACTGCGGTATTCTCACCAGTTGTTTACGGCGTGTTCGGCGAAAGAATACACGTTGTCTATATGCAGCTTCTTTTCATTCGAAATGACAACCGTTCCGGTGAATTTTCCGTACATCTGATGCGTACAGTTGTCTATCCATAAAAGTTTCGTCGATGTTTTACGGTCGTAACACGGAGTAAGCGTCAGGTCAAGCCGTTGTCCCCTGTCGCGGATATGCCACGGCTGCAGATAATCGTCCGTATTAACGAAAAAATCGGTTCTGCCGAGTTTGTATGATGCTCCGTCGTAGAAGACGATGTTTTCCCCCGCCGTACTGCTGTTTCCGAATCCGCAGCCTGCATTAAAGCCGAAAAGTTTTCCTTCAATATAACCGGTGCCGTTCGACCAATACCATTCGTTATGGAACGGCCACACACCGCGCCCCCAGTCAAGGAGTCCGAAAGAATCCTTTTCATCAAAAGTCCACCTGTCGTTTCCTCTGCGCACGAATCCTGAGCCGGGCATGCAGTTTATCTTTTCGTTGTAATAGAAATCGTGCGGGTTTTCGTTGAACGGAACGTTCAGGACCATACTGTCGGGATGTCTGTGCTCCATGACGATTCTGCTTTCCACGTCGTCCCATCTGCATGTTATGGTGCGTGTACGGCCTTTTGTCACGTACTCGACAAAAATACCGCCTCTGTCGTATGCAAGGCGTCCGTCTGTTTCCGCGTCGGGCGGCATATGAAGGGAATTAAACGGGAGGACGAGAATCCTGCTCTTTTCAAAGATTTTTTCACCTTTTATAAAATCAAAAAGCATTACGTCGACCTGTCCGGCATACGATGCATGTCCGATGGTGAACTGGAGGCAGAGATGGTCGTTCTGAATCTGGTACCAGTCCCATTCCTTTATTCTGAACGGAGAGGCGCGGATATCCTTTCTGTTATAAGCAAGCAGCATCCTGCGGCTCCAGCCGGGATTGGGCGTACCGTCTCCTGAAAGAACGGTACCGCGCTGCGTCAGTTCTCTTTCTGTTTGTTCAGGCATACATCCAGTATAATCCCGTTTTACCGGATAAGACAACAACGGAGAACAGGGACTTCATCTTGATAATCGTTTGAAAAAGCTGCAGAATAATTGCGGAGGTGCGTAATATGTCAGTACGAAAAGGATATGCGGAGTGGAAAGGCGATCTGAAAAGAGGATCCGGGACTCTCGGCACGGAAACAGGGATTCTGAATAATGTCCCGTATAATTTCCTGTCCCGTTTCGGGGCAGGGCCGGACACTAATCCGGAGGAGCTTCTCGGAGCAGCCCATGCGGCCTGCTATTCGATGGCCCTCGCGGCGGCGATATCGGGCGCAGGTTTTAAAGTGAACTCGGTCAAAACGACGGACGAGGTGCATATCGATAAGCAGGGAGACGGTTTTGCCATTGTACGCATCGATGTCTCCACGGAAGCTTCCGCAGAGGGAATCGATGAGGGTACATTCCTGAAACTGGCAGAAGATACGAAGAAGAACTGTCCCGTATCAAAGGCGCTTTCGAGCACTCCGATGACGCTGAAGGCGACCCTGAAATAATAAAAAAACATATTAACGGTAAACAGGCATGTTGCTGTTTACCGGTTAATAATTTCTTATTCCAGCGCCTGCTTCAGGTCGGCGATGATATCGTCTATGTGTTCCGTTCCGATCGACAGGCGGATCGTATTCGGTCTGATTCCCGTCCTGATTAATTCTTCGGGCGAAAGCTGCGAGTGCGTCGTCGAGCCCGGGTGAATCGCGAGCGATTTGACGTCCGCAACGTTCGCGAGCAGCGAGAACAGTTTGAGTTTGTCCACGACTTCGCGTGCGCGTTTGTCGTCTCCCTTTACGTCGAAGGTGAAGATCGATCCGGCTCCGTCGGGGAAATACCGCTCGTACAGCGCGTGGCTCGGACTGTCGGGAAGCGACGGATGGTCCACGCGCACGACGTTCGGATGATGCGTGAGGAAGTCGACGACTTTCAGTGCGTTTGAAACGTGGCGTTCGACGCGGAGCGAAAGCGTTTCGAGTCCCTGCAGGAACAGGAAACTGTTGAACGGGCTCAGGATTGCGCCGGTGTCGCGGAGCAGCGTCGTGCGGATTTTAATAATGTACGCGGCTTTTCCCACGGCCTGCGTAAATACGAGTCCGTGATACGCAGGGTTCGGTTTTGCAAGTCCGGGAAACTTATCAGGATATTTGTCCCACGGGAACGTTCCGCCGTCTACGATGAGACCGCCGATAGACGTTCCGTGGCCGCCGATGAATTTCGTGGCCGAGTGGACGACAATGTCCGCTCCGTGTTCAATCGGGCGGAGCAGATAGGGAGTTGCAAACGTATTGTCGATGATGACGGGAACGCCGTGCCTGTGCGCGATTTCGGAAACAGCATCAATGTCGATGATGGATGCGTCAGGATTGCCGAACGTTTCGAAATAAACCGCTTTCGTGTTGGGTTGTATCGCTTTTTCAAAATTCTCCGGTTCGGATCCGTCTACGAACGTCGTCTCAACGCCGAAATTTTTGAGCGTGTTGGAAAACAGTTCGTACGTACCGCCGTACAAAGTGGCCGCGGAGACAATATGGTCGCCGGCAGACGTAATGTTCTGTATTGCGTACGCAATGGCGGCAGCACCGGAAGAAACCGCGAGCGCACCGATGCCGCCTTCAAGCGCATTGATGCGTGCCTCCAGCGCGTCGTTCGTCGGATTGCCGAGACGGGAATAAATCTGCCCGCCTTCCGAAAGACCGAACCGTCCGGCAGCCTGTGCGCTGTCTTTAAATACGTACGACGACGTCTGGTAAATCGGAACCGCACGTGCGCCTGTTGCGGGATCAGGCTGTTCCTGTCCTGCGTGAATCTGCAGTGTTTCAAAATGATATTTGCCTGCCATACTTCTGCCTCCGTAAGTCTGAAATAGTAACTAAAACCCACTCGAATGCTAAGTTATTGACTGAATATATGACTTATTTACTAGTTTGTCAATAGGAAATAGGATAATTGTTTTCCTGATAGATATGCATTGCTTTCATATTGTGTATATACAATATAAGGACGTATGAAGCTTATAGACATGCAGGACATCTGCAAAAAATATTCCGGTTTTGAACTGAAGGACGTAAGCATTTCGCTCGAAGAAGGGTATATCATGGGATTTATCGGGCGGAACGGTGCCGGCAAGACGACGACAATCAAAAACGGTTCTACCTGCTGTCGGAATACTTGTTCGTGATATAGCAGCCTGCGGGGCAATCGGACTGTCGTGCGCTGAAATTGTGAAGATTGTTAATGATATTTACGGAAATTAATATTACGGCCCTGAATATAACAGGCGCCTGGTATCCGGATGACGAACGCCGGGCGCCTGCTGTTTATTTTCGTTTTTTTACGTACATCATGATACGCATCGCATTCGCCGTCGCGAGGAGCGAGACACCCATATCGCCGAACACCGCAGTTCCCATGTTTGCGATTCCGAACGCACCGAGCACCATAATGCAGAGTTTTATGCCGAGCGAAAAAACGATGTTTTCGCGGACGATGTTTATCGTGCGTCTTGAAATACGAATGGCTTCGGCGATTTTCGCCGGTTCGTCGGTCATAATGACGACGTCCGCGGATTCGATCGCCGCGTCGGAACCTAAGCCGCCCATCGCTATTCCCGTATCGGCACGCGCGAGCACCGGAGCGTCGTTTATACCGTCGCCGGCGAAGAGGAGCGTGCCGCGTTTCTTTTTCGCACCGGAGGCGAGTTCGGAAAGAAGCGTTTCAACCTTGTCGACTTTGTCGCCCGGAAGCAGCTGCGCGTACACTGTATCCACGCCTGTTTTCTTCGCGACGTTATCCGCAATCTCTCTGTTGTCGCCGGTGAGCATGACGAGCTTTTTCACACCGAGGGAACGGAGCTGCGTCATTGCCGCCGCAGCGTCTTCCTTCGTCTGGTCCGATATGACTATATGTCCCGCATAAACGCCGTCGACCGCGACGTGAACGATCGTGCCGAAGTCGTTTTCAGGGCAGGGTACAGCCCCCGTGACGTTGTTCGATTCCATGAGTTTCATGTTGCCCGCGAGAATGTTCTGTCCGTTAAGATTCACGCGGATGCCTTCTCCGCTTATCTCTTCGGCATTCTCGACTTGCGCAAGACCGCAGCACGGACCTGAATGAGCCGCCCTGATGGAACGCGATATCGGATGATTCGAATATGTCTCTGCGTGCGCTGCGATGGCAATAAGCCCATCTGCGGAAATGCGCGATTCGTCCGCCGGATGCACCGCAGTGACGACGAACACGCCCTTCGTCAAAGTTCCCGTCTTGTCGAACACGGCTGTCTCCGTGCGTGCGAGCGTTTCTATGCTTTCGCTTCCTTTAATAAGAATGCCTCTGCGGCTGGCCGTTCCGATTCCGCTGAAAAAACTGAGCGGTACGGAAATGACAAGCGCGCACGGACACGACACGACGAGGAATATGAGCGCCCGGTATATCCACGTGTGAGGATCGTGCGTTATAAGCGACGGGACAACAGCGAGTACGAGCGCCGCTGCGCAGACAACCGGCGTGTAGACGCGGGAAAACTTCGTAATGAATTTTTCCGATTTCGCCTTTTTCTCCGACGCCTGTTCGACAAGTTTGATGATGCGCGCCGCCGCCGATTCACCCGCGACTTTCGTCGTCCGTATTTCGATGACGCTTCCCGTATTGACTGTTCCCGCCATAACCGCACTGCCGGTGAATACTTCGACGGGTACAGATTCGCCGGTAAGCGCCGACGTGTCGAGAAATGATTTACCCGAAGTGATTATACCGTCGATCGGAATACGTTCTCCCGGTTTTACGACGATCGTCTCGCCGATTCGCACATCGTCCGGCGAGACTTCGGTAATTCCGCCGCTGCCTTTTACGAACGCCTTATCCGGCCGTATTTCCATGAGCGCTTTAATCGATCGGCGCGAACTGCCTACGGCTTTATCCTCAAGGAATTCGCCGACCTGATACAGGAGCATGACCGCCACCGCCTCAGGATATTGTCCGACGCCGACAGCTCCCAGAGTGGCGACCGTCATGAGAAACTGCTCGTCGAATACGTGTCCCTTAAACAGATTGCGTACTGCGCCGAGTACGACGTTTTTCCCGCAGACAAGATACGCGGCGAGATACAATACGATAGAAAACAATTCGTCCGCGGATGCGAAATTGCCGAAAGAAATATTAATACCGGAAAACAGATGAAGGTGTCCGACGGCAATCGCACCGGCAAAGAGCACGGCCGCGATAATAATCTGCCGCAGACCTGTTTCCTCTTCTTCACCTTCGCCGTCAGACCCGCAGCATCCGCATCCGGCTTCGTCGTTGTCCTCACAGGCTTCCGATTCGCAACACTGACATTTCTCTTCTTCTTCGTCCTGTTCCCGTGCACAGCACTGACATTTTTCTTTTTCGTTTTTCATTATAGACCTCCGTAAATATCCGCATAGAATTGTACATAACGTGTGCGGCAGGTTTGCCGCGCGGAAGCAAATCAGTCGTCAGTCGGCAAGATGATCAAGCCCCTGACTCAGTATCGTATTAACGTGCGCGTCGGCAAGCGAATAGATAAGCGATTTTCCCTCCCGTTTATATTTTACAAGCCCGTTCGCTTTGAGTATCCGCAGCTGATGGCTTATTGCGGACTGAGTCATGCGCAGTACTTTCGTAATGTCGTTTACCGACAGATCGGATTCCAGCAGTACGAACAGTATTTTGATGCGCGTAGAATCTCCGAATATTTTGAACAGTTCGGCCAGATCGAACAGTGCGTCTTCGTCGGGCAGCTCGTCCGAAAGTGACTGGACGGCTTTGTCGTCCTTTTCCGTATATTCATTTTTTCCCGCCATACACGGCCCCCTGTCGGTCATGAGTATATTGTTTTTAAACTATATACATATGAACAACTGTTCATATGTTAGTGAAAGTCACCGTTTTTGTCAATCGAAAATAAACGCCGGCAAATATTTCAGCCGCACTGATTAACGGATACTTGCTTAGACTGTGTACAGAAAAACAGTCCGCGGAGCGAAAAAAATCCCGCGTGCGACTCTCGCCTATTCTGGCGAGCCGGAACACGCGGGATTTTTTTCGCGTAAGCTGACCGTTTTTCGGGATGAGGTACCTGATCAAACTATTTTTTAAACAGGTACGCTCCGTGTATATTTACCGTGCGTTTTATTTATTTCTGCAGCTCTTCCGCTTTTTTCATGTATTTTCCCGCCGCATACGAACTCAGCTCGAATTTATACGGAGTTTCACTGCACGTTCCGTAGTATTTTACGTCGTCGTCCTTGCCCGTTTTGTATATGGTGAGCGTGATTTTTTTCGTTCCCGCAGTAATCACCGTAACTGATTCAGGTTCTTCAGGCAGCACGAAACTGTCGTCGAGCCACGAATTCGCGCTGACGGAGTAGAGAGATTCCGCCCAGCTGCCCGCTTTTTCGCCGTCGACGGCGGGCGTTCCGCCGGCCGCGCTCCATGCCGCGGGGGAGCCCGACTTCGCGACGGTAAGCGTTGTGCCGTTCACTGTTTCCGAAATTTCCGTGAGCTGGTCCTTGTCCGCCTTGTAGACGATTTTGCTGCGGATATCTTCCGCCGTTTTTCCGAACGTGTCGTGCAGGTTGCCCGAAACGAGACAGATATCCTTTCCGTCGTCGATCGTGACGTACGACTGCGAACCGGTCGACGAAGCCTTTCCGATTTTGAGCGTACGCAGTGTTTTCTCTCCGCTTAAAGCAGTGACGGTCACCGCTTTACCGCCGGTGAGCTCGTAGCGTTCCTCAACAGCTTCGTTTCCGGTTTTGCCGACAGTATTGAGCACACTGATTGTCTTCAGTGCGTTTACCATTTCATCCGCTGTGCTTTCGTTCGCGGCATATTTCTTGTCGCCTGTCACCCAGCCGTCGTCCGTTTTCGACAGCGTGACTGAATCGCTGCCGCTCTTTATGAGAATTGTATCAATGCCGCCGGAGAGCGTTATGTTTTTTACCGGACTGCGCATCGCGAACACAAGCTGAATAATATAGATGCAGAGCAGCACTCCGCATGCTGAAAGAAGTACTATTTTTCGTTTGCTCATACTTATTTACCTTCCTTCGTTTTTTTTGTGATGACGCGTGTGTCATCAGGATTGTAACGGTCATGAATCAGTTTTCTGCGTTTTTCACGCATACGCCAGATTAATAATCCCGCAAGCGCGACGAGAATCGTAAGGCCGAACTCGTTGAAGTATTTTGAAAGCAGTGCGAACGGGCTGTCCACACCTTTGAGCGTGTTGAGAGAGAGACCTTTTGTACGCATCGTGCAGAGATCGGCGTTTCCGTTCATATAATCGACAATGTTGCGTGTGAACATGGCAATCGGTTCCGAACCGTTCTCGTCGATAAGCTGTGAGCTTGTAATCTGCGACGTTCCTGTCACGAAAATCTTTCCGTTTTGTGTGCTCTGCGGAAGATGCGTCTGCGCGGTAAGCGTTCCGTCCTTGTTTTCTTCCGGGGCAGGATCGGCCGTGAACGCACTCTTGAACTTTCCTTCAAGCAGAACTGCGAGGTCCTCGGACTTCTCTGTCGATTTATCAGAAGGTGACGCCGTCATGAGCGGATTAAGCTGAATGTTCTTTTCCATGAGCCACGATTCCGGCGACGACTTTGCAAGCACGGTTACTTTCACGTCCCTGTCGTTCTGTGCCGCGGTGGCGTCGACGGAACCGGCCTGCAGGAAAATAACGTAGCCGAGATTGTTCGTTATGACGCTTTTCGGCGCAAGCTGACTGCGCTGAAGCATCGGCGCCCAGTACATATTCACGTTTCCGTAGCTCTGCGAGCGCTGTTTGTAGCAGTTTTCGTCGAGTACGTAATTCTTCCCCAGCTGCACGCCGTATGTGTTGAGCAGCTTTTCGAGCTTCGTTTCGTTCGGCGTATACACCGGCGCCTGATAGTATCCCTGTCCCTGTTCGTTGAACGGGTCGACGTAGAACATGACGTTTCCGCCGCGCATGATGAACTGATCTATTTTGTACAATTCAGCATCGGTGAACTCCGTCTTCGGTCCGTTAATCACGATTGTCGTGATGTTCGCCGGAATTGAATCCTTCGTAAGATTCAGCTCCGAGAATTCATACATGTCGGAAATGAGCGACGAGAAGCGCGACTGACCGTTCTGCGAATAAAGTTCCTCCTCGCTGTGACCGGTGATGTACCCTATCTGGGTTGCTTTTGAGAGCAGGCTTTGCAGACTGTCGCTGATGGACTTGTCCATGTTGTCCAGTCCGCTGATTGCATACCCGAACAGCGAGCGCTGCATCGAAAGCGGGATAAGGCGGAAGTTGTCCCCGTGCTCTATCACAAGCCCGATGACGCCTGCGCCCTGCGAGCCGTCCTTGTTCGTCCAGTTGATAAGCTGGATGCCGTATTTGTCGGCGAGCGTACGGATGTCGGAGGCAGTCGGATCTATTTTTTCGTAGTCGATGCGGTTCAGATTTTTCCTGTTGATGCTGTCGTATGCGTTCTGCACTGTTTTCTCAATATTGTCGAAACCGGAAATCTGGAAATCCTTGAGCTGCCCGGTGACATACAGCGTCATCTTAATCCGGTCGTTCTGTCCGAGTCCCGCGAGCGTGTCGGCGGTGGAAATCATTTTGCTGATTTTTGTCGTAAGTTTGTATTCGAATCCGTCCGACGTCGTGATGCCGTCGAGCGTTTCGATTGAATCGGCGTAGGAAATGACTATTCCCATGTACGACTGCTTGAAACCGACTTCGCTGTTTTTTACTTCCTGAATCTGAACCTGATTCAGCCCGTAGTTTGAAGCGAGCGTCTGGCTTTCCTTATCGTTCATATCCATGAAGGTGTACGAAAAGTTTTTATTTGCGGCGCCTTTATATTCGACGAGGATGTCGCGCACGTACTGTGCTGTGTTGCTGTACGGAGCGGGAAGGTTGTCGCTGAAGAACACTTTGAGGGAAAGCGGTTCGTCGAGCGTCTTCATAAGCTGCCTGCTTGCGGGCGACAGCGAATACGATTTCGGCTGCGTGAGGTCGAAGCGCAGAAACGCGCGGTGTCCCACGAGATTCGCAAGAATTAACAATACGACGAGCAGCGCAAAATCGCTCGCAGGGCTTTTGAGCCAGTTAATAATTTTTTTCATATCAGATTATCTCCTTTCATTCTGCTGCGTGACTACAGTGAGATAAAAGAAGAACACTGTAATGGAAACGAAATACAGCAAATCGCGCGTGTCTATGATGCCGCGGGAGACGGACGTAAAATGTGCGCTCGCGGAAATGTACGACAGAACGCTTACTACCTGCGCCGGCAGGAAAACCAGGAACTGGTCTATCATGGTGAGCACGATGCAGATGATGAACGCTGTGAAAAACGCGATTATCTGATTTTTCGTAATCGAGGACGCGAACACGCCGATTGCGGAGAATGCAGCGCATAAAAAGAGCGCGCCCAGAAATCCGCCGAAAATCGGTCCCGCGTCGGGCGTTCCGAAAATCACGACCGGAAGAATGTACAGCAGCGTCGGTGCAATCATGGCCGCCGTGCTGATGAACGCCGCAAGCCACTTACCTGTGACGACGTCCGTCTCGGTGACGGGCAGCGTCATGAGCGTTTCAAGCGAACCGCTGCGCTTTTCCTCCGCGAAGATCCGCATAGTCAGCGCCGGGATGAAGAACGAGAGCAGAACGGGAAGCAGGCTGAAATAGTTGCGGAGTTCCGCACGGTTCTGCAGAAAGAACGTGGCAAAAAACAGGATTCCCGCAATAATCAGGAAAAGTCCTGTAACAATATATGCGATGGGACTTGTGAAATACGCGCCCAGTTCGCGTCTCATAATGACGACAGCAGGTGACTGCTTTTTTCCTTTTGTGCTGCTCATTTATCCGCCTCTTTATCTGATGTAGTAAGTTCGTGGAATACTTCCTCAAGACTGTTGCGCTGGATCGCAAGCTCGTAGAGGTATCCGCCTTTTGCAGACGCCGCCCTGAAAAGAGCGGGCCGTATTTCGACCGTACCTGCGGCGGAGACAAGAAGCGTGAACGCGCTGCTGTCTCCCTGTATTTTTTCGCCTTCGGCGACAGTGACGTTGTCCACGCCTTCAATCGCCTTGACTGCGGCCGCAAGTTCGTGTTCGGCGCATCCGCCCGCGGTCAGTCTGACCGCAGCCTTGTGTCCGTAGCGTTCGCGGAGCTGTTCCGTCGGACTGTCTGCGGCGAGTTTCCCTCCGGAAATAATAATGACGCGGCTGCAGAGCATTTCCACCTCGCCGAGAATGTGCGTGGAAATGATGACGGTGCGCGTTTTTCCGATTTCTTTTATAAGACTGCGGACTTCTCCGATCTGATTCGGGTCGAGGCCGCTCGTCGGTTCGTCGAGAATGAGGATTTCAGGGTCGTTCATGAGCGCGTGCGCAAGACCGACGCGCTGACGGTAACCGCGGGAAAGTTCGCTGACGTTTTTGTGCATGACTTCCTTCAGTCCGCATTCTCCGCACAGTTTCGGGATTTTTTCATCGGGATTTTCTTCCTGCATTTCAGCGATGTAGCGAAGGTAGTCTTCCACTATCATGTCGCTGTAGAGCGGAGCTGCTTCCGGCATGTATCCGATTTTCCGCTTTGATGCGACCGACGCATCCGCGATGTTGACGCCGTCGATCGAAATTGTTCCGTCCGACGGTTTCAGAAAGCCGGTAATCATACGCATTGTCGTTGTTTTTCCGGCGCCGTTCGGTCCGAGCAGACCGACTATCTGGCCTGTCGGAATCGAAAAACTGATGTCATTTACCGCACGGAACGTCCCGTAGTTCCGGGAGAGGTGCGAAACTTCAATCATATATTTCCCCCAATTTAAAAATAAGAAGTGTTAAAACTATATATATAAGAAAAAATAATAACAAGAGTGGTTACGCAAAAAAAATCCGACATGATGACGCACCGTGCAGTTCATGTTGATTTTTTGTCCCCGTATCATGTATATTAAATACATACGTAAAGGGGGAGTAGTTTCCCTGGCGGAATCAACATACCCGGTCAGAAATTCGACCTGGTTCCGCCGCTCCGGTTCGCCGGATAACAAGACCTTTTACCTGAAACGTTCACAATGCTGAAGGTTCGGGCAGAAGGTCTTTTTTTGTCTGAAACTCCGCATGATTTTTTTATAGGAGTCCCGTTATGGAAATGAAATGGTTCGTGCTCGCGCTTGCAGTCGTCATGTATCTGCTTGTAATCTGTGTACAGGACAGGAAAGTGTGGTTCACGTCGATCGCCGCTCTTATCCTCATCGCACTCGGCTCGTTTATGCCGGGAAGTATTTTTCCCGCAGCGGGCAGCGCCGGGAAAAATCTGTATGCGCTTTCGCATGCGTTCAGCTCGCTTGTAAACTGGAACGTACTTATGATTTACGTCGGCAGTATGACGATTGCGGCGCTTTTTATCTATTCAAGAGTACCGGCGCGTATCGCCGATGTTATCGTCGACTCTTCGCCGAGTACCGGCGTCGCGATAGTGCTTATACTTGCGATGACGGGCATCATTTCAATTTTCGTGGAAAACGTCGCCACTGTACTTGTCATGGCGCCGATTGCGCTCGCGCTGTGCCGGAAACTCAAAATCAATCCGACGTACTTTATGGTCGGGCTTGCAGTCATGTCGAACCTCGAGGGAACGGCAACGCTTATCGGCGATCCGCCTTCGATGATTTTTGCAAGCTACGCGGGCTATACGTTCAACGACTTTTTCGTACACGGCGGACGTATTTCAATCTTTTTCATGGTGCAGGCCGGGATGATTGTCGGATGTCTTTATTTCTACGCGATTTTTGCGGGACAGAAGGGAAAGGCGGAAGTAGCGAAAGAAAAAGTCGTGTCGTATTTTCCCGCAGTACTTCTGCTCCTCATGATTTTCGGACTGGCGGGCATTTCATTCATTCATACCGATTTCGGCTATCTTTCGGGATTGTATGTCGCCCTGCTCGGATTTGCCGGCGTTCTGTGGTACCGTTTCTCGCAGCATAAGACAAAGGACGAAACGTGGACACTTATTAAAGAACTCGACTGGGAAACAATCGCGTTCCTTATCGGCATATTCATTGTCGTAGGAGCGGTTTCAGAGACCGGACTGCTCGGCGACTTCGCATCGTTTCTCGCGCGCATCACCGGCGGCAGCGTATCTGCCGGATTTATACTGATACTTGCGGTGTCTATCATCATTTCCGGATTCGTCGACAACGTGCCGTACATCATCGTCATGCTGCCGGTCGCTCAGGCGCTCGCCCGTCAGATGAATCTTGCGCCGGAACTGTACATGTTCGCACTGCTTATAGGCTCGTGCCTCGGCGGAAATCTTACGCCGTTCGGTGCAAGTGCGAACATCGTTGCAATGGGAATATTGAAGAAGGAAGGGTATCCGATGAGTTTCGGCGGCTGGCTCAAAATAGGCGCGCCGTTTACCGTATTGACGACTGCGGCGGCCGCGCTTGTCCTGTGGGCCGTCTGGGCAGCCTGAGTATCAGGCGTTGAGACTGAAAAGCGCGCCTGACTGCGGCTGAGCGCCCGACAGTATATACGGCGTGCTGTGAACGGCCTGCTGAATCTGCTGCTGATAATTCCGGATAAGCGCGTCGACCTGTTTGTCGCTCAGGTCCGAGAAGTTTGTTTTCGGCTCGTTCTTTATGGCTGTCAGATGTTCTATGAGAGTATTGAGAATCTGTATTCTGCTGATTGAAACTCCGTTTTCCCCCTGACGGGCGGCGATGCCTGAAATGTGGTCGAACTGCGCATAGACGACAGCCATCGGATTTACCGGTACATACAGTTTTCCTGAAGCGCTTCCGGAGGCAAATGCGCCGTATGAGTACGGATTAAGAGTACCGAAGCCTGAAATCATACTGTGCCTCCTTAAAAATTCCGCGTTAACAGTGGAATTCTATTCTATATATCATATCGGCATACGGTGATGAAAGTTTAGAATAAACGTACTTGCTTTCCGCGGCTTGAAAGCCGCTTGGTTCGTACCCCGCATTGACGGTATTGATAGTTTCGGCTACATTGGAATTGTATTTCAATGCAGCCGGGAGGTTTTATGGAGTATATTCCACGCCAGCTTGAAAAAACGGTACAGGAAATGTGCCGGCAGTTCAAAGTAACGCTCGTAACCGGTCCGCGCCAGGTCGGAAAAACGACGATGCTGTGCAACTGCCTGAAGGAAAAATACGAATATGTGACGCTTGATGATATGAATGATTTATCGCTTGCAAAATCGGATCCTGCGCTCTTCTTTAAAAATCACACACTGCCGGTTTTGATTGACGAAGTGCAGTATGCACCTGAATTATTCCGCTATATAAAATTTCTGGTAGACCGGAAAGACAACCTGGGACTAATCTGTCTGACCGGTTCCCAAACGTATCTGCTGATGAAAAATGTCAGCGAATCACTGGCAGGCAGAATCGGTATTGCAGATATGCTCGGTTTATCTCTCCGGGAAAAAAACGACGTTGCATTCAGTAGACCGTTTCTTCCAACAACCGAATATGCCGATGAGCGGAGTAAAGAACTGAAACCGTATCAGAATATATGGCAGGCGATATTCCGCGGAGGAATGCCGGAGCTTGCGGATCCCGCATGCAACTGGGAGTTCTTTTTCCGCTCATACGTGAAAAGTTACATAGAGCGGGATGTGCGGTCTCTGTTACAGATAAAAGATGAGACTCTGTTCTACAGATTCCTCGTTACACTCGCGGCCAGAACAGGAGAATTATTCGTTCCGAACGATATTGCGAACAGTCTCGGTATCTCGCTGAAAACGGTTCAAAGCTGGACGGCAATTCTGGAAACATCGGGATTAGTATACTTGCTCCGTCCGTACGAAAACAATATAACAAAGCGCACTATAAAGACACCGAAGCTCTATTTTACCGACACAGGTCTTGTCTGCTATCTTGTCGGCTGGGATAATCCGAAAGTCGCTGAGAACGGAGCCATGTCCGGCAGCCTGTTCGAAACATTCGTAGTAAGCGAAATCATAAAGAGCTATCTGAATGCGGGAGAGGATACGCGCAATATTTTCTTTTACCGCGACCGTGATATGAAAGAAATAGACCTGCTTATTCTGAAAAACGGCGTTTTGTATCCTGTCGAAATTAAAAAATCGGCACGCCCCGCGCTTGAAATGGCAAAGAATTTTCCCGTCCTCAAAACCGGATTTGACATAACTGTCGGCCAGGGCTGTATACTCTGTCTCGCCGAAAAGCGAACCATTCTTTCCGATACAGTATCAGTCCTCCCTGTCGAATACATATAGCATTTACCGTACTTTTTTTTCTGTAATTACTATGCTATAGTACTGTATATGATAGATATTGATGAACAGAAAAAAATTGCGGTTCTCATCGACGCCGACAATACGCCGTACAACAAAGTGCCGGCCATTCTTCAGGAAATGGCGGTTCACGGACATATTATAACGAAGCGTGCGTACGGAGACTTTTCGAGCGATACGCTCAAAGCGTGGAAGAACGTGCTCAATGAGAATGCCATCCTGCCTGTGCAGCAGTTTGCCTATACGCAGGGAAAAAACTCGTCCGATTCCGCGATGATAATCGACGCGATGGATCTGCTTTACACTGAAAAGTACGACGCGTTCGTGCTTGTCTCCTCCGACAGCGACTTTACGAAACTCGCGTCACGTCTGCGCGAATCGCAGGAATTCGTATTCGGCGTGGGGCGGAAGCAGACTCCGGTGTCGTTCGTGAACGCCTGCGACGATTTCATTTACATTGAAAACCTGCACGGGGTCGACGATTCGTCGGTGCCGGAAAAAATCGACGAGGCTCACAAGCGCCACATCAGGACACATAAAGCAGCGCCTGCGGGCGGAACGGCTGCAGCCGGCGGTTCTCAGGTTCTCGGCGTGAACGCGGACGGCGACACGATGACTGACCGCCAGTTCCGTCAGATTTACAAGCTGCTTACGAACGCGTATGAAAAATATTCGGACGATTCGGGCTGGGCGCCCGTTTCCGCCGCAGGGTCTCTTTTCAAACGGCAGAATCCGGGATTCGATACGCGGGACTTCGGTTTCAAAAAACTGTCGGATCTGATTGCGTATCTTGACGATGATTTCGAGATGAAGAGTTCCGGTTCCGGCGGCCACGGCGGAAATATGATGTACCGTCCGGTCGATAAAAACTAAAGCTTGTTCAGGGACTTTTCGAATTTGCGGTCTGCGGCTCGTTCTGCGGGGCGGTAAAGAATCACTTTGTTGCCTATAATGCGTACGAGCGTCGCGCCGCATTTTTCCGCAAGTTTCGCCGCAAGGTCCTGTTTTTCGTCTTTGAATTCGTTGAAACTTATTTTTATAAGCTCGTGCAACGCAAGCGATGTATTCGTCATTTCTTCTACAGCGGGCGTTACTCCGTTCTGTCCGACAATAACGACAGGATTCATGCTCTGTGCATTTTTTTCGAGAAACTTGCGCTGTTTACTTGTCAGTTCAATCATGTCAAAATATTAACGGTATTCCAATCATTTTGCAACAACTGTAATAACAATAAGTTATTTGAAAATAACACCTTTTTTTTGCATAAGTGCGGTTTTATCGATATCCTCAAGATAAGGAGTATAAGGGCAATGAAGTTTAGGAAAACAGGTATAGGAATCCTGCTTGTTCTGCTTGCAACAGCAGCGGTCGGAGCAGAAGAGAAAGTCCTTACAATCGACGATGCGGTAAAATATGCGTTGGAGAACAACATCAGTCTGCAGGAAAGTAAGGTCACATTTGATGCACTCAAACGCACAAAGGACTTTTCATGGAACAGTATAAGTCCGACTTTGACGGGAACTGCAGGGTACACACGCCCGAATGAGAAGACAACGTATGAATATGAAGGGTACATCGAAGGCACAATCAGTCTTTCTCTGACGCCTGCTCTTTATTCAACGATGCGTGCCGCCCTGTTGAATTATGAGAACGGAAAGATTACGTATGATGAAGCTGTACGGTCTGTTGAATTGAGTGTCCGTACGGCGTTTTACGATTTGCTGTACGAAAAAGTATATATTGTACTGCAGCAGCGCAATCTTGATACGGCAAAAAAGCAGTACGAACAGAACGTTGTAAAATACAAAAGCGGTCAGGTATCGGAACTCGACATGCTCACAAGTCAGGTGACGTATGAAAAACTCAAGCCGACACTTGAATCTGCGCTGGTGAGTTATAATAACAGTCTGGCATCGTTTAAGCAGGTGCTGGGCATTGATCAGAATACGGATATTTCACTGTCCGGTACGCTTGATGACGTGCTGGCACTTAAGGATATTTCCCTTGCGGAAAACAGTTCTTCCGTCCCCGCCATTCTGGCCGCGGAAAAAGAGGTCGAAATAGCCAAAAACTCGCTTCTGGCGGAACGGTTCAGCGCGTACGCTCCGTCCGTGAGCGCCGAATGGATATACGGAAAAATAAAAACGGATCTTTCTGATACGCTTTCGGCGGCTGGTTCCGTTACGCTTGCGGTTTCAATCCCGCTCGACGGATATCTTCCCTGGTCCACAGGGGCTCAGTCCGTGGCATCAGGAAAGGACAGTGTCAAAAAGGCCGAACTTTCGCTTGCGGACGAAAAAACGACAGCAGCTGTAAATATAGCGAGCTATCTTAATCAGATAAAACAGGCCCAGTCGCAGCTTCAGGCGCTGCAGACAAACATCGACCTTGCCCAGAAAACGTACGATATGACACTTGCAGCTTATAATCACGGTTCAAAGGATCTGCTTAGTCTGCAGGACGCTGCGGATTCTCTGCTTGAAGCAAAGGTCGACCTCGAGTCGGAGAAATATACTCTGATTTCCGCCGTTCTTAATCTTGAAAGTACGCTCGGCGTGCCGTTCGGTACGCTCGGAAAATAATTATTAATTTGACTACATATGGAAGGTGTATATGAAACTTAAAAAATCAACTGTCGTTGTTGTTTGTGCTATTGCTGTTATGATCGTCGTAATACTGTATGCCTGTGTGGCTTCTAAATCTGGCGGATCGGGACGAAAAGGACAAAGCACGGAGAAAACAACGTTTTCCGTCAAAACGCAGACGGCGGAAGTGGCCGTACTGCACGATTATGTTGAAGCAAACGGGGATATTTCAGCGGTGAATTCAGTCGCGGTGTATCCTGATATCGGCGGAAAAATTGCGAGTACCGAAGTAACGCTCGGTTCTCCCGTTCGTAAGGGAGACGTTATTGTAAAGGTAGATCCGTCGGAACCCGGCAGCAATTATGCGCTCAGCCCCGTCTATGCGCCGATCAGCGGAAGCATCATTTCTACTCCGTTGAAAATCGGAACGACAGTAACTACGTCGAGTACGATCACTACAATCGGTGATATTGCGAGCCTGCAGATTACGGCCGACATTCCGGAGCGGTATGCTGCGGCTCTGAAAAAAGGGTTAAAAGCCGAGATCACCGTTGTGGCATATCCTGACGTTATTTTCCCCGCTACGGTAACGTATGTGTCTCCCGTCGTCGACTCCACTTCGCGGACAAAGGAAATAATTCTGGCGTTCGACAAAAACGACAGCCGTATCAATGCGGGCATGTTCGGAAAAGTAAAATTGTATACATACGATTACGCCGGATATGTTACCGTTTCATCGGATGTTGTCGTGACGAAGAGCGGCAAACAGTATCTGTATGTGGTAAAAGACGACGGAACGGTAGAGCAGCGCGAGATACAGGAAGGCAGCAGTGTCGACGGCGTTGTTCAGGTTTTATCGGGAATCAATCCTGGTGAAAAAATAGTTGTCGAAGGCGAACAGTCCCTTTCCGACGGTTCTCTCATAAAGGACATTACAAACAATGAAAACACGGCGGCCAGTGCAGCGGATGAAACTTCAGAAACCGGGAATGAAACGAATTCAGGGAGTAACTAATGAGCGTATCACAGAAAACACTTGAACATCCGGTGCTGACGCTGATCGTATTCGTTCTGCTCGGCATCATGGGTGTATTTGTAATCAGGAATATTTCGCTGAGTCTGTATCCCGATATGGATAACCCGTACGTCATGATTTCAACGACGTACGAAAATGCCGGACCGGAAGCAGTTGAAAAATCCGTAACGGAAGTTCTGGAAAGCGGACTTGTAAGCGTAAGCGGTCTCAAGGAAATGGACTCGACTTCTTCAGAGGGGTCAAGCAGGATTTCGCTTGAGTTTAATTACGGTACGGATCTCGAGACTGTCGTAAATGATATACGCGACAAGCTTGACCGCGTAGAGGGTGATTTACCCGACGATGCCGATTCACCTCAGATTTTCAAGCTGGACGCATCGTCGATGCCTATCATGCGTATTGCGGTTCGCGGAAACCGTTCCGCGAACGAACTGCGGGAAATTGCGGAAGACGATATTGAAGACCTGCTTGAACAGGCCGAAGGTGTGGCGGAAGCAAGCGTCTCCGGCGGATTGTCGAAAATCGTACGCGTCGAGCTGTCGCAAAACAGACTTGCCGCCTACGGCATTACAATGACGACCGTCTATTCCTCGCTTGCAAAACAGAATCTTGAACTCAGCGGCGGAAAAGTTACGGAAGGGAAAAAAGATTACGAAATCCGTACGACCGGTGAATTCTCGAGCATAGACCAGATTAATAAGACCGTCATTGCGACGGTAAACGGATACGACGTCAAGCTGAGCGACATCGGCACAGCCGCATGGGGATACGAAGACGCCGACTCGGTTGTATACATCAACGGTGAAGAGGGCGTGTATATTTCCGTCACAAAGCAGTCGGGGTCGAACAGCGTCTCGGTGGCGAACGCCATGTACAAGAAAATTGCGGAAGTACAGAAGACGCTCCCGCAGGGAATCACCATGGAGATTGTTTCCGACGATACAACTTCAATCCGTGATACTATAAGCTCGCTCGTTTCTTCCATCTGGCAGGGCCTCCTTCTCTGTGTTGTTATTCTGTTCATATTCCTGCAGAATTTCAGAAGTACATTCATAATCTCGCTTTCGATTCCGCTTTCGCTCATCATAACGATTTTGTGTATGTATTTTGCGGGAATTACGCTCAACATGATGACTCTGACGGGCCTTATTCTGGGTGTCGGTATGATCGTCGACGCGTCCATAGTTATGATAGAAAACATGAACGTCTACCGAGCCCGCGGCGCAAAACCGAAGATTGCAGCTATTCTCGGCTCACAGGAAATGATGATGTCCGTCGTTTCGGGCAACCTTACGACAATCTGCGTATTCATCCCGTTCCTCTTTTATATAAAAGATCTGGAGATGATGGGACAGATGTTCAAGGGCATCATCTTTACAATCGTTATAGCCATTGCGTCGAGTCTGTTCGTATCTATCTTCCTTGTGCCTGTTCTGGCCGGTAAATTCCTGCCGCTGCCGAACCGCGACGAAAAACCCGTAACGAATCCGTTCCTCAAAAAATTGTACAAAGTGTTTGAGGATGCAATCGACGGGGTTACGAATGCCTACCGTAAAGGGCTTTCAGCGGCTCTTGATCATAGAAAAACAGTAGTAGCCGTAAGCTGCTGTCTCCTTGCCATGTCGCTTGCCCTTATACCGACGATGCATATAAACATGATGGGAAGCGGACGCGGCGGAGATACGACAGTCACCCTTAACGTGGAAATGCCTACGGGAACCACTCTTTCCGAGACGACTGCCGTTCTGACGCAGTTTGAAACGATAGTCCGGGATGAAATCAAAGGATATAAGAATATCATAACGAGCGTCGGAACGGGAGGAAACCACCGGAGTACGTCGGCGACATATAAAGGCTCGATTTCAATATCTCTTCCTGATGCGGCGGAGCAGATTGATGATTCGACGGAGGTGCAGGAAAAGCTGCGCACGCATTTCAAGGATTTTGCGGATGCCACGTTCTCGTTCGACGAAGACTGGTCACATCAGGTTTCCGGCAGCGATCTTATTATTTACACCCACTCGAACGATCTTGACGCTGCGATCGATACGGCGGATAAAATAAAGTCCGTCATGCAGAAGATAAGCGACATAGGAGAAGTGACTGTAGATACGACGAAGGGCCTTCCCGAAGTGGAAGTTGTTATTGACCGGCAGCGCGCATATGCTTTCGGTGTCGACGTAACAACTGCTGCGGAGGAAATCTACTATGCGATGAACGGAGCAACCTCTACGGAATTCCGTTCAAACGGAGATGAATACGATGTCGTTATTATGTACCGTCCGGAAGACCGCGCTAAAATGAGCGATCTGGAATCTATCTATGTGGAAGGTACGGACGGCCTGGTGAGCGTCGCAAACTTTGCTTCATTCAAAAAAGGTCTGGGACCGACAAGCATCAGCCGTGTGAACCGTGTGCGTACTGTCGAAGTTTCTGCAAATATTGTATCGACGAGGAACGCTAATAGCGTTGAGAATGAAATCAAAGAGGGAATTTCGAACACGTTTGTTGTTCCGGACGGTGTTACGATAAGTTATGAAGGTGCATGGAGCACCATGCAGACGCAGTACAAAGCGTACATGATGATCGGAATAATGGCTTTGCTGCTCGTATTCGGTGTTATGGCGGCTACGTACGAGTCGTTCAAAGCTCCGTTTATCAACATGCTGACTATACCGTTCATGATAATCGGTGTTGTGCTTATGTACAAACTGACGGGACAGGCGATGTCGATGACGTCGATGGTCGGTGTCATCATGCTTATCGGTATAGTCGTGAACAACGGTATTCTTCTCGTCGACTACACGGGACTGCTCATCAACCGCGGAAAGAAAATGAAGGAAGCGTGTCTTGAAGGAGGTGTAAGCCGTCTGCGCCCTGTTCTTATGACGACGCTCACGACGATTATCGGTACACTGCCTATGTGCTTCGACACGGAAGGTTCTGCTTCTATGGTACAACCTATCGGACTTACTGTTGTCGGCGGCCTTACGTCGAGTACGTTTGTTACGCTGTTCCTTGTTCCGGTGGTGTATTCGCTCATCATGAAGGAAAAAGTTGCGGATACCGAAAGCGTTCCTGCGGAGATAGCGGAACTTGCCGCAAGCGCCGACCTGCCTGTAAAAACGGAAGGCGTGAAGGCGGAAATTATTGCTAACAAATCCGTTGAGGAAGAGATTATCGGAATACTTGAACAGGTTATTCCGGGAATTCAATATACAATCGTTTCTGTCGTCACAGGACGAGGCGGAGACAGCTACAAGCTCGGTACGACGACATGGCCGGAACAGAACTTTATGATGCTCTCGTATATCAGGAAAGACGATGTGCCGATGGTACAGGCTGCGATTACATACCTGAAGAAGAAATTCCCGAGGGAAGGAATCAAACTGTTCCTCGCGGAAAACTGATAAATAACGGATAAAAAAAACGCCGGGAATGAAGTGCTCTTCATTCCCGGCGTCTTTTTTTGTCACCTGACTTTGAAGAACAGCCCGAGCATTGCGACCGTAATAAGAAGCTGCATAATCATGAATTTAATAAGAACCTGCGTCGGCGACCATCCGCGGTTTTTACGCATTTCGTCGTGCAGCGGGAAGCGGACATTTTCGAAGATACGGATGCGGAAAAAGCGGAGCAGCGCGACCTTGAGCAGTCCCATGCCGCCGTTAATAAAAATTATAGTCGACGTTGCGAAAATCAGGAACGGGTTGCCGCTCACCAGAACGCACACACCGATAAAAAATCCGAGCGCGCGGCTTCCCGCATCGCCCATAAGCACCTGGCTCGGAAACGCGTTGTGCCAGAGGTATCCCATGAGGACGCCGGCCAGAGCGAACGTCATGACGGCCCAGTTCGCGCCCGACGCGAGATGCGGTACGAGCAGGTATGCGGAAATATCCTTATGACCGAGAACGAAATAGAAGATGGACCCCATCGTGATGAGCGCAATAAGGACAAGCGTGCCTGAAAGACCGTCGACACCGTCCGTACAGTTCGTCGTGTTGACGGAACCCCAGAGAAGAATAATGCCCACGATTAAATAGACTGTGAAACTGACTGCCACCGGATGAGTCACGAACGGCAGCCAGAAATATACTTTGTTTCCGGGAGACGTTGTCGAAATGCAGTAGAAAAGAAGCACAGTTTCGGCGGCGCTTAAAACAAGGTCAAGAAATCCTTTGCGGTACTCGCCCCAGCTCGTAATGCTGCGGTCGTCCAGATATCCTGTAAGCATCATTATCCATGTGAGCGCAAGTGTGCCGTACTGGAGAAGTGAAAGCGGCGTAAACAGGACGGTAACGACGACAAATATAGTGATGAATACGACACCCGCGCCCGTAGGCTTGCCTTTTGCCGCTTCCGCCGTAAGCGTAAATTCCCGTCCGCGGTCGTGGGGAAGCCGTTCGTAAAAAAGCGGCAGCAGTTTTACCGAAAGTAGAAAACCTGTGTACAGTGCAAGTGTGATAAGAACAGTATAGGACTGGAGCAGACGGGCCGGTCCGAAAAATTGCTGAAGGTATGCTCCAAGATAATACAACATATATGAACTCCTCTAAAAATGATGGTGGTACAGGACGCACGATCATCATTTCCCCCTCCGCTCAGCAGCCGGAATGCTCAATACCGGTGAAAACCATTGATATATTACGGTCGTTGCAGAATTTGATAAACTCATCGTCGTTTGAAGCACCGCCCGGCTGCAGTATTGCGCGGATACCGCGGTCCGCAATATCCGCCAGTTCCGGGACGAACGGAAGTACGGAACCGCATACCAGAACCTCGGCGTTATCGGTGCTGTTTGTGAGCCCCGCCTGCACATTTTTGACTGAATGGTCAAGCGCCGCAAGGCATGCGTCCGAAGGAAGCATCGCAGCGCAGCACATACCCGCCGTTGTCATATCCTTTATGACGACTGCGGCGTCCTGTTTTGCTCCCATAATAATCAGCTGTCCGAACGCCATTTCATCTATCTGCTGCAGGGTAGGCCTTGTCTTTGTTACGAAATTCCAGTTTTTGAAGAGCGTCGCATCCGCGCTTTCGATGAGAAGCCCGCCGTCGAGCGAGCGGAAGTCATAAGAAAAAAGAGCCGGCTTTGTCATGGTAATAAGGCGCATGTTCTTTTTTGCGGCGAGAGCAATACGCGCGTCCGATGTAAACCCCGGTGCGATGACCGCGGTAAGATTCGATTTGACAATTTCCTGTGCCGCGTCTTCGTTGACGACGGCACTGAAACCTGTCACAGCCCCGTCCAGAGCCGCTTTTCCGCAGTTGAACATCTTCCGGTACGACTCTGCAGCGTTTGAGCCGAGTGCGGCGCTCACCGGAATGCCGTGCTTGACCGAATACGCGTAAACGGAACCCGCCGCCGGCGTGAACTGCGTTACCGTCGGATTTCCTTCAAAGTCGGCTCCGTGAACGGCAGCCGCGTTTTTCAGCTGCGACGAAAAGAGGCAGAGTCCTTTCCATACGGCGTCTATGTTGATATAAAGATTGTACGAAATTTCCTTTCCCTGCAGTTTTTTAATACCGCCGAGCGCTCCGATAAATTCAGGCAGCATATACAAACTTGCGGACTGATGTCCCGCCGCGCCGCTTTCAAGATCGAATGCCTTTTTGTAGGGAACCGTGAAGTATCTCGGATATGTTTCCCTGCCTGTCCGGAGCATAATTGAATCTGCAGCGGAAGCGCTGCAGGCGGAAATCATATTGAACGCCTTGCCTGCAAGATAGAGACGGAATTCTGCCGAGACGCTCTGCGTTTTCATCTGAATCATTATTTCCTGATAATCGGCCGGGTCCGTCAGTACGAGGACGTTTTTGTAGTTTCTGCATCCGGCCTGCACAAGCGAAGAACATCGGACATCTATATAATTGTCAGAATCATCATTCTCTGTAAAATCGGTACTGCTTTTAAGGGACGGAGAGATATTGATGCAGACCATATTGATTTCCTCGTAGTCGTCGAAATAATCGCTCCTGTCCTGCTGCAGGCCTGTCGTAAGAATGGAGCGATACATCGTCATGTACGTGGAAAAAGAAGGAGACGTCTCAATGAGAGCAGAGGCTTCCGTATACGGTATTTCACTGTCAGCCAGAAATTTGCCGGTGCGGCCTGCAGAAATCAATTCCCATCCTTCCGAAATGAGATATTGAGCCAGCTCCGTAAGGTTTTTGGTGTCGGCCGTACACAAAATCGCCCGTTTTTTCATACGGAAAGCATATCAGAAAAAACGCGTATTTGCAATGAAAACCCGGGCGTTTGCTTTTCAAAAGCATGTTACTTGTGATAGAATCTGCGGAATGGACGCTATATCACGAAAAACAGTATTGCAGGGGAAAATCCGTGTACCCGGCTCAAAAAGTCACACAATCCGTGCTCTTCTGCTTGCGTCGCTTGCAGAAGGTACGTCGCATATTTCAAATCCGCTTCCGAGTGCCGACTGCCTGTCTGCGGCGAATGCCCTTCCGCTTTTAGGCGCAAAAGTTGATTTCGGCGGCGGAGACGACGCTGTCTGGACAGTGGAAGGGGCGGGAAAATCTGTTCATCTTCCCGACGATGTCGTGAACGTCGGGGATTCAGGCTCGCTTCTGTATTTTATGTCGCCGATTGCCGCGACGTTTCCCGGCTGGAGCATATTCACGGGCGACGAGTCGATCAGAAATCGTCCGGTCGAGCATGTTGCGGATGCACTGCGTCAGCTCGGCTGCGGCGCATATATTTCCCGCCCGGGAAAGAACGCGCCGCCGCTGCTCATCGACGGCCCGGTGACGAAGTATAAGGTCGTCACTGACGGAACGCTTTCCCAATACGTGAGCGGCATGATGATGGCCGCGACGCGCATGAACGGAACGCTTGAAATAGAGCTCACCGATCCGAAGGAAACGCCGTATCTCACGATGACGCGCCTGTGGCTCGAGAGTTTCGGCGTAAAAGTATCAGTAGCACCCGATTTCAGACATATTACCGTTGCCGGCCCCGCGCCGATTCCCGCTTTCGACCGCACGATTCCGTCCGACTGGGAAGCAGTTGCGTTTCCGCTTATTGCAGCTTTGATGACTGACAGCGAGATTGTCATAGAAAACGTCGACGGTTCAGGAAGTCAGGGAGACGATGCAATCGTGCACGTGCTTCAGTCCGTCGGTGCCGATATTTCGTGGGACCGGGCAGAGGGGAATCTTACAGTACGAGGCGGCCGGCGCGCTCATGCCGCGAGCGGTGCTGTTCCGGGCAGACTTTCGGCGCAAAAACTGCCGGCTGGTGAACTGCACGTGAACCTTGCGGGCTTTCCCGATGCCATCTGCGCAGTCGCCGCAATCGCGTGCGTAATAGAAGGTACAACCATAATAGAAGACGTCGGTGTCTGCCGCAGAAAAGAGACGGACCGCATCGACGTGATGAAAAAAGAACTTGAGAAACTCGGAGTAAATACGGAGGAAGGTCCCGACTGCCTTGTCATACACGGCCACGCGCCGCTCACGCAGTCCGGTGAAAAAAACAGTCTGTTCACGCTGCACGGAGGCACAGTCGAAAGTTACGGCGACCACCGCGTTGCAATGGCTTTGTCGTGTCTGGGACCGGCAATGCCTGACGGCGAAACGCTTACCGTAAAAGATGCCGAATGCTGTTCGGTTTCATTTCCCGGTTTTTTCGACGTTATGAACAGAATAGGAGCCGGTTTCGCAATATTGTAAAACCGGGCCGGGAAGGTTATATTCTATAAATATGGATTTTACGGAATACAAAATCGGCTATTACAAACGATGGCAGAAACGGATTCTCAGCATCAGCTGGCTCGTGTTTGCCGCGCTTCTTGTTATGGAAGTCGTTTTTGGATTTTTTTTCAGATTTTGTACTGAATACCGGACTCTGCCGCATTACTGGTTCAATTACGTTGCTGTTCCCAGCGGAATTAATTTACTCATCCTGATAATTGTGACCCGCTTTATACATTCTCCGTCCCACGGACTCAAACAGAAGAATTATGCCGTAATATTTCTTTTTTTTGTTATTATGTCGGTAATTTCCTTTTTTCACAATTATTATGTTATTGTACTTGTCCTGCCCTGCTTTGCCATTTTTCTCTCCGCTGTTTTGTCGGACAGGAAACTTCTTCTTTCCGTTTTTATTGCATCTCTTGCCGGCGCCGTTTTATCGCTCGCCAGATGGATTGCACGCGGAGAAAAATACGACGTATCCATGACAGTGGGCACCGCCGCTGTCGTTATAGTTATTTGCTGCACGTCTTATTATTGTGCAGTCGCGGTTATGAATTCGGTCCGGGAGCAGACTGATTTTATTTACGACAGTTACAATAAGCAGAAACTGCTTATAAACGAACTCCGGCTGGAACCGCTCACGCGGTTATGCAACAGGACGGCATTTGCGGAAGCAATAGCAGGCTGCATAAAATCATATAGGGAGACAGACGAACCGCTGATGCTTGCGCTTATCGACCTTGATGATTTCAAAAGCGTGAACGATAAATACGGTCATGTAAGCGGCGATGCCGTTCTTATTGCTTTTTCGGATCTGCTTATACGCCTTCTCGGAGGAAACAGAAACGTGTTCCGGTACGGCGGCGATGAATTTGTAGTACTGTTTAAAAATCAGAATCTTGAAACTGTCGAAGATACTGCAGAGCAAATCCGTTCCGCTTTTACCAAAATGAATTTTGATTTTGTCGATACTGATTTCCGCTGTTCAATCAGCATGGGAATCTCCGTGTATCACGCCGGAATGACGGGCAAGCAGTGGTTCGAAACGGCCGACAGCGCGGCATATGCTGCGAAAACTGCCGGAAAAAATCAGTTCGTCGTTGTCGTATAGCATATGCCGTCCGAAGAAAATCCCGCATATCTTCATGATCAGCTCATCACCTATTTAGGCAATAAACGTGCGCTTCTGCCGTTTATAGACGAAGGCGTACAGTATGTCGTTGAACGCACAGGCCGCAGAAAGCTGAACGTTTTCGATGTATTTTCCGGCAGCGGAGTTGTGTCGCGGTATTTCAAACAGTATGCGGCTTCTGTCACGGCGAACGATATAGAGCTGTATTCCGAAATAATAAACAGCTGCTACCTTTCAAATAAAGACGAAATCGATATGAGCGCTCTGCACAGTGCATACGAAGCGCTCACCGCCGCCGCTGCTGACGAGCTGCATCGTGCCGGGCGCGCAGGATTTGTGTCGGGATTCTATGCGCCGCGCGACGAGAACAACGTACAGGAAGGTGAACGCTGCTTCTACACGCCGTACAATGCGCGCTATATCGACACGGTACGTCAGCTTATTGCGGAGATGATTCCGTCCGGAAGCCGGCAGTTTTTTGTTGCGCCGCTTCTTGCGGAAGCGTCGGTACATGCGAACACCGGCGGCGTGTTCAAAGGTTTCTACAAGGATTCGAAAACCGGCAGAGGAAAGTTCGGCGGCAACGGGTTGAATGCGCTCGGCCGTATCCGCGGAACAATCGCGCTGCCTTTTCCCGTGTTCAGCAGATTTTCCTGTCCGTTCCGCATTTTCCGCAGCGACGCGAACGAACTTACGGCGGACGACGAACTCTACGCAGGGCTTCCCGGCGGTATGTTCGACATAGCGTATATCGATCCGCCGTACAATCAGCATCCGTACGGTTCCAATTATTTTATGCTCAACCTCATTGCTTCGTACGACCGGCCGGACGAAACGGAGATGAGCCGCGTGTCCGGCATTCCGCATTTTTGGAACCGGTCACAATATAACAGAAAAAAATATGCGGCCGAGACGTTAAGTTTTCTTGTCCGTTCCCTGCGCGCGAAATATCTGCTTGTGTCGTTCAATTCGGAAGGATTTATTGCGCGCGATGAAATGATGGAGATTCTCGGCGGTGCAGGCGAAGTGCAGGTATTCGAATCGCCGTATAACGCATTCCGCGCCTCACGCAACCTTAAAGAGCGGCCGATTCACGTATCCGAATACTTGTACGTGGTTGAGAAAAAGTTTAATACGTAATCGTTGCGGCGACAGGCAGATGATCCGACCAGCCCGTGCCCGTAAATACTTTGTATCCCCGGGGAAGGCCATCGCTGTCCGCCCACGGGCCGTCGACAGCCGGTGAAAAATCGGACGCAGCGGCGGTTCCCGCCGTGAAGAAATGATCTATGCGCTCCCATCGGCCTTCAAAATAGTAGCTTCCCGGTTCGACGTACGTTCCGCCGGCGAGCAGCCACGGAGAAGCGACAGTGATTTCCTCCGGCATTCCGGACAATGCGTGCCGCAGAACGACAGTCCCGTCTTCCGCACCGCGTGCGAAATCGCCGATGTCCCTGTTAAAATCGCCGCACGCGACGACTGCGGAGCCATTCAGACCGGAGAGTAACCCGGCCAGCACCGATTCCTGCCGGTTCCGCCACACTTCAGTTTCGCTTTCCCCTCCCGACTTCGATTTCCAGTGATTTACGAACAGTACAAGAGGCCTGTCTCCTGCAAATACGGATACTTCCACGACGGGACGCATCTGCGGCTGTTTACCGCCCGTGCGCACGTCGAGCGCGTGGACTGTCATTGAACCGAGCGGAAAACGCGACAATACTGCGCAGCCGATGGCGTCGCCCGGAGTTTTTGCGAAACACGCGTAATTCCAGTTATTCCTGCTGTTCCACGCGTTGCCGGCGAGCCTGTTCGATACGTCGTACATAATTCCCTCGTTTTCAATTTCTTCAAAGACGTAGACGTCCGCGTCGAGCGTTTTAATAACTTCGCACAACCTGTCGAGCCGCGCAACATACGCGTCCCGGCTCCAGTCGGACTTCGACGAAATGAATTCGCTGTATTCTGTTCCGTCCTTCACCGCGTCGAAAAACGTCTCGGTGTTCCAGCTCACGAGCCGGAGCGACTGCCGCCGGGCACTGCGCGTGTCCGCGCCGGATTTGGCATTCGTACAGGAAAGATCCGTGCAGCTGCAGATGAGAAGTGCAGCCGGGAAAAACAGAGTGATAATCAGTTTGTATTTCATATGCAAAGCTCCTGAGAAAAAAATAGCGGAGTCCGTGAAGACTCCGCTATGTAATGTATCGTCGGAACTTTGCTTTTTTACGCGCTTTGCCGGAAAAAATTTCGCCGCCGGCCTTATTTAGAAGGTGCGCTGAATTTGATGAACAGTACGTCGCCGTCCTGTACGACGTAGTCCTTTCCTTCGACGCGGTATTTACCGGCTTCCTTGATTTTCGCCTCGGTGCCGTATTTGCGGAGGTCGTCGATCGAGTATGCTTCCGCTTTGATGAACCCTTTTTCGAAATCGGTATGGATCACGCCGGCCGCTTTCGGTGCCGTATCACCCGCGTGGATAGTCCATGCGTGGCAGTCGTCGGAACCGCCCGTAAAGAACGTACTCAGCCCCATGAGCTTGTACGCGGTGTGTGCGAGCTCCGCAAGTCCCGATTCCTTGAGACCGACTGCATCCATAAACTCCTTCCGGTCTTTCGGATCCTTGATGTCGGCAAGGTCCGCCTCGAACTTCCCGCAGATAACGACGACGTCGGAGTTTTCGTCCGCCGCGATTTTTTTTACTATTTCGACGTATTTGTTCGTGCCGCTTGCGATCGCGTCCTCGTCGACGTTGCAGACGTAGAACGTCGGTTTCATCGTGAGCAGAAACATATCCTGAACGGCGGCTTTTTCCTCGTCGGTAAGCTCCGCCTGACGGGCGCATTTTCCCGCTTCAAGCACCGGCTTTATTTTCCCGACCGCACTCGTCCACGGTGCCCACTTTTTTTCCTCTTCTTTACCGAGTGCGCGCGTCGCCTTCGTCACTTTTTCCTGCCGCTTTTTAATAGTGTCGAGGTCCGCAAGCGCAAGTTCCATATTAATGGTGGAAATATCGCCCTCCGGGTCGATTGGAGCCGCAGTGTTTGCGTTCTCGCGCACGTGCATGATGTCCGGGTTGTCGAAGCATCGTACAACGTGAGCGATGCAGGTAACTTCGCGGATATTTGCAAGAAACTGATTTCCGAGTCCTTCCCCCTGGGATGCGCCTTTAATAAGTCCCGCGATATCGACGAATTTAACGGACGTCGGCGTTATTTTTTTCGGCTGAAATACACCTGCAAGAAATTCAAGGCGTTCGTCGGGAAGATCGACGATGCCGATATTCGGATCGATTGTACAGAACGGGAAATTCTCCGCAGCGGCAGGAGCCGCCGTAAGAGCCGTAAATATAGTAGATTTGCCTACGTTCGGGAGGCCGACAATACCGCAGTCTAATGACATAGTGCGTCCTTATATGTAATGATGATAGTACTAATCAGTATAAGTTATTTCCTGCGAATAGGCAAGAATAGGAAAATACCTGCAGATAATCAGCCGCATATTTCAAGCGGATAGACGGATAATACAATTTCCGCTGTGGTCTGATGGTTGCCGTCATTGCTTTTAAACTATAACAATTTTATTTCTTCTTCGGTGAGTCCCGTGCTCGAAGCGACGGCACTAACGGAAATACCGGCTCTCAACAGGCTTCGCGCAATCCGCGTTCTTTCTTCAGTTCTTCCCTCTATACGTCCTTCAGCCCTTCCTTCGCTCCGTCCTTCAGCCAATCCTTCCTTACGGGCATCAGCCTTGTCCTGGGCGCGGTCATGAAGCCACATTTCGTGACGGAGCTGGGCATCGCGGAGCTGGTCGTCGGTGAGAAATTTTTCGTATTTCGCTTTTGCTTCGGCTATTTCGGTATCCGTTTCACCATATCGTTTCATAAAATCCTCCCGGCTGCCGTTCTTAAAGAATCGCAGCCATCTGAATAATGAAGGTACAAGTTTTCTCTGTTCTGTGCCGTTTACAGTATACAACGCATTTTCACGGATATCAAACCGGTCAAGTTCGAGAATGTGATATTTTTCAGGATCTCCGAGCGGGTAAAAGAGTTCGTCATGATTGTCTTTATGGACGACCAGAGAATAATGGTGCATTTTTTCGTTGAACCGGAATTTCCCTGTGCTGCCGTAGATGTGATCGTACAGCAGTGCGATTACGACTGCAGGAGACAGCCTGTCGTACTGGTCCGATTCTTTAAGCTGACTGTTGAAGACCCTGTTGTTGTAGTATGTCATTCTGTTCCAGAATGAATCCGATGCAGCCGTCTGGATTTCCACATCGTATGTTGTTCCGTTTTCGTCGGAAACTTTGACATCCATAATCGACTCTTTATCGTAAATGCATTCCTTCAGATTGAACGGGGACATTATTTTTACGTCGGTTACCGGTGTTTCTCCCGCGTCTTCAAGGACGGCATTGATGAAAGCTTTTGTAAGATGCGTACATTTCGGTGATGAGAGCAGATACCGGGCAAAGACGTCCGATGTCGGACGGATTTGTTTCCGGGCCTGTTCACGTGTTATGGCACTGATTCGTTTGTTCATGAATTCCTCCGTAATATATATATGCGCAGAATTATCTGTTTCGGAGTATTTTTCCTGTTTTAATGTATTTTTCGGAGGCATGAGCAGGTTCTTCAGGCTGACAGTGTACGGCCGGCGGAAATCTGCCGATAAACGAAGAGTATTTTTCTCCGCTTTTCAGTACTGTCTGATTAAGAGAAGTTGTTATACAATAGAATGACGAGTGAGATTCCGGAGGTTCCCGCATGACCCGCTTTTTGAACAGCATACGATATCCGCATATTGCACGCGTACTTGCGGCATGCGTGCTGCTCGCGTGCGGGGCGGCGGAGGCGTGGGGAGCGGCGTATACGTGGGCAGGCAACAGCTCGACCGAGTGGGATGATACGGCAAACTGGGGCACAGGCGCGGTGCCGACATCGTCTGATGATGTGGTTATTCCGTCAGGCTGCACGTATTATCCGATACTTACAGCATCACTCGAAGTAGAATCTCTTACCGTTGATGCCGGCGCATCGCTCGATTGTTCGACATATTCGGTAACTGCATCTTCCGGTTTTACGAACGACGGAACAATGAGGTTCGGCGGTACGGCAAACACCATTGATTCGGGAACGGCATCGTACGGTACATCAAATACAATAGAATATTACGGCGGAGGAACGTGCGAAGCGCTTACAGGGACAGGTGCGCCGGCTGAGACTGATTATAATAATCTGACGGTAACCGGTTCTGATACAGTTCTGAATCTCGGATCACAATCGATAACAGTCGCCGGTACGCTTTCCAACGAAGGAACGATTACGGTGAACGGAACGGGGGTATTCAATCTTACCGGTACGGCAGATCAGGACAGCGGCCTTATAAAATATTCTTCGACGACAGCAACGACTACTGCTATTCCTGCAATCGGTTTTTACGATCTGGAAGTATCCGGCGGTACATGGACTGATGCTGCTGCGCTGACCGTGACAAATAATATGACGGTGAGCAGCGGTGTTTTTACGGTTTCTAATCTTATTACTGCAACCGGCGGTAATGTAACGGTGAGTGGAGGAACGGCTGCTTTTAACGGAGGCATTACCGCTTCAAGCGGAACAATAACAGAAGCCGTGTCGATGACTGTCGGCGGGACATTTACTGCAGCACAATTTAATATAACGGCGGAGAGTACTCTTACACTAAGCAGCGATACGAAGTTTTCCGCACCGATAGCACTTTCCGGTGCTTTGACAATTGCGACGGGCAGCACGCCGTATACAATAGAATTCGGCGGAAACGTGACGTGCACGACGTATGCTTTGGAGACGACAGAAACGGGAACCGTTACGGTCGATTCAGGTGCGACGCTTTCTTCAACAGGTACGCTTACATTCAATGGAGCAGTGACGAACAAGGGCACGGTAAACGCTGCAAACGTGAATCTTTCCGGTGACCTCGACAACAGCGGCGGTACACAATTTTCTGCAACCGGAACTACAGCATTGTCGCCGTCAAGTTCGTTGACTATAACAGGCAATTCATCAGATGCAACTAAAACTTCATTTAATACGCTTTCACTTACCGGTGCAGGAGGTAAAACACTGACGGTAAGCAATCGCATAACGGTCGGTACAATCGCGCTGAGCGGATCGGATATTTCGAATCTGCTCACGGTAAACAGTACGGCTGACTCGGATACGATTGTTCTTACGAACAGCAACACGAGTGCTTTGTATCTTGCAATCGGCGGAACAAGCAGCTCATCAGGTTACGGCCCGATAATCAGTACGGGAACAATTACTCCGTCTTCTTCCAAGTGTTATACGTCAAGCGGGTATCTTCCTTCCGGTTGGCATTTCGGCACGTATACATGGCTTTCGACGGCGGGGTCGACTGACTGGGCGACAGCGTCAAACTGGGACAATAATGCCGTTCCGTATACATCATCTGATGGTGTCGTAATCCCTTCTTCATCGAACAATCCGATATATTCTTCAACTTCGAATGCAATAATAAAATCACTTTCGCTCAGTACTGCCGGTTCTGAATTTACCATAAGCAGTACGGGAAGTATTCAGCTTGCATCCACATCATCACCGCTTTCCAATACTGGTACGATAGTTTACAGCTCGAGCGGACGCATCGTTGACGATTCTTCAGTATTTATCAACGATGTTGCAAAAGGCACTGTTGAGTATGCACAGTCGACATCGGGCACGATTACCGATTATGTAACCGGAACGACCGGCATCGATTACGATTATTATAATCTTACTTTGTCGGGAAGCGGTACGTTCGGTAACAGCGGTGCAACAATAGTCGTTAAGAATACGTTTACAACCGGAATAAACTCTATAGTAAACGATCTGACATCACTTATAGTAAATGGTACAGCCTCAATCGGTAATACCGTTACAACGGCGGCTGACCAGACATATACCGGAGCAGTGACACTTACAAACAGTGCAAATATATTTGCCGCGAACAGCGGAGCTGGATCGATAACGTTCGGAACGTCTGTCGACTCAAGCGGAGTAAACGGTAGTATTGAGTGCAATGGCAATGTCATCCTCTCCAGTACTGATACAACGCCGACGGTTACTATTACGAGCGGGACAGGTATCATTACGTTTGACGGGTCGGTGACCGGCAGCGGACAGGCGTTGACACTTACTTCAACCAGTCCGACGGTACCCGCCGTTTTGTTTAAATCGACAGCAGGTACAAGCACAGAGTCTTTGGGGGCGCTCGGTTCACCGGGTTCGGGGGCTGTTGAATTTGACGGTACGATATATGCTTCGGCGATTACGGTGACCGGAGCGACAACAGTAGAAACTTCTTCCGTAACGACAACAGGTGCGCAGACATATACCGGAGCGGTAACGTTCGAAACTGATACGACACTGACTGCGTATGGGAGCGCCGCGGCACAGCTTGTGACGTTCAGCGGAACTGTGACGGGCAATACTCACGCGCTGACGTTCGGAACGGTGAGTACGGCACCGACAAACGTGAGTTTTGCAGGTACGGTGAGCGGCGTTACAGTGCTCGGTGTGAGCGGGAATGCGGTGTTCGGCGGAGCCGTATCGTCGACGGGGACGATTTCCGTTTCCGGCACGACTGATATCGATACGTCGTCTGTAACGACGACAGGCACGCAGCTGTACTCCGGTGATGTTACGCTGGGGGCGACCGCCGATCACGAGCTTACCGGCGGCGGCATCACATTCAGCGGCAGCGTAAACGGTACGACTGACGGTTCTCAGAATCTGACAATAGACGCACTTTCGGATACCGGCAGTATTACGTTTGCAGGAGCAGTCGGCAATACAGTTCCTCTCGGCGATGTAGCGCTTACAGGTGCGGCATCATTCGGCGGCAGTTTTGAGCAGAATACCGCGAATTCTTTTTCACTCGAATCGGGCAGCGTTTCAGTACTCCAATATGGGTTTATTGCAGGTGCCGTCTCCATTACAAGCGGAACATTTACTCAGACAGGGTATAACTCATCCGACGGAACTGATTCCGGAACGGTATACACTCAGTCTGTCTCTTCTATTACGGCAGCATCCGGTACGACGATGAACTGGGACAGCGGAGACGCAGGCGGCTCGCTTACGGTAAGCGGTGATATCGATGCGTCCGGTACGCTTTCTTTCCATTATAAAAACCTTACGATAACAGGGACGTTGAACATAGACGAAAATATGACGCTGCTCGACCTCCTTGTTGCAGCCGGCGGAAGTGTCTCGATAGGCGACGGCGCGAATCTCAATGTGATGCGTCACATGACGTTAAATTCTTCAAGCACGTTCAGTAATGCGGGAACGGGCAAACTGAATCTGACGAATACGACAGCTTCGGTCATTACCGATAATGACGGAGTGATTCAGGATAATACCGCCGCCGGTCAGAATTTCGGCGACGTTGTGATTACGCAGGGAACGACGTCAAAGACGTTCAGTACGGCTGTTACGGCCGACACGATTACGATGAGCGACACGACTGCCTCCGCAGGAACGGTAACATTCGGCGGTCTGCTGACGGCGGAGACGCTCACGAACGGCACATCAGCCGTATCGCCTTCGTTCGCCGTCGTGTTCGCCGGAGGAGCCGCCGTGACTGACTCCGTTACTTTTTATACGACAGGAACCGTAACACTCGGCGACGCTTCGGGCGATACGTGTACGTTTACCGGCGGTGTTACGCATACGGCAGGAAGTACGAATCTTGCCGGAACGCTCGCGACGTCGGATGCCGATGCAGCGTTTGCGGCGGCGGCGCTGACTGCGGATACGACAGTAAGCACAGTGTCCGGTACCGGCGGCGGCATTCTGTTCGGTTCGACCGTTACCGGCAGCGGATATGCTCTTACGCTTACCGCAGGAGATTCCGGCAATATAGAATTTGCCGGTGCTGTCGGAATTTCAGCGGGATCACTCGGTGCTGTAACAATCAATTCGGCATACAACGTCGCGGGCGACAATGTGACCGGGACGCCCTCCGCCGACGCAGGTACAGTCTACGCCGCAAGTCTTACGCAGAATGCGGGAACGGGAACGACGCGGCTTTCTGCGGTCACGCTGACGGGAGCAATGTCGCTGACGACGACGGCTGCCGTCGACCTGAACGGCACGGTAACTGCTCCGTCCGGATTTTCGAGTACCGGAACGACGTTCGACAATACAGGCGCGGCTGTCACGACGACGGGGACCGCGCTCACGATTATCCATACCGGTGGCGTGACAGTCGGTGCGGCCCTTTCAAGCGGCGCCGGAACGATTACCGTTACCGGGACGGGAAGCAGTTATGACGTAAGCATCTCCGGTTCTCTGAGTTCGACGACCGGTAATATCGACATTGATTCCGCGGCGGCCGTTTCCGTTACGAATACAGTTACCGCGACGACGGGAACAGTCACTGTCGATTCTTCGGGCATTACGACCCTGAGCAGTGCGGCGGACATAACGACGACGACCGGCAATGCAGCGTTCGGTGCGTCGAAGAGCGGTGTCCTTTTCACCGCAGGCGATATAACGACGGCAGGCGTGACGGCCGACGGATCGGGCACAGTGACGTTTACGAACGCGGTGACGCTGACGGGACCGGTTGCGCTGGATACGACGAACGCCGGCAGCAGCACAGGCGGGGAAGTGACGTTCGGTTCCACTGTGGACAGCGACACAACGACGTCGGAACGCGCGCTCACAATAGACGCAGGGACCGGTGCGGTTACGTTTACCGGAAAAGCGGGTGATATAGCTCCTCTTTCGTTTGCATCGGTAATAAGCGGTGTCTGTACGATTGAAGGTGCATTTTCCGTTTCCGGCAGCATGTCGATCACGAACAGCGGCGTGTTTCTTACCGAGCCGGATGCGGACATTACGCTTTCGTCGGGCAGCTTTACCCAGGACGGCAGCGGGCTGAATCAGCTTGCCGGCGGAATTACGACGTCGGACACCGGCTCGATTACGTTTGCAGCGGACGTCTACCTGTACGGCAGCGATGCGGCAATGACGCTCGGCGGCGGCAGCGGTGCAATTACGGTGACGGACGGGGCTTCCGGATACAGCGATCTCCATATTGCCGCATCGACTGACGGCAAAACGATTACGATTGCGTCTCCGCTCACTGCCGGGAACATCGTCCTGTACGGCGGAACAGTTGCACTCGGAGCTGATATTACTGCGGACGAAGACCTGGTCCTGCTGAACGGCGGTATCAGTTCAATGTATACGGACAGCGCAACGGGACTGACGACGCTGTATGCCTACAACACGTCGTCGTCCCCGGCGCGCAGCGGAACGGCGTCGCCGTCTCTTTCGTCATTCCCGACAGAGTATCCCGACGGTACGGCGTTTATCGACGGAAGCTCGACGGCATACTGCGGTGCGGTAGATGGTCTCACAGGGCATACGCTTACAGCCGGGCAGAACTTTTACGACAACGGCGTTGATTTAGCCGGCGGTGCTTCATGGACGCTGTCGCTCAAAGACAACAGTACGGCGACGGACGCGTTTGCGGAGGCATACAACTGCACAATAACGTACTGCACCGTAACCTGTACGACGTCGGGCGGCAGCGCATGGGTCGCCGCGGCGGAGAATTGTACGAACGGCGGAAACAATACCGATCAGACGAACAGTACTGCTGACGGAATAGCTTTCAGCCGGCCGGTGATTCTGGCCAATGATGCCTCGGTTGCCGCAGACCGCGGCTCCGTGACCGATTCCGGCTGGACAACGAATCTTTCAGGTACGTATACGGTGTACGACGACGTTATCCGCGTGGAATTTGTCGATTCACTTGCGGGAACAACTTCGCCGCTCAAAATAGAAAACAGCAGAAACGAAATATACAAGGCCGTCTCCCGGATACAGTACTACAGCGGCAGCAGTCTTGTATCGTTTACCGGAACGTATACGGATGCAGACTGTACGGAAAGTACCGGTACTGCGGACGACGGTTCCGACAGTGCCGGCGATCTTTCGGTGTTCTATATAAAAGCCGGTACGGCATGGAATACCGACGCTACGGGAATAAGCGCGGGCGGCGGTGAAAGCACGAACCGGTCAGGCTCGACATCATCCGCAGTACCGTATCTGAATCTGCCGAAAGCGCTGTCGTCAGTGTATGCGACGCTGCGCGACAGCCATAAAAACAGAATCGGGGATTATACAGGAACTCCGTCCTCATACGACTACGACATGGACGGCGACGGTACCGACGATGCAAATACGTCAGCCGGAGCCGGACGCTATACCGCAGTCGCCGACCGTGCGGCTCCGGTGCTTGTTGCGGCGTACACCGGTCAGGAAACTCATACGGCGTATTCCGGTACGTACGACAGTCAGCCGGAATATGACGCGCATAATTTTATCGAACTGAAGTATTCGGAAGTCGTTGATATAGGCGACCTCACATATTCGGGCGGTGCGGTGAATCAGCAGGCGGAAACGTCGTTTGCGTCCGCAGAGGAGCACGGTGGAGCCGTTATTAACAACGGCAGCAGTGCCGCTGAAGGGCTTACCGTGGCAGGGCTTGCGTCTGTTTCGTCCGGATATGTCGTTACAGGAAAGCGGGGTAGTACATCCGCCGATACGACTGTGAGCGCACTATACCGCACGTTCAGTCTTACAGCCGGCGGCACTGATGAAATTCAGACGCACCGCGTCCGCATTTCCATTGCGGGATATGTCGACGGTACGGTGAGTGTAAGCGGCAGCTCGTACCGCAACTGGATAGGTTATATTGATGATTCAGATTTGACGACGGCACCGACGGGCACGGTAACGTCCCTTGCAAATGAGTATATAACCGACACGTCCGGCATTTCGCTCGACGATTCGTCCGCGGCAGCTGCAACGACGAATCACAAACTGAACACGTTGACTGTTTCCGACACAGAGACGGAATTGTACGGAACGTGGGATACGTCGGCGCCGTCGTTCGCGCCGTTCCGTACGACGTCTTCCGTCGATCCGTGGAGTTCGTATTCGTATGGAAACGCCGAATATTACGAGGCGATCGGAAACACCTCTTCGGGCGGAACGACGCTCGACCGCATAGAGTTCCATCTCTTCGACAACACGCCCTCATACAGCACAGACGACGCATACGTCTGGTTCAGCAGGCGCGGGTGGTGCGCATACGACTCATCCTCCAGTCTCTATACGTCGTATTCATATGCAGCCGATCTGTTCGGCGGTTCGCGGCCGTTCGACGACACCGAAGCCGCACGCACTTCCGGCGGAATCAGATATTCGTCGGTATACGGTTCAATGTCCGCATTTAAATACGCGGCAGGCACCGATGCGACACCGTCGATTTCTTTTGATACAGGCACCGCGATCACCGGCGGTGCGGACGGAACAGTATTCAGTACGACGACCGATACGTACAATTCGACAGGCTCAGTCGACGGTCTCTATTTCGCCGTTTATCTGAGCGACACGACTCTTGCGCGGAAATCGAAGTTTACCATTTCGTACGATGCTGATACGGGGTTTGTTACGGACCTCGCCGGCAACCGGCTTAAAACCGCCACGATAAACACGCTCGACCTTACGCCGCCCGAATTCAACATGACCATAAGCCCTGTGGGAAATAACTTCCTGTACGTTGTGTTCAGCAAAGCTTTGAATCTGGAAGAAATCTCTTGGAAGGAGGATGACTCGGAAAGCTGGACTCCACGTGATCCGCTTGAGTATATCCCGAAAGGACTTGAGCTTGTCGACACGGGAACCGGTGCACCATCCTCGGGGATTGCCATTGATGAGGATACTCCCGCCGTAAAAATTTTTGAAAATGCGGATTACACCGGGCTCATATTAAAACTGAAACGCGATACGGAGCCTGCAAATGACGGAAATGTGCAGTTGTCCGACATAGAAAGCGTATATCTGCGCGTGAAGAATATAGGTACTTCAACCGATCCTGTTACGGGATTGTCAGGAACGTACGTGTCGTATATTCAGGATTCTATAGGCAACTTCATGACGCTTTACGACGCGCACGCCCTCAGCGATTTTGCGGTGAACGTTGTTAATCCGCAGTATGCGTACAACATGGACAGCGATTCGAATATTTCGGATGTGATCAGCAGCTATCATAACGGCGGCAGCTGGTCGGTTCATGACTGGAGCGCCGATCAGAGCAACTACGGCACGCTGATGTCGGGCAAGGGTGTCTATATTTACGCAGGGCTGTCGGACGGCACGTCCGATAACTCCGACGGACTGCCCGCGAATGTGGCGGCATATTTTGATCCGAATCCGCAGAGCAGCTCGATTTCGGCGACGTACAACAGCAATGCGTCGCAGAGCTGGCGTATCTGGCTGCCGAACGTAACAAATGATATATTCGAGGCGCTTGCTCCCGCTAATAATCCTCTTTCAAATACAGGTTTTGTTTCACAGGACGGAGAAGCAGACGATGACGATGAAACGTATATGGACTTCACGCTTGATGCAGCCGATTTGTCCTGGAAATCGGGCGATCAGGTGAAGTTCCTGTTCGGCATTATGGATTCGTCGAACCAGTCCGTGATGATCCGCCACGTGCCTGTGTTCTCCGGCGATTCGACGGGCGGTACGTATTCGGGAACCGAATATCCGCTCTATGCGCTCAGACTGACGCAGAGTCTGAGCAATTCCGATACGCTCGCATCCGCGGGAAAAAAGATTGCCTCCTCGCTCGATCTGTGGTCGTTCAAACTTAAGTCGCTCGTAAGCCAGCGCGGCGGCGTCACGATTCTCAACAACGTCATAAACGCAAGCCGCGGCGAAAGTACTGTCGTCAAGGTGACGATGCCTTCCGACGGCAGCCTGAGCGTCGTTGTCATGACGCTCGACGGCGACATAGTGCAGTATCTGCAGCACGGAACGGCGTCGTCGGGAGACCATTACTATACGTGGAACGGTACGACAAAGTCGGGAAAACGCGTTGCGCGCGGTATGTACTTCGTCCGCGTTTTCGGCAGCGGCATAGATGAGACGCGAAAAGTGATGGTGGTGAAAGACTAGGCGTGAGAAAACGACGTCCTGTCGTTTTCTCACGAAACAGGAACTCCGGCACGGCGGGGAACCGTATTTTCCTCTTCTTGACGAGGCGGCAAAAAACATTCATACTGTACATATGTGTGCTGTCATGCGCAAATCAGTGCGTTTTGCAGATATCGGCAGAATAGACGCTCCTCAAATTTGCGCGCTCCCGGGTGTGCTCGACAATATCAGCAGGGAAGGGTGCAAAATTCATTATACGTTTCCCGTCGTACTTGATCTCGATAACGACTATGAAATAAAGATTACGCCGGCCAGTTGTCCTATGAAGCCCCTTACGCTGCTTTGTCATCCGCAGTGGGTGAAAGAGGATAAGGGAATAACTGAGATAGGATTCAGCATACTCCGCTCTCCCGATTATTCGCACCTTCTCGGATATGTTGATACGCTCGGTTCCAATGCGGATGAAATGGACGTCAGCAAGCAGATTGTGAATTCCGTATGCCAGTTCGTGTAGAAAAAATTCCCGGTACAGCTCTTCTCTCATTTACCGACATGTACGGTATGCTCGTGTCCGAATTGTCCGAGCGCTTTTCTTACCGCGTCTCCGATGATGCCGGAGCGGTACAGTACGGAGACCTGCTCTATCTGCCGGGATTCAGCCCGGAAACGAAAGATGCGCTTCATGTCCCGTACTGGTGCCGTACTGCCATGCTTGAGCCGTTCATGCTTCACTTCGATTCAATCGGTGAAGCTGCGTCCGCGCTCAGGGAGATGCAGCGGAGCTGGGCGCCGTATCAGTTTACGCTGTTCCGCCGTGCGGGCTTTATTCAGGAAAAACTTCCGTATGTGAATCTGAAGACGCGCCCGTTTCCGGCGAAAATTCCGCAGTCGCCGATAGGGCTGTATACGCTGGTAGATGAGAATACGCTGATTGGCTCTGCTGCAACGACGAGCTTTGTTCCCGCCGGCGCGATTCAGTTCGAGGAAAACCACGAGGAGCCGCCGAGCAGGGCGTACCTGAAAATTCAGGAAAGCCTTACGATGGCTCAGCTGCTGTTCGGAGCGGAGCTGCCTCATGCAGGGCAGCTGTGTTTTGAAGCGGGCGCGTGCCCGGGCGGCTGGACGTGGGTGCTCGTACAGCTCGGCAGCCGCGTGTATGCGGTCGACCGCGCGGAGCTCGCACCTGAGCTTATGAAGAATCCGCTTGTGAAATTTCAGGTCCATGACGCCTTCACGCTCAGACCGCAGGACGTAGGATACTGCGACTGGGTGTTCAGCGACGTTATCTGCTATCCGCAGCGGCTGTTCGACTGGGTGCGGGAATGGCTTTCGAGCGGACTCGTGAAGAATATGATTTGCACCATAAAAATGCAGGGAGACGTCGACTGGAAGCTCGCCGCGGAATTTGCTGCGATTCCTGACAGCAGAGTCGTGCACCTGAATTACAACAAACACGAACTTACCTGGATTCACTGCGGAAAATAATAATACAAATATCTGAATTATATGTTATAATACGACAGTATGAAATTTACTGTCGGACATTCTGCGCGCACCGTTGCGATCGGCATTTCCGTCGTGCTGGCTGCAGTCTTTTTCTTTTATATTTTTTATCTGGTGCCGCACATTACCGACACAAATCAGAATGAGGACGGAACGGCGGAAAACCGCAGATATCATGTTCTTGTCGTGGGAAAGGCGGAGAACGAGTCTTTCCTGCAGCAGATGTATACCGGCGCTCAGCAGGTGAGCAAGCGGTACGACGCGGTTGTCGAACTGCATGTGCCGGAATCACGCGCGGAAAACTCGTCGCTCCAGACGCTTCTCGAATACGCCTCGTTCGTAAATCCTGACGGAATCATCGCGTACATAGGCGAGTCGGAAACTAAAATAGTCCCGCCGGCCGATATCAACGGAAATTTGATTCCGCTCATCACGGTTGTCCAGTATCACCCCGATGTTCCGCAGGTGTCGTTCATCGGTACGAATTATTCCGAGCTCGGACGCAAGATAGCTGTGGAGAGCAATAATTATCTGCACGGAAAAGGTTCACTCCTTATTATCAACACGAGCAGCAGCAATAATCCGAATTACAGTACGCTCATGAACAGTCTGAGCAATTCTCTGGAAGAATACAAAGGAATCAGAACGACGATTTCCGACCTCGGTTTTTCACAGGCCGATTCTTCCATCGAAGGGAACGTGAAGAACGAAATAGCTTCCGACACGATCGACCTGATTGTGTGCCTGACGACGGAGGATACGATACGCGCTGCTCAGTCGCTGTCTGATATGAACAGAGGCGGAAAAACGGGAATTATCGGTTTCGGGGAAGGCGACCTGGTCGACATGTATCTGAACAGGGGCATCATCACCGAACTTTTATCGATAGATCCCCAGAAAATCGGCGAGACCGCTATGAACGAATTGTTCGAGTATCTCCGGTACGGATATGCGAACAGCTATATCAACGCCGACGTGCGCGTGAAAAAGGCGGGTGCACAGAGATGAGGTTTGCAGAGAAAAGCATCCGTACGAGAATTATTGCATGCGTCATTGCGGCGATTCTGCTTATGGGCGGTTGTCTTATCGTTACAATCAGACTCAACCAGCGGACGCTGGAACGTATAGGCGGTTCGTACAAGACGAACGCTGAGCTTACGGAGTTTTCGACGAATCTCGCGGAAACTGAGCGGGCTATGGAGACGTATGTCGAGTACCGCACGTTTGAAAGCATCGACTCGTATTATCATTATCAGACGCTCAGCGAAACATTTCTGTCGCAGTTTCAAACGAAACCGTCGACTGATATCGTCATGCAGAAGGAATATATTGTACAGCAGATAACGGAATCGTTCTTTACGTACAGCAGAAACGTCGTGACCGCGCGCCGCGCGAACAACATGACCGACGTCGATACGTGGTACGGCAAAAGTCTGCGGTGTTATTCGATGCTTCAGTCGGAAATATCGCAGCTCAATATTCTGTTCATGCAGAAAAACGCGAAGCTGTACAATGAATACCGCGACAACTATGCGTTTATGACCCGCGTGAGCATCGGTTTTATTTTTGTTTTTTTTATGCTCGTACTTGCGGTTCTCTATTTTTCCGTCACGTCGATTATGAAACCGCTCGCCGATATTTCCGCCGTGGCGCTCCGCGTTGCGAACCGCGATTTCGACGTTCCGCTTTTCAACAGCACCGCGCGCGATGAAATCGGAAACATATGCAGGGCGTTCGACCGCATGATCATAAGCATCAGGGAATACATCGACACGATATGGGAAAAGGCGCTGCAGGAAACTGAACTGAAGGAGAAGGAAATCGAGATGCGCGAACTGTACGCCGACGCTCAGCTGCGCGCTCTCCAGAATCAGATAAATCCTCATTTTCTGTTCAATACGCTCAACACTGGCGTGCAGCTCGCCATGATGGAGGGAGCCGACAAAACGTGCTTTTTCATGGAACAGGTTGCCGATTTTTTCCGGTACAACATTCAGCAGAAAAGTCAGACGGCGACGATCGACGAGGAACTTGCGCTTGTCGACAACTTTGTATACATTATGAAAGTGCGGTTCGGCGACCGTCTTCAGTTCGTGAAAGACGTTCCTGCGGGAGTAAACACGCAGTCTCTTCCCCGGATGACGCTGCAGCCGCTTGTCGAAAACTGTATAAAGCACGGACTGAACGGTTCGAAAGGCATTGTCGTTTTAAAAATAAAAACGGATTCGTTTTTTACGAAAATAAGCATTTCCGACAACGGCTGCGGTTTTCCGCCGGAGCTCCGGAAAAAAATACTCGACGCTGCGCTGGCCGACACAGGTGCGGACGAATCCGTACCGGATGCCGGTGCGGAAGAGAAGAACGATAAAAACACCGGGACAGGTCTTATCAATGTGATAACGCGGCTGCGGCTGTACTTTCACCGCAGCGACGTGTTCGACATCCTCGCAAACGGCGAAGGAAATGGAACAACGTTTCTCATAAGGATACCGAATGTATAACATACTGCTTACGGACGACGAACAGATAATGATTGATTCGCTCAAATTTATTATCGAAAAAAATTTTCCCGGGCAGGTTGATTTGTATTTCTCGCTTTCAGGTCCGGATGCGCTTTGTATAGCCGCCCAGAACCGGATTGATATTATTTTCATGGATATAAACATGCCCGGTCTTGACGGACTTGAGACGCTTAAATGCATCACGCAGTCGAAACCGGATACGGTGATTATTATTCTGAGTGCGTTCGACCGCTTTCAGTACGCGCAGGAAGCCGTCAATCTCGGGGCGTATAAATATCTTACAAAACCGGTAAACCGCAACACGGTCATTGAAACGGTGCGCGGCGCCATGAATCTCGTGGACAGGATGCGCGGAAGGCTTTCGAATGAAGTCGAGCTGCATAAGAAGCTTGACCTTGTTTCTCCGATGGTCGAAAGCGATTTTATTTATTCAGCGGCATTCAGCGGCGGGAAGGACGTGTCGGATTATTTTTCGTACTTCAACGTGACAGAGCCGTACTGGTGTTTCTGCTGTCTTGAAATTTCGCATATCGAGTCGAAGAATCAGTACGAGCTGTATCTCAGAATACGCGACATATTAAAGTCGAAAAGCCGGTGTCTTGTCGGGTCATTTATGCTGAACAGAATCGCCGTGTTCTTTCCGATTGCGGACGGAGGAAGCAGAGATGCCGCAACCGCGCAGATGAAAATACAGATTGCGGACATTTACCGGCTCCTGTCCATCAACATCTGTTATGGAATACGCGCGGGCGTGAGCCGCTCCGAGACCGACAGGCAGCGGACTACGGCTGCCTATAACGACGCGCTCGATGCGCTGAATCGCACACCTCCCGACGGCGGAATCTTTTTTGAAGACGACACCGGGCGGAAATCCGAAAAGAACCCGGATGCAGGTGAGACGGCAGAGAAAATATTCGCCCGGGTGCGGGCGGGAGATGCAAACGGTGCGTCCCTGCTTGTCGACTCGTATTGCATCGCCCTTTCGCAGAAATACGGCGGAGAACTCGATAAAGTGAAAAACGCGCTGTTCGAACTTCTGGTGAATGTACGCAATATCACGACCGAAATAGACAATACCTATCACAATGAAGCGTTCAGCAACGCGTTTTCCATACTGAGCAGCGAAAACGACTTGAGCGCTCTGGAACAGTTCGTTCAGAACAGGTGCAGCGAATGTGCTTCCGACGTTCTGCGCGTCTCCTCCGATCTCGAAAATCCGATTATCGAAAAGGCGTGCGCGTTCATGACGGAGCATATGCCCGAGGACATTTCGCTTGAACGGACGGCGCAGGAAGTCAACGTGAGTCCGTTTTATTTGAGCAAATTGTTCAAGGAAGAAAAAAACGAAAATTTTATTACGTACCTCACGGGACTGCGCATGGAAAAGGCATGCGCGCTTCTGAAAGAGTCGCGCGCAAGCGTAAAGGAAGTGAGCGCGTCGGTGGGATATAACGATCAGAATTATTTCAGCAGGTTGTTCAGAAACAAATTCGGTATGACTCCGACCGAATTCCGCGATTTGTCGAAAAACAGTATTTGAGGTAAGTCGAATGAGAAAAATAGTAATTATTAATTTGCTGCTGATTCTTCTCGTTTCCTGCAGCAGGCGCAAATCATCCTCTCCCGCTGCAGTGAACAGCGGAAAAAGCCCTGACGAGAACAAAATCGTCATCGGCTTCTCGATAGACACGCTTGCTCTCGAGCGGTGGCAGCGGGACCTTGACGTGTTTATGAATACGGCAAAGGAGCACGGAGCCGACGTTATTGTTCAGAATGCGGGAAACAGCGTGGAGGAACAGAACAGACAGCTCCTGTATCTGGCGGACAGAAAAGTCAGCGCTGTCGTCGTCGTTGCGAAAAAGAGGGATTCGCTTACTGAAACCGTGCAGAAACTCAGGGCGAAAGGAATTCCTGTCATCTCGTACGACAGGCTTATAACCGACGCGAATATCAGCATGTACATAACTGTCGACACGGAAAAAGTCGGAGAGCTCATGGCGAAACAGCTTATGACCGAAACGAACGGGCACAACTGGTACTGCATTCTCGGTCCGAACGAGGACTACAACATGACGCTTATGAAGCAGGGAATCGGAAAAGTGATAAACAACACGCCTGTGCGCATAACAGGCACGTTTTATACCGCGGAATGGAACTACGATCTGTCGTATCAGGAAGCGGTGAATCTGGTTACGTCGGACAGAATACCGGACGCAATAGTCTGCGGGAACGACGCTGTTGCAGGAAGCGTCATACAGGCGTTTTCCGTGTATTATCCGGAACATCACATACCGCTCTGCGGTCAGGATGCCGATATAGCCGCATGTCAAAACATTGTCCGCGGGCTGCAGGACTTTACCGTGTATAAACCCATCACGAAACTCGCCGAAAAAGCAGCCGAGTATGCGGTTCTTCTCGCGCAGGGAAAGTCTGTCGAGGAAATCGTTCCTGCGCGCGATAAAATCAACAACGGGTACGGGAACATCCCCGTCGTATGGCTTCAGCCGCAGGTTGTAACGAAAGACAATATAGATGAAGTCATCATAAAATCAGGCTTCCACACGTACGGGGAAGTATACCGCAAATAACTGCATTCTGGATTTTTTTCAGAACAAAAAAATCCAGATAAAAGCCTGATACCAATACTTTTTTCACCGTTTTACCTATAAAATCGCAAAAAAATCAAGAATTTTCACCGTTTGCAGAATCCGATTGAAGATATACTTACACACAGAAAACGGAATAAACGTGCATCCATACCGGTGTATACCGGCAGCACGCAAGATTGTAAGTTAATCAAACAGGAGGATAACTTATGAAGAAAATTATTGTTCTGGTCATTGCCGGCCTCATGATCACGACAGGTGTTTTTGCAAAAGGCATCTCGAAGAAAACGCCGATCGGTGTTTCAATGCCGACGAAAGACCTGCAGCGCTGGAATCAGGACGGCGCCAACATGAAGGCCCAGCTTGAGAAAGCGGGCTATAAGGTGGACCTGCAGTATGCGAACAACGAAATTGCGACGCAGACATCCCAGATTGAGAACATGATCACAAAGGGAGACAAAATTCTTGTTATTGCTTCCATCGACGGTTCTGCTCTTAAAAACGTTCTTGATACGGCAAAACGGAAGGGCGTAAAAGTCATCGCGTATGACCGCCTTATTATGAATTCGAGCGCCGTTTCATATTACGCCACGTTCGACAACTACAAAGTCGGAACAATTCAGGGCAGCTTCCTCGTCGACAAACTCGGTCTCAAGAGCCGCACAAAGGCGAACCCGGCGACAATCGAGCTCTTTACCGGCTCTCCCGACGACAACAACATCAATTTCTTCTTCGGCGGCGCAATGGATGTTCTGAAACCGTATTTCGATTCGGGCGTTCTCGTCTGCCCGTCGGGCCAGACCTCGAAAGCTCAGTGCGCGACGCTCAACTGGTCCACGGAAACGGCTCAGTCCCGTATGGAAAACCTTATTTCTTCACAGGGATACGGTCCGAAAGGGAAGAAGCTCGACGCTGTTTATTCTTCAAACGACTCTGTCGCAATGGGAATTACAAACGCGCTCGTCGCGGCAGGCTATACGGCGGACAACTTCCCGCTCTTAACAGGACAGGACTGCGACAAACCGAACGTAAAAAACATGCTCAGAGGCACGCAGGCTATGTCGATCTTCAAGGATACACGTACGCTCGCCGAGAAGGTTGTCGGCATGGTCGATGCGCTCATGCAGGGAAAGACACCTGAGATCAACGACACAAAGACATACGACAACGGAACGGGAATCATCCCGTCATATCTGTGCGATCCGGTGTTTGCAACGAAAGACAACTACAAACAGCTGCTTGTAGATTCAGGATACTACAAAGCGTCCGATCTTCAGTAGTCCGATTTGACCGGACGAAAGGGGCTGTCCGGAAGTTTCGTTTACGGGCGGCCCCTTTTCTATGAAATGCAGCACGGGTTGTGCTGATACGGAGGTTCCAATGGCGAAAACATTATTGGAGATGAAACATATTACCAAGACATTCCCCGGTGTAAAGGCGCTCGACGATGTGAGTCTTGAGGTTCAGGAAGGTGAAATACACGCACTGGTCGGCGAGAACGGTGCGGGAAAATCGACCCTTATGAACGTATTGAGCGGCATTTATCCGTTCGGCACGTACAGCGGCGATATTGTCTATAACGGCAGCGTGTGTAAATTTCAAAACATTAAGGACAGTGAAAAATTAGGCATTGTTATTATTCATCAGGAACTTGCCCTTGTTCCCCTTTTGACAATCGGTGAGAATATGTTCCTCGGCAATGAGCGGGGAAGCAAAGGGAAAATCAACTGGGCAGAGACATTCGGTAAAGCGGACGTGCTTCTGAAGATGGTCGGTCTTAAAGAATCGTCCCATACGCTCATAAAGGATATCGGCGTCGGAAAGCAGCAGCTTGTCGAAATAGCGAAGGCGCTCGGCAAGAATGTCAGACTGCTCATCCTCGACGAACCGACTGCTTCCCTTAACGACACGGAAGCGAAACATCTTCTCGATCTGCTTCTTCAGTTCAAGAAAAAAGGAATGACTTCAATTCTGATTTCCCATAAACTGAACGAAGTTTCTTACGTGGCAGATAAGATTACCATCATTCGTGACGGTAGTGTCATACAATCTCTCGATAAGGCAAAGGATTCCTTCACGGAAGACACAATCATTTCGGCGATGGTCGGCCGCAGTCTTACCGACCGGTTCCCGAAGCGTGTTCCTCATGTGGGAAACGTATGTTTCGAAGTAAAGGACTGGTGCGTCGATCATCCGGTATTTGACGGAATAAAAGTGTGCGACCATGTCAATTTCAACGTACGGAAAGGCGAAGTAGTCGGCATCAGCGGACTTATGGGAGCCGGCCGCACGGAACTTGCAATGAGCATTTTCGGACATTCATACGGTTCGGATATCAGAGGTCATCTTTATCTTAACGGAAAAGAAGTGCATTTCACGAGCGTCAAATCGGCCATACGGCACGGTCTTGCATACGTTACGGAAGACAGAAAGGGAAACGGACTGATTCTCTCCGAATCGATCTGCCGAAATACGTCTTCCGCGAAACCTGAAAAAATTTCTCATCATAATATCATCAACTTTGACAGGGAACGCCAGGTCGCGAAGGATTATGTCGACGAAATGCACACGAAGTGCGCGACAATCGACGAGGACGTCGTAAATCTTTCCGGCGGCAACATGCAGAAAGTGCTGCTCGGCAAATGGCTGTTTGCCGACCCGGATATTCTCATCCTCGACGAACCTACCCGCGGTATTGATGTCGGTGCGAAATATGAAATCTACTGTATCATCAACAAGATGGTGGAGGAAGGTAAGTCGGTCATCTTTATATCGTCGGAAATGCCCGAGATTCTCGGCATGAGCGACCGTATTTATGTCATGAATGCGGGTAAGATGATTGGCGAACTGCCGGGTAAGGATGCAACTCAGGAAAAAATCATGGCGTGCATCATCAACTCGGACAAGGGTGTGCAAGCGGCAGCTGCCGAAGCGTAACAAATCAGGAGGAAATTATGTCGTCGTCAACATCTTATAATATCAGACGAATTCTCAAAAACAATACAATGTTCATAGCGCTCGTAGTGGTAATGCTGCTTTTTCAGGTTCTCATCGTCGCTACGGACAACGGTTCGCTGTTTGCCCCGTCGAACATTACGAATATTATTAATCAGAACGCATATGTCGTCATACTTGCGACCGGTATGCTGCTTTGTATCTTAACGGGCGGCAACATCGATCTTTCCGTCGGTTCGATTGTCGCCTTTGTCGGCGCTATAGCGGGTACGCTGATAGTCAACATGCACTGGAATATATACATTGCGATCGCCGCATGTCTCATCGTCGGAATTCTCATCGGCGCGTGGCACGGCATGTGGATAGCCTTCGTTCACATTCCTCCGTTCATCGTCACGCTTGCGGGTATGCTTTTGTGGCGCGGCGCGGCGCTCATCGTCCTTAACGGATTAACAATTTCTCCGATGCCCGACAATTATCTTACTTTGTTCTCAAGTTATCTGCCGTCCGTTTCCCAGCAGATGCTCGATGCCGATCCCGATAAGGCGATGGCGCTTACGTTTGCCGTGACAATGATTGTTGCGGCAGTCTGCTGCGTCGTGTTTGTCGTCGCCGAACTGCTTCAGCGCGGTGCAAAACGACGCAAGGGATATGAGACGACCGCGGCCGGATTGTTTATTGCGCGGCTCGTACTTTTCTGCGCGGTTATTCTCGCCGTAGCGGCGCTGCTCGGGCAGGACAAGGGTATTCCTGTTATTCTTATCATTGTAGCGGTAATCGTCGCAGCGTATGCGTACTATACGCAGAATACTGTTCCCGGACGTTATCTGTATGCGCTCGGCGGTAATGCAAAAGCAGCCCAGCTTTCCGGCGTCAATACGGACCGCGTCATGTTCTTTGCATACACGAACATGGGATTCCTTTCCGCTGTTGCGGCTCTTGTCTGTGTCGCCCGCTTCAATTCGGCCGCACCGACGGCCGGCAACAGCTACGAAATGGATGCAATCGGTTCGTGCTTCATCGGCGGCGCGTCCGCATACGGCGGAACAGGTACTGTGGGAGGAGCCGTCATCGGCGCCATATTCATGGGTGTTCTGAACAACGGTATGTCCATTCTGGGCATCGATTCGAACTGGCAGAAAGCCGTCAAAGGCCTTGTGCTCCTGCTCGCCGTTTTCTTCGACGTTGTATCTAAGAAGCGGAAGTCCTCAAAGTAAATCAGCGTTTACGTCCTGTTGTTAAACGTAATTGGCCGGCCAGATCGCGGTACGTTGTCACCTGCGTGAAGCCGGCCTTTTCCATTATCGAGGCCGCTCCTTCCGCGTTGTACTCGCCGGTTTCGAGCATGAATATGCCCGTATCCGTAAGATGCCGGAACGCCTGCGGTATGAGCCTGCGGATAATCGCAAGTCCGTCGCGGCTGCCGGCCGTTTCCGCGGCAGTATCGGTGTCTCCGTCGAGCGCAAGACGCGGTTCGCAGCGTCCGTCCCTGAGAAGGTCCGTTACTTCGTCCGCCGGTACGTACGGAGGATTGCTCAGAATTACGTCGAACTGCATTTCAGCCGGCACCGCGTTTAACAAATCGCCCTGCAGAACGGATATGCGCTGCAACTGTTCCGGTGACAGAACGCGCGGTGCGTTCCGTTCCGCAACGCCGAGCGCCGCGGCGGAAATGTCTGTCAGAGTGAGAAAAGCCGGAACGCGGAGTTCGTGCACCACGCTCAGCCCTATGCAGCCGCTCCCCGTGCACACGTCCGCAATACGCACTGCGCCGCCTTGTGCCGGGGCGGTATTCTGCCGGATCCATTCGAGCGCATGTTCCACCATGAGTTCCGTGTCGGGTTTGGGGATGAGCACGTCTTTCGTTACGAGAAAATCGATTCCGTAAAATTCCTTATGGCCGGTTATATACGCGACGGGAAATCCCGTCTGCCTGAGCGCAACGGCGCTGTCGAGCTCAGCTGCCTGCTGCATTGTTAATTCCGTGTCGCCGTGCGTGAGAAAATACGATTTACTGTGTCCGGTAATATGTTCGAGAATAACGTCCGTGTCGAGCGCGGGAGTAGGGGACGATGAAAGTTTTGCAATGCCGTCCCGCCGCGCGCTCCGTATGTCCATCAGTTTTTTTCCAACCCCGGGATGTCCGCTTTGAGCTGCTCTTCCTTCGCGTACACGTTGAGTGCGTCGAGCATGTCGTCCATGTATCCGAGCATGAACTGGTCGAGTTTGTACAGCGTCAGGTTGATGCGGTGGTCCGTGACGCGGTTCTGCGGAAAATTGTACGTGCGGATCCGCTCGCTGCGGTCTCCCGAACCTACCATCGATTTGCGCGCAGCGTCTCGTTCCGCACGTTTTTTATTTTCTTCAAGATCGAACAGACGTGCGCGGAGAACGCGGAACGCTTTCGCCTTGTTCTTAATCTGACTTTTCTCGTCCTGCTGAATCACGACGATGCCCGTCGGAATATGAGTAAGGCGCACGGCGGAATCAGTCGTGTTGACGCACTGACCTCCCGGACCGCCTGCGCGCATGACGTCGACCCGCACGTCTTCGGGCTTTATGACGATGTCCGTTTCCTCCGCTTCGGGGAGAACGGCGACCGTGACCGTGCTTGTGTGAATTCTTCCCTGCGCTTCCGTTGCCGGAACGCGCTGCACTCGGTGGACGCCGCCTTCCCAGCGGAGCGTACCGTATACGAATTTACCGCTCAGTGAAAACGAGATTTCCTTATATCCGCCGACTTCAGTCGGAGTCGCATTCATAATTTCGTATTTCCAGCCCTTCATCTCCGCAAAACGCGTGTACATTTCATACAGGTCCGCGACGAACAGAGACGCTTCGTCGCCTCCGACGCCGTTGCGGATTTCAATGATAATATTTTTCTCGTCGAGAGGATCCGGCGGAATAAGCTTGAACTTTATCTGCTCCTCAATCTGCGGTTTCCGCTCTTCGAGGGATTTAAGTTCTTCGCGCGCCATCTCCTTCATGTCGTGATCTTCTTCGTTCGTGATCATCTCCGTGTCGTCTCCGATTCCCTTGAGCACTTTCTGATACTCGTCGTAGAGTGTCATCAGTTCGGAAAGATGTCCGTGTTCGCGCATGACGTCCTTATATTTCGACGGATCTTTTACGAGATCGGGGTCCATCACCTGTGAATTAAGTTCGTCGAAACGAATTCTGCAGTCTTCGAGCTTTTTCAATAAATCCATAATCATTTATAGTATACGATAGAAGTGAAAATATCAATTGCGGCCGTCCCGTAAGTTTTACTTGCGGGACGGCCTGCCGAGTTTGAAAAATTAAGTCTTTGTCTTGTAAGGACTTAATTTTTCAAACATCACGATACTGTTTTCAGAAATGTCTGAAAATGAAGTTTTTAGACGGCCGCAGTTTTTCACTGCGCAGAAAGTACTTTTGTTAAATATGCAGCATCGCTCTCGCGATTCCGAAATAGATAAGCAAACCGGTGATGTCGACGATCGTTGTGAGCGCGGGGCTTGCGATAAGGGCGGGGTCGAATTTGAACGCCGACGAAAGAAGCGGCAGGACGGCGCCGATTATCGTCGCGGAGACTACCTGAACGGCGAGCGCGAGTCCTATGGCGATTCCGATCTGCGTCAGAGAAAGTGCCGCCGGTATGACGGAACTTCCGCCGGTAAGTTCGACGCGCAGAAACGCAATAAGGCCGAGTACGACGCCGAGCATGAGCGAGATGCGCAGTTCTTTCCAGATGACGCGGAATATATCGTGCGGCCCCACTTCCTTGAGGGCGATTGCGCGCACGATGACCGTCGCCGACTGACTGCCTGTATTTCCGCCCATATCGGTAAGCATCGGCATGTAGAACGCAAGCAGCATGAGCGTTGAAAGCGTATTCTGATACGACTGAAGTACGGCGCCCGATATAAAATCCATGAAAGCAAGAATGATAAGCCAGATAACGCGGCGGGAAAACTGCGTCAATGCAGGCGTCTGCAGGTACGACGTATCCTGATGCTTTCCGGTGATCGCCATGAAGCGTTCCATATCCTCCGTGCGCTCCTCCTCGACGACGTCCATGGCATCGTCGTGCGTAATGATGCCGATAAGAGACCCGGTGTCGTCGACAACGGGCAGCACGATAAGTCCGTATTTGGTGATTTTATACGACGCTTCCTCACGGTCAGCTTCGGCCGTTATTTCGGCGACGAGCGGTTTTTTGATCGATTCGAGCGTGGCGAGCGGTTTTGCAAGTATAAGATCTTCGAGCGTAACGTATCCGCAGAGCTTTCGTTCGGTGTCGAGCATGAAAATAAGCGAAACTGCGGCTTTCTGCGCGCCTTCGAGCCGTATGCGGTTTATGGCCTGCTGCACCGTCAGCAATTCAGGGAAGGCGATGTAGTCCGTCGTCATGACGGAACCTGCCGTTCCTTCCGGGTACGACGCCAGTTCCTTTATTTCGTCGCGTTCTTTTTTTGCAAGAAACGGAAGAACCGCGTCGAGCTGACTTTCCGGAATCGATTTTGCAAGGTCCGCCCGTTCGTCGGGCGGCAGTTTTTCGAGCATCGTCGTAAGCTCGGACTGGCTCATGAGTTCCGCGGTATCCGACTGAAGCGCGTCGGGCAGTTCGCAGAAAATATCTGCCGCGGCCTGCGGATCAAGATTTTTAAGCAGTTTGCGGATTTCCTCCGGTTTGAGGTCCGCAATTAATTCCGCATCTTCCGTCGGATGATGCGCGGAAAGAAATTGGACGACATCAGCATACTTGTTTTCTTTAACAAGCGTCTCGATATCGGGAGCGAGAAGTTCGTTCATCATAATGAATCTCCTGTAGAGTAAAGTGTGGCGTCACGCCATACCGGGAGACCTTCTGAAGAACAATGTGGATTGATTCGGATATGCTTCTAGCGAATTCTTCCGCAGAGGTTCATGGTATGCGCGTGAATTACTGTGCAATAAGCAGGCAACGGTACGGTACTACTACTGCCTGAACTGTCAGATTGGTCCATATAACCTCCGTAATAAAAATACGCCGGCGCAATTAAAGCGCGGTTAAGTGTAAGAGGACTATAAACTATTTTTTTGCAAAAGTCCAGAACAAAACGCAGTAAAATTCATCGTATGTTGCGGAAAACGGTTTTATATGATAGTATTTTTCCGTTACCGTACTGATTGTGGTCGTACGGTAATTCTCTGGAGAGTCTCCGCTTTTACGCGGAGCGCCGAAGGTTTAAAGCACCGGGAGTTCCGGTACCGATATCTCAGGCACAAAGGACAGAGCATGTAAAATGTTCTAACCACTCTTTGGAGAGCCCGTATCCGGCAGACGCCGTAATCCGGGCTCTTATCTTTTAACAGGGGTTACACCTGTTTTCCCAAGAGGTACGCTGATGTTCTCAGCCGTCAACTCGTTTCTCAATTCCCTGGACGACAAAGTCTGGGGACTGTGGCTTATCATCCTGATTCTTGCAACGGGCATTATGCTTACGGTCAGAATCAGGGGGATGCAGTTCACAAAACTCGGTCTCGCGCTCAAATCGATCAGGAGGAAACCTGACGGAGAGCACGGTGAAGTTTCCAGTCTCGGCGCGCTGTGCACCGCGCTTTCCGCGACAATCGGAACGGGCAATATTGTCGGCGTGGCGACCGCCGTAGTTGCCGGCGGTCCGGGTGCTATGTTCTGGATGTGGTTCGCCGCGTTGTTCGGAATGGCGACAAAGTATGCGGAATGTCTGCTTTCCTTTCATTACCGCGAGGTTTCTTCCGACGGTCATATCCTCGGCGGTCCGTTCTACACGATAGAGAAAGGAATGGGCCGCAGGTGGAAATGGCTGGCGAAGCTGTTCGCCCTGTTCGGCGCGATGGTCGGCCTTTTCGGAATAGGAACGTTTACGCAGGTCAACAGCATTTCCAGTGCAGTCAACACGTTCTTTGATCCTGAAAACGCATGGACGGTGAGCCTGTTCGGCAGCACGTATTCATGGACAGTTGTCATTGCGGGGCTCTGCGTCGCGGTTTTTGCCGCGCTCATCATTATCGGCGGGCTGCAGCGTATTTCAAAAGTATCGCAGGTCCTCGTTCCGTTCATGGCGCTCGTTTACATCGTGCTCGGCCTTGCAATCATATGCCTGCACATTGCTGAGGTGCCGGCCGCATTTGCGGAAATATTCCGCGATGCGTTCGGTGCGCGCGCCGTTGCGGGCGGAGCGCTCGGCGCCATGTTCCTCGCGATGCAGAAAGGTATTGCGCGCGGTATTTTTTCGAACGAAGCGGGACTCGGATCGGCTCCTATCGCGGCGTCCGCCGCACAGGCTGCGGAGCCGGTACTGCAGGGGCTTATTTCAATGACGGGAACGTTCTTCGACACCATAGTTATCTGTACGATAACCGGTCTCGTCATTGTTCTCGGCGGTACGTGGAACACCGGTCTGCAGGGATATGCCGTCACGAATGCGGCGTTCGTTCAGGGATTTCCGTTCGGTACCGGAGTCATAGCGTTTTTCCTTATGCTGTGCCTTATACTGTTCGCATTTACGACGATTCTCGGATGGGATTATTACAGCGAACGCTGCATCGAGTATCTTTCGGGCGGAAAAATGAACGTCGTCAAAATATACCGCTGGCTGTATATTGTCTGCGTATTCATCGGTCCGTACATGACAATCAGCGCCGTCTGGACAATAGCCGATATTGTCAACGGTCTTATGGCAGTTCCGAACATCATTTCCCTTATTGTCCTCTCGGGTGTCGTTGCCAAAATGACAAAAGAGTACTTCAGCAGGTATCCGAAAATATAACGTCCGGAGGGGAACCTGCCCGGAAGTTTCACTTTCGGGCAGGGCTGCGATGTTTAAAATGCCCGAAAACGAAATTTTATCCTCTCCCTGTTTTTTTGCGCGTAAATTTGATATGATGAAAAAATTATGAGAAACGGACGAAAATTTTCTTTGCTTGTATCGGCGTTTATAGGGGGCTGTTTTCTTTTTACCGGCTGTACGTCTTTTTCAGGGGAACATCTTGATGCGCTGTATCTTATTCTTTTGTGGGCCGGTGTGCCTGTCGGGTTCTTCCTTTCCGACTATATCTGGGGAAACGACGATCCGGGCAGTTATACTCCTGCATGGGAAGTTATAATCTGGTTCGTACTTGTCGCGGCAGGCGCCGTTTTCGGTTACGTGAAGCCTTTCTGCACTTTCTCCGGTTTTGCGGGTGCGGTCCTCATCCCTGCGGTCGGCATACTTCCCGTCGTGCTCATTGTACATATCCTCAGGAAATACCGGAAATAACGCCGTTTTCTTGTAACGCCTTCCGTAAATCACTATACTTATGTAATATGTCCGGATTTTATGATTATTATGACGTCGTTGTTGTCGGCGCCGGTCATGCGGGAATCGAGGCGTCTCTTGCCTGCGCCCGCATGGGACTTAAAACGCTCGTAATTACACAAACTATAGAATCAATCGGCCGCATGTCGTGTAATCCGTCGATAGGCGGAATTGCAAAAGGCAACATTGTGCGCGAAATAGACGCGCTCGGCGGCGAGATGGCGAAACTGACCGACAAATCGCTCATTCAGTTCCGCCTGCTCAACAGCAGCAGAGGACCGGCCGTGCAGGCACCGCGCGCTCAGGCTGATAAAACCGTTTATTCGCAGCTTGCACGGAAAGCACTTGAATCGACGCCGAATCTGTACACGCTCATGGACACTGTCGTGGATATTCTTACGACAGCAAGTACGACGCCGCTGCCGCCTCATTCGGACAGTGCGGCGGAGAAGGGAACTATTCCAGGCGAATCGCGGAACGAGGGTGCGACGGAGGCCGCGAAAAGCGGTATGCGTCAGAAGATCACCGGCGTCGTGACAGAGCGGGGGCGCGTCATTCCCGCCCGCGCAGTCGTTCTTACGACCGGAACGTTTCTCGGCGGACGGATTTTCATCGGTGAATACGACGCACCGTGCGGCCGCCTCGGCGAGGCTGCCGCGTTCGGCCTTACCGCGTCGCTGCGCCGTCTCGGCTTTACGACGGGAAGACTCAAGACAGGAACGCCTCCCCGCATTCTCAAAAGTACGATAGATTTTACAAAACTTGAACTGCAGCCGGGCGACGACACTGTTATTCCGTTTTCCTTCGACGACAGGTCCGTCGACCGTCCGCTTGTGCCGTGCCACATCGTTTACACGAACGGGGCTACTCATACGATAATCCGCGACAATATCGGGCGGTCGCCGCTGTACAGCGGAAAAATTCACGGCATCGGTCCGCGGTACTGTCCGTCGATTGAGGACAAAGTGATGCGTTTTGCGGAACGCGAGCGTCATCAGATTTTCGTCGAACCGGAAGGACTTGAAACTGAGGAGATGTATCTTAACGGACTTTCCTCTTCGCTGCCGGAATGCGTGCAGGATGCGTTCATGCGCACTATGCCGGGATTCGAGCACGCCGTCCCGAGCAGACCGGGGTACGCGGTCGAATACGATTACGTCGAGCCGACGCAGCTGTTCCCGTCGCTTGAAACGAAGCGCGTTGCAGGTCTTTTCGACGCGGGTCAGATTAACGGCACGTCGGGCTACGAGGAAGCGGCAGGTCAGGGGATTATTGCGGGAATCAACGCGGGATATTACGCCCGTGCGCATAAGTCGCTCTGCGGTCCGCTTTGTTCCGCACCTTCGGATACGGGCAGTTCTCCCTCTTCGACCGAACCGGGGAGGTTCTATCCGCATGCGGCGTTTACCCCCGAAGAGGAAGCGCAGTTCGCCGGAATTTCAGCGAAGGAAACCGCCGCTCTCAATGCGGCCGAAGAAGATGCGCAGAAAGCCGCAGGTCGTGCGGATTTCCGCACTATTCCGGAATGGACCCCGCTTGTCCTCGGTCGCGACGAAGCGTACATCGGCGTTCTCATCGACGACCTCGTGACGCTCGGCACGAAAGAGCCGTACCGCATGTTCACGGCGCGCGCGGAGTACCGTCTGAAACTGCGCTACGATACAGCGGACCGGCGCCTCGTAAAATACGGATTCGCCGCGGGGCTCAAAACGCAGCGGCAGCTCGACGCGACGAACGCGAAGTATGCGGCGGAGGACGAAATCCTTGCGCAGCTGCTCAAAAATCCTGATGTGGCGAACCCCGGTTATCCGGAAGAGGAATGGAACGAAGCGAAAATCGAGTTCAAATACAAGTACTACATTGAAAAGCAGGACAAGCGCGTCGAAAAGATGCACCGCATGGAGAACACGCGCATTCCCGACAGTTTCGACTACAGTTCTGTCGTGTCGCTTTCCGCCGAGTCGCGCACAAAGCTCGAAAAAATCAGGCCGCTCACATTGGGACAGGCAAGCCGTATTTCCGGCATCCGCGTGAGCGACATTATGCTGCTGATGGTGTATTTAAAATAAAGCTGATATTTCCCACGCGTCGTTCACCTGAGCGATGCGGGTGAGTTTCTCTTCTTCGCTCATGAACGTTGCGCTGAAACTGTTGCACACAAGCTGTTTGATTTCGTCCATGGAAAAATTCAGACGGCTGTAGCATTTCCAGTATTCTTCAAGAAGCGTTGTCCTGAAAAACACCGGATCGTCGGTATTTATCGTAACGAGCACTCCGCTGTCGAACATTTCCCGCACGGGATGTTCTTCCGTTTTCTGCACGTATTTTTTCGTGAACACGTTACTCGTGATGCAGACCTCGAGCGGGAGTTTTGTGCGCGCAAGGTATTTAACAAGCTCCGGATCCTGTACGCAGGAAACGCCGTGACCGATTCGCTCGGCGTGCAGAAAATTGATTGAATCCCATATTGATTCGGGTCCCGTGTCTTCGCCCGCGTGAGCGACCGCATGAAAACCGTCCCTGTGCGCCTGCGCGAATACAGGTTCGAATTCCCTTGCCGGACCTTTCTGCTCCGAACCTCCGAGCCCTATGCCGATTATGTCGCTGCACGGATACCGCCTGAGCAGCTCGTAGTTCTTCAGCGCGTTTTCATATCCGAACGTGCGCGATACGTCGAGAATCAGTTTTACGATACAGTTGTACTTTTTTTTGATTTCCGCGATTTTTTCCGAAAACAGAGACATGATTTCTCCGTAGTCGAATCCTTTCCTGAGAAAAGCAGTCGGTGCAAAAAACGCTTCGCAATAGACGACGCCGTTTTTTACAAGATATTCCGCAAGGTCGTCGAATACGCAGGTAAAATCGGAAACAGATTCGAACAGATTCTGAACGGAAAGAAACGCTTTGATGAAACCGTCGAGATCGTCGTACAAAAAGAGTTCTGCTTCGTCCCGGCTGCTCATTTCTTTGCCGTAATGCTTTTTATACAGCTTTCTCACCGAACTGATCGACATGACTGCTTCGATGTGAATGTGTATTTCAGCTTTCGGTATACCGGCCAAAAACAAGCGGAACTCAGTTTCTTTCAATTTAAAATCCTCAGGTTTTAAATTCGTACCGAAAAATATCAGTACCCTTTCATTAAATCTTGAGCAGCGTTTCGAGCTGATTCACCATCTCCGCGAACGTATCGCACGCAGCCTGAACGGGAGCAGTCTGTTCCATATCCACACCGGCAACTTTGAGCGATTCGATCGGATACCGCGAACCGCCCGACTTGAGGAATTTGAAGTAGTCGTTCCGTTCTGCCGTCCCGCCGCCGAGCACCCGTTTTGCGAGTGCGAGAGCCGCGGAAATACCGGTTGCATATTTGTACACATAAAACGCGTTGTAGAAATGCGGAATACGGAGCCCCTCCATGTCGCTGTTGCTTTCAAAATGCATTTCCGGACCGAAGTACTGCTCAAGCAGCGTACGATACGTCCTGCGCAGCACTTCAGCCGAAAGCGGCGTCCCCGATTCGACAAGCTCGTGCGTCTTCAGTTCGTATTCGGCGAACATCGTCTGACGCTGGAGCGTCGCGAGAATATCCCCCGCGCGCATGGCCAGAAGATACGCCTTCATGTCGTCGCTTCCCGCACGTTTCAGCAGATATTCGAACACGAGCTCTTCGTTGAACGTTGAGGCGACCTCAGCTTCAAAAATCGTGTAGTTGTACTGCATGTACGGATTTGCGTGGACCGAGTACCACGTATGCATCGAATGTCCGCCTTCGTGCGCCATGGTAAACACGTCGCGGATGACGTCTTCCTTGTAATTAAGCAGGATGAACGGATTTCCGGTGTACACGCCGCTCGAGAACGCGCCGCTGCGTTTTCCTTTGTTTTCATAGCGGTCAGCCCATCCGCCTTTTAATCCCGCGCAGAGCCTGTCGGTATATTCCGTACCGAGAGGGGCAAGCGCCTCTCGGCAGATTTCAACAGACTCGTCGTATGTCGTATGCGTGTTCACGTTTTTTACGAGCGGTACGTAGACGTCGTAGTGGCGCAGCTCCGCAAGACCGAGCGCCTTCCTTCTGAGCGTGTAATATTTATGGAGCGACGGAAGATTTTTGTGCACGGTGTCGATCAGGTTGTGATAGACGCTTACGGGCACGTTGTCCGGAAACAATGCCCGTTCCAGACACGATGTATAACTGCGGGCGCGCATGCTGAACACATCCTGATTGACAGAGCCAGCATATAACGCCGCGAGCGTGTTCTCGTGACTTTCGAACGCGCTGTAAAATTTTTTGTACGCCTGTTCGCGCACGTTTCTGTCGGGATTGTCCATGAACACGCTCCACGTGGACTGCGTGAGGGGTTTTTGTTCGCCGTTCAGCTCTACGGTACCGAAAGTCATATCAGCATCGGTGAGCACCGTAAACGCTTTGTCGGACGTTCCTGCGCTTTCGCTCTGCAGCGACATGAGCCGTTCCTCTTTTTCGCTGAGGATGTGCTGCTTCATGCGCAGAATCTTCGTGAGGAATATGCGGTATTCGTCGAAACTGTTCTGCTTGAGCCACGACTGTATTCTGTCGTCGGGAATCGACTGCAGTTCGGGATTGAAGAAACTTGTCGCTGCGCAGTACTTCGTATACGCCATGCGCGCACGTCCTTCCCTGTCCTGTGCGCCGGAATCAGTCTCGTCGGCGGTGAACTGAAGCTGAGCGTAGTTGTATACTGCTTCAAGTTTTTTGTCGGCGTTTTCATATGCTTTAAGGGCCGACAGCAGCGTTCCGTCGGAGTCTGCAAGCCGGCCTTTATACTGTGTAATTTCAGATGTAAGCCCTTCAAGAGTTTTGAGAGTTGTTTCCCAGTCTGAATCGGAAGCGAATAACGATGTTAAATCCCATTTATCTGAGGCAGGAATATCTTTCCGTGCCGGTACACTGTTTTTTGCCATAATGATAAAATTATAACGCATAAAGTACAGAGTCACAAGATTACTGACTTTTTTACTGTAATTTGCTATGCTGTGTGTATGATTCACTTTTACAGAAAATTACCGCTCTGTCTTCTGCTGGCAGTTTCTTTTATCCTTACGTCATGTTCAGGAATTATGGGATACGGAGTACTGCTCTGGGACGTTCCCGAAAAAGGACTGCAGGACGGCGATATAGTTCCCGTGTATATCAGATCGAATATTTCCCACGTATATGTTGTGTCGACGCCCGGTTCAAAAGAGCATTTTGAGATTCCCCTGTGGCAGGTTACGGATCCGCAGTCGCGTCACGGGGCAAAGAAGACGGCCGGACAATATGCGGAGTTCATCCATCAGTATGCAAAAGTAAAAATCGACGGTCTTCCCGTCCGTGCGGACCCGGTGAACACCGCAAAACAGGTGTACCGGCTGCGCAGAAGCGAAACGGTGAAGCTGCTGTATAAAGGAAAAGGACAGGCCGTTATGACCGGCAGGAATGCACTTGAAGGTGAATGGCTGCGGATTCTTACAAAAGACGGCACGCAGGGGTGGTGTTTTTCGTATAATCTCGATCAGTTTGAAACCGAAAAAGGCGGAGTTGTCGTCGGCGGTCAGCAGACTGATTCGCAGGAAGAAAAAGATACGGTCATCGAATCAGTCCTTGCTAAAACATGGTACCCCGATTATTACCGCGCAATGATAGACAGAAACCGCATTGATCCGCAGCTTATGAACGCGTCGTACAGTTTCACGGTCGACGCCGAAAATAATAAAGTTTCGCTGAATCTTCCCGACATACATGAATCGTGGGATTATTCCGGAACGACGAAAACGGGCGACACTGAATACGCGCTCGACGGGATACCTGTTAAGATTACCGTTAAAGGCGACGCGTTCATCGTCGTCACCTATTCCGGCGACAACGGCAAACCGCAGGATTTGAATTTCATCACGCTCGGAGAAAACGAGGATGTCGCGGCTCTTGTCGCCGCAGAGAAGGAGCGGCGCGTGCAGGTTTACGGGAAGCTGTACGCGTTCGGTCCCGATTTCAGGAGCGCGAGCTACGGACAGCTTTCGCTCAAAGAAGATCAGTCGTTCGGCTGGAAAAACTACAGACTGCTCGTGCCGTCCGTCGTCGATTCCTCCGCAAAGAACGGCGGCACGATAGCTATAAAATATTATCTGGGAGACGCGCTTGTCTCTTCGTACGACGGCGTCCTGTCCTTCAGGTTCGACGGCATGGATACGGATGTGAACTTCCTGTATAAAATGGAAAACAACGGTCTGCGTCTTGAGGATCTGACGGGCGCTTCATACGACGGCAGCACAGTGACGAGCCGCGGTACGAGTCCGCTTGTGCTTTTCTTCCAGAAAGACTGACAGGTATCATATGGCATTCGTTCAGTTTTCACAGGTATCGCTTGCTTTCGGAGACCGGGACATTCTGAAAGATGTGTCGGTAAATCTGCAGGCAGGAACTAAAGCGGCTCTCACCGGCGCAAACGGAGCCGGTAAATCGACTCTCATAAAAGTTATGGCTGGTCTTGCAAAACCGGACAGCGGTCAGCGCGTCGTTCAGAAAAACACCCGCATCGGGTATCTTCCGCAGTCCGGTCTGACGCACAGCGGCTGCACGCTTCTTGAGGAGGCCGACCGCGCGTTTCAGTTCGGATACGACATGCAGGCGGAAATAGACCGCATTGGCGACGAGCTTACGGCGAATCCTCCGAATACGGCGACCCTCGTCGAGCGTCAGTCGGAACTTATAACGGAGCTTGATGAGAGCGGCTGGCACCGGCGCGGGGCGCAGGCCGAATCAGTGCTGCTCGGTCTCGGTTTTACGCGGGAAGATTTTGCGAGGCAGACGGAGGAATTTTCCGGCGGCTGGCAGATGCGCATTGCGCTTGCAAAAGTGCTCATGCAGCAGCCCGACATTCTGCTGCTCGACGAACCGACGAATTACCTCGACATCGACGCGCGCGCGTGGCTCGAGCAGTTTCTTCAATCGTACAAAGGCGGGTTCCTGCTCGTAAGCCACGACCGTTATTTTCTCGACGTGACAATCAACGAAGTGTACGAGCTGTTCAACGGCGAACTTAAACATTATGCGGGAAATTTCACGCATTACGAAGACGTGCGCAAAGTCGAGCTCAAGACGCTCATAGCAGCGTACGAACAGCAGCAGCAGGAGATTCAGCATCTCGAGGATTTTATAAACCGCTTCGGCGCAAAGGCGACGAAGGCGGCTCAGGCGCAGGACAGACAGAAACAGCTCGACAAAATCGTACGGATAGAAATTCCCGAATCGCTCAAACAGATTCACTTTACGTTTCCGCCCGCACCGCATGCCGGAAAACTTGTGCTGCGCATGAACGGTATTACGAAAAGTTACGACGGCGTGCACAACGTCATCGACAACCTTGATCTCACGCTTGAGAACGGCGAACGGCTCGTCGTTACGGGGCACAACGGGGCAGGAAAATCAACGCTCCTCAGAATCATTGCGGGCGAGGACAGAAATTTCACCGGTGAAATTATTCCGGGAGCCGGAGTACAGACCGGCTATTTTTCGCAGGACAGTGCGGAAACAATCACCGGCAGCCGGAGCATAGTCGATTACGTGGAGGGCATTGCGCCGTTCGAGCTTGTTCCGAAAGTGCGCGGCATGCTCGGCGCGTTCCTGTTCCGGGGCGACGACGTTTTCAAGAGCCTCAACGTGCTTTCCGGAGGAGAAAAGAGCCGCGTCGCTCTGCTTCAGCTGCTGCTGCGCCCGGTGAATCTGCTTGTGCTCGACGAACCGACGAACCATTTGGACATGCACTCGAAGGACGTGCTCATGGATGCGCTCGAAGACTTCGGCGGAACGGTCGTATTCGTCAGTCATGACAGGGGATTCATCGAAGGGCTTGCGACGCGCGTGCTCGAGCTTACGCCCGGTCACTTCCGTAATTTTCCGGGGGATTACAGGTACTATCAGGAGCGGCTTGAAGCGGAGCGCGCCGGTACTGTCGGTGAGTTCAGCATGGGGACGACTTCCGCGGGCAGCGGAACGGAAGCAGGCGGGTCCGTCCTTGCGTCTCCTTCTTTTTCGGAACAGGCCCAGAATGCGGGACAGTCTTCATGGGAAGAGGAGAAGCGCCGCAAGGCTGACCGCCGCCGTCTGGAAAAAGACGTCGAGCGCATCGAGCAGCAGATTGGAGAAACCGAAAATCAGAAAAAGGCGCTCGAAGAACGGATGGCCCGGCCGGAAGTGTACAGCGACGGAGAAAAATGCCGGCAGATTCAGAAAAATATTTCCGAGCTTGCGGCAAAGCTCGACGAGCTGAACGCGCAGTGGGAATGTGCGGCCGAAAAGATTCAGTGAAAAACACGAAATGATGTTGAAGTAAGTATTTGAATAAAATATAATAGTGATAGTCGCGCAAACGGTTGCGCACCGTATGAAGCTGGATTATGGAGGTCAAAATAATGAAGGTTTTGGTAATCGGCGGCGCCGGATATATCGGCAGTCATGTGGTGAAAGAATTGATGAAACAGGGACACAAAGTCACTGTATTTGACAACCTTTCGAGCGGACTCCGTCAGAATCTGTTCAAAGAGAACGGATTTATTTACGGCAATATTCTTATAACCGCCGATCTCGACGCAGCCTTTGCCCGGGGATTCGACGCCTTCATCCATCTTGCGGCGTTCAAGGCTGCCGGAGAATCGATGATTTATCCGGAAAAATATTCCGTCAACAACATTTCCGGCACGCTCAACATTCTCAACTCTGCGGTAAACCACGGCTGCAAATACATGGTATTCTCTTCATCCGCGGCCGTTTTCGGCGAACCGCAGTATCTTCCGATCGACGAAAATCATCCGAAAAACCCTGAGAACTACTACGGATATACGAAGCTTTCAATCGAACAGTTCATGGCGTGGTATGAAAAACTCAAGGGACTTAAATTCGCGGCGCTCCGCTATTTCAATGCTGCGGGCTACGACACGGAAGGCGTACTCTACGGACTCGAACAGAATCCCGCGAACCTGCTTCCCGTCATCATGGAAGTCGCGTGCGGCATGCGCGGGAAACTCAAGATTTTCGGCAGCGACTACGACACCCGCGACGGAACGTGCATCCGTGATTATGTGCACGTGACTGACCTTGCAGTTGCGCATGTCAAAGCGCTCGACTACATCGCAAAAAACAACGAAAGCCTTACGGTGAACCTCGGCAGCGAGACGGGAACGACTGTCAGGGAAATAGTTGAAGCCGCCCGCCGCATTACCGGTCAGCCGATACCTGCAGACTACGCTGAACGACGCGCAGGAGATCCTGCGGTACTCGTCGCGTCGGCGAAGCTCGCATACGAGAAACTCGGGTGGAAAGCGCAGTATTCGGATGTAGACACGCTCGTAAAGTCGACATGGGACGCCTACAATAAATATATTAAACAGACAAGCAGATAATACTGAAAGAGAGACGGATATGAACGAAACCGATACAGCAAAACTATTTGATTTTATTAATTCTTCCGAGCGCGATATGGTTGCGCTTGAAAAACTGCTTACAAGCTTTCCGTCTCTTGCCCCCGAAAACGGCGGAGACGGGGAAGCTGAAAAATGCGACGCGCTCATCAAGTGGCTTGCCGGATACGGCCTTACGAACGTCGAGCGTTACGATGCACCGGACTGCCGCGCAAAAGGCGGCATACGTCCCAACGCAGTCGTGACCATTCCGGGAAAATCCGACGAATATGCAGTGTGGACCATGGCCCACCTCGACGTCGTCCCCGTAGGCGAACGTTCGCTGTGGCACACTGATCCGTGGACCGTCGTCGAAAAAGACGGCAGACTTTACGGACGCGGCGTCGAAGACAATCAGCAGGGACTCGTGTCGTCCGTATTCGCGGCTCTCGCATACGTGAAAAACGGCATTGTTCCCGCACATACTGTTAAGCTGCTTTTTATGGCGGACGAGGAAGTCGGCAGCGTGTACGGCATCAAGTATCTGCTCAAGTCGCAGAAACTTTTCCGGAAACAGGATATCATCGTCATCCCCGACGGCGGCGACAGCAGGGGAGAGACAATAGAAGTTGCGGAAAAAAATATTCTGTGGCTGCGCATACACGTTGCGGGGAAACAGACGCACGGTTCGCGTCCCGATTCGGGACACAACGCGTGCCTTGCCGCCGACGCGCTTGCATTAAGCCTGCACGACATGATTTCCGTTTTTAATAAGCACGATCCTCTGTTCCAGCCCGACTATTCCACGTTCGAACCGACCATGCGCGCCGCGAACGTCGAAAGCATCAACATCATTCCGGGAGAAGACACGTTCTGCATGGACTGCCGCATCCTTCCGTGCTACACATTGAAAGAAGTTCTTGCGGAAGTTCGCAGCAGATGCGACGAAGTGGAAAAAAAGTACGGCGTAAAAATCGACTATACGACGCCTCAGGCGGAAGAATCGCCCGCAACTCCGACTGACGCACCCGTCGTCGTGAAGCTTTCCGCCGCGATAAAGAAATCTCACGGCGTTACGGCGAAGACAATAGGAATCGGCGGCGGTACAGTCGGAGCCGATCTCCGCGTTCAGGGATACAACGCCGCTGTCTGGAGTACGCTCGACGACATGGCCCACCAGCCCGACGAATACTGCAAAATCAGCAACATAAAAGCGGATGCCGAAACGCTGGCGGTATTATTCAGCGAATAAAAAAAACGTCCGCTTATCTTGATGTCTGGAGTGCGGCGTGCGTACGATAACGCTGTATTCCTTCCTGAATAAGCAGTTCCGTAAGTTCCGTAAAATGAATCCCCGCATACTCGCACATTTTCGGGAACATGCTGATTGCGGTGAAGCCCGGTATGGTGTTTATTTCGTTCAGATACAGTTTGCCCGTGTCTTTGTCGTAGAAAAAATCGACGCGGCTGTATCCCGCCGCATCGACGGCCTTGTATGCCGCAACTGCGGTTGTACGGACTTTTTCGAGCATCTCGTCGGGGAGATCTGCCGGAATGCGCACTCCGTCCGAATCGTTGTATTTTGCGTTGTAGTCGTAGAATTCGTGGGTGAGCACGATTTCACCCGGACCGTACGCCTTTACCTGTTCCGTTTCACTGTCGGCAGGCGCTGTCGCTGCATTACCCGTTACCGCGCATTCCACTTCCTTTGCGTTGACTGCTTTTTCAATGAGTACTTTGTCGTCCCAGTGGAATGCTTCCATGAGCGCGACGGAAAGCTCCTTCGGTGTGCGCGCCTTTGATGCTCCGTCGGAGGAACCGGCACAGCACGGCTTTATGAAAAGCGGAAAGTGCAGCGTGTCGACTGCATCCTGAACAATTTTGTCGTATATGCGGGAATCGAGCAGGTCCGTGCGGCGTATCACGACGTACGGAACGACCGGAAGTCCTGCATTCTGCCACACCGCTTTCGTCTTTTCCTTATCCATCGTGAGAGCGCTCGTCATCGGAGCGCAGCCGACGTACGGAACGTCCGCCATTTCAAGCAGTCCCTGAATCGTTCCGTCTTCTCCGTTTGTCCCGTGAAGGACGGGAAAAACGACGTCGATGCGGAGCGTTCTGCCGCCTGCAATGAAAGCGTTCATTCCCATGCCCGGCATGACTGATACTTCTGTTCCGTTTTTCTCTGAAATTCGGAAAGACGCTTTCTCGTCGCCTCTGATGCGTTCGAGTTCCGCATCGTCCTGCAGAAACCAGCGACCGTCCTTTGTTATTCCGACGAGCACGACAGTATGTTTCCTGTCGATGTGCCGCGCAACGGCCGCACCCGATGTGAGCGAGATTTCATGTTCGCCGCTTTTTCCGCCGTATATTACCGCTATAGTCATGATATTCTCCAATATTATTAATTATTATTTGTATCCCATCTCGGCGAGTGCGCGTTCGGCCTCGCTGATTTCATCGTATTTCAGAACATAATCCTTGTAGATGATGGAATTCTCGTGTGATTTTCCGAGCAGCAGCACAATGTCGCCTTTCCCCGCCATTCTGAACACTTCGCGGATCGCCGTCGGACGGTCGGGAATCATAAAGAGGTCGACGCCTTTTTTCTTTCCCTGTTTTTCCGCACCGTCCGCAATCATCTGCAGCAGCGTCATCGGATTTTCGCCGCGCGGGTCTTCATCGGCAAGCATGAGTACGTCGCAGAACTTTGCCGCAATTTCGCCCTGCAGCGGACGTTTTGTTAAATCACGCTCGCCGCCGCTTCCGAATAATGCGAACATCCGGCCCGTACAGCGCTTGCGGAGCGGCGGGAAAATAGTTTCGAATGAGGACGGCGTATGCGCATAATCGACGATAAGTTCGAACGGCTGCCCTTTGTCTATGACGGTCATCCGTCCTTTTATCGGAGTGAGTCTGCTTATATACTGTGTGATTTCCGCAAACGGTTTCTGCGTGACACTGCTCACCGCTATGAGCGCGGCCATCGTGTTGTATGCATTGAACGCACCGGGGAGCGGCGCCGTTACGTGAATCACCGGATGTTTCCGGGGAAGGGCCGGATCGTCCGTGTCTCTGAATACGGCGTCTTCGCCGTCTGCGTCGATGCTGAACGAAATGCCGAACCGCGCGGAAGCAATGTTCCGTCCGATCATGTAGCGCGTCCCTTCAGGGATCGGCGGCAACGGTGAAGCGTTTGCGCCCGTTTCTGCGGCGGCTTTTCCCGCCTGTCCTTCCGTGGTAAAACCGTATACGGGATGCTTTGTCGCTTCCGTAAAATACTGCGCGGAAGGATCCTCCAGATTGACGACGCCGATCGACGGGACTTTCATCGTAGTACCGGAGATTGTCTTTACGTGGTCGTGTTTGTCGAGCGCACGGAACAGATTCGCCTTGTCGTTGCGGTACTGTTCGAACGTTTTGTGGAATTCGAGATGCTCGAGCGTGACGTTCATGAAAACGCCGCAGTCGAAAAGCACGTTGCCGAGACGGTTCGTGCGCGTTGAAAGGCCGTGCGAAGAAGACTCGACGACCGCATACGTGCAGCCGTTTTCGAGCATTGCGTTCAGGTGATGCTGGATGACCGGTGCTTCCGGCGTCGTCTGGTGCTGAGGATTCGGCAGTGCCTCGCCTCCGAGCGAATATTCGACAGTGGATATGAACCCTGCTTTTTTGCCGCACGCGCGCAGCAGCTGCCAGATGAAAGACACCGTGCTGCTTTTTCCTTCAGTTCCGGTCACACCGATGACGATAAGGCGTTTCGACGGAGAATCGTAAAATGCGTCTGCAACAGGCGCCATTGAAAAACGCGCATCGTCGACTTTGATAAACGCAGGTATTGCCGTTTTTTCATCATCCGCATCGAGAAATTCCGCTTCAAGGGCGCGTTTCGCAACCAGTTTTGCGGCTTCAATTTGGACGTCGTGCGGAATATCTCCCTGAAATACGACGGCGTTTGCACCGTTTTCGAGTGCGGCCGGAATGAATTCGTTGCCGTTTATATGCGTTCCGGGAAGCGCAAAGAACAACGCTCCCGGCGTGACTTCGCGGGAGTCAAAGGCAAGACTATTGACCGGAATGTCAGCTATATCAGTATTTTCAACCGGCGTAACACCGTCCGCCGCAACGGCTGCATGCGCAAAAGACGGCAGCAGCTGAGATAACAATTTCTGCATATCGCGTAATTCTACTATTAAATCCGCACCGTTTCAAGATATCGAATCAGACTATTGATAACCGGCGATTCCTGTACGCCGGTAAACAGTTATCCTTTCACCGCTCCGGCCGTCATTCCCTTAATAAAATATTTCTGGAAAATAAGAAACACGACGAACACCGGCAGAATCGAAAAGCAGGAGCCCGCTATAAGCAGGTCGTAATTACTGCCGTACGGCGTAAGAAGCGTGTTCAGACCTATCGGGAGCGTGAACTTCGACGCATCCCTGTAGACGAGCATTGGCCACAGCATGTTGTTCCACGACCCCATCGCGCACAGAATGGCCATAGCCGCGAACGCCGGTTTTGCAAGCGGCATCATGATGGTGAAGCAGATGCGGTATTCGTCCGCGCCGTCGATGCGCCCCGCGTCGAGCAGTTCTTTGGGCAGACCGAGCAGGTACTGGCGGAAGAAAAATATCGTCGACGCGCCGCACAGTCCCGGAAGAATCACCCCGAGATCTTTGTTAATAAGATGCAGTCCGATGATTTCCTGATAGAGCGGCAGCATGAGGATTTCAAACGGAACCATCATGGTGGCAATCACAAGGAAGAACAGAATTTTTTCAAGCTTGAAATGATACATCGTCAGACCGTAGGCGACGCAGTAACAGACAATCAGCGTAAGAGTAACCGTTATGAACGTGAGCCATGTGCTGTTTCCGAACCAGCGGAAATAACTGTTTTTCCCGTCGAACAATTCGGCATAATTTGTCAGAGACATATTCGCAAAATCAAATTTCAGATTCAGTCCGTAGCGGATAAGTTCACGTCCCGGTCTGAATGAAGCGAGAAACGCTGCAAGAAGCGGTATGACGACAAGTATTCCTATCGCCGTAAAAAGGATGAAGGATAATACGGTGTATATGCTGTTATTTCGTTTTATGCTTTGTGCCATAGTTACTGCTCCTCCTTTTTGAACGTACCGCTCAGCCACAGCTGCGTAACGTTGATCGCGAGCGCAAAGAGCAGCAGCACAAGTCCGACCGCGGATGCGTATCCGAGCTCGTTCTTTTCAATGCCCCGCCGGTACAGGTATCCGACAATTGTGAGGCCGATGTTCTTCGGCGACGAGTTGCCCGCCCAGAGCATGTAGCTTTCCAGAAACATTGCGAGCCCTGCGTAAATGCTGATTGTGAGCACGTAGATTGTCGTCGGGCGGAGCAGCGGGAGGGTGATGTTTTTGAATTTCTGCCAGTTCGTCGCACCGTCGATCGACGCGGATTCATACAGCGACACGTTTATTCCCTGCAGACCCGCAAGAAAATACAGCATATTCACGCCCGTCCACCGCCAGCAGCAGAGCGTGAGCAGTGCAAAAAATCCCGTCGGCCTGGCCTTAAGCCACTTTACCGATTCGAAGCCGAACAGGTGCATTACCTGATTCATCGCCGAACCGTCGAGTTCGCTGAACATGAGCCGGAAGATAGTTCCCGCGACGACGACCGAAGTGAGCGCCGGCAGGTACAGAACGCTTTTATAAAAAGCTTTGCACTTCATAAACGCACCGTTCATAACGCATGCGAACAGCATGGGGAACGGAATAAGAAGCACAAGCGTCAGAATCATATAGAGAAAACTGTTTTGAACCGCGAGATGAAACGTCGAGTCGTGAAGCAGTTTTGAATAATTTCTGATTCCCACCCAGGAAATCATTCCCGGCTGGATACTCTGGAAACTCATCTTTACCGTGCTGAAAAGCGGATATACCCAGAAAAACGCAAAGCTGATAATAAACGGAAGAACGAAAATATACGGCGCCGCTTTCCATGAATACACAAGGCTGATAAATTTATTTTGTTTTCTCACATCAATCCTCCGAAATATTCCGGAGCCCGTTTTTTACGGCATACTCCGGAAACAGAATGTTCAGAAGCTTTAATTACTGCTGTTCAAGGTCGATGTTCTGCTGTGCCGCTGCAAGTTCCTTGTCCGCGTCAGCTCCCTGTTCAAGACAGTTCACAAGAACGTTCAGATTGATCTGCTCGCTGATTGTCGGACTGATTTCAACGACTTTTACGGCGCCGATTTCATTTTTGATTTCATTCAGCGTGTCGAACGGATTAGTGAGGAAATACTGCAGATATTTGTTCGATTTATCCTGCGTTACGGACGGATCAGTCCACAGTGTCGTGTTGCACGGATCAAAACCGAGAACTTCCCAGATTTTTTTCGTCCCTTCTTTGGAAAGTTTTGCCCATGTGACGAACTCGGCCGCGAGTTCCTGATGCTTCGACTGTGTTGAAACGACGGTTCCCGTTCCGCCGATGCCGACAGACCGCGGCTGTCCGGCTTTATACACCGGACACGGAGCTATGGCGATTTTTCCCGCCATGTCGGGCATATAGTTGAGGAAACGCGACATATACCACATCGCCTTCGGGAACGCTGCAATTTTTTCGTCGCCGATGTTTGCGAATCCTTCCTCCATGTCGACGTGTCCGCCGGGAGAAACCATTGCGATTCCTTCCTTGAGCCATTTCTGCTGCATTTTTATCATGTCGGAAACGCCCGAAATTCTGATATCCGCCTTGCCCGTACCGTCGGTCCAGTCCTGTCTGTTTTCCGCCATGGAGAGCCAGAGCCAGTCCGTGCCGCCCGTGTCGACGGAAGTCATCATGACGGCGCCGTCCGAGGCTTTTTTAAGAGCGAGTCCGGCCTTCTCGAAATCGTCCCACGTTTTGATTGTCCGGTAATCGATTCCGTATTTTTTGAGCAGAGAATCATTGTAGTACATGACAGTCGCGCCGACATGAGTGGGAATGCCGTAGTATTTGCCGTCCTTTGAGTAGATGTCGAGCCGTGCTTTTACAATATCTTTCTCGTAAGGAGCGATGTAATCGTTCATTTCAACAAACGGTATGACGCCTTTCAGATAATTCGGAAACTGCCCGATTTCCACGTCGCAGAGATCCGGCGCTCCCTGTTCTGTCTGATTTGCCATTGTGAGTTTGTTGTGCATGTCCCCATAGGGATATGTGGTAAATGTAATAGTGATGGGCTTATCGGGATGCAGTTTGTTCCATTCTTCAAGCATCGATGCATAAAACTGCGAATGAAGCTCGACGAACGTCCACATTTCAAGTTTTGTCCCGTTTTCCGGTCCCACTGTCGTGATTGCCGCTTCTTCCTTCTTCGTGTCGTCTTTTGCAGGTTCTGCCGCCTTTTCATTTTTTTTACAGCCCGAAAAAATCAGGGCTATTCCCATCATACCCGCGAGACACATTCCCATGTTTTTTTTCATATGAACAACCTCCTGTATGTGATTGATTTATGATATGTCACAAAATTCAGTTTGTCAAATTTTTACTGATAATTATCAGTAAAAATGAATATACATGATGATTATGATAATAAAAATTGAGAGAATAACATTTTATGCAATGAAATTGAAATATTTAACAAAGTTTATGATAAAAATCGATTAAAATAAATATATGAGCCGCTTTCGGAAGTGACTGACTTTTGAAGGCCGTTTCTATTGTAAAACTGATATCCATGCGTATTGTACAAATTAATGAATAATGATACATTCTTATGTATAAATATACATTTGAGAGGCTGTCTATGGCGAAAAAAAACAAGGTCATCCTTGCATATTCCGGCGGACTTGATACGACTGTCATCATCCCGTGGCTGAAAGAAAATTACGATTATGACGTTATTGCCGTCTGTATTGATCTCGGACAGGGCGATGACTGGAAGACAATCAAGGACCGTGCACTCAAAACGGGTGCTGCGGCCTGCTATGTCGTCGATGCCCGTGAGGAATATATAGAAGAATACGTGTGGCCGGCGCTTAAAGGAAACGCGGTGTATGAGGACGAGTATCTGCTCGGTACTTCGACTGCGCGTCCGCTTATCGGCAAAATTCTCGTTGAGTATGCCCGTCAGGAAAAAGCTGTCGCCATCTGCCACGGCGCGACGGGAAAGGGTAACGACCAGGTCCGGTTCGAGCTCGCAATAAAAGCGTTTGCGCCCGATCTCAGCGTCATTGCCGCATGGCGCGATCCCAAGTGGACGCTTCAGAGCCGCGAAGAGGAAATCAGATTTCTGGAAGAACGCAGAATTCCTGTTCCGGTAAAGAAGAGTTCGTCATACAGCTGTGACGAGAACATCTGGCATATCAGCCATGAAGGACTCGAACTTGAAAAGACGGAAAACGAGCCGAACTGGAAAAATATGCTCAAAATCACCAAGTCTCCGGAAGAAGCTCCCGATAAAGCCGAATACGTCAAGATTGATTTTGAAAAAGGAATCCCCGTCGCGGTCAATGATAAAGCTATGAACGGTCTTGAAATCATAGAGACACTTAACAAAATCGGCGGAAAGAACGGCATAGGCCTTATTGACCTCGTCGAGAACCGCTGCGTCGGAATGAAGAGCCGCGGCGTCTATGAGACACCGGGCGGAACGATCCTGTACTTTGCGCACGAACAGATGGAGCACCTCTGTCTTGACCGCGAGACGTACCATTATAAACAGCAGATTGCGGTGAAACAGGCAGAGCTTATTTACAACGGCCTGTGGTTCACGACGCTCATGGACGGCATCATGGCATTCAACGACAAGGTTGAAGAAAACGTGACCGGCTGGGTTAAACTCAAGCTGTACAAAGGTACGATGCTGGGAGCAGGCTCCGGTTCGCCGTATTCGCTTTACAACGAAAGCATTGCAAGCTTCACGACCGGCGAGCTGTACGACCATCACGACGCGCAGGGCTTCATCACACTGTTCGGACTGCCGCTTAAAGTGCGCGCAATGATGGAACAGCGTATCGGGAAAGGCCAGGCAGTCATCGGAAGCAAAAAGCTGAAGAAGAGACCGACGGAATAGTCGTTCGTCCGCCGTCCATGGCGGACGAACTCTGCGAGAAAATCCCAGGGCAAAGAACTCGTGCAATGATTTTCTCGCTTCACCGGGGCCCGCCATCCGTGGCGGGCGATGTATTAATAAAATTGACTAAAGGGCACCTCTAAAGTAAATCTCCGGTTGAAATCGTAAAAAAATAACAGAAAAAGCGCATGTTTTCTCACTTTGCCGGCAATACTATTCAGAGAGGCAGTTATGGGAAAACAGACCTGTACGCTCTCTGTAAGCAGAGAGTGTAGTGACCGTATCAGACGGAATATTGCTCTGGGAAAAGAACTCGATATCAGATGTGACGTTGTTTTCAAATCATTATTCAGTAAAGACACGCCCGAATCACGCGGTGCTCTATGCTATCTGCTCTCCGCTGTAACCGGGCAGAAAGTGGAGAATGCAGTAGTCGTAAACGGTGAAACGACATCGGACATGCTCAGCCAAAAAGTAATCCGTATGGATATAAAATGCAGATTCTGCGGCGGGCAGCTTGCGGATATCGAAATGCAGAAAAAAGATACCGGAGATGTTGATGAACCCAGAAAACGCATGAACTATTACAATGCCCGCCTCATGTCGGGGCAGCTCGAATCGGGGGAATCGGCCGGAAAAATAGCGGACTGCCATCAGATAACATTTCTGGATTACCGGGAATTCGACGACGAACAGTACTACCATCATATAAGGCAGTACGACCAGTTCCTGAACGTATATGACGGAGGATTCAGGCTGCATTTTTTCGAACTGACAAAGCTGAAACAGCTTATGGAGAAACCGGTAGAAGAGTTGTCTGATGCGGAAATCTGTGCTATCTTTTTAAAGTACGAAGGGGTTCCGGAATACACCGATAAGCTCGAAAAAATTTATAAGTTTCAGGAGGGTGTCCGTATGGCAAAGACGGCTTTGAATAAAATGAGCAGGGATATAAAGGAATGGGCACAGCAGGAAACCAGATTCCGCTATGAAACAGACTACATGCTTGCGCAGATACACCAGAAACATGAGACCGAAAAGGCGGTTAAGAAAGGGCTGGAGGAAGGGCTCCGCCAGGGTCTTGAACAGGGTCGTGAGGAAGGTATACTCGATACTGCAAAGAAGATGAAGGACATGAACCTTCCTTCAGATACAATTATAAAAGTTACGGGGTTGTCCCCTGAACAGATTGAAAAACTGTAATCGTTCTGTTTTTTGCTTGACCCTGTTACTTCTCTTCCTTACAATTTGTTTATGACAACAGGAGAACAGTTGTATGCGCTGCTGACGGTGGCGAAAAACGGCGACATACTGCCGGAACGGAAAACGACGTATGCGCTCAACGAAAAAGGTGAGCGCAGGCTCGTGTACTTTAACGATAAAAGCGGCGTGTTTGCTTCTATTAAAATAAGCGCGGAAGATCCGGCGTTTTATCTCGACATACGCAGACCTTTTATCGTCGACTGCACGGGACTCGAAAATGTCGATATTCCCGACATGCCGGACGAATGCGACGGTATAATTTTTCTGCACTGCGGAAATACGGAAGGTACGGCATATGTCGTGCGTTCAGAGGAACAGGTGACTGATATATGAAAAAAATACTTATTGTTTCGGTTGCAGCAATGGTAAATATCTGTGTGCTGTCGGCACAGAAAAGCGTAAGGATTGTACTGCCGTCGCTGGGGAATACGGCGGACCAGCTTATTTCCGGCGGGCTGCTTTCTGCGGACAACGCGGACGGCACTGATATTACGCAATTTGCGCCGGCAGGAAGTCTCTTAGGCAAAAAACTTGCGGCGGCACCGACCGGCGTGAACGGATTTGCGGTAGCGTCTGTTTCGATCGTTCCGTATCCTGATTCATGGACTAAGTTGAACAGGAATGAGCGCCTTCTTGCACTGTATAATGTACTCGGACGTATTTCCACACAGAAGGACATAACGTACATTTCGCGGCGGGCGGGGTATAAACCGAAGGTGCTTTTTGACCAGTCGTATTATATCGACAGCCCTGAAAATACGAAAACAGCGCTTCCCGACACGGTCGTTGCTGCGCTTCCTGTTTCGGAAAAACGCTGGGTGTTTCAGAACGATACGTCGTTCGGCGGCAATACATATCAGTATTCGTTCACGACCGACAGTGACGAAATTTTTCTTGAGCTTACGAACTACACGCCGATGAAGTATCACGGTGTTACGTGTCTCAAAGAGAAAGAGCTTTCGATGTATATTTCCGTATATCCCGCAGAAGAGGGGATAATACTGAATTCCGCGGCAATCGTTACGGGTCATAAAACGCACGTGAAGATTCTCTTTCTCGACGTCGATTTGTCCGATTCGTTCAAGCGCCGTACGGAAGCGCTTCACACGTGGTATAAAGAGCAGCTGAGTAAATAGTTATTTATTTTTTCCCTTTGTTTCTTCGGTGTCCCATATGACTTCAATTGAGCGCTGCTCTATGTTCGGTATGCGCTGATAGGTTATGCAGTCGGCGCGGTGCACGGTAACGCCTCTGTTGCGGGAAATGTAGCCGACGATCGGATCGGGATATTTCGGTCTGCAGCACTGCGCGAATGTTACGATGAAGTTTGTCGTGTCTCCTATGCGCACTTTGCCCGTACTGTGCAGTCCTTCCTGAGGAGGGCCTCCTGCCGGACGTTTATGCTTGTGCGTTTCCTGCATCGCCCGCGAGTATGCCGCGTTCGCCGACGCCTCCGCTTCGGCCTTTGCCACCGCAGCTTTGTCTATGTATGTCGGGTCGTTCGCCGTAAGCCACGCGTGAATCTTCTGCTTGGCCTTCGACGTCTTTACCGCGGAAAGCTGCGCCGCTGTCGGATGCGCCTGCGGATTCGTGAGGATTTCTATAATCTGCGTGTTCTTCAGCGGCTGAATAAGCGGAATAATTTTTCCGTCCGCCTTCGCGCCCACAATTTTTTCGCCGATTGCGGAATGGATGTGATACGCGAAATCTATCGCGTTCGCGCCAGCGGGCAGTTTCACGACTTCACCCTTCGGTGTGAATACGTAAATCTCGTCGCCGAGCAGGTCGTCTTTGAGCTCGTTGAAAAAGTTCTCGTCGGAAACATGACCTTCACGCAGTTTTCGCAGTTCGTTGAAAATTCCCAGATTTTCTACGTCGACCAGATCGTGGCTTGTACCTTTTTTGTACAGCCAGTGGCTGGCGACACCGTGTTCGGCCGTTTCGTTCATGGATTTTGTGCGTATCTGAATCTCAAGCGGTTTGCCTTCACACATGACCGTCGTATGAAGCGACTGATAGCCGTTTGCCTTAGGCATTGCGATATAATCCTTGAACCGTCCGTCGAGCGGTTTCCACAGATTGTGCACGATGCCCACAAGCGTGTAGCATTCCGAGTTTTCGTTGCAGATGATCCGCAGCGCGAGCAGGTCGTACAGCTCTCCCGGCTCCTTATTGCGCTTGCGCATTTTCTGATATATCGAATAGAAGTGTTTGGCACGGCTCGTAATCGAAACGGTGATGCCCTCTTTCTCAGCTGCCTTGTAAATCTGCTGGACGGCCTTCTGGAGATATGCATCCCGCTCGTCTTTCTTCTGCGAGACGATCGCCTTTATCTGCTGAAACACGTCGGGATTCGAATACTTGAGGCTCAAATCCTCAAACTCGTTTTTTTCAGTCTGCATACCGAGCCTGTCCGCAAGCGGCGCCCATATGTCGATGATTTCCTTTGCAAGCGCGCGCTGGTCTTTTTCCTCAAGACTTTTGATGTTGCGGATGCGGTCGAGTCTGTCGGCAAGTTTAACAAGAATGACGCGGACGTCGTCGACCATCGCGAAAAGCATCTTGCGGATGGCATCGGCCTGCTGAATTGTCGCGTGATCGGTCGGCAGGTGCATGATTTTCGTGGTACCGTTTATAACCTGCGCGACGCCGCCGCCGAACTGCGTCCGCACCTGCTCCTCAGTTACGCCGAGATTGTAAATGCTGTGCAGCAGTCCCGCGCATATCGAGTCCGTGTCCATTTTGTTCTGGGCCAGAATATACGCGATGCGCATAGGATGGAGGTAATACGGCTTACCGCATTTTCGTTTTATTTCACATGATTTGGAGCAGAGCAGTTCCCACGCAGCGGAAATTTTTTTCCGGTCATCGTCTGAGTAAAAATCGAACGTTCTGAAAAACTCCTGCAGCAGCGCGTCCGTGTCGTTTTCATCTGCATGCATGACAAGTTCGGCACTCATAAAAACTCCGTAGTTATATTAACAGAAAAAAAGAGTTTTAGCAACGAGCGGAGTATATGTAAAAAACAGATATGCTTATTTTAGAAACGTACAGGTATGGTCCGTCGGCTTTCGCGTCAATAAGTATCTTTATCCTGGGGAGCAGTACTATGCTCTTCCTCATAATCAGCAGCGATGTTAGTAACATTTTCGTCAGAAAGAAAATGTACGAGTTCCTGTACCTGCGCTTTTGTAAAGTAGTAACACTGTTCGATAGACTTAGATACTTTATCCGACCCTAAGTTTTCTGCAATATTCGGCGCCGGCCGTACTTTTATACAGAAATACGGGGATTTTCCCAGAAAACGGTAGCCAAGATATGCTTCCGGTTTTGAAATATTCGGCATCATTATTTCAACTATGCCGAATTCCTCATATGCATTCACCTCGCCGTATATTTTTACAGTCTTTCCTGTTTTGCGGATAAGCTTTTTTTCTTCAAAATCAGATAAATATTTATTTACTGCTTCTATAAGCTGACGGCGGTCTTCCTGCGCCATGTAGAAATTGTACAGTGAAGTATCATACCGCACCATGAAGCCGGCAAGATCCGTCTGTGGTTTGTAAATAAGATCTATGGAACGTTGTTGTACCTGCCCGAAAGTATTGCTGACAAACAGCGATGATGAGTCAATCTTAATGTATTTTTCAGTACCGAACAGCTGCTGTGTAAATGTTTTTTTGCCTTTTATTTTTTTTTCATTATATGGATCTTTCTCTGTCAGTGCAGAATCAGTGTCTGCAGATGCAGAGACTTGCGGCAGCTCTGTCGGTGTGTCGTTGTATGAATCCGATGCGATTTGTCTCTGCTTTGTGGAGCTGCATGAAAACAGCAGTACAGCGCAGACAGCAGCAAAAAGAAATGCAGATATTTTTTTCATGATAGTACCTCAATGTATGATTTACGGAAGAATCAATCCTTAATGCAACGGAGGGAATATCCCACCGTACAAAAAGAGGCTGCCCTATTATCCGGACAGCCTCTTATTTCTTACACGTCGTCAGGAAGTTTAGAACGAGTACTCGAATTTAATAGGAATGGCCCATGCGAAGTCGTCTGCATTCTTTAATGAATAATATCCGCTGTTATTCGTTGTGCCTTCAAATGCAATACCGAATACTCCGTTGCTGTATCCCTTTGTGATACCGGCGCCGAATGTCATGTTATCGCTGTTGTCAGCCGTTGTTGCATTTTCATAGATGCTGTTTGCATAGCGGAAATCAACGAATGCGCCGACATTGTTATCGAATGCATAATCCGCACCGATACCGAACGCCAGACCGAAGCCGCTCTTTTCAATGTCACTCTCTGAAATAACTTCTTTATTATCCATCTGGTTGATCTTTGTGCCGACAGCAGCATGCAGTGTGAGCGCGTCGAGTACATAGGATACATATCCATTGACCTGAGGAACTACTTTTGCATAGCCCGATGCCGAAGTTGATGAAACAGTATATACTGTTGCCGTCGGAATAGAAGTACCGACCGATACGTACAGATTCTTTACGGCGGTCAGATCAAATGCCGCATCAATAACCGCATAATCCACTTTGTCGCCGTCTTTGTTGTATGCCTTGTCTGCGCACTGAACACCGGCTTTAACAGTACCGATGTCTTTGAGGGTGTACGTAGCAAAGTAGGTCGCCTTGTGTCCGAGCTCTGTTGAAACCATAGTGTTTGAGGTGTCTGTCAGACTAAGCGGAAGTCCTACAAGAAGCTTGAGCCCTTCTATGGGTGTTACAAGAATCTGTGCACCTGTTACATCCCCGTCAGGGAATGTAAAACCTTCTCCCATGCTGCTGACAACGCCGAACCGCGCCCAGTTCCACAGACCCCATGCGGCATCTCCTCGGGTAACGTTATCGTCGATTTGCCCGATTTTCAACTGAACCTGCTGAATCGGTTTTACCCAGATGTTCGCATTGTCGCCCAGACCGAGAGTGCTTCCATTGCTGAAAACGTCAAGGTTGAATCCGAGGATTTTTTCATATGAAAAAAATCATAGGAATTGCAGCAGTTGCGGCTATGGTAGCGACAAGTGCATTTGCTGAGATTACATTCGGATCATGGGGCCGTGGATTATGGTACGCAGCAGCAAATGCTCAGGTAAACGATGATAATGAAATTGTAACCGGAATCGGGCAGTCCTGGGGAGGAGCTGCTCCCCGTACAGCGTTAAGTGTCCACGGATCAACTGAAAATGTCCCTTTATTTCATATGCTTTGCACATGTTTCCTATGGAAAGAATTATAAAAAACCATCAGAATTGCAAAGTTGCTCTTATTTTTCCTCCGTTTTTTTCCCGTGAATCGTATTGCTCCAGATATGCTCCCGTTTGATAAAGCTGTATAGAGTTGAAGGTGTTACCCCGAGCTTTCTCGCTATCTCCGTTTTCGGGATTTGAAGCACAAGAAGTTCCCGTATTTCTTCTTCATGGTTGCTCAATTTATAGTATGCTGATTTTTTTCCCGCCGGGCGTCCGAGTTGTACTCCCTCCGATTTTTTCCGTGCGAGCGCTTCCTTTGTCCGCTGCGAAATCAGATTGCGTTCGATTTCAGCCGACAGCCCGAATGCAAATGCAAGTACTTTCGATTCAATATCGTCGCCGAGACGATAATTATCTTTGATTGTCCAGATACGCACTTCTTTCGTCATCATTTCGTTGAGAACGGACATAATCATGAATAAATTTCTCCCCAGACGCGACAATTCCGAACATATAATCAGATCTCCTTTCTGAACTTCTCCCAGCAGAATTCCGAGCTGACGCTTCGACGGATTTTTTGTTCCGCTGACAGTTTCTTCAATCCATTTCTCTACGGCAAGCCCGTTCCGCCTGCAGAATTTCCGTATCTCGAACCGCTGATTCTCGACTGTCTGTTTGTCTGTACTCACCCTGATGTAGCCGTATGTCATAGTTCCTCCTACTGCTAAGAAGCATCGGATAATTTTTTGTTTAAATACAAAAAATTAGATTAGTTGCGGGTAACTATCCGGCTCAAAAAAGCTTTTATTTCCCTTATAAAAAAACTTGACTCCGTACAAATTCGGTGTTATCCTAGGAATTATAAAAGTGGTTATCGTAAAAGACCGTTGGTTTGGTAACCATTCAAAAAATAAGGAGGATTTTTTCATATGAAAAAAATCATAGGAATTGCAGCAATCGCAGCTATGGTAGCTACAAGTGCATTTGCTGAAATCACGTTCGGAGCATGGGGACGCTCCGGTCTTGATTTGTTCGGAATCGGAACATCTGGAACAAAAACGGAAGGAACGGGTTCAGACACTGAGACTTGGGCTGACACAACTTACAACACTACGGCTACACCTTCATGGGCTTCTGGAAGTCGTGTTGGTTTCAGTGTTGCAGGAACGAGCGAAGACGGAAACATCGGTTTTAACGTCAACGTCGATGCAAACGGTGGTTCATGGGGCGTGGGCGACCAGGCGAAAATCTGGGCAAACCTCGGCTTTGTAAAAGTACAGTTCGGAAAAATCCAGCTTGACGACCTCCGCGGTTCAATCGGCGACTGGGGAAACCGTGATATCTCATGGAAAGGTGAGGATGCAGTATTTACACGTTTCCAGCCGTCTCTTGGTGCTACAATATCAATGACACCTATTGAAGGACTTTTCGTAGGTGCTGCTATTGATACATCTTCCGGAAGTGGAACAGTCGAGACAAAGGCTATGCTCAAGGCAGCTCAGGTTGGCGCAGGCTATACGGTCAAGGATGTCGTCCAGCTTAAGGCTCAGTTCATCGGCAATGGTACAGACAATGATGACGGCAAATATCAGACCGGTACACTCGAGTTCGGTGCTGACCTGCTTATGATTAAGAACAATCTTGTCGAAATCGGATTTAAACTCCCGATGGCGGAAGATAATGCAAACGGATATTTCAACGCTATTGTTTCTGCAAAAGGCAGCGCCGACAAACTCGCTTACAAAGCGCAGGTTTACGGCGACTTCGCTCAGGGAGCAAAATTAATCACTACGACTGAAAATGAAATGGTTCCTACAATCGGAATCAATTTCGGTGCTGAATATGATCTGAGTTCCTTTACAGTCGGTCTGACGGGCGGTTACAACATCACATTCCAGTCTGAATCGAAATCAGGAGTTGACGCTTCCTTAGTCACGAACGCTCTCCTTGGGGAACTCTATGCAAAGAAAGGCTTTGGCAATGGTTATATCTTCGCAGGCGTAGCTGACTCCGTTTCGTTTGCAGTTGGATCACTCACATATAGTGGCGACACGGCAAAGTCAACAACTACAAAGAACAGTTTCTACATTCCTGTCGGAGCAGAATACTGGTTCTAATCTGACACGCAACGTGTAGGAGGAAAGCGGTGCAGCGATGCACCGCTTTTTTTATGACGGCTCGTAACGCCGGCTGCGGTCTGTTTGTTAATTACAATATACGGAGTATAACGATGAAGAATATACGGATTATTGCTGTAAGCATAGGTGCTGTTTGTCTGTTCGCCTCATGCAGTTCCACCAAAACTGAAACGGCCGCTGTTGCCGACCAGTACGGAACGGAAATAACGTCTGCCCCGGCTGCAGTGCCTGCCGCGGATACGAATCAGGACGGGGCAGTGCAGAAAGGGCAGATTACTGTGCCGCAGCAGGGGAATGTATTCTCACGCTTCTTTACGGGCAGCACAAAAGACATCGAGATGGAAACTTCCAAAATTTTCCAGCTTACGGTAACGAGCACGCTTAAACAGGAAGATGCGACGACTATTTATAATGTCAAGAGCGGAAAATCGGGATTCAGTGCATGGTATCAGACGAACTGGTATCATCTGCTGTTCAACAATGCAGCGCGCGCAGGGCTTGAGGCCGCTTCTCGACAGTATCTGTCCGACTTTGAGCAGAAGAAACTCGACCGGAAAGACCGTAAATCGTACAAGACATACGGTGAATATCCGGTGACAATCAGGTGGGGAACTATTCCCGGAATGGAAAGCGGATATGCCGATACGACCGTCCAGTTCGGATATGAATTTAAAAAAAGTTCTCCGTATTTTTCCGTGACTGTCTGGCAGACGAAGAATCAGGCATACGAAGACAATAGTTCCGAAGTGCCTAATTCTTCGACGCTCCATTTTTACATGACGAAGGCGCAGGCGGTACAGATGTCGGAACTGCTTTCGGATGCGAAGATTGCGGAAGCGCTTGCCCCGTATATGAAAGGTTCAGAAGAAAGTGCAAATCCGCAGACAGATACGTACTGAATTTACTGCATATTTCCGGAAATATGAAACCAGTCTGATTTCAGCATGAAATCAGACTCAGTTCACAATGAAACCAGTCTGGTTTCATGATGAAAGCTGTCTGGTTTCATCATGAAAGCTGTCTGATTCATAAAGGAATATCAGGGACATCCGGAATAAATCTCCTGCTGATACGGGAAATACCTCTGTGCTTCCGGAGAATTTGTTCCAGTCTTCCGGCGCTCTGAAACTCATACTTTCGTTATGCAGGGAACCGGGAAATAATTTTTTTCCAAAAGTACTCCGAAAACGACACTTTGCGGCGAATTATATACAGGAGGTTTTCCTGTATGAATAATGACGATGAAAAATTGAATCGTTACCGCCCTTCGCCGTACGCATTGCTCAATCCCTGCCGCGACGAAGTGTTCAAGGCGCTCTTTACGAACGAATCGGAGGAATCACGTACGGCGCTGCGCTGCTTCCTCACCGCCGTCCTGCATAAAGAGGTGAAAGACGTGCAGTTACGGCCCAACGAGCCGCCCGTCCTCGACGACAGCGACAAAGCCGTCAGGTTCGACGTTTCGTGCACGTTCAACGACGGTGAAGCTGCAGATGTTGAGATGCAGGGCGTGAACGAGAGTCACTCGTTCGGTTCCCGTGCGGAATATATGTGCGCCCGGCTGCTCAACTCTGTGTTTCACCGGGGAAACAAGTGGCAGAATATGCCGCATGTCTACCAGATTTCACTGCTGAACTTCATATTCGACAAAGACGACAAAGC
>DHDP01000011.1 GCA_002399405.1 Treponema sp. UBA4873 | reverse complement strand
CTCTCCGGCATACTGACTGTCATATTTCTCGAACTGCCCAAAATAGACGCACTGGGAGACATACCGCCGGAAAGCTTGAATTCTGAGCAGAAATGGTGTAAATTTTTCCTTGATGCAGATAATCCGGACAGGCAGGAATATGTGAGGAAGCTTGCAGAGGAAGAAGGAGGCATTATGGAAGCAAAGGAGACGCTCGACAGGATAAGTACTGACTGGGTACTCTGGAAACGGGAATTTGACAGAGACATTATTGAAAGCGACCGGAATACCGAGCTTGCGTATATGCAGGAACAGCAGGAGAAGGGGCTTGAAACGGCGCTAAAAAAAGGCCTGAAACGAGGCATACAGCAGGGCATACAGCAGGGCATACAGCAGGGTATTCAACAGGGTATGCGACAGGGTATGCGACAGGGAATCCGGCAGGGCATTCAGCAGGGGATGAGTCAGGGAACAATGCAGGCAAAGAAGGATACTGCATGCAACTTGAAGAAGCTCGGCGTTTCGGTTCAGATAATCGCACAGGCTACAGGTCTTTCAGAGACCGAGATCGCCGGACTGTAATTTTTTCGTAATCAAAAACAGAATTAATAACCCCGGGCGGATATCAGTATTATAATATCAGTGCTGAAGCGGGGAGAGCAGGAAGCCGTATGCTCTTAGAAGCGGCCTTCCTGCCCGGAAATGCCTGCTTTTCAGTTTACTATTATTTCCGCCGTTACCGGCGCGGCTGCCCCGAGTTTTTCGCTGCATGGAAGCGGTGCAGCGTCGGCAACCGTAACGACATACGTGCCCGGAACGAGCACGCTTTCGCCTTCGCTGTTTACGCTTTCGAATGCGTGTGAGTCGAGCTTGAGCGAGACGTGCGCCGTTTCTCCCCGTTTCACGTGCACTCTGCTGAATGCGCGGAGGGTACATGCCGGATCGCCCGCACTGCGGTTCTTTTTTGCGACGTACAGCTGTACGACCTCATCGCCGTCGAATTTACCGGTGTTTTTGACGTCGATGGAAACTTTGAGTTTTGTGTCCGCCGCCATTTTCTTTTCCGATATCTGTAATCCTTTGAATGCGAACGTCGTATAAGAGAGGCCGAAGCCGAACGGGAACAGCGGCTCTTTTTCCATGTAGCGGTATGTGCGGCCTTTCATCGCATAGTCTTCGTACGGCGGCAGGTCGCCGGTCGATTTCGGGAACGTGACGGGGAGATGACCGGACGGCACTGTCTTTCCGAAGATGACATCTGCAACTGCGTTTCCGCCTTCTTCCCCCGGATACCACGCGAAGAGTACGGCGTCGGCAAAATCAGGATTGAACGCGATCGGGGAACCGCCGGTGAGCACGAGTACGACAGGAGTGCCCCGTTCGTGGAGCGCCTTCAGGTAGTCGTGCTGCCACTGCGGAAGTTCAATGTGTGCGCGGTCGCCTTTGCTTTCAGATGCGACTGATTCGCCTTCTTCGCCCTCCATCGCGTTATCGAGGCCGAAGCACGCAATCACGACGTCTGCGCCTTCCGCCATACCGACAGTCCAGCCGTTGTTCGTATTCGGCGCGTACATGGAGCAGCCGAGCGTATAGTCGAGCGTAATTCCCGGCATTTCAGCTGCTTTCTGCGTCATGCCTTCGAGTATTGTGACGAGGTGCGGATTGAGGCCGTAGTAATTTCCGAGCAGTACCTGAATGTTCGCTGCGGTCGGTCCTATGACGAGCACGTGTTTCGGCTTGCTGCTGAGCGGCAGCAGATTGCTGCTGTTCTTGAGCAGTACGATTGATTCGTCCGCCGCTTTTTTTGCGAGTATGCGGTGTGCAGTTGTATCTACGTCCGCCGCTCCGAGCGAGCGGTACGGATCGTCCTTTTTTGCGTCGAACATGCCGAGTTTCGCCCGGGTCTCGAACAAACGGTACAGCGCTTCGTCTATTTTCGATTCGTCCAGAAGTCCCGTTTTTACTGCCTCGACTGCGGCAGGGAACGTGCATCCGCAGTTAAGGTCGCATCCGTTGTTGATTGCAAGCGCTGCCGATTCAGCCGGGGATTTCGTGACTTTGTGATTTTCATGAAAATCGCGGACGGCCCAGCAGTCGCTTACCACGTGGCCCTTGAATCCCCATTTTTTCCGCAGGATGTCCTGCAGCAGGAGTTTACTGCCGCAGCACGGTTCTCCGAGCGTACGGTTGTACGCGCCCATAACTGATTCGACGCCGGCATCGACAAGTGCTTTGAATGCGGGCAGATATGTTTCCCACAAATCCTTTTTGCTTACGACTGCGTTGAACGTATGGCGCTGGCTTTCCGGGCCTGAATGCACGGCGAAATGTTTCGCGCATGCGGCGACTTTCATGTGGTCCGGATCGTTTCCCTGCAGGCCTTTTACGATTGCGCTTCCCATCACGCCGGTAAGATGCGGATCCTCGCCGTACGTTTCCTGTCCGCGTCCCCAGCGCGGATCGCGGAATATGTTTACGTTCGGCGTCCAGAACGTAAGGCCGCGGTACTGCGTTCGTACACCGGCTTTCAGCGCTTCGTTGTATTTAGCGCGGGCCTCGTCCGAAATGGCGTCAGCTTCCTTCTGTGCAAGCTTCGGATCGAACGTTGCGGCGAGACCGATCGGTTCGGGAAAAACAGTGGCCGCACCCGCACGCGCGACACCGTGCAGACATTCGCTCCACCAGTTGTATTCCGGTATTCCGAGTCTGTCTACAGAAGGACTTGTATGGAGCATCTGTGAGACTTTTTCTTCAAGCGTCATTGACGAAATAAGCGCTTTGATTTCCTTCTCTCTTTCCTGCGTAAGTTTGTCTGCGGATTTTTTCATGTTTGTAAACCTGCCTTTAAGATAGTGCTGTTCGAGTATATTTTAGGAACCATTCTGCCATATTTCTACTTTTTTATGTATCGGTAAATTGTACTATACCTGCATCTTCCGGGTGATTGTATTATAGGAAAAGACACGGAGAATTTCAATGAATTATTTGGAAAGGGCGGGATACGATAAGGCTGTGATTGAGAAGCGGATCGATGATACGTGGTACGCGATATTCGACCGGGAAAGCAGCGAACGCTTTTATTTTGATGCGCCGGACGATACCGGTTTTATCGAAGATACGGGAAATGCCGATGTCCGCACTGAAGGTATGTCGTACGGTATGATGATGGCGGTGCAGATGAACCGGAAGGATATTTTTGACCGTATCTGGAAATGGGCGCGCGTGAACATGTACCTTACGGAAGGTCCGAATGCAGGCTTTTTCTGCTGGTCGAACAGCATCGACGGAGCAAAGAATGCAGACGGACCTGCTCCCGACGGCGAGGAATATTTTGCGATGGCACTCTTTCTTGCGTCTTCGCGATGGGGGGACGGGAAGGGAATATTTAATTATACGGCGGAAGCGCGTGCGATCCTGCATACGGCAATCCGCGGGCCGTCTCCAATGTGGAATCTGGAAAACGGTCTCATCCGGTTTATATGCGGCTGCCCGTTTTCAGATCCGTCGTATCATCTGCCTCACTTCTACGGACTTTTTGCACAACGGGCGGAACCGGCAGACAGCGTGTTCTGGAAGAAGGCTGCGGCTGCGAGCCGTGAATATCTCATAAAGGCATGTCATCCGTTAACCGGACTCGCGGCGGAATATGCCGAAAACGACGGTACACCGCTGCCGCCGGACAGGCACGGAACGTTCTTCAGCGACTCGTACCGCGTTGCCGCGAATATCGGCCTCGACGCGCTGTGGAACGGGAAAACGAATGAATTATCGCTCATAGCGGATACTATTCTGCGGTTTTTTGACGGGCGGCAGGTGAGTGATTTTATGGAATACCGCATCGACGGGAAGCCATACCGCAGAAAGTCCCGTCATCCAGTGGGATTGTGTGCGACGCTTGCGGAAGCGGCACTCGCCGCGGACGACGAAGAACTTGCATCACGAGCCGTCAGACGATTCTGGAACACACCGCTGCGTAAAGGAAAAAGACGCTATTATGACAACTGCCTTTATTTTTTTGCTCTGCTCGCACTGAGCGGACACTACAATATATATTGATTACAGAGCTGCACGGAGGTACTAAAATGAAGGTTCACAATCCGATATTGCGCGGTTTTTTTCCGGATCCGTCTGTCTGCAGAGTAGGCAACAGTTTTTATCTTGTTAATTCGTCTTTTTCGTATTTCCCCGGACTGCCTGTTTCCCGAAGCACTGATCTGGTGCACTGGACACAGATCGGCAACGCGGTTGACCGGACAGAACAGCTTGATTTTTCAGGTGCCGGTATTTCGAGGGGACTGTTCGCTCCGTGCATCAGATTTTATGACGGAATGTTTTATATTGTCTGCACGCAGGTAGATAAACTGGGAAACTTTATTATTTCTGCGGAAGCCCCCGCCGGTCCGTGGAGCAAGCCGGTCAGGATATGCGATGAAGCAGGCCGCTGTGCCGACGGTATAGATCCTTCGCTTTTTTTCGACGATGACGGAACTGCATGGTATGTCGGTACGCACGGAAAAAAAGGAGGCGGAAAATTCCCCGGCGACAACGAGATTTATATCAGACGGATAGATGTGCAGAGAGGTCTGCTGTCGGGAGAGACATATGTATTATGGGACGGAGCTCTCAAAAACTGTATCTGGGCGGAGGGACCTCACCTGTATAAAAAAGACGGCTGGTATTATCTGCTCATAGCGGAAGGCGGCACCGGAGCCAACCATGCGGTGACGGCTGCGCGTTCGAAAATTCTGACGAACGGATACGAAGGTATGCCGGGAAATCCGCTTATCACGCATCGTCATTTCGGAAGAAGTACGGATATTGTTAATGTCGGTCATGCGGATCTCTTTGATGATGCGAACGGCAGCTGGTACATGGTGCTGCTTGCGTCCCGACCATACGGCGACAGTGGAAACAGGGAAGGGGAGCGTGTCGTAAATATGGGGCGTGAAACGTTTCTCGTGCCCGTTTCATGGGAAGACGACTGGCCCGTCGCCGCTCCGGGGGCGGGAAAAATAGAGGATACATTTGAACTTTCAGAGACATCTTCCGGAATTGTAGCAGTAGGATACGGTACGGACTGCAGTACACAGCTGCCTGTACCGTCATGTATCCATTTTACTGCGGATACGTTACCGGCCGGGTGGCTTACGTTGAGAAAGCCGCTTTTCAGCCTGACAGAGCGCAGCGGGTATCTGCGTTTGTATACGTGCGGTGAATCACTCAGAACTACGGGAAATGTCAGCTTCGCGGGGAGGCGGCAATGTGACATGTCATATACGTTCAGCTGCTGTATGGAATTCAAACCGGAAAACGAGTATGAAGAAGCCGGAATCGTTCTGCTCCAGAGCGAGAATTTTCAGTACCGTTTCGCTGTAGGCCGCGCAGGGACAGACATCGTTATACGGGTGATTATGGCGTCCGGTGCAGGCCGCTCCGATACTGTGATTGCGGAAAACCGCTTTGATGCTGCTTTGTCCGGATTTGTACTGGCCGTTCATGCAGATAAACAAAGGTTGTCCTTCTTTTCCGGAAAAAATATGTATCATCTTCATCCGGTTTGCAGCGGAGTCGACGCGCGCATACTGAGTACTGACCGTGCAGGAGGTTTTGTCGGTACAATACTCGGAGTGTATGCGTCCGGTAAAGCGGCTGTTGAAAATTGTACGGGTTATGCAGATTTCTCCTGGGTAGAATATGATCCGAGCGAAATTAATAATGCATTATATGAATAGTCGTGGTATACTATTGACATGCCGCAGACAAATGTTTTAATCGTAGAGGATCATCCTATTTTCAGTAAAGGACTTGCCGCTCTTTTGACCTCGCAACCGCTCTTTTCAATAGCCGGGGAAGCGGAAAACAGCAGTGATGCAATGGAAATAATCAGGACAAAGCAGCCGGATCTTGCCGTCGTTGATTTAAATCTCGGCAACGAGGACGGTCTTGATTTTATTAAAAATGTTCACGCGATTCAACCTCAGCTGAAAATACTTGTACTCTCTATGCATGACGAGCGTTATTATGCGTCCCGTGCAATCAAAGCCGGTGCCTCCGGGTACATAATGAAAGAGGAAGCGGGCAGCAGTGTGCTTACTGCAATCAGAACCGTTATGCAGGGAAAAATATATTTGAGTAAAAAAGAATCTGTACGAAGTAAAGAAAACAGAATAAATACTGCTGTGGAAAAAAAAGACAGTATATCGGCACTTTCCGACCGTCAGCTTCAGATTTTTACGTTTATGGGACAGGGACTCGGTACCGTAGAAATCGCTGCACGGTTGGGATTGAGTACAAAAACCGTCGATACGCATAAAGAGCATATGAAGTTGAAACTGCATTGTGAAACATCTCAGGAACTCAGGCAGCTTGCCATAGAATGGGGGCACAAAGGTACCTGATTAAGCAGATTGAGCATAGGTAATTCTCCCGATATTGTTTTCCTCTAAGTGATGTACACTTTTATGTGGATTCCAATTAAGGAGGAATATAATGAGAAAAGGGGTTGTTTTGGTTTGGCTCGTGATGCTTTTTTGCACAGGTATAACAGGATGCAATAAAAAAGAGGGGGGAACGACAGAAGCATACAACAGTAAAAAACCGCTTACTATCTCCGTTTTTACTATCCAGCAGAAACAGCAGCCGCCTGCTGACAATAAAATCTACAAATGGATTAAGGAAAAATACAACGTGGATTTTACGTGGGATATTCTTGTCGGGGATAAGGATCAGAAAATCGGTGTTCTTATTGCATCGGGCGATTATCCCGATCTTGTGGAAGTGGACAGTACGAAATTTCAGGATGCCGGAGCGCTTATTCCCCTTGAAGACCTGATTGAAAAATACGGTCCCAATATAAAAAAACATTATGCTTCCGCATGGAAAAAAATGACGGAAGATGACGGACATATTTACTGCCTGCCGAACTGGGGTGTTCTGGACGGCCGGGATCAGAGCACTTATTACGGCGATTCCGCCCTGTGGATACAGAAGGACGTGCTTAAGGAATTCGGATATCCGCAGGTAAAAACCGTTGATGAATATTTCGATCTTATCGAAAAATATGTTAAGAAATATCCGGCAATCAACGGTATGCCGACGATTCCTTTTACGATTCTTACGTATGACTGGCACGATTTCTGTCTTATTAATCCACCGAATTTTTGTGCCGGATACCCGAACGACGGCAACGGTACGGTCGACAAAATTGACGGAAAATGGACGTACCGTGATTTTCTGAATCAGGATATTTCAAAACGCTGGTTCAGAAAACTCTGTGAGGAAAATGCGAAGGGTATTATCGATAAGTCGTGCTTTGTGGACAACTATGACCAGTATATTGCAAAACTTTCTTCGGGACGTGTCCTCGGTATGCACGACCAGCGGTGGCAGTTCAACGACGCCATGAATGCGCTTGATGTCGCAAAAATGCACGATCGTACAATGGCTCCGCTTCCTGTTGTATTCGACGAGTCGATCACGCCTCATTACCGCAACCGCTCGCTGCCAAATATCCGCAGGGGATTCGGCATTACGACAAAATGCAAGGATCCGGTCCGTGTAATCCGGTTTATAGACGCACAACTTGATGAAGAAACTCAGCGCGTACTTCACTGGGGAATCGAAGGTGAGGACTGGCAGTACGACGCGGATCATCATCCGTACCGCACGCAGGAACAGCGCGATGAGCAGAAGGACGCTGCATGGATACTCCGCAACAAGGCCGATTTGTGGTATCAGACTGCTCCGAAAATGGAAGGTTCGTTCAGCGACGGGTATGCATGCGAAATGAATTACATTCCGTCAGAATTCCTCGCCGACCAGAAAACCGAAGATGTGGAGCTCTGGAAAGCGTACGGTGTATCGAGTGACGCTGAGCTTATGGACAGAGATCCGCCCGAAAATACACCGTGGTTTCCGATGTGGCAGGAAGTTCCGCCCGACGGATCTGAAACACAGCTTGCGCTTAACAAATGCTCACAGGCATACCGTAAATATCTGCCGAGAATTATTATGGGTAAACCGGAGGATTTCGAAAAGAACTGGACCGAATATGCAAAGGCCCTCGACGACGCACAGATAGACAAATATAATGCTTTCATGCAGGAAAAACTTGATGCACGAATTGAAAAATACGGTTCAAAATAATTAGCATTCTGAAAATGCGGCCTGATTCCATGTATAAATCAGACCGTGTTGAGGAATGATCACGGGTAAAAATATGTATAAAAAAAACCGGGACATCTCTGCCGGAATTATTAATCCGAAGAAAACTTTCTGGCAGAAAATTATGAAACAAAGGCAGCTTGTATATATGTCGCTGCCGCTCGTTGTTTATGTTTTTATTTTTAAGTTTGTTCCACTATGGGGATGGACAATGGCTTTCCAGGATTACAAACCTGCAAAGCATCTTATGCAGCAGAAATGGGTCGGATTGAAATGGTTCGTATTTCTGTTTAAGGACAGGGAATTCCTTCTCGCGCTCCGCAATACTGTGTGCATGAGCGTCATAAGTACGGTTCTCGGGTATATTACTGCAATAATTATTGCACTGCTGCTGAATGAACTGAAACATATCGGTTTAAAACGGATTATACAGACTGTTTCATATCTGCCCCATTTTCTTTCGTGGGTTATCGTTACGGGGCTCGTTTCGTCGATGTTTTCCGTTGAGGACGGAACCGTTAATAATATCCTGATGTCTTTGGGATTTATGAAGTCGCCCGTTCTCTGGCTGTCCGAACCGAAATACTTCTGGTGGATTATCGGATGGACGTATGTCTGGAAAGAGGTCGGATGGAATACAATAGTATATCTCGGGGCGATAACTGCTATAGATCCCTCCCTGTACGAGGCGGCGGAAATAGACGGTGCCGGACGAATGCAGAAAATGACGCACATAACGCTGCCAGGCATACGTTCGACGGTAATTATCATGATGATTATGAGCGCGGGACATATTCTTGACGCAAACTTCGAAATGCCGTTTTTTCTGCAGAACGGAATGATTCAGGATGTTGCACAGACTGTCGATTTGTATGTGCTGCGTTATGGTTTTTCCAGTTTCAACTATGCGCTTGCAACCGCTGCCGGTATTTTCAAGAATGTGGTCAACATAGCTTTTCTGCTGTTTGCAAACTGGATTGCGAAAAGAAGCGGTGAGGAGCGCCTTATATGACGGATTTTAATGTAGATACTGCCCGTTCGGAATATGCGGATGCAAAACGACGGACTGTAATCAGCAATCATGTTTTCAACGGTATAAATTTTATTATACTGACATTTCTGGTTGTCGTGACGCTGTATCCGTTCTGGAATACGGTTGCGCTGTCGTTTAACGACGGTCTTGATTCGCTGCGGGGCGGAATAAAATTCAGGCCACGGATATTTACATGGCAGAATTACAAAGCAGTGTTTGCGACGGGAGCGATTTTTAACGCATTCAGGGTATCAGTCATGCGCACGATTCTGCAGACTGTGCTCAATGTGTTTCTTACCAGCATGCTTGCATATTCTTTAAGCAGAAAAGAATATGTACTGCGCAGGCCGCTTACGGCAATTCTCGTCGTTTCAATGTATGTAAGTGCCGGTCTCATCCCCGGATATTTCCTTATCAGGAATCTGGGACTTCTTAATAAATTTTCAGTTTATATTGTTCCGAATCTTATCGACGTTTTTAATTTTATTCTCGTGCGGACATACATAAACACTCTGCCTGACAGTTTCATAGAATCTGCACGGATAGACGGTGCCGGTGAATTTCGCATTTTCGTCAGGATTATTATGCCGCTTATTGTTCCGACTATCGCAATGGTAGCGCTTTTTGTGGCCGTCGGAGCATGGAACAGCTGGTTCGATACATATCTGTTCGCTTCCGGAAAAGTAAATCTGCACTCTCTCCAGTATGTGCTCATGGAATTTCTTCAGTCGAGCCAGAATCAGAGTCACAGCGCGGCCGATGCCGGCGCTCTTGCCATTGCAGGGGCAGGCGGGGCGGGCAGTATGGTCACGCCTGTCAGCATCCGTGCCGCCATTACTGTAGTTGCAACTGTACCGATCCTTATTGTTTATCCGTTTATGCAGAAATATTTTATTGTCGGCATTGCTGTCGGCGGAGTAAAAGAATAGGCGCTTTTTTGTTTTACCACCTCCGGGCCGGAACCGTGTCGGACGGTTTCGGCCCATTTTTATAACATGAACGGAAGGAATTTTAAACAGGTATATGCAGCAAAACGGAAGTTCCTGACTTTTCGGACGATACAATCCGGCACGTCCCGCCCATTTGATCCGCTCTGTACTTCATGGAGTTAAGCCCGATTCCTACCCCGCGTTTTTGGATTGCCAGTGAGTCGTTTCCTGTACCGTTGTCTTTGATCGAAATATCGATTCCGTTTTCTGTTTGTAATACGGATACTGCTATCTCGGACGCCTGTGCATGCTTTACGGCATTATGGATAGCTTCCTGAATAATACGGTAGACATTGATTTCATCGGTGCTGTTAAGTTTTATATCTCCTTTTACATTCCATGTGAAAGGAACTTTCAGCGTTCCGCAGCTCTGCTGTTCCGTCGTATAGCATAATTGTTCAATTCCCTGCCGCATCCCGAGAGATTCAAGTTCGACCGGAAAAGAATTATGAACATATTGGCGTGTCCGTTTCAGTGTTTCTTCAATAAGCTCCGACAATTCCCCCAACTGGGAATTTCCTTCTGCCATACCTCTGCACATCATGGAGATACCGGCGAGCCGCTGACAGATATCGTCATGCATGTCCATGCTGAATCTCCGCCGTTCCAGTTCACTTATTTTCAATACCTCAGCTTCAACCTTGATTCGCTTTTTTGATTCTATCTGGAGTTTTCTGTTTGTATCGATAAGGTTTCGTGTCCTGCGTTGGACTTCCAGTTCAAGCAGCCTGCTGCGTTTTTTTTCTTCTTCAAGTGCATAAATCCGTTTTAATCCTGTTGAAAGAAATACTGCACAACTGCACATCTGCGGGTAATTTGTTTCGTCTGCATCATAAATAATGAAACCCAGACGCTCTGTTCCCGACGCAAGGTAATGAAGGATTCTATGCGAAGGTGTGCCGCCCGATTTGAACAGATCCGCGGCGAAGAAAGATTTGAGTCTGATCTTTTTATATGGTTCGAATTTTTTTTCAGTGTTTCCTTCTTTTTTGTAAACAAGCATTCCTTCTTCGGGTACTGTGGCTGCCGGTTCAAAAAGACAGAAATAGAATGTATTAACATTTACGTTGCCGAGAAAATTCCTCAGTGATACAATAACGCCTGCCATATCCGGTGCAAGGTTTACGTCCTGACCGAAAAAGCTGACGTACTGCTGCGCAAGATTTGATTTCAGGTTTTCATACTGCATACGGGCAATATAGCTGTTCATTGATTCTTTATTGCAAATATCGGGGCTGTCAGTTTCCTGCGGTATTATTTTACTGCCCGGTTTCGAACCGCAGCCGCACGAAGTCCGTATAACAAGCGAGGAATCGATATGTAAAACAGAGGGAGTTTCCTGTCCTGTCAGCATTTTATGCATCAGGTCTACAGAAAGACTGCCCATCGTATCAATCGGCTGCCGTACTGTCGTCAATCCTGTAATGTCGGTTCGTATTTTTTCCACATCGTCAAATCCCGTAATGGCGCATTTTTCCCAGCCGGCGTCTTCCTGCATGTTCAGCATTTTCAACGCTCCTATCGCTGTCGTGTCGTTCGCACATACGATTACGTCAGGGGGATTTGCGGGATTTGATTTTATATATTCCTGTAGAGCGAACATTCCGCTGTATTCGCTGAAGTAAGCATTGATTATATCCCATGAAATTGTATTATCTGTCATCCCTGCATCTTTTAGAGAGGTGCGGAAAACCGATTCGCGGATTATATTGTCCGGGTGTCCCGGAGGACCACTTATGTAGAGAAATTTACGATAGCGATGGAAAGAGAGGAGGTGCATCATAAGCTGTTCCATCGACGATTTTGTTTTTATGACGACTGACGGAATGTCCGGGATTTCTATACCAGCGGAAATAACCGGAATAGAGCTGAATAACGTTTTCATCTGGTCTGCCAGACGGGTTACAGGTCTGTCTACGAGCGTCGCAAACAGGATGATTATACCGTCTGCTGAAACAAATTTATGTGACGGGAACGGATCATCATTCTTACTTGTAAGTGTTTCCTGCTGGATACAAAGTATATCCATGTTGAATAATTTTGCCCGGATTCGGACTGCATTGTAGAAAAGAATCTGGTAACTTTCGTCAAGGTTATTGACATATACGGCAATTCTCATACGTATACGGGAATTATATCAGAATAATAAGAATTTGTGAATACAGGCAGGCAGTCCCGAATGTTTTACTTCCGGGACTGCTCCGCTATTTACACTTGTTCTTCCTTACAACCGTGAAACATTATCTTACAGTAAATGTTTCCCCGGAAGGTATTACGACAGTATCATGTCCAGACTGTCGTAATGTGCAGCCGGTACCCGACGTGGCGGCGAAATTTCTGACGACGACCGTTACATCTGACGCTGTTCCCGTCTGTTTGAACACGATTGCACCTGCACTGCTTTTTTCGGCAGAAAGAGAGAGTACGGCTTTTCCTTTCTCATCGGTTACGGTTCCGCCGTACTGTTTTCCGTCGGTTCCTGGAAATACCTGCCAGACAATATGATCCGAGTAATCGTAGTCGGGTTTCTTTTCCTCTTTTCCGGTCGGGATGATTGTACCTTCGCGCACGAATACGGGCAGACTGAAGTAATCGTACGTGTCGGTGAACCATTTTCCGCCGCTTACTTTTTTCTCTGAAATAAAGTGCACCCAGTTTCCGTCGGGGAGATAACACGGCTGCGCGACCGATGAACCCGGAGCATCGTCCGGCGCAGGCGTAAATACCGGCGCGACGAGGATGTCCGGTCCGAACATGTACTGCCTGTCGAGGTATGCGCAGTTCGGGTCACCGGGAAATTCAAGATGCATCGGACGCATGACGGGAACACCGGTGAGCGATGCGTTCACGGCCGCATCGTAAATGTACGGCATGAGGCGGCATTTCTGTTTGACGAAGAAACGGAGCACGTCGCAGGCCTCGTCGTCGTATGCCCACGGAACGCGGTATGACGACGAGCCGTGCAGGCGGCTGTGCGATGAAAAGAGTCCGAACGCGACCCACCGTTTGTACAGATCGGCGGAACCTGTTTCCTCGAATCCGCCGATGTCGTGGCTCCAGAACGAGAAGCCGCTGTCCATAAGCGAAAGACCTGCGCGGAGACTTTCCGCCATTGAAACGAATTGACTTGTGCTGTCGCCTCCCCAGTGCACCGGAAATTTCTGCCCGCCGGCAGTCGCGCTGCGGGCAAAGAGGACGGCTTCTCCGCGTCCCTTTTCTTTTTCGAGCAGTTCGAATACGCATTTGTTGTAGAGATACGTGTAGTAGTTGTGCATTTTTTCGGGATCGGAACCGTCGTACCACGCGACGTCGTATCCGTTGTCGAAACACGGAATACGCTCGCCGAAATCAGTCTTGAAGCAGTCGACACCCATGTCGAGCAGCCGCTTCAGTTTCTGCTGATACCACGCGTATGCCTGCGGATTAGTGAAATCGACGAGTCCCATGCCCGCCTGCCACATATCCCACTGCCACACTGTGCCGTCGGCATTTCTGAGCAGAAACTCTTTTTCCGCTGCCTCCGCAAAAAGCGGAGATTTCTGCGCGATGTACGAGTTTATCCAGACGCAGAGTTTAAGTCCCTTTGAGTGAAGACGGTTGAGCATGCCGACGGGATCGGGGAACATATCCCTATCCCATTCGAAACTGCACCACTCGAATTCCTTCATCCAGAAACAGTCGAAGTGGAATACGCGCAGCGGAATGTCGCGTGAGGCCATGCCGTCGACGAACGAACTGACTGTTTTTTCGTCGTAGTTTGTAGTGAACGACGTCGTGAGCCAGAGACCGAAACTCCATTTCGGAAGCAGCGGCGCGCGTCCGGTGAGGGAAGTGTAGCGTGAAAGAATGTCTTTCTGCGTGTCGCCGTAAATCAGGTAATATTCGAGCGATTCGTCTTCGACTGAGAACTGCACGTCCTCGACCTTTTCGCTTCCTGTTTCAAAACTGACTTTCCCCGGATGATTGACGAAAACGCCGTAATTTTTGTTCGTCATGTAGAACGGTATGCTCTTGTAGGCGATTTCGCTCGCGGTACCGCCGTCCTCGTTCCATGTGTCGACGACCTGTCCGTTCTTGACGTACGGCGTAAAACGCTCGCCGAATCCGTAGACGAGTTCACCCACGCCGAGCGCAAGTTCGGTGACTGTGTAGATCCGTCCGTCCGCGTGCTGCATGCGCGAAATTCCTCGCGTACCCGTTTTTGTAAGCGGTTTACCGTCCGCTGTGAAGGTGAGGTCAGGCGATCCTTCCTTCACGGTCAGCGTCAGTTTCCCGCTCGTGATTGACGCACTTCCGGTGCCGGTCGACACTTTCGTCTCTGAATAATCGGCGTGCGGGATGTCGAACAGCGGACCTTTTCTGATTTGACCCGCGTGGCCCGTGAGCCTGATACGCAGCACGTTCTCCGCAGGGCTTGAACATGTTACTGTCATCATACCGATGTTGAGCGTGTCTCCCCGTCCTTCTATTTTTTTGAACGGGGCGAACAGTGTCAATGACGATGCGTCCGCGTCCCATTTGTATATTTCGCGCACATATTCCGCGGTATATTCTCTGCGCGTAAGCCAGAATCCGTTAGTAAATTTCATATGAGCTCCGTAATTATTAACCTTTTACCGCTCCGGCTACAAGTCCCTTAATAATATTCTTCTGGAATATCAGGTAGATGACGAGCGCCGGTATGATGATGAGAATGGCTGCGGCCATAATGTTCTGCCACTCCGACTTGTACTGACCCATGAACGCGTACGCCGCAAGCTGCAGCGTTTTCCGCTCCCTGCTTCCGCCTATGACGAGCAGGGGCAGCAGGAAGTCGTTCCATATCCACATTGCGTTCACGACGATGACCGATGCCGTTACTGATTTGAGCAGCGGAAAAATAATCTGCACGAAAAGGCGCGGCTGGCTGCATCCTTCCATTACCGCTGATTCCTCAAGTTCGTAGGGAATGGTTTTAGCGAATCCCTGATACAGAAAGAGCGCCATCGGAATGCCGAGTCCCCAGTAGATGATGCCGAGTCCGGGAACGTTGTTCGTAAGGTGAAACGCCTTTGCAATGACGACGAGCGTAATCATGAACGACTGGAACGGAACCATCATCGGCGTGATGCAGTAGAGAAACGTCAACCGGCTGTAGCGCGTCTTGACGCGGGCCATTTTGTACCCCGCCATTGCGCCGAACACGACGATTCCGACAGTTCCTGTCAGCGTTACGACGAACGTGTTCAGGAACGTAAGCGGATAGTTCATGTCGTGGAAGACGACCGCGAAATTTCTGAGCGAAAAGCGTTCGGGCAGCGCGAGGACGTTTTTCATGATTTCGTCGTAATTTTTCACCGAATTCAGAATCATCATGCCGAGCGGCAGCAGATACAGAACGACGATGAAAAGCATCAGTACGAAAATAACGGCCGGAATCTGTTTTTCCTGTTTGAGCGTCATGCTTCAATCTCCCTGCTTTTGAAAAAGCGCACCTGAATGACTGATATGGTGCAGACGATGACGAAGAGTACGACGCTTTTCGCGCTGCCGTATCCGAAGTTGTTGTTGTTGAACGCCGTGTTGTAAATGTCGAGCGCAATCGGCGTCGTCGCATTTCCCGGGCCTCCGCCGGTAAGACTGAATATCAGTTCGAACATTTTCATCGAGTTTGCGACGGAGTAGAACATGCAGAACGAAATCGACGGCATGATGAGCGGAAGCGTGACTGAGAAAAACCTGCGCACAGTGCCGGCGCCGTCTATGCGGGCCGCTTCCATAAGGTCGCCCGGGACGGACTGCAGTCCCGCAATATAAATAATAAGATAGAAGCCGAGACCCTGCCATACTGAAACGAATATCGTAGTGACGACCGCAAGTTTCGGGTCTCCGAGCCAGCTCTGCTGCCAGAACGGATCGTTCGTCACAACTGCAAGCTGGTCGAAGACGCGGATGCAGATGAATTTCCATATGAAGCCTATGACGACAAGGCTTATGATGTTCGGTATGTAGAACGCGGCGCGGAAAAATCCTTTCCCTTTTATATCAGATTCAAGAAGCGCAGCGAGGAGAAGCGCCAGGATATTAATAATAACGACGACGCATACTGCGTACAGAAAAGTGAAGCCGAGCGCATGCAGGAACGTCGGATCGTCCGTAAAAAGCTTGCGGTAATTTTTAAGACCGATGAATTTCGTCGCTTTCGAAATACCGTTCCATTTCCGGAACGAATTGTAGATGCACATAAAGAACGGAATGCTCACGAAGACGGTGATGAGCAGCACTGCCGGAAAGACATAGCAGACGAACTCTTTCAGTTCCCGTCTGTCCCGGCGTTTGTTTGTATTTGCTGGAATCATGAAATACCTCTGATGAAAAAGCAGACCGGCGGACCTGGAGGAAATACGGCTGCCGGTCTGCAGACAATAATTAATTTATACGGTTACTCGACATCGTATGCGTCGACAAAGAGGCGTGTAAGGGCAGCCTTAGTCTCCGCGCGGGAGGCGGTTCCCGCCGCATAGTTCTGGAATGCCGTGCCGAACGGCTGCTCTATTCCGTCGGGACCTTTGAAAATCCACCACGGGCAGGTGATTTTGGCTGTCTGAGCCTGCGCGGTTTCCTTTGCAAGTTGCGTGTCAGGAGCGGATGCGCCTTTGAGCGGCGAAATCTGCTTGACGACTTCCGGAATCCACTTCTTGCCGTAGTCGGACGTCGAGAGCCAGTTGAGGAAATCGAGCGCAGCTGCTCTGTTCCTGGAATCTTTGTAGACTCTGAACGTAAGGTTCGACTCGACGGCGATGACGCCCTTTCCGTCCTTCCGCGGCGCTTTCATGTATCCCATGTCGATGTTTTTGTTGATTGCGCGGATGCTTGCTTCTGCCCATGAACCCTGATGAATCATGGCGACTTTGCCGTTCGCAAAATCCGAGACCTGAATGTCGAACGTCGATTCCATCGGTTTGTTTCCGCCGTATTTTTTAATAAGATCGATGAGATCGAGCGCGAAATCAACCTGCGGAAGATCGCCGAATTTCAGTTTGCCGCTTTCCACGTCCTTATACAGCTTTTCGTAGTCGCCGTCGTATGCATCGCTCATCGAGGGATACGTCGTCTGGGGCAGGACCCACCACTCCGCGAATCCCGTGCTGAACGGCTGAATTCCCGCCGCTGTAAGTTTTTTGCAGACGTCTTCATATTCCGCGAGCGTCTCAGGCAGCCTGGTGATGCCGGCTTTTTTGAAAAGCTCTTTATTGTAGATAAAGGAATGAGACTGAACGACGAACGGATACCCTGTTACGTGTCCGTCGAGCATGACGCTTGAAAGAATTGCCGGCTGCACGTTCTTCATGAACGGTTCTTTATCGAGATTGTATTCGTAATCCCTGTAGACTTTGTTGTCGTTGTACGCGCTCGTGAGAAACAAATCGGGAATGTCGCCCGAGTTGATTCGCGTTTTGAGAACTGTCTGATAGTCGTTCTGCAGAATGTCCGCGTTGATTTTTACGCCGGTTTCCTTTTCGTATTCCGCAAAGCACTGTTTGTAGTATTCGGTGAGTTCCGGGCTGTTGAGCATGAACGACAGCGTCGTCTGTTTTTTTGCGGATTTTTTACTTCCTGCCGCAAACATCGTTCCCGCCGCCGCAGTAAGAAGCAGCGCAGCCATAATAACCTTTTTCATTAGTAGCCTCCTTATAAAACCTCTGTACTTTCAGTATAAGTCGTCAGTGGTATTTGAACATGCAAAAAAAAAGACAATTCAGGGTAAAAAAATGACCAGTTGTGATATACTGTGAACATGCTGCAACGGTTACGGAGTTTCCTGCAAAAAAAATCGCTTGTATATCAGCTTACTGTCGTAATAACAACGCTCATGACGGTGATACTGGTACTTGTCGTATCAATAACGTCGGTACGCACAAGCCGGGATTTACAGAATAAAATATACGCGAGTACTCAGACACTGCTCGAGCTGCAGATAAAAAACGTATCCGCGTATTTCTCACAGATGAATGCGTTTTCGCTCACTCCGCGGAACGACACGCGGTTTCTGAAGATCATCACCGGCAACGACGGTAACGATTACAGCACGAAGGAATATCTCATGTCCGTCGTGCGGAATACATGGTACCAGCGCGACGACCTTGCGGATTACAGTATATACGTCGTAAACCTGAACAAAGGATACGCTGTTTCGCGTGCGAACAGAAATGTCAGCGAGCGGTCCATGAGCGACATAACTGAAGATCCGCTGTATGGGAAATTTTCAAAGCCGCGGTACTACCGTGCGGTTGTCCCGGCGGAACGTGACGGAAATCTGCTCGTGTACTACCGCACGATTATTAATATTGAGGACGGCAGACCGCTCGCGTTCGTGCGCTTTACGGTCGATACGTCGTGGTTCGACAAGACGCTCAGCAGCGGTCAGCCGGGTGAACTGACCGTGCTCAGAAATAAAACGGGCGGAATATACTACAGGGATTCATCGGAGAATTCCGATTCTTCTTCGATGGGAAAAGACCGCAGTCTTACAGTCAGCGCGGAAAGCGAGGATGAAGAATGGAATCTCACGACGTATATTTCAAAGAAGCAGCTTGATTTGTATTTATCGGAAACGCGGACACTCACGTTTACCGTCGGGATACTTTTTATTATTCTGTCCGTTATCCTTCTTGTTTTTTTTATACGGATTGTCATGCGTCCTCTTTCGGTGCTCGCCGGACAGTTGAGAAGTGCGGGACAGGGAAATTTCAAATCGCGGATTTCAATTTCAGGATGCAGCGAGATTGCTTCGTTGTCCGACGAATACAATACGATGATACGCAGAATCGACGAACTCATCGAAAAGAATTATGTAGCCGAGCTGAACTGGAAAAGCGCGCAGCTTGCAGCGCTCGAGTCGCAGATAAATCCGCATTTTCTTTACAACACGCTTCAGACGCTTTCCGCGGAAGCGATTGAGAATAACCAGATGAAAATCAACGACATGGTCATGGCGCTTTCCTCCATGCTCAAATACACAATCAGGGGACCGGAGACTGTTACGTTACGGACGGAACTTGAACATGTGCAGGATTATCTTTTTCTGCAGAAGGCGCGTTTTGAGGAAAGACTCACCTATGAGATTGTCGCTGAAGGCGGTGCCGGAGAACTGCCTGTGCCGAAAATGAGCGTGACGACGCTTGTGGAAAATTCAATAATACACGGAATGTCCAAAACCGCCGATTCCGTACGGATTGAGATTACTGCGGAACATACCGGCGGAAAACTTGTCATAACAGTTACCGACGACGGAAACGGTATGCCTGCGGCGCGGCTTGCGGAAATTCAGAAAGTGCTTGCGGAAGCAAATCCTCACGAACAGACAGTCAGCGAAAAGAAACGGGATGCGGGATGCATCGGACTGCGTAATCTGTCGAACAGGTTGCAGCTGCTGTACGGCTCTTCGGCGCGGCTCAGCATTTACAGCACGCAGTATACGGGAACAAGCACCGTGATGGAAGTGGACGATGTATAAAACGCTGATTATCGACGATGAAAAAGCAGTTCATACGGTAATTCTCAAACTCGGAAAATGGCAGGAGCTCGGTCTTTCGGAACCGCGTTCCGCGTGGAACGGAAGCGAAGGTCTTTCGCTGATGCGCGAAATTCATCCGGACATTGTGTTTGTCGACATGAACATGCCTGTTATGGACGGAAGCTCGTTTCTGCGGAAAGCGTCCGATGAATTTCCCCGCGTAAAATTCATCGTCGTGAGCGGCTATGACGATTTCCGGTATGCGAAAACGGCGCTTCAGGCGAATGCGCTCGATTATCTGCTCAAACCGCTTGCCGCCGGCGAGCTTAACAAAGCGCTTGCACATGCGGCGGAACTGCTCGACAGAGATCGCGGTTTTCCGGAAGAAGAGCGGGAGACCGGGCATTCGTATACCGCAGGCGAGCTTCCTGAAGCCATAAAGGAGTATCTTGACGAGAAATACGCGGAAGAAGTTACGCTTGATTCGCTGAGCGAGCGTTTCTATTTTACGAAGGAATATCTGTCCCGGCTTTTCAAAAAGGAATTCGGCTGCGGAATTTACGAATACGTGCTGCAGGTTCGCATGAACCGTGCGAAGCAGCTGCTCGAAGACCCGTCCGTACAGATTCAGCAGATTGCCGAGCAGCTCGGCTACAACGACAGCAACTACTTCAGCAAGGCGTTCCGTACGTATACCGGTATTTCTCCGTCTGATTACCGGGCGGAAAAAACGCCGGATAAAGAAGACAGGTGAGCGTTACCGCTGCGCCAGAATCTCCTTCTGACAGAGCTCGTCGCACAGTTCGTTGTATTTTATACCGGCGTGCCCCTTGACCCACGACCATTCGACGTCGAGCGACGAATACAGCTCGTCGAGTTCTTCCCACAGCTCGCGGTTGAGCACCGGTTTTTTTGCGCTCGTAAGCCAGCCGTTCTTTTTCCATGATTTTATCCACGATGTGATGCCGTTCTTTACGTACTGACTGTCGCTGAAAACCTTCAGCCTGCGTTTTTTCCATTCAGGATTCCGGGCAACCGCCGAAAGCGCGCTGATTGCGGCCATGAGTTCCATCCGGTTGTTCGTCGTCGACTTTTCGCCTCCGCTTAAAAGCGTTTCTTTTTCACTGTCCAGTATCACGCATCCCCAGCCTCCCGGTCCCGGATTGCCGCTGCATCCGCCGTCCGTGTAAATCGTCAGTACAGTGTTGTCTGCGGCTGTCTGCAGGGATCCGTCCGCTGTTGCGCCGGCGGACGTTCCTCCGTTTTGTGATTCGCCCGGGTAGACAAGATGCCACTGTGCGCGCAGTGTGTCGAGCGTCGCGCAGACTGCAAGGGCCGCATGAGATTCGTGCAGAGCCGATTCCGTTTTACCGGTCAGAATGCACTTTGTGGCTTCTTCTATTTCGTATTCGTAACCGTTGAAGCGGAACGGCTTATCAGCCGTTTCGACGCGTACTGCCTCCGTACCGCTTTCCGCAGAATAAATGAACAGCTCCGCCTGCTGTGCCATCCAGAAGAGCGGCAGGCGGATGTAGCCGTTCGTCCCGTATATGTACGCGTCCTTCGAACTGTCCGCTCCTTCCATATCCACTGCGCTTTGGAGCGACGCAGTCATGCCGCACGCGAACGTGAACTCTGCACCGTTCCATAAATCGACGCCCTTCGCGATGCGCGCGGACGAGACGATTCTGCGCGGCACCGCTACCGAGCCGCCGTCTTTCATGAGAATTGCAGGCTTGTGACTTGCATAATCCTCCGCAGCTTTTGCGGCAAGCATGGAGAACGTAACGGGATAAATACCGACGTCGAGAAGCGCCCCACCTCCGAGTGCCGGATCGAACAGCCTGTTTTCCGGATTATATGCGTTGCGGAAGCAGAACCGCGCGTCTGTGTGCAGAACCGTACCGATTTTTCCCGCGCGGATCCACTCAAACGCCGTACGCACCGCGGGGTTGAACGCCGTCCACATTGCTTCCATAAAGAAAAGGTGCTTGTCCGCCACGCAGTCGAGCACGGCCCGGAGCTGTTCAGCGTTGATTGCAGCGGGTTTTTCGCAGAGTACGTGCTTTCCCGCCTGAAGCGCTTTGAGCGAAAGCTCCGCATGGAACGGGTGGGGACTCGCGATATACACGGCGTCGACAGCGGAATCGGCGAACAGCTCGTCGTAGCTGCCGTACGACTTCGTAAATCCCCACTGTTTAGCGAACTCCGCGGCTTTTCCGGCAGTACGTGATGCGACTGCATACCGGCAGAAAGACTGATTTGTTTCGGCAAGCCCCGAAAGTGCTTCTGCAAACTTCGCGGCGATGCGTCCGGGGGCAATAACGGCCCAATTTACGGTTGTGTTCGGCATATGTTGGTCCCTGATGTTTTTGATACTAAAAATAATACCCTGATTACTCCCCACCGTCAACGCATAAAAAATCCCCGGCACATTGCTGCACCGGGGACTGTACGTCTGTGCGTCAGACGTTTACGTTATTTGTTCAGGCGCGACTCAAGGTCGTCGAGGCACTTTGAAAGTTCTTTCGGCAGATGCTTTCCGAACTTCGGATAGTGATTCTCGCGGATGTCCTTGATTTCCTTTTTCCAGCCCCCAACATCTACGGATGTGAGTGCTTTCATCGTATCCGCCGTTACGCCGCTGAGGCCTGTTGTGTCGATAGCGCCGTCTTTCGGCATGTAGCCGATCGGTGTGTCGATATAGTTGTCTTTACCGTCGCAGCGGTCGAATATCCATGCGAGGACGCGGCTGTTTTCACCGTAGCCCGGCCACATGAAGTTGCCGTCCGCATCCTTCCGGAACCAGTTGACGTAGAAAATCTTCGGAAGTTTGTCTTCCGTTGATTTGTTGCCGACGTCGATCCAGTGCTGGAAATAGTCGCCCATGTTGTATCCGCAGAACGGAAGCATGGCGAACGGGTCGCGGCGGACCTGACCTACCTGATCGGAAATGACGGCAGCCGTAACTTCCGAGCCGACGATTGAACCCAGGAATACACCGTGGTTCCAGCTGCGTGCCTGATGTACGAGCGGGATAGTCGACGGGCGGCGTCCTCCGAAAAGGAACGCGCTGATCGGCACTCCGTTCGGATCTTCCCAGTTCGGCGCGATGCACGGGCACTGTTCCGCAGGTGCCGTAAAGCGTGCGTTCGGATGAGCCATGCACTGTTCTTTATCTTTCGGGTTCTTGTCGTTCGCCGGGCAGGGACGTGTATTTCCATGCCAGTCGACGAGGTTCTTTCCTTCCGGTTTGTAACCGATGCCTTCCCACCAGACGTCTCCGTCTTCGGTAAGAGCGCAGTTTGTGAAGATTGTATTTTTTTCAGCAGCGCGCATTGCGTTGTAGTTCGATTCGTCCGACGTTCCCGGCGCTACGCCGAAGAAACCGTGTTCCGGATTGATTGCGTAGAGACGTCCGTCTTTGCCGAATTTCATCCATGCGATATCGTCGCCGACAGTCTCGACTTTCCAGCCGGGAAGCGTCGGGCGGAGCATGGCGAGGTTCGTTTTGCCGCATGCCGACGGGAATGCGCCGGTAATGTATTTAACTTCGCCTTTCGGATTCGTGAGTTTAAGGATGAGCATGTGCTCCGCGAGCCAGCCTTCGTCGCGTGCGAGAACGGAAGCGATGCGGAGCGCAAAGCATTTCTTTCCGAGCAGCGCGTTTCCGCCGTATCCTGAACCGTACGACCAGATCGTGCGTTCTTCGGGGAACTGACTGATGTATTTGTGATCCATGTCAGCGCACGGCCAGATGCCGTTGTCCTTTTCTCCGTTGTTGAGCGGTTTTCCGACCGAATGCATACACGGAATCCATTCGCCGTTCGTGCCGATGTTCTCGAGAACTTTCGTTCCGACGCGGGTCATGATGTCCATGTTGCAGACAACGTAAGCGGAATCAGTCAATTCAATGCCGTTTTTACCGATTGATGAACCCACCGGTCCCATGCTGAACGGAATGACGTACATCGTGCGTCCGTGCATGCAGCCTTTGTACAGGGATTTCATCGTTTCTTTAAGTTCTTTCGGGTCGATCCAGTTGTTTGTCGGACCTGCACCGTCTTTATCTTTTGAGGCAATGTACGTACGTGCTTCAACACGCGCTACATCTGAGGGGAGAGAGCGGAAAAGATAGCTGTGCGGCTTCTTTTTGAGCTCTGTTGCAAGACCTGCTTCGACAAGTCCCTTCATGAGTCTGTCATACTCTTCAGCTGAGCCGTCGCAGATATAGACACTGTCCGGTTCACACCATTTGACCCAGTCTTCAACCCACGCTTTGATTTTAGCGTTCTTAAGATCTTTAACTTCCATGAGTGGCTCCTATAAAAGATTCCCGCCCGTTGCGCATGCGACCCGGACAACCAATGCCCTCAGTTTTTTGCGATTCTTGCGGTTTTCCAGAAAATAATACCGGATTTCAACACTTAAGGCAATGACAAAGTACACAAAAATGTCGTCTTTAATGGTTTTTCAATGGAGGGATTGCTGCGAACGCGGACACACTGATAAGACTCTGATGACGTAATCAGGGTGTCCCCGAAGAATTGAACTGCCGGTAAACCGGTTATTTCTGAGTTACCGCTATTGCAAACTGATCGGCGCAGCTGGTGTTTTTAAAACCGCATTTGTTGCCGAGAAGCTTGGAAGCGATTTCCTCCGGCGTCATGCCGTCGCAGAGTCTTGATATGGCCTTGAGATTGCCGTTGCATCCGCCGTCGAAGCTGATATCGGTGATGCGTCCGTCGTCCGTTTTTGTAAAATGAATTGCCGTAGAACATGTACCGTGAGTTTTATATGTGATTTTTTCCATAAAAATATTACCTTGCCGCCGCTTTCCGAATCTGCTCTTGTGCAGTTTTGACGTCTTCCGGCTCAAATCGGACAGCATATCTGCCGATGAACCCGGTGTAAAGTGATTCGCCGCAGATAAGCGCCGTGACTGCATGTTCCTTACGGAGTTCTGCAGTTCTGCCTTTCGGCTGTTTTTCGATGAGCGCGCGATACGCATCATACACGTCTACGACGGAAAGTTCAATATCTTTGCGGTCGATCGACAAGTCGGGTTTTGCAGGAACGACAAGTTTGTCCGCCGCTCCCGGCCTGTCGGGATCCGGATACCGGAGCATATTCGCGCTGAAAATATACGGCCACAAATTGCGCACTCCGTACTGTGCCTTTGCAAGTCCCGCGTACAGGTTGTCGTCCGCCGCGACGCGCAGCGTTTTCGGCTGCTGCGGTACGGAAATTGTTTTTATCCCGGCGGCAGTTTTTGCGGCCGACCTGCTCCGCGCAGTATTTCTCCCCGTCCCGTGCATGAGCGTAAGAACAAGAAAAACAAGGACGAGAACAGTGAGTACGACTGCAACGCCCGCAAAGAACCAGCAGCGGTTCACGTATTTTTCGCTGTCGTCGTCATCGATGTCGTAGTCCGGATCAAAATCATCTTCCGGCGGCACGGTACGGCCGTCGTCCGGTATTACACGGGTGATAATCTGCTGCTGAATAATCTGTTGATGTATAATCTGCTGCTCGATTACGGCGTGCAGGATTGTCTGGCCTACGGCAGACTGCGGAGCAGGTTCCTGAGGAACGGGAAGCTCCGCTTCCGCTGGACATTCCGCAATTTCTGCCTGAAGAGGAGCCGGAACAGCGGGAGATGCATCCGTAACAGGCTGCCCGGCGGCGGTCGTTTCCTGAACCGCGTCGGAGACTGGCTCTGCGGCTTGTCCGCCGTCCGGTTCATCGGGCGGTTCCGCATTCTCCTGAATCACCGCTTCTTTGAGGACTTTCGGTTTTAGGTGCGCATACGGTTTGTTGATTCGTTCGGCAAGAGCCGAAGCCGGAGTAAACTTCACTTTATAGTGGGAAGGAATCGCGACTGCCGTGTTTTTCTGCGGATTCCGTCCCTCCGACGCCGCTACAAATACTTTTTTGAACGCACCGAATCCCATCAGTCTGAACGATTCGTTTTCGTTTATTTCCCCCGCTATAATTTCGAAGAGCTGATTTGTTGCCTGTTTTACTTTTTCCGCGTCGATTCCCGTTTTTTTCTGAACGCGTTCGACAAGAGCAGCCGTCGTAAGCGTATTAGGGTCACTTTTCATTAAGTCTGTCCTTGAATACTTTCGACGGTTTAAACTTCATTCTTCTTTTCGGGGGATACAGCATCTGCTGTTTCGTAAACGGATTGCGGACAGTACGTTCACTGCTGACAGTCGTTTCAAACGAGCCGAATCCTGTCTGTGTGTACTTGCCGCCCTTTTCCAGAGCTTTCGCGATTTCATCAAAGACTGCCGTTATTACGGAGCTGCAGTCTTTTTTATTCAGTTCTGCCGAGGCTGAAAGTTTTTTTACCAGTTCCTGTCGCGTCATGTTTAAAATTATAACATACTATAAGTTCTCTGTCATTTCAGCGGCCTGGAATTCTGCGGATATGCTTCCGAACTCCGCCGACAGCAGTCTGCTCCTGATTTCAACTTCGTTTTTCAGCGGATCAAATCCGTTGACGACACAACCGGAGACCTCCTGATCAAGTTTCCCAGCTTCCGTCATTTCGCTGATGATTCGCACCGTACTTTCCTTTGAAAACGAATCCTTATAGCTCCTGATGTCGGTAAGTGCGCTCGTTATATCCGCGACCGTAAGTATGCGGTCCTGCAGTGACAAATCCTCTGCGGTGAGTTTTCCCGGATAGCCCGACCCGTCGAGTTTTTCGTGATGATGAGACGCAATCGATTCTATTCCGGAAGGAACGACATTGTGCAGCATGCGTATGCCTTCTTCGACGTGCGTCCGCATGATTTCCATATCCCCGCTGCTGAGTTTTGCGGGGCATTCAAGAATACGCGAAGCTATCGCCATTTTTCCGATGTCATGCAGAATGCCGGCCGTATACAGTTCGTCGATTTCATGCGGAGTACAGTGCATACGCTGTCCGAGTGCCGCCGCGAAACATGCGGTGTTGATCGTGTGCGTGACAGTGGCAGTACTTTTAAAATCCATGATATAGATGAGCATTTTGACGAGTTTGAACGTATCGTCGTAATCATACGTAATGCTGCCGCTCCATTCGTCTATTTTCTGAAGAAACGAACCGTCTCTGACAGTATTAACAATATTGCATTGTCTGTCTGCGTCGAGGAAAAGCTTCACGTAATCAGGACCGCTGTCTGAAGGGTCGAGAAGCCCGATGGCTTCGGATGTATATGAATAATTATTCTTCCTCAGATACGATTCAACCTGCGCCGCAAAAAAAATGAGATGCGCATATTCCGCCTGAACGACCTTTTGCGCCAGCAGCGGGTTGTACTTTGAGTTGTAGAACAAAAGATACTTTGTGTTTTCTCCGAACGGAGACATGTATTTGAGGAAATAATAACTGTATGTGTAGTCGCGTTCCGCCGCGTCGTTTATCGACGATGTGAAATTCGGCAGAATGAAACGGTATGAGCCGATGTTTGAAAAAAGCGAGAGCAGGAACACGTCTTTGAGCGGCATAAGCCGTTCAAGATTTCCCTGCTGGACAATCGAAACTGCAATGTATGCGGTTCGTTCGCTTTCTTCGATATAAGGCATACGTCTGCCTTCATAAATGTGTTTGCCTATATCGAGAAGCATCCGCCGTATCAGAATGACAGCCTGTGCGGCCGAAATCAGTGTGCGGGGAATATATATGCCGGCGGCCGGCGGTTCATCGTTCATGATATTTATTCTACCTCATCAGAACGAATTTGGCAAAGCGTTAGAAAATGACGTCCTGTCATTTTCTAACGTGGCACGAATTGAGCCGTACGGAAGCGGAACGGGGGAGCGCAATTCGTGCAACACTAGGGCGCGCCTCGTGCGCTTACATTAGTCCACTACAGCTTTCATGGCCGTCATATAGGCGCGGAGTTTTCGGCCTACTGCTTCTATCGGATGATTGCGGATTTCTGCGTTTACCAGAACGAGTTCGGTGTTGTTCACTGTATTGTCTTTTACGCTGAGACCCTTTCCTATGACGTCCGTGTCGATTTTCGGCATGAATTCCTTCTCGAGAAGCGGAACGGCGGCGTTTGCGAACAGCGCGCATCCGTACTCTGCGGTATCGGAAATAACGCGGTTCATCTCGTAAAGTTTTTTGCGGTCGATGAGGTTTGCAATCAGCGGAACCTCGTGGAGAGACTCGTAATACGCGCTTTCCGGCATGATTCCCGCGTCCACCATCGTCTCGAACGCGAGCTCGCATCCGGCCTTTACCATGGCGACGAGCAGAATGCCTTTATCGAAGTATTCCTGCTCGGTGATAGTGTCGCCTGTTTCCACCGTCGTTTCAAACGGCAGTTTTCCGGTCGCCTCGCGCCATGTGAGCAGGTCGTGGTCGTTGTTCGCCCAGTCTTTCATCATTGTCGAGCTGAACTCGCCGCTGATGATGTTGTCCATGTGCTTCTGATAAAGCGGCGTGAGCAGTGTCTTGAGCTGCTTTGAAAGCTCGTTCGCTCTGATTTTTGCGGGATTTGAGAGGCGGTCCATCATGTTCGTGATGCCTCCCCATTTGAGCGCTTCAGAAATATGATTCCAGCCGTGCTGGAGGAGTTTCACCGCATATCCCGGCGCAATACCTTTTGCAACCATTCTATTGTAACAGACGATTGTACCGGCCTGGAGCATACCGCAGAGAATGGTCTGCTCGCCCATAAGGTCCGATTTTACTTCCGCGACGAACGACGATTCCAAAACGCCTGCCTTGCTGCCGCCCATGCCGACGGCGAGCGCTTTTGCATACGCCCAGCCTTTCTTCTCCGGGTCGTTCGCCGGATGAACGGCGATAAGATCCGGTACGCCGAATCCGCGCTCGAATTCGTGCCAGACTTCGGTGCCCGGTCCTTTCGGTGCGCACATGACGACGGTGATATCAGGACGGATCTGCATTCCTTCCTCAATCATGTTGAATCCGTGGCTGTACCAGAGCGCGGAACCTTTCTTCATGCGTTTCATGACTTCGCTGACGACAGGCGTGTGCTGCTTGTCCGGCGTAAGATTTCCGACAAGGTCCGCTGTCGGAATCATTTCGTCGTAAGTGCCGACTTTGAAGCCGTTTTCCGTCGCGTTTTTCCAGCTCTGACGTTTTTCCGCAATGGCGCTTTCACGGAGCGTGTAGCTTACGTCAAGACCGCTCGCGCGGAGGCAGAGCCCCTGATTCAACCCCTGAGCACCGCATCCGATGATAACGATTTTCTTGCCCTTGAGTGCTTTTACGTCGTCGGCAAATTCTTCCTTTGCCATCGAACGGCAATGACCAAGCTGCAGGCGTGCTTCACGCCATGGAATCGAGTTAAAATAGTTCTGTCCCATTCTGTCACCTCACAAAAATTAAATAGATTTAGGGCACCTCTAAAAACTCACTTTCAGTGATTTTTTAGAGGTGCCGTCGAGTTTTAAGTCGTTGTAATATCACGACTTAAAACATCGCACTTTCAGAGTTACCTCTAAAAACTGAAGTTTTTAGAGGTTCCCTTTATACAAGTTCAGCATTGTTGTACTTATGTATGAACGAAGTATAAACCTGTTCTATTGTTGCGTAAAGTGAAATAATTACAAAATAATGATGTATTAATTGCATCTAATTCAGGACGTTCATTTCCGTGCAACAATGACCATTGTGCGCGCTTTTTCGTTGTATGGAGAAAAATCGAAGTCGCCGTATATTTCCGCGCTTCGGAAGCCGGAGGCAAGCATCATGCGTTTAAGTTCGATTGCGGAGTAGAGGCGCTGGACGAATTCGTGCTCGATGCGGCTTCCGTCTTTGCCGATCAGTATCCATTTTGAACGCAGTCCCTCCCATGCGCCTTCAATGGTGAACTGCGTAAGTACAGTCATGCCGGCACGCTCAAACCATTCGCCCGGAGTAAAATAGAGGATTGCCGTTTCGCGGCTCGTCGATTCGAGAATGAACCAGCCGTCGTCCTTTACCGCGCCTGCGATATGCCTGAGAATCTGCATATCTTCTTCTATAGTATCGCAGTAGCCGAACGACGTGTACAGGCTGACCGCCGCGTCGAATTTCGTTTCCGTCGTATATGAGCGGAGGTCCGCCTTTATGTAGTTTATTTTGACGTTTTCGTCTTCGGCCGATTCCTTCGCCGCATCGAGTTCCGACTGGATGATGTCGACGCCGGTGACGTCGAGCCCCCTCAGCGCAAGTTCAAGCGAAATCCGTCCGGGACCGCATCCCGCGTCGAGAATGCGGGCGCCTTTTGAGAGTCCCGCAATTCTGCATACATCGTCGGCAACAGCGGGAGCTTCCGCCCACCGCTGGCTGTCGAACATGATGGGACCGTAATTCCGCCAGAATGCTTCGTTTTCAAACCATTCTTTTCTGTCTGCCATACTAACAGTATATCACAGGTATACTGTTTATGCTTACGGTTTTGCGATTACGTCCGCTATGTGGGGCCGTTTTACCAGATCTTTCTTGAGACCTTCTTCGCGGGCTTTGTTTACGTATTTCGGATCCTGGAAACTGTATGTGAAATTCGTATGGACGTCATAGGTTCCTTTCATAAGCGCGTACGCATCCTCCGTCATGACGAGCTCTTCGTCCGTCGGAATAACGAATACTTTCGTTTTGCTGTCGTCCGCGCTGATGCACGTCTCTGCGTTGCCTGTGAACGACCATTCGTTTTTCTGTTTGTCTATCTTAATGCCGAGATCTTCCATCCCGTCAAGACACTGACCGCGCACGATGGGTGAGCGTTCGCCGATTCCTGCGGTGAAAACAACTGCGTCTACACGGCCGAGAGCCGCCTTGTATGAACCGATGTATTTTTTAAGGCGGTACGAGAACATATCGATTGAAAGCTGAGCGAGTTTATCGCCGTTCGCAGCCGCGTCCTCAATATCGCGTCCGTCCGTGTATTTTCCTGTAATTCCGAGAAGGCCGCATTTTTTGTTGAGCGCTCTGTCCATTTCATCCGCGCTCATGCCTGTTTTGCGCATGATGTAGAACGGAAGCGCCGGATCAAGGTCTCCGCAGCGGGTACCCATGACGAGTCCTTCGAGCGGGGTAATGCCCATCGATGTGTCGAAACAGACGCCGTTCTTTACCGCGCAGACGGACGCACCGTTTCCGAGGTGGCATATGATCAGATTCGTGTCGGCCGGTTTCTGGTGAAGCAGAACTGCGGCGCGCTTTGACGTGTACATGAACGACGTGCCGTGAAATCCGTAGCGGCGTGCGTGATACTTTTCGTACCACTCGCGCGGAATTGCGTACATATATGCGAATTCCGGCATTGTCTGATGCCATGCCGTATCCATGACGGCGCAGTGCGGAACGTTCGGGAGCACTTTCTGCGCGGCCTCAATACCCATGATGTTCGCCGGGTTATGGAGCGGCCCCAGATCCTGTACTTCGCGGAACGTCTTGAGCACGTCCGGTGTGATGATGACCGATTTTGTAAATTTTTCACCGCCGTGCAGAACACGGTGTCCGACAGCACCGACTGCGCTCATATCCTTTATGACACCGGCCTTCGGATCGGTGATTTCTTTCATGATAAGCTCGATTGCTTCTTTGTGGGTGGGACACGGGCTTTCGAGTGTATATTTTTCGCCGCCGACTTTGTGGGTAATGACGGAGCCCGATTGTGTGACGCGTTCTACGACGCCTGTGCAGAGTACGGTTTTGTTGTCCCAGTCGTAAACCTGGTATTTTGCGGAAGAAGAGCCGCAGTTGAGTGTAAGAATGACCATTTGATTCGTCCTTCGAATAGATTAAAAGTGATTTCCATTATATGTATATTATGACATTACTTCAAGTTGACTCATAAAGTATTAAAAAAACATTGACATGCATATCCGTTTTTACTATATTACAGTTACCGATTGTTCGGATTAGTAACCGAATGTTCGGCACTGATAAATATGTCCGTAATTCAGGAAAAGAACACAAGAAACAGTATACTCGAAGCCGCGTTTTCGTTTTATAACGAACCGCAGTTTATGAATGTCCCGCTGAGCGGGATTGCCGGCCGGGCAGGTATTACGAAAGCCGCGATTTTCCGTCATTTCAAAAGCAAGGAAGCGCTTTTCGACTCGATGCGTTCGCGGTATTTCGACGACATACGTGCGGCCCTTCCCGACTCGGCGGTGGAATATCCGTCGCTGCTCGAACGCATCGTCGCGCTGATAAACGATCATAAGGAATATCTGTTCTATACACTGTATCAGTACATATCCGATACGAGTTTTGAGGCCCGTATGTTCGTCGAACTTGAGAAGCGCGGCGTGGATTTACGATCGTACGGAATATGCAGCGGAGTATCGGAGAACGAAACCCGCATTATTATTAAAAATCTGAAAAAGTATTACAAACTTCTGTATGAAATTGCGACGACGTTTTTTTTCCTGAGCAGCAGGTTCTGTAATAACGAATCGTGTCCGGCCGGTGAATTTTCCTCATCTCTGAATAAAATGTTCGAACACGGTATAAGCGGCAGCGAACATCTGTTCAGCGATAAAAGGAAGAAGGAAATTGATTCGTGGTGCAGCATTAAAGCGGAAGATATGCCGCAGTCAAATCCTTTTTTCGATGCGCTTTCGGAAGTTATAAGCAGAAAAGGATTCCCGGGAACGACGGTGGAAAGCATTGCGGACGAGCTCGGGCTTGCAAAAAGCAGTCTGTATACCTATTTCAGGAATAAAGACGAACTGATTGTTACCCTTGTCGAAAGAGAACTGCTGTCTCTGGTGAATGTGGTGAAGCTGAAAACGGATGCGGCTGCGTCCGAGGATGAACGCGGATACGTCATGATGCGGACGATGCTCGAGTATTATCTGATGCGTCCGTCTGTTGTCTCTGTGGCTGCATGGCTCCGCATGCGGGGCTCTTTTATGTTCGATTCGATAATGGGCAAAATAAAAATCGACGAGACGGAATTTGAGAAACCGAAAGAAACTGTTACGAACTTTCCTATGACAATGAAGCTGTTTTACGGATGGCTTCATGTTCTTGTTACGACGATATTCTGTCAGTCGCGTATAAACGGTCTGTCGCTCGACGACTGCACCGACGCAATAAGCACGTATTATAAATATATCCAGCAAGGAGTGTATAAAGATGAAGAAACATAGCATAACGGTTGCTGCCGGTGTGCTTCTGTGTATGGCGGTTTCTGTCTATTCGGAAGAAAAGACACAATCTCAAATGCCGGAGCCGCAGGTGACGACGCTTACTGTGGAGCAGGCTGTCGAATATGCGGACAGCAACAGCCGTACGCTGAAGAGTGCGCAGATCGATCTTGAGATGAAAAGACGTGCGGCATTGTATTCCTGGAATGTGCTTGTTCCGTCCGTGACGGCGAGCGGAACGATGTCGCGTGCGAACCAGTATTCGACGGTGTATGCGGAGCTGCTCAATCCGCTGTACGCGGCGGTGACCGGCGGCACGGTTCAACTGCCGACCGACTACAGTTCCGAAGGCGACCGCTGGTCGGCCGTAGGAAGCCTCGGAGTGTCGCTCAATCTGAGTCTTGCGTACATAGACAGCATCCGTGCGACTCGCGCTGCGTACGAAGCGGGAAAGCTCACGTGGGATCAGACGAAGAAGCAGACTGAACTGAACATACGCAAACTGTTCTACGGACTTCTTTTTCAGCAGGAAAGCCTCAAAGTACAGGAAACGTCGCTGGAAAATGCGCGGCAGCGCGCGGCGCAGGCGCAGATCAACTTTAAAAACGGCATTGTTCCTGAAATTTCCATGCTGCAGGCGCAGGTGAGTTATGAGAACATGCGTCCGAACATAGATAAAATGGAACAGACTGTGTCGCAGCAGCTCGACACGTTCGCATTCCTGCTGGGCATGCCTGTCGGAACGAAAATCAGACTGGACGGAAAAATCGAGCCGCAGTTCATCAGTCTGAACGCGGATGACCTGTATGAACGGTACGGCAGCGGCAATCCCGACGTTTTGTCGCTGCGGAAAAATATCGACATACTGAAAATGCAGCTCAGCGCGCTCAATTTCAAGTCGTACACGCCGGCGCTTGCGCTCGGCTGGACAACGCAGCCGGTTCTCAGCGACGTTACGTACGACTGGGGCGATAAGGACAACTGGTACGACGGCGGCAATCTGCATCTCACCGTGGCGTGGACGCTGTCGGACATGTTGTGGTTTTCCGCGAACAGACAGCAGGCTCGCGATCTGCAGGACAATATCAGGAAGCTCGAGATTTCGCTCGAGACTGTCGAACAGAACAACGAGATGCAGATACGCAAAACGGTTGATTCCCTGGAACAGTCGCATCAGGCGATTCTTTCAAGCAGCCGCAATATCACGCTCGCGCAGCGTTCGTACGACATGACTGCCGTCGCGTACCGCAACGGTACGACGGAGCTGCTCGATCTGCGCGATACGGAAAATCAGCTGAATCTTGCAAAAATAGGACTGCTCAACGAGCAGTATAATTATATGTCATATATGCTCGATCTGGAGTATATGCTGAATACGGCATTAGGAGAAGGAAAATGAACATGCGGAATATAAAAAGGGCTGCTGCCGCAGCTGCCGTCTTTGCTGTGGTGCTCGGCGGATGCAAAACTAAGAATTCGGACAGCGGGGAAGCGGAAGCAAGGTTCGCCGTCAATACGTATAAGACTTCTGCGGGGAGTCTCGACGATTATCTGGAATTCGGCGGCGACGTGGTGGCTTCGTCGGTTGTTAATATTCTGCCGGATACGGCGGGGAAAGTTTCAAGAAAGCTCGTGACCGTCGGCGATTTTGTTAAGAAAGATCAGATACTCGCATATATCGATCCGAGCAGACCGGGCATGACGTACAGCGAGAATCCCGTGAAAGCTCCCGTTGAAGGAACGGTGACGTCGTTCCCGCTTTCCGTCGGCGCGACAGTCAGTCCCGCGGCACCGCTCGGCCAGATAAGCAGCACGGGACGCCTTGAGATACAGGTGAACGTGTCGGAGCGGTTTGTTTCGCGCATAAAAGGCAATCAGTCTGCGGTCATAACGCTCGACGCGTATCCGGGAGAAAAATTTTCCGCGCGCGTGTTCGAGATAAGTCCCGCGCTCGACACGTCAACGCGCACGCTCAGAGTAAAGCTTATGCTCGAGCAGCCCGATCCGCGCTTACGGGCGGGCATGTACGCACGCGTCAGGCTCATAACGGAAAAGCTCAGCAACGTCATTGTTATTCCGTACGACGCGCTCGTAGCCCGCGGCGATAAATCGTACGTGTTTGCCGTCGAGCGCACTGCTTCGGACGCAGAAAACGCGGAAGGGAACGCACAGACGGGAACGCCTGCGGTAGTTCATCTGCGTGAAGTGACGCCGGGCATCCACGTCGACGACAAACTTGAGATAAGCGCAGGATTGAAAACCGGCGACGAGATCGTCGTGCGCGGTCAGTCGCTTCTGAACGACGGTTCGAAAGTGAACGTCATGACGGCGGAGTAACAGAGGTATCATATGTCTATTAGTGAGAAAGCGGTTAATAAACCGGTAACGTCGCTTATTGTTTTCGTCGTAGCGGTCGTACTCGGCATCTACTGCGCGTTCAACCTGTCGGTCGACATGTTCCCGAACATGGAAATTCCGTACATGGTCGTGTACACGGCGTATCCGAACGCCGGACCGGAAGAAGTGGAACAGAACCTTACGCGCACGCTCGAAAGCTCCCTTTCGGGACTGAACGGCCTTAAGAAAATGCAGTCGCAGTCGTCGACGGGTTTGAGCCTCATCATTCTGGAGATGAATTACGGAACGAACATGGACGGGGCGGCGAACGATATACGGGACAAGATAGATCTTGTGCGCTCGTATCTGCCCGACGACTCGGACACTCCGATTACGGTGCGCATGGATCCTTCCATGATGCCGATAATGGAAATCGCGATGCAGGGCAACCGCTCTCCGGAAGAACTGCGGAAGTATGCGGAGGACATCGTCAAACCGCGCCTCGAACAGATTGAGGGCATTGCGTCTGCGACAGTTACCGGCGGGCGGGAGCGGTCAATAAACATCGACATACCGCGCGACCGGCTCGAAGCGTATTCGCTTACGATTACGCAGGTTGCGCAGATGATCGGTGCGCAGAACATTCAGGCGGCCGGCGGTTCAATCACCGCAGGCGACAAGAACTATACGATCAAAACGTCGGGAAAATATAAGAACCTCGATGACGTCCGCAACACCGTCATTTCATACGCTGCAACGGCGCCCGACGGCGTAAATCCGCCGCAGATGCACACGATTCTGCTCAGGGATATCGCCGACGTATACGACGGATATAAGGATCAGACGACTCTGTCCGTTCTTGACGGAAAGCCGACGGTCATGCTTATGCTGCAGAAGCAGAGCGGCAAAAATTCCGTAAAGGCGGCGCACAGCGTGCGGGCGCAGATGAAAACGATCGAACACTCGCTTCCGTCGGACGTGAAACTCGTCGAAGTTTACAACACGACGGATACGATTGAAAGCACCATTCACGAAGTTATTAATTCCATCATACAAGGCTCGCTGCTTGCAATACTCGTGCTGTTCATATTTCTGCGCAGCTTCAGGAGTACGATCATCATAGGTCTTTCGATTCCGGTGTCCGTGTTCATAACGCTCGCGTTCATGTATTTCCGCGGCATGACAATCAACATGGTTTCTCTGAGCGGACTGCTGCTCGGTTCCGGTATGCTTGTGGACAACTCGATCGTCGTACTGGAAAATATATATTCGTACAGGGAACGGGACGCAAAGCTGAAAGTCGCGGCGGTCCTCGGAACGGCGGAAATGGTGAACCCTGTTGTCGCCAGTACGCTTACGTCGGTGTGTATTTTCCTGCCTATGATCCTGTTCAACAGTAAGCTCGGCATGATGGGACAGCTGTTCAACGATCTTGCGTTTACGATTTGTCTCTCGCTTATCTGTTCTCTTTTTACGGCAATCGTTCTTGTTCCGGTCCTTTCTTCGAGCATACTACCGATTGAAAAGGTGAACGAGCGGCAGAGAACGTCGCGCTGGGGAAAAATCAGTTACGGAATAGGCATGCTCTTTTACAAAATGGACCGCGGGTACGCAAATACGGTGCGCAGACTGCTCCACCATAAGAAAGCCGTCGTGTTCTCGCTGTTCGGTCTGTTCGTTCTTGCAATTGCCTCCGTTCCGATTATCGGCTTCGTGTTCATGCCGGAAACGGCGGGCGATTCCGTCACGATCGACTTTGAACTTCCGAAAGGAACGAAAATCGACGTAACGGAAGCGACTGTTCAGGAGATGGAATCGATGGCGCGTCAGGTCTTGAAAGGGGTAAAATATTCAATCGTTTCCGTCGGAGGAACTTCGATGCTCGCTTCGAGCGCGGACACGAACAAAGGTACGCTCACTTTAAGCTTCTATCCCGAGAAGGAACGCAAACGCGGATGGGATACCGACAGAACGGCGAAGGCGAAGCTGCGCAAATATTTTAATAAATTTCCGGGAACTGAGGTGAGCTTCAGCAGCGGCATGATGTCGCTCGGCAACAGCGGGCTCAGCATCGACATCCGCAGCAACGATCTTGAGCTGGTCCGCAGCACGTCAGACAACATAGTTAAGCTGCTCAAGGAACAGGGAAGCGAATTCGTCACGGAGCCGGCGTCCGACATAGAGGAAGGACTTCCGCAGATTGAAATCGTGCTCGACCGCGCGCGTATGTATGAGCTCGGTCTGAACGTGGCGACAATCGGCAGTGAAATAAGCAGCGCAATCAACGGAAAGACGGCAAGCCGGTATCAGGATGCAGGAAACGACATCGACGTGATCGTGAAACTGTCCGAGGAAGACAGACGGAAGATTTCGGATCTCGACCAGATTTACGTGAAGAACGTACAGGGAGTGCGCGTACCGTTGTCGAATTTCGCTCATACGGTCGAAACGACTTCCCCCGTGACGATTTTCCGCGAGGATCAGGCCCGTATTGCGCACGTGACGTGCAAACCTTTGAGCGGACTCTCGCTCGACAAAGTACAGAACGGCATAAAGAACATAATCGACGCGAACGTCCCCTTGGAGGAGGATTTGAACATTTCGTTCTCGGGCGATTACGCCGACATGATTGAAGCCGTCAAAAATTTTGCGCTCATTATCGTTATGGCAATCGTTCTCGTCTTCGCTGTTATGGCAAGCCAGTTCGAGTCGCTCAAGAGTCCGTTTATTATTCTGTTCACGATTCCGTTGTCGGTCATCGGCGTTGCCGTTATTTACGTACTTTCCGGCTCTCGGTTTAATATTTTCACAGTCGTCGGTCTGCTCATGCTTGTCGGCGTCATCGTAAACAACGGCATTGTTCTCGTAGACCAGACGAACCTCTTGCGCAAGCGCGGCATGACGCTTGAAAACGCGTGCGTTGAAGCCGCCGGAAACCGTCTGCGTCCTATTCTCATGAGTACGCTCACAACCATCATTTCGCTCGTGCCTATGGCGTTCTTCCCCGGAGAAGGGACGGAAGCGATGCAGCCGATAGGTCTTACCTTCTTCGGCGGTATGACGTTCGGCACCCTCATGACGCTGTTCCTTATGCCGATTGTGTACACGCTGTTTAACAAAAAGGACGAGGAACGCAAAGTCGCCGAACAGAAGCGGATTGAAGAGGCGAACGCCGTCGGAGGAAACAAATGAACCGTGTAGAATTAATATTTTCGCAGGCGCTTGAAGAGGATTTTGCGGAAGCCTTCCGCCAGAATATGATACAGAGATTCACCGAGCTGCCGGCCGTAAAGGGACAGGGATTCAGCACGCCGAAGCTCGGCGACGAAATCTGGCCGCAGCTCAACGCGATGATGATTGTCTACTGCAGCGACGACGACGAAGCGAAGATAGAAAAAATCGTCGCCGACATGCGTAAAAAGTACGTAACGGAAGGAATTGCGTGTTTCGTGAGTAAAGCCCACGAAAGGTGAACTTTAGCGCATGACCATGTTCGGTATGTTCCGTTTTACCTGTTTTTTATACAGATACTTTAACGGATGCATATCGAACGCGTTCGCGGTCCATCCGCCCACGGCTTCAGGATTAATAATGTTAAGGCTTACCGGATGGGAAATCGGGATGATCATTCCGCTGTCGAGCAGCAGCTGTTCGGCCTGACTGAGCAGCTTCGGACGGTTTTCGTCGGTGTACAGCGCCGCATCGTCGAGAAGCTTGTCGTAATCGCCGTTCGACCAGCCGGTCACGTTGAGCGTGGAATTTCCCTGAAACAGCTCAAGAAATGCGAGCGGATCCGCAAAATCTCCGATCCACGTGTAGCTGAATAAATCCGCGTTCCACGACGGAATGCTCGAAAGGTAGCGTTCGACCGGAGTCTTCTGAATCTGCACGTCGATTCCGAGCGGCGTCCACGCGTCGATGAACAGCTGCGCGCGCTCTTTCATAAAATCAGTGTCCGTTATGGCAAATACGAGCGGAATCTTTTCATCGGCGGAAATGCCGGCCTTTTCCCGCGCATCTTTCATAAGCGACGCAGCTTCGTCCGCGTCTGTATACGAATATCCTTCGACCTGCGGATAACCCGAGAGCGGGTAAACGAGCGTCGTGGCTTTTACGAACGATTTTTCGCGGAGTTTGTCCCAGGGTACGGCTTCAAGCAGCGCCGTACGGAAAGCGGGATTGTTCCATATGCTGTCATTCCGGCATTTGAAAAACAGATATTCCGTCGCGAATTCGGCGTTCAGCTGGATAACATTTTTGTTAAGAAGTTTCTGAACGTCGGCGTTTCCCGTCACCCAGTCGGCGCTGCCGGTGTTAAAACTGTATGCGTTTTCGGCGGTGTTGTCGGACTGCAGAATTGTTATCTGATTGAGATGTGTGTTCGCCGCGTCCCAGTAGCTGCCGTTTTTTTTCAGGACAAGCGTATTGTTTTTATAACTTTCAACGCTGAACGGACCGCTGAATACCGAAAGATCCTTTTTGCATACGGCGAACGCGCTGTGACATAAAATGCGCGGAAGGTAGCTGGCCGGCCGTACAAGATGAATCGTAAGCGTCGTGTCGTTTACCGCTTTGATTGCAACGTCTTCGCGTTTTCCGTTTCCCGTGCGGTATTCGTACGCCCCCTGAATGACGTCCAGAAGCGAGGAATACGACGCGCCGGGCTCCGCGAGCAGATCGAGCCATGCTTCGCGGACGTCCTGCGCGGTAATCGGCGAGCCGTCGCTGAATTTCGCATTATCGCGCAGCGTAAACGACCACCTGAGCTTGTCGCGCGAAATGCGGTAGTTCGTCGCAATCGCATACTGCGGTTCGAGCGACACGGGATCATACGAGAAAAGTCCTTCGTACAGTCCCGTAAGTATCTGCGCTTCCGAGCTGTACGCCGCCGTATGCGGGTTCAGATCGTATGCATGAACGGCGTCGATAATCGTAAAATTCTGCTGCAGCTCAGGATTGATTGGCGGCGTTTCGTTGTTCTGCTCCTGAGATTGTTCCTCTTCGGGAAGTTCAGGATCAGCCGGATCCGCGGAGAGCGGAATCAGACATACTGCGGCGACAGCTGCAAGCGCTGTCAGTTTTTTAAGTGTGTTAATCGACATCTTTTATTCCCAGTTTTTTCATTTGTGCTTCTTCTTCTATGAAGGACGTATAATCAGCCCGTTTTTGATTTGCTTTTATAAGGGTGTTTTTCATCGTGACAAGTTCAATCTTCAGGCCTTTGATTTTGTCTTTGTCCTGATTTCCGGAATTTGCTTTGAAATATTCGTCGAGCGCATTGAGCAGTACGAGAATTTCCTGCATATCGCTTATCTGTTTGTTGACAAACTCAAGGATGGAAGCTTCCGTCGACGACTCGATTTTCCGGTATTCGGCAGTCTGCTTTCCTGAGAACGAAAGGAAGAACCGTTTCTTTCGTTCCAGGTTTGTAAGAAACGTGTTGTATTCGATTGTCTGGATGTTTTTTGTATCCGTCTTCTGGTTTATTATAACAAGATCGTATTCCTCTTTCGGTTCGGGAATATTGAAAGCCTTACGCAGGTTTTTTATGAATTTGTCGAAAAAGGAATTGTGTTCGCTTGCAAGAATATCGTGATTTGCCTGAATTTTTGCAATAACGGCATCCAGCTGCGGACCCAGCGCCGAAATGACGAATACTGTTTCCAGAAGCATTCCTTTCGTATTGATTTTCTTTTTGGATGTTTTGGACTGCTGCTCCTTTACCTGCAGTTTCTGAAGAAGTGCCTGCTGCAGCTGCTGTTTGTTCGGCGCCTGGTCCTCCCTGATTATTTCCTGGATGAGATCGTTATAGAACGGCTTTTTCCCCATGACTTCAGGGTACAGACGTTTGATTTCGTTTGCTTCATCGGCCGTCGATCTGAACGCCTGAACTTTGTTGAACGAAGGGTGTTCGAACAGATCTTTGCGCAGCTGTCCCTTGTATACTTCGCGCTGAAAATCAGTAAGCTCTTTGAGCAGCGCATTTATTGAGGTGACAGCCTGGGCACTCTTATTGATGGAGTCGTTTATAAGGCTCAAAGCCATCTGTTCTGAATGACTGCGCGCCTCGTTTATAAGTTCTGCAAGGCTGCGCGTGTTTGTTTTCGAATTATTCGCGGAAAAATGTGTCCAGTCGATGCAGTTGTTCAATTCCACAAGTTTGCGGATCTGCATAATGTCGATATGATCCACGGAAAATTTGAAATAGGTGCAGACGAAATCGAGCATGGTTTCATAATCGGAGAAACGTGCCCCCATGACCGTCGCGCGTTCGGTTTCTATGAACGGTGAATCATCAGGAACGGTGATTTTGGAAATTTTTTTGTCAAGTTTGTACGGATCAGGTTTTATAAGTGAGCGCTCGACAAGAAGTTCGTATAAATTCTTGACACAGGTATGAAGGAGCCTGTAATTATCAAGCATATCGGGGAATGATACAGTGTTAAACCATTCTGTTTTCGCGGTAAGCGCACTTTCCAGTTCGTTGGTAAAATTTTGTCCGTCACTCATATCTTTATTATCGCTGTTTTCCTCGTAAAAATCTACTTTAAATGAACGGTAATTATACACGGACATTTTCCTGGTTACAAATACATTGGATTAGTTACCTCATACAGGAAAGCAGTTCGCTTACGCTGAAAAAATCCATGTGTTCCGGCTTGCCAGAATAGGCAAGAGTCGCGCGTGGATTTTTTCAGCTGCGCGAACTGCTTTTCTGTATACTGAATAAGCAACTGTTACGGGGAATTGTTACGGGTGAAATAATTACCGGCATTTATACATGCGGCGGGGAGGGGTGATTGAAACAAACGCCGGGCTAGAATATCAGTTTTATTCCTGTTGACAGCATCATGGCGTCCATACCGCGGCCGGAAAAGAGGGAACCGAGGGGAAGATAGAAATGCAGCTCGGGACCGGCCTTGATTGTGCCGGTGACGTCATAGAGCCAGGACGCCCCTGTTTCGGCGTATAAAAAACGGGCATTCGACCAGAACCATTCGTTTATACGCTCCGTGTCGCTTTCGGCGGAACCGCTTGTGCCGCTGTCGGACGCCGATACGTCGTTTGAAAGAATTCCCGCCCGCAGAAGCAGCGAAATACCCGCCTCTGCTTCAAGAGTTGTATTCTCCGTAAAGTGGAACGAAAAGACTGCCGGCAGCGTAAGCAGGAACGACAGGGCTGTAGCTGTTCTGTTTTCGACTTCGGCGGGGAGCGCAATCTGCTCGTCGTCGTTCCACAGGTAGTAGTTATAATAGAAAGAGAGTCTCGGCTGAAATGAGACGAAGTAGTAGTTCGGCCAGGAAGCACCGATGGTGACCGGATACACGACGGGCGACGGCGCGCTTTTTGTTCCGGCTTCCGTGTTCAATATGAACATCGGCGCAAAAGAAGTGAACACGTCTATCTGGTGAAGGAAATCTTTAAACGACGCCGGGCCGACAAACTGCGTGTTTATAACAGGTAGAGGCATACTGATTTTTTCTTCTGCATGCAGAGATACTGCCGCGGCACAGAGAACTAAAACTGCAGGCAGAAGAAACCGTTTCATCAGTTGTCTCCGGACTTGTTATAGAGAATCCTGTCGAGATCTACCGAAATAAAGCCGCTCCTGCCAGTCTTATAGAAAGAAGTTTCTTCCCACGCCGCATACAGTGTTGTGCCTGAAATCGTGAATACCGAATATTCGTAACCTGAGGGAAGTTTCGGTAGTCTGAATGCGCTCGTTTTTCCGTTCTGTATGATATGCCTGCCGAATAGTGCGCCGCTGATATACGTTGTTCCGTCGCTGAACATGGCGCAGACATACGTGTCTGCAAGAAGTGCCTGGGCATTGAGAGGGACTGAATCGTCGTCGGGCTGCTGTTTCAGGTACTGGCGGGGAGAATGACCTCCTGTCGTACTGCAGGTAATATAGAAGGCAGTCTCTGCCGGCAGAACCGAAAGCATCTTTTTCAACCGGTCGGGCGCAGTTCCGAACGGCTTCGGTGTTTTCTGCGAGCGGAACGATTCCCTGTCGGTCGGCGATATCAGCAGATTTTTTCCCGCGCTGACAGGCGTGAGCGAAAGAAGCGGCGCTTTCGGCTGTACGGAAAGATACCGGAAATCGGTTTTTGCATCCGTTTCTGTCTTCACGGAACAGATGAACGTATTTCCGTCCCAGATAAAATCAGTCACTTCGGATTCGGCTCCAAGTCCCAGATTCGCACAGCTTATGACGGGATAGACAATACGGGATGACGGATCGAACTGTGCAAGAAAAGGATGCAGTTTGTCTTCCTGCTGATTTGTTTTCACGGTTGTGTTGAAGAATGTGCTCTTATATAGTGAGAAAAGCGGTGTGTCGTTCTGAAAGACGATATTATCCGCGCTTCTGTCCGCAAAAAGGGCCGTGTCGGCATACAGATGCATTTTATCGCCGTTGAAAACAAGCACGCCCGTCCTGTTTACAAGCGCGTACGCAGCCGGAATCGTACTGCCGTCTCCTGTCGCGCTCGATGCGGACGAAATCCGTACGGCTTCCGTCCACGGTCTTTCGGGCTGTAAAGGGGCGTCCTGAGGCGCAGTCGTTTTTACGAGTGAGCCGTCCGAAAAGCTGTACCATGCGTGATCGTCCGCCGTAAGAAGCACATCGGAAGATTCAGTGTCCGGCTGCTTTGCCTTGCTGCACGAAAAAAGTATGAAAAGCGGCAGAACCGCTGCAAAATAACGGTGTTTCATTGTTTTCCAGTGTATAGCGGGACAGCCGTAATTTCAAGTGTCACGCTGTCCGCGTCGGAGCCGGTAATTACTGCAATTGTTCGCATGGTATAGAGATAGCTGTTCGCCGTTCCCGTTTTAAGAACGGCGGTTCCTGTTTCGCGCTGTTCCCTGTACGAAGGTACGTACCGCGGAATTAACAGCGGTTCTCCGTCCGTTCCTGAGGAAACCTCGGATGCCATGTCGGAGAGAATCGTTGTTTCTACAGTGAAGCAGTCTTTCGCTGTAAGGAACGTCGAGCTGAACGAACGGGCGGCTACGGCGCTGCACACTGCCGTCCTGTCGAGCATCCACGGATTCCACCCGGGACCGTCCGCCGCGGCCTTTTCTGCCAGCGCGCTGCAGAACTTTTTCCAGTTGAATTGTGCAAGGTATTCCGCCGTATCTTCTCCGCTGTTTTCCGACGCGCGGTACAGCTGCATGCAGACTGATGCGGGAAATCCGTTTTCCCATGTAATGCTGCTCTCCGCCGGGTACACACATCCTGCTGGTCTGAAAAATGCCGATTCCGTACTTCCGTGCAGAGTGACGGGCTGCGCACAAACCGCACACGGAGTATCTGCAGCCAGTTGAAGTGTGAACGACACATCCGCCGCGTCCTCTGCACCGAGCGTGAGCGTGCCTGAAGAGTTTCCTGCACAGTACCGCACGTCCCAGTACGAAACGGGCGGATACGACACGTCGTTTTCCGGCGGCCAAGAGGGAAGTGTGAATAGGACGGATTCAGTCCGGAGCGGAAATCCCGCATCAGCGGAACACGACGGGAGGGCGGTGGAAAGAATAAGCCATGCCGCGGCCGGTATTATAGAACGTATACTTTTCATACAATAGAATTCGCATTAAAAGGACAAATTTATGCGTTTTTTGCTGAAAAAAGTTGCCATAACGCCTTTTTTTTTATATCTTTTATGGTAAACAATAAAAATGCTTTACTGTAGTCTCTAAAAAGTAAAGTCAGTGATAGAAGGAGTTGCATTACTATGGCTAAACAGTTGTTATTTAATGAAGAAGCCCGCAGAAAGCTGCTTTCAGGTGTTGAACAGATTTCCAAGGCGGTAAAAGTTACGCTCGGACCGTGCGGACGCATGGTTATGCTCGACAAAAAGTACGGCTCGCCGACTATTACGAAAGACGGCGTATCAGTTGCAAAGGAAATCGAACTTAAGGATCCGTATGAGAACATGGGTGCCCAGTTCGTACGTGAAGTTGCGTCGAAGACAAACGACGATGCGGGCGACGGTACGACGACGGCAACGGTTCTTGCGTATGCGATGGTCCGTGAAGGCGTAAAATCAGTCGCGGCGGGAATGACTCCGATTGAGATTAAGCGCGGTATGGACAAGGCTGTAAAGCTTGTTGTCGACGAAGTAAAAAAGAGTGCAAAACCTGTCAAAAATGCGGATGATATTACCAACATTGCAACAATCTCCGCAAATAACGATATTGAAATCGGTAAAATGCTTGCAGACGCTATTTCCAAAGTCGGAAAAGACGGCGTCATCACTGTTGAAGAATCGAAGAACATGGACACAACAGTCGACACGGTCGAAGGTATGCAGTTCGACCGCGGATATATTTCGTCATATTTCGTTACGGACCGCGAGCGCATGGAAGCCGATTACGACGATGCGTACGTTCTGATTTACGACAAGAAAATCTCCGCAATGAAAGACCTCCTTCCGATTCTCGAGAAAGTCGCGAACGAAGGTAAAGCGCTCATCATCATCGCTGAGGATGTGGACGGCGAAGCGCTCACGACGCTCGTTCTCAACACAATCCGCGGCACAATCAAATGCTGTGCGGTCAAAGCTCCGGGATTCGGCGACCGCAGAAAGGATATGCTGCAGGATATCGCCATACTTACGGGCGGTCAGGTCATTTCCGAAGAAGTCGGACTTAAACTTGAAAGTGCCGACGTAAGCATGCTCGGAAAAGCCAGAACTGTAAAAATCGACAAGGATAATACGACTATCGTCGGCGGTGCCGGTACAAAAAAAGCTATTTCCGAGCGCGTCGAGGAAATCAAGACTCAGATTGAAAAGACGACGTCGAGCTACGACAAGGAACAGCTCCAGAAGCGCCTTGCAAAACTTTCAGGCGGCGTCGCAGTCATCAACGTCGGTGCTACGACCGAGACAGAGATGAAAGAGAAGAAGTTCCGCGTCGAAGATACGATTGCGGCTACGCGCGCAGCTCTCGAAGGCGGTGTCGTTTCCGGCGGCGGTCTTGCACTGCTCGAAGCATCAAAAGTCCTCGAACCGATTCCGGCAGATCTTACCGAAGACGAGAAAGTCGGTTTCAAGATTGTACGCCGCGCATGTGAGGAGCCTATCCGCCAGATTGCAGACAACGCAGGTGTCGACGGTGCCGTTATTGCCGATAAGGCGAAATCAGAGAAGAAAGGCGTCGGTTACGACGCTGCGAAGAACGAGTGGAAGAACATGATGGATGCAGGTATTATCGATCCAGCAAAAGTCGCCTGCTCGGCTCTCACAAACGCTGTTTCGATTGCCGGTACCCTCATTACGACAGAGTGCGCAATTACCGACATTCCTGAACCGAAAACTCCGGCCGCAGCTCCTGCAGGCGGAGACATGGGAGGGATGTATTAAAAATACATCCATGTATTTTTAATACATGGCACCATTCTGCACAGCAGAATGGTGCAACACAAGGCCTGCCATCCGTGGCAGGCTGTTTTATTTAACAGGGCAGAAAATTTCTGCACTGTTCTTGAGACATAGTCCTGACTTTGAGCCCGGTATTTTCGTTACTAGACTGACTACTATCAAAAGTGTTTCAGCCGGTTGCGTATTATACAGAAAAGCAGGGAGCGGAGCGGAAAATAATCCTGCTGGCGACTCTCGCTACTGCGAGCCGGAGCAAGCGGGATTATTTTCCGGGTAAGCGGACTGCTTTTCTGTATGAGGTGACAAAGTGTAATTTACTCACTTTTGAAAGTGGTCATCTTTTTTTATTTTCTCCGTTGTAGTATATTTTCTGCATATGAAGTCAAAGCGTACAAATAAAGTTATTCCTGCTGTCTTTCTTATCATAGGCGGCGTCCTTGCTGTTCTTTTCGTCGTGCGTGTTGTGTACTGGAGCGAACAGCGTTCGGTACCGCGCGCCAAAGTTGTTATTCCGACTTCCGGAACGGAAAAAGAGGAAAAAGAGACTGCCGACGCGCAGACGCAGGATAATGCATCGATGACGACGTTTGTGCCGCTGCTGCCGACGGAGACGCTCATCAGTACTCTTTCGATTGATTTAAACGGCGATAATCTTGACGACCAGGTTGTCGCCGTACGCAAAGAGAGCGTTCCGTATCTTGTGCTGCTTGTCGGTATGTACGATGCGGAAAGCAACTCCTATGTCCGTGCTGCGGAAATTACCACGAATATTTCGCGCGTGCGTACGTTCTCGTACACCGGCATCGATATGACGGGCGACCACAAGACTGAACTTGTGTATCAGGGCGTGCGCGACAACGGAGACAGCATCATGTGCATCTACATGAGCCGCCGCAAACTGAATAGATTCGAGCTTGTGCAGATAGGCGATTTTGAATCAGACGGCACCATTTTTATCCAGCAGGACGACAGGTCCGAATCGTACGAGCTTTCCCAGTCGAAGGGCGAAAGCTTTCCCGTGTGGGTGTACAGTTCCGCGAAGGACGAAAGCGGTTCCGATAATGCGAACCTGAGTCAGATCCAGACCGAATACCAGTGGGACGAGAAAGAGCAGAAATACATGCAGATAAAGCAGGTGCGCGTAACGGGCAGCCGTATTGCGGCAAAAGAGCTCGCGCGCATACAGGACGGAACTGTCGAAACTTTTGCGGACTTTCTCAACGGATTGTGGTACAAAACTTCGAACGAGGACGACGGTATCCGCTATCTGTTCTTCGATTATCCCGACAAGGAAATCATTTTTCTGTATGGGGATACGGAGGAAGTGTATTCATGGGAAGACAGCAATCTTCGGCGGAGCGGAATCTATCTTTCGACGACGAACGAATCGATTACGAACATGCAGCGCCGCTGCGATATTTCGCTTACCGGCGTCGACGAAGTGCGCGTGCATATTATCGACGACGTGCGCATGATAATAAAGGAAAACAACTTATGGGACGGCGGTTACCGCAAGATGACGACGCAGAGTACGTTCAGCACGGAAACGAAAGCGACGACTGATGCCGATTACGCCGGTGAACTTCGGAAAGGTCCTTCGTGGACGACTGATAACGGCATGCATATTACGTTTAAAGACAACACGTATGCGCTTACCGGCGAGTCGCTCAAGGATGACGGTTATTTCGTCACCGACACTGTAGCCGGCAGCTTTGTGATTCAGTTCCGCTCTGCGTCCGCGCAGCAGATACTTGCCGAGTCATATCAGATGCTGTTCGATTCGGTGACGATTCCCGCCACCAAAAAACGGAAGGAGGAAGTCCGTGTCGATTACAATACGATGCGTCTTACTCCGGTGAGGCTTTCTCCCGATACGTGCTTTCCCGTTGAAGGACGGACGCTCACGCTTACGCGCGACGCGGAACATGATACACCCCGTTCTTGACATAAACACTTTCGTTCTATAGTATGGATTATTATGACTGTAAACGAACTTCGCTCTAAATACATCAGCTTTTTTAAAAGCAAGGGTCATGTGGAAATCAGCGGAAAATCGCTCATTCCGAACAACGATCCGACTGTTCTGTTCACGACTGCCGGTATGCAGCCGCTTGTTCCGTATCTTTCAGGTGAAAAGCATCCGTCGGGCACGCGCCTTACCGACTATCAGAAGTGCGTGCGTACCGGCGACATCGATTCGGTCGGGGATCCTTCTCATCTTACATTTTTCGAAATGCTCGGCAACTGGTCTCTCGGCGATTACTTCAAAAAAGAATCCATCGGCTTCAGTTATGAATTCCTTACAGGCAAAGAATATCTCGGTATTCCGAACGAAAAAATTTCCGTCACTGTTTTTGCAGGCGAAGAAGGTATTCCCCGCGACGATGAAGCCGCTGCCATCTGGGAAAGTCACGGCATTCCGAAAGAGCGTATTTTCTATCTGCCGCGTGAGGACAACTGGTGGGGGCCTGCAGGCGCAACCGGTCCGTGCGGCCCCGATACGGAAATTTTCTACGACACCGGTAAGCCGAAGTGCGGACCCGACTGCCGTCCCGGCTGCCGCTGCGGTAAATATGTAGAAATATGGAACAACGTCTTCATGCAGTACAACAAGAACGCTGAAGGCAGATATATTCCGCTTGAACGTAAATGCGTCGACACGGGCATGGGTGCGGAACGCACTGTCGCCATGCTCAACGGTATGAAGACTGTTTACGAAACGGACGTCTTTACACCGGTTATCGGCTGCATTGAACAGCTTTCAGGCAAACGGTACGGCGACGACGAGCAGGTCGACACATCAATCCGCATTATTGCGGACCACGTGCGTACCGCAACGTTCATACTCGGCGACGAACAGGCCGTCACCCCGAGCAACGTCGGTGCAGGCTACATTCTGCGCCGCATTATCCGCCGTGCCGTACGCCACGGTCGAAAAACCGGCATTGAGGGAGCTTTTCTCGCCAAACCGGCGGGCATCATAATCGGCGAATATATCAAAGCGTATCCTGAATTTCAGGGAAAAACTGATTTCATATTCGAACAGCTTACCGGCGAGGAGGATAAATTCCTCGAGACGCTTAAAAAAGGCGAAGCCGAGTTTGCAAAACTCCTGCCGAATCTGCAGAAAAATCCGCAGAAAATTATTCCGGGGCGCGTCGCGTTCCGCCTGTACGATACATTCGGCTTTCCGATCGAGCTCACCGAAGAACTCGGCCGCGAGAACAGCATGACTGTCGACGTCGAAGGATTCAAAGCGGAAGAAAAGAAGCATCAGGAAGAATCGCGTACGCTGAGTGCGGGCGCGTTCAAGAGCGGACTCGGCGACCACAGCGAAATTTCGACGAAATATCATACGGCGACGCATCTGCTCCAGCAGGCGCTCGTGAACGTGCTCGGCGGCGAAGTTGCTCAGCGCGGTTCCAATATTACGCCGGAACGTCTCCGTTTCGATTTCTCTTTCTCCCGGCCTATGACAAAGGAAGAGATTCAGAAAGTGGAGGATATGGTGAACGAACAGATTAAGCGCGACCTGCCCGTTACTATGGAAGAAATGAGTCTTGCCGATGCGCGGAAAGCCGGTGCACGCGCTCTGTTCAGCGACAAATACGGCGAGCGCGTAAAGGTGTACTCCATCGGCGATTTCAGCAGGGAAGTGTGCGCCGGTCCGCACGTGCAGCATACCGCGCAGATCGGCCGCTTTAAAATTACAAAGGAACAGTCGTCTTCTGCGGGCATACGCCGTATCCGTGCAGAAATAGAAGGCGGTCTTCCGCTCGAAAATCAGAAATGAAAATCGACCGTATCCTGCTGTAACACAACAACGGGATATTTGTTATAATTAAAACAGACTTATTAAAGGAATAAAAGATGAAACGTTTAGCCCTTGTTTGTACAGTATTGATAGCGGCCGCGGCCGCGGCTTTTGCGCAGTCGGACCTGCAGGTTCTTGCTGTCATAAAGCTGAATAAAAACGAATCAATTACCGTTAAACAGCTGAAAACCCGCGTGGAAGCATATCAGAAGCAGACCGGGAAAGTCTTTACTGTCGACGAGAAGAAGCAGATTCTTGATGCACTCATCGACGAGAAGCTTGTCATGCAGGCCGCCCAGAAGGCCGGAATTTCCGTTCCGGACAGTTCTGTGGATCAGTATTTTCTGCAGACTATGTCTCAGCAGGTCGGCAAGAACGTCACCGAACAGGAACTGAACACGCTCGTTCAGCAGCAGACGAAGATGTCTCTCGACGACTATATGAAACAGCAGGCGGGGATGACCGTCGCCGAATATAAAGAATATCTCAAGGCCCAGCTTACTGCCCAGCAGTATATTGTTTCACAGCGTCAGAATGAACTTAAGGCCGTTGCGCCTTCAGACGATGAGATCCGTTCGTTCTACGAACTGCACAAAGCGTCGTTCGTCTGGAGCGATATGATCAAGATCTTCCTCGTGTACGTTCCGAAAAACGCGAAGCCCGAGGATGCAAAAGCGAAGGCGAATGAACTGCTCAATGCGTATAAAGACAAGAAGATGACGCGCGATCAGATTACCGTAAAGTCGAAAGCCGACGGTTCCGGTTATCAGGCCGGTGAAATGCTTATCAACAAAACTGAAAGCAGCGCATCCCAGCTTGGAGTTGCATTTAAAGACCTGATTGATCTTTTTACCAAGGATACGGGCTTTATTTCCAACCTCCAGGACAATCCGACGAACTGTCAGTTCTACGCCGTCATAGACAAATATGCCGCAAAGATGCTTTCTTTGAGCGACGTCGTACAGCCGGGAACGACGGTCACCGTGTACGACTATATCAAACAGAACCTTGCACAGCAGAAGCAGATGGAATATCTGCAGAATGCCGCTACTGAAATTTCAAAATCGCTTGATACGTCCGACAACGTCGACCGCAAAAAGAAAGGCGCCGATCTTGACAAGCTGCTCAATTGGGAAGGAAAATAATAAGTGTCGCGCAGAAAGGGCAGAGTTCTTGCGTTCCAGGCGCTTTATTCTCATGATGTCGGCGGAGTACCCGTCGACGATCTGCTGACTTTTTCATGGGCTAAGGAAGACGGTTCCCCGGGAACAGATACGGACAAAGAAGAATACCTGTTTGCGCGTCTTCTCGTTACCGGTACCATGGAACATCTTGACGAAATAGACGGGCTTATAAAAAACCACCTTGCGGTAAACTGGAATTTTGACCGGCTGAACAAAGTATCGCTTTCCATTCTCCGTATGAGCGTTTATTCGCTGCTTTATCAGAAGGAGACAAGTGCTTCAATTGTCATCGACGAGGCAGTAAATATGGCCAAGGATTTCGGCGCGGATGATTCATTCAAATTCATCAACGCCGTGCTCGACAAAATCAGCAAGGCAGCTTCTCAGGAAGGATAATATGACCAGGATGCGGGCTTTACACCGGTTCCTGCTTCCAGTGCTTTTCACCGCGGGCATTGTTGTCTCGGCTGCATCATGCAGCATGAGTGCTTCCCGTAAGTCTTTTACGGGAAAACTCGACGAGATCGATGCGCTCATCGAGCAGGGACAGGATGCCGACGCTCTGTCCGAACTAAAAAAAATCGAAAAAAAAACGTACGACTCGTGGTCCCGCATAGGTATTTTCCGGCGGTACAATGAGCTTGGAGAAACGGAACTTGCAGAGCGCGTGCTTCGGAACGGACTCCGGAAAAATCCGAAGAATCCCGAGCTGTCGGCCGTGTACGCGCATTTTCTGCTGCGGAACGGCCGGTACGATGAAGCGGAGAAGGCCGCAGGATGCCTTCGCGGCACGCGTTACGGTTCAATCTATTCGGAAGCGTATTTGAACGAAGTGCTTTCTTCCGCGGACAGCGCCGGCGGAGAAATATCGTTCACCGACATGAAATTTTATCCCGTATACCTCGACGCTTACGGAGGAACGCACGATTCATACTGGCTGCGCAACTGTGCCGTCATAAGCATGACTGCCGGCGACTACGATAAAGCGCTTTCCCTTCAGCCCCCCGACAGTACGGAACCGGAGGACGCGTATTTCTGGTCGCTCGTCGCATACGACGACAAACAGTACGGAAGCGCCGCCGCGTTCGCAGAAAAGGCGCAGGCGCTGTATCCTGACGTTTCAATCCACTCCATGCACAGCGTATCGCCCATAGAGATTGCATCGATGCTTTCCGATGCGTATGTCTCGCTTTCCGAGACTGACGAAGCGGAAAACGTCCGCCGTTCGCTGCTTGCCCGGCTTGCCGCCGACCCTGCCGCAGGAACGGATTACGACGAGGCTTACATGACGATGATGCCGTCGATCTATGTCGACAGCGCATTGTATGCGGAAGCAAACGGCGACGACGGGAAATGCAGCAGTCTTCTTACGTACGCGGCCGACACATGGCCCGATTACGTACCGGGACTTATCGCATATGCCGACTTTGCGTACCGTACGAGCCTGCCGCTTGAAGAAACTCCTCAGGAACAGACGCTGCGCGACAAGGGGCTTGCGACGCTGCGTATGGAAAAATACGATAACCGCGCGGCGATTCCCGTGAGCGACGCGGAATTCAGGATGGATAAAAGCCTTGCAGGAAAGAACGATCCGCAGCTGTATATTGCGCGGCTCGACCTGAAGTATAAGACCGACAAATCGCTTACTGTAAACGACAGGATTGCGGACGTGTGGAATGAACTTGAGAACAGCGCAAGCGGCACCGACCTCTATCCGGCGACGCTTCTGGAATTTGCCGTGAACAAACTTCTGTCGTACGAACAGACGGAAGACGCATGGACGCTGTACAGCAGATACATCATTTCAAAATACAAGTTTGATGCCGGCCGCGATTTCTGGGAACAGGCCGTATCGCACGAAAAAGAGTTCACTCTTCCGGAAGCGGAGTATGCCGCATGGTTTGCCGCGTATCAGCGCTATGCTGACACGGCGGAACGGCTTTACGAATACTGCGTATATGAGAGCAGCGGAATTCCGGAAGACGGCGGAGAGAACAAAAAAATTGCCGCGTTCGTCTCGACGTCGTCATGCATGAATCTTGCGATGATATACAGCAGCCTCGGGGCCGTACCGCAGGCGCTCGATTTGTACGGTGCGGCCGCTTCCCGTGCGGTCGACACAAAGCAGAAAGGGGAAATCATGTACCGTATGGCGGTTATTTACGCCGCACAGCAGAAAAACAGGGAGGCGCTTCGTTCCGCCGGGTACGCGCTTGCTCTTGATCCCTCGAATGCACGGGCAAAACTGCTCAGAGACAAGTTGTCTTCAAAATAAAAAAACCGGTGCGGAAAGCACCGGTCGTATCGACAAAATCCGTCAGTTATTTTTCAATAACGGCGATGATGTCGCTCATTTTGAGAATGAGATGGTCCTCGTTGTTGATTTTAATCTGTGTTCCGGCATATTTGTCGTACATGATAGTATCGCCGGCCTTTACGGTGATTTTGTCTTCTTCTGTTCCCGGGCCGACAGCGATAACTGTTGCTGTCTGTGTCTTTTCCTGAGCTGCTTCAGGAATAATGATTCCCGATGCTGTTTTTGTCTCAGCTTTTTCGTTCTTTACAAGAACTCTGTCTGCCAACGGTTTAATTTTCATTATGTTTGCTCCTACAAATTATGATTTAATACGAAAAATATGAAGTCAAAATGACTTCACACTCATAATATACAAATTTTACCCTCCTGTCGTCAATAAAAAAGGTGATAAAAAATGGGTCAAAAACACCCATTTTACTGAAGATTCCGGGTATCTGCGTAAAAAAGTCCCCGCGGTACTAAAATCCCGCATGAAAGTCAAGAAAAATCGCACGGAAGAAACTGTTTTTGGGAATAATTCATGCAATTATTTTCTTGTAATACAGAAAAATAAATGAAAAACTGATTTTTCCGGTTGTTTTCTTATAAATTGGCACGATATTTGCTATAGTTAAAGCATAAGGGGTGTAAATTATGACAAACGATGAAAACATTCTGGCTATGTATTTAAAAGACATCAATAAGATCCCGCTTCTCTCCCGGGAGGAAGAGACTGAACTTGCACTGAAGGCAAAAAACGGCGATGCTGCCGCAAAAAATAAAATTGTAAACGCTAATCTCCGTTTCGTTGTAAACGTTGCAAAGAAATATCAGAATCACGGCCTTGATCTTTCCGACCTTATAAGCGAGGGAAACATCGGACTGCTGACGGCGATCGACCGTTTCGACGTCGACAAAGGATACCACTTCATTTCCTACGCCGTATGGTGGATACGCCAGTCGATTCTCAAGGCCATCTGCGAGAAGAGCCGTGCAATCCGTCTGCCGCTCAACCGCGCGAATGAGCTTGTCCAGATAGAACACGCGCGTAAAGCGGTTTCCGGCGGTAAAACAGAGGAAGAGGAATTCGAGGAAGTCGCAAAGATGCTTAATATGGACAAGGAGCATGTACGCGAAATGGTGAACATTTCCCGCGAGATGATTTCTCTTGACGCGCAGGTTCGTTCCGCAGAGAACGACAACACGGCGGTCGGCGACTTCATCGAAGACAGCCGGTATGACGATCCTGATGAAGCTGTCATGACGAGCGCCATGAAACATGACATAGACAACGTTCTTCGTTCGCTCAAACCGAACGAAGCGAAAGTGCTCCGTCTGCGCTACGGTTTAAGCGGCGCAAAGCCCATGTCCCTTAAGGAAGTCGGCGACGAATGCAACCTGACAAAGGAGCGCATCCGCCAGATTGAGAAACACGCGATTGTCCGCATGCAGCATCCGACACGCATGAAGCAGCTTGAAGCGTACGTCGCATGACGATACGGTGAACAGACCAAAAGGGCTGTCCCGGAAAAACTTCCGGGGCGGCCCTTTTTTAATAAAAAACTATGCATTTTATTCGGATGTTTTTTTGTTACTTTTCTTCCATAAGGAAGGTGTACATCCCGCGGCCTCTTTGAACTGTTTGTAAAAACGCTGCACCGAGCCGAATCCGCTTTGTTCCGCGATGACATCAAGCGATGCCTCTGTGGAAAGCATCAACTTTTTACTGTGCTGAACTTTTTCTTCTATAATTTCATCGTGGAGTGTTTTACCTGTTATTTTCTTGAACCGCTGTTCAAGATTTCTCCGTGAGGCGGGAACTCTGGCAAGTACGTCGTCGACCGTTATTCCGGTATGCGCGCTATTAATAATAAAATTCAGCGCTATGCTTACAAGCTCGTCCTGAGTAATAAGAATTCTGGTTGATTCCCGTTCGTATATGTCGAGCGGCGGTATTGTTGTACTTGTTATTTTCGTTTGCTGTCCGTTCATCAGCTGCTCAAGAAGTTCTGCGGCGGAAAATCCTATCTGCTCGCAGTTTAATGAAATGCTGGAAAGCGGCGGAGTGGCTAGCTCGCAGAGAATGTCCTCATTGTCGACGCCGAGAACGGCTATATCCGATGGCAGTGAAAGTTTATCCCCTATATCGGAATTCCTGCAGACCTTGATGATTTTGAGACCGATTGCATCATTTGATGCAAAAAGTGCTATCGGTTTTGGCAGTGAAAGAAGCCACGTTCGGAGCTCTGCGGTTTCGAATTCGAGTTGTTCCCACCAGAAAATATTTTTTTCAAACTGATATACATTTCGTATGTTTTTCATAAATCCTGCGCATCTGTAACGCGACCACTGCGCATCGCTTACTCCCGCCCACGCAAAGTACGTGTGCCCCAGCTGGGAAAGATAATATGCAGCTCTTATTCCGGTTGCATAATCATCGTTACGTACTTCAAAACAACCGAGTCCCGCATTAACGCCTGCAACGTCAATTACCGGGGCACCAAACTTGGTAAGTTTTTGACCGTCGGAGGGAGTTTTTATACGCGCAATAATTCCGTCAAGGTTTCTTCCCTGGTTAAGATGGGATGTAAACATCCAGTCGTATCCCAGCAGATTCCAGTTTTTTTTCTGCCGGGCATATTTTATTATTCCGCGTACAATTCCGCGTGCATACGCGTCATCGATAGTGATGTACAAGCCGATGTTTTTCGTTTCTGACATACCAAAAAGTATAAACCCGTTTTGCGCAAAATGGAACACATGAAACGCAAAATAAGAATTGTGAGATGAAAAAAACAGATACATCATAGAATCGTTGAGTGAGATTAAGCCGTAGATAAAATTCGATGAAAAGGAGTTGTGATGTTAATAAATATTTCACCGGCTATAAGTCCGGAACTGCTGACCGCAATTGATAAAATGGGGCACGGTGACGAAATCATTCTTGCCGATGCTTTTTTCCCGGGCGACACGTGTAATTCACGGGTCATACGCGCCGATGGTATCCGTATTCCGCTGCTGCTTGACGGGATACTTCGCCTGATTAACCTTGATCCGTATGTAAAGTCACCTGTCATAATGATGGCCCCGACTCCCGGCGACAGACTTGACCCTGCCGTCGAAGCATCATATCGGGAAGTTATTGACAAACGATGGCCCGGAACTCCGGCTGTAGAGAGAATAGAGCGTTTCGTGTTTTATGAACGCGCCAAATCAGCTTTCGCTGTCGTAATGACCGGTGAGACTGTTTCATACGGAAATATTATTTTAAAAAAAGGGGTGGTTCCTGTTTCTCCGGAATTCCAATTCAGATAGAAAAAAAGGGAAGGAGTTCCTTTCCTGATTTTATATCGGCAGACGGTTTTCTTTTTGGAGAGCTGTCTGATAAAAGCAGACGGCTTTCTAAAAAGAAAACCGCTCAGAGGAGGATGTGTATGAAAAAGACCGTAACGGTTCTTATGGTTCTTGCCGTATGTGCGGGAATGATTTCGGCAAAAAGCACGAAAAAGGCCAAACCGATTGTAATGGGTGCCTTGATCCGCAATTTGAATGAGACATTCGTTCGGGATTATGCGGATAATCTCAAAAAACTTGCCAAAGAAAATAATATTCAGCTTAAACTTCTTGACGGCAACAGCGATGTAGCCACGCAGCTTGATCAGCTTAAGATATTGCTTTCGCAGGGAGTAAAATATTTTGTTATAATTCCGCAGGATACGGGCGCCACAGAACAGATGGCACAACTTATTAATGCAAAGAAGGGGGCCGCTGCGTTTTCAAACATACAGCCGTCCGTCGCGGCACTGAAAGTAGGAAAAAATTTCTACTTTGCATCTTCGCCGGAAACGGTCGCAGGCGATTATCAGGCGCAAATTATCGACGAGTATTTCAAAAAATATCCTGATAGGGCACCGGGTAAAGCTGTGAACATGATTTTACTGAACGGTCAGCTCGGACATCCTGCGCAGATCAGCCGGAAAGCGGGTGTTATAAATGGTCTCAAAAACCGGGGATATACGGTAAATATTATTGCAGAGGATACCGCAAACTGGGGTGCTGCGGAGGCGCAGGCGAAAATGGATGCATGGCTTGCGGCTTTTGCGGGAAAATTCAATGCGGTTGTCGCGCAGAACGATGATATGGCTCTTGGAGCAATTGAGTCGATGTTGACGAATAAATACACGGATGATCCGAAAGACGTAACGAAAGACACAAACGGAGACGGTACTGTTCTGAAAGTTCCGGTACTCGGCATAGATGCCACGGAAACCGGACGCCGTTCGATGAGGGAAAATAAAATGTATGCAACCGTTCTTCAGGATTCCGTGGGACAGTCTACAACCGCATTCGAACTTGTTTATCAATGCGCGAAAAACGGGAGCGCAATCGGCTATACGACTAAGGCGGGTATATCGGCCGCGACAGAAGTTACCGATGAAGCTCCTGTTACCGATGCCTCCATCCTGCCGCAGTGCTTTCTCGTGCCGTTCAAACCGATAACGCGCTAGGCAAATAATTATTCAGGGAAGGAACCGTTCCTTCCCTCTTTCTTTCTGTGCCGGTTTTCCGGCTGATAAGTAAGGATATAACATGAGTGAAGACTATATTTTGGAAATGAAAAATATCACCAAAATGTTTCCAGGTGTTATTGCACTGAATGATGTTTCCTTGAATGTGCGGCCCGGTACTGTTCATGCGCTTATGGGGGAGAACGGTGCCGGAAAATCGACATTAATGAAATGCCTTTTTGGAATATATCATCCTAATTCCGGGAATATATTATTCAGGGGAGAGAATGTAAAATTCCGGGATACAAAAGATGCCCTTGAATCAGGAATCTCGATGATTCATCAGGAGCTGTCGAACATTCCCGAACGTACTGTTGCACAGAATATATGGCTGGGACGGGAACCTTTGAGAAAGCGCACCGGCATTCCGCTTATCGACCATAGGAAAATGCTGGCGGATACGGAACTGTTGTTCAAACAACTGGACATAAAAATAAAACCGCAGGATATTATTGGTACATTGTCGATTGCGGAACAGCAGTGTTGTGAAATCGCAAAGGCCGTTTCATACGGTGCGTCCGTGGTCGTAATGGATGAACCGACTTCGTCCCTGTCTGAACGGGAGGTCGACCATCTTTTTAAAATAATAAAAGATCTGCGTTCCAAAGGGGTCGCCATTATTTATATTTCGCACCGTATAAGTGAAATATTCCAGATAGCGGACGAAGTAACCGTCATGCGCGATGGCGTGAAAATAGGTACATATCCGGCATCAGGGTTGAATGGAGACAAACTGATAAATTTAATGATAGGACGTGTGACAACCCAGCGCTTCCCGAAGGTTGAAGTAACTCCGGGCGATGTCTGTCTGCGTGTCGAACATTTGACGTCGGCGAATCCTTTTTCTTTTAAAGACATAAGTTTTGATCTCAGAAAATCGGAGATACTTGGTATCGGCGGATTGGTAGGTGCACAGCGTACGGAACTTGTGGAATCTATTTTCGGATTGCGTAAAATAAAAACCGGACGGATAGAATTGAATGGTAATAAAATAGAAATACATACACCTCATGATGCAATAAAAGACGGTATCGGATTGATAACCGAAGACAGGAGGGGAACCGGCATATTCCCATTGCTTTCCATCACGACGAATACCTGCATTGCATCGATCGAGCGGTACCTGAATAAGCTTCATCTCATCGATCATAAAAAAATTCAGAATAAATCAGTTGAGCTTAACAAGATGCTGTCGACGAAAACTCCGTCGATGACTGCACTGATAAAAAATTTATCGGGAGGAAATCAGCAGAAAGTAATTGTGAGCCGCTGGCTTATGACGCAGCCTGATATTCTGATAATGGATGAACCGACACGGGGAATAGATGTCGGTGCAAAATATGAAATCTACACGATTATGGCCGAACTTGTAAAACAGGGAAAATCCATAATAATGGTTTCTTCCGAAATGCCGGAACTGATAGGTATGTCGAGCCGCATAGCGGTTTTGTGCAACGGATGTCTTACCGACATTATCAAAAAGGAAGATGCAACACAGACTGCCGTGATGCGTCTGGCAACTCAGTTTTCATAAATTAAGGAGTAGTAAGATGTCTGATTTGAAAGAAAAAACACATTTGTATCCGGGGCAGGTAATCAGAAATATCGGCAGCAGGTATACAAGTTATTTGACTTTTGTCGTGCTTGCCATCGTTCTGGGAATTCTGACGAAAGGGCAGGGATTGAAATATGATTCAATACAGAATCTGATGATTGCAGAGGCCGTACGTGCTTTTACCGCACTCGGTGTCGGTATGATTATCATTACACGAGGTATTGACCTTTCCATTGGGTATGTTATCTGCCTTACGACAAGTGTGGCTGCCTCCTTAGCGCAGAATATCGATTATTCATCCGCCATGTATCCGGGAGCAGATTTTCCGATATGGCTCCCTGTTGTCGCGGCGGTGGCTGTCGGCATGCTCGTCGGGGCTTTCAACGGCGTTCTTGTGGCATATGCGAAACTGCCGCCGTTCATTGCAACACTCGGTACATTGTCGCTCGCGCGCGGAGTACAATTGATTTATACACAGGCGAAGGTCGTCGGCAGTCTGAAGGATTCTTATAAGCGCATTGCGCAGGGATTTGTCGGACCGATTCCCAATCTGGTTATTTATGTTATTATCGCCGCATTTGTTGTCTGGATATTATTAAATCATACCAGGCTTGGTGAAAATTTATATGCAATCGGGGGCAATCCCCAGGCTGCCCGTGTCGCAGGAATAAATGTGGAAAAGGATCTTGTATTTGTGTACACATTTGCAGGCTTTTTGTACGGTATCGGCGGAGCGCTTATGGCTTCCCGTCTGGGGCTCGCGAATTCTCTTACCGGTAACGGTATGGAACTTGATGCGATAGCGGCCGTAACTGTCGGCGGTGTTTCGCAGACGGGCGGTGTCGGCACCATGGGCGGCATGGTGATTGGTATTCTCACGATCGGTATTATTAACTACGGTATGACGTATCTCGGCATCGATTCGTATTATCAATTGCTTATGAAAGGAACGATTATAATCGTTGCCGTATTTTTTGATATGCGCAAACATGCGCGCGAGGGGTAAAGGCGCTTTATGGCTTGAATGAATGTGTCCGGCGGCATTCAGATTATTCGGCGGACACATCCGCAGCCCGTGTGAAATTATTAATTAAAAAGTGATTGCGTAAAACGACATAGATTGTACGCAAAAAGGGAATTGTACTCAGGATAAAACAGGCGCATTATAGAAACTGTAAACAGACGGCAGCTGTTCCGGGAGTAAGAGATGAAAATAACTGATATACCGAAAATAGGAATAGGAACATTCGGTTCGGATCGTGTGGATGCGGAAAGCGTTTCAAAAGCGGTGGAGTATGCACTGCGTCACGGATACCGTCATGTCGACTGCGCATCCGTATACGGAAATGAAGCGCAGATAGGAACTGTACTGAAGAAAGCATTTGACGAAAAAGTCGTTTCGCGTGAAGAAGTATGGATAACTTCCAAGCTTTGGAACGACATGCACTCCGGAGAAGACGTAATAAAATCATGCAGGCAGTCCCTGAAGGATTTACAGATTGATTATTTTGATTTGTATCTCGTGCACTGGCCGTTTCCAAATTATCATCCGCCGAAGTGCGATGTGACATCCCGCAGCCCGAATGCCCGCCCGTTCGTTCATGAGGAATACATGCGGACCTGGCGCATGATGGAAAAACTTATCGATATGGGGCTTGTCCGTCACATCGGTACATCCAACATGACCGTATCGAAACTGTCAGGGGTATTGCGTGACGCGCGCATAAAGCCGTACGTAAACGAAATGGAACTTCATCCTGCGTTTCAGCAGAAGGAACTGCTTGAGTTTGTTAAGAAAAACGGCATTGTACCGGTAGCGTATTGTCCGCTCGGATCTCCGGGACGTCCCGAACGCGATAAAACCCCGGAAGACGTAGCAGATATGGAAGAACCGATAGTGAAGAAAATTGCGGAGAAACACGGCATACATCCCGCATCCGTTTGTCTTAAATGGGAATCAGGCTGCGGTGCCGTCCCGATTCCGTTCTCAACAAATCCGAAAAACATTGATTCCAATTTCAAATCTGTAATGGAGGATCCGTTGTCCGAAGAAGAAATGGCGGAAATGGAAAAGGTGGACAGGAACTGCCGCCTCATAAAAGGTCAGGTCTTTCTGTGGAAAGACGCAGCAGACTGGCATGATTTATGGAAATAAATGATCGGAAGAATTAGTTTTGGACATCAGGAAATCAGGAGGAAAAAATGAGTGAATTTATTAACGGCAGAAAGATGACCGGTGCGGTATTGCCGGGAAACAGTTCCGTTGAATTAAAAGAGTATGATGTTCCTGTCCCCGGGTATGGACAGGTTCTTGTACGGACTAAATCGTCTACGATCTGCGGAAGCGATATCCGCTGCATTTACCGGGAACATCTGGGAAAAGGTCCTGAAGCGTATCAGGGAGTTATTGCGGGACACGAGCCGTGCGGCATCATTGAAGAAACCGGTGATGGTTTGAGACGGTTTAAAAAAGGAGACCGCGTCATTATTTATCATATTTCGGGCTGCGGCGTATGTCATGACTGCCGGATGGGATATCAGATTTCCTGCAAAAGTCCGTACCGGGCCGCATACGGATGGCAGCGCAACGGAGGTATGGCGCCGTATATTCTCGCCGATGAAAAGGATCTGGTGGCTCTTCCGGACCAGCTTACATATACGGACGGCGCTCAGGTTGCTTGCGGATTCGGAACGGTTTATGAGGGTCTTGAAAAAATCGGTGTAAGCGGTGACGATGCCGTTCTTGTCGTGGGACTGGGGCCTGTCGGTCTTGCCGCATTGATGCTTGCCAGGGCGCTGGGGGCGAACAGGCTTATAGGCGTGGAAGGAATTCCGGAACGTGCCGAAGTCGCGGAAAAACTGGGACTCGCCGATTATGTGTTTGCTCCAGGAGATGAGGCGCTCGAAAAAATCAGGGAAGTAACAGGCGGATACGGACCGGAACGCGCTGTCGACTGCAGTGCAAATCCTGCAGGCCGCGAACTTGCAATCAGGGCAACGCGCGAATGGGGAAAAATCGCGATGGTCGGCGAAGGCAATACAGTGACGTTCCTTCCGAGTCCTGATATCATCCACGGCCAGAAAACGATTTACGGATCATGGGTGACATCGTTATGGCGCATGGAAGATCTGGTTGAGCGGCTTGTGCGCTGGAATGTACATCCTGAGAAGCTCGTGACGAACCGGTTCAGTCTTGATAAGGCCGGTGAAGCGTATTCCCTCATGGCCTCAGGAAAGTGCGGAAAGGTGGCGGTCTGTTTCGACGAAGAATTGAAATGAATCCGCATGAAATACAAAATAAATAATTTTGAAGGAGGTTGCTCTGATTTATGGAAATTAATGAAGCAAAAGAACAGATTTGCGACGTCTGTCATAAGATGTGGCAGCTCGGCTGGGTCGCGGCAAATGACGGCAACGTTTCGGCAAAGCTCGATGACGGAACATTCATTGTAACGCCAACGGGAATAAGTAAAAGTTTTATTACTCCGGAAAAGCTCATCAGAATTAACAATAATCTGGAAATTCTGGACGCGGCTCCCGGTTTCCGCCCGTCAAGCGAAATAAAAATGCATATGCGCTGTTATGAAAAACGCGGAGACGTTAACAGCGTCGTCCATGCCCATCCGCCTGCAGCAACGGGATTCGCCGTCGCGCACCGTCCGATGGATATGTACAACATGATTGAGGATGTCGCTGTCATCGGAGCCGTTCCGCTGACGCCCTACAGTACGCCGTCGACAGCCGAAGTTCCCGACGCGATTGAACCGTATCTGAAGGATCACGATGTTATGCTGCTTGAAAATCACGGAGCGCTGACCATGGGTGCCGATATTATTACGGCTTATTACCGGATGGAAAGCCTTGAGCTTTGGGCAAAAATAACTATCAATGCGATCATCCTCGGAGGAAGCTGCGATATAAGCAGAGAGAACATCGACAAACTGATTAATCTGCGGGGGTTCTACAAGGTGTCCGGCCGTCATCCCGGTTACAGGAAATTCCCTGAGCGGCATGATACGCCGACGGACAAATAGGAGACGCGGATGAGTACGGTACTGGCATTCGATCTCGGTGCGTCGGGCGGCCGCGCGATAAAAGCGGTTTTTTCGGACGGCAGTCTTCATTACGAAGAAGTGCACCGGTTTAATAATGTACCTGTGGAAAAGAACGGTACATTATACTGGGATTTTCAGACACTGATTGCGGAAGTACATGCAGGTATTGAGAAAGCAGGAAAGTTCGACGGCATCGGATTTGATACATGGGGTGTTGATTTCGGCCTGCTTGATAAAAACGGCCGCCTGATCGGTCTGCCGGTACATTACCGCGACGTACGGACGAACGGTATTTCAAAGAAAGCGGCAGCAGTTCTGGAGCCGGAAGAACTGTACAGAGAGACGGGTAATCAGATTATGGATATTAACACCTTGTTCCAGCTGTCAGCACTCAGGGGAAAAAATCCCGGTCTGTTTGAAAAAGCCGGGCATCTGCTTTTTATGCCTGATCTTTTTGCTTATTCCCTCGGTGCCAGACCTGTATGTGAGTACACAATCGCATCTACAAGTCAGATGTTTAATGCATCTGCCCGCACGTGGAGTATACCGGTGCTTACTGCTTTCGGAATTCCGAGAAAATTGTTCGCCCCGTTCGCACAGAGCGGAACAATAACGGGAATATATAAAAACGCAAAGATAATCGCAATTGCCGGGCACGATACTCAATGTGCGGTAGCAGCGATGCCGCGTGTGTCCGAATCGACCGGGGAGTCTGTATTTCTGTCGTGCGGCACGTGGAGTCTGCTCGGGACGGAACTGGATGCTCCTGTCCTTTCAGCAGAAAGCATGTATGCCGGACTTTCAAACGAATTAGGCGCAAATAAGAAAATTAATTATCTGAAAAATATTATAGGGTTGTGGCTGATTCAGGAGAGCCGCAGGGAATGGAAACGGGAGGGCAGAGACTATTCATTCGACGATTTGGAAAAGTCTGCAGGAGAGGCAAAGGCTCTTCAGTGTTTTATAGATCCTGACGATCCGTCGTTTACACAACCCGGAAACATTCCCGGACGGGTTATTGATTACTGCCGCAGGACAGGACAGTACGTGCCTCAGGCGCCGGGCGAGATTATGCGCTGCATCTACGAAAGCCTTGTGTTGAAATACCGGCTTACGGTAGAGCAGCTGGAAAATATGACGGGCAGAAAATTCACCGAATTTCATATGCTCGGCGGAGGCGTCAAAGATCGGAGTTTATGTCAGTTTACTGCGGACTGCTGCGGCATTACGGTAATCGCGGGGCCTGTAGAGGCAACTGCGCTCGGCAATATTATTATTCAGCTTTCCGCGCTCGGTGATATTGCAGATATCGACGAAGGCAGAAAGCTGATCGCCGGAACGGAATCACTCAAAACGTATATACCGGCTCCCTCTGTTGATTGGGAGAGCGGATTTAAACGATATATGTCGTTACTTTCATCACAAAACAAGGAGTAGACAATGCTGTATCCGAAGATTGGAATTCGTCCGATTATCGACGGACGCTGGGGTGGAGTTCGCGAAAGTCTTGAGAAACAGACTATGGGCATGGCGCAGCACGCCGCCGAACTTATCAGTAAAAACCTGCGGTATCCGGACGGTACGCCGGTACAATGCGTTATCGGTTGTACGACGATCGGCGGCGGGGCGGAAGCCGCCAGGGTTGCGGAGCAGTTTTCAAAAGAAAATATCGCCGCAACACTGTCCGTAACACCGTGCTGGTGTTACGGAACGGAAACATTTGACATCGATCCGAACACCATTAAGGCCGTCTGGGGATTCAACGGAACGGAGCGTCCTGGTGCGGTCTATCTGGCGGCAGCACTTGCGGCCCACGCGCAGCGGGGGCTGCCCGCTTTTTCCATTTACGGACGCGACGTGCAGGAAAAGGACGATGCAGCAATTCCGCCGGATGTCGCTGAAAAGATAATCCGTTTTGCACGCGGAGCGATTGCGGCAGGCTGGATGAAAGGCAGGGCGTACGTTAATATCGGCGCCATTACTATGGGCATTGCCGGCAGCTTCTGCGATGCGGATATACTGCAGAAGTATTTCGGTATCCGCGCGGAGTGGGTTGACGAGATTGAAATCATGCGTCGTATTTCACTTGGGATTTATGATCCCTCAGAGTATGAGAAAGCGCTTGCGTGGGTAAGAAAGAACTGTCCGGAAGGATTCGACAAAAACGCCGGAAAGAAATTTCCGGAGGTGATTACAAAATCAAAATATATTCCGGCGGACAGGGACTGGGAATTTATTGTTAAGATGACGCTTATTGTCCGCGATATTCTGTTTGGCAACCCGAAGCTTGATGATTCGGGTTGGCACGAGGAAGCGCTCGGCCGCAATGCGGTAGCCGGCGGTTTCCAGGGACAGCGCCAGTGGACGGACTGGCTGCCGAATGCCGACTTTACGGAATCGATCCTTGCTTCCACGTTCGACTGGAACGGTCCGAAACAGCCGACTCCGTTTGCTACGGAGAACGATACATGTAACGGCATCGCGATGATGCTCGGTACGCTCGTTTCATATTCGGCTCCGTGCTTTCACGACGTGCGCACGTATTGGAGTCCCGCCGCGGTCGAGCGCGTAACCGGTCATAAGCCGACAGGCGTTGCCGCCGCCGGTTTTCTCCATCTTATTAATTCAGGTGCGACCGCGCTCGACGAAACGGGTGTGAGTGTCGGCGAAAAAGGTGAACACGTGATGAAACCGTTCTGGAAAATGACAGAGACGGATATCAATGCGTGTCTCAAGGCGACTGACTGGTGCCGTGCGGATTATGAATATTTCCGCGGCGGCGGATTTTCAAGCCATTTCCGGTGCAGAGCGGAGATGCCCGTTACAATGCTCCGTTTTAATATTGTAGACGGAATCGGACCGGTGCTTCAGATTGCAGAAGGGTTTACCTGCGATCTGCCTGATGAAATTCACAATGTCATCGACAAGCGTACCGATCCGACGTGGCCGACAATCTGGTTTGCACCGCGTCTTACCGGACACGGTGCCTTTACCGATGTCTACAGCGTTATGGCGAATTGGGGTGCAAATCACGGAGTGACGGTATACGGTCATGTCGGAGCAGATCTGATTACGCTTGCTTCCATGCTGCGTATCCCGGTTACTATGCACAATGTTCCCGAAGACAAAGTATACAGACCGCACAGCTGGGGAAGCTTCGGAACCGAAGACACGCAGGCTGCCGACTATGCGGCATGTAAATTTTACGGACCGTTGTACCGGTAAAATGATCGCAGAATAAGAAAAACAAACCATCGGTCAGTAAGGGTATCAGGAATACCGGATACCCTTACTAAACAGACAGCGTTTTCCGCATATACTCGAATGCGTCCGTGCGGGCCTGCACGAGGATGTCCCTGTCCCGCTCTATGTCGGCGATGCCGAGCTGGAGGTCTCCGGCCTGCACGGTGCCGGTCATTTCGCCGGGGCCGCGCAGCTTCAGATCCTGCTCCGCGATGACGAATCCGTCGGTACTTCCGCGGAGCGCTTTCATGCGCTGTATGCCCGTTTCCGTGATGTTTTTGCTGTAAATAAGGAAACAGTACGACTGTGCGCTTCCCCGTCCGACGCGTCCGCGCAGCTGATGGAGCTGCGCAAGCCCGAACCTGTCGGCCTGTTCTATGACGATGCACGTCGCGTTCGGAATGTCGACTCCCACCTCTATTACAGTTGTCGCGGCAAGCACTTGTATTTTTCCTTCCCGGAATTCATTCAGGATTTGTACCTGTTCGTCCTCACCTACGCGGGAGTGGACGAGCGCACATCTGAATTCGGGATATACTTTTTCCGAAAGATACGTGAACATTTCCTCTGCCGATTTCGCCGCCGGCGCTTTCTCCGCCGTCCGCAGCGGAGACGTACGGCCGTCAGCTTCTTCCGCGTCCGAACCGTCGTTCTCACTGCCGTACGTGCGCTCGTCCGCTTCGATCGCGGGATACACAAAATACGCCTGACGGCCCGCCTGCAGCTCCTTCCGTACGGCTTCGTACGCATTCGGCTCGTGGCCTTCCGCAACGAGGTACGTCTGTACGGGCTTCCTTCCCGCGGGCATTGTGCGGAGAACGGAAACGTCGAGGTCGCCGAAAACGGTGAGCGCAAGCGTCTGCGGAATGGGCGTCGCGCTCATCATAAGCAGATGAAGCGTGTATGACGACGTGCCTTCAATCTTCCGCCCTTTTTCGATGATAGCCTGACGCTGCAGAACGCCGAACCGGTGCTGCTCGTCTATGACGGCGAGCTGCAGGTCGTTGTACTGCACCTGCTGCGAAAAAAGCGCATGCGTTCCAATCACTATGTCTACGTTTCCGTCTTTAAGCTGTTTGAGAAGCTGCGACCGTCCCGACGCCTTTACGTTTCCGGTAAGAAAAGCGACGCGAATGCCGAGCGGCTCGAGCATGCGTGCCGCGCTTTCCGCATGCTGCCGGGCGAGCAGCTCCGTCGGCGCCATAATCGCGCACTGGCCCTTCCAGTCGACGACGCGAAGACAGACGAAGAACGCGGCGAGCGTCTTGCCCGAACCGACGTCTCCCTGCAGCAGACGAGCCATAGTGAACACCGGTTTCTGTCCGGCATCGCGTTTTCCCCCGGCAATGTTTTTTATCAGAGCCGCCCGTTCCGTATATCCGCGGTCGAGGTCCGCGTCCATTTCCATAACGACTTTCTGCTGATCGACGGTGAGCGGGAAGGGCAGACGCGCAAGCAGTTCTTTCTGGCGCGGAGAAAGGGACGCGGCAAATGTTTCCCGCACCGACTGTTCCGGCTGCATACTGCCCTGCGGTACGGTGACGGTAAGCGCCGGTTCGGGAACGGCACCTTTATGTTCCCACGCGCGCCGGGCAATAACACACTGGAACCGGAACAGTTCTTCGTAGATGAGCGTACGCCGCGCTTCCTGTGCTTCGGCGATTGACTTCGGTTCGTGAATCAGGCGGACGGCGTCTTTTTTTGCAAGCAGCCGGCGGGATTGGATGATGTATTCGGGAAGTTCGTTTTCTATGCCTATGCCGTATTCGCGGAGCGCGGCCGCAATCGTCTTCCGTACGTTTTTCTGATTAAGGCCTTCGGTGAGCGGATAGACGGGCAGCACGCCGGAATCGGGAAGCGCCGCGTTTTCGTAGTCGGCCAGGGTTCTGCCGGAAGTACCGTCGTCGAGCCTGCTGATTTCGAACGACGTACTCTGCAGCCTGCCGTATTTTATTTCGAACTGTCCCGTGACCGAAATCAGCGTATCCGGCGGAAACTGTTTTTCGAGGAACGGCCTGTTGAACGCGACAAGTTCCGCGTCCATCGTGCCGTCGGAAACAAGCAACTTAAGCGTTTTCATGCGGCCGTATCCGAACCAGTCGTGGCCGGTTACGACCGCGGCGCAGTGCACTTTAGCCTGCCTGAATTGAGAGAACGCAACGCGGTGTGTACGGTCTTCGTAATCTTTCGGATAGAACGTGAGCAGATCAGCGACGGTGAAAACGTTGAGCTTTGCGAAAAGTTTTGCTGCTGCCGGTCCGATGCCGGGAAGCGTACTGACCGGGTTTTTTATATCGGCAAGTTTCACACGCCCTCGTCAGAACGGCAGCCGCTGGACAATATGAATAAGGTACGTAATAAGCAGCTGTCCGCCTATGAGCAGCAGGCTCAGAATAATAATAGTGACGAGCATCGCATTCTTATAGCTGATGAATTTCCCGCTTGAGAAGAATTTCGAAACGCGGTAGACGAACGGTTCAAGCGCATAGTCGAGCTGAGACCAGAACGAACCGTAATAATTCTGCCGCTTCTGCGTGAGTACCGCGATGAATCTGATTATGAGCAGAATAAGCAGAAATCCGACGAGCGACGCGATGATCGACCAGAACATGCTTATGACGATTGCGAGAATCCCGCCGAAATAGATACGGCCCGTCATCGCTATGTTGCTCAGAATCGACGAGAGCGCGTACAGCAGACCGATTGAGACCGCCGGAGAAAAATCAAGATTGCCTATCTGCATCCACCTGACACCGCGGAACATATTGAGGAACGGGTCGCAGATACCCGAGAGAAAGCGGCCGAATCCGGAATAGGAAGCGCCCGGTATCCATGTGAGTATGATTCGGATAAAGCACAGGAAAGAGTAAATATTGATGATTGAAGCGAGCGTCTGAAATAAATATGCCATCGTAAAACCTTCCGTAACTATTGTCTGTTTTTATGCGGTCCAGACATCCTTTACATACGGCAAATCCTTCAGCTCTCCGATTGTGCCGGAATCGGAAGGAATTGTAAGCTGTTCGTTTGCCTTGACGATGTAGGGACCGCAGGACGTATCTATATGAAAATATACACAGCATTTGCCCGTTTTGCCAAATAAAAAATCCTTTAATTTGATGATATCTGCCGCGTTGCCGTACGTATTTTCAAGTTCCACGTGCACTTCCTGAACAGAACGCGCCTGGAGCTGATTCGGATCCTCGATCGAATCGGCGATGAGAGACGGAGCGTCGCGGCTTCCGTCAACTTTGCCTTTGATTGCGTAAATACCGTCGCTGTGTACCTGCATCCGCATAATTTCCCACGTTTTCGGAAAGAACGTCACGTCGATTGAGCCGGTGTAATCCTGAAGCTTCCCGAATGCCATTTCAGTTCCTTTTTTCGTGCGGATCGAGCGCAGCTCCGTGAGCATGCCGAGCGCAATATATTCGCGTCCGGTGTTCCTGCTCTGCCAGGAATTCGTGCCGCTTGCCGCAAGCGCATCCTTCTCCGCTTTCGCGAATTTCGCCTCGCGGTCGATGTTCTGGGAATTGAGCGTGACCGCGTTCTGTATGGCGAGTTTGTAGTCGTCGAGCGGATGCCCGCTGATGTAGCTTCCGATGAGTTCTTTTTCCTCGTTGAGCTTTTCCATTCGTGGCATGTCCTCGAGTTCGTCGAAGACAAAATCGGCGAATACTTTTTCATCCGTACCGCCGAACAAATCTTCCTGCCCGTATTCGTTGCCTGCTTTTTTTGCAGAGGCGTAATCGTACGCGCGGTCAAGACTCTTTATAAGCGTCGGTCTGTTCTTTCCAAGCTTGTCGAACGCTCCCGTTTTGATGAGCACTTCAATTGCGTGCTTGTTTACCGTCTTCAGATCGACGCGGTCGAGGAAATCCATAAAGTCCTTGTACGGACCGTTCTTTTCCCGTTCCTCCACGATGCCTGTCGCCGCCGCTTCACCCATTCCCTTGATGCCTTTCAGGCCGAACACGATGCGTCCGTCGACGACGTCGAAAATCGTGTCCGAGCGGTTGACATCGGGGGCATCAACCGCGATTCCCATACGGCGCGCTTCGGCAATATATGCGGGCAGTCCGTCCGTCGAAGTGATTTCGTTCGTGAGGTTCGCAGCCATGAATTCGGCAGGTTTGTGGCATTTGAGCCAGCCGGTGCGGTACGCGACGACAGTGTACGCGGCCGCGTGCGACTTGTTGAACCCGTAGCCCGCGAACGGGACCATGATTTCGAAAATATCGCCCGCGTGCTGCTCGGTGAATCCGCTTTTGACGGCGCCCTCGATGAACTCCTTTTTCTTTCCCATGAGGACTTCGATTTTCTTTTTTCCCATGGCGCGGCGAAGCATATCAGCACCGCCGAGCGAAAATCCCGCAATGCGCTGGGCAACCTGCATAACCTGCTCCTGGTAGACCATAACGCCGTACGTTTCCTCAAGAATGTCCTTGAGGCACGGATCGGGGTACGTGACAGTCTCCGGATGAAGTTTTCCTTCTATATATTTGGGAATGTAGTCCATAGGACCGGGGCGGTACAGCGCGTTCAAAGCGACAAGGTCTTCAAGTTTCCGCGGCTGTGCCTGGCGCAGAATTTTCTGCATGCCCGGCGACTCGAACTGGAACACGGCGACGGTGTCTCCGCGGGAGAACAAATCGAACGTCTCCTTGTCCGTTTCGCTCACCTGTTCGGTGCTGAACTCCGGCTCTCCCGGTTTGCGGTGCTTGTTGATGATATTCTCCGCATAACGGATAAGCGACAGCGTTTTGAGACCGAGGTAGTCCATTTTAACAAGACCGCACGGCTCAATGATGTCCATCGTATACTGCACGCCCACTTCGCCCGTCTTCGGATCCTTGAAAATGGGAGCCCAGTCGGGGAGCGGAGTAAGCGCAATAACCATGCCCGACGCGTGAAGACCGGTGTTTCGGTTGATGTTCTCGAGCTTGAAGCACAAATCGAACAGTTTTTTGTACCGCGGATCGTCCCGGTACGGAATAAGCTGACCCCAGTCGCCGTGCTTTTCATTGGGAGGCGAGAACGCATCTTTGAGCTTGGCCTTCGGGTCGTCGGGGATGCATTTTTTGAGGACGTTCACTTCAGCGAGCGGAATACCCAGAACGCGTCCGACGTCGGCGATGACCGCCTTTGCCTTGAGCGAACCGAACGTGACGATATGTCCCACCTGCGGGTCGCCGTAGAGGTCTCGCGTGTGCTGGATGATGTCCTGACGAAAATCGTAGTCCATATCCACGTCGAAATCAGGCATTGAAACGCGTTCAGGATTCAGGAACCGCTCGAAAATCAGTTTGAAACGGAACGGATCGATGTCCGTTATAGCCATCGCATACGCGACGAGCGAACCTGCGCCCGAACCTCGTCCGGGGCCTATGGGGATATTGTGTTCCTTGGACCAGTTGATGAACTCCCATACGACGAGGAAGTAACCCGAAAATCCCATGTTGAAGATGATGCCGAGCTCGTACATGGCCCGGTCGAGAATTTCCTTTGTGATGACTTTGTAGCGCTTGCGGAGTCCCGTTTCCACAAGATGGAGCACGTACGAATCCTGCGTCGGGAACTGCTTCGGAATTGTGAAGCGCGGAAGGCAGTCCTTGAGCTGCTGCGTTTTGTACTGCGGAATGGTGAGATTGCACATGGCTGCGATTTTCACCGTGTTGGCCATCATTTCCGGATAGTCAGGGAAGAGCTGCGTCATTTCCTGCTCGCTCTTCAGGTACCATTCCGTGCGGCCGTCGCCCATAGTCTGGTGCTGCTCCGAGAGCAGTTTTTTGAAGCCGATGCAGCGCAGCACGTCCTGCGCTTCGGCATCTTCGCGGAAACAGTAATGGACGTCGTTCGTGACGACCATCGGAATGTTGAGTTTTTTCGCTATCGCAATAAGCTTCGGCGCGACTTCCCTTTGTTCGGGAATGCCGTGGTCCTGAAGCTCGACATAGTAATGATCCGGTCCGAACAGCTCAGAGTACTGCTTAATGAGCGCTTCCGCGTCAGCTTCGTCGCCGTGCAGAAGCATCTGCGGAAGTTCGCCCTGAATACACGCGGAAAGACAGATAATACCTTCGTGATACTGCCTGAGCATTTCAAAATCGATGCGCGGCTTGCCGTAATACAGACCTTCAGTGAATCCGCGGCTTGAAAGCCACGACATGTTTTTGTATCCCGTTTCGTTTTCGCACAGAAGAATAAGATGATAGTATTTTCCGCCGTACCGGTTTCTTTCCTGCACGGTGTGATCTTTTTCGGCGACGTAGAATTCCTCTCCTATAATAGGATTGATTCCGTTCGCATGGCAGATATGTTCGAAGTTGAGCGCCCCGAACATGTTGCCGTGGTCGGTAAGCGCAAGCGCCTTCATGTTCAGCTGCTTTGCACGCGCAACGAGCGTGTCGAGCTTCGACGCACCGTCGAGCAGCGAATAGTCCGAGTGGACGTGGAGATGAACGAAATTGGAAACAGGCGTGCCTTCCGGCGCGTCGGGAAATACGTGAATATCGGCCATATAGGAAAGTATAGACGATTCGGGCGGTTAATGAAAGGGTGAGGCCGATTTATTGAAAATAAACACTTATTTTTCGAGCAGATGTAAGTCTACATCTACTTTCATCTGTACGGGGAGTTTCTCCTGCCGAATGAACATCGCCATATACCACGGTTCATATGTCACTTTGTCCGTCTGTTCCACATTACCGGAACAAAGCACATACGCCTTTTCTATATTCCATTTTTCAGACTGCATGAGGTGATCAAGACCTGCATGTTTTTTATATGATGCACCGGGCTTTACTTCAATCGGCAGTACTGTACCGCCCTGCTGCAGCAGAAAATCAACTTCACCGAAATTCTTGCGATCAAAATAACGGAGGTCGAAACCGTTTACAGCAAGCAGTTCGGCAATCGTATTTTCAATAATGCCGCCCATATTTACATTGAGATTTCCTTTCAGTATTTCATACTGGACATTTTCAATTGAAGCTGCACAGAGCAATCCCGTATCATTCATGAAGACTTTGTATTCAGCTCCGACGGCAGACGGTCGAAGATATCCCGTATACGCTGCCTGTCCTGAACAGCATATTTGGAAATATCCTGCCGATACAGTGCAAGTATGTCGTTCTGAATTTGAACAACCTGTGCGATGTCGTGCGTGTCGACAAATCGCTGAACCGCATCCGGCATACCTCCGGTTATCACGTAATACCGGAACAACTGTATGATTGTCGTATGTACGGCGTCGTTTACCGGTTCGTCTTTTTCGAAGCAGGTACGAAGATATGAGAGTGTTCCTTTCTGTACGTTGTTTGCTGCAAGAAATTCCTCAAAATCAAGAGGAAACATTCTGAGCTGTGTCTCGTAGCCGACCGGATACGACGGTACTGTTTTATATCGTACGCCGAGAAGAGATCCCGATTCGATGTAGTCGAATCGTCCGTCTTCCACAAGAAATTTTATTGCAGTCCTCGCACGGGGACACTCCTGGATCTCATCCAGAAACACAAGCGTCTTATGCGGATCAAGTTTCTGCCGGAAAAAAGCAGTAAGCGCTGTAATAATCGTGTCGGCGTTCAGGTCGCCGTCGAACATCGCGGCGGCAGGCGGCATTGTAACGAAATTGATTTCAAGAAAACAGGAATAATTCCGTGCAGCAAACTCGCGTACAATAAACGTCTTCCCCGTCTGACGCGCACCGTCAATAAGTAAAGCCTTTTTTACCCCTTCGTTCTTCCATACTACAAGATCATGGTATATTTTGCGTTTCAGCATAGGGATACCTCCGTTTCGTAACGTTTTTCAATACTTGTGATCATATAGATATCCTCAATATGCCGACATCGGGCTGCAGCTTCTCTGGGAATGAATGATCTGCATCCTCAAGAGTGTACCCTTTTGATGGTGCAGATAACATGCCGCATATGCTATAGTAGACGGCAGGGAGATTCAGAAAATGACGGAAAGGCGTGAAGAAAAAGCGGGAAGGCTCCGGCTGCTGCAGATTGACGAGCGTATCAGGGACGGAACGTATCCGAACGCAACGACGCTTGCAAAAGCGTTCTGTGTGTCGCGCAGCACGATTGCACGCGACATAGATTTTCTTCGCGACAGGTACCGCGCGCCGCTTGCGTACGACAGCCGGAAGAACGGCTATTACTACACCGACCCCACATTTTTTATAAAAAGCGTCATGCTCAGCGAGGGGGAACTGCTCACGCTGTCCGCCGCAATGCCGCTGCTTGAACAGTACCGGAACACGCCGATAGAAGCTTCAATAAAACAGCTGTTTACCAGACTTCTTGCCATGATGCCGGCCGAAGTTTCCGTCGATCCGTCTTTCGTCGGAAAAAACATCAGCTTTATAAGCGACCCGCTCCCGCAGATAGCGGAGAGCGTCTTTACGACCGTATTCCATGCGCTCAGACAGCACTGCACCATTACGTTTTCGTACCGTTCGCTGAGCAGACTTGAGTACCGGACTCATACTGCCGACCCGTATCATGTAATCTGTCAGAAAGGAAGCTGGTATGTACTTGCGTTCTGCCGGGAACACAGCGAAGTGCGCATGTTCGCCCTGTCGCGCATGAAGGATGTTTTCTGTACGAACAGCTATTTTACTATACCGGAAGATTTCTGTCCCGAAACATATTTTGACCCGTCGTTCGGCGTGTGGAACACAAACAATAAACCCGAGAAGATAGAACTGCTGTTCGATGCAAGTATAAACACGCTCATCCTTGAACGCACGTGGCACGAGTCGCAGGAACTGCATCAGAATGAAGACGGCTCCGTGCAGCTGACGTTCACGTCGAATCAGATGGAAGAAATTCTGCACTGGGTTATGAGTTTCGGTTCCGCAGTTACAGTGATTAATCCGCCGGAACTGGCTGCCCGCGTAAAGGAAGAAGCGGAACGGGTGGCGGAGAAGTACAGAGCGCGGTAACTGGAATGATCTGATCGCTTACCTTGATTGTGAAGACCTTACACCTGACAACAATGAATGCAAAAATACGGTAAGGACGTTTGTCCTCGGGCGGAAGAATAGGCTGTTTGCCGGCTGTACCGAAGGTTCTAGTCATCCTGCTCTCCCTTTTCTCTCACGGAGTGTACAAAACGAGCCGGCATTAAGCCATATGATTATCTTATCAAAGTTTTTTCGCAGATTCCCTTTATTTCTTCTCCTCTTCACTGGCAGTCTCTCCTTTTCTGGTATATCTCTTTATCCCTCCTAACGTATTGACGTTTACGTGCTTCGCAAGCTTAGCGAATCATCTTAATTATTATAATACGCGGCAGCCAGCGGAAACGTTGCAGCGTACCATACCATCGGTCAGGCGACGCATGGGAATCACAGCTTCCGACCCTTTCATCTGGTATTTCATATTCTTTCTTGTTGTCGTACGTGCTTTTCTCCTGTGTCAAAAACTCGAAATTTGACCTCTAAAACTGAAAATCAGGATAAAATTCAATTTTTTTTCAGAGTGTAGCACTCAATGACACACCGGAGGGTGTATAATATAAAAGAGTAAAAACAAAATTTGAAGTTTGATTTTGGTTTGATATAATTAGCCTGTATAAGAAAAAAGGAATTAAATATGCAAAGTGTGAGAAATTCTGAAGAAGAACCTTCGCAAAACAAACACTATTTTTTCTGGGGTAAAACGACAGTAACGGGAGAACCGGGAATCTCTGTTTATCAGCATCTGATTAATGTTGGACGAGTGGCACAAATCCTTGCAGAAACGAATCCTGAATTAATAAAAAGGTTTAATCTTCGGAGAGAAGAAATTGGAGCGCTCGTTGCTTTGCATGATTTAGGGAAACTGTCTCCCGGATTTGAACGGAAATCAGAAAAGTGGCTTGAAGAAAACGGCCTGACGAAAATTGATGTGAACCACAGCTGGAAAAACGTCATGGAAGGTAATCACGGTAAAGTTTCACATGCGGTAATCCAACTGTATTTAAACAGCATCGGTGTTCCGCGGCAGACAGCTTCTTATCTTGCCTGTCTGCTCGGTGCTCATCACGGACGGCTTATTCCGCCTGATGAACGCGGATACAAGCCTCAAAAAGCAATTACTGAAAATTACAGTGGAATACCGTGGGAACAGGAACGGCAGAATACCGCAGAACGGGTATGGAATGTTTTTGGTGCGGATAAAACAAAACTTGAATTCGATGAAGATTCCCCTGCATACTGGTGGCTTGCGGGACTTACGACAATTGCAGACTGGATCGGTTCGGACGAAGAATTCTTTCCTCCGGAAAAAGAATCTCCTGAATTTGATGCTGCTTCTGTAGCGGAAAAGTGTATTACTGCTATCGGACTTCAACGTCCGGTGATTCATACGGGACTTTCATTTTCGGATATATTCGGCTTTAGTCCCAATGATATGCAGAAGAAGGCGTTGACGGTTATAACAAAACCCGGCGTATATGTGATAGAAGCTCCCATGGGTATGGGAAAAACTGAAGCTGCATTGGGGGTTGCCTATCAGTTGCTTGCTTCTGGGCAGGCTCGTGGGATTTATTTTGCATTACCGACGCAGGTAACCAGCAACAGAATCCATCTGAGAATGGAATCGTTTATCGGTAAAATCAGTCCGGATTCACCATCTACAAAATTAATACACGGTAATTCATGGCTACTGACTTCAGATAGTGATACGGCGGAAAAAATCGGGGAAGAATACGGACGGAACTGGTTTGCTTCTGCAAAGAAGGCACTCGTTGCGCCGTTTGGTGTAGGTACCGTTGATCAGGCACTGCTGGGCATCGTTGCCGCTAAGCATTTTTTTGTGAGGCATTTCGCACTTGCGGGGAAAATCGTTATTCTCGACGAAGTTCATTCTTACGACTGTTATACCGGTACTCTTATAGATACTCTTATTAAGATACTTGAACGACTCGACTGTACGGTTATTATTCTTTCCGCGACGTTAACTGCCCGGCGGCGCTCGGAACTTTTATCTGTATGTGACACTGCAGAAGAAATGGAACCGGAAAAGATACCGTATCCGCAGATTTCGGGATTTTGTGAAGGGGCAGAAATAGTCCCTGTTGCTCCGGAACCTCCGTCCTCGCGAACCGTTAACATACGGTTCATTACTCCTTCAGATGCCGAGAGTAAGGCTGTAGCACTGGCAAAGAAAGGAGGTGCTGTGCTCTGGATCTGCGATACGGTTGACAATGCACAAAAAGAATATCAGAAATTGAAATCTCTATGCGATGGTGATATGAAAATCGGTTTACTCCATTCGCGTTTTCCATTCCAACGACGCGAGGCTCTTGAAAATGAATGGATGGAACGGCTGGGAAAAGGCAGTACTACCCGCTGCGGCTGTATTCTTGTTTCAACGCAGATTGTTGAACAGAGTGTCGACCTTGATGCCGATCTGATGATAACGGAGCTGGCACCGACCGATATGCTCCTGCAGCGTATGGGACGATTATGGAGACATAACCGCAGCAGCAGACCTTTAGCGGAACCAGAGTTTTGTATTATAAAAGAAACACGCTCTATCAATGAATTCAAAAAACTTGATGCGGAAGCCATAAAATCGGCACTTGGCAGAAAGGCATACGTGTATGCTCCGTATATACTTTTGCGTACCTTGAATTTGTGGAACTCATTAGAAGCAATCAACATCCCCAGTGAAATCCGTTTCTGTCTTGAATCGACCTATAAGGAGCTGGAAGATGAACCTGAAAGCTGGATTGCACTGAATGACGAGTGGTTCGGTAAAAATTACGCTGAAAAAGACAGTGCGGATATGGCTTCAAATTTGTGGAATGTGCAGTTACACGATGAGGAAGGAATCCAGACCAGGCTGAACGAGAATCCGACTGTATCGCTTGTATTGTGCAGTATACGTGATGGAAATAAACTCTCATTTTCCGACGGCAGCACGGTTGCTGTAGTTAAGGATAAATTTTCAATAAAAACAGCGCGGGCAATCAGTAAAAACATAGTGAAAATTCCGCGGTACTGTTTTAACTGGGAAAATACGACCGTATCAGATGAACTGCTTGCCGGGTATGTATACGGAGAGAATGCAATCGGTATCATGTCGGCCGACGGAGCAGTAGAAGCTGACGGCGTTTCAAAAAAGTATATTCTTACCTATACGGATGAACTGGGACTGGTTATTGAAAAACCTGATCGAAAATAACAAAGAGGAGTTTGTATGAATGTTGCGTTTGATCCATGGATACCGGTAGTAACTGAAAAGGGTGAAAACCGTCTTGTCAGTCTGTGCAGCATATTTACAGAAGGAAAGCGGTTTTCAGACCTTTCTGTCCGTCCTCACGAACGGGTATCGCTGATGCGTTTGTTTCTGTGTGTTGCACATGCAGCTCTGAATGGGCCGAAAGATTTTGATGAATGGAAAGCGGTACCTGATCAGCTGGATAAGGCTGCCGCAGAATATCTTGAAAAGTGGAAAGATTCCTTTGAACTTTTTCATCCGACAAAACCATGGCTGCAGGTAGAAAATTTAAAACCTTCTGGAGAAGGGCCAGATAAATATACACCTGTCAGTAAACTTGATTTTTCATTAGGAGTATCTCTTACAAATCATTTTCAAAATAATGTTGTGAAAATGTTTTCAAATGCACAATTGGCTCTTGGAATTCTAACTTTACAGAATTTTTCGACTTGTGGATTACTTTCTATGCCTATATGGGAAAACAGCCAAACTGCAAAATCTGCAAATGATGCTCCATGTATTTCTTCTTCTGTGTATCATGTTTTCATAATTAGGGAAAATCTATATGAAACGATATGTGTCAATATTTGTGATTTTCATGAATTGTCCTTTTTGTATGGGAATAAAATAGATTTTCAAGGAAAGCCGATCTGGGAGTATTCAACAATTTCTAGAAAAGATGATTTTATTACAAAGACTTTTTTAGGACGATTGGTTCCTTTATCTCGTGCAATATTACTAAAAGAAGGAAGTCCCTTTATGTTATATGGAGAGGCTTTAAAATATCCCTCATTTCCTGCCTTCCCTCGAGAGTTTAATACATCAGAAATAAAAAGAACAATAAAGAAAAAAGAAATAAATGTTTTAGTCGGCGCAAAATTGGGAATTCGTCCATGGCGCCAACTTAATGGAATACTTCAGTATGATCTTAAAGATTCTCTTGAGGCACGTGCAGCTATCAATTTAGGTCATTGTCGTGATGAACCAATTGATATATGGGTGGGTACATTAGTGCGGAATCCGGGGAAACAGGATATTCTTGATACTGTAGAGTCCCGTTTTCATGTTTCAAATAAATTACGTTCTCAAGAGGGGTGTTCTGCTTATACTGCAGGCACTGAATCAGCATATATTCTTTCAAAGAAACTAGATTTAAGTGTTTATATATACCGTACGAAATTAGATCCTTCGGAGAATACAGGAATTGGTATAGTGGCTTTGACATATTATTGGACAGCGGTAGAAAAAAATCTTTCACTACTTTTTTCATGTATAGAAAAACTTGGAAGTAACGAATTTGAGCAGACGGAAAAAGTCTGGCACAATATGCTCTTTTCGGCAGCATGTGATGCATACCGTACGGCGTGCGGACAGGAAACGCCTCGGGAGATAAAAGCCTTTGCAGCAGGCTGGCAGAAACTGACTGCAAAAAAAGAGCAGAAGGAACATGATGAAACGAATAAGGAGGATGATGACGAATGAGTTATCTGTTTGAAAATTTACGAAGCTATAAAGAAAAAAATGACAGAGGAGTGTTTGCCAATCTTCGCTGTTATCTGGTTCCTTCCAAACGGCAGAAGGCGTGGCCGGTATTGAATCACCTGAATGTAGCTATAGATGATACCGATTCGGCATTTACTGCCGCGTGGTATGCGACGTATCCGGAAGAATCTCTTTCAGGAAATTTCGGAACTGTTTGTCGTTGTATCGGTAAAAGCCGTAATGAGAACAAAGGAAGTGATGATAAGCTTTCGCCTACTGAACGGCGTTTTCAGCAGCTGCTCGCATCTGAAAAAAGAGAGCTTCCGGCACGGATTACCCGGTTTATTCTTGCTGCTAAGAGTGCTGGTATTCCTGTGAATTATGAACAGCTCAGAAAGGATATCTCCCGGTGGGGTGATCGTGTTAAAACAGAATGGGCCAGTGAGTTCTGGATTCCCGGTATTCCGTCTGACGATGGGGGAGAAAATATATGAGCTGGCTTGTCCGCATGACGATTCCAACAGAACTTGCATATAAACAGGGATTTTTTGACAGTTATGCCTGGCATAAAGCCCTGTGGGACTGTTTTCCCGATCAGCCTGATAAAAAACGGAACTTTCTTACCCGCATTGATGAGCATCAGGGATATTTTACGGTCTGGATTGTAGCACAGTCGGAACCTGTCCGTCCGGAATGGTGCCCGGAAACGAAGTATGATAGTAAAAAAATTGCCCCAGCATTTCTTTCCCATCAGCTTTATTCATTCGATCTTCGGGTAAATCCGACGCGAGCACTGGTCAGACATGATGAAAATGGTAGGCCTGTCTTGAATTTAAACGGGAAACGAAAAAGCAGCAAACGAATTCCGATCGTAAAAGAAGAGGAACTGCAAATCTGGCTTGAGAGGAAAGCTTCTTCAGGGGGATTCCGGATAAGCGATGCCTATCCGCTGGAAATTGAGCGGATGACGGAAGATTATTTTTCACAGAAAAGAAATAAAGCATGGCACGGGTCTGTCAGATTCCGGGGTATGCTGGAAGTAACAGATCACAGTCTGTTCGAGAAAACGTATTATACGGGAATCGGAGGAGCAAAAGGATTCGGGTTCGGATTACTGCTGCTTGTGCCGGTGAACGACAAATAAATCAGTTTCAATAAGGAGTTTTACTATGAAACATCTTGAATTACACATTATTCAGTCGGTACCGGTTGCCTGCCTTAACCGGGATGATCTCAATTCTCCAAAAACAGCGGTTTTCGGAGGTGTTCAGAGGGCACGTGTGTCGAGCCAGTCGTGGAAACGGGCAATACGTGAACTTGCAAAGGAAATTACTCCGAACTATTTTCAGGGAGAACGGACACGACTTATATATGAACCGCTTTATAAAGCGATGAAAGCCGCCGGATTATCGGACACAGATTCTGAAAATGGTGCGAAAGCTGTTGTTGATACTCTCGTCAATATCGATGAAAAGTCGAAGGATAAAGTAAAATCTAAAACACTATATTTTATGTCGCCGTTGGAGCTGGAAACAATTGCAAAAGCATATAAAGAAACAAAAGATGTTAAAAAATCCCTAAAAACTGTAAAGGCAGAATCGTTAAAAAATGCCGCTGATATTTCATTATTCGGACGGATGGTTGCAAATGATCCATCCCTAAAAATAGAAGGAGCTGCAATGTTTTCCCATGCGCTGTCTACCCATCGTGTAGATAATGAAATTGATTTCTTTTCTGCTGTCGATGATTTGCAGCCGAAGGAAGAGTCGGGTGCCGGAATGACCAGTACGCTGGAGTTCAATTCGGCAACATATTACCGTTTTGCTGCACTGAACCTTGACATGCTGGCGGATAATGAGCATTTGGGATCGTTAAGTCTTGAAGAACGAAAAGATGTAGTAAAAACATTTATTCAAGCGACGATCTGTGCTGTTCCGTCCGCACGACAGAATTCAATGAACGGAAATACGCTGCCGGCGTACGTACTCGGAATCGTACGTGAAAAGGGGCATCCTGTTCAGCTCGTAAATGCTTTTGAAAATCCCGTACGCCCGGAACACGGATATCTTACACCTTCAATACAGCAGTTAAAAGATGAATATGCCCGGCAGAAAGAAATTTGGGGAACAGAAGCTGTTTTTGAAAAAGCAATTCCCGATATTTCCCTGAAACAGTTTCTGGATGAGGTGACTTCATATGTCGTCTGATACCGGTTATCTTGCATTACAGTTTATAGGTCCGATGCAGGCTTGGGGATTCGATAGTCAGTACAATCGGCGCAATACATCTCTATTTCCGACAAAGAGCGCTGTTGCCGGGATATGTTGTGCTGCTGCTGGTTATTCGAGAGGTAGTCATCAGGAGAAAGATTTTCTTGACAAATTTATCCACATAAATATGTTATCTGTTGCAATTCCCCGTTTTCGTGATTACGGAAGAGCAGGTCAGACAAAAAAGAAACAACTTGAAGTCAGACGGATTCAGGATTATCATACGGTTCAGAATACTATGCGGGCAAGTGGGGCCGTAAATAAAGACTGTGTGCTTACCTATCGGCAGTATCTAAACGATGCCTCCTTTGGAATAGTACTTTCTGGAAACAGATCCTTGCTAGAGCAGATCAGTACATCCTTGAAAGATCCTGCCTGGGGATTGTGGCTTGGGAGGAAATCCTGTATCCCTGCAGCACCCATCCTCGCAGGAACAGCGCACAAAGCCGGAATCATATTCAATTATCAATCTGATGCACTTCAATTAATTCTCGGTGATGCTTCTCTCACGGATTTCGTATATCAATCTGAAGCTGAATCTTTTATGGATGGGAAAGACTCAATTCCTGATATCGCCGTTTCATTTGCTGCTGAGGACAGGCATTTTTCTCCGAGAAGAATTTCTGTCCATCAACCGATACGGAAGGAAGAACAATGAGGATACCTTCATCTCCGATTTCTATAAAAGAACGGAATTCCATGCTTTTTCTGCAGTATGGTATGGTTGACGTACAAGACGGAGCCTTTGTTCTTGTCGATGAGAAAGGTGTGCGCATGCATATTCCCGTAGGAGGAATAGCCTGTCTATTTCTTGAGCCGGGGATAACGATAACGCATGCGGCTGTAAGTCTTGCCGCCGATGTCGGTACTTTGCTTGTCTGGGTCGGTGAAGGAGGGGTACGGCTGTATGCTGCCGGTCAGCCCGGTGGTGCACGCTCCGACAGGTTATTGTATCAGGCAAAACTCGCTCTTGATGACGAACTTAGGATAAAAGTTGTACGTGCCATGTATGCATACCGTTTTAAAGATACACCACCAACAAAACGAAGTATTCAACAATTACGGGGCATAGAAGGTGCCCGTGTCCGTGCTTTATATGGCATGCTTGCAAAAAAATACCGGGTTCAATGGGACAATAGAAAATATGATCCGGATAACTGGGATAAAGCAGATCCTATTAATAAAACACTGAGTGCTGCAAATCATGCACTTTATGGCATCTGCGAAGCAGCGATCCTTGCAGCCGGATATGCCCCGGCCATCGGTTTTATTCATACCGGAAAGCCAAGGTCCTTCGTATACGATATAGCCGATCTGTTTAAATTCGATACGGTTGTGCCGATGGCCTTTCAAATTATCGCCGGCGGAAGTTCGAATCCAGTACGTGATGTACGTCTCAAATGTCGCGACAGTTTCAGGGATTCCCGTATACTGAAAGAGATTATTCCGACTATCGAAATGATTCTTGCTGCAGGAGGAATTGAAAAACCTGCAGCAAGCCCAGAATCGGTTCCAGTAGCAATACCGGAAAAGGAGGGAATCGGCGATGCTGGTCATCGTAGCTGAAGCAATACCTGACCGGCTGCGTGGGTATCTTAGCCGCTGGCTGCTCGAAGTCAGAGCGGGAGTATTTCTTGGACAATACTCTGTACGTGTGCGAGACATGCTTGTGAAAACAATAACGGAAAATATCGAAGAGGGCAATGTTGTTATTGCTTGGTCGACAAATAATGAAAGCGGCTTCGATTTTGAAACAATCGGCAAAAACCGTCGTATTCCCGTATCTTTTGAAGGCATGAAATTGGTCTCTTTTTTACCTGAGAAAATAGAAATTCAGGAATAATCCTTTGCTTTGTTCTTTGAAATGTTCAGGGAAGGATTTTGTTTGGTAACATTATTTTAAGATTATAATTGTATATTTACTAAAGAATTATTCTTTGGTCTGTTCCCCACATGCGTGGGGATGAACCGGATAACAAAAACATCACTGGGCATAACTTCCACTGTTCCCCACATGCGTGGGGATGAACCGACACACACCGGAAATACGTTTTGAGCTGAAGGCTGTTCCCCACATGCGTGGGGATGAACCGTATGTGCGCACGTAAACGCCGCATCAGAGTAACTGTTCCCCACATGCGTGGGGATGAACCGAAACACACTCAGTCCGGTACCCTGAACGTTACCTGTTCCCCACATGCGTGGGGATGAACCGCAAAAACCTGACGGATCACTTGACACGTACACCTGTTCCCCACATGCGTGGGGATGAACCGGTCGGCAACTATTTCTTCTGCCGACTCTTTACCTGTTCCCCACATGCGTGGGGATGAACCGGACATGTGATGTGTAAGCACCAGTAACATGGACTGTTCCCCACATGCGTGGGGATGAACCGGGCATTTTCATTATATGCGGTAGCCGCGTCCTCTGTTCCCCACATGCGTGGGGATGAACCGGATAAACGAATAGTCAAAAAAGAAAACAACCACTGTTCCCCACATGCGTGGGGATGAACCGCGGTTCTCCCACATGAAATCAGTCAGCGTTTTCTGTTCCCCACATGCGTGGGGATGAACCGGCTTTCTCCGTACAACGCACCCTTGATATCGACTGTTCCCCACATGCGTGGGGATGAACCGCGTCGCACTGTACAATGCGAGTGATGCACTGTCTGTTCCCCACATGCGTGGGGATGAACCGAGGTACCGCAACAAATGTTTTTCCACCCCGTGCTGTTCCCCACATGCGTGGGGATGAACCGTCGTCCGCCAACGTCCTGACTTGACCACGGAGCTGTTCCCCACATGCGTGGGGATGAACCGCTCGTCGGACGCGGCGCAGTCCTTAAACACATCTGTTCCCCACATGCGTGGGGATGAACCGTCCCCATGACGTCAAAAATGCGAACGTATCTTCTGTTCCCCACATGCGTGGGGATGAACCGCCCTACAGGAGTTCCAAAAATGCAGCCATATGCTGTTCCCCACATGCGTGGGGATGAACCGATTTGACGCAGTGTCCGACAGATCAGACAAACCTGTTCCCCACATGCGTGGGGATGAACCGGCACACAAGCCGATGACTGTTTCTGACGGAAACTGTTCCCCACATGCGTGGGGATGAACCGAGTCAGACACGGGTACAGACAGGGATAGTGTACTGTTCCCCACATGCGTGGGGATGAACCGTTCATTCGTCGCGGGTGAGAACTTGAATGACACTGTTCCCCACATGCGTGGGGATGAACCGAATCAGACACGGGTACAGACAGGGATAGTGTACTGTTCCCCACATGCGTGGGGATGAACCGCAGTCTTGCTTGTGCAACCTCTTCCGGTGAGCCTGTTCCCCACATGCGTGGGGATGAACCGACTATATATTCGTCAGGCGCTATTTCAAACTACTGTTCCCCACATGCGTGGGGATGAACCGGTTTTACCCTTGCGCCGGTAGAATATGCATGGCTGTTCCCCACATGCGTGGGGATGAACCGTGCGGCCTTGCGCGCTCTCGGCAACAGATGTGCTGTTCCCCACATGCGTGGGGATGAACCGTCACTGGCAAATTCCTTTGTCGGTATGACATACTGTTCCCCACATGCGTGGGGATGAACCGGTACTTCCAGAAAAAATGGGAAGAACGGGTGACTGTTCCCCACATGCGTGGGGATGAACCGAGCTAGGATATTTTACTCAACAGGCACATGAACTGTTCCCCACATGCGTGGGGATGAACCGCAGAAACTTAAACTGCTGCTTGCCGACAATAACTGTTCCCCACATGCGTGGGGATGAACCGGTCAATCGTCTGTACGACGTTGTCGGCAATGACTGTTCCCCACATGCGTGGGGATGAACCGTCTGACAGGTTGCTTGTGTCTACGGCTTTTGACTGTTCCCCACATGCGTGGGGATGAACCGCATCCAGCGGGAAAAAAATCTTGCGTCGAGCACTGTTCCCCACATGCGTGGGGATGAACCGTGCTGGAAAAAATATCTCTTACCGACATGTCTCTGTTCCCCACATGCGTGGGGATGAACCGGTTTTCCCGTGTTGATAACACTGCTCCTGTACCTGTTCCCCACATGCGTGGGGATGAACCGTTCGGGGAATTCATTGGAAATATCGCTACTGCCTGTTCCCCACATGCGTGGGGATGAACCGACGTATATCGCAATTAACAATGCGGCAACGTCCTGTTCCCCACATGCGTGGGGATGAACCGACCTTGAAAACAATCTCGACAGAAAATTATCCCTGTTCCCCACATGCGTGGGGATGAACCGTTTCGCAATGGTAGGTCGTCTGATATTGCTGACTGTTCCCCACATGCGTGGGGATGAACCGGGCACACACACAGACCTACTGTCTGCACGGAGCTGTTCCCCACATGCGTGGGGATGAACCGGCACGTGCTTTATCCTCACCAACCTCGATGATCTGTTCCCCACATGCGTGGGGATGAACCGTCACGCGTGGGTGTCCGTCCCGCTCTGATCGCCTGTTCCCCACATGCGTGGGGATGAACCGTATGAAAAGAATCGAAAGCGAACAGAAATTAGCTGTTCCCCACATGCGTGGGGATGAACCGACCTTCAGGAACTCGGTGGAATCATCGAGGTTCTGTTCCCCACATGCGTGGGGATGAACCGGGCACACACAGACCTACTGTCTGCACGGAGTACTGTTCCCCACATGCGTGGGGATGAACCGCAATGACTGTAAAAAAGGTGTCCAAAACAAGCCTGTTCCCCACATGCGTGGGGATGAACCGCTGCCCGAGCCGGAAATGAACAAGCTGATTGCCTGTTCCCCACATGCGTGGGGATGAACCGTATGAAAAGAATTGAAAGTGAACAAGAACTAGCTGTTCCCCACATGCGTGGGGATGAACCGCTAGACACCGCATGCGCCGCGCTTAGAGCGGCCTGTTCCCCACATGCGTGGGGATGAACCGTATGAAAAGAACTGAAAGCGAACAAAAGCTAGCTGTTCCCCACATGCGTGGGGATGAACCGACGGCGATCCTCATTCAGGTACATCTGACCACCTGTTCCCCACATGCGTGGGGATGAACCGGTGCTTTTGTTACTCTTACCTATGATGATAACCTGTTCCCCACATGCGTGGGGATGAACCGAACTTGGTACAGGATAATAAGCGGATACTCCCCTGTTCCCCACATGCGTGGGGATGAACCTTGTTTCCGGCGTTGAGGCCGATGATAATGGCCCTGTTCCCCACATGCGTGGGGATGAACCGGGCACACAGACAGACCTACTGTCTGCACGGGGCTGTTCCCCACATGCGTGGGGATGAACCGCAGGGTAGATACCTGCGGATTGTACTCTTTTACTGTTCCCCACATGCGTGGGGATGAACCGAATTCATTGCATGGCAACCCTCTGACACACAGCTGTTCCCCACATGCGTGGGGATGAACCGGACTGTATTCATAAAAGCATAGGCCGCGTATCCTGTTCCCCACATGCGTGGGGATGAACCGTTTGAGAAGCTTAGCGCGAATTTGTACCGCCGCTGTTCCCCACATGCGTGGGGATGAACCGCTGATATGACCAGTGACGTTTTGACGGAGGGTCTGTTCCCCACATGCGTGGGGATGAACCGTGACACGGCACGATGCGACGCGGCGCGGCGTACTGTTCCCCACATGCGTGGGGATGAACCGTACATGAATAAGAATTTGGTGCAGGATAATAACTGTTCCCCACATGCGTGGGGATGAACCGCTGGTCGTGGTGTCTCTGCGTCTGCTGGCTTTCTGTTCCCCACATGCGTGGGGATGAACCGATTTTGACAGAACATCAACTGGTACTTTCGCACTGTTCCCCACATGCGTGGGGATGAACCGACGACGCTACGACACGCGCGGCAGAAATAGCGCTGTTCCCCACATGCGTGGGGATGAACCGATTATTAAAGATTTCGTTTTTTACCAGCCGGTCTGTTCCCCACATGCGTGGGGATGAACCGGCAGTATTGAAATAGTCACCCTTGAATTGACGCTGTTCCCCACATGCGTGGGGATGAACCGGGTTCTAATCCTGTCTTATCTGCTCAAATTGACTGTTCCCCACATGCGTGGGGATGAACCGTATTTGGATAAACAGATGCATGCCGATGACGCCTGTTCCCCACATGCGTGGGGATGAACCGCTAAGCACAATGTGTTACGTCCTATGCCTCTTCTGTTCCCCACATGCGTGGGGATGAACCGCTACGGTGAGCGCCTCTTTGACTGGCACTCTCCTGTTCCCCACATGCGTGGGGATGAACCGCTGACTTGGTCGCAGCCGAAGAAGCTGCTAAGCTGTTCCCCACATGCGTGGGGATGAACCGCGCATCCGTACGAACCAAATTAACAACATGACCTGTTCCCCACATGCGTGGGGATGAACCGCGTTATTTTACCGTTACATTCTCTATTATAAGCTGTTCCCCACATGCGTGGGGATGAACCGTTGTCTGTGGCTTCGTCTCTGTCACCTAACCACTGTTCCCCACATGCGTGGGGATGAACCGGTCGGTCCGGTGACATATCTATTGATGTCCCCCTGTTCCCCACATGCGTGGGGATGAACCGGATGTGTGATTTATGGCTACTGATTTATTTGGCTGTTCCCCACATGCGTGGGGATGAACCGTTTTTTCTGCACATGGTCGGCAACGGCGGCACCTGTTCCCCACATGCGTGGGGATGAACCGCTGATAAATTACGTTCGTGATATTACCTGCTCCTGTTCCCCACATGCGTGGGGATGAACCGTACAACTGCTCGGCGGAAAATCTGACGGAGAACTGTTCCCCACATGCGTGGGGATGAACCGTACTTCATGCTGCGCATTAATCATTTTAAGAGCTGTTCCCCACATGCGTGGGGATGAACCGACGCTGTAACAACGACAGGAACCGTTGTAAAACTGTTCCCCACATGCGTGGGGATGAACCGCTGTTGCAGCAGGAACCATTCCTATTGCATATCTGTTCCCCACATGCGTGGGGATGAACCGACGGTGAAGTGAAAAAGAAACGGCCGGTACGCCTGTTCCCCACATGCGTGGGGATGAACCGTCTTTTCGATGGTATTTCATGTGGACGCGTAGCTGTTCCCCACATGCGTGGGGATGAACCGTCAGACGGTACAGGTACAGCGTATGTCGAGGACTGTTCCCCACATGCGTGGGGATGAACCGCGCGGATGGAATATCCGAATCAGTCAACATCCCTGTTCCCCACATGCGTGGGGATGAACCGAAATCGTATAAACTGCGCCTAAATCAATTATACTGTTCCCCACATGCGTGGGGATGAACCGACATGATCCCAAATTCAAAATCGGAAAGGGACCTGTTCCCCACATGCGTGGGGATGAACCGCCAGACTCAAGCAGTACGGGAGACAAGGAAAGCTGTTCCCCACATGCGTGGGGATGAACCGGTCTTGTTCATGCGGCTACGCGCCCCGGTGTACTGTTCCCCACATGCGTGGGGATGAACCGGTTTTTTGGTGACGCACGGTTATATGCATCCTCTGTTCCCCACATGCGTGGGAATGAACCGCCAGCTTTTCAGTTCTTCATTCATTTTTTTTCCTGTTCCCCACATGCGTGGGGATGAACCGGAACGCTGTATAAAAACGGTTCATCCGTAATGCTGTTCCCCACATGCGTGGGGATGAACCGTTTCAGCCGTTCTGCCATGTCTTCTGCTCGATCTGTTCCCCACATGCGTGGGGATGAACCGCTTTTTATATTGCGTATTCCGATGTTCTTTATCTGTTCCCCACATGCGTGGGGATGAACCGCTGCAACAGCTTCAGGCACTCGCGCAGGCAGGCTGTTCCCCACATGCGTGGGGATGAACCGTCGGTTATCATGCAATGCAGTATTATCAAGTACTGTTCCCCACATGCGTGGGGATGAACCGCGATGCTGTCTTTCAGCGGACATCTTATAGTTCTGTTCCCCACATGCGTGGGGATGAACCGTAAAATCTATCTGCTTGCCATGCCCTGCTGACCTGTTCCCCACATGCGTGGGGATGAACCGCAGGAACGGCCTGTCACGACATGATAGAATGTCTGTTCCCCACATGCGTGGGGATGAACCGACAGCAACTCCTCCGAACGACGGACTGATTATCTGTTCCCCACATGCGTGGGGATGAACCGATTATCTCCTGTTGTTTTCATGCGTGACCTCTCTGTTCCCCACATGCGTGGGGATGAACCGTTTCGTTAACGGCCGGCCGGAATTCTGCAGCACTGTTCCCCACATGCGTGGGGATGAACCGGCGGACCGAGTACACCGGAAGAAAGCAGGGAACTGTTCCCCACATGCGTGGGGATGAACCGTTTCCGCTGTCAGGTGTGTAGTTGTCAGTCATCTGTTCCCCACATGCGTGGGGATGAACCGATGGCAACACTTCTGAAAAATAATTTCCTCCCCTGTTCCCCACATGCGTGGGGATGAACCGACACCCTGTACGGTGTGACTATGCAGGATACCCTGTTCCCCACATGCGTGGGGATGAACCGGATTGTATCACAATGACGTATTTATATATGATCTGTTCCCCACATGCGTGGGGATGAACCGACTATATATTCTACGGACGCTACTTTCAAACTCTGTTCCCCACATGCGTGGGGATGAACCGTATGAAAAAGATCGAGACAAAAAATATGGATGCTGTTCCCCACATGCGTGGGGATGAACCCGAACCGGACGGTCCTATAATGCTCAGAACTTCCTGTTCCCCACATGCGTGGGGATGAACCGTAGTGCTCGCTTTTCCGTAGTCAACATGCAGCCTGTTCCCCACATGCGTGGGGATGAACCGCAAATGCATGCTGACGATGCTAGAGTTGTGTACTGTTCCCCACATGCGTGGGGATGAACCGACGCCCGACCTCTACCACGGTATTTGTATCGTCTGTTCCCCACATGCGTGGGGATGAACCTTGTTATTTGGCGTTATCCAGAAGCAAATAATCCTGTTCCCCACATGCGTGGGGATGAACCGTTGTTGCACCAAAACAAGACAGAGGTGAGAAACTGTTCCCCACATGCGTGGGGATGAACCGCTGTATGCTTGCTATTTTTCCATATACGACAGCTGTTCCCCACATGCGTGGGGATGAACCGCGCACCGCTGCCGAGAGCAAGCGCCGTGTCAACTGTTCCCCACATGCGTGGGGATGAACCGTGGCTGCCATGCAATATATGTAAAACCGTTGCCTGTTCCCCACATGCGTGGGGATGAACCGCGGCTGTACAATCCGTTTTCCCATAAGTATCTCTGTTCCCCACATGCGTGGGGATGAACCGCCGGCCGTGGTGTGTCTGCTTCTGCCGGATTTCTGTTCCCCACATGCGTGGGGATGAACCGGAATTATAATGCGTTATATTTATGCTATCTTCCTGTTCCCCACATGCGTGGGGATGAACCGCCGCAGCAACGGCGCTTGTCGGCGACGGAACTCTGTTCCCCACATGCGTGGGGATGAACCGTACACGATGGTCGATAAGCCACGATTCTTTCCCTGTTCCCCACATGCGTGGGGATGAACCGATTGCCTGAAAGAAATGACAGTATTCCATATACTGTTCCCCACATGCGTGGGGATGAACCGCCGACGGAAAAACTTGCAGGTGCGATGTTTATCGAGCCGCGCGAACACGGTAAAACAGTCCGCTGGTCTTTCGCGTACGTTCTCTGGCGGGTACTCACCGGCCGGTCAAAATACGTACTGCTTATCGGCGCATCCGGAGACGCGGCGAGCGAAAACTTACAGAATATAAAAACAGAAATTGAAGAGAACGAAGAACTGCTTGCCGATTACGGAGAGTTGAAAGGGAAGGTATGGACCAATACCAGACTGGAACTTTCAAACGGAACCTGCGTACAGTCGAAAGGTGCCGGTGCTTCGATGCGTGGTACCCGCTTCCGCCAGTACCGCCCTGACCTCATTATCCTTGACGATGTACTCAAGGATGACGCAGTCGATTCATACACACTGCGTAATAAAATTTACCGGTGGCTGAAACGGGTTGTCTTAAACCTCGGGAAAAAGGCGTTTATCATCTGGGTAAACACCATATTTCATAACGACGACCCAATAAGCCGTCTGTGCCGGGAATGTGCAAACGGTGATCTGAAACGGTGGATTGCAGTCCGTCTATCATGCATCAAACCCGACGGAACTCCGCTCTGGCCCGAATACTGGTCTATAGATGATCTGCTCGAAAAGAAGCAGACGATCGGGATTGCAGCATTCTCGACGGAATACATGAATGAGCCCTTGTCAGACGAAGAAAGGATTATCCATCCGGAATGGATCGAGAGTTACAAATATCAGAACAATGAACTTCCGCCTCATACAGAACTAGCTTTCTTCGGCGGTGTAGACCCCGCAACCGGAAAACACGACAGAACAGCCATTGTGCCGATTGCAGTACACAAATCAACCGGAATTATTTATGTCCTGCCGCCGTTTGCAAAAACCTGTTCCGAAACGGAAACTGTACGGCAGCTTGTCCTGTATTTCCGTATGTATCACTTCCGCCTCATCGGCTGGGAAGACGTTGTCTTCTCGGGAATATACGGAAATTACGTGCAGAAAATGGCGGCGGAAGAACACATTTATCTGCCGATAAAAAAACTTACTGTCGGCGGAATGTCAAAAGAAGCACGTGTACGGTCTATCTCAATGCTAATCGAAAACGGGATTATCCGTTTTCCCGAGCACGGAGCGGAAAATATTATTCAGGAGTTAACGGAGTTTCCGATGGGGGCATTCGACGACCTGTGTGACGCCCTCGTTCATGCTGTCAATTCCGTTGAAAAAGGTAATAACAGTGTTGCGGTTTCAAAAGCCGCGACGAAACATATACAAAGCACAGCAAAATCAATCATCAGTAAAATAAGAGGATTATTATGAAGAAAACTACACCGCCTGATAAAAAAACAATGACTACACAGGTTATAACCGATAATCTGCTCGGAAGTTTTCTCAATTTTATGCCGAATCCTGATGATATCGTTTCCGGTACGCTCGAGTCATATCAGACGTACCGGAAAATGATGACGGACCCGCGTATCAAATCACTTATTAACAAAAAAAAGACATCATCTCTGATATTCCCGGCCGGGTTCACACAGGGAGAATGTCCTGACGACGTATTCAAATTTATTAAAAGCATCCCAATATTCGATAATTTGTACCGCAAAGAAAAGCGCATGCTGTCCGCGCTCAACTACGGATTTTCAGTTTCTGAAATTGTCTGGGCAGATCCGGCAAAAAATAACGGCAAATGGGTGCCTCAAAATATCATTACGCGCAAACCTGAGCGGTTCTGCTTCGACTCTGACTGGAAGTTGTATCACGTATCACTCGGCACCAGGCAACTGCTTGACCAGTCATATAAATTTCTGCAGATGCAGCACGATCCGGACGACGAAAATCCATACGGCACGTCGGAGTTGCGGTCAGTGTACTGGCCGTGGATGTTCAAAACGGCTGGATATGAGTTCTGGCTGCAGGCGACAGAAAAATTTTCAGTAAAATCAATTGTCGCTCTCTTTGAGATGGAGGGGACCGACGAAGATATCCAGAAGCGTGCGAACAGTATTGCACAGATGCTGTTAGGACTGGAATCCGGTTCAGCGGCAGCAACAGGAAATGTCAAAGATTTAAAAGAAATCGGTATGGCGGGAAGTCTTGCCGATTTCAATATACTCGTAGATGCGTGCGATGTGCAGATAAGTTACGGATTGACGGGACAGTCGATCGCAACAAGCAAAACAGACGGGGGGTCGCTTGCACTCGGCGAAGTCCAGGCTGACATGCTGTATGAGGACTGCAAAGGGATCGCGCTCGAGGTGCAGTCTGCAATTCAGAAGCTTATTGACTGGACTGTCGAGCTTAATTTCGGTCCGGGGATTGCCGCCCCGCAGTATCGTTTCAATATAAAAAATCTGGCAACCTTCGAACAACTCATGAAAGCACTGGAACTCGGCGTTCCTGTTTCAAAACAATGGATGTATGACAACTACGGAATCGAAGCGCCGCAGGACGATGACGACACATTTGTTGCACTCAGTCAGAATTCTGAAAACGGTATGACGCTCAGTGATCCGTATAACCGTAAAAAAAAATTCAGAGCAGCAGAAAAACGGTAAGATTTTCAATCTGAGTGATGCCGAGTTTGCCGCAGAGAAACGCAAACTCGACGAACTCGACAGTCTTACCGATGCTGCGCAAAAAGGTTCTTTTTCATTTATTTCACAAGATATAAAAAACTATTTAAAATGGCTTTCACCGGATGGGTCTGTGCCGTCAAAAACAAGGCTCAATGCACGGTATGACATCCCAAATAATAATAAATTATTAAAAAACAGCGAGCAGCTGATTTCCGGTGCTCTGCTGCTTGGAATGGAACACGCTGCCGCAAAAATCAATGCTGCCGATGACGATACCGATATTCCAAAGGTCGCTTTTTCCGATGCGGTTAAATTTCTAAAAGGACAGATACCGGTTACCAAAACGGAATGGGACAAACTGGGACCGAAAGTACAGTTCCGTGCGTTCACAGTTTCACGCTTATCCGAATGCTCATACATAGAAGCTGTAAAAGGACTCCTTATTGATGCGATTGAAAACGGTACGGGATTCGCTGAAACATGGAAAAATGCAAAGGCCTGGGCAGACGCGGATCAAGCGGAAAATTTCCTTCCGGGTTACTGGGAGATCGTATACCGGACGAATACGGAAACAGCTTACACAGCAGGAAAGCTCATGCAGTACGATAAAACTAATCCTGCCGCGTATCAGCTTTTTGTCATCGAAGACAGCAGGACGAGTAATATATGCAGACATTTGCTGACAGAATCCGGTCGCGGAATGATTTTGCCCGTGAATCATCAGTTCTGGAAAACATACGGATTTCCGCCGTATCACTATCAGTGCCGCACTTCGTTCCGTGCAATATACGCATCGCAAATCGGAAAAGACGGAATAAACACGGATAACCCGAGCATGAAATCACTCACAAAGTTTAAACCGCTCGACGGGTTCGGAGGGAATCCTCTTGATAACGGCAACTGGTGGATGATGCTTCCGTCGCAGGCGATGCAAGCCATGAAATTTGGCATTCTCGGCGAATTTAACCGGGAGGAAAATGTATTCGCGGATTACGAATCTATCTGGAAGGGATATACACGGACGGAAGGACAGAACGGTGGATGGTACGATTTGTGTGATAATCCACCGAATGACTGGGAAACAGCCAACAAGCCTGTCGTTGAAAAACTTATCAAGTCTGGGTACAAAATCAAAGTAATTCCGGTATTTGAAAATATACAAACCAATTATAAAATCTCATGGTCTAACCCTGATATTATACTCAATGGTACTTTATCCGATATTAAGACACCGGAAAAGCTGACATCAAATGCCATAAAAGGCCGGATAAAAAGCGCTTATGAACAAGGTCTGTCACATGTTGTTTTGAACATCCCGGATACAATGCCTAATGATGAAATTGTACGAAGTTTTTTGCGATGGAAAGGAGAAAAGCATAACCGGAAAATGTCTGTTTTACTGTTATACAAGGGAAAAATTTCGACAGAAACTATATAAAAAAAGAGCGCTATTGAGCGCTCTTCGGGAAGCGGGGGCTTCACACGCAACATGACGTGGTAGCCTCCACTTCTTATAATATCGCACTAAAATACTGATTTTGCAAGAGGTTTTTTATGGATTTTATAACCGATGAAACAGAGAGAATACTGTTTGAAACCTGGAAACGGGATGATGCACACAGCTATCGTTTCAAAATGTTGAATGCAGCCGCCGAACAATGGGTACATAACAGAGATATGCAAACTGTCGTATTACCTGCAGTCGACAGTGCCGCAGAATATCTTTTTCATGCCGGATATAGTCTGAATAAACAGGTAAACAAACAGGGTAACGAAAAGGTATAAAATCGGCTTCTTTTTGGTATTAAAATGGGGTTTTTACAGGGTTTTAGCAGGAAATATTTATCATGGGCGTTTTCTTCGGTATAGCATGTAATTCTTTACATCATAGGAAGTTAGTTCCAGCAAGCACTGCATTCAAGAATTCTCATATCATGCTATAAATTACAATTGCACTGCCTCTTGCGGGATTTGTGATCGGACTCCTGATTGTTTTGCTCGGCGGCAGTGCCGTTTATGTGGGAATACTTACTGTTATCTTCCACATATCCCCGGAATTGCGGCTTTCACGTCGCTCGCAACGACTATTTCCACTACTGCTGTGGGAATTTTGAGCCACTGGAAAGAGGGAAATGTGAATTGGCATTTCGGACTTACGATGCTTGCCGGTGGAGCTGCAGGAGCAGTTATCTGTTCGTTGTGTTTCGATTTTCTTCCGGAGAATCTGTACAATAAGGTGACCGAGGCTATTCTGCTGCTTCTTGCCGTACAGATACTTGTTTTGCATGTAAGGAAACCTCGCGCGAAGAGCGGTATTTCCGGTACCGGATAGGCCTGTAAAAAATCAGGAACGGTGAAGGCTATCTGTTTCGAGCTGCTCGTCGGAATCATGTCGGGACTTGTCGGATTGAGCGACGGAGGGGCATAATCGCGGGGCTGATGATTCTCGGTTGTCGGGCTCTTGAAACGGTGGGGACATCTGTTCTTGTGCTGTTCGGTATCGCTGTTACCGGTTTTGTCACGCATCTTAAAGTAAGGAATATCGACAGGAAGCTTACCGGACTTCTGAGTGCAGGGACGGTCTACGGCGCTTTTGTCGGGCCTCTTCTGCTTAAACAGGCGGACAAAAAAAGGGGCTGTCCGGGAAGTTTCAAAAACCCTTGAAAAAAAGGGGACCGCTTTTTTTGTCTTATTTTCTTTTCTTGAAATGTTATTATTTTTTTTAAGCATTCATAAGTCTTGCAATTTGCTTAAAATCATAGCCTGTCATCAACAGCCCCCATTCTGTCCCGACTTTTTTTGTCCCGCAAAGATGAAATCTCCTGAAACTCTGGCTGGCTTTTATCCGGCCGAAGACGGTCTCACATTCTGTGAGCATCTTTTCATGAGTCTTTTATTTTCATCAGATGCGAGAATTTCCCTGACCTTCGATTTCTGTTCAAGCCAGTGCCCGTTTCTCTGGGCCAGCCGACCATATTCTGATTTTGTACAAAGCTCTCTGAACGGACAGCCTTCGCAGTTGTCGCACTGATAGACTTCATATGTCTGAAGGTATCCTGATTTGTTTTTCTTCTGCCATGCGCATGAATGTCGCCTCCTCATCCGTCTTTGAGTAGCAGTTCCGGTCGTCGAATGTAGCGTTCGCCTTTTCGTATTTTTCTTTTCCCGGAAGGAAATCCTTCTCAATCTGCCGCTTTGCTTTCTTCAGTTTTTTTACATCCTTCGAGTCTTCGTCATCACGCCCGCAGATTTCATTGACTTCTCTTAAAAATACGCGGAGTTTTTCATCCAGCTTCCATTCGTTCTTCTCGACGGCCTTTTTCCACACGAATGTGTATTTGTTCGCCGCGCTCTCGATTTTTGTTCCGTCCACAAAATATTTTTCAAAGCTTACATAGCCGTTCTGGTTCAGGAGCCTGACAGTCGCGACAAAAATCTCTTCGATTGTTTCCCTGAGTTTTCCCCGCGGAAATGATTGATTGTCCTGAAATCCGGTTTCTGGTTTTCCGCCAGCCACATCACGGTGATATTCCCGCGGCACAGCTTCGCTGTCTGGCGGGAAGAATAAATGCCCGTCATCTAGCAGTATATCATGATTTTCAGAAGCATGACCGGATTATAGCGGCTTGCTTGTACATTTTTAAATGACTGGGGTTGCCCGATTCTTTTTGGACAGCCCCTTCAGGAAGCGTGGCCTCACACTTTAAACTGATCGATCTGTCCGCCGATCTGTTCAATCGTATCGGTCGTGCCCCTCGATATGCTGCCGAGTGCGGTTCCCGTTTCGTTTATCTTCGTGGCCCCCGTTTTCATTTCATTAACTTTTTCCTGCATTATTGCAGTCGCGTCCTGAAGCCGTTTCACTTCGTCGAGGATTGCTTTCTGGCCTGCGCTCATTTCCGATGACGCTGTCCGTACTTCCGCCGTACTGTCGTTCATGAGGTGCAGTGCTTCACCTATCTGCTGAGAACCGGACAACTGTTCCGTCATCGCGTTTTTTATCTGAGAGACAATCGTGTTTGTTTCTCTGATGCTTTCGGAGACGTAACCGAACGAAGTCGTGCTTTCTGCGGAAACGGTCACGACGGTACCGATCGATTCCTGTATTTTCTTGAGTTCTTCGCCGATTGTCTTAGACTGCGCCGATGATGTTTCGGAGAGTTTTCTGATTTCATCGGCGACGACGCTGAATCCTTTCCCTGCGTCTCCCGCATGCGCCGCTTCTATTGCGGCGTTCATCGACAGCAGGTTCGTCTGATTTGCAATCGATGCGATTGCGGCGTTTGCATCCTCGAGCATTTCCGACTGACCGGAAATAAGCTTTATCTGTTCGCTTACTCTGTTCTGTTTTGCAATGCCGTCTTTCGAACGTTCTTCAAGAGATGAGAACGACTTCACCATCTGCTCGACCGATTTATTCACGCTGCCTATGTTTCCGATCATTTGTTCCACGGCGGCAGACGCTTCGGTAATGCCGCTTGCCTGATTTTCTATCATTTTTTCGAGGGACACGATGTTCTGTGAAATCTGCGTCACTGCTCCGGCCGTTTCTTCGACACTCGCCGACTGATTCGTTATTTCCTCTTTCACGCCGTCCATATCGGACAGTATCTGCGTTATGGCGCTCGACGTGTCTTCAATGCTCGCGCGCAGCATCTCGCCGTTTGAGGCAAGCGCTTCCTTTGATTTTTTGAGATTCGTCATAATTGCCTGTAACTTGCCTACGAAGGTGTTGAATCCTGTTACGACGGAACCTATTTCATTATTAACGGTTTGGTCAAGACGCTTGGTAAGGTCCGCATTGCCGGAAGCGATATTCTCGATCGATTTTTCGACATTTTCCAGCGGTTTAATGAAGTGACGGATTGTTAAACCTGCAAGGACGATGAGAATAATAATTGACAGCAGGAAAAGAACTATCATCGTCTTTCCGAGGCTGTTTGCGGTGGCGTTTACTTCAACTGCCGGCAGGACTGCGGCCATCGACCACGGCGTGTTCTTGATCGGTTCGAAGAAAGCGTAGGAACCGTCCGCGAGCTGACCGGCACCCGACTCTTTTTTCATCATTTTTTTTATAACGGTGCGCCAGCCGCGGTCGGTACTCTTGTTCATGTCAGCCATGTACGATGCTGTGTCGTGATGTGCGATGCAGATGCCGTTTCCGTCGAATATTCCGAGATTGCCGTTGGAACCTACTTTGATGGCTTTCGTATATTCCTGCAGCTTGGCAAATGAAACGCTGCCGCTGAAAAATCCTATTTTTTCATGGTGTGTGTTGTATGCCGCGACGCATACCTGATATACCGGCGTCTTGTCGGTTTCGGACTGAGTCATATTGCTGACGTAAATATCGGTTTCATCATTCATCATTTCCTTGTAGTACGGACGGTCCGATATATCGAAATCCTGTCCGTCGTCGGTGTGAGCGATTTTATCAGTTCCGCAGAAAGATATAGTGATAAAAGACGACGAGCGGCGCTGTTTATTCTGCCGCAGCCAGTTGACCAGTCCGTCCGTATCTCCGACTGCGACAAAATACGATTTTGTATACGAATTCATTTCGTTGATAAGCTGCTGATTCCATGAATCGACCGTATCGGCATAGACGGGAAGTATGCCGGACATGGTACTTGAAAAACTTTTGACAGATCCTTTCTTTACCGTCAGATTCGACAGTATGCTCAGAATGACGAACAGCGCCGCTATCTCAATGCCGAGCCATACGGAAAACTCCATGATGATGCTTCTGCGTTTCTGATCTGCAGGTTTTACGCCTGAAGAATACTCTTTCATATAAAACTCCTGAGAATGAAATATTTTGTATTTTTTTGTATTTAATAATTTATACTGCTGCGGGATATTCATTGCACAGCAGTCTGTACGGTGCTTCGTCGTTTTCTATTTCCGGAAAGCGTCCCACCTTTTCATGGAAACAGTTGTCGGTCGTGTCGTCGTTGCACTGTGAAACCTCCCCTATAAGAACGGAACCTGTTCCTTTAACAATTGAAAAATCGTGATACTGATACGGCCACAATGTAATGCTCTCTCCGGGATTCAGCAGTATTCCTGATCCTGATTTTACGTAATATGATCTTCCGTCGGAATTGACGAGCACGTCGGAATCGTCGATCGTTCTGTCCTTTAGTCCGTTTCGGACCGAGATACGGAGCGTTCCGCCTCCGCGGTTAATAATATCTTCGCTCTTCGTCCAGTGGTAATGCATCGGAGCGGTCTGTCCGTCCCTGAGCATAATAAATTTTTCAGCGTATACTTTCTTATATTTCGGATTATGCTGATTGCCGTTCCGCAGGGTTATCAGCGCGAAACCTGTCCTGTCGAAATTACCCAGACCGAAATCGGTTATATCCCAGCCGAGCATGTTGTCACGTATTTCGTCGTATTCATGATTTTTTGTTTTCCATTCTTCGGGTGTCCAGCTGCAGAACGGCGGAAGATATACCGAGTGCGCCCGGAGCAGCGCTTCCATCTCTTTTATGATGCTGTTTATTTCAGATCTTTTCATATTCAACAACTCCTTTGTATTGATCATACAGAGCGCAGACGTCCTTATACGGACGCATTCCGTCGGTTCCGTTGATTTCCGAAAGTGAACAGGAAGCGCATGCTGTTCCCAGTTTCATCGCATCGGTGATCGGCATTTCTTTATATGCCGCATAAAGAATGCCGGCGCTGTATGCGTCTCCCGCTCCCGTTTTTCCTTTTATGTATCCGTCAGGAAGCGGAATATTCGGAACTTTGCAGCATGTTCCGGTACGGCAATCGAGACCGAAGCTGCACGACGACGCATGAACAATGACCCATTCGGAGACTCCGTATTCCGCAAGTTTTTCCAGCACCGGACGCATGTTTTTTTCGATGAGCGCTCCGCCGGCAATAAGGGGAATGCCGGCAGCTTCCTGCGCTTCAAGCTCGTTTACCGTGCAGAAATCCGTATGCTTCAGTGCAGCGCGGACAATCTTCCGTACACGGGGACCGTTTTTCGAGACCATATCGACGGAGGTTTTCATTCCTCGTCTCTGTGCTTCAGCCAGAATGCGGGCCGCATGGGTGCCGTATTCCGGATCGTCCGCGTCAAGACATTTCATAAGAAGCAGATATTCGATCTGGAAAATATCGCCGCGAAGAACATCCCAGTCGATGTATTTTTCGCTGTAACAATCGCCCGCACCGGGATAATAAAAAAAAGTACGCTGATGTGTGTCGTCCGCATCAATCACGATAGTAACGGGAGTGTATCCGTACTGGGTAATTCCGTTCGTGTCGATATTGGCATACTGTTTCAGTTTCTTCATAACCGTTTTTCCGGAACTTCCTCCGCCGAGAAGGGCGCTTACGCGTACCGGAAGTTCCGCATCAAGCTTTGCAAGACTTATGATGAGATTTCCCGCGCCGCCCGCGTCATCGTGCATGTCGTGAATTTCGACGAGCCTGCCTTCTTCGGGATAGGAAGTTACGGCGTAATGTCTGTCGAGAATAAGCGAGCCGGCTACTACAATACCGTTTTTCATGACACGTCCTTTTATATTTCGTCGCTGAAAATACGTATTGCCTGCTTTACGTCTTCCTTCATTGCGTTTACCGCAATGAAGGGTATATCATGGAAAAAGACAGTATCGGTTGAAGACTGTTTATCCATTGCAGCTTTTACCGCCCTGCCGCCGCTCAGTGTCATATACGTATAATAATTAATTTTCCTGATGCCGTTCCGTATTGCCGTCTGGAACTCTTCCTTGCTTAATCCGGAGCCGCCGTGCATGACGAACGGCATGTCGACTGCTTCTTTTATCCGGCTGATGCGTTCCAGATCAAGGACGGGTTTTGTAACGTAAATACCGTGAGCCGTGCCGAACGCAATTGCAAGTGCGTCGACGTTCGTCAGCCCCGCGAATTCTTTCGCCATTTCGGGCCTGGTATACACGTCGTTTACATCGGCGAAAGAATCTTTCGTTTCGATTTTTACGGGTGCCTTTCCGACGCCGGTAACTGAAGCGAGAATATGCCCGAGTTCAGCTTCAACGGAAACTCCGACGGCATGAGCCGCTTTAACAACTTCCGCCGTAATCCGGATGTTTTCTTCGTACGGTTTTGCAGACGCGTCGATCATCACGGAAGTAAAACCTAACCGTATGGCTTTTATACACGTTTCAAAGCTTCCGCCGTGGTCAAGATGCACGCAGACCGGAACTTTCGCTTTATTCGCAAAATACTTCATTATTTCTGCGGCATCCTCCATGTTCATAAAAGGCGCATGTACAGGAGCGTAATTAAGTATAACCGGTTTGTTTGTCTCTTCAGCCGCTCCGATTATCGCTTCAGCCGATTCCCAGTTCGGCACGTTGAATGCGCCGACTGCCCATTTGTTTTTTTCCGCTATGTTTAAAACAGTACTTAAAGTAACTATCATATTGTCGTATCTCCTATTTTTTAGTAGTGCGTATGAAATCAAGAAAAACTGCAAGAAGAATGACGACTCCCTTTACGACATACTGCCAGAAAGAGTTGACATTCATAAGATTGAGGCCGTTGTTAAGAAATCCGATGATAAGCGCGCCGATTATGGTACCGCCGATTTTACCGGCTCCTCCGGCCATCGATGTGCCGCCGACAACGACGGCAGCGATTGCGTCCATTTCTGCGCCGTTTCCCGCGGTAGGCTGTCCCGAATACATGCGGGAGGAGAGAACGACTCCCGCTATTCCGGCCATCAGCCCCGAATAGGTATAGACCCAGAATTTTACTGATGTGACGGAAATACCCGAAAAAGTCGCAGCCTGAACGTTGCCGCCGACAGCATATATATGGCGGCCGAGGCGCGTGTTGTTCATGAGCAGTCCCGTAACAATTACTACGACAATCATAATGAGAACGGGTACCGGAAATATGCCGATATATCCCGCACCGATGAACTGCCATGCTTTCGAAACGACACGGACGGGCGAGCCTCCCGTGTACACGTAGGCGAAGCCGCGGGCAATATCCATCGTCGCCAGCGTGACGATGAACGCGGGGATTGTCGTTTTTGCGATGATGAATCCGTTGATCATCCCGAAGAGCATGCCGACTAAAACTCCCGTTATGAGTGCAGCCGGAATCGGCATACCGTGCCGGGCAACACACGCTGCGGCGACGCATCCGGAAAGCGCTATTATCGACCCAACCGACAGGTCGATACCGCCGAGAATAATAACCATCGTCATGGCGCATGCAAGGTACATGTTAGTCGAAATCTGCCGCAGAACGTTGAACATGTTCTGGGACGTGAGAAACGCCTTCGTCGTAATCGGATTGACTGACAGGAAGCCGAACAGCACTATGAACGCTACTATTATACCCAGGTTCTCTTTGAAATAGAGATACACACTCCGGTTCGTTTTCAAGGCAGTTATTCTTTTATTAGCCATTTTCTGTCTCCTCTGTTTTATTCGGCGGCCAGTTTCATTACGGCTTCCTGCGTTACATCCGTGTGAGACAGGCATCCCCTTATGGTTCCGTTTGCCATAACATATACACGGTCGCTCATGTTTATAATTTCCGGCAGCTCCGAGGAAATCATAATAATTGAAAGTCCCTGCTTTGCAAGATAATTCATGATTGAATAGATTTCGGCTTTTGCCCCGACGTCGACGCCGCGCGTCGGTTCGTCGAGGATAAGCACGGACGGATTCGTCGCAAGCCATCGTCCTATCATGACTTTCTGCTGATTGCCGCCGGAAAGATGACCTACCGGCTGATCGAGCGTCGGCGTCTTCGTATTCATCATGCTTACGTATTTATCCGCAATACCCGTTTCGGTTTTTTTATTAAAAAATATGCCCTTAATAAATTGTTTTAGAACTTCGATCGTCGCGTTGTATTTAACGCTCTGCGTATGGTAAAGCCCTTCCATCTTGCGGTCTTCGGGAACAAGTGCAAGCCCTTTTTTCACAGCGCCTGTTGCGGAGGTAAAATGCACGTCCTCGCCGTGCAGATTTACGGCTCCGGTATACTTTTTTCTCAGCCCGAATATACACTGCATCGTTTCGCTTCTTCCCGCGCCTATAAGACCTGCAAATCCGAGAATTTCTCCTTTATGCAGTTCGAATGAAACGTCCTTTACCATTCCGTCGTCGCAGAGGTGCTCCGTCCTGAGAATGACTTCTCCGTCCGAGTGAAAATCCCGTGTGTAATACTGTTCAAGTCTGCGTCCGACCATCATGGAAATAAGTTCGTCTTTAGATATGTCGTTTACGATTTTTGTTCCGACCAGATGTCCGTCGCGGAGTACTGTAACACGATCGCAGATTTCCCACAGTTCGCTCATTTTATGTGAAATATAAATTATGCCTGCTTTCTTTGCGGTCAGAGTTTTTATTATGCCGAACAGAAAATTCACTTCTTTGTCGGAAATCGAAGAAGTCGGTTCGTCCATTACAAGAATTTTTGCATTGCTCGAAACGGCCTTTACTATTTCCACCATCTGCTGCTGTGCGATTGTCAGATCGGCGATCAATGTTTCGGGAGTGAAATTCATGTTGTATGCTTTCAGCAGTTCCGCCGTTTCCGTATTCATCTTTTCTTTGTCGACGAATTTACCTTTCACCGGTTCTCGTCCGAGATAAATATTTTCTGCGACAGTCATATGCGGAACAAGAACGAGTTCCTGATGGATAATCGCTATTCCGTTTTCCTGTGCGTTGAAGACATTGTTGATTTCCGTTTTTTTCCCGTTAATGTAAATGTCTCCCTCGTCGGCTTTGTAAATACCGCCGAGAATTTTGATCAATGTTGATTTCCCGGCCCCGTTTTCACCGAGCAGTGCATGAACTTCCCCTTCATGCAGTTCAAAATCGACATTATTCAGCGCATAAACACCCGGAAAGCGCTTATGCACATTTTTCATTGTAAGTAATATATTTTCATTCATCCGGTAAGCCTGCGGTTCTGTGGGTTACAGTACAGGCCTTTTACGGCCTGTACGCTTTCTTACACAAAAAGATTCAGCTTCATGTATGAATCAATATTATTGCCAGTTTGTCGTTCCGTATTTGCTTACATTGTCCTTCGTGATGAGGAATGTCTGAACCGGATAGCGGGATTCCACCTTTTCTCCGTTCATAATTTTATACATGAGCTCAACTGATTTTTTTGCAATGCTGATCGGAGATTGAGCGCCGGTGCCTTCGACTAAAGACGAACCGCTCGCAAGTTCCTTCTTAATATCGGGAGATCCGTCGACACCGTAAATTTTTGCATTTTTAATGCCGGAGGCATTTGCCGCCGCAAGTGCGCCGAGCGCTGTAGGGTCGTTTCCGCCGAAGATTGCTACGACATCAGGATGTGCCTGCAGAAGATCCTCTGCAACTCCCATGGAAACCTGCAGATTTCCCTTTGCATCCTGCTGCGCTACGATTTTGAAATTGTGTCCCTTTATTGTGTCGAGGAATCCGTTCGTGCGGTCGACGATTGAATTCATCGTCGGAGAGTCAAGAACTATAATATTTCCGCCTTTCGGACATTTCTTAATAAGATCAAGACCGCAGACTTTTCCGGCATTGTAATTGTCGGAGCCTGTAAATGTTGCAGCGTAACTCATGTCCGCAACTTCCGTGTCAAAATTGACAATCGGAATTTTTGCGGCTTTCAACTCGTCCAGTGCGGGAATAATTCCTTCCGCCTCAGCCGGATTAAGGAAAATGCCGTCGATTTTCTGTGCGATGACGTCTTCCACCTGCTGAATCTGCCGTGTGACGTTGTTTGCGGGATCAACGGAGATGAGCTGATCTCCGCGCGCCTCAACTTCCTCTCTGATTGTTTTTTCAATCAGGACAAAGAAAGGATTTGACTGATCCATGCAGGTAAAACCGAATTTGTAGTGCTTTTTCGGTGCCGCGAACATCGTGCCCGCGGCAAGAACCGATACCAATAAAACGCTTATTATTTTTTTCATACGCGTCCTCCTATATACTTATGGCAATAAGTATAAGTTTTCCACAGGAGGCCGCAAGTGAGGTTTGTCATAATTTTTTGGTGACAAATGTCACTTTTCCATTCTGACCTGAAGCGTACGCTGCAGAACCTTCAACGAATTTTCAGCATCTTTTTTATCGATTATTATTTTATTTATTGCACTGTCGGCGAGCACCATGTCGTCTGCATAGTCGTGAAATTTCGGTGGAAGAATTCCCTTCACCATTATGTCTGCTAAAAGACCGCCGGAATACTGCCTGTCGTTTTTGTCGGAGGTATCTTCAAGAATATTTATAACTTCATCGGGGGCGGATACTATCCGCAGTGCCGATGCCCCCTGCTGCAATTGAAACAGATTCGCCTGAATTTCAGTATCGTGAGTGAATGTTTCAAGAAGATCGTATGCAAGTTTTTCATGCTTCGTATATGAGCTGATTCCCATCAGCAGCGTGTCTATTTCCGAAATGTTGTTCCCGGAATATCCGGCGGGCATTGTCGCACAACGCCATTCATAATTCAAATCTTTGTTTATTTTATACGGATAACATACATATGGCTGATATTTTGTAAACGACAGCGGCATAAAGGCGACTTTCCCCGAATCGAAATCGGCCCGCGTAAAAATAGTGTCGCCGGTAAGTGCGGATAACCGCTGCATGAACCGGACTGCCTCTATTACTTTCGGATCGGAAAAAAAGGCGCGCCGTCCGTCATCGTTGAATATCCGCCCGCCGTTCGAATAGACTGCCTCCTGCCATGTATAATTACAGACGCCCGCGGTATCAATGACGGAGTCTCCGTTTTCATCTGCCGTTAATTTTGTACATAGTGAATAAAAATCATCCCAGGTCCAGTTCCTGCCGGGCATTGCAATACCGTGTTTATCCAGCAGCGTTTTATTTACGGCCATCAGCATAAAATCCGCCTGATAGGGAAGGGCGTACTGTTTTTCCCCGTACGTTCCTGAGCTCCATGCACAGGGGAAATATTCCCAGCTTTTTATTTTACCGTTCGGATACAGCAGCGGCGTTAAGTTTTTTAAAACACCCATCGATGCAAGTTTTGTAAATTGTTCATCGGGAATGATCGCAACATCCGGCATTTTTCCCTGCAGTACTTGTTCGGAAAACCATTCTTCGTAATCATTTTTTTGTATGCCTGAATAATAATGGACGGAAACTCCCGGATGAGTCCTCTCAAATTTTTCCACAGCCTTATCGATTAAAAAATAACTATTGCTGTCCGCCACACCCCAGTTGCTCCCCGTAAAAACGCCCAGCTCAAGAGTGACGTTTTTTTTTGTTTTACACCCGGAGAAAAAAAAAGCGGGAACTATGCAGCAGAATAAGAAAAAACATATACGGTTCATGCTGTTTACGACTCCAGCGACGTCTGCACGGCCCAGATGGCCAGCTGGGTTCTGTCCCGCAGGTCAAGTTTGTCGAGTATGGTGCTCAGATAATTCCTGACAGTTCCTTCGGAAAAGTTCAGTCTCTGAGAAATCTCCCTGTTCGATTCGCCTTTCCCGACTTCGCGGACTATTTTCCACTCTGTAGCTGTCAGTTCACCTGATTTTTCTCTATTGACAGGCAGGGAGAATTCTTTGTTTGCCATTTTATAGAACAATTTCAGAACGATCGAAGCTATGTCGGGATTTATCATCGCCTGACCGCCGTATACGGTCTTTATAGCGCTGCACAATTCTTCCAACGCTATCCCTTTCAGCAGATAACCGCTCGCTCCGTACTTCAGTGCATTATACACGTATTCGTCGTCGTTGAACGTTGTTAAAATAATTATTCGTATTTCAGGATACTTCTGTTTTATCAGTTTTGTGCATTGTACGCCGTCGAGTTTCGGCATCCGTATATCCATAAGGATAATATCAGGAACAGACTGTCTGATGCTGTCGAGAACGCCCAAACCGTCGCCCGTCGTACCTGTAATCAGAAATTCCTGCTTGCTTTCGAGCCATAACTTCAGACTTTCCCTGATTAATTGCTGGTCATCTGCGATTAATATTTTTATCATTCTAAACTTCTCCCCTGCAAAGGAATCTGTGCATGTACGGTGAATCCGCCGGTTGTATTGAATTCTATGCTGCCCTTGAGCTGGTCTATCCGCTCCTGCATATGACTTAACCCGAAGCCGTACTCTAAATGGGAACACCCTTTGCCGTTATCGGAAATCGTTATGTCCAGATTGCCGTTTCGTTCCGCCAGCATGATTCCGATACAGGTTGCTTTTCCGTGGCGTATGGCATTCGTGACGCTTTCCTGAATGATGCGGAAAACCGCATTCTGTTCTTCCTTTGTAAGATTCAGCCTGACAGTACAGCTGAACCTGATTGAAATCCCGGTAGCTTCCTTTATTCGGTCAAGCATATTCCGAACGGCATCTTCAAAATTCACGCCGTCGAGTCCGTCTGTCTTCAGCATGCTTACCGAACGCCGGAGCTCTTCCAAACCGTTTTTTGCGACGCCCGATATCACCTGCAGCTGTGCTCTGGCTTTTTCCGGAGACGTATCCATAATGGCGATACATGTGTCGACGCCCACCGAAATCCCCGTAAGCGAATGTCCGAGCGTATCGTGTATCTCCATTGTCAGACGATTGCGTTCCTTCATCTGTCCCATTTTTTCCTTCATGTCCGCGTATTCCCGCAGTTCCGTATTCGCCGTTCTGAGTTTTTGATACAGGCGGTGGATGACACCGATTATGCCCCGCTGTCTCTGAATGACGTGCATACAGAACACCAGAAAGCATATTAAATTCAGCGAAGAAAAACCGTAGTAAATGAAAAGCAGTAAATTCTGGGTATTCTTTAAATAAAAAAGTATATAACTTCTGATTGAAAAAAGAGGATAATAAATAGTTATAAAATCATAATTTGAGAATATAAACAGAAATATCCCCGCGGTCATTGCAAAGTATTTCCATTTATTGTCGATATAATAAATGCAGTTTGCCAGCAGCCATAAAATGAAGCCGTTATAATTGCAGTCCGTGACTTTCAGCAGCGCTATGTTAAGAACCATATCGATGCCGAGCGTAATATATACGGGAACCTTACTATCTGCGAATACAAACTGCCGGGCGGAATGCGTTATAACAAAGCAGGAACAAAGCAGAACACTGCAAAGGAACGCACTGTCAGGTTTTACAGGTATTCTTTCCGTAGAATTGAAAAAATCGACGGCTTTCTGAAAAACACAAATCGTTCTGGACGTTTTCAATATGACCAGCATGGTAAATAAACACGCGGCAATGTTTATGCACAGCATGCTGTCTCTGATTTTGTTTATAGTTATATTATTCATTACTGCCAGCCCAGTATGTCAAAATCTTCAACGTTTTCTTTGGTTATAAATTTGACAGGAATAATAATTTTTTTATCTATCCGCCTGCCGGACAGATATGCATAGGCGGTCTCGGCTGCAGTTCTTCCCATTATCTGAGGAAATTGGGCCGCAGTTCCTTCCATGTATCCTTCATGTATCATGGTTTTGCAGGACGGAGAGCCGTCGACGCCGTATACCAGAATTCCTGAAGAACGATGTACCTTCTGAAGGGCAGCCAGCGCGCCTAATGCGGTAGGATCGTTTGCTCCGAACACGACGTCGACGTTCGTATGCGCACTTGTGTCCAGATACTGCTGCATTGCGGCCATAGATTGAATCATCATGGAAGTATACGTACAGTCGTACACGATCGTGTAATCAAACGACGCAGCGTTCAGCGTATCGAGCAGGCCCTGTGTGCGCTCGTACATTGAACGGATGTTCCGATCATACAGCAGCGCAATTGAGGCCTTTTTCCTTTTCGAAATAATATCTTCCGCAGTCTGTACCCCGGCTTTATAATTATCCGACATGACGACGCTCACTGCGCAAGTATCCGCAGGTGCATCCGAGTCGACAAAAATGTAGGGGACGCCTGCTTTTCTGCATGCATCCAGTGCGGGAGTTATTTTGTTCCAGTCAACGGGATTTATAAAAATTAAATCCACTTTCAGGGACAGCATATCCGATATCTGCTCATTCTGTTTTTCCTGATTCTGTGCAGGATCTCTTGTAATCAGTTGATCGCCGTTTGAGATAATGACATCCTGGATTGATGTATTTAATATCTCAAAAAACTGATTATCCATAGTCATATATGTTGCCCCGAATTTCTTCGGAAGATGTCTTTTACTGACAGGTTTGTCCAAAACAACATCGAACAGCAACAATAACAATAGTGTGGCACCAGAAAATAAAATAAAATATGCCAGTAATTTTTTCTGCCTGGGTTTTAAAATAAACATTTCTTTCTTTCCATCATAGTATATAGAATAGAAAGGTCCTCTAAAAAACTGCTGCTTTTAAGGGGAGTATCGGGAATCACCGTGATTCCCGACAGGTATCAGTATATCATACAATAAAAATTTGTGATAGAATATTTCGATGTTGTTCAGCCTGAACAGTAGTCTTTAGTGAATAAAATCTTCTGTACCCGGATGTGTATTGTCAAACCGACAGATATCCCGGTACCCTGTGTTTAACCAAGCTGCAACCGAAAATTTTTATCAATAATTGAATAAATCAATCGTAAAAGGTCTTTGACCGGCGTTCGATATGATGAAATCCGCTTCCTGATAGCGGTAATCATTTCGTTAATATAATATTCGAACAGTATGTGATTCGTACTGGTATCAAATTGAATCAGCTGTTCAATATCCGTAACGTTTTTCTTTTCATCAGGTGGTTTCCGGATCTGATTAAATAAATCGTTCTGGTGTAAATTTACCGACAGCACATTGTCCGGTCAGTGCGTGCGGTATCCGGTTTTCCGGTCAACGATGTTCCGAAGCGGCAGACCGTCTGCGAACCGCCGCAGGTTGTCGTAGACGATGTCGAGCACCCGTTCCGTATTTTCGGGAGCTTCCCAGCCGCCCGATACGTGCGGCGTAATAATCGTGTTGGGTGCGTCCCAGAGCGGATGATCAGGAGGAAGCGGTTCGGGATCGGTAACGTCGAGTGCGGCGCCTCCGATTTTTTCCGAATACAGCGCGTCCGAAAGTGCGTCCGTGTCTACAGCCGTTCCCCGTCCGACGTTGATAAGAAGCGCGTCCCGCTTCATCAGTGCGATTCTTTCCGCTCCGAACAGACGCACTGTTTCTTTCGTCGACGGCAGACTCAGGGCGACGACGTCGGCCCGCGGAATATGCCTGTCTAGTTCTTCCGTCGTATACAGTTCATCTGCGTAGTCGGGCTTCCGGGCTGCAGGTGTCCGTTTTATTCCCACGACATAGCCGCCGAGCGCCTTGTACCGCGCGGCAAATTCGCTTCCGATGTCGCCCAATCCCACGACGAGCGCCGTCGTTCCGGCTATATGCCGTATGCGTCCGCCTTTTTCCCATGCATGATTCTTCTGATTATCCCGGTACCGGGGAAAGTCGAGCATGAGGCTCAGTACCGCGCAAATCATGTATTCGCTCATTGATTTTCCGAACGCGCCGGTCGCACAGGTGAGAATCGTACGTTCCGGTAAAGCGCCTGGTTTCGCATACTGCTCGGCACCGGCACTCAAAAGCTGGAGCCATTTCAGCTGCTTCATATGCTCCAGAACGTCCGGTTCCGGCGGTACTCCGATAACTGCATCGGCTGCGGCAAGCTGTGATTCAGTCAGTTCTTTTCCGTCTTCAAGGTATATCAGTTCAGCGTCAGGCGCGCAATTCTGCAGTTTGATCCGGTCAGGGGCAACGTTGAGCGGATAGTCGACAATAATAGTGTGTTTTTTCATATGTGTATTTTCCGCAGAAACGGTACCTGAAAAATGCGTTTTACGCAATCACCACCCCCCGACGCAAGCGTCGGTGTATGGAGTTCTCTAAAGGTATTGCAGTCGGGATTTAATACCCCTCATACGCCCCTGGGGGCGGGGTATTAAACCCTCCGCACGAATAACGTCCGGACCTGCTGCCGGGGCAAACGCATTATAAAATTTGTATCTCTCTTCTACAGTTTTACTGTTGTTATGCCGTCCTCACTCTTCAGAACCGGTTGTACGGCAACGCTTCTGCAATACAGACTGTATTCCTGTTACAATATAGACTGTATTCCTGTTACAATACAAACTGTATTCCCGTTACAATATAGACTGTATTCCTGTTACAATACAAACTGTATTCCCGTTACAATACAAACTGTATTCCTGTTACAGGACGGACTGTATTCCCGTTACAGGACGGACCGTATTCCCGTTACAGGACGGGCCGGTTCGGAAATGATATTCGTATCGAGAAGGTAATATCTTCTTACCATATCTGATTCCGGCTGCCGTCGCAGGTTTCTGCCTGACGCACATATTCGCTGAGTTTGTTCTTTACTTCAAAAATAGCTATTATATAAATCGTCTACTTTATTGTTCTTCCCGGCAGCCTGCGGTTATATAACTCATGTCTCTGCCTGTCGTAAAGGAAAACGTGTCCGTCGCGCTGCAGTCTATGCCGTGCCGTGCAAGCTCTGCAATAAAAGCCTCGACATATATGTTGCTCTCAAAGCCCTGCAGAAAGTCGAAAGCAATTTTATTCCCGGCGGCAACCATGTTCACCGACAGCCCCTTGATTTGACCGCTGTAGAGATGCACCGAATCGATATAATTTTCGAAATCGTTGAAATTCATTTTTCCGAGGTAGCTGACGACGTACGTATTGATGCAGAGGTTATCAAGAAAAGCGAACAATCCCCGTTTTCCCTCCACTGTTTTGAATGAATCCGCTCTGTTGAACAACATAATCTGTTTATTCATGAGTTCTTTGAGCGAATCTTCTGTCCGCTGCTCCGAGAGGAGCTTTCTGTACGCGGCGGCAAGTTCAGCCGCACCGGCATGTGCGTCGCCCCGGGAATACGGCAGGTAAATACTTCCTGTGCAGTTCCGGTGTGTATGTTCCATTCCGGCGGCGCTCCTGAGGTCGGCCGCCATGCTGCATACGACAGATTTATCAGCTTCAGGGTGCAGCCGGTAAACGGCGCTGGAAATGAGGATGGCAGTCAGTATGCCGGGTGTTGCGCCGTATGATTTTGCAGTATTAACGAATTCATTCTGATTCACTGTGATTTCAGTTCTGAAGCAGTGCGCCGTCGCAGATGTGCTTTCAGGAAGGGCGAATCCGTCCCTGTCGACGACGGCGATTTTGCTTTTGTCTACGGCGAATAATTCCGTGCCGAACGGCTCCGCTGTTTCAGTGTCGTCCGGTCGTTCTGCTGCCGTGCGGATTCCTTCCGCGCTGAACGTTTTTTTGTACTTAATCGAGCAGTAATAATAGACGAGCGTTTCAACAAACGGTTTTATGCCCCGTCCGTCGCAGAGTGCGTGGTGGAATGCCACTCTGATGCTGTTTTCCGTATACGTCACGTCAATCAGATGATATCCCGTTTCCGTACTGCCCAGCGGGCAGAATTTTTGAGACGATGCGGCACGCAGGGGAATGTCGTCGGGGAGCAGATAATAATTTCCCTGCTTTTCCGCGAGCTTGTCTGTCAGATACGGAAACCGCAGCGCTGTTTTCCTGAGTGCGGCATCGAGACATCCGCTGCTGATTTCGTCTTTCATTCTGATATCGAGCACCGTGCTGTCATAGCCGTTTTTCCGGAACAGAAATGATTGTCCCGATCTGATTTTCCGTGCGGAAATATCTTCGTTTTCATATCCGGCGGCACTTTCTCTTTGCATTTCTTTCATAACGAACCTCCTGATTCGGTTTTTATACTGAGACAATACGCAGGACATATTTCCGAATTGCAAGCGAAATGTTGCTGAAAAGTTAAAGCGGCGGATACAATTCCTTAACAAATGCATGATATACTTGTATAAAGAGGTTCCTATGCCGAATATTCTTGTAGTTGAGGACGACGTGCCGCTTAACCGCATAGTCTGCAGATATCTTACCGGCGCCGGATATGATGTTTCCGGATGCAGCAATCCGGACGAAGCGTTCGATCGTATGGACAAAACATCGTTTGACCTTATCATTTCGGACATTATGATGCCGGGAATGGACGGCTTCCTTTTTGCGGAGGCCGTGCGTCAGGGTGACAGGAATATTCCGATTCTGTTTATGACCGCGCGCGACGATATGCCTTCGAAACAGAAAGGTTTCAAAATCGGCATAGACGATTACATGGTCAAGCCCGTTGAAATGGATGAGCTTGTCCTCCGGGTCGGTGCGCTGCTGCGGCGCGCGCACATTCAGAGCGAACGGAAAATTACAATCGGGACGTTTGAAATGAACGCGGACGAAATGAGCGCATCTTCGGACGGAAAAGAAATACCGCTTACAGTCCGCGAGTTCAACATACTGTTCAAAATGCTTTCGTATCCGAAGAAAACGTTCTCCCGTCAGGCGCTCATGGACGAGTTCTGGGACGACGACAGCGAATCGGGATTACGGGCAGTCGACGTGTACATAACGAAGCTGCGCGACAAATGCGCAGCGTGCACGGAATTTAAAATCGTTACGATTCACGGGTTGGGATACAAAGCGGTAATTCTATGAGGTATTTATGAAATCAAACGAAAAAAAAGATCCCCGCATTACGAAGAAATATCACACGTGGTCGGAAGTCATCGTTAATTTTATTCTGCTTGTCTGCCTCAGCGGTTCTCAGGCACTTATCTCCAACGAATACGATCCCATAAAATTTATTTCGCCCGGTCAGCTCTGGGCGTACGGCAGCTACTGGGCAATGGTCGCGCTGGTCATCAGCTTAGTGTCCGCCGGCATACGCATCAGAAAATACGAAACTCCGATGCGCAGGTTAAGCAGAGCGGCGAAGCGCGTTGCGTCGGGCGATTTTTCAGTCTTTGTCGACAACGGTCGCGCAGGTCCGAAAAAAGATTACATCGATGTGCTTTTCGACGACTTCAACACGATGGTGAAGGAGCTCGGCAGTACGGAGACTCTTAAGAACGATTTCATCGCGAATGTGTCGCACGAATTCAAGACGCCTCTTTCGATAATCCAGAATTACGCGACGGCGCTGCAGGATGAATCGATTTCCGCTGAAACAAAAATAGAATATACGCAGACAATTCTCGACGCGTCGAAAAAACTTTCCGTTTTCGTTTCGAATATCCTCAAGCTTAACAAAATGGAAAATGAAAAAATCAGACCGGAGCCTGCGCCGTACGATATATGCAGACAGCTCTGCGACTGCGCGCTTGCGTTCGAACCTGTATGGGAAAATAAGAATATTACGTTCGATGCGGATATAGAGGACCGGGCCGTCATCACCGCGGACGAAGGTCTGCTCGAACTTGTGTGGAACAATCTGCTTTCGAACGCGTTCAAATATACGGAAAACGGCGGTACGGTGACGCTGAGGCAGACTTCCGCGGACAATACGGTTACAGTCCGCGTGTCCGACACAGGATGCGGTATGGATGCCGTGACCATGAATCACCTGTTCGACAAGTTTTATCAGGGTGATACCTCCCATTCGGGAGAGGGAAACGGCCTCGGTCTTGCACTTGCAAAAAAAGCTCTCGATTTGTGCGGCGGAACGATTACCGTCGAGAGTGAACAGGGCAGCGGTTCTTCTTTTACTGTAACGCTGCCTGTCTGAGCGGAATATATCCGCCTTTAACAATTCGGAAACAATTCTCATGCATTTCGGAAATACACCTCTTATAGGATTCAGACATCAAACCCGAAAAGAGGTGAACTATGGAAAAAAACGAAAAGGACAAAGACGGATATACCGGATACGAATACCGGGATATGACCGTCAAACGCAGCATGGCGGAATTGTACGAAGACAATCTTACCAGTTTCGGATGGCAGGTGGAAAGCTGCTCGGACAGCGTCAAGGGCATTCTCTATGTGACGCTGCACCTGAAGCGCGACCGTCTGCTCAGAAACAGAGCGGAACTCACAAGGCTTCAGCGCCAGTTTGAAAACGAAGCTGATGATGTCCGCCGGCTTGAAATTTCAAAGCGGACAGATGCATCAGCGGCGGCGTTCGGAATCGGTATTATCGGTACGGCATTCATGGCCGGTTCGGTATTCGGTTATCTCGACGGCCGCAGAATGCTCATGATACTGCTTGCAGTTCCCGCATTTGCCGGATGGATAGTTCCGTACTTCTGTTATTCGGTCATGTACCGGAAAAAATCGGCATCGGTCGTTCCGCTTATCGAAGCGAAGTATGATGAAATCTACGAGACGGGAAGAAAAGCTCACGCGCTGCTCGGTGCGTGAGTGTAAAATTTTAAAGACAATCAGCACGCTTGTTCTGGTTCTCGCCGCGGGAAGCTCGGCGTTCGCCGGGATCAGTATCGGGATTAACGGAAACATCGGGTCGGGAATCGGCTCCGTCCGCACCGGTGAATATGAAGAGACGTACGGCGGTACGGATTCGAATCTGAACATGACAGGCGGATTCAGTCTTGCGGCCCAGTTTGCATTCGGCAGCGGGGCTAACAGTTTTATTATCCGTCCGGAAGCGGGGATGCTGTTCAACAACGGCGTGGGGAACGGTTTTCATTTTACCTATGAAGACCAGACGCTCGGTACCGCGAACGATTCCGACTGCAGCATTTCCGTTACGACAGTGGAACTTCCCGTTCTTTTCGGAATGGAGACGACGCTCAACGGCTGTAAGCTTGATTATTATATAGGACCGTATCTTTCGATTCCTGTGGCCGGCACAGTTACGACCGATTCGGGAACTTCGCAGCTGAAAAGGGGCGTTCCCGTTTTCGGAGCCACGGCCGGCATTACCGGTAATTTAAAAGCCGGGCCCGGTGCGTTCGTTTTCGACATGCGCTATCTGTTCGATTTTGCGGCGACAAAGATGGAAGTTGCTGATACGGACGATACAGTTTCGCTCTATGCCCGCCGCAACATCATCGTGAGCGCCGGATACAAACTGAATTTCTGATGGAGCCGGTGCGTACGGGTCGGAAAAACCGTACGCACCGCAATATCCTGACAGACGGTTAATAATAATATTTCGGCCGGTGTTTTATTTCTTATACAGGAACTGTTCCGGCAGAGTTACGTTAAAATCCTTCTCGAGTTTCCTGAAATCGTCCGGCGTGATTGTCTGCATTTTGTGCGGAGCCATCGACAGAATCTTCACAAGTATTTCCGCCGATTTTTCCACCGTATGCATGAGCCCGAATGTCAGGTCGAAATCCTCTCCCGAACAGAACATTCCGTGATGAGCCCAGATTGCAACGTCGTATTTTTTCATCAGTCCGCTTGTCGCTACCGCAATATCTCTGCCGCCCGGTACCATCCACGGAACAATGCCGATGCCGGACGGAAATACGACGGGACATTCCGTCGCGCATTCCCACAGCTCTCTTGTAAAGACTTCGTCCTTCAGCGGAAGAACGAACGTCAGGGCGATTACGTTTGTACAGTGCGCGTGATAAATAACTCTGTATCTGCCGTCCGTCAGCTGCTTCTTCACTTCGTGATTCATCAGATGCGTCGGAAGCTCGCTCGTCGGCCGTCCGCCGCAGCAAAGCCCCCAGCGGATCCGGTATTTTTCTCCTGTCCCGTCGATTTCAACGATGCAGATATTTTCTTCCGGAGCAAGTATGACGTTGCGCATGTATTTACCGCTTCCCGTTACGAGAAAATATTCACCCGCAAGGTCCGGAACGGATGTTCCTATGGGTGTCCACGGTTTGTCCTCCGTGAAGCCTGATTCGGCTTCTTTGACGTCATCCTGTTTCATACGGTACGAAAGATTTCCTCCGTTCCGTTCGTGCCAGCCCTGTTCCCATCCGTCGTTGCACATCCGTATAAATCCCTGTATAAATGATGTTTTTGTTATTTCCATACGATGTCTCCTTAATTATTATTATTCCTGTGTATGTTCAATCCATACGGCTTTATATTCGGCAAGTCCGCTTATATCCGTTTTCGGCACGGATTCTTTTTCTATGGTTAATAACGGAGCGAGCTCCGTATGTGTTTTTCCGGTCAGCGCCATAAGAGCCGTCATAGCGCATCCTGCGGCTGTCGCTTCCTTCATGTTCGTGAGATATATTTCGTTTTCCTTCAGCAGGGCGGAGAGCAGCAGCGTATATAATCTGTTGCGGCGGAAACCTCCTTCGATGAACACGCTGATTCCTTTCTTTAAACCGGTGCGGCGCAGGGCCGTCTCCGTCTGGATTATCAGAGACAGGTCGAGCGCGGCAAAGAAGCGTTTTCGATCCGAAAGTATTTCCGGCACCGAAACGCCTTTTTGTATTGCCTCCAGCGGATAAAATCTGCCGTTTTCAAATATCCCCGGTTTTGATTCGGGAAACTGACCTGAGCCCGGGACGACTTCCGGTACTATGAACACGTTCCGTTCAGTGATGAGCGATTGGGCGGCGTCACTATCGGAAGCAGGAAACCCGTCCGTCCCGCATTCCCGCTGATACAGTTTTACGTACGTGTCGATTTCCATACCTCCGGGAAAAACGGCCGTCTTGACCGGTTTGTCGACGGCGCTCCTGTTGAAAAATACGATTTTTCCGATATCCTCTTCGTCAAATTCCGCCTGTTCTTTCGGATGCATGCAGACGCACCATGTTCCCGTCGAGTTCAGAATAAAATCCTCCGTCGTATTTTCCGCAAGATAGGGAAGAAGCGAAGCGTTGGAATCATGTATGCCCGTCGTAACGATGACCGATGTATTCAGTCCGAGTTTCGCCGCCGTTTCCGGCGTAAGCGTTCCGAGCACTCCGCATGTCGGATTGAAATTACGCGGCATTTTACTGCGGATGCCGAGCCTGTCCACGACGGAAGACCATGTGTTTCCGTTCATGTCCCACAAATATGTATGGCACGCCTCGTATGTCGTTTCATACGCCGTTCGTCCGGTAAGACGGAATCCCCAGTACTGAGGAAATCCGAGTATGACGGCCGTCCTTGAAAACGCTTCGTGAAACCGTACCTGAAGGAACCGTATTCCTTTTGCCAGATTGAGCATCGCCGAAAACGGGGGCGTGAACGTCCGCCGCTGAAGCTCCTCCTTTGAACCGCACCGTGCGTAAAAATCGTCCTGAAATTGTTTTCCCGGATCGTACGTGTAGAAAATGCAGGGTGCGCATACGGCACCGTTCCGGTCGACACAGACGAACGTTGCTCCGTGCGTCGTAACCGATATTGCCCGTATCGGATATTTTTCCGCATAGGTACGGAGCTGTTCCGTGAACCACGATTCCATCGACTGAAGATCGTGTACTTTCATTTCCTGACCGGTTTCAGGATCATTCAGCAGGACAGGTGCGAATTCTTTATATGCCGCGTCTATCTGCAAAAGATGCTCGTCGTACACGGCAACTTTCTTATTTGTCATTCCGATGTCGATGACTGCTATTGCATAATCCATGAAATAATAATAACGGACTGATTTTTTTTTACCTTGACAGAACGTGCATCCACTAGCATAATATCGTCAGCAGATAAAAATGTATAAACTTTTATCGCAGAAATACTGGACGGACGATGTCCCGTGTCATTTCGAATTCAGAAATCCCCAGCCTCTGTTTCCTCTGCATACCCACGATTTTCATGAAATCGCCGTGGTCTACAGCGGAGAGGGAGTGCATATGACGCCGGACGGTGAAAAAACGATAAAATCAGGGGACATTATCAGTGTGAAACCAGGACAAATACACGGATATAATACTGTTAATAAACTTGTCCTGATGAACATTCTTATCCATCCATCCTTTTTTTCCGACGACAGCTGTAATCTTTCGGCTGTACCTGGGTACGCGGATTTGTTCCAGCAGAGACCTGTTTCGCGAAAGCCGGAATCTCCCGTAATGATGTTCAACATGAACAGGATGCAGCTTTTTGAAATTCAGGCCATTATAGAATCCATGCAGAAGGAGATAGAGAATCAGAATCTTTCGTGGCCTGCGGTTACGACCGCGTATCTGATTCAATTGGTCGTTCTCTTATTACGCGTGTATAATAATCCGTCGTATCCCGACTCCGTTGACAAAAACAACGGAGCGTTTCTTGTTAAATATATGGAAAAGCATTATAAACAGACGCTGTCTATGGAGGATCTGCTTGACGTTTCCGCCATGTCGGAAAGCAGCATTCTTCGTACGTTCAAACGGATTACCGGTTATCCTCCGTTCGTATATCAGATGCGCCTTCGTATATTCGCCGCGATGAACGAATTGACTTCCACCGACAGAACTATTACGCAGATTGCCTACGATGCGGGATTCAACGACAGTAATTATTTCAGCAGAATGTTCAGGAAATTTACGGGAATCTCGCCAAAAGAATATAAAGAACAATTTAAAATTAATAATACTATTGTTAACGCAAAATCTGTTTTATAAATACCCCGCCGTATATTATCCGCCGGCCTGAAATATTTTCCCCGGATTCATATATCGGTCGTGACAGAATTATGCTAGACATTGATTTTTTTGTCATGGTCCGGTTCCGGGGACGCAGCTATCCTGAAGGTACTTACATAAGGAGCTGTTAAAAATATGAATCATGCTGTTGTTTATACCGATGCGAAAGAACAATATGCGGCTTTGGGTGTCGATACGGAAGCTGCGATTTCCCGTTTAAAAAATATCCCGCTGTCGCTGCACTGCTGGCAGGGGGACGACGTCGGAGGATTTGAATCCGCAGGGGCCGTACTGAACGGCGGCGGTATTCAGGTTACCGGAAATTATCCGGGGAAAGCGCGGACATTGACGGAGCTGCGGCAGGATATAAAAAAAGTACTGGCGCTTACTCCGGGATCGTACCGCCTGAGTCTGCACGCAAGTTATGCGGATTTCTCCGGATGTCAGCCGGTCGACCGGGATAAAATCGAACCGGAGCATTTCGAGAGCTGGCTCGACTGGGCTATGGAAAATCATCTGCCGCTTGATTTCAATGCGACGATTTTTTCGCATCCGAAAGTAAAGGAAATGACACTCTCGTCGAAAGATAAAGGTGTCAGGGATTTTTGGATCGAACATACGAAACGGTGCCGCACAATAGGCGCGTATTTCGGAAAAAAGCAGGGAAGTCCGTGCATTCACAATATCTGGATACCGGACGGCATGAAAGATATTCCCGCGGACCGGCAGGGATTCCGGGAGATTCTGCTTTCGTCTCTCGACGATATTCTTTCTCAGAATATCTCCGAAAAATACCTCAAAGATTCCGTCGAATCGAAGGTGTTCGGCATCGGTTCCGAAAGCTACGTTGTCGGTTCGCATGAATTTTATATGGGATATGCCGTGAGCCGCAAACGTATGCTCACCATAGATATGGGGCATTTTCATCCGACCGAAAACGTCGCAGACAAACTGTCCGCCATACTGCTTTTCGTCCCTGAGATTCTGCTGCATTTGTCGCGCGGTGTCAGGTGGGATTCCGATCACGTTATTATTTTCAACGACGAACAGCGGATGATGGCCGAAGAAATCGTCCGTACGGGAAAACTCGATAAGATTCACATAGGCACTGATTTTTTCGACGGTTCCATAAACAGAATAGGCGCATGGACGCTCGGTTCGCGCGCGGCGGAGAAAGCGCTGCTGTATGCGCTTCTTGAACCGCACGAGCTGCTTGTGAAATACGAAGAAGAGGGAAATTACTTTGCGCGTCTCGCGCTCAACGAGGACCTGAAGACGTTGCCGTTCGGGGCCGTGTGGCAGCAGTATTGTGAAGAATGCGGCGTTCCGTCCGATTCTGAAATAATTCCGGCGGTTATGGAGTATGAAAAAAATATAACTTCAAAACGGCAGTAAGTTATCTGCCTGTCATTTTCGATACAGCAGGAGGAATGTATTGTGTCCGATGAATATATTCTGGAATTGAAAAATATCACAAAGGTCTTTCCGGGCGTACGGGCGCTCGACTGCGTCAGCTTTAATCTGCAAAAAGGAGAAATTCACGCACTGATGGGAGAGAACGGCGCGGGTAAGTCGACATTTATAAAAGTTATTACCGGCGTTCATCAGCCGGAAGAAGGGGAAATCCTGCTGGACGGAAAAACCGTTCATTTCAGAAATCCCGTCGACGCCCAGAAAGCCGGTATAGCTGCAATCTATCAGCATGTCACCTGTTATCCGTCTCTTTCCGTGGCGGAGAATATGTTTCTCGGCCACGAACTTGTCGCCGGAAAAATAAAACGCCTTGACTGGAAGCGGATGTACAAAGAAGCGGACGGCTGGCTTCAGAAACTGCATGCCAATTTTAAGTCTGATGTTGAAATGGGGACTTTGTCCGTAGCGCAGCAGCAGCTTGTGGAAATTGCAAAAGCACTTTCGATGAACGCCCGGATTATCATTATGGATGAACCTACTGCAGCGCTTACGGAACACGAGAGTGAGGAACTGTACGCTATTACCGAACGGCTCCGCGACACGGGACGTTCTGTTATTTTTATTTCCCACCGTATGGAGGATACGGAACGTCTGGCAAGTCGAGTTACCGTCTTTCGTGATTCGAAGTACATTGGTGTATGGAACGTGAAGGATGTTACGCGCTCGGAACTTGTTAAAGCGATGGTGGGACGCGAAATCACGCAGATGTTCCCGAAGAAAAAGGTCAGCATAGGAGCGACGGTGCTCGAGGTGTCGCATCTGGGGCGGACCGGTTACTTCAGAGACGTTTCCTTCACTGTTCGCGCCGGCGAAATCCTCGCGCTTACGGGACTTGTCGGTGCAGGCCGGACCGAAGTCTGTGAAAGCATTTACGGTGTGACTCAGTACGACGGGGGATACGTTAAACTGAACGGGAAAAAAGTCCGTTTTACCCATCCCTCCGAGGCGATTGCTGCCGGGTTCGGATATTTACCGGAAGACCGTCAGAAGCAGGGTCTTGTTCTGCAGTGGGAACTTTCAAAGAATATAACGCTGCCCGCACTTCAGCAGGTAATAAAAAAGACGGGATTTCTTGATGTAAAAAAGGAGAATCACATCAGCTGCCAGTTGTGCAGAGAACTCATGGTAAAAACGCCGAGCGTGTTTGAGACTGCGTCACTTCTTTCGGGAGGAAATCAGCAGAAAGTTGTCGTCGCGAAACTTCTGACAACGCCTAAAAAAATACTTGTCCTTGACGAACCTACGAAAGGGGTCGATGTAGGAGCAAAAACTGCTATTTATGAAATTATAGGGAATCTTGCCGAAAAGGGATATGCGATTATTCTGATTTCTTCCGAGATGCCTGAAGTTCTCGGAATAAGCGACCGGATCGTCGTTATGAAAGACGGCCGGGTTACTGCGGAATTTGAAACGGCGCAGGCTGATCAGAATAAAATATTAAAGGCTGCAATGATGGAAAAGGCGGGTAAGGAATGAATAATTTGTTAAAAAGTAAGAAACAAAGCGGATTTCATCAGATGGGACTGCTGGCATCTATAGTCGTAATCAGTATTTTTGTGGAAATACGTAACCCTATGTTTTTAACATTGAGTAATTTGAAAGATATAGGAGTAAATACCGCAATTTTAAGTATTCTTGCGGTCGGCATGATGATGGTTTTACTGACGGCCGGTATAGATCTTTCCCTGGGAGCTACGATTGCTTTTTCCGGTATGTGCGTGGCCCTTACACTTGTAGCTCATCCCGAACTGCCTATAGGCGTCGCCATACTCGAAGGAATTGTATTGGGAGGTTTAATAGGTTTGATTCTCGGTTTTTTCATTTCCCGTTTCAGTATTCTGCCGATTATTGCCTCTCTCGGTATGATGGACATAGTCCGCGGGTTCACCTACGTCGTATCGAGAAGCAAATGGGTAAGCGCCTATCAGATGCCCGACGATTTTAAGAATTTCGCGACAGGCAGTTTTTTCGGTATCCCCAATTTTATTTTTATAGCTGTTGTGGTGTATATACTCTTTTATTATTTCATCAATTACACAAAGGTCGGAAGATGGATATATGCGGTGGGGTCAAATCCTTCTGCGGCACAGATTTCAGGCATTCCGAAAAAACGTGTCATTGCACTCGTATATACGCTGATGGGAGCTCTTGCAGGGCTCGCCGGAGTATTATGGGTTTCAAAATTTGCATCCGCACAGGGCGATACTGCGGAAGGCGAGGAGATGAATGTCATCGCAGCCTGTGTTATCGGAGGTGTAAGTACAACGGGGGGCCGCGGTAAAGTAAGCGGACTGGTATTGGGGTGTTTGTTGTTCGGAATTCTGGATAATGCACTTCCTTTAATTAATGTTTCTCCTTTCTGGCAGAAAGCAATACCGGGCGCAATTATCCTGATTGCAGTTATGGCTAATGCGGTTACCAGACGGCAGGCTGACCTTCGGGCTCTTAAATCCCGTACGATATAAAAGAGGTTTCAATTATGGAAAATAAAAAAATCATTCTTGAAGAAAAGACGTGGAACGCAAAGAGTTTCTTTTTTCAGTGGGAATGGATGCTTGTTGTGTTGCTGCTGCTCGTTCATGTTTTTAATGGGGCCGTTTCTCCGTATTATTTTTCCGTCGATACGTTTTTAAGTACGCCGATGTCGTTTCTTGATCAGGCATTCATTGTTTTTCCGATGATGCTTGTCCTTATTTCGGGAAACGGTAACATCGATATCTCTGTCGCATCAATAGTAGCATTGTCGTCGGTAATTATGGGCGTCAGTTACAATCATGGTGTTCCGATGAGTGCTTCAATAGTACTTTGTTTTTTAACTGCGACCCTGTGCGGTTTTATTAACGGGAGTATCCTTGTTAAATTTCCTGAATTACCCGCGATGATCGTAACGCTTTCGACACAGATTCTGTACCGCGGTGTTGCCTATATTATTCTGGAAAATCGGGCCGTAGGAAAATTTCCGTCATGGTTTGAGTATTTCGGCTGGGGATATGTCGGACCGATTCCGTTCATATTTCTTATGTTCATTATCTGCGCAGTTATTTACGGTATTGTCATTCATAAGACCTCATTCGGCAGGTCGGTATATGCTGTCGGCAACAACAGAACGGCGGCTTTGTATTCCGGCATAAAGACAAACCGCCTGACCCTGCTTATTTTTACGCTTACCGGTTTCATGTCGGGGTTTACCGCTCTATTTCTGACGTCGCGGATGGGAAGCACCCGGCCCAATATTGCCAGCGGTTATGAAATGGATATCATTGCAATGGCGGTGCTCGGAGGTGTAAGCACCGACGGCGGCAAGGGACGCATCTGGGGTCCGGTACTGGCGATTTTTATTATCGGCTATCTTGAGTACGGGCTGGGACTTTTAAATCAGTCCGCACAGGTTGTCATGATTATTATCGGAATTCTGCTTATCAGTTCCGTGCTGATTCAGGACATTCATATATTTGGAAAACACCGGGTGTTACCCGGTAGAAAATAACTTTCTAGTTTTAAGGTTTGGAGGAAAAACTATGAAGAGATTTTTGAAGTCTCTGCTTTTGGGATCGGTTCTTCTGTTGATGGTTTTACCGGTGTTTGCAAAAGGAGAAAGGATTGCATTTGTTTTTAAGAGTACAGGGAATCCGTACGGCGAGAAAATGATGGATGGTTTCAAAACCTCATGTGAGGAACAGGGATACGAAGCGATTCTCCGCGCACCCGAACAGCCTACTGCAGAAAGCCAGATTCAGATAATTGAGCAGCTGATTACCCAGAAAGTAAAAACAATCTGCATATCGGCAAACGACGCAGACGCTTTGCAACCCGTTCTGACAAAAGCCATGAAACGGGGAATAAAGGTGTGTGCAGTCGATTCAAATGTTAATGCCGCAAGCCGGATGGTGTTTGTTAATCAGGCCGATTCGGAACAAATCGGGCGGACTCTGATTCAGGCTGCATATGATATGACGGGCGGAAGCGGTGATATTGCCGTTTTGTCTGCGACGAGTCAGGCGACGAATCAGAACCTCTGGATTGACTGGATGAAAAAAGAACTGTCCGAAAATGCTTCCAAATATGCGAACTTAAAACTGGTGAAAATTGCGTACGGCGATGATTTGCGCGACAAATCCGTATCGGAGACGGAAGGTTTACTTCGTTCTTTCCCGCAGCTTAAATGCATCATAGCTCCCAGTACGGTCGGTATTGCAGCAGCAGCCAAGGTTGTCGCGGATAAAGGACTTATCGGTAAAGTCGACGTAACGGGACTCGGTCTGCCATCCGAGATGGCGGAGGCGATAACGAAGGGCGTGTGTCCGTATATGTTCCTCTGGAATCCTATCGATGAAGGATATCTTGCGGGGTATGTGAGCGTCGCGCTTTCAAAAGGCACCATAACGGGGAAGGCCGGAGACACGTTTGCTGCCGGAAGACTCGGAAATTATACAGTAGGGAAGGCCGCGGACGGCGGAACGGAAATACTGCTCGGACCTCCTTTCAAGTTCGACAAAGCGAATATTGACAAGTGGAAGACTGTTTATTAATCGTTGCATCTGAAATTTATCCGGAACCGCAATCAGGAACATGCTGATCCCGACTCCGGATTATTTATTTGCATAAACAAATCAGGAGAATATGCATGATTCAAAAAGCATTCAAAATGAAACTGAAGCCCGGATGCCGGGCGGAATATAAACGCCGCCACGATGCAATCTGGCCTGAATTAAAAAAGGCTATTACGGAGACGGGCGTATACGACTATTCGATTTTTCTTGATGAAGAAACGCTTACTCTTTTTGCGTACGAAAAATTACAGCCTGATAATACGGCGGATAAACAAAAGGACATGCCGCTCTTTCACAAATGGTGGGATATGATGGCCGACATAATGGAAGTCAATCCGGATAATTCGCCCGTCTGCATCGAGTTAAAGGAAATGTTTCATATGGAATAAGCACTGCAAAACAGAAGTGCGGCTGCGCGGAAGATAAGGAGAATTGCAGTGACCTGATACAGACGGAAACTGTTTTCCGGCTGTATCGACCGAATATCATGTAATCATACGAAAAAATAAATCTCCGTATTTCTGCGGAGATTTATTTTTTACTGGTTAATAACGATCATTACCACGTCTGGCCGGTTTGTCGATTGCTTCATTTACTTTGATTTTGCGTCCGTCAACGTCGGTTCCGTCAAGAGAAGCAATAGCCTTTCCTGCAGCTTCTTCCGATTCCATTTCCACAAAACCAAAACCTTTCGATGAACCGCTGAATCTGTCTGTAATTACATTGGCAGATACTACCGTACCGAACGGCTCGAACAAAGAACGGACTTCAGCGTCGTTCGTGTTGTAGGCAAGGTTGCCTACATAAATTTTCTTTCCCATTTTTTCCTGCTCGCTACTATGAGCTTCTAAAGATTAATCAGTATAAATACATTGATTAGATACAAAAATAAGATATTTTTCTGTACCGGGTAAAAGTCTATCACAACGGAAAATTAATTGATAGAGTAATTATAGAAAATCAATGAAATATTTTTGCAAATGTGGAAAGATTATATTTCTTGACTCCGTTCTTCTCACTGTGTACACTTTTCCCATGACTTTTTCTTCCGACATCACGATACTCTGCAAAGTTGTCGACAATTACGGCGACATAGGATTCGTGTACCGGCTGGCCCGTGCGCTTTCCGCGCTCAGGCCGGGAATAGCTGTCAGGATTGTGGCCGATAATCTGCCGTCGTTTGCGCTGCTTGCGCCCGGACTCGACGTTCACGTTCCCGTACAGCAGTACGGCGGCTGGACCGTGTACGACTGGAATGCGGCGGATGTCTGCACGTCGTCTTTTTCCTCTGTACCGCCGCGCACGATTCTCGAATGTTTTCAGTGCGGTTATCCCGAATGGCTTGAAACGCTGCTGTTTACGGCGAAACGCGGAGATTGCATTCATGTAATCAACATTGATTATCTGACTGCCGAGCAGTACGCGGACGATTTTCACTGTCTCGCGTCCCTTACGCGTTCCGCGTCAGTGCGGAAGGTGAACTTTATGCCGGGCTTTACGCCTCATACCGGAGGACTCGTGCTTGACGGACCGTTTGCGTCGGCCGCACCCGCATCATATGCGGCTGAACATGCGGACGCGGCCGTGCGCATGCTGCTCGCCGGTACACAGCCTGACTTCCGCGTGCTCGTATTCAGTTACGAACGTGATTTTGCACCGATCGTACAGGCTCTCGCGGAGTTTGAACGGGATCGGCGCAGAACGGAACCGGCATTCCGCCTCAGGGTGTTTGCGGCTGCAGGGCGGGGGAAACCGTCTTTTACGGAGGCGTGGAGCAATGCGGGAAAACCGTTCGCCGTGACAGAACTTCCGTTTCTTTCCCAGACCGAATGGGACAGCCTGTTGTGCTCCGTGTCGTTTTCTTTCGTGCGCGGGGAGGATTCGCTTTCGCGCGCGTGCCTCGCCGGCATTCCGTTCGTCTGGCACGCGTATCCGCAGGACGACGAATATCAGCAGGTAAAAGTTCAGGCGCTGCTCGACCGGATGAAGCCGTTTTTCGGAAACGACGACGCGGCGCTGATTGAAACGTACTGGCGCTCGTACAACGTTTCTTCTCCCGGTGAAACGAAGGAAGAACAGGCTGCGATGCAGTATGCGCTGCTCGAACGCTCGGAAAGACTGCGCGCCGGTTTTTCGTCGTTCGCCGCCATGCTCCGCCGGAACGGTGATTTTGCGCTTGCGCTGCTTCAATATATTGACGGATTGATATAACTGCGGAATTCTACTATACTAATAGCATTCTTTAGTCCTTTTTAGAGGGTAGATATAATGTTAACAACAGCAGAAATTAAAGTCGGCGCAGCATTCATGTATGAGAATCAGCCGCTTATGGTACAGCGCATGCTTGGTCAGAAATCAGGACGCGCCGGAATGGTTACTCGCCTTCGTGTAAAAAACGTCGTTACCGGTCAGACACAGGATGTCGGTCTCGACGCAGGCGAAAAATTTGATGAAGTCGACCTCGATGAGAAAACGATGAAACTTTCTTACATCGACGGCGATGATTTTGTATTCCAGGATCAGGAAACGTGGGATGAGCTCCGCATGAGCAAGGAAGATCTTGGGGACAACGCGGGTTATATTTCTCCCGACGACGACGTCGATATCACCATCACATTCTACAACGAAAAACCTGTCGGCGTAAAACTTCCGGTAAACGTTACGCGCCAGATTACGTACTGCGAACCGGGGGTAAAGGGCAACACGAGCGGCAAGACAACGAAACCCGCAACGATTGACACGGGAATCGAGGTAAACGTTCCGCTTTTCATCGATTCCGGCGAACGCATCGTCATCGATACACGCGACGGTTCATTCGTCGAGCGCGCAAAAGACTGATTTCCGGCTGATGATTGCCCAAAAAAGGCTGTCCCGTGTTTGCGGACAGCCTTTTTGTTTACACAAAATTGAACGGTGTTTCCTGATACACGTAGTAGTTGAGCCAGTTGGAGTAGAACAGGTGCGCGGTGCTCCTCCACGTGGAAAGCGGCGGTTTATCAGGATCGTCGCCCGGGAAGTAGTGCTGCGGAATTTCAATGGGAAGATTCTTCTTTTTGTCGCGCCGGTATTCGTCCGACAGCGTGCCCGTATCGTACTCGAGATGGCCCGTCATGAAAATTTCGCGGTTGTCCTTCGACTTGATGAGCGTTGCTCCGGCTTCCTCCGACGCGGCAAGCACCGTGAGTTCCTGACGCTTCGCGACATCCTCGAAGCGGATTGTCGTGTGGCGCGACTGCGGAATAGGAAACTCGTCGTCGAATCCGCGCAGAAGCGGCTCGGCGTTCGTAAGCCGCCTGTTCATGAATATGCCGAATAATTTCTTATCCGTCGGATATTTCGGAATTCCGTACAGATGATAGAGCCCTGCGAAGGAACCCCAGCATACGTACAGCGTCGAGAATACGTTCGTCTTCGCGTAGTCCATGATTCCGCAGAGCTCGTCCCAGTAATCGACCTGTTCGAAGGGAAGCTGTTCCACCGGCGCACCGGTAACTATCATACCGTCGAATTTCTGTCTGAAGAGCTCGCTTGAACTGATGTAGAATTTTTCAAGGTATTCCTCTCCGGTATGCTTGTACACATGATTTTCCATACGGATAAGCGATATTTCAACCTGAAGCGGCGTGTTCGCCAGAAGACGGAGTATCTGTGTTTCTGTCGTTTCTTTCGCCGGCATAAGGTTGACGATGGCGATTTTAAGCGGACGTATATCCTGCATAAGGGCCCGTTTATCGGTCATAACGAAGACATTTTCATGTTCAAGGATGCTGCACGCGGGCAGATCCGATTGTATTTTTATAGGCATAATTTAACATAGTATAGCAGAAGGAGTTGTATTTTGCTATACTGATTGGCATGGGTATAGCTCATGACAGAAGGGCGGCTGTAAAAAAATTAAAGCTCCTTGTTTATACTCCGAAATCAGATGTTAACTCGTTCAGAAACAGAATAGAAGAGGCGTACGCATGTCCTGTTCTGCCTAATCGCGTTGAATGTTCAGAGCATAATTACGGCGGCGTCGTATGCGATGTTCTGGTGCCGGAAATTTATTCTTCGCGGCGCATCATGATGTACATTCACGGCGGTTCGTTCGTCGGAGGTTCCCGCGCTTCGTGGCGTACGTTCTGCGCGAGGATTGCAAACAAAGCATACAGCCGCGTTGTCGTTCCCGAATTCCGGTTGGCTCCGGCTCATCCTTTTCCTGCCGCCGTTGAAGACGTACAGGCTGTGTTCCGCGCGTTTTTTACGGAAGAACAGGTCGCATGCTCGCTTGATTCATCACCTGGCGAAAAACCTTCGGTGCCCGACATTATCATTGCGGCCGACGGCTCGGGCGCATCCGTTGCGATGGCGCTGCTGTTCAATCTGCGCGAACGGTACCGCAGCTGTATTTCGCACGTAATTCTGCTTTCTCCGTGGCTGGACATGTCGGACGATTCCCACCTTGCGGACGGGAAGAAAACGGGAGACGAAATACTGTCCAGCGAATCGTTGTACCGCTGCGGCGAAGTGTATACGTACGCGTCGAATCTTGCAAATCCGCTTGTGTCTCCGCTGAAATCCGCGAAAGAGCTGCTTTCGGGCTTTCCTCCCGTTTACATTCAGATGGGAGAGAAGGAAATTCTGCTCGGCGATGCGAAAAAATTCAAGGCGCTGCTCGGAGCTGCGGGAGTGAAGTGCGAGCTCGACGTCTGGCCCGGGATGATGCATTCGTTCCAGCTTTCCGACGACTGCCTGTGGGAAACGCATCTTGCCATAGAAAAAATCGGCCAGGTCGTTTCCTCTGCGGACAAAATGAACGTGGAGCTGTTTGACAACAAGCCGCGCCTCGAGAACAGCATCAGGGCCGATGCGTAGCAGGTGAATACTATGGAGCTTCTGTCACCTGCCGGCAATGCGGAAAAATTATACTACGCGTATGCGTACGGGGCGGATGCGGCGTATATCGGTCTGAAAAAATTTTCGCTCCGCGTCAAAGCGGACAACTTCTACGACGACGAATATAAAAAAGTTACCGATTTGAAAAAGCGTTTTCCGGGAAGGAAACTTCACTGTGCGCTTAACATTTCTTTTCATAACAACGACATCGAAGCGTTCAAAAATAATATTGACTATTTCCGGCTCTATCCGATAGACGCGTTCATCGTGCAGGACCTGGGGATTGTGCCCCTTCTGCAGAAGGAATTTCCCGATGCGGCGCTTCACGTGAGCACGCAGGCGAGCTGCATCAATTACGAAGCGGTGAAGATGTACAAAAGTCTCGGATTTAAGCGCGTCGTTCTGGGGCGTGAAGTGTCGCTCGACGAAATCAGACAGATAAAGGACGCAGTGCCCGACATGGAGCTTGAGGCGTTCTGCCACGGCGCTATGTGCATCGCGTATGCCGGCCGCTGCCTTATGAGCGCGTATCTGACGGGGCGCAGCGCTCAGAGCGGTTTCTGTTCGCACACGTGCCGCTGGAATTACGGCGTTGTGGCGCGCGACGCAAAAAAGCTTGCCGAGTCGGGATTTCTGTCGCTGGAGGAAGGAAAGCGCCCCGGCGAATATTTTCCCGTATACGAAGGAGAGGACTTCACCGCGGTTCTTTCAAGCAAGGATATCAGCATGATATCGCACCTTGCGGACATGAAAGCAGCGGGAATCGACTCGCTCAAGATTGAAGGCCGCATGAAAAGCGTTTACTACGTCGCGCTCGTAACGCGGGCGTACCGCAAGGCGCTCGACGCGCTCGACGGAAAAATATCGGAAGAGGAAGCGGTGCCTTTTATTGCCGAGCTCGACAACGTCGCGCACCGCGAATCTACGACGGGTTTCTACTACGGCCGCGGGGATGCGGATAAAACGACGTCGGGCGCTTCCGACAGCCCGTATCTGCTTGCAGCCGAAATCGGAACGGAGCTGACTGACGATGAGCAGAACGTCGTGTTCTGCGCCGGTACGGAGACCGCGGCAGAATTCGACCGGCAGCTGAACGCGCTCTGCAGGGAAGCACGAGCCGCTCGCGACAGGGATCTGCATCAGCATCCGGAAAAAGTTCCCGTCGCTGCGCAGCGGAAAGAGGGCTGGCACATGTACAGCTTTACACCGCTTAACAAGACGGACGTAAGTCAGGAGCTTGATATCATTACGCCGGATAAAGCAGTGCAGACTGTGAAACCCGGGACGTGGCAGCTTATCGATCCTGAAACGGGGACGCTCCGCGAATGGGCGTTCGACGGTCATCCGTGCGTGCTGTATATCGGGTGCGGACTGGAAGACGGTGCGCTTGTGCGGACGAAGGATCCCGGATATGTGGCCGGGCAGTTCCGCGGTTCGGATCGGTAGGCTGCGTAAAGAGAATGGAGAGAGGTTTGAATGCAGTTTTTGAAAAAAATTATTTCTGCGGCACTTCTGTCCGTCTGCGGGGCACTGTGTTTCGCGCAGATTGTGTGGTTTACGCCGGATATGGACCATACTGTTTCCGGTGCCGTAGTGCTGAACAATAATACGGGGTTTTCTCCGTATGTTGATTCGCAGCATTTAATTATTCCTTCGTACGTCGTGTCGTACAAACTTGAAACGCCGCAGCTGTTCGGCGAAACTGGTTTCCGTTTTTCAGCAAAGACCGTGGATTTTACGACGCGTGCAGTGTACTGGCCGCTTTTCTGGAACAGGCTGAATGCGGGCGTCGGCATTACGTATCATTTTCTTGCGTACGACAAAATTTTTTTCGAGCAGGATATGCTTGCCGGATTGTTCTTCAGGTATAAACACCGGGCTTTTACTATGACAGCCGATGTCGATTATTTCCGCAAATGGACGCGGATTTATGCCGTACAGGAATATATTCCCTGGCTTACGAACAACAGCCTTGCAGTCAATACGCAGTGGAGCTGGTTCGTCCTTGAGCATCTTGATTTTTATTTCAGCATCAGTTCGTATTCGACGTATCAGTATCTGCTGTTCTGGGCTCCCGACTTTATGACGGGATTCGACTGGCGTTTTCCTTACGGAATTACTGCCGGAGCTGAATTCAACATTCAGTACATCGACATGATGACGCTTTCTTCGTATCTCGCCGGTATTGAACTCCGTCTGTTTACAAGGTGGGAATTCAAATGAGAAAGATACTGATCATCAGCTTACTGATTCCGGCCGCCGTTTTTCTGTCGTCCTGCGCGTACGGACTATATAATTTTTTCGGCAGAGAGGATACTGTCCGGACACGTGCGGGGTCGCTCGCGCAGCTTGATACTCCTTCGACCGTTTCGGAAAGCGACACGTCGTATACCGTCGCGGTTATCACGGACGTCCATTTCGGTGCGGACAAAAGCCGCGGTGTTGACGATGCATTCCTTGTCTGGCTCGACGGGCTGGAACACGAATCCGCGCTGCCTAAGTTCGTACTCTGTCTCGGAGACATTGCCGAACACGGCTATGAAAGTGAAATGGAGGATTACAACGCCTTCTGCGACAAAATCAGGGAGTACGGTCCGGAAGTGTATTCCGTGCTCGGCAACCACGATCTGTACAACGACGGCTGGCAGTACTGGAAAAAAATCGTCTATCCGAAAACGTCGTTCTATCATTTTAAGACGAATAACTTCAGCTGGTATTTCCTCGACACCGGAAACGGTACACTCGGGACGCATCAGTACAGCATCCTTATAGACGCGCTTGAAAGCGACAGCGCACCGAAAATCGTCTCCATGCATTATCCTGTATACGCGCAGGGAAAATTTTACTTCTGCCTGCAGGATTCGGTCGAACGCAATCTGCTCATATCGTATTTTGCTGACAACAACGTAAAGCTGCTGCTCGACGGCCACACGCACGAATACAGCCGCACGGATCTCGGATTTATAGAATACAACGTTCCCGGATTTCTTGAAAAAGGGCAGTGGGCTCTCGTCACCGTAAACGAGACAGCCGGCACAGTGACGGAAAAGCTGGTGTCGAAATAAGGATACGGTAAATATACACGGATACCTTCTGCTTATCAGAAATTACACACTTAGCTGCCTCGTACAGAAAACAGTCCGCTTCGCTCCCTGCTTTTCTGTACGAGGTAACGCAGCGTAATTTTTTCTGATAAACAGCGTACTCCGCGTATAATTGCGTATGTTTACTTCTTTTGTCCGTAATATGCATTCGGTCCGTGTTTGCGCTGGTAGTGCTTGTTCACGATGTAGTCCGGCAGCGGCGTTGCTCCCGGATTTATAGTGACCGTGTTGAGCGCCATTTTGCAGATTTCCTCAAGCACGGCTCCGTTGTATACAGCCTTTGCCGCGTCTGCTCCCCATGCGAACGGTCCGTGTCCGCCGACGAGTACCATGTTCACCTCCGCCGGATTCAGTCCGTGTTCTTTGAAGTGGCTTACGATGAGGTCTCCCGTCTCTTTTTCATAGTCGCGTTCCACCGCTTCCCTCGAAAGGTACGGCGTACACGGTACTGCCGTCTGGATGTGGTCGGCGTGCGTTGTGCCGAACAGCGGTACCGGGCGTACTGCCTGCGCCCACGAGACGGCCGCTGTCGAATGCGTGTGGATGATGCCGCCGATTTTGACGCCGTCTTTTACCGCGAATTCGCGGTAGAGCACGACGTGCGTCGGCGTGTCAGAAGACGGCCGGAGACTGCCTTCCACTATTCTGCCGTCAAGATCGACGACGACCATGCTTTCCGGCGTGAGCTCCGGATACGGTACTCCCGACGGTTTGATTGCAAAAACGCCGAGCGCTGCGTCGAATGCGGAGACGTTGCCCCACGTGTACAATGCGAGGTGCTGCGCCGGAATCTCCATGTTGGCTTCGTAAGCCTGTTCCCTGATTGTCTGATATTTATCCGCCATACGTTCCTCCTTCTGATTTCAGTCGATGTTCCCGACGGCCGCTTTTTCAACCGCAAGTCCTTTCGTGTAGCGTGCAAAGAATTTATTAAATCCTTCGACGTCCTCCGCGTCCGGCTGCACTGTCGTCGACTTACTCGAAGCGAACACGTCCTCGTTGAGATACTGTTCGAGTTTGCGTCCTTTGCCGTTCACCATATACGAGGCGAGCAGCGCCATTCCCCACGGACCGCCTTCTCCGGCCGTACTGAGCGCCGCGCACGGCGTGTGCATGGCTGCCGCCATTATTCTGAGGCCGACGTCGGTCGTCTTGAAGAATCCGCCCTGACAGATAAGCGTGTCGAGTCTGACGCTTTCCCTGTCGAAGAGAATGTCCATGCCCGTGCGGAGCGCTCCGAGGGCTGTGAACAGCTGGGCGCGCATGAAGTTCGCCAGATTGAACGAGCAGTTCTGCGTGCGCACGAAAAGCGGACGGCCGGAGCTGAGACCCGTCATCGACTCTCCTGAGATGTAATTGTACGGGATAAGTCCGCCGCAGTCCTTGTCGCCCTTGAGCGCAAGTTCGAGCAGCGTGTCGTACAGTCTGCCCTTGTCGAACTGCGCGCCGAGCGCCGACGCCGCTTCTCCGAACAGTTTTATCCATTTGTCGTACTCGCCGGTGCAGTTGTTCGCGTGCGCCATTGCGGTGAGCGAACCGTCCGGCGTCGTCACAAGGTCGATCTGCCCGCTGTACGCCTTCGACAGATCTTTTTCGAGAACGACCATCGCGAAAACCGACGTGCCCGCCGAGACGTTTCCCGTGCGCTTTGCGACCGAATTCGTCGCCGTCATGCCCGTTCCTGCATCTCCCTCGGGCGGGCAGAGCGGAACGCCGCTCTCAAGGTCTTTGTCTGCGTCGAGCAGCGCCGCCCCTTCCTTCGTGAGCGTACCTGCGTTTTTTCCGGCTGTGAGAACTTCCGGCAGCAGGTCGTCTATCTTCCAGCCGTAGTGTCTGCCGGCAATAAGCTCCGAGAACTGCGCGAGCATTTTTTTGTTGAAAGTGCCTGTTGCCGTATCTATGGGGAACATACCTGAGGCGTCGCCCGTTCCGAGTACTTTTCTGCCCGTGAGCTGCCAGTGCACGTATCCTGCGAGCGTCGTGATGAATGCGACGTCGGAGACGTGTTTTTCGTTTTTCAGAATTGCCTGATACAGGTGGGAAATGCTCCAGCGTTCGGGGATCGGATAATTGAACAGACTCGAGAGCTTTGCGGACGCTTCGCCGGTAATCGTATTGCGCCATGTGCGGAACGGGACGAGCAGATTTGTGTTCCCGTCGAATGCGAGGTAGCCGTGCATCATTGCGCTCACACCCATCGCGCGCAGCTTCGTAAGTTTTACGCCGTATTTTGACTGCACATCTTTTTTCATTGCGGCATATGCGGACGAAAGCCCGCGGTGGATTTCACCGAGGGAATACGTCCATATGCCGTCCGTCAGGGAGTTCTCCCAGTCGAATGCTCCCTGTGCAACAGGTTCGTTCCGTGTGCTGATGAGAACGGCCTTGATGCGTGTCGAACCGAACTCTATTCCGAGTATGGTTTTTCCGGTTCTGATTTCTTCTGCAATTTCCTCTACTGTCATGCGATTCTCCTATTTAATAATTTATTTAAAGTAGATTTTCCTTGAAATAAATATCGATGGGAATCCGGATCGATTCCCTGCAGTCTTCCTCGAGTACGAGTTTCCGGAACAGCTGCGTCATCACCTGCCGCCCCTGTTCAGCAGGCTCCTGCGAAATCAGGCAGTCGATGCGGTCGGAGCGCAGCATTTCGCAGTTTTCCGCTACAAGATCGAATCCCGTTACGGAAATCCGGTCCTTGAGACCGAGCTGGCGGAGATACGACGCGGCAATATGCGTGGAAGCGTTCACCAGGCAGATTCCTGCTACGACAGGATAGCTTTTGAGCAGCGCGTCTATTTCGGCGCATATTGTTTTTTTGTCGGCGCTGCTGCCGGATATCAGCACCGCTTTTCCCTTCCCGGGTTTTGAGTCGAACCATTCGCAGAAACCGCGCGCGCGTTCATTCTGATTGTACGCTTCCGTATCCGATTTCAGCACCGCATACGTTCCCTCCCGGACAGCCGTAAGCTCCGTCATCCGACCCGCAAGATACCCTGCGCGGAACGGGTCCTGTGCGACAGTGCAGAGCGGATGCGTCCCCGGAAGCGCCGAATCGACGAAGCAGTACGGACGGTCGGTATTGCTTTCGTACAGCAGAAAAAGCGTCTGCTCCTGCATGACCGGCGCGATGATGTACGCGCAGCAGTCGGATGTGACCATCGCGTGAAACTGAGCTGCGAACGACAGACGGTCGGGGCGCACAAACGGGAACAGTTCGGCCTTGAACGAGAAGGCGCTCAAATCATTCGCCGCCGTTCTGCAGATGCCGTCGTACAGCTGCTTCCAGTATCCGCTTTCCGCGGCAATTTCGGGAATAAGCACGCCTATTTTATACTTACAGTTGAGCTTCAGGTGCCGGGCGAGTGCATTCGGCTGATATCCCGTTTCGGTGATTATTTTCTGGATTTTTTCACGGGTTTCGGGAGAGACGCGCCCTCTGTTATGGACGACACGGTCAACCGTGCCGATTGAGACATCAGCTAATTTTGCGATTTCATTGACGGTCATGATACATATCACCTTTTTACAGAGTATAAATGCGTGTACGTACACACATCCTACAAGGAAATACACCTGTTGTCAAGCTTGCAACCGGGCGCTTATCACTTGTTTTCCGCATGTCAAGCTTTTTGCTTGCAAAAACAGGCCCACGGATGTATAATTCATATCACTATTTTCGTATATATATCTGAATTAAGAGGCGGATAAGATGAATGAAGAAGAAAAAGTTTTGATTGTTAATCCGCTTGAGGATATAGAGATTCTTAAAGCGCTCGCATCCGAACCCCGCATCGGGATTCTTAATCTAATCAGAAAAAAATCGCTGAACGTGAACGAAATAAGCGATGCACTCAAACTGCCGCAGTCGACTGTCGCTACGCACATTGCCAAACTTGAAAAAGCCGGCCTTATCAGCTCAGAATCGGTGAAAGCCAGAAAGGGCAATCAGAAAATCTGCGAACCGTCGTTCAGGGAAGTGCTCGTTCAGTTTCCCGAAGACAAAAAAGAGGATAATTCCGTGGAAGTCGAAATGCCGATCGGGCTTTTTACCGATTTCCATGTGACCGCACCCTGCGGTCTGTGCAGCACCGAAAAAATCATCGGTTTTCTCGACATGCCCGATTCCTTTCTTAATCCGAACCGTATGTCCGCGGGACTTATCTGGTGTACGACGGGATTTGTCGAATACAAATTTCCGAACAATGCGCTTTCAAATTCGCACGGACTCACCAAGCTTGAGCTGAGCATGGAGCTTTCGTCAGAAACGCCGGGAACGAATCCCGCGTGGCTGTCCGACATAACCATGTGGCTTAACGGCGTGGACATAGGAACGTGGACGTCGCCGGGCGATTTCGGCGACCGCAGGGGAAAATATACGCCGATGTGGTGGAAACTCGAGGGTTCCCAGTACGGGCTGCTCAAGCACTGGAGCGTTACGGAAAACGGCAGCTATATCGACGGCATCAGAATTTCGGGCGTGTGCCTCGAAGACCTGCACCTGGGCGGGCATCATTCCGTCACGATGCGGATCGGTCTTAAGGAGACAGCCGCTCATCCGGGCGGAATGAACATTTTCGGACGCGGTTTCGGCAACTATGATCAGGGAATAAAGATGTTCATGCAGTTTGCTCCGGAATGAGCCTCACATGATGAGGATACTCACATGATGAGGAACCTCACTTCGTGCGGGCCGTATGGACGAGGCGCTTCACTTTACAGGTAAGAAATACAATATTTATAAAAATTGATATAAATCTATTTGACTTGATATGTAATTTCGCTGTATGATTCATGTATTACACAGAGGAGTGGATATATGATCGACGTTACAGCCGAAACTGAAAAAAAGCCGCTTATCAGACAGCGGGCTGATCCGTACATGTATTTCCATACGGACGGGTATTATTATTTTACAGCGTCGGTTCCGGAGTACGACCGCATAGAGCTGCGCCGTTCATGGACAATCACAGGACTTGCTGATGCGGAGCCCGTTGTCGTCTGGCGTAAGCACGCCGACGGCCCGATGAGCTGGCATATCTGGGCTCCCGAAATTCATTTTATCGATGGAAAATGGTTCATTTATTTCGCAGCCGGACAGGCGCAGGATCCCTGGTACATCCGCACATGGGTACTTGAATGCGATTCTCCCGATCCGTTCGCCGACGGATGGAGAGAGAAAGGTCAGCTCGTTCCCGAATGGGATTCATTTCAGCTTGATACGACCGTGTTCGAGCACGCGGGGAAATTATACGCTGTCTGGGCTCAGAAACGGAAGGAACGGAAGGAAAATTCCGTTCTGTACATTGCGCATATGCCGAATCCGTATACGATTGAATATCCTCAAGTCATGCTTTCATATCCCGAATACGGCTGGGAGTGCAGCGGATTCAGCGTAAACGAGGGACCTGCCGTCATAGAACGAAACGGGCGTGTGTTCGTTACGTATTCGGCGAGCGCGACCGATGCAGCGTACTGCATGGGGCTTCTGTATGCGGATTCATCCGCCGATCTGCTGAATCCGTCGTCATGGAAAAAGCTGCCGGAACCGGTATTCGTAACGAACGCCGGCAGGGGGATTTTCGGTCCCGGACACAACAGTTTTACGACGGACCGCACGGGAAATATTGATATTCTCGTTTATCACGCCCGCCCGTATGCCGATGTGGACCTTGATTTTGCGTTATACGACCCGAACCGCCATACATGGGTAAAGAGGTTTACATGGAATTCCGACGGATTCCCCGTCTTTGATGCATAGTATATCAATATTTATCGAAATCTATCAAAAAAACTTGACAGATACAAAAAACGGTGCAACAATATTTTTTGTAATGAAAGTTGCACCGGCAACTTGGACTATTCTAGACTAGGAGGAAAAAAATGAAGAAAGTCATTGCTTCCATATTGTGTCTGCTTGCAGGAGCATTCCTGTCTGCAGAAGAGATCACACTGATGAATTTTGCCCAGCCGCAGGAAAAAGAAATAATCGACAAGGTTATTGCCCGTTTCGAGCAGACTCATCCGGGAACGACTGTAAAAACCATTACGGTAACTCAGGATCAGTACGATGCGAAATTCCAGGCTGCCATGTCGGCAAACATGCTGCCCGATGTTTTCTACGTCGGACCGGGAGCTGTGAGAAAATATGTCGATTACGGCAAGCTTCTTAAACTCACCGATTATATCAAAACCGCGAAAGGCGTCGATTTCAACGATTTGTACGAAAAAGCTGTCGACGCATACCGCTATGACGGAACAACGATCGGAAAGGGCGACATCTACGCGCTTCCGAAGGATTTCGGTCCGTTCGCGTTCGCCTACAACAAAACGCTGTTTCAGAAATACGGTATTCCGCTTCCCGATAAAGACACCCCGTACACATGGGATGAATTCACGAAAGTCTGTCAGCAGCTTACGAAGGATACGAACGGCGACGGCAGGGAAGATACATTCGGCACCGGTCTTAACATTCACTGGTCGTTCATTCAGTTCGTATGGGGCAACGGAGCCGATTTCCTTGATTCGTCACACGCGAAAGTGACCATCACCGATCCGAAATTCGAGGAAGCGCTCCAGTATTTTGCGAACATGTCGCTCAAACTTCATATGACTCCGAGCAACGAGCAGGCTCAGTCGATGGACACGTATCAGCGCTGGCTTAAAGGCGAACTCGGATTCTTCCCCGCAGGTCCGTGGGATCTTGCCGCATTCAAGAGTCTTCCGTTCGAGTTCGATCTGATTCCGTGGCCGGTACATCAGAAAGGAATGAAAACTGCGACGTACCGCGGCGGAGTCGGTTACGGTGTTTCCGCAGCATCGAAACATCCGAAAGAGGCGGCCGAACTTGCGCTCTATCTTTCCGCCGACAAAGAGGCGAACACCATGATGTGCGATCTTGACCTGCAGATTCCGAACCTTAAGTCGCTCGCGTCGCGCTACACGGCAAAAGGCCGTCCCGCAAACCGCGAGGAATATCTTCAGATTATCGACGACTACGGACGTCCGTGGCCGTCGGATTTCACATACGATTCAGTCTGGTACGACGAGTTCTGGATTGGTATTCAGGATGTGCTTGACGGAAAAGTTACCGCGAAAGAGTACTGCGAGAAGATGGAGCCGAAGATGCAGAAACTTCTCGACAGGTCGAACGCGAAAATGGCTGCTTCTCTGAAAAAGCAGGGCAAAAAATAGGCTGCCCGGCAGCCTGACTGAGAAAGGGTCTGTCCTTTTTGGGGACAGCCCCCTTATTTTGTTCGTATGAGGTAAAAATAATGGCAGATACTGTCGTTTTAAATAAAAAAAAGAAATGGAATGATGAAGCGAAGTGTGGTCTTGCATTCGCAATGCTGCCTGTCATCGGATTCTTTCTCTTTACTGCAGGGCCGTTTGTCTTTTCAATCGTGGCGAGCTTCACTGACTGGAATTCCATGGGCGACCATGATTTCGTCGGTATCGATAATTATAAAGAATTATTTACCGACCCCCGGTTCTGGAAATCCCTGTGGAATACGTTCTTCTATATGATAGGCATTCCGCTCGGCATGTTCTGGGCTCTTTTTCTTGCCCTGGCGTTCAACCGGAATATGCCCGGAGTGAAAGTATTCCGCGTTATTTATTATATTCCCGTCGTTTCGTCGATCGTTGCAATTTCCATTTTGTGGCGGTGGCTCTATAACGGCGACTACGGTCTTCTGAATCAGTTTCTTGAATGGGCGTTCGGCATAAAAGGTCCGAACTGGATGTACAACGAAGCGACGGTAAAACCCGGCATTACGGCGATGGCCGTATGGAAAGGCGTCGGATATACGGCTCTTCTGTATCTCGGCGCCCTGCAGAATCTGCCTCACTCATATTATGAAGCCGCGATCGTAGACGGCGCGAGTTCCTTCACGATTTTCCGCAAGATTACGTGGCCGCTCATGAGACCCATCACATTCTTCATCGTAATAACCGGAATTATCGGCGGCGCGCAGATGATTGTCGAACCGCAGATTATGACTGACGCCGGCGGTCCGAACTACAGCGCGGCAACGATCGTATTCTATATCTGGGAGAAGGCGTTCTCGTCGGCAGATGCAAAGGGATACGCGTGTGCGGCGTCGTGGGTGCTGGCGGTTATTATTTTCATCGTTACCGCCATTCAATTCAAATTCGGTCCCGAAAGCGACAACTATCTGGAGTAAACCATGAGTAACAAAGATATTAATAATCCGGCGGAATACGGTTCGAAAAAACAGGAGCGCAGAACAGGAGACGTTCTTGTGTACATATTCCTTGTAGCCGGCGCGCTCACGATGATCGTACCTCTCTGGTGGATGTTCGTTTCCTCTCTCAAAACACCGATGCAGTTTCTCGTGCAGCAGCTCGACCTGCGCATTCCCGAAAAACCGCAGTGGAACAATTTCGTGCGCATCTGGTCCATGAAACCGCTCGCGAACGGATTCTTCAACAGCGCGTTCATCGCGGTGACGGTCGTAACGGTCGGCACGTTCACGTCCTCGCTCGCGGCGTTCTCGTTCGCAAAGCTCCGGTTTCCCGGCAAAGACAGACTGTTCCTTGCGCTGCTCGGTACAATGATGATTCCGTTCGCGATCATCATGATTCCGCAGTTCATCCTGTATTCGCGCATCGGCTGGCTGAACACGTGGTATCCGCTGATTATTCCGGGGCTGCTCGGAAACGTGTCCATGATATTTTTCCTCCGCCAGTACATGAACGGCATTCCGTCTTCAATGATTGAGGCCGCGAGGATTGACGGAGCGGGCTATCCGCTCATTTTCTGGAAAATCATGCTGCCGAACGCGAAACCGGCGATTGCCGCGCAGGCTATTCTGTGGTTCATGGGATCGTGGAACGATTACTTCGCCCCGTCGATCTACATCAACGACGAGAAAAAAATGCCGATTCAGGTTATGATTCAGTCGCTCAACGCGTATTATGCGATTCAGACCGACTATCCGGCGATCCTTGCCGCGTCCGTAGTGGCGCTGCTGCCCGTCCTTATCGTATTCATGATATTCCAGAAGCAGATTATAGCCTCAGTCGCAATGACCGGTTTGAAATAAAGGAAACACATGAATTTACTTCAAGTGTCCGGGGCTGTCTGGGCACATGACCCCGTGATCGTAAAAGAGCACGGGGTTTATTTCAGATTCCAGACAAGCGATTTATTAACTTTTTTTACATCGACTGATTTGAGCAGATGGGAACGTACAGGTTCCGTATTTAAAAAGAATCCGGAATGGTGCGGCGAAAAAATACCGGGATGTTCCAATCTGTGGGCTCCCGAAGTTGTCCGGCGCGGAAACGAATGGCGCGTGTACTATTCGGTGTCGACGTTCGGCAGCTGCCGTTCCGCAATAGGACTTGCGGTATCGAAATCGCTCGATCCGTCTTCTGCTGACTACGTATGGACGGACAAAGGTCCCGTCCTGTTTTCGGAAGAGGGCTGCGGTTTCAACGCGATCGACCCTGCGGTCGTCCGCGACGAACACGGAGGCGACTGGTTTTTGTGGGGCTCTTTCTGGGGCGGACTTAAGATGCAGCGTCTTGAAAAAGACGGCAGGCGTGCGGAGAATTCTCCGGTGTACAGCGTTGCAAGCAGATGCTCCGAACCTAATCCCGTCGAAGGCGGGTACGTCTTTTTTCACGAAGGATGGTACTACCTGTTCGCCTCGCACGATTTCTGCTGCAGAGGAACGGCGAGCACGTATCATATAGTCGTGGGACGCTCCCGTTCCGTTACCGGTCCGTATCTCGATATGGACGACGTCGACATGAGCAAAGGCGGCGGTACAACACTGCGCGACGGTTTTTCATTCGACCGGTGGGCAGGTCCCGGCCACAATTCAGTCTTTGCGGAGGAAGGAAAACAGTATCTCGTCTATCACGCATACGACCGCGAGCGCGAAGGAACGCCGCAGCTTATGATAGAACCGTTTACGTGGAAGGACGGGTGGCCTGTTCTGTGAAATAAATTTTGAGAATCAGGTCCTGAGGATAATTACCGAAGTTCTTTCCGAACAGCGTAAATCCGCCCTGATTCCGGGCGTCGTCTTTGACGCCCATTTTTACCTTGATTGAGTGATGCTCCGGCAGGTGAAGGTCGGGCAGGGAGACGCCCGATATTTTTTCTTCACCGACGAAACTTCCGTCGTCCGTTACAGTCCACGACTTGAGCAGCCCGTACTGCGCGCCCTGCTGATTCCACCATCGGGGCGTATATTTCCCGGGTTCGCTGCCGGCCACAGCGGGAGACGTCCATGTTCCGACCTCGACATTATTTATTGTTAAAGTAATGTCCGAAAGCGAGTTCGGATTCGAACCCGGCGTCTGCGATGAAATCTCAGCGCAGAATTCCAGCTTTGCAATTTTGCGCGATTCATAAAACGAGTTGTTCGGGAATTTATATTCCACGTATCCGGAAGAAAGCCACAAAAGCTGTGCCGCCATACGGTCCGGATTGAAAAACGAATCGCTCATATCGAGAAAGCCGATGATGTGAGCAGCGCTGCATAATCCGCACGGAGCTCTGACGTGAAAATCGGTGAACAGACCTATCGGCATTTCGACGCTTATGCTGCTCTGCTCTCCGCTTTCGTTTTCCGGAAATTTGATGAGAAAATTGTCGTATGCCGGAGCGCATACTTTCTGGCTGCCTTTTTTTGCTTTCTGTGCTTCGATTTTCAACAGCCCCGCCTCCTCGAGTTTTTCGATGTGCGTCGCGACAGTAGACTGCGGAAGATTAAGCGCCGTACTTATTTCGTTTATATTGAGCGGCTGTTTTCTGAGCAGGGCGAGCATCTGCATGCGCGGTTCCGAGGCTATAGCCTTGATTATTTCGATATCTTCGAGCGGATTGATTATAAGCAGTTTCTTTGGACTTTCCATTTATATAAAGTATATGAGAATTGCCGAAATTTGAAAAGTACCGGGGACACGCTGATTTTTTTGTAACTTTTACAGGTACATACGGTTTATACAGTAAATGCAAGAGCAAACGTAATCTAATTTGCTTTCTCCTCTCCTTTCTGGAGCCCTGCCGTCGGCAGGGCCCCTTTTTTTGCATTGCAGGAAATGGAATTTTCCACTACTATTCAGAAGTATCATTATAGAAGAGTTTTATAGATGATAAATACTGAAAAAGTACATAAACCGGTGACCCAGAACGATGTAGCCCGCGCTTCAGGCGTGACGCGCAGCATGGTTTCGTACGTGCTGAATAATACGGAAGGAAAATCGGTTGCACCCGAGACACGCCGGCGCATCCTCGATGCGATTGCTGAGCTCGGCTATAAGCCCAACAAATACGCACAGGCCCTTCAGCTCGGAAATGCGGCGCTTGCAGACAGGCAGCTGGGCGTCATACTCAGCAGTGCCGATGTATTTCTGCGCCCGTATTACGCGGAAATACTGGCGGGAATTCATACAGCCGCTTACGAAAACGGCTATCATGTCCGTTTCATCAGATTTTTTGACGAACTTAAGAATCCCATACTTTTCAACGAACTGATTCATCCTGAAGAAATAAGCGGACTGATTCTTGTCGCCGTGGACCAGTGTCTGAAAACTTCCGACGACGAGAAACTGATTGAAGAAATCCGGGGCCGGATTCCGCCCGTCGTGTGTGTCGAATGGCAGCATGAGGGACTTTCGTCTGTCGGATTCAGCCGCCGGGAGGCCGCCTTCCGTGCCGTTTCGTATCTGCTGGAAAAGGGATACGGCGACGTTGCGTACGTCGGAGAGCTCGACGAGCGCGTGTCCGGATTCAAACAGGCGCTTCTCGAACATGGCCGCAGCGATTTGACGTCGTGCATCGTGGAAGGAGCCGTCGACATGCGCGCGGGAATATTTGCCATGGAAAAGATCGGCAGCAGACTCCCGCGTGCCGTATGTGCCGGTTCCGACGAAGTCGCAATCGGCATACTCCGCTATCTGAACAAAAACCGCATCGCCGTTCCCGCAGAAACGGCCGTCGTAAGCATCGACAATATTGAAATGGCCGAGTACACGAATCCGCCGCTTACGACAATCAACGTACAGAAAAAAGCAATGGGTGCCCGTGCCGTCGAGATGATTGTTAATAAAACAGCAGGGCAGGATGAGAACGCAATGAGCGTACTTCTTCCGCTGAATCTCGTCGAACGCGAGTCAGCCTGATGCCAAATCAGCATTTTGATTAAATCCCGGCAAGCACAAGGATGTGCGCCCTTGACGCGAAAACCCGTCCCGCCGCATAAATATGCTACACAGGTTTTCGCATCGTCGGAAAAGGACACGATGTCCTTTTCCGACGATCGCCCATGGCGGAATTCTTCATGAAGCACCTTGCAGCGGAAGCCGGCATGCAGGAAGATTTTGTGATTGATTCCGCCGCGACGAGAACATTCGGAACATGCGCCGCTGCTTCGGCCCCGACCGCAGACATAAAATGCACAAACTCCTCGAGTACAGCGGCCAGTCCCGCGACGTAGCCGATCCCTGGTTTACCGGCAATTTCGACGAGACCTACGCGGACATCAGCGCCGGCTGTAAAGGTCTATTCGAATCGCTTGCGGGGAACCTGTCATTCTTATATAATAGTAGAACTTTCACAAATTAATCATATTTTTGGGGATTCTTATGGAAAATAAAGAAGTTCGTGTCCGTTACGCTCCGTCGCCGACGGGAATGCAGCATATCGGCGGCGTCCGCACCGCGCTTTTCAACTATCTGTTCGCAAAATCACAGGGCGGTAAATTCATTCTGCGCCTTGAGGATACGGACCGCACGCGGTACGACGAGAAATTTGTTAAAAATCTGTACGACACAATGGCATGGCTCGGGCTGGAATGGGACGAGGGCGGTGAAAAGGGCGGTCCGTACGGTCCGTATGTCCAGAGCGAGCGTTTCGAGATGTACAAAAAATACGCGTACGAGCTTGTGGAAAAGGGCGAGGCGTATTACTGTTTCTGCGACGAGGAGCGGCTTGAGCGCATCCGCAAGATTCAGACTGAAAATAAAATGGCTCCGGGATACGACCGTTACTGCCGCAATCTGACGCCGGAGGAAATTAAGGCGAACCTCGACGCGGGAAAACCGTACGTCATCCGCCTGAAAGTGCCGCTTACGGGTGAGACGAAATTCCACGATTATCTGCTCGGCGACATTACGTGGAAGAACGAGGACATCAGTCCCGATCCCGTTCTGCTCAAGAGCGACGGATTCCCGACGTATCACCTTGCGAACATTGTTGACGATCATTTCATGCACATTACGCACGTCATGCGCGCGCAGGAATGGATACCTTCGACTCCGCTTCACGTGCAGCTGTACCGCGCGTTCGGCTGGGAGCATCCCGAGTTCTGCCACCTGCCGATGGTCAACGGAAAAGACGGACAGAAGCTATCGAAGCGCCACGGAGCGACAAGCGTGAACGAATTTCGCGCGCGCGGCTACCTCCCGCAGGCGATTATTAATTACGTTGCCATGCTCGGCTGTTCGTACGAAGACGGAAAGGATATGTACACGCTCGACGAACTTTGCAAGGGATTCAGAATCGAGCATCTTAATAAATCTCCTGCAGTATTCGACTATAAGAAACTCGAATGGTACAACGGTCAGTATATCCGCCTTCTGTCCGATGAGGATTTGTACAAATGGACGCTGCCGTTCATTACAGGTACAGGCGACGCGGCGCTGCCTGTAAACGTTACCGAAGAGTTCCCCGCACCGCACGTGGGACCGGCGTATTCAGGCATTTCGCTCGGCGACGACGGCGAGCCGGTGTGCACCGACAAAAGCATGCATATGTCCGATGCCGGCGTAAAGGCGGCTCTCATGGAACTTATGCCGCTCATCAAGGAACGTCTGCATTACCTTACCGACGCCGCGGAGATGGTGCATTTTCTGTTTACAGAGCCTGCAGTTCCTCCCGTATCGGACATCGTGCCGAAAAAACTCGATGCTTCAAAAACAAAGGAAATACTTGAAAAAGCGAAGGATTTTGTTAAGGCGCTTCCGGGGCTGGATCACGAGGCAGCAGAGGAACTTGCCCGAACGACTGCGGAAAGCATGGGCGTGAAGATGGGCGACTTTATGATGCCGATCCGCATGGCGGTGACGGGAAGCCGTGTAAGCCCGCCTCTTATCGGTTCAATCCTCATTCTCGGTGTCGACCGTTCAATAGAAAGAATAGAGCGCACACTCAAAACGTTCTGACGGGATCAGGCACATAAAAAAGCCGTCACAGCCTCGCAGCTGCCGACGGCTTTTTGCGTTTTAGGCCTGCTGCTGCGGAGGCTGCTCGGCGAACGCGACGGCATTGTACGCTCCGTTGTACACACCCGCGTCCGCATTCAGCCTGATATGGCGTATGTACATCTCAAGCAGATCGCTGCTGTCTATAAGAGTGAGAAGCGTTCTGTGCAGATCCGTTTCGCTGTCGGTTTCAATTGTGCCGTCACCGATTTCCGAGCCTCGGATTGCACCCCATGCTTCGTGTCTGCCGACCCGCTGGATGAACAGTTTCGGAACAGGATAGAATGAAAGTTCGCTCGGCTTTGTTATCATAATGTCGCTCACGCGCATGAGCAGGTTTGTGAGATAGACCGCCGCATAAAAATCATCATGAAGAAAAATGTGTATTCCCCTGATATAACCGTCCGAAGCATCGGCAACGAATTGCTTCGTCAGTTCCCAGTCCGTGTGCATCGTATATGCGATTCCATCCCTGTCGAGTTCTTCCCTGAGTTCTGCCCATCGTCCTTTGTGGTCGCCCATGTTTATAAAAAAGGACGCTTTTCCCGATTCTATTGAAGGACGGCACGTACGGATAATATCTGAAAACCGCCGGGCCTGAGCACCTGCACCGCCCATCGTTAAAAGAAAACGGCGCGGTTCGCGCTTTCTGCATCGTTCGAGCCTGCTGCTGCAGTCGTGTTCTATCGTGGAGACGATTTCGTAGTCGACGTAATGTCCCGCTTCAATCAGGGACCCTTGCAGCATGCAGTTTGTTACAGGATAGTGCGCATCCATCGAAAGCAGCGTACGGTATCCCATATATGCCGACGGCGACTGTACCGTATGTCGCGTTCCTTCGACAAGCCAGAATGCCAGCGGCAGATTGTCCGGAATAATGCTCACAATGTTTTTCATGTCGCATAAGACGGCGGCATGTCCGATCCACGGGTGCAGTGAGAGCAGCGGAATGTTTTTCGGAAAATTAATAAAAATAGGAGTGAACAGCTGCGACAGACACCGCTCGTAGACGCACGACCTGAGACTTCTGCCGCCGGTCGACGTCGCATGTTCCCATATGTGCTTATTGAACCATTTCGATTTCTGAGAAATGCGGGAGAACACATCATACCAGTATTCAAGAAAGCGGATTGACTTCTGCGCCGTGCTGCCGTCGAACGACATAATGTCGAGCAGGTACGGCGTATACCCGAGATGATGGGCCGCCGACGCCATTGCAATCGCCATGCGCCAGTGTCCGAATCCCATACGTACTGTACCGATAATAAGCGCGTTTTGCGGATTTATATCCTGCACCTGCTCCGTTGTTTTGTTTTTATCGACAATCGTAAGCATACCGAAATCTTTATATACTTCTCCCGTCTGAACCGCAGCCGGAACGACAGGCGTGTCGTCTTTTGCAAAAAGAAAACGGCAGAGGTGATATCTGACCCATGCAAAGCAAACCGACACGTAAGGAATTCTATTGCCGAAAGGCGATGTATAATCAGCATGCATTTTCATGGTCTTATTGTAAACACTGCCGGCAGAATGAGCAAGAACGAAAATCCAAGTGCATCTGCATACGGTATTCAAAAAGTGTCCGTCTGCAAAGTTTGTCAAGTAATATTCAAATTGCGGAACTTAATCTTAAGTCCCTCGTCCGCAGAATGGCATATCAGCTTACCGGTATATTCGGAATACAGACAGGACGGTTTATTGTACACGAATTACAGTGCTCCGTATCGGCTCGTCTTCAGACGGTAAGAACTTTACTTTCGGGCGGGAATCTCGTCTTCAGGTCGCGCGAATCGCAGTTTCAGACGGTGAGGATCTTAGCTTCAGGCGACGGGAATCTCATTCTTAGACGATGGGAATCTCAACTTCATGCCGTCAGAAACCCATCTTCATCCCCTGGACGTTCATATTCCCATTTATTTTATTGCAGTTTCAGCATTCCCTGAAACGGAACGGTACACCAAAAAAGTCCGGTTTCCATTTGACAGAAGATAAGGCTTTCTGTTTACCTGCCGGTAAGCAAAGGACTTCCGGTCAGACTTTTTCATGCAGTACTACGTTGTTATGACAAACTTCTTTTTCCATGCTGTTTCAGTGATCGTCGTTATCGGTATGTTCCGTTGAGCGGGACGTTCAGACAGCCGTCGAACTTTTAAAGATGTACGGCAGTTTTCGCAGAGAGGAGCGCGGACTTACGGCGGAATCGGTGCGCATATGAAGATGAAGACAATTGCGTGCGGCATAACGCATATCAGTATGAATGAAGCGCTCAATGCTGGCGGGATTGTGAAGAACGCATTCCTTCAGATTGACGCTTCATGCTGGCTGCAGAATGTCTACAGACCGTCCCTGTGACGCTGCAGGAAGTCATCCCACCGTCCTGAAATTTTTTATATACAGCAGCAGTACTCGCCGCGGCATCCGGTGCCGGGATGCTGTAGGAGAATTGACAATACGTTTGCTTCGGTGAAGAAGCGGATGTTCAGGGATCTGACTGTTGATTTTTCATTCGGATTCCTTGCAGGAGCGGGGTCGTGCACAGCGGTCGGAATAACGGTGCGGCTGCAGTAGGAAAGAAAAATGCATTTCAGGGGCGGGGGATATCCGAGCTCCGATTTTGTATAGGATGAGTCTTCGTTTTAGCTTAGGAGATTAGACAGAAAACTACCCCCCAATACGCAACGTCATATGTTCCGCAGACAGAAAGTCAGTGGTATCACAAGTACTCATAGATAACAAAACTATATTCATGTATACTTGTTAAGTCGACGCCGATTTTTACAGAAATTCGAGAAACATCCATCGAATATGAATAGCTTTTTGAAAGTTATGTGATATAATAAGAACAATTACATGATTCCTTCAATTGCTGTACTTGCTTATAGAATCATCCTGTATGGAACCTGAAGCTCTGCAGCCTGTTTCGGCGGCGCGGAACTTCTTTTTATTTTTCTCCTTCATCAATGATATTTGGTCATTAGTGCAAATGGGGAAGGTATGCACAAAAGAGTTTTAGTAGTGAACAGTATAACTTTCGGAGGCGGGAGGATAATCTTTTGTAATGGAACAGATTGGGAGTGTTGGCGGGAAGTTATACGGACAGAAATACGGAAGTTAGACGGAACTGGCGAATTAATGTTAGGTTGATGGCAAAGCCACTTCTTAATAAATTACTTTTTTCAAAGAAATATTGGAGGATTAAATGAAAAGAGAAAAAATCATAATAGGAGTTATGCTTATAGCAACTTTATTTATAGGTTGTGTACCAAAATCAAAATACGATGAACTGGTAAAGGAAAACGAGAATTTAAAAATAGAAGTTGATGAGTTAAAAAATGGTGAAGAACGCTTAATATCTATAATTGATAATGCTTATAAAAACAATGATTTTGAAACGGCAAAAGCAAATATTTCAATTCTTTCTATAAAGCATCCTGAGTCAAAAAAAAATGCTGAATATGAAACATTATTAAAAACAATAGAAAAAAAAGAAAATGAAATAGCAATTCAAAAGAAAAAAGAAGCTGCAGAAAAAGAGAGACTAGCAAATTTAAATAATACAGGAAATTGGAGGGTTTGGAATTATGTAGATGATTTTGGAGAAGAAACAAAAAATAAATATCTCACACATCTAGATGATTTTACAGGAAAATTTAGTAATTCCGCAACATCAAATTCTCCATTAAAAATAAGATTCTTAATTGATAGTAAAGATGATATTTCTGTTAAATTATACGAATATTCAGGAGATACTGAAGTAAAAGGTGATTATTCATATCCCGTAACAGCATATGTTACAGTTAGGGATAGTGAAGGAAATGATTCAAGTATGCTAGAAGCAAAAAATTCTTCTGATCGTTTTACATTTGGAAAATCAGCTTCTAATATTATTCATAATATTCTTATGAAGGGTGGAAAGATACAGTTTTCATTTTCAACATATTCATATGGGAGTGAAGATTCTTCATATGTTTTTAGTTTAAGCGACACTCAATCAAAATATTATGATAATGCTTATAGGATTTTAACAACAGGAAAATAAAACCTAACAAAAAATTCAAGCTGACAACGCCTTTGTCATAATTTGTGCTATCGCTTCGCTCTTTTACGCACAAATTACGCCAAGCCTACGGCACAGCGTTGCAGCTTAATTTCATGTTAGAAGGACCCTCCGGGCGGGGGAAAGGAAAGATAAATGATAATATTCAAAGAGCAAAAACGGTTTCTTGAAGCTGAAATTAAACTTGAAAAGCAACTTGAAGATGATGTGGTAAATAATGCAAAGTTATTTTTTGGATCGGATTCAATATATATCGATGCTAAAAAGAAACTTGATAGTAAAAGCCTTGGTGGTTGTATTCCTGACGGATTTCTCTTTGATTTATCGGATAAAGAAAATCCTGAATTTTATATTGTTGAAGTAGAACTTGCAAAACATGATTTTTATGGTCATATTTTCCCACAATTTACTAAGTTTTTTGGGTTCTTTAAAATATCAAATAATAAAGGTGATCTTGTAGATAAATTGTTTGGAATTATTAACAATGATGATTTATTGAAAAAAGATTTTAAAAAATATCTTCAGGAAAAGGAAATATATAAGTTTATAAAAGATCTTATTGAAGAAAGTCAGAATATATTATTGGTAATAGATGGAGAAAAATCTGAATTACCTGATGTGATGAATACATATAATGATACCTGGGGAAAATTTGTAAAAATAATTGTATTAAAAAAATTTATTTCTGGAAACGAAATATTGTTTACTATGGATCCAGAATTTGAAAATATTGATTATTCGTATGTCAATAAAGCAATAGATGAAAAACAAGATATTTCAATTGAATATGATGAAAAATATCATTTAGAAAACGTATCTGATGATATAAAAAAAACATATCAAATTATTAAAGAAAAAATTACTGAAGTTAATAATAATGTAAAGTTTAATTGTAGGAAATATTATATTGCCATTGCTTTGGATAGAAATATAACAATTTTTCAATTTTCAAAGAAAAAAATACGTTTGGTTGTTATGAAAGATGAGGATTATGTAAAAAGCAAAATAGAAAAACATCATGTAAAACATTTAACAGAAAGTGTTCAAAAATTTTGGAATGGGAATTGTTGTGAAATTGAATTGATAAATTCAGATAATGTTAATGAAGTTATTAGTATAATAGAAGAACTTCTAACAACTGCTTCAACCTGATAATTCCTTTTGTCATGAAAATTGCAAGTCGTCGCTGCGCTCCTTTGATGCAATTTTCACGCCAATCCCTTCGGGCCGGAATTACAGGTTAAGCAAATGTTAGAAGGACACCGCTTTACGCGGTGCTTAAAATAATCAATAATAAGAAGAGGAAAATAAATGCCGTTATTTACAATAGAGAATGAAAAACTACAATTACAAAAAACAGCCAATTTCAAATTGGAGAAAGAAATTCAGACACTAATTGAAAAGAATATGGAAACAGTTTTTAACTGTAAATTCATCGCAACCGAATTTTCAACAGGAGATGAGCATGCTGGAAGAATTGATTCACTTGCTTTATCTGAAGATAATAATCCTGTTATTTTAGAATATAAAAAAGTAGAGTCTTCAGAACTTGTAAACCAGAGCTTGTATTACCTTTCATGGATAAAGGATCATAAAGGAGACTTTCAAATAGAAGTAAATAACGTTCTTGGTAAGAATATAAAAGTAGATTGGGATGATATAAGAGTAATATGTATCGCACCCGGGTACAAGAAATTTGATTTACACGCTGTAAAAATGATGGGTGCAAATATAGAATTATGGCAGTATAAATTATATGATAATAAAATACTGTATTTAGAAGAAATATTTCAAAGGACGGCAACTACAACAACTGTTGAAGCAATACAACAAGGAAAAAATCCAGTAATGGTTGAAGCCGGAAAGAAAGCTGCATTTACAAGAGCAAATGCTACATATACAATGGAACAGCATTTGAAAAGTATGGATAAAGATGTAAAGCAGTTATTCACAGACTTACGAGAATACATAATGGGAATAAATGAATCCATTGAAGAAACACCAAAGAAATTTTATATAGCATATAAAATTTCGCAGAATTTTGTATGTGTTGAAGCAAGAAAGAATAAATTAATGCTGTATTTAAAAGTTGATCCAAAATCAATTGAAATGCCTAAGAATGGCCGTAATGTAGTAGATATTGGACATTATGGAACAGGAGATTTTGAGTTAGCGATTAGTAATAACGAAGAACTTGAAAATGCAAAAGAATATATTATGAAGGCATATGAAAATATTGGAGAATAGCTTCTAACAACCAGTTCAACACCGACAACTTTTTTGTCACACTTTCTGCTAGTCGCTTCGCTCCATACGCAGAAAGTGCGCCAACCGGCTAAAGCCGGACAAAGTTGCGGGTTAACTGAATGTTCTACGGACGCTGCGCGCGCAGATAGGAGAAATATGAAACATAAAACTATGGCCCTAATTATTTTGTTGGTTATTGTAATATCGTGTTCAAAAGGAGAAACAGTGAATAGTCAACTTGCGTTCATTATGCTAAATGAACAAAGTGTTTTTAACGAAAAGATGCTAAATGATCAGTTAATAATGGATTGGGGAAGCAGCTTTGGCATTTCAAAATATTCAGAGAAGGATAAGGCTGTTACTTTCGAATTACTTGGAATAACTATTGCTGTTGCGGAAATGCCCTTACCAATCCCTTCAGGTGATTTAGAATTTCCTATTAAAACAGCATGGTATTGGGAAAATGCAGAAAAAGACATTAAAAATCATAAATATCATCTTGTTGTCTTTGGTAATGGGAATACGAGTAAAAAAGATGTAACAATACTTCTTACGAAAGTAGCTGCAAGCCTTCTTAAAATTGAAAATGGATTAGGAGTATATTGGGGATCATCATCACAAGTAATCCAAACTGATTTATTTTGTGGATATGCAGATATGATAAAATCAGATACTAATCCAATTCCAATATGGATTAAAACAACTGGATATAAAAATGAAGATGATAGTTTTTATTTATATACAATAGGTTTAAAAGATTTTGGCCTTAGAGAATTAGAAATTGAAAAATATAATGGGCACTGGAGCGATGGATTGTCCTTTTTGATGGAAATATCAAATTATCTTATTGAGAACGGACCAATAATAAAAGATGGGAATACAGTTGGTTCATCTGCAGAGGAAAAAATAGTTGCACGATACAAAAAATCATCACTTAAAAATGATGAAGATGTTATTTCGTTTATCTGGTAAAAAAAAGAAGACGTAGAACAACTGCTTCAACCTGACTCGGCTATGTCACGATTCTTGCTGTCGCTTCGCTCGGCAAGAATCGCGCCATGTACGCCTCGCAGGTTAAGCAAATGTTATGCGGACACGCCACAGGCGTGCTTTAAAATATTCAAAACATTATTGACAAATATGCACTACAGTGCATATAATATATTATGTGGAATGTAGATTATTCTGATGAGTACGAAATATGGTTTAATACTCTGGACAATGACAGTAAAATTGCCGTATTGGAAAGGGTAAAGCTTTTAAAAGAATTTGGTCCACAGCTGACCAGACCGTATTCAGATGTGCTTCACGGATCAAAATATTCAAATTTAAAAGAATTAAGAAATAAGACAGAAAAACACGTATTACGCGTTGCATATATATTTGATAAGGAAAGAAATGCTTTTCTTCTTACCGGAGGTGATAAGAAAGGAAAGAATGAGAAGGCTTTCTATACAGAATTGATAGCTGTATCAGAAAAATTAATTGAGAAATATCACCTGAAAAAGGGGGAATACATATGAAAGACGCAATTAAAATGATGGAATCAAAGATGGATGCTGAATCGGTAAAAAAAGCAAATGTACTTGCAGAACAGGAAATAATGACAATAAAACTTGCACAATTGAGAGAAGAAAGTAATATAAAGCAGGATGAAGTAAAGAATTTTACACAGTCATCAGTTTCACGACTTGAGAAAAGAAAGGATATAAAAATTTCTACATTAGTTGAGTATCTGGATAGTTTGGGAATGGGTGTAGAAATAAAAGCATACCCGAAGGAGAAAAATACAAAAGTCGAAGAAAAGATATTACTTAAAATATAAATTTCGCATAACGCAGTTTTCAACCTGACATTTGTTTTGTCATAAAACCTGCTAAACGCTTCGCGTTCTTCACGCAGGTTTTTCGCCAATTTTTGCTGCGCAAAAACCACAAACGCAGGTTAAAACAATGTTAGCGCGACGCCTTCGGCGCTGGAAATACAAAAAATCGGGATAGACTAAATTTAGATGAAAATAGAGAAGAAAAGTAATTTTTAAAATATAAAAATTGATCTTATATCAAAATAAGTGTATAATAGTGATATGGAGGTTATTATGCCAACAATCAGACCAAGTGCAGATTTACGAAATAATTATACTGAAATATCAGATTTCTGCCATAAATATCCGGAACCTGTGTTCATAACTAAGAACGGACTGGGTGATCTTGCTGTAATGAGTATTGAAACATATGAATTATTGGCAGGAAAGATGGAGTTATATTCATTATTAGATGAGGGGTTGAATGATGATAAAGAGGGAAATGTAAAATCCAGAGATGCTGTATTCGCAAAAATGCATGATAAGTTAGGTATTTAATGTACAAGATAGAATTTACGGATAAAGCAGAAGAAGATCTTTTTTCATCACTAAGTTATATAGCGAATGTGCTGAAAGCACCAACAGCGGCAAAAAAATTACTGGAAGAGATAGAAAACAAAGTAAAAATATTGGAAAGTTCACCGTTTTGTTGTGCCTTAGTAAGTGATGAATACTTAAAGACAAAAGGCATACGGTCATTACTAGTAAAAAACTATCTTGTCTTTTACATTGTAAAAGAAGAAGAAAATATAGCATCCATAATAAGAATATTATATGGACGGCGAGACTGGATGAAATTATTGAAAAATGACTAATAAGATTTAAATTTTAATAAAAAAAGTGCGCTAACAACTGCTTCAACCTGATAATTCTTTTGACACGTTTTGTGCCGTTCGCTTTGCTCTCTCAAGCACAAAACGCGCCAATCGCTGCGCGACCAGAATTACAGGTTAAGCAAATGTTAGAACGACAGCTTCGCTGCCGTGAATAAATTTAAATTTGATAATAGAAAAACTTAATTATTATTTTCAGTTGTTCAGCATAAAAAAGTAATTCTATAAAATATTGACAAGAAAAGTATTATGGCGGTAACAAAGAAGCGGTTATAGTTTCGCCTGTCGGCGAGGATTTCGGCTTTACGCCGAGGAAGAATAAGTACCGTATGTTTATTTAAGTATAAGTGTTTTGCTGGTTTTAGAACTGTAAAAAAAATATTAGAGCGATAGCAGAAAAGTGATTGTAGTTTCGCCTACCGGTGAAGATTTCGGCTTTACGCCGAAGAAAATAGTTATACAAGTTATAGATTGTAGGAATATTTTTTTGCATATATATTAATGAGAGATATTATTAGGGCGGTAACGAAGGAGCGGTTGTGGTTTCGCCTTTACGGCGAGGATTTCGGCTGTACGCCGAAGAAAGCACATATTTCTGTTGTATTTTGTGTGAAGAAAAATATTTATGATGTAGAATACGATGGAGTAAAAAGTGAAAGATGTGTTCTAACAAACGCTTCAACGCCGACAACACCTTTGTCGCAATTTGTGCCGTTCGCTGCGCTCTCTTGTGCACAAATTGCGCCAATCGCTACGCGACCGGTGTTGCGGGTTAAGCTTATGTTGGGTTGACGCTTCGCGCGGAGGAAATAAATGCAAGAAATTATAAAAAGATTTGAAGAAGCTATAAACGAGTTGAAATGTGAATTCAATTCACAAAGTGATGGTTATTTTTTCACTGAAAAAGAATTGCATTCATTTTTTTATTCAATTTGCCTAAAAAAGCAATTATCTTTTGAAGATTATAATCTAATACATACAGAGTATCCAACTCCATTCAAGTGTGAAACTCTTGATAAGGATCCATTTATAAAAGAAGCAAATAGTGAAAGTGATCACCGTCGCGCTCATATTGATTTAGTTTTAATTAATCCAGATTTCATAAAATTTACAAAACTAAATGAACCCAATAATTATCATAAGTATATAAGTGGAATCGGTGGTGTTGATAATATTTTTTTAAAATATATAAAAGAACATTTTGAATTATTTAATAAATTTGCTGCTCAGTATAAACAGAGTGTTTTATTGTATGCATTGGAGTTTAAATATTTAAGACATAATTTTATTGGTGAAAACGATTCTGAAAAGAATATTTTGCAAGATATTAATAAATTGAAGTTACTAAAAAATAAGAAAATAGGTATGGACATTGATTATTGTTCAAAAATAAAATCTTTGGTTTTTATAGGTGAGAATGTGACCACTAAGGTAAAAACAAAATTACAAGCAATAGAGAGTTTGGAATCAGATATATGCGTTATTGTCGAAAAAAAGAACCCAACAACTGCTTCAACCTGATAATTCTTTTGACACGTTTTGTGCCGTTCGCTGCGCTCTCTCAAGCACAAAACGCGCCAATCGCTACGCGACCAGAATTACAGGTTAAGCAAATGTTAGACGGACCCTTCGGGCAGAGGAAAAGAAATGACAGAATTAACCAATATTCTTTACCAAATAAAAGTTAAATTTATTGATGGTGTCGATGAAAAAGCTTGCTTGGCGTTTGGTGTATTTGGTGTACTACAAAGTGGGATAGATACTCATTGGAAGTTGACCGAATCAACACCGAATTCTAGAATGTTTATTGGAATAGGGAATCCTGGTAATTTTAAAAGAATTATAAAATATATTCCAACACATAAAAATATACATGATGAGTTGATAAAAAATAAGGATATAATATTGAATCTTTATTTTGGTGAATTAATACAATATTGGTATGATTACTTATCAGATATTTACTTAGCCCTATTAAAGTGGAATATTTATAATAATGGTGAATTTAATATACAATCAGAAAATCTAAAAATTGATCTTTCGCTATCTAAGGATGGATTAATACAGAATGTAATTGATTCTGCAATTAAAAATTTTGATTTTTTGCCAGCAAGCGAAAAACTTAATCGAGTAAAAAAAGCATTATCAAAAACTGAAGAAGATTGGAAAAAGGGAAGTGAGTATATAAATAATATTCGTACGAATATACAAATTAGAAATATTATGCAACATAATTTAGGGATCTTATCCGCAGAAGATTTACAATTTGCAGGTTGTAAAAATTTTGAAGAAGATCATGGCGACGCAATGGAATATAAAACAGTCGGGATGAAAATTACTAGAACGCCTTATGATATTGAAAAATTTGTTGATTCTATGAAGTTGTTAGCTAATATAATTATATAATTCGTCTAACAAAAAGTTCAACTTGACATTGCTTTTGTCACGAAACCTGCTAAACGCTCCGCGTTCTTACTCAGGTTTCGCGCCAATTTTTGCTACGCAAAAACCAGCAATGCAAGTTAACTTAATGTTGGACGGACGCCGCAATGCGACGCTGGGAAGAATTCTTAAACGAGAAAATTATACGTTATTCGATAAAATACTTGTACTATATTGTATTTGATAGTATATTATATACATACAAACAACTGCAAATTGATTGTATATACAGGAGGTTCAATATGGCTACAAGTCTTGTTCAAGTTCGTGTAGATGAAAAACTGAAAGATGAAGTATCAGAAATATACGAAAATTTTGGAATTGATCTTCCTACAGCAATACGTATTTTCTTTAAGAAAACAGTTTCAGTAAAAGGATTACCTTTTGACCTTAGAAACTCTGATAATACAGACACTGACTCGCGAAAAAAGGTATATGAAACTGCAAGAAAAGTCATACAGGAAAATAATGTTCCGGAAATGAGTCTTGAAGAAATAAATGCAGAAATTGATGCAGCCAGATCGAAAAAGAGTAATTCGTAAAAAATGGAACATTCATGTTATGTAGTAATAGATACGAATGTTATTGTATCAGCATTGATTACTCGAAATGAAGAGTCACCGACAGTAAAAATACTTCAATTTTTAGCAGAAAGTAAAATTGTACCAGTTTATTCTACTGAAATAATGGATGAATATAAAAATGTATTAAGAAGACCAAAGTTTCATTTACCGGAAGATATAATAGATTCAGTAGTAAAAGATATTGAAAATCATGGTATAGAAATTACAAAGATACCGGAAATGAAAGAAAAGATGATAGATCCAAAAGATGTTGTATTTTATGCCGTTACGTTGGCTGCTCAAAAGGAAAATACATTTCTTGTTACAGGAAACGGTAAACATTTTCCTGTAAAACCATTTATTGTAAATCCTGCGCAGTTAGTGGAAATAATTAAGCAAATATAGGGTAAGTTCTAAAAGAATCGTCCAACAAAAGTTTCAACCTGACATTTGTTTTGTCATAAAATCTGCTAAACGCTTCGCGTTCTTCACGCAGATTTTACGCCAATTTTTGCCTGCGGCAAAAACCACAAACGCAGGTTAAACTAATGTTA
>DHDP01000021.1 GCA_002399405.1 Treponema sp. UBA4873 | reverse complement strand
GGGCTGGAACGAGGTATGGAACAGGGGCTGGAACAGGGTATGCAGAAAGGCATACAGCAGGGTATTAGTCAGGGGAAACAGGAAGGGGCGCAGCTGGCGAAACGTGAAGATGCACGCAATATGAAAAAAGCAGATATTCCGGCAGCAGTCATAGCGCAGTGTACCGGTCTTTCCGAAGACGAGATTGCAGCGTTATAAATTCATTTTCATAAATAATCATTTCCGGGGTTGCCTGCCGCAAATCCGGATGCGCGCCGTTTTGACACTCAGACTTCGTTTGACATTTTACAGGAGTTCTTTATGAAAGTAGGCATTATCGGCGGATCGGGACTTGATAATCCCGACATGTTCACAATTGAAGACGAGAAAACCGTTGCGACAAAATACGGCGCTCCGTCGTCGAGCCTGAAATTCGGAAAAATTGGCGGAACGGACGTCGTGCTGTTGGCGCGTCACGGCTTACGGCATCAGTTCAGTCCGACGGAGGTCAACTACCGTGCGAACATAACCGCACTCAAAGAGGCGGGCGTTACGCACATTCTGGCTACGACTGCGTGCGGATCGCTTCGTGAGGAAATCGGCCGCGGTCATTTCGTCGTGCTTGACCAGTTTATCGACTTTACGCGCTTCCGCAAAAACACATTTTTCGATTCGTTCGAGGAAGGTGCCGTCCATACGGCCATGCCCGAACCGTTCGACGATTTTCTGCGCGGACGGCTGTACAGGGCGGGTAAGGAAATCGGTCTTGCGATTCACGAACGCGGATGCGTCATTACCGAAGAAGGCCCCCGGTTTGCGACGCGCGCCGAATCGAAGATGTTCCGCATATGGGGCGCGGACGTTGTTAATATGTCGATTGCCCCTGAGGCGATGCTCGCGAACGAAGCGAAGATTCCGTATGCCGCCGTGGCTATGGCGACTGACTATGATTCGTGGAAAGAGGACGAGGAACCCGTCACATGGGAGCAGATAAACGCGGTGTTCGGCCGCAACGCACAGAATATGATAACGCTGCTCAAGACGACGGTGTCGGAACTGGGAACTGCCGGTTAAATCCTGATGATTTGCACGGCGTGTTCACGGGTAAATGAGGGTTTACTGTTTGAATACGTCGGTGAAGTAGCCCGACGCGGACGGCTGCTCCCCGCCGTCGTGCAGATGCTGCGTGTCGCCGAGTACCTGCACGCGGAACGCTGCCGTGCCGGGGACGCGCTCTTCCGAAGAAAGGACTGTGAGCGACGCGGGCGCGATGAAGAATCCCTGCCACAGCTGGACCGGCGATATGTTGAGCAGATGCCCGAGCACGGCAAACGTGACTCCCAGATGGCAGAAGAACACGAGCGTACGGTCGTCGTACGATTCTTTGTATGTGTCGGTCGATTTTGCAAGAAAGCCTTTCTGACAGTGCGTTCCGTCGGTTTCGTATATTCCGCCCTTCCTGATATAACCGTAGCGCGCAAGGATTCCGTCGATGCCGCTGCACACTTCTTCAAAATGCCGCGGAATGTCTCCGTTTTCCATAACGGGTGAATGCATCCACGCATCCCTGTCGCTGAGCTGAGCGTTCGCCTGATCGGTGAAGAACGACGGAAGCCAGTCCCACGGAATGTGCTTGTTTCCCGTGACGGGATCGACGACGGGGTAGTAGAATTCCTGCAGCCAGTCGCAGACTTCCGCAGTCCGCCCGGTATTTTTCATGGCGATTTCGGCGGTTTTTCGCGCACGGCCGAGCGGCGACACGAAAAAGTCGGTGACGTGCCATCCGGCGACGCGTTTTGAAAGGAGGTCCGCTTCACGCATGCCTTTTTCGGTAAGTGAGTCTATTGTGTAATCGGGATCGCCGTGACGAATGAACAGAAGGTACATAATTATTAATTATTATTCTCCAGACGTTTAACAAGATACGGCACGACGGTTTCGAAGTCCACGCCGTACCAGTTGTAGTCTTTATGCGAGACGGTTGCTTTGATTGCTTCGACGACGTAATCGGCCGCGAGCGCGTATGATTTTTCCAGTGTCCATCCGCGCATGAGCGCGCCGACGCATACGCTTGCGAATATGTCTCCGGTGCCGTGGAAGCTCGTCGGAAGTTTTTCATGGAAATAGTTCGAGAATGAACCTGAAGCGGAGTCGTACGACATGATGCCGATTCTGCCGTTGTTGAATTCGACGCCTTTGACGACGACTTTCTTTGCTCCCAGCGCCGCAAGTCTTTTCAGTATATCCCTGATGTAGTTTTCGTCGTATCCGGAAGGCCTGTAGGGAATGCCGAGCATGAAAGACGCTTCGGTAAGATTCGGGACGATGACGTCGGCTTTGCCTGCAAGCTTCGCCATCGCGAACGCAAATTCCTGTGTGAAACCCGGATACAGTCTGCCGTTGTCGGCCATGCACGGGTCGACGAATATGAGCGTATTGTTTCCGCCGAAACCGCCGAACAGCTTCGACATCAGTTCGAGCTGCCGGAACGAGCCGAGATAGCCCGTGTAGATTGCGTCGAAGCTGATTTTTTCCTGTTTCCAGTGGCTGCACACAGGTTCAATATCGTCGGTAAGATCCCTGAACGTGAATCCCTTGAACGCAGTGTGGGTTGAAAGAACCGCAGTCGGCAGGACTGCCGCTTCAACACCCATTGCGGAAATAACCGGGAGTGCGACTGTGAGCGAGCACTTTCCCACGCATGAAATATCCTGTACTGTAACGATACGTTTCAATTTTTACCTCCGGGCTTTGCAAACGCTGCTTTAAGTTATAATACTATCAAAATACTGTATTTGTGTAAATATCTATTGATTTAGTGGGAAATCGCTTGGAATTATACTTATATTATTTTGCTTCACTTAACGTCATGTTTATTATATAGTGGAAAAAATATTTTTTACGGGGGTACAATATGGCGTCATCAGAGAAAACTATCGACATTCTTGATTCCACACTGCGCGACGGAGCGCAGGGCGAAGGTATCAGCTTTTCTGTTCAGGACAAGATTCATATTGTACAGGCGCTTGACGAGCTCGGCGTAGCGTATATCGAGGCGGGCAATCCCGGTTCAAATCCCAAGGATATGGAATTCTTTCAGGAGATTAAGAAGATTCCGCTTTCGCACGCGAAGCTCTGCGCGTTCGGTTCGACGAGACGCAAGGATATTTCCTGCGCGGAGGATGCGAACCTGCAGAGTCTGCTCGCGGCGGGAACGCACGACGTAGTCATATTCGGAAAATCGTGGACGTTCCACGTGACGGAAATTATTAAGACGACGCTTCAGGAGAATCTTGCGATGATACGCGACACGTGCGACTTTCTTACGAAGAACGGACACAACGTCATTTACGATGCGGAACATTTTTTTACCGGGTATCACGAGAATAAGGAATACGCGATGAAGACGCTCGAGGCTGCGCTCGACGGCGGGGCGACTGTCCTTAGTCTGTGCGAGACGAAGGGCGGCGTACTTCCGGACGAGTGCCGTGAAACGGTGGCGGCCGTCGTCGGCCAGTTCGGCGGCAGGGCGGTGGTGGGAATACACACGCACGACGACGGCGGTCTCGCAGTCGCCAACTCGCTCATTGCTGTGCAGGCCGGCGCACGCCACGTGCAGGGAACGCTGCTCGGATTCGGGGAGCGGACGGGGAACGCGAATCTTTCGACGGTGATTGCAAACCTCGAGCTCAAGATGGGATACAGATGCGTTCCTGACGGCAAGCTCGAAACGCTCACGCCGACGGTGAAGCAGGTTGCCGAAATTGCCAACATTGCGCTCAATCCGCAGATGCCGTACGTCGGTGCGAATGCGTTTGCACACAAAGCGGGCATGCACATCGACGCGGTCCTCAAAAATCCCGTCGCATACGAGCACGTGGCTCCCGAAGCTGTCGGCAATTCCCGCGTGTTCCTCATGAGCGAGGTTGCCGGACGCAGCATGATAATCGAGAAGATACAGAAGTTCGACCCGACCATCACGAAGGACAATCCCCTCGTAAAGGACATTATGAAAAAGATGAAGGAGCTCGAATTTGAAGGCTATCAGTTCGAGGGGGCCGACGGAAGTTTCGAGCTGCTCGTGCGCAAAATCATCGGTAAGTACCAGCCGTTCTTCAGGCTTCACTACTATCAGACAAGCGGCATGAATCCGCGTCCGGAGGAGGGCGTGAACGCGTGCGCCCAGATAAAAGTTGAAGTCGACGGGCAGATTGAAGTGACGGCGGGCGAGGGCGACGGTCCTGTAAACGCGCTCGACATTGCGCTCCGCAAGGCGCTCGTGCGGTTCTATCCTGCCGTCGAGAAAATCCGTCTTACCGACTATAAAGTCCGCGTTCTCGACGGAAAGTCGGCGACCGCATCGCACGTGCGCGTTCTTATTGAAAGCACCGACGGCGTCGACTCGTGGACGACCGTCGGAGTTTCTGCGGACGTGATGGAAGCGTCGTGGCTTGCGCTTGTCGATTCGTTCGAGTATAAACTCATCAAAGATATAGAGAAGCATTTCAGGAAGATGATATGAAATTCTGGTTTATGGAGAAATTCAGCCTGCGCCGGCTTGCCATGTCGTTTATCGGCACGGCCTTTCTGGGCGTTGTCGTCGCGCTGCTGCGTAAAGCAGAGCTGGGCACCGATCCGTGGACTGCGTTCGTCGTCGGCATGGCGGACGTGTTTCATTTCCGCTACGGCATTATGTATCCGGTCATCATGGGCGTACTTATTGTGATTGTCTTTATCGTCGACAAACATTACCTCGGCATTGCGACTGTCATCAATCTGTTCATTGTCGGCACCGTCGCAGACTTCGCAAAGGGCGGACTCGACGGCCTGTTCTCTGCGGACACGCTTCCCGTGCGCATTGCATGTCTTGCCGCGGCTCTTCTTATTTTCTGTGTTGCATCGTCGCTGTATATTACCGCCGATTTAGGCGTGTCCTCGTACGACGCAATCGCGCTTATCATGAAAGACAAACTGCCGGTTCAGTTCCGCTGGTGCCGTATTTTCACCGACGCGATGTGCACGCTCATAGGATTCCTCTGCGGAGCCAGAGCTGAGGTCGGAATCGGCACGGTCATTACGGCGCTTTTAATGGGACCGTTTACGCAGTTCTGCTGCGTTCACATTGCGCAGCCCCTTCTCGGCGAAAAAAACGTATGAAACCGGCAAATGTTGACATAGTTCAGTGACTTTAGTATAACTGAAGAGTAAGTAGTAATACTGAAATTATGTTGATACAGGAGCTTGGCATGAATAAGACAATCGCTTTGATTCCGGGTGACGGCATCGGACCCGACGTTGTTACAGAGGCCGTACATGTACTGGACGCCGTCGCACAAAAATTCGGACATACGTTTACCTATAAAAATGTAATTGCGGGAGGAGCTGCAATCGACAAGTGGGGCAACCCGCTTCCGAAGGACCAGCTCGACGTCTGTCTGAACGCGGACGCTGTGCTGCTCGGTGCAGTCGGCGGCCCGAAGTGGGACGACGTCGACCCGTCGATCAGGCCGGAGAAGGCGCTGCTCGGACTCCGCGGAGGCATGAAGGTATATGCAAACCTCCGTCCGGCTGTCATGTTCAAACAGCTCAAGGCGGCGTGTCCGCTTAAGGACGAAGTCGTGGGCGACGGACTCGACATTCTCATCGTACGCGAGCTTACAGGCGGTATTTATTTCGGCGAGCGCGGAACGTCGGCCGACGGAAGAACTGCGTGGGACACGGAAAAATACACATGGGAAGAAATCGAGCGCATCGTGCGTATCGGATTTGAATCGGCTCAGAAACGCAGGAAGATTCTCTGCGTCGTAGACAAGGCGAACATCCTCAATTCGAGCCGCTTGTGGCGTAAAGTCGCGGAGAGCGTGAAGGGCGGGTACCCCGACGTGACGCTCAACTATCTGTATATAGACAACGCTTCCATGCAGCTTGTGCGCAATCCGAAACAGTTCGACGTCATTGCCACGAGCAACATGTTCGGCGACATCCTGAGCGACGAGGCAAGCCAGATTACCGGCTCGATCGGCATGCTTGCCTCCGCATCTCTGGGCGACGGAACGGGGCCCGGACTGTACGAACCGATTCACGGCACTGCCCCCGATATTGCGGGAAAAGACCTTGCGAATCCGCTCGCAACGATTCTCTCCGCCGCAATGCTGCTCCGTTACAGCTTTAAGCTGGAGAAGGAAGCGAAGGCCGTTGAGAACGCGGTGGAGCAGGTGCTCGACGACGGCTGGAGAACGGGAGACATTGCGGGCGATGCTGCGGCGGTACGGGCTGCCGGCAGACTTGTCGGCACAAAGAAGATGGGGGAACTCGTCGTCGGATATCTTACGAAATAACAGCACCGGCCGACCGTTACGAAAATGAAATTTCCGTAACGGTTTGCACGGCATATCCGCGTTCTAAAACACGTCCGACTTGTAAAAAATCCTGTTTTATTCCTTACATAGATCGCACAATCATGTTTTTGCAGAAATGTCAATATATTTTCGTGTATTGAAAATATCCTGCCGATTCATACAATAAAAAAGATATTTAACTTATGGAGGCTTATTCAATGAAAAAGCTTTTTCTTACAGCTGCCGTAATTCTTTCAGCAGCACTTCTTGTCACAGGGTGCGGGAAGAAAGCAGCATCAAAAGGTACCGAGATGATAATCGAAAACGGTGCCGAACCGCAGTCTATAGACCCGACTCAGATTCAGGGCAATGTCGAGCAGCGGATTAATGCCGCTCTTTTTGAAGGTCTTGTTACGACGGACCCGAAAACATGCGAGGCTGTCCCCGGCGTCGCAGAAAGCTGGGAGCGCAGTGCGGACGATACAGTCCTTACGTTCCATCTCCGCAAGACGACGTGGAGCGACGGTACACCCGTTACCGCACAGACGTTCGTCGATTCATGGTTGTATTTCATGGCGCCGTCCACGGCAGCCGTTTACGCATATATGCCGGCTATGGTTATAAAAGGCGCCGCCGATTATAACGCAGGAAAAGCCGACGCAAGCACAGTCGGACTGCGCGCAGTCGACGATTACACGCTCGAAGTCACGCTCGTCGGCCCCGTTCCGTACGCCGTCGACATGATGACTCATTATTCGTTTGATGTGCTGCCGATGCACACAATCAAAAAGTTCGGCAAAGACTGGATTAAACCGGAGAATTTCGTAGGCAACGGTCCGTTTATTCTTGAATCGTGGGTTCCTCAGGAAAAAGTCACCGTTGTACCGAACGAAAAATACTGGAACAAACAGAACGTGTTCCTTTCCCGCATCACGTTCCTTCCGATCGACGATATGACGACCGCATACAATAAATACAAGAACGGCGAAATCGACTGGAATACGACGAACACGTTCCCGCTCGACATGCTCGACGAAGTAAAACTCCGCGACGACTATCAGGTATATCCGAATCTCGCTTCATATTATCTGGCGTTCAATCTTAACAACAAGACGCTCAAGGACGTACGCGTGCGCAAGGCGCTTATCGAATCACTTGATACGAAAGAGCTCGTCGAGAAGGTGACGAAAGGCGGACAGATTGCGACAGGCGCGTTCGTACCGGAAATGGCCGGATATACTCCCGCCGACGGTATGAAGTTCGACGTTGCGGAAGCGAAGAAGCTGCTTGCCGATGCGGGATATCCCGACGGAAAAGGCTTCCCGAAACTTACCTACATTTACAATACAAGCGACTCTCACAAGAAGATCGCCGAGTGGGCGCAGCAGCAGTGGAAGACGAATCTCGGAATCGATATGGACCTGCAGAATATGGAATGGGCGACGTTCCTTGCAAAACGTCAGGCGAACGATTTCGAGATAGCACGCGAAGGCTGGATAGGCGACTATCAGGATCCGTCGAACTTCCTCGAACTGCTTAAATCAGACAGCGGAAACAACGACGGACGCTACAATAATCCCGACTACGACGCACTTCTGGAGAAAGCTTCAAAAATGCCCGCAGGTGCGGAACGTATGCAGGTTCTCCGCGACGCAGAGACAATGGCGGTTGACCGCGATGCGTCAATCATCCCGATGTACATCTACGTTACTCAGAACCTCATCGATCTGAACAAGTGGGAAGGCTGGTATTCGAATACGCTCGATCTGCATCCGTATACCGGTTTGAAAGCGAAAAAATAAGCACAAAAAATACACAGAATAAAATTGCTTAAACAGATAACTTCTGTTAGAATGAACGGAATGGCCTTAAAAAAGGCCGTTCCGTTAGTATGTCCGGAGTTTTTTAGGAAAAATGGGAAAATTTATTGTAAAACGCCTTCTGGGGCTTATTCCTACGATGTTCGTTATTGTAACGCTGAGCTTTTTCATGATACGGCTTGCCCCGGGCGGACCGTTTTCAAGCGAACGGAAAGTCTCTCCTGAAATTATGGCGAACCTTGAGCACAAGTATCATATGGACGAACCGCTCGGTATGCAGTATCTGCGCTATCTCGGCGACATGGTGCACGGCGATCTTGGTCCGTCGTTCAAAAACAAGGATTTTACCGTCAATCAGCTTATCGGCGCCAGCATGCCGAATTCGCTCGTTCTCGGCGTTACAGCCCTTGCGATTGCCGTTCTGTTCGGCATTTCATTCGGGCTTCTTTCTGCCGTCCGCCAGAATACCTGGGTCGATTATACAACGATGTCGGCGGCGAGCATCGGGCTTTCCGTTCCGCTGTTCGTCGTGGGCCCGCTTGCGGTGCTCGTGTTCGCACTCAAGCTCAGGTGGCTGCCGACGTCCGGGTGGATTACGGGGCGCGGAGGCTGGAAGACAATTATTATGCCTGCGATGACGCTTGCGCTGCCGTATTTTTCTTCCATAGCGCGTCTGACTCGCGCGAGCGTTCTTGAGACGCTCCGCTCCGATTATATACGTACGGCGCGTGCGAAAGGACTCAAAAACTCCGTCGTCATGGTCAAGCACGTACTGCGCGGAGCGCTTCTGCCCGTCGTGAGTTATCTCGGACCTGCGTTTGCGGGAATCGTTACCGGGTCAGTCGTCATCGAACAGATTTTTCTCGTGCCGGGCATCGGTAACTTCTTTGTAAAATCCGCGCTGAACCGCGATTATACGCTGATTCTTGGAACAGTGATAGTATATTCCGCGATTCTTGTCGTTATGAATCTTATTGTAGATATTCTTTACGGAATCCTCGATCCGCGCATCTCATATGAATAACAGGTGACTATTTTGACTACAGCTATCAGGAAGAAAAAAAACAGAGAGCAGGGAAAAAACGAATTTAATCAGGAAATGAAATCAGTGTCGCTTGCAGCTGATGCATGGCGGCGTCTTAAAAAAAATAAAATGGCCTATATCGGCTTTTGGATTACGGTCATATATCTTGCGGTCGGACTTTTTGCGCCCGTCCTTCCGCTCCAGCCGTACGCGCAGCAGAATACCGATCATGCATACCTTCCGCCGTCGTTCAGACCTGCGGGGGTAGTGGAACTTGAAACGCGGAAAGCCTACTTTGCAAAAGTTATGGCGAAGGAAGGGCGCACATCATACAACGAAAATGAACAGGCCCAGATAAACTCGATCGAGGAGCGGAACAAGACCGATCCGGTGCAGCAGCGTCATTACATTCTGGGAACTGATTCGCTGGGACGGGACATGCTGTCGCGCACCATATACGGCGGTCGTATTTCCATGATGATAGGCCTTATAGGTACGGTGACGGCGCTCATCATCGGCATTATCGTCGGAGCAATCGCAGGATACGCCGGCGGCGCTACCGATGCCGTGCTCATGCGTTTCGTCGACATTATGTACGGTCTTCCGTACATGCTTATAGTCATCATCATGATGGCGATCCTCGGACGCAACGTCGCGATTCTGTTCGTAGCGATTGCGCTCGTGTCGTGGCTCACGATTGCGCGCGTCGTGCGCGGACAGGTGATGAGCCTCAAAAACACGGAATTTATTCTCGCCGCGCGTTCCATGGGAGCCGGCGCGGGACACATTATTCTGCATCATCTTATTCCCAATACGCTGGGAATTATTATTGCATATGCGGCTCTTTCACTCCCGGAATTCATTATGAGTGAGAGTTTCCTTTCGTTTCTCGGTCTCGGCGTTTCCGCGCCGCTTGCTTCGTGGGGTTCTCTCATTTCGGACGGTGTTCAGGGAATGCAGCTTTATCCGTGGTGTCTGCTCGTACCGGCGGTCATTATGACGGTGTTTCTGTTCGCCATGAACTTCCTCGGCGACGGTGTCCGCGACGCGTTCGACCCGCAGTCGAAAAACAGAGTGTAAGGGGGACGGCAGAAATGACAGACGAAACAATTCTTCAGGTGAAAGACCTCCGTACATATTTTTATCTCGACGCAGGCGTCGTAAAAGCTGTCGACGGAATTTCATTCGACCTGCACAAAGGCGAAACGCTCGGCATCGTCGGAGAATCAGGTTCCGGAAAAAGCGTCACGAATCTTTCGATTATTAATCTGATTCAGACGCCTCCCGGAAAAATAACGGGCGGACAGGTGCTGTTCCACGGAGAAGACATACTGACTATGAGCGATGAACGGCTGCGCGAAATCCGCGGCAACCGCATCGCGATGATTTTTCAGGACCCGATGTCCTCGCTTAATCCGTACCTCAAAATATCGACACAGATGATGGAATCGATTCAGCTCCATCAGAGATTAAATAAAAAGGATGCAAAAGCGAAAGCGGTCGAGATGCTCAAGCTCGCCGGTATTCCCGGCGCGGAGGAACGCGTCGACTGCTATCCGCACCAGTTTTCAGGCGGTATGCGCCAGCGCGTCATGATCGCCATGGGACTTTCGTGCAATCCCGACATTCTGATTGCGGACGAACCGACGAGTGCGCTCGACGTTACGATTCAGGCCCAGATTCTGGAGCTGATGCAGGACCTTACGCGCAGGCTCGGTACCGCCGTCATCCTGATTACCCATTCGCTCGGCGTCGTCGCGGGCATCTGCGACACTATCAACGTCATGTACGCGGGGCGCATCGTTGAACGCGGAGCGACGGACGATATTTTCTACGACACAAAACATCCGTATACGCAGGGGCTTATTAAATCCGTGCCGCGTCTTGACCGCGACACGGACGAACGGCTGTTTTCAATAGAGGGCCAGCCGCCGAACGTTATAGACCTGCCGGACTGCTGTCCGTTCTATCCCCGCTGTCACAAGGCGATGGATGTGTGCAGACAGAAATATCCTCCTCTCGCGCAGTTCAGCAACGGACATTGCGCCTCATGCTGGCTGTATGCGCAGAAGGATGCCGGATCACTCAATCTGAAGGACGGAAAAAATGAGCGGTAACATACTTGACGTACAAAACCTGAAAATGCATTTCTATATGGGACACGAAGGCATTTTCGGCGGAAAGAAGAAATATATTTACGCAGTTGACGATATCAGTTTTACGCTCGCAAAAGGGGAAACGCTGGGACTTGTCGGTGAATCAGGATGCGGAAAATCTACCGTCGTGCGAGCCGTTTCCCAGCTGTACCGGCCGACGTCGGGGAAGGTTCTGCTCGACGGCAGAGACCTTACGAAACTGAAACGCGACGAAATGTTTTCGGCGCGCAGGGACATGCAGCTTGTTTTTCAGGACCCGTATTCCTCTCTTGATCCCCGCATGACGACCGCGGAAATTATAGCGGAGCCTATGAGGATTTATAAAAAGCGCGGTTTCTTTAAAATGTCGGATGCGGAAATAGACGGCCGCGTCGAGCATCTTATGGAGCTTGTAGGCCTGTCGAAATTTTTTAAAAACCGCTTTCCGCACGAATTCTCCGGCGGTCAGCGGCAGCGCATCGGCATTGCACGCGCGCTTGCACTGCGGCCGCATCTTATTCTCGCCGACGAACCCGTTTCAGCACTCGACGTTTCAATTCAGGCGCAGGTTCTCAATCTTTTCAAGGATATTCAGAAGGAAATGGGGCTGTCGTATCTGTTCATAGCGCACGACCTCGCCGTCATTAAGTATATTTCCGACAGAATCGCAGTCATGTATCTGGGAAAGATTGTCGAAATAGGCGGATATAAGGATTTATACGCCAATCCGCTCCATCCGTATACGAAAGCGCTGCTCTCCGCGGCTCCCGTTCCGGATCCTGCCGTCGAGCGCAAACGGCAGCGCATAATTCTGAAAGGCGACGTGCCGTCCCCGAACGTGCAGCGTCCCGGATGCTGTTTCTACGACCGCTGCCCCGAGCACAAAGACTGCTGCCGGCAGTCCCTGCCGCAGTTTACACAGCCTGCGGGAGCTGCAGCCGGACATGAGGTTGCGTGTTTTCTGTTCACACAAAAATAATACGACCCGTGCCGGAAAGGTGCCTTCCCGCTAACGAAGGAAGGGTGTGACCCGCCGTGTAGGACGGGCATCACCCGCTGACAGGGAATGTACATTTTCGGGAAGGAATTTTTCTACACGTCTTTGGTAAATAGAAAGGGGCTGTTCCCTGAAGGAACAGCCCCTTTTTGTGTGCTTACTGCAACTTTTTAGTCAACTGCTGTTACGTTAGAACGTAAACTTGTAGGAGAGCATTATGTTGCTGCCTGCGCTGTAGTAGTAATAGTTGTAACCGCCGGCCGGTGCACCGGATGTTGCATAAGCATAGGAAAGATCAATCTTGGCTTTCCCGGCTTTGAGCGTGACGCCCGGCATTACGAACCAGTCGTTGTCGGTGCTGTCGTCTTTCAGGGTTATGAAATCGCCGCCTGCGAGCTTTACGCTGACATTGTCGGTGATGCTGTAGGAAACGGTCGGCTCAAACGTATAGATTTTGTCCGTAACGAACTGCATGGCGATGATGTCTGCAGAAAGTTTATCAGTGAATTGATATGAAGCATACTCATCGTACAGATAATACTGATCGTCGGTCGTGATTGATGTGATTTCTCCTTCTGCAGAAAGAGTCAGATTTTTGACACAGTCAAGAGATACGCTTGCTATAAGTGCACCGTCTGTGTAGGACTCGCCGGACCATCCGTCAATGCCGTTGCCGAATTTGTACTGAGCCCCAAGTGCGAATACTTTGTCCATTGTATATTTTGCACCAATTGTCAGGTAATCTGATGAAAATTCAGCTTTACTCCAGTCAGACGTAGATGTGCCTAAATCCATAATTCCCGCACCGAATTCGAGTCCTTTTATCTGTAATGGTTTAATATTAACGACTACAGCAGGGCCTGCCAGATATCCATATGTGTATCCAAGTCCTTCATACCCAACACCCCAAATGTCTTCATAAAGGAAGCCACCCTTTACAGTTACCGGAAGAACACTCTTGAACAGGTCTGCATATCCGTACACCCATTTAAAATACGGCATATCAAGTCCGTAGCTTGTAGTGTACCCAGTAGACGAATCTGTATCGGCTGCTGTTGATGCTTTCAACTGTTTAGCCTGTCCGCGGAGCTGTGCGCTGAATCCGTATCCATCGCCCGTGAGGTCGAGATTGATGTATGCCCGTCCTGCATTCTGAATGTCTGTGTTCCAGACTGAAATTGTTGCATCATCGTCGCCGTCTTTGTTGACCGCGAAACCGCTCATGAAACCGCCGCTGACTTTTACTGTCGGCGTTGTAGTTGTAGCTGCTGCAGCTGCATCCTGTGCACTGACAAGACCACCTGCAAGAATTGCTGCCATTGCAGCAAATACCAGTTTTTTCATTTCTTTTTATCTCCTTGCCTTTTGTTTTCCGGCTGCGACGCAGCCGCCTAAAGAAAAAGGTGCCGATACATGCATAAAATACATATATCAGCACCTTTGCCTTATTGGAATGCATTATAGTAAGTTTGTCCGTAAAGTACAATATAAAAAAGTACTTGACAAAAAAATATTTATGGTTTTTGTTTTGGAAACAGTTAGAAAAACATGAAGGCTGTTCTGCGGAACATATCGCTTCCGGAAGAACAGCCTTTGATTACATTGCTATATTACCGGTGTCCGTCGAAATAGGCGGCGTTCCAGCGGAGTTCGTTCCGGAATTCCGCGATTTTCGTGTCGTTGTTTATGACGTCGCATTCGATGTCCGTCATTTCGCACCAGTCGCGCACCATTTCGGGCGTAACGATGTTGCTGAACGCGGTGTGGTGTCCGCCTCCTGCAAGAATCCATGCTTCCGCGGACGTCTCGAGATTCGGTTCCGGTTTCCACAGCATACGCGCGACGGGAAGTTTCGGAAAATCTTCCGGCGGCGTAATAACGTTGATTTCGTTCACGACGCAGCGGAATCGGTTGCCCATGTCGACGACGGCCGTTACGAGTGCGTGTCCGGTGCCTGCGTTGAAGACGAGCCGCGCAGGATCTTCCCTGTCGCCGATGCCGAGCGGATGGACTTCGACGCGGGGTTTCGAGACTGCGACCTGCGGGTCCACCTCGAGCATGTGGGAGCCGAGGTTGAGACCGTTGCCTTTTTCGAGATTGTACGTGTAGTCTTCCATAAAGGCGTTGCCCCTGCCGTTTCCGGTAAGTCCCGCCGTCATAACTTTGAACGTGCGGACCATTGCGGCCGTCTTCCAGTCGCCTTCCGCGCCGAATCCGTAACCGTCGGCGAGGAGCCGCTGAATTGCAAGTCCCGGCAGCTGTTTCATGCCCCAGAGGTCCTGGAAATTCGTGGTGAGCGCGTTTGCACCGGTGTCCTTGAGGAACGCGCGGAGCGCTATTTCTATCTTAGCCTGCTCTTTGATGTGCTCCTTCGCAGCTGTTTTATCCTTTCCCCAGACGATTTCGTATTCTTTGTCGTATTCATTCACAAGCGCTGCCGCATCGCTGTCGGAGACTTTGTTTATACGTGCGACGAGGTCTCCGATGCCGTAGTAGGGAACGGACCAGCCGAACTTTATCATTGCCTCCACTTTGTCGCCGTCGGTGACCGCAACTTCGCGCATGTTGTCGCCGAAGCGCACTATTTTGAGGTTTTTGCCGTCGGCGACCGCGCACGCGACGCGCATCCATGAGCCGATTCGGATGAGCGTATCCGCATCCTTCCAGTGCCCGACTATTACTTTGCGCGGCAGATTCATCCGGCTTGTGATGAAACCGAATTCGCGGTCGCCGTGCGCGCTCTGGTTCAGGTTCATGAAATCCATGTCCATCGTCGCGTACGGGATCTTCACGTTGTACTGCGTGTTGAGCTGCAGCAGCGGTTTTTTGTTGACGGAAAGTCCCGCGATCCACATCTTTGCCGGGCTGAACGTGTGCATCCAGCAGATAATGCCTGCGCAGCTGTCGTCTGCGTTCGCCTGCTCGAGCGTCGTCCTGATCGAATCGGGCGTAAGAAGCGTCGGCTTCCAGACGACGCTGCACGGGATTTCCTTTGCAGCATTGATTGATTCAACGATTTCCTTTGAATCTTTTGCAACCTGTTTGAGCGTTTCTTCGCCGTACAGGTCCTGGCTTCCGGTGAGGAACCAGAAATTGAATGTTTTCAGATCTGTCATACATGTATCTCCTGTTGTTTATTGATTCAAAAATATTTGATATCTATCCAATATTATCGCTGTTTTCGGCCGAAATGCAAGAGATTAATTTACACACTTTTGTACATTTTTATCCGTGCTGATTCGTACGGCAGGTTGCCTGACATTTTTTCCCGTTTATTGTATACTGGTTAAAGTATGGCATACGTAAAAAATCTTTTCGACAGCAATTTCATACAGTATGCGAGTTACGTCATCCGTGACCGCGCTATTCCGGAGCTGGTGGACGGACTTAAACCCGTTCAGCGGCGCATTCTCCACACGCTGCTTGAAGTTGACGACGGTAAATTCCACAAGGTTGCGAACATCGTCGGCCAGTGCATGAAATATCATCCGCACGGAGATGCTTCGATTTATTCGGCGCTCGTCGTTCTTGCAAACAAGGAACTTTTCATAGACAAGCAGGGAAACTTCGGCAACATGTACACCGGAGACGGCGCGTCCGCTCCTCGTTACATCGAGTGCCGCGTCCGTCCGATTACCCGCGATATTCTTTATAATCCGAAAATAACGCAGTACGTGCCGAGTTACGACGGCCGCAGCGATGAACCTGTTGCGTTCCGCGCGAAGCTTCCGCTCGTACTGATTCTCGGCGCGGAAGGCATCGCCGTCGGCATGAGTACGAAAATTCTGCCGCACAACATCCGCGAGGTAATCGAAGCGGAAAAAGCGTGCCTCCGGGGCGAAAAATTCAGGCTGTATCCCGATTTCCAGACGGGCGGTCTGCTCGACGTATCCGACTACGAGGACGGTCTCGGGAAAATCGTCACGCGCGCAAAGATGGATTTGAGCGACGAGAAAAAAATCACGATTACCGAGCTGCCGTTCGGCTCGACGACGGAAACGCTTATGGATTCCGTCGAGAAAGCCGCGAAGAACGACAAAGTGAAGATTGCGTCGATCAACGACTACACCGCCGATACGGTGAACATCGAGATAAGGCTCCCGCGCGGCGTCTACGCGAAAGACGTCGTCGACGCGCTCTACGCGTATACCGAATGCGAGCAGACAATTTACTGTAATCTGCTCGTCATTCGCGACAACATGCCTGTGCAGATGACCGTCACGGACGTTATTAAATTCCATGCGAAGCAGCTTGTCGGCGTACTCAGGGACGAACTCAACGTTGAGCGCGCGGAGCTTATGGAAAAGCTTCATCTGCGCACGCTCGAGCGCATATTCATCGAGGAACGGATTTACAAGAAAATCGAGCAGATGAAAACGCAGGAAGAAGTGAACGAGTCGGTAAAAAAAGGGTTCGTTCCGTTTAAAAAAGAACTTCTCCGCGCCATAACGGACGACGACATAGACCATCTGCTCAAGATTCCCATCAGACGCATCTCTCTGTACGACATCAACAAGAATCATGAGGAAGTCGAGGCCATCAACAGGCGCATAAAGGAAATAGACAAGCTCCTGAAGCATCTTACCGAATACGCAATCAGCTGGCTTGACGGGATTGAAAAGAAACTCGACCCGGAGAAGACGAAACGGCTCACGACAATCACGAGCATCGAGAAAGTCGACGTGAAGGACGTCGTCAAGCGCGACACGCCGCTGAAATACGACGACGCGTCCGGGTATCTGGGAACGGGAGTTTCCGGCGGAAGCGAGATGCTCAAAATCACTCCGTTCGACCGCGTCATGTTTGTCCGCAGAAGCGGCATTTTCAGCGTAACGGAAGCGCCCGACAAAGTGTTTGTCGGGCCCGGAATGTTCTGGTGCGGTCTTGCCGACAAAGAGAGCCTTTCGAAAGTGCTTTTTACCATTATTTACCGTGATCCCGAAACGCAGTTCGTTTTTATAAAACGGACGAAGGTCGAAGGCTATATCATGAACCGCGACTATTTTTTCGCTCCCGACGGAAAGGAAGTGCTTCACGTGGATACGCGGAAGAATTTTACGTTCACGCTTCACTACGTGAAAAAGGCGCGGATTAAGAAGCTTGATGAATCGTTCAAGGCGCAGAGTTACGCGGAAAAGGGATTCAAGGCGCAGGGCATACGCGTGACGAATAAGGAAGTGCAGTCGGTCGACATAGAGCCGCCGAAAGAAGCGGAGAACGAGTAGGCGTCCGGAATGGATGTGCTTGTTAAGCCGGAAGCTGTTTCTTTTGTTGTAAAGGGGTCGCGTTTTCTTGCGGAACTGATGCCGTGCGCGTCCCAGAGCGACGCGCGTACGCTTATTAAAATGCAGAAGACAAAGTACCGGGACGCGACTCATGTGGTGCACGCGTTCGTCGTGGGGAAAGGTGCGGAAGTAACTGGTATGAGCGACGACGGAGAACCTCCGGGAACGGCGGGGCGGCCCGTACTCGACGTGCTGCGCGGACGCGGATGCACGAATGCGCTCGTGACAGTTACGCGCTGGTTCGGAGGTACGTTGCTCGGTACGGGCGGGCTCGTGAAGGCGTACGGCGACGCGGCCAAACTCGTAATTGCGGAAGCCGATTCGCACGGCGCATTTGAAGAATTTACCGAAAAACGGACATTTTCGTTTTGTGCGGAATACACGCTGTACGAACGGCTCAAACGCATGATGGAATCGTATCATACGTTCGACGTGACGGAACAGTTTGCAGCCGGCGTTACTCTCGGCGGAGAGATCCGCGCAGACGAATACGACTCGTTCGCTTCGCAGCTCAGAGACATGAGCAGCGGTAAAATACAAATTTAATAATTTTGAAAGAGGTCAGCGGTGCTTCCGGAAAATCAGCATACGGTTCCTTTCACGTACCGAGTTCCTGAATATAGATAAGTTTTGCATGGAAGTCGCCCCACATGCGCGGTATCGTATAGCCTGCGTTCATGAGCGTGCTGCCCGTGAACGAGGCGGGCATTTCGCGCCTGTCCGGTTCGTCGTCGGGAAACGACACTTTGTATTCTTTTACAGGGTCGAGTCCTCTGAAACAAATTTTCCGGCTGTGAAAGTTCGGATGATTGAGTACCTGTACGAACGTGACAAGCGCCTGTTTTTTGTCGCGGCTCACGCATTCCCAGCAGTCGTATTCGTTGTTCTGAGAATAGGATGCGATGCGGTAATAATCTCCTGTGCGCACGAGCTCGTTGAATTTTTTGTACAGCGCTATCTGTACCGGAATAAGGGCGCGGTCTTCCGCGGGTATCTTCGTAATGTCGAGCTCGTAGCCGAACGTTCCCGAAAGCGCAACGTATCCGCGGGTTCTGAACGGCGTTACGCGGCCGCACGCGTGATTCGGACAGGTGCTCACGTGCGCGCCCATGGTAGAGAGCGGATAGACGAGAGCTGTTCCTTCCTGAATCGAAAGCCGTTCGATTGCATCGGTGTCGTCGGAACACCATATCTGCGGACTGTAATAGAGCATGCCCGGATCGAAACGCGCACCGCCGCCGGAGCAGTTCTCGAGGAGCAGGTGCGGGAACTCCGTAATGAGGCGTTCCTGCATCCGGTATACAGCAAGCACGTACCGGTGGAAAATCTCTCCCTGTCTGTCCGCCGGCAGCGCTGCGCTTCCGACGTCCGCAAGCTGTCTGTTCATGTCCCATTTTACGTACCCGATGTTCGCGCTGTGCAGAACCGCGGCGACTGAATTGTAGGCGTATTCCTCCGCTTCGGGACGGGACAGGTCGAGCACGTACTGATTCCGGCTCAGGCCCGCCGTCCTGCCGGGAATTGCAAGCGCCCAGTCGGGATGCGTGCGGTACAAATCGCTGTCGGGCGATATCATCTCCGGTTCGAACCATATGCCGAACTTCAGTCCCAGCTTGTTGACTTCGTTTACCAGGTATGAAAGGCCGCCCCTGAGTTTATCTTCGTTCACTTTCCAGTCGCCGAGCGAACAGTTGTCGCTGTTCCGTTTTCCGAACCAGCCGTCGTCCATGACGAGCATTTCTATTCCGTCTTTCGCAGCTTCCTTTGCAATGGAGATGAGTTTATCCGTGTTGAAATCGAAATACGTCGCTTCCCAGTTGTTAAGAAGCACGGGGCGCATTTTGTCCCGGTACTCGCCGCGTATAAGGTGGTTTCGGTATATATCGTGATAGACGTGCGACATGCCGTTGAATCCTTCCGCGGAATAGGCGAGTACGACCTGAGGACAGGTGAATGTTTCTCCCGTTCCGAGTTTCCAGCAGAATGAATCGGGATTGATTCCCATAAGCAGCCGCAGACTGTTGAACTGGTCGAGCTGTGCATCCGCAATAAAGTTTCCTGAATATACGAAGCTGAAGCCGTATACTTCGCCCGAATCTTCGTCGGCATTATGCGTGCATACGGCCGTAAACGGGTGTTCCTGATGGCTGCTCTCGCCGCGTACTGAACATACGCCCTGTTTTCCCGGCGCTATCCGCCTCCTGTTGATACGGCGCTCACGGGCCCACGAACCGTGCAGCGTCAGTAAGTCGAAATCGCGGTTGTCCATGTCGAAAGCTGCTGACAGCGCTTTCGTCAAGTAGAGCGGTGTTTTTCCCCTGTTGCTGATTCGTACCGCGCGCGCTATTGCGTCGAGTTTTTCATAGACCGTATACAACAGCGTGACTTCAAGTCCTGTCACATCGTCGCGGCAGAGCAGCTCAAGCGTCGAACAGTCCTCTTCGTTTCCCGTCACAGCGGGAAGGCCTTCGAGCAGCGCGGCTCCGCCTGTAATTTTATGGGAAATATAGCGCAGACATACGGCGTTGTGTCCTTTCTCGGTTCGCACGTCGAGCGCGCTCCCTCGGAAGTCGCCTATGCCTCCGCACGGATATTCGCACGGAAACGTATCGTAAAATGAAAGCCTGTCGCGTTCATTTTTTGAAGGAACGAATGGCGCTTCGTTTGTGCGCAGCAGATAGGCGACGTCGGTTCCCGAAATCTTTTTTCCGTAATAGGCATGCCCGACAAAACCGTCCGCCAGTGCAATACTATATGATGAGTTCGGCGTTTCAAGCGAAAAAACATCATGTGCCGAATCAAACGAAATACTCATATAACCTCCGGTAAAAAACCGGCTTCAGTATATCCAAAAAAAGCCGGTTCGGTACAGCCGGCCGGCTTTGACTGATATTTCCGCACCGGTTTTCCGTAATTACATGCGTCCCTCGTCGCCGTCGAGGTTTACGAGTTCGCTGTTTTCTTTCGTGTATCCGACGATTTCGTCGATCGTAGTGAACGCGAGCGCTACGACCGTATCCGCCGCGCCGTAGAAAATCGCGATGCGGCCTGTTGCGGCGTCTTCGAGCGTAGAGACGGGGAACGCCACGTTCGGCACGAAGCCCGTCGTTTCATACTGTTCCTCCGGCGTAAGCGCATACCGTCCGCAGCGGTACAGCACCTTCGACGGACAGTTTCGGTCGAGGATCGCGGAGCTGAACGAATAGACAAATCCCGAGCATGTTGAAGCGACTCCATGGTAGAACATGAGCCAGCCTTCGTCCGTTTCGATCGGCGCCGGTCCGCAGCCGATTTTGACTCCCTGCCACCAGCCGTTTCCTCCGCGCTGCATGACGATGCGGTGTTCGCCCCAGAACGTGAGGTCCGGACTTTGGCTGAGCATTATGTCGCCGAACGGCGTATGTCCCGAATCGCTCGGACGGGACAGCATAAGGTATTTGCCGTTCACCATGCGCGGGAACAGAACGCCGTTGCGGTTGAACGGGAGGAACGGATTTTCCAGGCGCGTGAAATCCCTGAAATCTTTGGTGCATGCAAGACCGATTGAGGCACCGTCGAAATCTCCGCACCAGATAATATAGTACGTATCGTCGACTTTTACACAACGGGGATCGTATGCATAAAGCGGGTCGCGCTGATTGCCGTTTTCATCGTGCATATGAATCATTTCGCGGTCGAATTCCCAGTGAATTGCGTCCGTGCTGTGGCCGAGGTACAGAAACGGGCGTCCCGTAGTCGTTTCCGCGCGGAAAACGCCGATGAATGCCCCCTGCCACGGCAGAACAGCGCTGTTGAAAATGCGGCCGACGCCTTCCATCGGATTGCGCGGGATAATCGGATTCTTGTCATACCGCCAGACAGGCAGTTTCCATCCGGCCGGTTTGTCCTGCCACGGGATGTTAGGTAAATTTCCGCCGAGAATTTTGCTCATTATGTATCTCCATTTTGCAGAATTAAGAAAGCACATTTTACGTTGCTTTTGTCCATTACTAATTTATAAAGGCAAAATATGTATGTGTCAAGGTAAAATTAGCTAATAATATGTAATATTTAGATAATTCTATGCCAATTTCATAAAAGAAACACAAAAAAAATTAAAAATAATTTGACAGATAAAGTAAACGGTCGTACAATTAGGAAGTTAAAAAGTAAGTGTATAAACTAAATAATAATTTATTTTTTAACTTAAAAAAAGAAAGGAGGTTCATTACATGACGAATCGGAAATTAAGCGTAATGGCGCTGATTGCGCTTGCTGCTGCGCCGGCGGTATTTGCCGCGGATGTAAGTCTGTCGTTCGGTGCTACAGTGAATGCATGGAGCCATAAGGAGAACTCGGACGATACGACCTATGACGGACCGAGCACTCAGTCCAAGACGAATTTCGCAGGCGACGACTGCGAGAATTTCATCAAAATTTCCGCCACGGGAGAAAAAGCAGGATTTTATACCAGATTGTGGTACGGAAAGAACAACGGGTATACTACGGGACTTGTGAATGCGTATTCGAACGCGGCCGGTGACGGCGGAGACGGAACGCCGTTGTGCATATTCGACCTTGAAGGATGGGTGCGTCCGTTCGACGAGCTTAAATGCGTCATAGGAAACAATCTGGGATATGCTCCGCTGCAGGAAACAATCAGCTGGAATCCTATCGGAAACAAACTTAACGGTTCCACAGGTTTCAGACTTGAGTACAGCCCGAATTTCATACCGGGACTCACTGTCGCTGCGGCTCAGGCGTTCAACGACATGGGAACGGACAACACGTATTACAATGCGAATACGACGGACCAGGATTATAAAGCGCTCGGGCAGGGCGGACTTTCCGTAAAGTATACGTATGACATGCTTACATTTGCCGCTACGGGAACGTACAACGACTTCCTTGCGAACGTCGGCGGTTCGTACGCGAACAGCTGGAAGAACTGGTCTGCAGGCGGCGGTGTTCAGTGGAACGGGCCGTTCACGGCTGTAGCCGGTGCGAGCGCGGAAATTGTGAACAGCAAACTGTACTGTGTGCAGGGAGGTGTGTTCTATACGCAGTCCGTCGGCATATTTACAATCAAACTGTACGATTCTCCGATCTGGGTATCGGAATATGTCGTTGAAGACCAGTTTGCGAATATTGCAAAACTCGACGTGACTGCTCCGCTCACGGATATGATTTCCGTCGATTTCCGGGCAAAACACGCGTATAACCGCAATTCGGGCGATGCGAACGGCTACGACACGTGGGGCAGCGCGGAGCAGTTCGTGCAGGGACATCAGAGTCTTTTTCTCGGCGTTCTCTTTCCCTGCACTTTCGGTTCGGCGCAGTTTATACCGGGCTACTATATCGATATGACTATGAACAAAGACGCAGATGTGCTCAAGACGTGGTACATTCCGCTTTCTGTTAAATTTACATTCTAAGTAAGGAGGAACGACTATAATGAAAAATTTTATAAAGAACTCAGCCGTTGCCGTATCAGCAGCGCTGTTTGCGTTTGCGGCAATTTCCTGCAGCGGTTTATACGGAAAACCTGAGGAAACAACAGTAGATGATTCGTTCACATCAATCTGGTCGGGCAGTTCATCGTTCGACGGCTGGGCGTCAGTGACAGTTCCTGCCGAAGATTTCACCGACGTTCCTTCAGGTTCTCCGATTATGGTAACCGTTTCAAACGGAGCTGTCTGGAGCATCGCACAGAATGTCAGCGGCTGGACAAAAATTGCGGCTGTCGCTGCCGATTCCGATGCGAACAGCGACGGATTCCTTCTCACGAAACAGTCGATTACTTTTTCTTTGACCGGGGAGGAAATGACTTCGGTTAAGGCGAACGGACTTGTTGTCTGGGGGTCTGCCGGTTCGCTTACCGGCGTTTATTACGGCGAGTCGGACAACAGCGGTTCGTATACGGGCACGTTTACTGATCAGAAATATACTCCGTCGTCGGCGGTAAAGACGGGGGCGACAAGCGGCGGTTCCATCACGTTTGCAGCTACAGAAATGGACGACCTTTCCGCGATATACGACGGAGGAACCGTACCGGTAAGCATTTATGTAAAATACACGATCGATACGTCTCTCGGTTCTTCAGGTACGCTGATTATAAAAACTGCTTCGGAATACACCGACCCGGTTACCGTAGTTTCAAAGAGTGTCTCAAGCGACGGAACGTATCAGCTGTCGCTGAATAACGAGAGTGCCGATTTGTTTGCGACGTACGGTATGGTTGTGACCGGAACGAACATCGCGATTTCGCAGGTGTATTACACGGGAATACAGAAAGTTTACATTTCCAAAATCATTGTGGAGAATATGCCGGCGGGAATAACGAGTGTGGCCGTAAAGGATGCTGCGAATTCGTACGCATCGTTCTCCGGCGATACTGTGATTTCGGGAACGACCGCAACGATTACCGCGAATACGGCGGACGGATACGTCGCGTACACAACGCTTACAAATGCGTCCGGCACACAGCTGTACCCTGAAGTTTCAGACGGAACTGATACGTATTATCCGTACGTCGGCACTTCTACGACTTTAAACGACAGCCTCGAATCAGTCAGTAACAAAATCAACGTCTTACCGGCAGACACGGGGACGACTGTCCAGGTCCTTACCATTGTGATTGCAGACGATATAACGACAAGCGATGCTCCTATAGAATCCGTCTCGCTTTCGGACGCAGAGTGATTTTACAGTACTGCTGCGGCTCCGCAGGACTCCTCCTTATGCCTGCAGAGTTTCGCAGCAGTACTATTTGAGTTTTTTGACTGAGTCGCGGATTATCAGTTTTCCGCTCACGACGTGACGCCCGGGGGTATACGGACATCCCGTTATTTTCCGTGTAATAAGGTCGACGGCCATTCCTGCGGTGGCGGCCGGCGGCACTTCAATCGTCGTGAGAGCGGGCCGGAAGCAGGGCTCAGTCACGTAGTTGTCGAATCCTGCGACGGAAATGTCTTCAGGAACTTTGAGTCCCTTTTCACCGAGTGCGTTTATGACGTGTACTGCTGTTTCATCGCAGTTGCAGACGAATGCAGTCGGAAGTTTTTCAGGAAGCTGTATGGGGATTGACTGCCCGTGTGAGTTGCGGTCCTCGATTATGTCGCCGGGGTCTATGCTGCACCCGCTTTCGAGCAAAGCCTTTGCAAAACCCATGAACCGGTCGCTTATAGACGTGGTTGCGCGGATGCTGCCCACGAAACGCATATCAGTATGTCCCTGCGAAATAAGATAGTGTGTCATGAGGTATTCGCTGTAGTAATTGTCGGTCAGTACGGTGTCGATTTTCTCATCGTTCATATAGAAATCCATAAATATGAACTCGTAGTAATGACGCATAAAGTAATAGGCGTAGTCGGTGCTCAGCTGTCCGAGTACAATTATACCGTCCACTTTATTGTCCTGAACCATACGAGGCAGCGTAAGGTCGAATTCGTCCTCGTCGCCGAGCTGTTCAAGGATGCAGTAGTATCCGTTGCGCATGAGCTCTTTTGAGACTGCGTTGTACAGCATCCAGTAGAATGAAGTGTTTTTGCTGAAAAAACGTGAAGGAATAAGAATACCGATGTTTCCTGTAGACAGTTGCCGGTTGCCGCCGTGATTTTTTTTCAGATATCCCATATCGTCCGCGAGCTTGTTTATTTCGCGGCTCAGGGCGGCGCTGACGCCTTTTTTGTGGGCGAGGGCTTTTGATACGGTGACAATACTTACGTTGAGCTTTGCCGAGATGTCCGCAAGTGTTACATTGTTTGTCTTTTTCATATATTTGGTATAGTATACTATTGTTTTACTTAAAAAAAAAGGTTGAAAGCTGATTAAGGAAGGTAAAATATGAAGACTTTTTTCCCGGGCGATGTGCCGGAACTCCGCATACTGGGACGCAACGTGACCGGAGCAGGCTGCGGCAGGCCTCTTGCATTATTCTGGACTGCGAGCGGATTTGAATGCAGGCTGAAGACCTCGGAGCTGTGGGTGGAACTCGAAAGCAGCTACGGCATATACGAACCGTGGGTGAGCGTACGTCTGAACGGTTCGCAGATTGCGCGCTTCATGGTTGAAAAAGGCCGCCGGTGGTACTGTCTGTTCCGCAATTTTCCCGCGGAAAAGGAAAATACCGTGCAGCTGCTCAAGGATACGCAGGCCATGTCCGGCGATCAGGAGCATATGCTGCTTGTGCACGCCGTCCGTACAGCCGGCGATGCGGTGTTTCTGCCGCTTCCCTCGAATCGTACGGTGATTGAGTTCGCGGGGGACAGTATTACGACCGGCGAAGGACTTGCGGGCGCTCCCGGTGAAATGGACTGGCTTTCGTCATGGATGGCGACTGATGCGGATTATGCGCGCATAACGGCCGGACTGCTCAATGCCGATTTCCGCATCGTATCGCAGAGCGGATGGGGAATTGTTACGGGATGGGACAACAACATACACAGCAATATTCCGCAGTACTACAGGCAGATATGCGGACTTGTACCCGGAGAGCTGTACGAACGGCTCGGCGCGCACGGTGCATACGATTTTGACGCCGCACCGGCCGACGTTGTCGTCATAAATCTCGGCACGAACGATGCCGGTGCGTTCAGTCAGCCGGAATGGAAAGATCCTTCGGACGGCAAAACGTACCGGATGAACCTTGACGAAAACGGAAAACCCGAAGCGGACGATGCGCGGAAGGTTGCAGGCGGTGTAAAGTCGTTCCTGAATGTCGTACGGGAATGCAATCCTGCGGCATATATTATCTGGTGCTGGGGAATGTGTTCGATTCCGGCGCTTGCCCCGTGCATCGCTCAGGCGGTGACGGAATATGCTGCTGAAAGCGGCGACGGACGCGCATCCGTACTGGAGCTTCCGTCGATGGACGCGGAGCGTGATGATGAGCGCGGCTCCCGCTGCCATCCCGGTCCGGTGACTCACCGCCGGGCCGCGGAAAAACTCGCCGCATACATCGGGGCGCTCGGAATATAAAATGATGGAACGGGCTGTCCAATAACTCCTCTCCCGGACAATTCGCGGGCATCGGGGGTGTTCCGTACGTGAGGCTTCGGGACGCCCCGCATTTGTCAGTGTTACTTGTAAAGGCGGATGTTTCCCGCGTAGAAATGTCCGCCGGGATTCTCGTTGATGCTCTGGAAAATTGCGCGCTTGACGTCCGCAAGATTGCTGTCGCCGAACTTCGACACATCGAAAAGGACTGTGTGCTTTCCCGCCGGTACTTTTATTGCGTCGCTCTGGCACCATGTCCATGCATCGGTCGCCTGAATGACGAACGAAAGCTCGAATTCGAACTTTTCAGGGTTGTAGATATCCATTGCGACGTATTTCGTGCCCGTCCAGTCGGTGACCGCAAGCGAGTCGCAGAACCAGCACGCCTGTTTTGACGATGAAGCGGGAGCCGCATCCATAACGCAGTCGAGGGATTGCGTGCCGACAGTCGGCCAGCCCTTGAACGCCGCATCGGAAAGTTCGACGCTCAGCGAGAGGTTGTGCGCACCCCATTTATCCCAGCTGTCTCCGACTGCCTGCCAGTAGTTGCCGTCGCTCAGATCGTCAAGAACTGTCATTTCTGTTGACGGGAGCGTCGGTTCGACGTATTTTACCTCTTCCGGCACCGCGTCCTTTGCAGCGGCCGCCGTCGTTCCGCAGCTTACGGCAGCGAATACGAATGCTGCGCATGCGAGAATACCAAGAATCTTTTTCATTTTTCCTCCTGTAATAAGTAAGTAAATTAAGTATATCATACTTTAGAAAAAAGACAATAAAATATTTATATTTTAGTCATTATTTTAGCTTTAAAATGATTAAAAAATAAAAACAAATGCATAATTTTCCTTGCTAAAATTAGCTAACTGATTTATCATATATGCCAGGATGAAAAGATAATGATGAAATCAATGAAAATGGTCATGTTTCTTTCTTTACTTGTGTGTACGTTTTCTGCTGCGGATGCAACAGCAGCTGAAAGCGGCGGCGTGGAAAAAAAAGCAATACGATGGTTCCGTGGCAGTTCAGTCAATGAATATCTTGATTCCCATAAAGATGCCGCGTTTCCCCGTGAAGTTATTCTATTAAATGCGTCTTCCTATAATGTGAAATCGTCGGACGCCGGGATTAAAAAACTTGCCGGATACAAAGGAGAAAACGATGTTCTTCAATGGACCGGTGAAACAGGAACTGTCGGCTGGGATTTTGACGTGCGGGAGAAGGGTATCTATCACCTGGCGCTGGAATATATTCCTTTGCCCTGTAAGGGAATGAGTATTGAATTCGGCGTAAAGATCGACGGCAGGTATCCGTACGACGACTTTATGAGCGTGCGTTTTCCCCGTATGTGGAAAAACGCGTCGGATATCCGGAAGGACAGTCTGGGCAACGAGCTCGTACCCGGGCAGGTTGAAATGCCCGAATGGGCTACCGCGGATTTTCTTGATACTCAGGGATTCTACAACAAAAGTCTCCCTGTTTATCTGGAGAAAGGGCGTCACTCGCTTGAACTTGAACTTAAGCGTGAAGCGCTCGTACTTAAATCGGTTAAAATTTATAACGATCCCGGCTTAAAACCGTACTCGGAATTGAAAGCGGAGAATGGGCCGGAACTGCAGACGAAGGGCGTTCTTGTGAAGGTTCAGGCGGAGCTCGCTTCCTGCAAATCGGACTCGACACTTATTCCGACATACGACAGAAGTTCGGCCGCGACGGAAATGCAGGATCCCGCGAAAATCCGCCTGAATACGTTCGGCGGCAACTGGGTGTGGAAACTTCCGGGACAGTGGGGCGAGTGGAAGATAGACGTGCCGGAAGACGGCATGTACTGTATTTTTGTGAAAGGACGCCAGAACTTTCAGCGCGGAATGGCCGCTGTGCGCAAAGTGTATGTCGACGGAGTCGTTCCGTGCAGGGAATTCGAGAATCTTGAGTTTGCGTATTCGCTGAAGTGGGGAATATTTACGCCGAAGGATTCTGAGACGGGAAAGCCCTGCTATATTTTTTTGAAAAAAGGAGAGCATACAGTCCGACTGGAAGCGACAATCGGACGGCTCACGCCTATTCTTACTTCGGTAGACGACCTTACGTATGAAGTCAATACGCTGCGCCGCCGCTTCATCATGATTATGGGTACTGAACCCGATACGAACCGCGATTATCAGCTTGAAAAAGAGATTCCCGGCCTTACGGATAAGCTTGTTGAACTTTCGGAGCGCTTTAACGACGCTGCCGACGATTTTGAGCGTATTACCGGGCAGACCGGTTCCGAAGCTGCAACGCTGCGTATTCTCGTAAATCAGCTTGCGGGTTTTGCAAAAGAGCCTCAGTACATTCCGGACAAGCAGACGAGTTTCCGCGACAACATCGCGAATCTTGCCACATGGATTCTGTACCGCAAGGAAACGCCGCTTGAAATCGACTATCTGGGCGTCGCGTCTCCCGACGTGAAGCTGCCGAAGGCGGAGCCGCGGTGGATCGTGCAGCAGTACATGAATGTGCGCAGTTTTTTCGCTTCGTTCGTTGAGGATTATGACAGCATCGGTAAAAAGGAAGACGACGCTGTGACGGTCTGGATTCAGTCAGGGCGCGATCAGGCGCAGATTCTCCGCAACCTTATTACGAACGATTTTACGCCGAAGACGGGAATCAAAATAAATCTGAGTCTGGCGCAGGGCGGTCTTATAGAAGCGACCATGGCGGGACGCGGACCGGAGATTGCGATAAACGTTGCGCGCGGGCAGCCGGTGAACCTTGCGAGCCGCGGCGCGCTGTACGATATTTCCAAGTTCAGCGGTTTTGATTCCGTGCGCAGGTGGTTTAATCCCACGGCGTTCGTCCCGTATGAATTCGAGGGCGGCACGTATGCGCTTCCCATGACGCAGGATTTTCACATGATGTTCTACCGTACCGACATATTCGGCGAACTTGGACTGAAGCCGCCCGAGACATGGGACGAGCTGTACGCAATCATTCCGGTGCTGCAGCGCAACAACATGCAGGTCTATCTGCCGTATCAATCTGTCGACGGCATCGACCTCATAGACGCCGGCATGGGCGCGCGCAATCTGTTCCCGACGCTGCTGGCTCAGAACGGCGGTTCCTTCTATAAGAATAACGACAAAGAGACGGGGCTTACCGATCCTGCGGCGTACAAATCGTTCGAGGAATGGGTTGATTTTTATTCGTCGTACGGGTTTACGCTCAAGGCCGATTTTTCCACGCGGTTCCGTTCGGGCGAAATGCCGCTCGGCATAGCGTCGTACGGCACCTACAATCTTCTCTCCGTTGCCGCGCCCGAAATCCGCAACGAGTGGGGAATGACCGTCATTCCGGGAACACGAAAAGACGACGGTACGATAGACCGTTCGGAAGCAGCGAGCGGAAGCGCAGTCGTTATGTTCAAGAAAATTCATAATCCCGAAGCCGGATGGGAATTCATGAAATGGTGGATGAGTCCTGATGTACAGCTGAAATATGCAAATCAGCTTGAAACGCAGATGGGAACAGCCGCACGCCTGAATACGGCGAACGTTGAGACGTTCGGAAAAATGGGCTGGTCCCGGTCTGAACAGAATATCCTGAACGAACAGTGGAAGAATGTGAAGGAAGTAAAGGAAGTTCCCGGCGGATACTATACGATCCGTATGCTGGACACGGCGTTCTCGCAGGTTTACTACAGCAGCAAAAATCCGCGTGCAACACTCTTAAAATACAGCGATATGATTAACGAGGAAATTGCCCGCAAGCGGAAGGAGCTTGGAATACATGATTAACTCGACTAACCTCAAGGAAAAGAGCCGTTACGAGGAGACGAAATCGAGCTATCTTATGATGGCGCCTTTTCTTATCCTGTTCTGCATATTTACGATACTGCCGATTCTGAGCGCAATCGGATTAAGCTTTACAAGTTTCGACATGCTCCAGCCGCCGCGCTTCATCGGACTGAGCAACTATACGCGCCTGCTGCTTGACGACCGGATATTCCTGCAGGTGCTCAAGAACACGCTTATTTTCGCGTTCGTTACCGGTCCGCTGAGCTACGCGCTTTCGTTCCTGCTTGCGTGGATGATAAACGAATACAGACCGTTCGCGCGTTCAATCTGGACGCTTGTTTTTTACGCACCGTCGCTTGCAGGTTCGGTATTTTTCGTATGGACGCTCATTTTCTCCGGCGATTACTACGGTCCGCTTAACGGCGTGCTCATGTGGCTGGGATGGATTAAGGAGCCCATAGACTGGACGGGAAACACAGACTATGTTCTTAAAGTCGTACTGCTCGTACAGGTATGGCTGAGTTTCGGCGCGGGATTTCTTGCGTTCATTGCGGGACTTCAGGGAGTTGACCGCAGTCTGTATGAAGCCGGGCGCATAGACGGCATACGCAACCGCTGGCAGGAGCTGTGGTACATAACGATTCCGTCCATGAAACCGCAGCTGCTTTTCGGGGCAGTCATGCAGATTGCGTCTTCGTTCAGCGTTTCCGAAGTTATTAAAGCCGTCGCGGGATTCCCATCACGCGGCTATGCAGCCGACACGATAGGCACGTACATTATCGACTACGGCACGGTGCGTTTTGAGATGGGATACGCCTGTACGCTTTCCGTCGTACTGTTCGTAATAATGCTGCTCACAAATAAGGCAATAACAAAACTGCTCAAGGGGGCGGACGATGACTAGTTCTGTAAAAAGCAATCAGCCGAAGCTTCATCATATGAGGCGCGGCGCGTCGAAGGCAACGCGCTCGCTCGGCATGGATATACTGCTGTTCATATTTCTCGGTGTTCTTGCAGCCTTTATGGTCATACCGATTCTGTATATCGTAGCAAGCGCGTTTAAACCGATGGAGGAGATGTTTCTCTTTCCGCCGCGTCCATGGGTCGCTCATCCGACGCTCGACAACTTTGTACAGTTGTCCCAGATTCTTTCGAATATGTGGGTGCCGTTCAGCAGATACCTGTTCAACTCGGTCGTTGTAACGGTATGCGCGACGGCCGGAAACGTAATTGTGTCGAGCATGGCGGCGTATCCGCTTGCAAAGCACGAGTTTAAAGGCAAGAAACTCATAAACGAAATCATAGTGCTTGCGCTTCTGTTTACTCCGCAGGTGCTGTACATTCCGCAGTATATCATTATTGCGAATCTCGGACTTGTTAATAATTATCTGGCGCTTATTCTTCCCGTCGTGCAGCTGACGCTCGGCACGTTTCTCATGGTGCAGTTCATGCAGCAGGTTCCGGTGTCTCTGCTCGAAGCTGCACGCATGGACGGAGCCGGAGAAATGAAAATATGGTGGGAAATTGTTATGCCGGCGGTAAAGCCCGCGTGGCTTACGCTCATGATTCTCGCGTTCCAGAACATATGGTCGCAGAACGGAAACCTGTTCATATACAAAGAGAACATGAAAGTGCTCCCGTCGCTTACGACGCAGATTCAGTCGGGAGGTCTTGCGCGCGCGGGCGCTTCGTCCGCAATAATGCTTATTCTTATGATACCGCCGATTGTTCTCTTCCAGGTGTCTCAGAAGTCTGTCATTGAAACGATGGCGACGTCGGGCATAAAGGATTAAGGAGCGGACTGCAATGAAAAAATTATTAATAATTTCGACAATACTCATGCTTACTGCCGTGTCGTCCGCGGCGGCTGTAAGTCCCCGGGAACCGCCCGTACCGTGGCTTTCGTATAATTACGGCGCGTGGGATACAAGTATCCCTGCCGAACCGGCGTATGAAAGCGAAGCCGTAGTGACGGGAAACGATCTTGGAGTCGGCCCCCTGTCTCTGCCGACTGATTTATGTACCGACGAGGCGGGCAACATCTGCATACTCGACAGCGGCAATAAACGCATTGTCGTCATGGACAGCGGAATGCGGTTCATCCGTGAAATACGCATGACGGGAGCTCCGTCCGCGCTTGTTGAACCGCACGGAATCTGCCTTGACGGCAAAGGGCTGCTGTATATTGCCGACAGGGGTGCGAAACAGGTTTTCGTCTGCGACAATAGCGGAGCGTTTCTTCATTCGATTGTGAAACCGGTGACAGATCTCATAGACGAAAAAACTGATTTCCTTCCGGACAAAGTGCTCGTGGACAGACTGGGAGTTGTGTACGTTCTGTCGTTCGGTTCGTATGCCGGTGCGTATACTTTCGACGGGAACGGCGACTTCCTCGGATTTTACGGTTCCAATAGGGTGAATGTTACGGCCCAGCTTAAGAGCGATCAGTTCTGGCGCAGACTTGCGACGAAAAAGCAGCGTGAACGCATGTACCGCTACGTTCCTGTTGAGTACGTAAACTTCGACATGGACCGTGACGGTTTCATATATACGGTTTCAAACTACGGCGACAACGAACAGCGCGGCCAGGTGCGGAAGCTTAACCCGCTTTCTCAGAACATTCTGTTCGCGGGGCAGAAGCCGAACCTTATGTTTTTCGGAGACTGGGAAACGACATACACGAACAAGGTTGAAAAATCGTCCCTCGTCGCAGTGAATATCGACGGCGACGACTTCATCAGCGTTCTCGACGTGAACCGGGGACGCGTATTCCAGTACGATCAGCAGTGCGACCTTGTGACCATATTCGGCGGTCCGGGGGAACAGACCGGAACGTTCCGTAACGCAGTCGATCTGGTGAGTTCGCACGGAAATATCTACGTGCTCGACAACGTAAAGGGAACGGTGACGCAGTTTAAACCGACCGGATTCGGTACGGCGATGCGCAAAGCCGTGACGTTGTATGAGGACGGATATTACGAACAGGCACTTGAGCCGTGGTTCGAAGCGCTTAAAATCGACCGTACGAATCAGCTTGTTCTGCGCGGCATCGGACGTGCGTACGAGCGCATGAAACAGTACGACAAGGCAATGGATTACTACAGACAGGCGGAATTTCACGGAAGTTATTCCGATGCCTTTTATGAATACCGTACGGCATTTCTCCGTAAACATTTCGCCGCAATGTGGCTCGTAATTCTTTCTGTTATTCTGCTCCCGTTCGTCATTCCGCCTCTTAAACGGAGATACGGAAAGAAAAAAACCGTTCAGCACGTATACGAGATAAGCAAAAATCAGTATCCGTTCTATCTTATGGTTCATCCGTTCAAAGGATGGGAGGAATTTAAGTTCGACAACCGCGGCTCCGTTGCGTATGCGAACAGCATTGTTGTTCTGTCGTTTTTGCTGAGCATATTCGAGTATCAGTATACGGGATTTGTGTTCAACGGAAACCGTCTTGACCAGATGAACATCTTTGTTCTGCTCGGTTCGACCGCGGGTGTGTTCGTATTGTGGTGCATTGCGAACTGGGCCATGAGCACGCTTATGGACGGGAAAGGCACCTTCCGTGAAGTGTGGATTTACACGGCATACAGCCGCATGACGGCAGTCGTCTGGACAATTCCGATTATTATTTTAAGCAACGTACTTACCCGCGACGAAGGATTTTTCCTGAATCTTGCAGTGTATGCGGTACAGGGAATTACATATCTGAACCTGCTGCTTGCAGTGAAGGCCGTGCACCAGTACACCATGAAAAAGACCGTAGTGTCCATTCTGCTTACGGTCGTCGGCATAGTGCTTATTGTTATTATAGGTCTGCTGTTCGTATCGCTGTTTACGCAAATGTGGTCGTTCATAACGACTGTCGTGCGGGAAATACTGATGCGCATGTAAGGCAGGGGGAAATATGAAAAACAAAACAATGAAAAAACTGATATATGCGGCGGGACTGTTTCTTCTGCTTTCAACGCAAAACGTGTGCGCCGAAAAGTACGAGAACTGGTCGAAGCGGACGCTTGAGGCAAACGGCTTCGAATGTGCGTCGGGGACGGACAGCCTTGAGCTGTACGTGAATAAAAAGGATGCGGTATTTGCGGTCCGCAGGCTCGACAGCGGATACGTATGGTATTCTTCCCCTGCAGACTGGGAGGGCGATGCGGAATCTTCAGGTTTTAATAAGAATGCGCTTCCCTCTCTTCTTTCGATTACAATGAAAGACGATCAGGGTTCTCTCTATCCGGCGAACAGCTACGTTAATGCCGTAAAACGGGGAGGCTTTCAGGTAGAGAAAGTCGACGGCGGTGTGAAACTTACGAATACGTTCAAGCGGGAAGGCGTCGAAATCCCGCTGTATGTGACGATTGAGGATGATACACTTCTTCTGCAGGTGAACTACAACGAGATATGGGAAGATGAAGAAGACGTGATGCGCATCCTTGACTTTGAAGTAGCCCCGTATTTCGGAGCAGCTCCCGATGGCGAGGACGGATATCTGTTCGTTCCCGACGGATCCGGCGCGGTTATTAATTTCAACAACAGAAAAACGGACAGTCCGTACCGGCAGTACGTGTACGGACGCGACAAATCCGTTATTCCGACGAAAATAAAAAACGCAGCAGAAGATATTGCGCTGCCGGTGTTCGGTATGAAGCGCGAGGGCGGCGGTTTCATTGCCGTCATAGAACATAACGCGGCGAGTGCGTATATAAACGCGGAATCGGCGGGACAGAAGACAGGGTACAATGCGGTGAGCGCGTCGTGCATCGTGCGTGACTTCGATACATTCTCTTTCCGCGAACGAACGGGAACGCCCCGGGATATCCGTATTTTTCAGGCGCAGAATCCTGCGGACAGCGAAGATTATTTTTCCGTCAGATATATTTTCCTTGACAGGGATGCCGATTCGTACACGGACATGGCGAAAGCGTACCGTTCGTACCTTCAGAAAAAAGATGCGTTTCCGTCGGATAAAACGAAGCGGAAATCGTCCCTTATGCTCAATTTCATCGGAGCGGGAGTGAAGAAAAAGCCTGTCGCCGGAATCCCTTCGGACGTAAACTATCCGTATACGCCGTTTTCCGACGCGGAAGACGTTATTAAAAACCTTCAGAGCAGGGGCGTCGACAGTTTCACCGTAAAATACGACGGATGGATAAACGGCGGCATCCTGGGAAAATATCCGTCGTCACCGTCGCCGGAAGGCAATCTCGGCGGAAAAAAAGGATTGAAAAATCTTATGGAATATCTTGATGAAAGTGGTATTCCGTTTTATGCCGGTGCGGACTTTGTTAATCTGTATTCCCCGGACTCGACGCATATAAAAGAACTGAACGCGAACCGTGCCATAAACAGGTCGCCGGTGAAAATTCCCGATTACCGCCTTTCGACGTTCGACGAAAACACATCGCGCGATTCGTATCCGTACTGGATTCTGCGCGCGCCTGCGGTGAAGAAATGGTACGACAGGTTCCTCGCGGAATTAAACAGTTCTTACAGCGGTATGGGATTCGCTCCCGACTCGCTCGGCAATGTTGTCGGTTCCGATTTCGGGCGGAAGAACGGTACGACACGGAGCGGAACGGTTGAAACGTTCATGTCCCTGCTGGAAGACACCCGGGCTGCAGGCCATCCTCTCATGCTGAGCCGTCCGTACGATTATGCGCTCGGGACAGCCTCGTATGTTTCCGATGCACCGGCCCTTTCGAGCAGGTTCGAAATTGAAAGTTATTCCGTCCCGTTCTATCAGATAGTCCTGCACGGATACATTCCGTTCGCAAATCTTCCGGCAAACAGGACGCCCGGAGCACAGGAATATGTGCTCGGTCTGCTTGAAAGCGGTTCCGATCCGTCATATCTGTGGATTACGCGCCATCCTGAAGTCATGCGCGACTCGAAGCTTCAATGGTATACGAACACCTATGCCGCCGACTGGTTCGACGAGGCCGCTGCTCTGTACAAAAAAATAAAGCCCGCTCTGGACAGCGTCGCGGGCTCTGAAATTGTTAAACACGTTGTTCTCCCGTCGGGAGCCCGTATTACAACGTATGAAAACGGCGTAAAGATGCTTATTAATTATTCCGGTCATGAAGTAACAGCGGAGGGACTTACAGCCGCTCCGTATTCTTATGCGTCAGGCAGGTAACACATTATGGAAAAAAATACAGCTACTAATACTAACATACAGAAAGTTGAGAAAAGGACGGGGAGAAAGCGCCGAAACGGCGAGCGACGAAACGGGGGGCGTAAGAGCGGACTCATGGAGCGCCAGTCCGGAAACGGATGGTTCTTTATAGCCCCGTGGCTCATAGGATTTGTATATTTCTTTGCCGTTCCGCTCGTGAAATCTCTGTATTATACGTTTACGAAAATCACTATCACGAACGACGGACTCGAATTTCAATGGGTCGGTTCGGAGAACTATCTGACTGCATTCACCGTCGACCCTGATTTTGTGCGCGCAATATTCAGCTCAATCGGCAGCATCATATATCAGGTGCCGATTATAGTTTTTTTCAGTCTGTTCATTGCGCTGATTCTGAAGCAGGACTTTCACGGCAAGACACTCATGCGCTCGATTTTCTTCCTTCCCGTCATTATTTCGTCCGGCGTTGTCATCACTATTCTGAAAGAGAACGTGTTCGCAACGGGGGCCGGACAGACAAGCTCGCTTTTTCAGACGGGCGTCATTACGGAACTGCTCGTAAAATCAGGGATGGGGATGCCGCTCGTAAAAATGATTACGACGACTGTCGGTCAAATATTCGATCTGACGTGGCGGAGCGGCGTGCAGATTCTTCTGCTCCTTTCTGCTCTTCACAATATACCCGACAGCATGTATGAAGCCGCACGTATGGAGGGCGCGACCGAATGGGAAACATTCTGGAAGATTACGTTCGTTCTTATTTCGCCGACGCTTATCATGACAATCATCTATTCGATTATCGATTATTTTACCGACTATTCGAATAAGGTCATGCGCATGATTGTCACGTACGTAAATCAGGGGCGATACGAATACAGCACGACGATATCGATTATTTATTTTGCAGTCGTACTGCTGCTTATACTCTTCGCGGACAAAGTCCTGTCCAAACGTGCGTACAGCGCAGTGAACTGACGGGAGGCGGAAAATGACTCAGGGATTTAAATTCAAAAACAAAAAAGCAGGAGACAGAGCGCTCGATATCATAACAAAAATTCTGCGCACGCTGTTCCTGCTCGGCATGGCGTATGTTCTGCTGTATCCTGTTTTGTTTCTTCTCTCGAACGCATTCCGTTCTCCCGTAGACAGACTCGACCCGACCGTAATCTGGATTCCGAAGACGCTCACGTTCAACAATTTCGTTCTTGCGGACCAGCTCATCGGTTTTAAGGACTCCATACTGAAAACGTGCACAATTCTCATACCGTCCGTTATCGTTCAGGTATTTGTCTGCCTCATGGTCGCGTACGGATTTGCGCGCTTTAAGTTCAAAGGCCGCGACGTGCTGTTTTCGCTTCTTCTGTTCACGATTATTGTTCCGACGTCCACCATTATTATTCCTCTCTACGTGCAGTTTCACTTTTTCGATTTCTTCGGAATCGGACAGCTGCTGCGGATATTCAACCAGGGGCGGCCGGTCTCAGTCAACATTCTGAACACGAACTGGCCTTTTTATCTTATGTCGGCGACGGGCACGGGAATACGCAGCGGTCTGTATATCTATATGGCCCGCCAGTTCTTCAGGTCCATGCCGAAGGAATTGGAGGAGGCTGCGTGGGTCGACGGATGCGGTTCGTTCGGAACGTTCATACGCATCATGCTTCCGAACGTCGGAAGTATTGTTATAGTTATCCTGCTGTTCTCCGTCGTGTGGCACTGGAACGATTATTATCTGTCGGTCATGTTTTTTGTGGACAATTATCCGCTGTCCGTCGGTGTTACCGTTTTGCAGGACCGCCTGCAGCTGCTTGCGGAAAGCATGAGCGCGGCGGATATAGCGCTCGGAGAATCATCCATACTTGAGGCCGCGTGTTTCGTCGTGATTCTGCCCATGCTCGTTATGTATGTGTTTGCTCAGAAGTACTTTACCGGAAGCATTACGCGTTCGGGAATTGTAGGCTGATTCGACTGATGCTTTTGTATGCCGGTTGAGAGCAAATATAGATGAGTGAAATAAATTTTAGGAGGAACTAACATGAAACAAATGAAAATCGCTGCGATTCTCGTTGCAGCCGCAATTGCCGTCGTATGTCCGGCGGGCGTAACAGCGAAAGAGAGTTCGGATATCACTGTATTCCGTCCTGCAGTGAATCCGCGTAACCCGAAGGATCCGATGGTCCGTGCAAAAGTGCGTTACGAGAAAGAGACGGGCGGGAAGGTAACGCTCATTCTCGGAGACTGGGGAAACTGGCAGTCGAAGGTTCTCACGTATATGGCCGCAGGAAATCCGATCGACGTCATATTTACCAGAGATGCTGATTTTCCGAAGTTCTACATAAAGGGATATGTCCAGCCGCTTGAAAAATATGTGAATCTTGATCCGGTCGTCGACGGCGTTCATATTATAAATAAGCAGGGAATGGATAATTGTTTTAGATATAACGGTCATTACTATGCCGCCTCGCATACGACGTCGAACCATTACTGGGTTATTATTTATAATAAAACGCTTATGGAGGAGGAGGGTATCCCCGGGAGCCAGCAGCCGCTTGCGCTGTATCAGAAAGGACAATGGACATGGGACAATCTCCGTAAGCTTGCCATAAAGCTCACGAAAGACACATCCGGCAGCGGTACGATTGACCGCTGGGGATTCGGCAACTGGTGGACACAGGGATTTGCATATATGAACGGCACGTCGTTTGTAAAAAACGACGGTAAAGGCAATATGTCGCTGAATTTTGAAGACCAGCGCATACAGGAAGCGCTGTCGTTCCTTGAACAGGCAAAAAAGGAAGGATGGTATCAGCAGGATAACAATATTGCAAAGGACGGCATTCAGAAACGTACGCTTGCAATGTTCATGGAGCGCGAGTATATGGCCTCAACGATTCTTAAGGACAGCCGCGATGAACTCGCATACGTTCCGCTTCCGGCCGGACCGGGCAACAGGAATCCGCAGAATATTTTTGAATGCGACGGTTACGGCATCGGAAACGGTTCGAAGAACCCGACATATGCAGGCAAGTACATCAATTACTGTCTCGAAGAATGGTATAAAGACGATATCGCCAACCGCAGGAAGACATGGCCGCAGGAAGTGCTCGACATGACTTCCGATATGGCGAAGAAAGCATGGTATCCGGGAACGACGGACAGCGCGCTTGTGGACATTATGAACGATTTTCTCGGTGAAATCATATGGACGGGCAATGCTCCGTCGACAGCGATTGCTGCGTATACGCCGAAAGCGGCCGCACTCATTGCGGACGCAAGCAAACCTATGGAAAAAATCGAGCGGCTGCCGTTTAAAACAATATCGCTCAAATTCAACAACGAAAGGGAAGTTTCGTATTTCCCTGCATACGAACCGGACAAACAGAAAAGTGTCAAACTTTCTCAGGCTACAGGAAAGGATACGATTGACGGGAAAGGCGGCCTTAAAATTTCCATGGATTATACGAAGGACGGGCAGGATATTACGGCCACAATCAGCGACACAAAAAACGTGGCGCTTGTCGGATGGCGTGAGTATAAAATCGATTTCGATGTAAAAGCGCTCAAAAAACCGGGTGACGGAGCATACGTGTTCATTCAGGCCTTCGGCGACGATGCGAATCAGTGGGGATGGAACACGCAGAATATTTCGGACGCGGGTGAAGTGATTCACGTTACGAAATACATAACAGGCATTCTTCGGAACGGAAAAATAGGGTTGAAGATAGGCGGTCACAATATGAATGATTTTGTCGTAGGCAATCTTGTTATTTCCGAAAAAGATTCCGGCAAATAATCGGGCGTTGCATAAAAAGCTCAAATCAAAGGTACAGCAGGATTTTATTATTTTGCTGCACCGCAACGTATGCGGACAAGGAGTTGCATATGCGTATACAATCGATAATCGGAAAAACAGTCGTGTTCTGTGCATGCATGTCTGCTTCCCCCTCGTTCGCACAGAAATATGAAGCCGAACGCGGTGATTATTACAGTGTGGAAATGAAGGCGGATCAGGGCGGTTATTCGGGAGACGGGTACGTTGAGTTCCTGAGCTACGATCAGAGTTCAGTCGGCATACCCGTGGCAACCTCTCAGAACGGTACGTATGCTGTTGCTCTCAGAATCTTGAACATTCCGGGACAGCCTGTGCCGTCGCGCGTGAAGATTGAATGCGACGAAAATACGTATGTCTGTTCTCAGCGTCTTCCTCCTTCAGGACAGTTCGGAAGCGTGCAGGCGAACGCGTCCGTATATTTACCGAAAGGCGATCATGTCTTTTATATTACCGGTCTCGGAGGAAAGTGGATGCTCGACTATATTGAACTGCAACCGGCGGACGAAGCCGGCAATACACAGGCGGCCGATCTGCCTCCGCTCGTTACGAAGAATCCTTCATCCGAATCACGGGCGCTGTATGAGTATCTGTGTTCAATGCGCGGAAAGGGAATTCTTTCGGGCCAGCAGATTTATACGCGGACTCCGGAGATAAAGGCAATTGCGGATGCGACGGGAAAATATCCGGCAGTACTCGGAATCGATTTTATAGACTATTCGCCTTCACGCGCCGCATACGGAGCGCGCGGTACTGCGACGACAGAGGCGCTCAAATGGTGGCAGGCAGGCGGCATTGTCGCGGCATGCTGGCACTGGAATGCACCGTCCGGTCTTGTCAATAAAGACGAACCGGACAAACACTGGTATGAAGGGTTCCGTCCTGCCGCAACGACGTTCGATTTTGTTAAGGGCCTCGACGATCGCAACAGCGGAGAATACAAGTTTCTGCTTCGCGATATCGACGTGATTGCCGGGCAGCTCAAAATACTGCAGGATGCAGGAGTACCCGTTCTGTGGAGGCCTCTGCACGAGGCAAGCGGTGCGTGGTTCTGGTGGGGCTCGAAGGGGAAGGATAATTACATACGGCTGTACGAACTTGTGTTCGACAGGCTGCAGAACTATCATAAATTGAACAATCTTATCTGGGTGTGGAACGGACAGAATCCTGAATGGTATCCCGGCGACGGATATGCGGATATCGTATCGTACGACATTTACCCGAAGAAACGCGAATATTCGGACCAGCAGGACATACTGTCGCTCATGCAGTCGTGCAGCGAACGCCCGAAGCTGCTTGCGTTTTCCGAGAACGGCACGCTGCCCGATATAGAAAAACTTGCGGAGGGATCAGCACCGTGGTCGTACTTCTGCACGTGGAACGGAGAATTTGCGGTGACGAAGCAGGGAAAATATTCGGGCGAATATACCGACGAGGAGACGTTCAAACGGTATTACGCAAACGAGTATGTTATTACGCGTGACGAACTGCCGTCTTTTGCAAACGATAAACAATCGGAGAAATAGACGATGAAAAAAATATGTATTGCAGTGGTCGTGTGTCTGCTGCTGTTTCCGCTTGCGGCGGAGGGAGATACTGCGTATATGAACGAAAAACCGGAAGTGCGCATTCAGAATGTACTTGCAAAACTGCGGCGTGGAGAACCCGTCACTGTTATTGCGCTCGGCGGTTCCATCACGACGGGATACGCTTCCGGTCCCATTACAGAAAACAGCTGGGCGTCGCTCACCGGCAGATGGTTCGGCGAAAAAGCCGCGCGTACCGGAAGCAGACTCCGTTACATGAACGAAGGCGTAAGCGGAACTGATTCCGCGTTTGCATCAGTCCGCATAAAGGACCATGTTGCGGCGTTCAATCCCGATCTTGTCATTCTGGAGTTTGCAATGAACGATCAGTGGCTTGACCCGAAAGTGCGACGCAGAACGTATGAAGGCGTTATCCGTCAGATTATGGACGGAACCGATTGTGCTGTTTTAGCGCTGTTTGTGAACGAGCGGAAGCCGCCGTACGCGGGGCAGCAGTACGAACAGCAGCCTGTCTGCGGATATTACCATATTCCGTTTGTGAGCTGGAAGGACAGCGTTACGGCGGAAAATAAGAACACCGACTGGAACAAATTCTTCGACGGAGAGGAAACGATTCATCCGAACAACGCAGGCCACGAGTCGATTGCGAAGTACATAACGGCGAAGCTCTCGTCGTATTACGACAGCCTTCCTTCCGATAATGCAATTCCGTCTCCCGTTAAGGAGCTGCCGAAAGCGCTTACCGACACAGGCTTCCAGTACGTAACGTATTATTCGATGGACGACAAAAAACCTGAGACGAACACCGGCTGGCGGAAAGGCAGCCCGGTTCATTCCGAATGGGTTCAGCACGGACAGGCGAAACAGGGATGGCAGACTGATAATCCCGACGCAGTCATGACGTTCAAAGTAACGGGCTCGTCGATCGGTGTTACGTACTGCGAAAGCGATACGTTCCGCAACGCCGATGCGTGGGTAACGAAGCCTGACGGAACCGATTCGCAGCACGTGCTGCTTGAATGTTTCAGCAGCATCCGCAGAGGTTATCTCGGATGGGCATACCGGGAAATAATAAGCGGCCCGTCGGAAGAAACGTACGTGCTCCACATCGCCGTGAAGAAACGCGGCAGGGCGGGCAGTTCCGCAAATATTACCGGTATTGTTGCAGCCGGAAAGACGGGGCTGGAAAAATGAAGGGATATAAACGCATAACTGGTATCGCGGCTGTTTGTTCTGTCTTGTCGTGCGCTGCAGCGGCACAGGACGTGCATACGGGTTTTGAGAAAGTCGTAAAGCGCATACAGCCGACACGTTCCTCGGCGCGGAACTGTCTGATATTTCCGTCGGCGGAACCGGTGTGTGCGTAAGCTGGAACGACGTCGTCATGTCGAAGGCCTGGAGAAATCTGTACTGTTCTCCGTCGGGCGCCGAGTATGATTTCAGCGGCAGAACGCCCGACATCGTCGTGGTAAATCTCGGCCAGAACGATTTCGGCCGGACACAGAATGAGCGCAAAACGTTTCCTGCCGATTTTGAACAGGCATATCTGAATATGCTCCGGGAAATCCGCGCGCAGACACGCATGAAAAAACGGCCGGCGAACTCGAATCGCTCATAAAAGAAAAAGTGACGCTGCAGGGACACGCATGGTAAGAGACTGTGCGGTCGGTGTCCGTTTGTGAAGAACTGTCTGTTTTCAGAACCTCACGTCGATAACAGTAATGTCGTCGGGAATCATCGCGTTCTGAATCCACGAAGAAACAGTGTGCTCAATCGTCGTGCATACGTCATTGTCGTTTACGCCGTACAGTTTGATGAAGAATTTTTTTGCAAGGTCGTCCTCGTACCGCAGACCGTCGTCGTTTTTCATGTCGGTGAAACCGTCTGTGTATAAATCAAGGTGGATGCCTTTTTTCAGCGGTACGACGGTGAACGGCTGTTTCGGTGCATTTTCCAGAGCTGATTTTACCGCACCCATTCCGAGCGGCGGAAGCTCCGGTTTTATCGCCGCGAGCTTTCCTCCCTGAGAGGAGGGTGCGTCTTTATAGAGCAGATACGTAACAGTATGGCCGCAGTTGTAAATATACAGTTTGCTGCCGCTCAGATCCGCAAAGCAGACGACGGCGGTGATGAAATTTCCCGACGGTACAGACTGCTGAAGATAGTCGTCGAGCTGCGAAAGTATGAGCGACGGATTATCCTCTTTTTTTGCAAGCAGCGGAAGCGTTTTGAAGAACGAGCCAAGCGCAATTGTTAAAAGAGACGCTGCGACGTTTTTGCCCGAGACGTCGAAACAGCAGATGAGGCTTTTCGAATCGGAAACGGGATACAGCTGATAAAAATCGCCGCCGAGCGCGTTTGCCATTTTGTTCCACGCCTGAAATTTATACGGGAGCGCCGCAGTAACCGACGAATCCGGAAAATAATTGCGCTGAATAAGACTCGCTTTTTCAAGATCCTGTTCTCTGATTTCCGCAATGCGCGAAAGAAAGCTGTCGAGCGAGACAATTCCGTAGAAACTTCTGTTGTTGAACACAGGGAAGTAGATGATGCCGTATTCCCTGTTTATGTCGGATACTTTCTGGAGCGTTTTTTCTATAAAATCATGCGCATAGAGAATAGTCGAGACGCGCTGCGTGTAGTCGATGACGTTCTTTGAAGTAAAGCGCTTCCACGCCGTATTTGTCGCCGCCGCCGCCGTTTTCCGGTCTATGACGCCGACAACATGGTCGTATTCCTCGACAGGAACAGCGAGCAGGTCCTCCTGTTGTTTGAACATCTCTATAAGATTTTCTATAGGACTGTTGCCGCTTACCGGTTCCACGTATTTTGCAATGGAACCTATCTGCTTTTGCGAAAAAGTGTTCTGGAGCGAAGAAATAGCATCGTTTTCCTGCGTTTTTTCTTCTTCGCCGGTAAAAAAGCTTTCATCTATAAAAGTGTTTTCTGTGTCGCCCATACAATTCTCCTCATAAAAAACTAACAGTATTATAACTCTGTTTTGCTGATTTTTGGGAAAAAATGTACGGTAAAATATATACGGCGTATCACGATTTTCATAAATATTTTGTTGTGTCACCTTGTATCGAAAAACAGTCCGCTTACGCAGAAAAAATCCGTATACCCCGGCTCGCCAGAATAGACGAAATTCGCACACGGATTTTTTCCGCTCTGAGGATTATTTTTCGGTATACGCTGTAACAAATAAAACCGCTATGGTCAAGAAAGCCGTGCGGCTTCACAAAAAGGAGGAAAGCGGAACAGCACGGCAAAATATAGGAATATATTTTG
>DHDP01000006.1 GCA_002399405.1 Treponema sp. UBA4873 | reverse complement strand
GCATGCTATGCTTGCCTTTCTATTCCCGCTACTGTCTAACTTTTTCGGCCGCGCCAGCAGAGCTGCCGGGTTTCCCTTACACTAAAAATGTTATATCGTTAATAAATAATTAATATCTGGAAACGAAAGTAAGGAGAACTGACAGATTCCATAGTGAATCCGGAAAACTGGAGCCTGTTTCGGCGGCCCAGAATCCGTATTAAATTCCCCGGCAGCAGTGGTACAGATAGTTTTTCGGGGAACAAGGCATGAAAATAACAAATTTTTTATGTAATAAACGAACACTGCGTATAACTGTTTGGAAAATAAATTATGGAAAACATGATTAAGGAATAGAGACATCGGTGCAGAAAAATTTCTATACCGGATGTTTTTATATAAACAAAAATCATCAGAAAAAGGGGGAAAATACATGAAGATGATGAAAGAAATGGGGTTGCTTCTTGCAGCCGCAGTATTTGTATTGGGCACGGTAGTGTGTAAGACAGAAACTGGAGGCAATTCGGATGCGACCGAAGCGGCAGTAATTGGTCAGCAAAGGACGAATTGAAAGTAATTTATAAAAATAAAACCGCAATCAACGCGGGACTTGCAGTGCTTACAGACGGAGGATACAGCGGGACTGTAACGCAGTTAGGAACAGGTTTCTACTGGTCGTCGTCCCAGTATCCATCGACTGACTATTATGCGTATGACGAGTATTTCAGTAATGGGCTTGAGTATGAATACTCTAAGCTTTCTACTTACCGAGTCCGTTGCATTACGAGTTTTTACCAGCAGTGAATCAGGAAGGCAATAAGGAGATTTTTATGAAGGGAATTGTAATAATAACAACAATGTTTTTAAGTATTGGGATTTTGGCAGGATTAAGTTCGTGTATGACAACACCAAAGATTAACTATGATGAATCCATAGGAACACCGGAAAACTCAGTCCTTGTTTACGGAATGGCGAACGGCATCAGCCACATAACATTTACGGAAGTCACGAAATCGGGAAAGCCTGATGTGATGGATTACAAGGTGAACGGGAACCTGGTGTTCTGTCCGAAACCGCTTAAGATGGGAGCGCATTATAAGGTTACCTATATGGAAGGTGTTGGAAGTTTTGGTTATTCTGATATGACTATCGGAAGTATAACAACACATTCCACCTCTCGTTCGCTTGATACATATGATGAGAATTCGGAACAGGTGAAGGATTTTGAGTTTACGGTGCCGGATAAGCCCGGATTATATTTTTATGGTGTACGCCTGATAAAACAGCCGGGTGCAGGCGCTTCAAAGGGGAGAATAACGATAGGGAATCCGAGTGAAACGGAGCAGAAGAAGATGTGCCTGAAGAAAGCGATAGGAGTTTATGCGGGCACAGTATGGGAGCCTGTACTGAGAAAAGAACTGGAATCAATAAAATAAAGGATATGTCCGGGTACGGTTATATCAGCCTGCACCGGACAGAGAATACTGATTTGTGGTGTAACAGAATCCGTATTAAATTCCTCGGCGGCAGTGGTACAGGCAGAGTTTGCCCGCCGGCATCGCAGGGGAAGGAAATGCAGCAATCGCCTACGCCGGATTGGGACGGCGGGCGGAGCCCGTTGCGAAGCAATAAAGATGAGGTGCTTTGCAACGACGAACTGTGGAAAGCCGGGTGAACACAGGGAAAGTTTTGCTTGCAACGACGTTTTGCAGGGGCGTTCTAATCCCATGCTTTTCCGCCCTCTTTTTTATTTTCGGGCTTTTTATTTTGGGTTAGATTTTTACGTGAGTAACGCTTTCTTTTTCGGTTAGATTTAACGTGATGCAATGCGGCTTGTGGACATGCATAGTTTTTTTTGTTATACTCATTTTAATTTCGGGATATAGCGCAGCTGGTAGCGCGCCTGCTTTGGGAGCAGGATGTCACAGGTTCGAATCCTGCTATCCCGACTTAAAATTTTTAACAAAGTAAACGAATAGGTAAAAATAATGAAAGCCTGTCCCTAAAACTTCCGCAGGATTCGAAACGTCGACTGCGACGCGTTAGCGTCACAGTCTAGTCGGCCCGTAGGGCGAATCCTGCTATCCCGACTTAAAATTTTTAACAAAGTAAACGAATAGATAAAAATAATGAAAGCCTGTCCCTAAAACTTTTGCAGGATTCGAAACGTCGACTGCGACGCGCCAGCGTTACAGTCCAGTCGGCCCGTAGGGCGAATCCTGCTATCCCGACTAATTTTTTAACAAAGTAAAAATAGTTGTCTGCGTTTTTCACAGCTGCTCTTCAAGCACGAAATATCCGTATGATTCCTCATCGTACACAAAATCCCATGTTCCTGCAAAGCGGATTGTTTCTCCGCCGAATCCCGTTTTAAAAATATACAAACCTGCCATCGGATGCGATGCGTTGTTGTCGGGAGGAATGCCCATGAGGTCGTAACTCGTGCATCCCCGGCTGCGCGCGAATCTGACGGCTTCCCATTGCAGCCCGTAATTCGGCATAAGCTCCCTCTGCCCGAGGCTCGAACCTGCGTACATATAATATGCGTTGTGTCCGGAAACGGCGATGATAATACCTGATATGATTTTTTTGTTTTTTCCCGCCGTCATGATATGGAACTGCGGTACCGGCGCCGGTGCGTCGAGCGGAATAATTTTTTCGGCCGGAGGAGGTTCGTGTACCGCGTTGCTTTGAATGTGTTCGCGCGAAAAAAGCCGGTCGAAATATTCCTCTTTTTCATAAAAGAAATTTTTCCGCAGAGCCGTTTCCCTGTACAGCATGTACCAGTCGGGAAGCGCGTCTGCTCCTTTTACAGCGAAGTCGATTCCGCTGCGGTATGCGCGCCGTATGCAGTTGCGGGTTGTCGTCCTCATGCGCGCGAGAATCTGTTCCGGTGCTGCGGAAATGTTGACGACGACGGTATCCGGGCACATATAGTTTTTCGGCGCTTTCCGCAGACTGTGAGTTTCCGTTCCCCAGTTCATGAAAAGCTGTGCAGTTTCCGGCCGGAACGTTTCTTCACCGCCGGGCTGACTTTTCCACGCAGTATCGTACCTCATGCAGATGCATTGTTCCGGAAGCGCCGGCCTGACTGCAAGGGCGAGTTCCTCAAGCAGAATCCCGCGTTTTTCGGGAGGAATCGAAACGGACGGTGCCCTGGGCGCATATGCGCAGCATGAACCGTCCCGGCGCATACGGATGAGTACCATGAACGGAAACTGGGCGGAAAAATCCCTGTCGGAATAGACTGCAGTGAAAAAAAGAGGCTGCTGACCGCACGTACCTTTAAACGTTCCCCAGAACGCCGTTTGAAAGAGGTTGTCCTGCACCGGAAAATCTTCCGGCCGGACCTGTTGTATTGTAACCATAGACGGCTACCATATCAGCAAAGCCTGAAAGACGCAATGCCGTCATTTGTATGCCATGCTGAAGGCGGTCCGCATATTGCCGCCGCACAAGCACGTCCGTTCCGTGTTTATTTTTTTTCGAAATGACTGTTGAATTCCCTGTCCTGTTCCGAATTGTCGTTCGCGCGTTTCATGTTGTCCCAGTCCGACGCAGAGGAAGGGCGGTCGGGCATAACGAGCGCACAGACGATATATGCGATAAGTCCGGCTCCGACGCTTACACACGTCGCAACAACCCATATAAGCCGTACGATAGTCGGATCAATATTAAAATATTCGGCGATACCGCTGCAAACTCCGCACAGTTTTCTGTCCTGTGATTTGTAAAGTCTTTTGTTTGCCATTATTCTTTCTCCTCCGGATTATTATCTCATTTTGATTTTAACACTTCCCATTCCGCAGTTGATTGAGAAGTGATTCTGTTTCTGCCCGCTGCTGAGTATGCTTCCGAAACCGTCCTTGTGGAGATCGTTGAACCGGACCGACCCCAGACCGACTTTCGCCGCAAGCGAATACTCTTCCTGATTTCCGTCGAGCATGAGCGATATGTTTCCCATGCCGCAGTCCGCCTTGATAAGACCGTGCAGCTCGCCGGTAAAGGAAATGTTTCCCATTCCGCAGCGGAATTCCGCCGCCCCGCCCCTGATTTTCGAAAGCACGATGTTTCCTGCGTCGACGTCGATGTAGCTGCGGGTGCTTCGTATATCGACGTCCTTTGCCGTAAAAGAGCCGGCGCCTATATGAAGCCTCAGCAAATCGATTTTCGTCTGCTCCGGAATCCGTATGAGGATGCGGGGATGATTTACGCTGCTTCCCGATGCATCGTTGTGGTTCCAGAAGTTCATATCAGGGATTTTCCGCGAGTTCTCGATGGAAAATGTTCCGAACGGCGAAAGCCCGTATCGTATGTCGCCCGGGGCCATTCCCCTGCAGTCGACGGAAAAACACGTTCCCGTAATCATCGCGATTTCCGCAGCACCGAGCGAAATATCGAGACTGCGCACTTCGTCGTTCGTAAAAGAACCGCACGTACCGTCGTTCGATTCGTTCTTCTGCTTTTGCCGTACGGAAGGAATCCCCGCAAATTTTGTGACGATACTCTGTGCCAGTTCTTCCGGCGTACCGAATTCATTCATCACTTCTTCGTCGTCACCGGCGTCGTCGAAATATCCCCGGTAATATTCAAGCGCTTCTTCCTGTTCCTCGACGGGAAGCGATCTGAGCAGCAGTTTAAGCCCGCTCAAATATTCTTGTCTTGTCATAAATCTTCTCCCAGAAGTATGCTGTTTAGTTTTCTGCAGTACTCGATCCAGTCGCGTCTGTACGAATCAAGCTCAATCATTCCCTGCGCGGTGATTTTATAGTACCGCCTGTTCCGCCCCGAAAATTCTTTATCGTACGTCTCAAGCAGACTGCCGGTCTGAAGTCTCCTGAGCACGGGATATAATGCACTTTCGGAAACATCAATCGCGTTTCGGACATCCTGCGTTATCCTGTAGCCGTACGTTCCTTCCGGTTCGCGGGCTACGACGGAAAGAACAACAGCGTCAAGAAGGGAGGAGCCGGTGTTGAACATCATAGAAAGCTCCTTGTCTGTTGATAAAAGATAATATTATATTATCACTGATAATATACGGTGAATAGTATCATATGTCAAGTAAAATCAGTACAGCAAATCATTACGAACAAAAAAGGGGAACGTCCCGGAAGTTTTACTTACGGAATGTTCCCCGCTGTTTTCTGAGATGTCCGAAAACTTACTTTAGACAGGTACTTATTTTTTCTGGGCGGCAGCCTTTATAATCCCGATGACTTCGTCCGGTGTCCGGGCGGCCAGGACTTTGTCGAGCGTATCACCTTTTTTGAGAACGCCGTTGACCGCGGATATTACCTGCATCTGCGGAAATTCGCCTTTCTTGGGTGAAACAATCATGATAAAAATTTTCGACGGCTGTCCGTCAAGAGACGAAAAATCGACTCCGTCCTTTTTAATTCCCACGGCGATGCAGATATCTTTTACCCCGTCCGTTCTTGCGTGAGGGATGGCGATTCCTTTTTCCAGACCGGTGCTCATGCTGTTTTCTCGCGATTGTATGTCGGACAGCACGCATGCACTGTCGGTTACCTTGCCTGAATTCGCAAGCAGCGTAACAAGCTCATCAAGAATTTCCTGTTTCGTCGTACCGGTAAGATTACAGGATATGCTGTTTTTATCCAAATCCTTCAGCAGTGCAGGTTCGACTCGGTGTTCTTCGGAAATCAGTCCTGATTGAAGCGAACTTGTCGCATTCAGCGCTTCAAGTGTCTGCAGTGATTTATTCAGGCGGAGCAGAACTTCATATATTTCCGCCTTCACGAAACCCATGTCTTCCCTGTCAGTTTCAATCGTGACGACGCTGTCCGTTTCAGTGATTGAAAGAGACGTGTTTCCCTTGCGGGCCTGCGAAAGTCCGTCGGAGATGTTCATCATCTGTACGTAGAAACCTTCGGAGCGGAGGTCCTGAAGAAACATATCGATGACGAGGTCCGCGATTTCATCGTCTTTGAAGTCCCAGACGAACTGCTGGGCTTCGGCTGTTTTTATTTCCTTACGTGTTCCGCGGCCTTTTATTTTAAGCGTAACGCTCAGAAGCGGCGGCGCGAGAATTGTCGTCACAAGCGTCATAAGAATGACGACTCCGAACAGCTCCTGATTGACGATGCCTGCTGTAAGACCGATGCCCGCGATGATAAGCGCGACCTCTCCGCGCGGTATCATTCCGGTACCGATGCGGAGCGCACCCTTGAAATTGAAGCCGAGCGCGAGCGACGGACCGCCGCATCCGATTACCTTCGCGAGAATGGCGGCTGCCGTGTAAATTGCGCCGAATATAAGCACTTCCTTATTCATCAGTGCTCCAAGATTGACGCTCATACCCATGACGGCAAAGAATATAGGCACGAAGAATTTATACAGTCCGTGTATGCGTTCCTGAATAACGGGCGCTATTTCGGTACCGGACAGCGCAAGCCCCGTCGTGTAGGCGCCGATAATCATTGCAAGTCCCTGCTTTTCAAAAATTCCCGCGAGAACGAGCGCGACGCCGAATGCCGCAATGGAAAAATCGTACGTGCCGCCGAACAGCTTCACAAACCGCGCGATGTACTTTGAAAGGAAAATGCACAGTGCGGTGAAAACAAGCCAGATGGAAAATGCTTTGAATGCAATCATCTCTATTTTTGTGCTCGAAACTGCTGCTCCGCCGGAAATGGCCGAAACAATTCCCATGACGACGGCAAGCAGAACAATACCGAGTACGTCGTCGAAAACTGCCGCTGCAAGAATCGTGACGCCTTCGGGAGAATCCATTTTCTTTTTGTCCGAAAGAATCCGCGCCGTAATGCCGACCGATGTCGCAGTGGACATTATTCCGAGAAACAGACTGCGGACGTCCATGAAACCCGCACCGAGCATGAGCATTGAGCAGAAGTCTCCGAACAGAAACGAAACGGCTACGCCGCCGAATCCGACTATGCCGCCCGTTACCGAATATTTCAGAAACAGCGTTAAATCAGTTTCGATGCCTGATGCGAACAGAAGTATGATCGACGCAAGCGAAGAAAAAGCATACAGCTCGGGGCTTACAGCAAGCGAAGCCGAGTTAAGGGGAAATATGCCGTGCGGGAATCCGGGAAGGACTATTCCTCCGAGCGCATACGGCCCGATAATAATACCGGCGACAAGTTCGCCGAGAACGGAAGGTATGCCGATTTTAACGGCAAGCTTCCCGACTATGCGTACTGCAAAAATGATTACAGCGAGCTGGAAAACAAGAGAAGTTACAATCTCCGTAATATTCTCTTCCATAAAAAAATCCTCCGGAACAAAAGTGAGTTATTTACGATAGGGAAGAACAGTAGCATGTATTGCAAATATTTACAACAAAAAAGTGTCGTTCACCGGGCGTGCCTTTATGCGTTTTTTATGGTATACTGCTGTCTATGAACATTCGCTACGCACCGCCTTCGGAAGTCTCCCGTATCCTTATAGAAAATCTGCAGAATGATGCGGTCCTGTTTGTTTTTCCGACTGATGTAGCTGCGTCGTCATGGGCCGACTGGATTGTTTCGCATCCGGAAGAAAGCGGCGTGTCGTCCGTTCCTCTCGAGCGTTTTACGGCATGGGATACGTTCAAGTCGTCCATACTGAGCGCGAAAATCGAGGGACGAAAAAGCATTCCGTCCCTGCTCCGGAAAATTTTCGTACGCAGGCTGATTTCTGAAAACGCGCAGAAAACCGCGGCCGGAGAACCTCTTTTCAAAAGCATCATAAATCCGGCATATGCGCAGAACGCGTATTCGTTTACCGACTGGACGGCGCGCATCCTTCCGTCCCTGGAACTGTGGCATGAGAAATACGAATCATGGCTTGGAAAACGGAACGGGACGGACGACGATGAAGAAAATCGGGATTATTCGACCCTTTATGCACTGTATAAAAAATATCTTGACGAGAACGGGCTTTTCGAACCGTCGTGGATTATGCCTGATTTTGCGCTTGAAGGAACGTGTATTATATTTTATCCCGAAACGTTTGAGGATTTCAGCGATTACCGGGAAAACATGATGAAGGCGGAACGCGTGCAGCTTGTCATGCTTCCTGAGACGGATGAACGTCCCGCCGTGTCGTTCTATACGAATTCGCGCACGGAACTGCGCGCCGCCGCTTTGAAAATACGCAGCCTCGTCTGTGAAAGCAACGCGGCGTGGACTGATATAGCTGTAAGCGTGAGCGATACGGACACATGGCGGCCGTACATCGAACGCGAATTCCGGTTGTACTGCATTCCGTTCGTCATGCGTGCAGGCGAACCGTATACCGCGTGCAGCGCGGGCCGGGTATTCCGTGAAATACAGGAATGCGTACAGAACAACTTTTCGTACGACAGCGTCCGCGCGCTGCTGCTCGACGGATACATCCCGTGGAAAGAGAAAGAGCTCAACCGGAATCTGGTGCGGGAAGGAAGCGAACGTAAATGCATCTGTTCGTATAAAGAAGGCGGCAGACTGATAGATCCGTGGGAACTGGCGCTTGCCGCCTCAAATTCCGGCAACACGACGGAACGCGAACTCAGAGTCTACAGGGATTTAAAAAAGCGCGTGACGTCGTTGTGCAATGCCGCGACGTTCCGCGACATACGGACGCAGTGGTTCGCATTCCGCTCCGATTTTCTCGACGACCTGAATTTCTCGGCGGAAGCGGATCTTATTCTCGGCAGATGTCTCAAAGTGCTTTCTGATCTGATCGACATCGAAGACGAATTCCTTGCGCCGTTTCAATTACCGGTTCCGTCGCCGTACAGTTTTTTCCTCAACGAGCTTGAGAACAGCATTTACCTGAAACAGCCCGGGGCCGCCGGCGTATCCGTTTTTCCTTACCGGCTTTCGTCGTGCGCGCAGTTCAGGTATCAGTTTGTGCTCGACTCGTCGCAGGACAGACTCACTGTTCCGTACAGGAGTCTGTCGTTCCTTTCGAAGAGAAAACGGGAGGACCTGATCGGCCCCGACAATGATACTGCCTCGGCCTCGTTCGTCCGTTTATATGCGGAAAAGGACACGGCGTTTTTTTCCGCCGCGGAACAGACGTTCGGCGGATTTTCCATCCCGTTCAGCTTTCTTGTTAAGAAAGACAGGAACGAATGCGATGCGGAACTCGGCGGTCTTGCCTCCGATGATTTTATTATTCAGGAACGGAACGGTCTCGCCGGCGGTTCCGCTTTTCCGCGGAGAATTACGCAGCTGCAGAAAAACGGATTTTCCGCGTGGAAAAATCAGATAGCAGTGCAGCGCGAAACATACACGGAGCCCGACGACGTACTCAAGCAGAAAATAAAATACGTGCTTTGTACGAACCGCTCCGCGCACGACGGCAGATCCGACACGATTCATGTTGCACAGACCGATCTTAAGAATTTTTATCCGTGCCGGCGCGCGTGGATTTTCAGTCAGATTCTCAGATTGAAGGACGACACGCTCGATACGTCGCTTATGGAAAAATACGATGCGGGCTCCATAAATCATAAGATTCTCGAGCTGTTCATGAAGTCGTACAAAGAGAGCGGGCGCAGACTTCCCTCTGTCTCCGACGACGGTGCGCTTGAAGACGAACCGGAATTGAGGGAAGCGCTCGCCGGTTTTGCAGGCGAGGCGTTCCGTTCGGCCGATGAAAAATTCAACGGAAGTCCGCTTGTACTTGCGGTGCTCGAATCGCAGAAGGAAAATTTTGCCGATACCATACTTTCGTTTCTGCGGACGTTCTGCGGAACGTTCGGCGGCTTCACCGTGATCGCCGTAGAGCAGTGGATGGGCGGATTGAGCGGGGAGGCCGGAAATACGGCGCTCACTGGCAGAATCGACTGTATCCTTGCGGACGACAACGGCAGCGTGTCAATCGTCGATTACAAAAACACTGCTGCCGCCGCACCCGGAACAGCCGACTGCATAGCCGATGCGGACAACCGGCTCGCCGATTTCCAGATTCCCATGTACATAACGCTCTGGAATATGAACCGCGCGGGCGGTGAAACTTCCGCGGTCGAGAATGCGCTTTTTTATACAATAAGCGACCGGAAAAGCCGCTACATCGTACAGAACGGACACAAGGGGAACTCGGGAGCCGTGACGATGGCAGAATATGCGCGTACGCTCGAATGCTTCAATAACTATGTGGATGATTTTGCCGCAAACGTACGCTCGTATAATCTGGCGGCCGATTCCGCTCACGTCGAAGTATACCGCGACTGCAGAAAGTGCCGTTTTAAATCAGTGTGCCGCACGGCGTATATTTCGTCCGGCATCCGGCTTCCTGAAGTGCAGGGAGAAACAACATGACTTCATATAATCCTCCTTCATATCTTGCTCTGCTTGACCGCCGCCTCGACGACCAGCAGATGAAAGTATGCTGTTCGACAGGCAGCACGATTGTCGCCGCAGGCGCAGGTTCCGGAAAAACGCACGTTCTCGCGACACGTTTTGCGTACCTCGTCATGACAGAAAGCATCAGCGTCGACAAGATACTTACGCTCACGTTCACCGACAAGGCTGCGGCCGAAATGTACGAACGCATATACAACACGCTGACCTTTTTTGCCCGGAACGAAAAGACTCCCGAACAGGAACGTCTCCGCGCACGGAAGGCCGTTGCCGATTTTTCCAACGCGCGTATCCAGACGCTCGATTCGTATTGTGCGGGAATCGTGCGGCAGACGGCGAACCGGTACGGAATCCGTCCCGATTTCAGCATCGGAACGTCGGGAGCCGGACGGGCGATAAAGAACCTCGCGCTGCCGTTCGTAATCTCGCACCGGAATGATGTAGCAATAAAAAACATAGCCGACGCGGGAAAACTCCAGGAGCTTGCCGATCTGCTCTTTGCTGATACGGTTGAGCGGTACACGTCCCTTGCTGACAGCGGGACGTTTTTTACGGATGCGCTTGCCGTTCAGAAAAAAGAAATCGCGGCCGCATGGAATGAAAAACTGCCGGAGCTTTCCGATGCAGTAAACCTTATAAGCGGCATGTTCGATTCGCTGCCGCAGGAAAAGAAACTTTCTCCCTACGGAACGTGTCTTTCGAAGGCCCTTGAGGCGCTGTCTTCGGCTGAACACGGTTCCGTCTCGTCCGAATCGATAGGAGACGGGCGTGCGGCTCCGATGGCGGACGCTTTTGTGCACGCGCTCAAAAAGTTCTACTTCAGCCAGAATATAAGGGGATACACGAATCAGCTGCGGAGCGCCGTCGGGAATATTAAAAGCGACGGCGGCATAGGTCCCGTGCTTGAATCGATTGCGGATTATATCGTTCACTACGATACGACGAAAGGCGTCTTTGCGCTCCTCGACGAATTTCTCGCGCAGGTTAATGAATCGAAGAGGCAGACGGGCGAGCTTACTTTTTCCGACGTGACCGAACTTGCGCTCCGCATACTGCGGGAACAGCCCGACGTACGGCGGCAGGAAGCCGCGTCCTGCATGCGGATTATGATAGACGAATTCCAGGACAACAACGGAAAGAACCGCGAACTTTTATCGCTCATATCCGATAATAATATTTTTTTCGTCGGCGACGAGAAACAGTCTGTCTACAAATTCCGCGGCGCGGACGTTTCCGTTTTTAATAAACTCAAAAACGAGATGCGGCGTTCCGGCGGTTCCGTTTACAGCATGATATACAACTACCGTTCGACCCCGGAACTGCTTGCATCGTTCAATCAGATTTTCGGCGGATATCTGCGCGGCAGAAAAATGGATGCGGAATCCGCAGAGCAGGCGTCCGCTCCGGTAAAATGGGTGTTCCCCGAAAAACCGCTCAACGAATATGAAGCGGGATTTACTGATGAGACCGTCGCACGGAAATACGATGCGGAAAAGGGAATCGCGGAAGAAAGCGCCGCTGTTACTGCGGACAATGTTCCCGTCCACGTCTGTATGCTCAATACGGCGGGCGTCCTTTCCGACGATTCCGTGTCGGACAAGTATTTGAACGCGAAGGATCAGCTTGCGTATTTTATCGCGGAAAAAATTTCCGCGCTTGCCGAAACAGGCGTAAAATACAGCGACATGGCAATCCTCGACCGCTCCCGTACGGACCGCAGTTCATTAACGTCGTATCTGAGCAGAGCAGGTATTCCGTACACGGTCGACCAGCATAAGGATCTTTTTGCCGAAGCGCCGGTAAACGATATCTATAATATCATGCGTCTCTGCGTATATCCGTCGGACGTAAACGCATTCGCTTCGTTCATAAGTTCGCCGTTTTCGGGACTCGACGAGCAGACTGTCGAAACCGTTCTCGCCCGGGCGATCGACACGGAAAGTAACGATGCTGTTTTTGCACCGTTCCGCCCGGAGCTGACCGGATGCATGCAGAATGTACTGACCGCGGAGCAATTCGGAAAATATACCGCAGCGGGAAAACTGTATGCCGATTTGTCCGTTTTCATTCCCTGCCACCGTATAACCGACACACTGTCGCGGCTGTGGTACGACTGCGGATACCGCTACGAGTTTTTGTGGGACAGCGCAGTGTTCCTCTTTGCGGAACAGTACGACCTTTTGTTCGAACTTGCAAGGCAGGCAGACAGCGACGGAAAAAGTCCCGCGTGGTTTGTCGACCAACTTGCACAGAAGAAAAATTCGGGCGGGTATTATATAACGGACGACTCCGATATCAATGCGGAGGAAGTGACGTATCCCGTCGAACAGCGTGAATCCGTGCAGATTATGACCATTCATAAGAGCAAGGGACTTCAGTTCAAACACGTGTTTGTGTACGGGTGCACCGGAAATACGAAATCGGACAGCAACGCGGACAAAGTGTACTGCAGCGAGTCGTCGGGAGTGTCGCTCAATTTCAGAAACGGAAGCGGAAATTACTTCTATAAAAAACAGAAGGAAGAAAACGAACGGAAAAACGATGCGGAATTCCGCCGCCTTTTTTATGTCGGACTTACACGTGCGGAAAACAGCGTGTATATAATAGGGTCGTGGACTCGTCCGAAATCGTCCGGCGGCAGGACGTCCATGTTCGAAGCTGTTATCGAAAATTATTATGATGGCGACAGAACATGCTTTTCGGACGGCGCCCCGTTTGATTTTACACTCATAGAACCGGCGGAAAAATCCGTATTGTACAGTTCCGGCAAAAGTACGGTGCACCGTATATCGGTTGAGAAAAAACTTCAGCAGGCTGAAAATCTTGTTCGGGAATATGAAAACGCGGAAATCGTCACGCAGGAATTTATTCCGCTGAACAGGATTGCGCCGAGCAGTCTGGAGAGCGCTTTTTCTCCAGAAGATTCGGAAACTTCACTTATCGATTCGTATAACGCAGTAAACGACGTGGTTTCCCGGACAAAATTCGGTTATGCGGCTTTCGGTACGCTTGTGCACGCGTATCTGGAGGCTGCTGCAAACGGCACTGCGCCGGAAAAGTACGTTCCGCCGCACAGCCTGCTCACGGGACTCGAAAAAGAGACGGACCGTGCCGTAGTTGCGGACAGCTGCGTCGGAATGGTGCGTGCGTTCGGCGGGAGTATTCCGGGAAAAGCGCTGGAGGAAACCCGAAGAGACGGAAGATGGTACCGGACTGAATATGCGTTCCGCAGTTATTTTGCGGGCAGCTTTATTACGGGACTTTTGGACCTCGCATACGAAAACAGCGACGGCACCTGTACGATTGTCGATTACAAAACCGATAAAATTCAGCGCCCGGAACAGTACTATTACCAGCAGGCATTGTACCGCATGGCAGTCTCGGAAATACGGCACGTTCCGCAGGAAAAAATCAGCTGCGTGCTGTATTATCTGCGGACCGGTTCCGTATGCGACATAACAGCGGAGCTTCAAAACATTACTTCCGAATCACTGCTGCAGGAAGTCAGAAAGATAAATGAAACGTGTAAAAACGATAGAATTGACGATGAGCCGTTTTCTGATTAAATTATAAAAGATACTTATTTTTTGGAGCTATTACATGGCAGAAGAAGAAAATTGTAACCATGACTGCTCGTCATGCGGTAAAAGCTGTGAATCGCGCGATATGCGTGCCAAGCTGCATGAGGGCAGTTCCGTTAAGAAAGTCATCGGCGTCATAAGCGGGAAGGGCGGCGTCGGAAAATCGTTCGTCACGTGCCTGCTCGCCTGCGCAATGAACCGTAAGGGAAAGCACACCGCTGTTCTCGATGCGGATATCACCGGTCCGTCGATTCCCGAGGCGTTCGGCCTCAGTTCTACGCGGGTGGAAGGCGATGACAACACAATGAAGCCCGTCACGACTGACGGCGGCATTCAGCTTATGTCTATGGATTTCCTGCTGGAAAAAAATACCGATCCGGTTATCTGGCGGGGACCTGTCATTTCTGGAGCCGTAAAGCAGTTCTGGACCGACGTTATCTGGCACGACGTGGACTATATGTTCGTGGACATGCCGCCGGGAACGGGAGACGTGGCGCTCACGGTATTCCAGTCGCTTCCTGTGGACGGAATTATTGTCGTATCGTCTCCGCAGCAGCTCGTGCGCGTCATCGTCGAAAAGGCCGTGAAGATGGCGAATATGATGAACATCCCGATAATCGGTCTCGTCGAGAACATGAGCTACGTGAAATGCCCCAAATGCGGCGAAATAATCAACGTTTACGGTAAGAGCAACATCGAGGCTATTGCAGAGAACTACAATCTGCCTGTGCTCGCGAAAATCCCGATTGAAGAACAGTCGTCGTCGGCAGTCGACATGGGAACTATAGAAGATCTCAACGTCGATTACGTGAATAAGGCAATCGACACGATTCTGGCGATAAAATAATAATTTGAGGCGTTTTCAAAACTCATCAGGATTTTGAAAACGCCTCATTTATGCGGAGCCGGTTACTTTCCGGGCCTATATTCCGTTGTAGTGCGTGCTGATTTTATCCTGCACGTAGGAAATAAATTCATCCAGTTTATAGGTTTTCTGCGGAATGTTGCTGTCCGAGCGGAAGCGGACGGCTACTGTTCCCTCATCCAATTCCTTTTGTCCCACGACGATGATATACGGCGTCTTGTGTTCGGACGTAATAAGTTTTATCTTATTCTTCATATTGTCGTCGCTCGTATACGCGTTTGCGCGGATTCCCGCGGCGGTCATCGCGTCGCAGACTTTCTGCGCGTAATCACAGAATCCGCTTCCGACCGGAACGACAGCCGCCTGTTCAAAGTGCAGCCATGCAGGCATAGCGCCCGCGTAGTTCTCGATGAGAATGCCGAGGAAACGTTCAATGGAGCCGAGCACCGCCCGGTGCAGCATGACGGGATGATGTTTCTGATTGTCCGCACCGATATATTCCGCGTTGAGTCGTTCTGCGGACGGCAGCTGATAATCCACCTGGATAGTGCCGCACTGCCACTGGCGTCCGAGTGCGTCGGTGAGCGTGAATTCAAGCTTCGGTCCGTAAAAAGCACCCTCTTTCGGAGAAATTTCGTATTCAAGCCCTGCAGCTTTGCATGCGTCTGAAAGCGCCTTTTCCGCGCGCGCCCACGTTTCAAGATCCCCGACGTGATCGTCGGGCATTGTGCTGAATTTAACAAGCAGATTTTTGTCGAATCCGAAATCCTTGTATACGTCCTTGAGAAGATGACAGAATTTCGTGACTTCCTGGCCGATCTGTTCGTCGGTGCAGAGAATATGAGCGTCGTCCTGAACAAAACCGCGGACACGCATCGTTCCGTGAAGCGTTCCGCTCGGTTCGTTGCGCACGCAGTGTCCGAATTCGGCAAGGCGGAGCGGGAGGTCTTTATAACTTCTCGTGCGCGTGTTGAAAATCTCAAGCGCTCCGGGGCAGTTCATCGGTTTGATTGCAAAGATGCGTTTTTCGCTTTCAGTGACGAACATGTTTTTCTGATAATGTCCCCAGTGCCCCGATTTTTCCCAGAGAGAACGCGGCATGACGGCGGGAGTATTCACTTCAAGGTAGCCGTCCTTGCGGATTTTATCGCGCATATAATCCTGAAGCGTCAGATACATTGTCCATCCGTTCGGATGCCAGAATACCTGTCCCGGATCTTCGTCTTCAATATGGAAAAGGTCCATCTGGATGCCGAGTTTCCGGTGGTCGCGTTTGTCGGCTTCCTCGAGCATTTTCAGATAATCCTTCAAATCGTTCGGTTTTTCAAAACACGCAGCGTAGACGCGGGTAAGCATCGGCTGAGTGGAATCACCGTGCCAGTATGCGCCTGCTATTTTCATAAGCTTGAATGCCTGCTGATTGATTTCTTTCGTGTTTGCGACGTGCGGGCCGCGGCAGAGGTCAAGATATCCGTCCTGCTCATAGGTGGAGATTGTCTCACCGTCGGGGAGATTTTTAATCAGATCAAGCTTATACGGCTCATCTTCGAACAGTTTTAGAGCTTCTTCCTTTGATATTTCTTTGCGTATAAAGTCGTGATTACCTGCAAGTATCCTGCGCATTTCTTTTTCGACTGCAGGAAAATCCGCTTCCGTGAATTTAATGTCTTTCGGAAAGTCAAAATCGTAGTAAAATCCGGTATCGATAGCCGGTCCGATTGCTATTTTTGTACCGGGAAACAAATGCAGAATTGCCTCTGCCATAACATGCGAGCAGCTGTGCCGCACTGTCTGTAATTTTTCATCAACTGCCATATGTATACCTTTTTTCTTCTATAGATGTATAGTTTTTACATAATAGCCGCGCAGATAATAAATGTCAATTGCAGATAACCGCGGTAAAAAAGAACCTGACAGGCATTCTTCCTGTCAGGTTCCCGCTTTCCAAATATCCGAAAACAAAGTTTCTGATATCCTTTTTTTAACAAATCATCCGATAACGGCAGTCTTATTTTTTGAGGTTCGGATAAAGCTCAAGAACGGCCGTATAGAAATTATTCCACGCCGTACTTTCATTGACTTTGCCGTTGTAGTAGTCGGCCATAGCGGCCTGAAGTTTTTCCGCCATACCCTGATCGTACGCGCTCATGTTTTTCTTGCTGATTGATTTCGCCGAATCGAGCAGCAGTGCAAGGTGGTTCTGTCCGCCAAGGAATGCGCTTTTGTAGCTGCCTGCCGCAACAGCCTTCATCGCGGCTTCGTTGTTCGTGAAATCTCCCGTCTTCTCCGATATGGCGGTCATCGTTGTCTTATCGCACGTCAAAGTGTACATGATGTCGCGGATAAGCTGAATGTTGTCCGAGCCCGCCGCTCCGCATATCCAGGTGCCGCCCCAGCTGAATCCCTCCGGTCCCTTGCAGAACGCCCAGTCGCCGTAGCTTCCGTTTCCGACTGCGTTCGGTCCGTCGGGATCGTCTTTCGTCCAGCCCGCAAGACAGAAGTCGATGAACCAGCCCGGTCCGAAGTAGCCGAATACTTTTCCGTTCTTTTTCGCGCCGTTGCCGCTCTCAGCCGACCACAGGTT
>DHDP01000016.1 GCA_002399405.1 Treponema sp. UBA4873 | reverse complement strand
CAGCCGCAGAGCTGACTGCCGTCTACTGCGTAGGGGAGGCAATAATACAACCTTGAAGATGTATCATATGCCATATCTCCAAACACAAATCTCATGGTAGAAATTTTATGCATTACAAGTATATCATATTCTTGCCTACTGTTAATTTTATTTGCTGTTGTAGTATTATATTCTTTAAGACTTGTACCATTTTCATCAAGAAAATATATTTTTGTTACTTCGTTTCCTGATATTACTGCACCTCCATATTTAAATCGGACATTTTGGACAAACATATTTTTGCAATCAATATCGACTTGATATTTACATACTCCACTAACGTACAGAGGAGCTGTATTATCTGGATAAGAATTATAATCGATTACTGTTGATAAATTATTTACAGTTGCTGAACCGTATAAAAATTTGCCTGTTATTGTTAAATTTCCGATCTGTGCCGTAGTAGTACCCCCTGTATCATTATTATCTTCTGTCTGCTGCTGACATCCCAACCATAGCATAATTATTAAAGTAAAAGCAAATAAAAAAATCTTTTTCATAGGACTCTCCAAACTTATCAACTCTCATGCCTGTAGTATACTGTATCAATTCTTAAAAGTACAGTTTTCATTCCGCCGTGTTAATCCACATCCTGCCTGCAGAGCTCGCCGCCGGCGTTGCCGTTACGGCCGGTATTATCATCGTATCAGATATGACGACATCCTTGGCTGTCAGAGTGTTGTACACTGTCATATTTGAGGCCGTCTGTGTAGTGACGGCCAGTGAGTCTGCTTTTTTTGCGCCGTAATGATAACTGCTGAAGGCCGGATTCGGAGTCCAAATAATATTAACGTTTGTGTTTGTCCCGCCGGAGTTATTTGTTCCGACGGTGTATATCTCTGTATCAGAACTGCCGTAGGAATAATCCGCTGAATGCAACGACGGTACAGCGTTGCAGTAAAAACGGTACAGCATACCTCCGCGGAGCCAAACACAGCGCTCGCCGGATTTTGTACCGTATCCGATGCTGCCTATGGTTATTTCATTCGAAGCAAATACACCATACTGCATGATGTCAAATAATTTCGGTGTGTCGCTCCATCCGTTAGCAATTAACTGAAAATGGATGATGTTCTGATTATAAGCTGCCGCTCCTACTGAAGACGGTGAATGTATTTCGCAGTCAAGGACATTGTCACTTGCGCCGAATGTTATCGGATAAAAATTACTGGTCGAGAGCGATGATAAATCGACAGTGTAGTAGCGGGGAAGCAACTTTCCGTTTGTGTAGAAATTGTTTGCATAAATATCTGTGGCTCTTACTCCGCCATTTATTTTTACCGTGTCTGCCGGTGTCCCGGTCGTACCGTCTGCGGAGCCTGTCGGATTAACCGTCATGAAGCTGGCTGAATCTGCGGCGCCTTTCATCTTCACGCGGAATATACCGAGAATGACGGAAGCCAGCGCGGAAACGATGAAGTTCTTTATCTTCATGTAAATGCCGGGAGCACGTTTCAAACCGGTTGTTTCCGTCTTACTGAGATAGTGGAAGTATTCACCATCATCGCTGCCGCTGTTTTCAAGCGCACGGGAATTGCCGACACGGAATTCTGCGGCCGATGAATCAAGGTTCCACATGCTGTCTGCGTCGGAAAGGTCGGCGTTCAGTCCGTTGCCTGAAACTTTACCCATCGTGCATTTTGCGGCCGCAAGGTCTGTCGCGGCCATCTGGTCGGCCGTAATTGTGTGGCCGTGGATATTCTCTGCATAGACGCACCCTTCCGTGAGCTTATTGTGAGTAATGGCAGCGTCGACAATATCTTCTGCGGCCGTTGCCAGGGCAATGACGGTTATCGTATTCGCTAGTGAAACACCTGCTTCATTCTGTGATGTAATCTGAAACGAGTACGACGTATCGACGGGAGACGGCAGGACGTTCCCGGCTGCGTCCCTGTTGTTCTGGCCGTACAGCGGCATTGTCTGCTGATACATCGCATCTGACAGTACATACCCGGTTCCGTTTTTGTAATTATCGACGGATGCTTTTGGATCTGCTGATTCGGCCGGTTTATAAAACTGTGTGTCGGCTGCCGGATTGAGCCGTTTTATCTGTAGCCGGTTTTTTACCATGCCGTACACCGTCCGGTTGTCGGAGCGTGCAGGCTGCGAGATAAACAGGGTTATGGCTCTTCCTGATATACGGGCCGTTATGTCCGGTTTCTGCAGCTGCCACGTACCGTAATTATCAGTTGAAACCGGGACCGCCTCACTCCATGCTGTCGTTTTATTATAAATATTGGTTGCCCGAGCACGTACCGTCCACAGTGCAAGGGCTGCTGCTTCCGGATACCCGTCCGTGCTGCGCACAAATGTATATGTAAACTCTGTCCCCGTACTACTGCCTATATCCGTCCAGGCTCCATCTGCAGACTTGCGTATCTGCCATGACAGTGATTTGATTGCATTCGCCAGCCCGTCCCCGAACGATGTACACGCGATTTTAATTGTATCCATACCGGCAACTGCAGAAATTTCTGCCGGTATATCAGGGAGTGTGACATCATCAGCCGTTCCGTCTTTTATTTCGTCGACCCCCAGCTGAACCAGAGAGGTTGTCTGTACCGAGTCGCCCCAGACACCGTCAGATACCGTCTGTGCAGTTTTTGTCGAGACCCATAAACTGTTTGATGTCTGTATCCGGTGCCAGCCGTCGGCTGTCCCGTCCTCTGACGGTGCAGCCGGTTTTTCCCGGCTGTCATTATAGGTAGTATACGTATGCCAGTCACTCGGTCCGGTTCCGTTGTCGGTTATACCGCCCAAGGTCAGTTTGCTTTCGAACTCCGGTATCACAAAATCAGGGTCGTCGACGTTGAAAATGTCCGGCACATAATCAACGGCAGTTATTTCTGCATTTAAGTCCGCATCCGCCTGTATATCCGTAACAATCAGCTGTTCCGTGATACTCCCTTTTATACCGAAAACAAACAAATCACCTTCCTGCGGAGCATCATCAGGCGCGGCAGCAGCTTTGAAATTACATCCGGCAATGGAAAGCCCCGAATTGATACAATCGAGCGTCAATAATTTTCCGCTTCTCTGCCGGACTCTGATACCGTAATCGTCACCGGTTGTAAACGGTAAAACGGTATCACTTGAGATACCTATAATATTGCCTGCTGCATTATGAATAAGGTTAGAAACACGTCCGTATGCGACTCCGGTAAGTCCTGCATCTCCTGCATACTCGATGAGGTCTCCCTTGTTGCACATGATATATTCCAGATCGCACGATATTGTATGTACTGCCTGTCTGTTATTGAGTACGCCGTACTGGTACCGGCCGAAAATAAACAGCTGGTCAGGATTTGTAATGCCCCACGCAGTTGTCTCCTGTCGGAGCTTGGGTTTTGATACATACGTGCCGAGCGGGGTATTATATATAGGCCGTGTATTATCAGCCCAGCCGGCGGTCTCGTCGGTAAACTTATAGTCTATTTCGTCGGGGATGTCTGCCATCAGGTATGTCTGTTTATAATCACGTGTATTACGCGGGGTAAAAAGCTGTACCGGCGCTGTTTTTTCAGCATCTATTATAACAGAGAATTTTCCGTCAATTTTTACGACTGTGCCACGCCCGACATTGGCAATAAGTGTATAGAGGTTGGATAAGGTTAAGTCCTCGGTCAGGACAGCATTGCAGTAATATTTGTGAACATCGCAGAACATCCAGAACCGTTCCCATGCGGGCCAGTCGATATCTTCATCGGCAACGGGAGTACAGTTGATGCCGCTCCGCAGTACATACAGTATTTCCGATGCAGGATTTTTTGTCAGTCTGTCTGTCCAAGCAGATGTGCCGCTTTCCGTCTCGTTCCAGTCGGGCAACACGGATTGTGCGATCAAATTAAATGAATCCATAGTATCTTTGGCAGAGTCAGATGCTTTTACGCGGAGGGCTATCAATGCAGATTTTGCCCGTCTGTCTGCTGACACAGGAGTATCATCGGTGTATGCACGTATAGACCCGACATAAACAGTATCAACTGTATTGCTGTCAGTACTGTCGGATGTAATCCGTTCAACCTTGACCGTATACATTCCGGCTGTTAAACCATCCACTTTCTCGACAAGCCGGATGGTAGACGTTTTTTGTGCTGTTATTTCCCAGTCTTTTATCAATACATAATCATCGTCCGAGGCACCGGACACCTTGTACCAGGCTTTGATTTCGCAGGTTTTGCTAATTATTTTGTTTTTGCTGTCATAGCCGAAGAGTCCATAATAAAAATATATATCGACATCCAGCGATGTAGTATTACCGGCTGTAGTTCTGATTATCGCCCCGGAAGAACCTGTGCCGCTTTTGTTCTTCAAAACCGAGTTGATTTGCAGTTCGTGGCATACCTTAGGATAAATCGCTGATCCGCTGCCGTCTGTTATAATTTCCACATTCACGTTATCGTCTTTATTTGATAACACGGTTTCAAGATTCTTCGAGGCGGAAAGATCGGTGACCAGCGTATCACCGAATTTCAACGATTCCGTTTCGATGCGCATGTTGTTGTAACCTGTACAAAGCAGTTCGACCAGCCATTGGGTGCATTCATTTTTCTGATTTTCGAATATATAATAATCAGAGGAACTTTCCAAAAATCGAAATTTCAGGTAAGCACCAAATTCATTTGTAATATCTATTTGATTTTCGACTCGATGAGAACCATTCCCTGCTGTAATAACAGCACAGGTAACGGTTGTTGTTTTATCAATCCCTTTTCCGGCACATACAAAAACAGGTTCCGAAATTTGGATGACACCATTATAATAAACGATAATGTATCTGCCCCATACATATTGTGCTGTTGTTATATTTAATCGAGCGGGTATATAATTGTTATTGACATATCCTGCATCGTATATTTCTCCCCATGAACCACCGGTCAATTCCGTGTTCGAATTTGATACGTATACCTGGAATTGAGCCAGTTTTGGTGAGTATTTTTCTACATACGTGTGTATATGCCCTGCGACGTCGGGATTAATAAGATGCCGTCCGAATAATACAGGGACAGAGCCATACTGACGCTCGCTGTTTTTTCCGCCTTTCAGCATCGGGTCAGCTGTCGGTGATGTCCGTGTTTTCTGCGCCGGAATATTAACATCGACCTGCGTATTGAGCAGTACGGCACCTCCGCAGATCAGTCCTATACCGGTTCCCATCAGGGATATGCCGATACCAGCTGTCGATCCGCCGGTAAAAAAAGAAGCAACCAGAAGTGCAACACCTCCGACAGTTGCAGCGATACCGCCCCAGAGTTCGCCTTTGCCGGCATCTTTAGTGCTGCTGCCTGTCCCTTCCGGGATTATACGGATATATACACGGGACCCGTCAGCGGGAATACGGTCGTAATTATCTTTAATAACCTCGTCTTCAACGAGAATTACGGCACGTTCAATGGCCGTTCCTGTGTGCAGCGAGTCAAAAATATTCCTGACAGAATCCTGCGGAATAACGGAATCTTCAAACTGTGCCGAGAACGGGTGTATCTGTGTCCGGAGTTTTAATGCCATAATATCCTTCTATACGGCCGGCAAGATCACGGTCAGTCATGCGCTGCAGGACTGACCCGGTCTGTACCGTCGTATGAAGTATATATCCCGCACCTGCGTAGACGCCGAGATGAGTGGGCTTTCCGCCGTTGAGAATTACAACTGCGTCACCGGTCAGCGGTACCGTATGAGGCTCTCCTGCCAGCAGCGGAAGAAGTTCGTTGAACAGAGGTTCCGTCTCATGAAAATCGACGGCATTGCCGTACCTGCCTGAAAGGAGCGGCATGACAACGCCGTACTGTTCTGTCCAGACCATGCGTAAAAGACCGTAGCAGTCGCTGCCGCTGCGGTCGCGCCCGCCCGACAAAAACGGGATACCTATGTATATATGCGCCCACGGGGCAATAGTTATACCGGGAGCAGACATCAGAAAAGCCCCGGAAAATCCTGCGGGTTATAGGAACCTTCCGGGATTTTCCTGTCGTAAATATAAAAATCATACAGCTCGCCGCTGATGACTGATTTGTTTATTTCCACGTTCCGCAGAATGAAACGCAGGGGACCGCGCTCGACTGTGTCGGGAGTCTGTGCCATAACGATCGAAACAGCCGCAGTTATCTTTTTTTTCTGGCGGACAGCCGTAATTACTGCCTTTGACAGACTCTGTTCGATATTGTCTATCTGGAGCTGACAGGCTTTGTTTCCGTCTCCTTCTGCCGGCAGGGTGACGGTAAATCCGCAGGGGATGTATGTAATGCCTCCGGAAACGACGCTTTCCGTATTGTCGACAAGAGGCACCGGCTCAAAACTTTCCGATTCGAGCTTCAACAGATGGAGGAACACGGCTGTTGTTTCCGGCTTTTCAATTTCCGTGCGGGCGGTATCACTGACACTCATATCATACGCTCCAGCGGCATGGATACCGTGCAGAGCCCGTCATCTCCATAAACCTCGTTATATACATCCGTAAAACGGAACTCTTTAACGGTACCCGTCATAGGATCGTGCATGTTAAAACGCAGCGTGCCGTATCCGAGTGTATCCTGCCAGAACGCCTCAAATACCTGCCGCTTATCCTCCGGGACTGTAATGGTGCAGGTAAACAGCTTCGGGACTGCCGTATAGCGCAGGCGCTGCTTCGCAGGTCCTGCATCCATTTCAGTCCTGATTACCGGATTCTGAAACTTCGCGGATAATCCTGATAATTTCACCCCCGGAAGTTCGTCCGGCCAGTTCAATGATGTACTCATATTTTCACACTCCCTGAACACTCAGTCCTTTAAATCGTGCTGTCAGACTCCGGTCCAGCCTGCCGGTCGAAACGGCTTTATTCATGTAACCGATAAATATATCGACCTGCTTCTGGCCGCTCTGATTTGTACTCTCAGTCGCTTTTACCTCTGCGTCCGTATTATTATAAATATTGATAATGCATGCGACGGACATCTGTGTACTGCCGTCTCCTGAAGTGCCCTGAACACGCACGCCCAGAGAACCGTCCGCGCTCCGGGTGAGCGGCATGACGGCTTCAGGGCCTGCCTCTCCCATAACACCGTTAGCAAAGTCGGAACCGGTTGCGAACCTGAAGAATGTCGGACTTTGTACGATTGTATTTGTAAACGCATCTCCGTGGGAGAAAGCTACGACGCCGTTTTTATCGTATACCCCGCCGAGCGCATTTGCCGTTGTGTCTGAATCGGAACTCGTTGCTCCTTTTGTAATACCGTCAATAACCGCGGTTGTCCCTGCAGCGGCAATAAAACCAAGACCAAGCTGCCATTGTCCGCCGGCAATGAGCTGCAGACCCGCCTGAAGGAACATTGTCGGCAGACTGTCGAGTATGCGCTGCGCCATATCGGCAAGAGCTGCCTGCAGCGATTCGCTCGCAGACTGTCCTTTTCCCAGCGCTTCGCCGAATGTTTCCAGCCCTGAGAGGGCAGCATCGAACGAAACATTTGCGAGCGACGTCCCGAGGTTCGCCAGTATTTTTGTTGACTTACTGTCCAGCTCTGTCCATTTGTCGATCAGCTTTTCAAGGTTGAGCGTCATCGTATCGGTCCAGCTGGAGGAGGCTTTCAGCTTTTCATATTCATCATACAACCGGCCGGCCTGTTCAATCTGAGTTTCCGTCGCACCGTTTGTCTGGAGCTGAGCCAGATACAGATCCTTTTCGCTCTTACCGTAATCTGCTATATTTTTCTGCAGTTCCGTAATCTGCTGGTCTCCGTATGCCTCACCTTTCGCTTTCTTGAGCTCGAAATATTTATCAATCAGTTCCTGTATCGACTGATCTTCGACTTTAAATGTCTCGTCTATTTTGGACGGATCTATTTTTAATAAATCCGTTATTTTCTGCTTTACATTGTCTTCCTGCTCGCCGAGAAAAGCAGCTATATCAAAATCTTTACCGAAGATTTCTTTGAGTTTTCCCGAGCTGTCCATCGCATTGCCGAGCCCTTTTAAATACAGGGCTGCGGCTTCCTTTCCGGTTGTAAAATATTTCTGATCCACCTTCAGTATTTCTGACAACCACTGCTGCCACGACTGTTTTTCACCGGTACGGAGTGCGGCCATTTTCTGCCGTACAGCTTTTTCCATGTAGTCGAGTTCTTTCTCCGCATCCGCTGTATCTATTCCGATTTTTGTTGTCTGGAGCGTTTTACGGTTCTTTGCAATTTCATCGAGCTGCTTCTGGTAATTTTTCAGTTGAATGACAGGATCATCTTTACCGAGTTTCGTATATTCAGTACTGATGGACAACATCAGGTCGTTTATCTTTCCTTCCGCCTCAACCCTGTCGTTTTCTGCCTGCTGTGTTTTCTGCTGAGTATCAAGGGAATCCTTTGCGATGGCAGCGGCTTTCCTCCATGCATCAACAGACCGCAGTGCCGTATCGAGGTTCTGCTGCATCTCCGCTTTTGTTCCCGGAGCAAGAACATCTCCCATTTTTTCGAGTTCTGCCGCCTGCTTCTGATATTCAGCCAGTTTTTTCTGCCACAGGGCAAGTTGATTTGTGGCTTCCTTTATTTTCTGCTCATCGGCAAGAGAGTCATACCATTCCCTGTATTTAGAGCCGCCGAACAATTTGGCAATATTTTCATCGGATTCTTTAAATGCATCTGCGACGTACGCCACGGCTTTCCCGAACAAGTCGAGTACACCGGAACCTTCCGTTATCTTCAGGATTACTTTGCCGAATCCTTTCTCTATATCACCCAGATTATTTTTTATCCCGGTAAACGATGTCCGTGCTGCTTCTGCTGCTCCTCCGTAGGTGGACTCCAGCTCATCGAGGATAACTTTCTGTGCTCCGGCGGTATCTCCGACAGCCAGCATCTGTTTAATAAGAGCTTTCTGGGCATCGGTGAAATTGAATCCCTGCCGCTTCAAACTGTCGAGTCCGTTAATAGGATCGTCAAGTGCCTTTCCGACTGTCTGCGCAGCACTGGAAAAATCAATTTTCATCACGGCCGACATGTTCAAAATCTCTTTTGTCGCCGCTTTAAAATTGTCACCTTTTATATTTTTGAATCCGAGCAGAACAGACTGCATCGACTCTATCGAATCGTCAGAATAATTGGTAAGGTCCTGAAAATCAGAAGCCATCTCCTTTAATGCATATGTGCTCGTCCATGCTGTTGCACCGGTTGTCTTTACAGTCTGATTCAGGAGATTCAGTGTTTGTTTTGAGTCCTCAAAAGATTTTACAGAATCTTTACCGAAATCAACAATCTCTTTAAGTACAAATGCTGACGATATAGTTTTACCAAGCAATTTAAACTCATCTGCAGATGTTTTTGTCTGTTTGTCGAGCCGCGTCATATCTTTGATTGCTTTGTCGACCTCTGCCGTTACAAGCAGCCGGAGCTCTTCCTCGGTAACATCCATCACTTACTCCTTTTTACGGGTAAAGGACTGGTAATTGTCCTTCTCGCCGTCGAATAATGTTACAAGACTGAACACTGCGCGCGGCTCTGCAAGGTAGCCGCGTCCCTGCGGCCAGCCGTATCGTTTTATCCGTGCGTACAGTTCTACTGCACGGAAGAGATCATCTGTCATGTATGTATGGATATCTTTGCGTTTTATGCGTATGTAGCCGGTGTCTTTCTGTTCCGGCCATGCGATGCGTTCGGTCATATCTCCGTATTCCGGTCCCCAGTCAGGAGGCCAGAGACCGGAAAGAAGGCACTGGAAGCCTATGCGGTAATCTTTTTTTTTGCGTCGGTAATTTCATCGCTCTGTACTTCGATGCATATTTCGCTGATGAGATCTGCAATCCCATACGCGCGACACTCTGCGAGTTCTGCACCGTTTGTTATTTCACGTTCGACTTTTTTACCGTCTTTATCCGTAACGACTACTGTCAAATTTTTTATACAGCCGACACAGTTGCGCAGAATATAATCCGCGTTGACTTTAGTTTCCCCTGTTATCTTTTTAAATTTTTTCACCGTCCGTGGATTACCATCAGTATCAACCGGCTGGTCATCAGGATAATATTCACGGGTAATAATTACCGATGTAAATTCTTTGCGCTGGTAGCCCGTCGGTCTGATTATTTCAACGGTAAGACGCTCATTTTCCGGTAACTCCAGATTGCCGTTGAGTTTCGGAAAAAATTCATATCTCGGTTCTTCAGTAAATTTCATCAGGCCACCTCTTTGACTGTGTAGTAAATCATGCCGGGGAAATTGCCGCCGTCCATTTTGTACGCGAAGCTGAAGCTCTGCTCGCCGTCCATTGGCTTGTCTTTTGTAAGCGATTCAACGATGACGGGAAAGTGCTCCCACACTGCCGTTTCTCCGACGGTATCCGTTTCATGCCGGGAAAGCATATAATCCTGATGCTTCTTTTTTGCCGGCAGCCGCGTTATATGCACCCCGTCATCGACAGTAATTTCTTCGAAATTGTTAAGCAGTGCCTGCTGCGCCGGACTCTCGGTTTCAAACGTCCCGCTGATTGTGCCGCTCGAATCAGAAAAGGCTCCCTCCGCCCATTCGCGGACGCCTGACTCCAGATTCTCCTGAGTCGAGACATCCGTACTGGAACCCTGCATCGAGTTAGGCACGTCCTTTACGAAGCTTACAAGCGTAAGCAGGAGCGGAATGACTGCGTCCCCGGCTGCAAGGGCCTGTCCCTTCCACAAATGCACAACCGATCCGACTTTTATGCTGGCCCCTCCTTCGATGGTGTCGTCTTTTGCAGGCAGAGAACTGCCTGCAGAAGCAATCGACTTTATGCGGTAGAATCCGCTTACGGACAAAGTCACATCCGCTCCGCCCGTCACAACCTCTCCTGCGGTGATGCTGTACAGCTTCCCGTCTTTTCCTGCCGGTTTCATATATACCTCCTAATCTGTAATCAGAGCTGCCGGGTAGTCGATCTGCACCGTATACGGTGCGACGTACGAAACCGGCATACTGCTGCTGGTATCATCAGGATACTCCAGGTACGGAGCGCGCTGGCGTTTCCAGAAGGCCTTCAGTGTTTTTCCTTTCACCGAAAGCACAAGCGGATTCAGTTCGACGGCAGTCAGGGCGCGTTTCGTCTTTGCCGTTTCAACACACCATTTCTGATGCGTACCGCCGGAACGGTAGACCGCGTTCAGGAAAATCGATTCCGAGTTCTCACCGTTTTCCGTGATGTCGTTGAATGTCAGTTCGATGTGCTCCGTCGACGTATTTGCTGTCTGAGGCAGCAGCAGCGGTTCTATTCCGAGCTGTTCTCTGATTGCCGCCATCAGGGCGTTCAGTAATTCATCCATATGTACCTCACCTGCTGCCGAGCGCAGCATGTAATGCGTCTTTCCAGATTTTTTTGATTGTGTTCCGTGCGGAATCGGTAAACTTTACGAACCGACGTGCCGGAATCGTCACAGACTTCTTTACAATGAACAGCGCGAACGGCTGTCCTTTTTTGCTCTGAGCGCAGTAGACATTCTTTACCCGGAAAAATTTGAACCCGGCAGACTTCATGGCAGTGATGAGCTGTCCGGGTGTCTGTGCATTGTACTGCCGGTAGAGAGTGCGCGTGTTCGCGTTTGCCGGCAGCCAGAGACCTTTCCCTTTGCTCATAATTGTCTTTCCATGCTGCAGCACCCATGCCTGTTTTTTATTCGTTCCGGAGCTGGCCCAGTTGTCGCCGTGATGGGCAGAAATGCTTCCTGCCAGATCTCTGTTATCGCGGAGTGTTCCCTTGCCGCCTTTTACTGCAGCGGTGAGCGGAGCATTGGGCGGAGGAACGCCTTTATTAATGGTGTCCTGTATTGCAGACTGCATGACGCGGGAACATCTGTCCATCAGCTGCGGCATCTGCGCTTTCATCTTAGCCTGCAGTTTCTTCGACAGCTCGGGAGGCTGCGTGAGTATGCTAACGCCCATATGCGTCATCCAGCGGACTGTGCAGCGGACGTGCAATCATGCCTACAGGTGCGCCGCCGGAGTCGCCCGTATCATTTTTTGTAATAACGGGACCGTAGTTCGTGCGGATGACAACATCAAGATCGCCCTGTTCCTGGTCGGCAATCTGGTGCTGCCCGTTGAACAGATACAGTTCCACCCGCCCGCGTTTGAGTACGCACATGCGGCACAGCTCGTCATTTTCGTCGTACACGTGGCCCGTAGACAGGATCATGCCTTTAACAACCATCTTTGCGCGGAGCAGGCAGCGCACGGCAATCTGTTCGTCAGCAAAGGTGAGCGTCTGGTAATCCTGTGGTGTCAGTGCACCTTTCAGGTCCTCGACGGTAAGTTCGTCACTCATAAAAACCTCCGGGCATAAAAAAAGAGCAGGAGTAATCCTGCTCTTACATACTATCCGGCCGCTCTCATTTCAGAGCTTTCTCCGGAACCATATCTTTTGTGCCGGAAGAGGTTTTCTTCGCTGTCTTTACGGTTTTCTTTGCAGGCAACGGCGCTGCGGTAAGATTTTTTACAGACAGAATATTATTTTCGAAGTCGTCGAACCGCTTGCGGAGTTCTGCAAACTGCGCGCCGGTATCACGCTGTTCCTGTTCAAACTCAGCTTTTATGTCAGCAGAGCTTTGCGTCAGACCTTCGACTCTTTTGACCAGATCATTGGCTGATTTGAAAATATCGTATGCAGACGCCTGCCGCTTCTGGAAACGGACATCATCAACAATGTGTATTGAAGCTTCGGTCAGGAAATAAACGGCTGCGGATACCGCAAGAAAACCAAGTATAAAATTCATATAAATACCTCTGATTAATAAAATGGTGCCGGTTTACTCACCGGCAGGAGATTTGGTTATCAGGCCTCTGCCGCAAATTTCTTAACGGCGATGCCTTTTACGTTCACCAGCGGGAACGGTTTTGCCTTGACATAGAGGTCGGTCCCGCGCTGATCATCCCGTTCTTTGGTGAAGGAATAAAGCGGGACCGCCTGCATCTGCACGGTGTCGTCGAGCCGGAGGAAATCAAGTTCCTGTCCGGCGCTTACCGCGCGGATCATCATCTCGCGGTCGTCGAGCATGTGCTTTGTTGTCTTTGTAACTCCGTCTTCCGCGACGTCGATGTAGGTGTCATTGTCACGCACAACATGGTAGCCGCCGAAGTCAATGAACCCGGGACCCGTGGTGACGTTGAACTTTGTCTGGTTCGCCGCCAGCTGGACGACTTTCTTATAGACATCGTGGGCAACAGGATATTCATACTCTCCGCCCACGCCTTTTTTGGAAATCAATTCCGCGAGTTCTTCAAACGCATCGACGAGGGAACCGACAGTCATCTCGGACACTTTTGCTGCATCTTCTGTTCCGGAGACGTCTCCGTAATCGACCTGATACCTGACAAGCTGATCACCTGCCTGCATCATATAGTCGATGCTGCCTTTCATGGCCTGACAGCAGAGCGCTTTTGTCGTGTCGCGCACGACCTTCGCCCAGCGGGTAAGTTTTTCATCTACGATTTGCTGTTTGCCCATATTTGTCGCACGCTCGTAGTCAATCATCTCCGTCGCACTGAACGTATCGTCGATCTCAATCGGCTGAGGGACGATATACTCGATGTCCGCCTGCATGACGGGACGCACACCTCTTCCGCCGCGTTTGATTACCGGGATATTCCCGACAGTCGATTTGATGTCGGAAAGAGCCAGCATCGTAGTATTTTTATTAACGGTCTGCCTGAAATAGAGCCGCGCGCTGCTGGTCTCTGCCGGCATGGCAGCGATGATGCGTGCTACATCCTCCGGTTTAACAATAATGGCCATTATGCTACCTCCCCGTCGTATGCCTGTGTTACCCAGATACCGATTGCCGGCAGTTTTGCGGCAAGCGTATCGGACGCCTTTACTGCCGTTTCCCCCGAAGCGTCGACAAGCCGGGAGCGGACGGCAACCCCGTGGAATGCGGCCCGCTGCAGTCCTGTTGTCCCGTCGGAATCCTCCGTCAGGACGCATGCCGGAGTATCGGCATCCGCTGCAGGTTCATACTTCCCTGTGGTGGCCGATTTTTTCAGGATGGTGCCCGCCTTTAGTTTCTGCGTTTTTGTTTTAAGCAGTACATCGAGTTCAATAACAGGATGATCCTTTGTCATAATGCCGCGGTCTCCTGCGACATTCTCTTCTTTACCGTAAACAACTGCCATGTTATCCTCCTACATTTTTGCAGCAAGCGAGTTCCAGTCGATCGGTTTACCGTCGCTGCCTTTTGCATCTGAAAAATCACTGCTGCCCGGAATATATACCGGTTTGACAACCGCCGGGTCAGCCTTGAATCCGCTCGTCAGGATATCCGCAAACAGGTCGAGTGCAGAACTTTTTTTAGTCTCTGTTCCATCGGCAAATTCGCACTCCTGTGCATCCGCGAACTGTTCTGCGAGAGCCTTTGCTTTCGGCATAATGCCGGCAGGTACTTTCCCTTCTATTTTGCCGATAAATCCGTTTACACGGGCGTTGTGATTTTCTTTCTCAAGCGTCTCACAGCGTTTTTTTACATCGTCAAACTCCTGCCTCTCTTTCTGCGCAGCAGCGTTATCTGCGGCAGGGGCAGGGTCTGCATGTTCATTTTTTTTTGCTGCATCATCAGCCTGTTTTTTCAGGTCTGCATTTTCTTTTTCAAGCGCAGCAATTTTTTCGGCATCTGTCATAGGTTTTGCCGCCATAGTATCCTCCTCAAAATTTATTGCATCGCCGAAGTTCACGACCTCGACGGTATCGCCTTCAGAAAAATCATTTTTTATCATGAGCTGCTCCAGCCCGGGAATTTTCGGCGGAGTCGCCCCGCAGATTGCAAGGGAGTGCAGGTACCGCCTGCCGTCTGCACCGCGGTGCGGAATCGTAACGCTCCATCCTTCGTATTCTTTCGTCCCGTCGTGTTTATCGTCGAAGTGTGCATCAAGAGCCGGATGCAGGATTACATCGCCGACAAGTACATCTTCTCCGGGATGTTTTGGGTCGGGATAGATTCCGTCTATCGCGAGTACGTCCCCGAACTTCGGGATATTGTCACTTCTGGCCGCATCATGTCCGATCGTAACCGGACGGGGCGGAGTAAATGTTTCCTGAATATCACGCAGATCCTGTTTTGTAATCGGGGCTCCGTCCTGTCCGAATACACCGCTCCGGCAAAGCTGCCATGTACGTATTTTTCTCATAATAATAACTGCTCCTGTATTTCTGTTTATATCATGAACAGGTTTCTGTACGGCTTTGCCGGGGCACAGCTTTCATCTGGAAGAATATCCGCTGCCTGTGCAGCGTTGCACGGACGAATTCCCCGTTAGCTCCGGGACTCCGTTTCCATGTCTTTAAGAAAAAGACCGCTTCACACCGTTCCTGCATTGCACCCGATACGAAGATGTAATCCTCATATGAAAATTCCGGTGACTCAACAAGCCACGCTGGATTCATTACGGAGTGTCCTTTTTTTCTGAGCTGACGTTCGGCTTTACGGAACCGGCGTTTATATTTTTTGTCCCCGGTAATCATGCCGGCAATATAAAATTTCATAATCACTTCCTGAACCGGACGGACGCCTTTGTCCGCGGAGCCGGTGCGCATCGTCTTTATCGGAGCAGTTCTTTTATAACACGGGGATATTTCCTGAACGGCAATGAGGGGGGGACGGTTTGCAGAATTCAAAAAACTGCGTTTCAGGGGCGTTTTGACTGGAAAATGACTAGTTTTACCTCTGTAAAAAATTCACCGAAGTTCACCGATGAAAATTTGAATCCGGAGGGGTTTCTGCTGAACTTCAGCCGCTGAAATGTACGGGAAAGAGGAATTTCAATATTTTTGATTTAAAAACAAAAAAACCGCTCCGTCCGGGAGCGGTTTGTATCAGGCAGCCTGTTTGAACTCGATACGTAATCTGTCGTTCTGCCTGCTCCATTCTGCGTATGCATACCGGTTGTCCCATGCAGAAGGAACCGTACCGGACTGCCATTTGTCCTGAAATAATTCTGCGTCTTTTTTATCTATCAGCCAGCCGGATAAATCCTCACCGTCAATATGACTGCCGGCGTCGTGAAAATCGTGTCCTTCTCCGCAGTCGAGGAAAAAAACTTTTCCGGCCGTACCGGCCTGTTTCTGGACGAGTTCAAAAAAATTGATAAAATCAGGATCTTCCTGCGTCCTTAACCCGAGCATTGTTTATTCCTCCTTTCAGTACTGTAATAAAATTCCCCGATTCTGTCGATACCACGACATCATCATCCTTTATATAAAAAACTACGGGACCGGCATATCCGCGCCATCTGCCGGTACGTACTTCATCAGCATTATGTACGATATCAAATATAATCTCTTTTAGTGCCCTGCGGTCTGCTTCCTGCGATGCCGTCAATCCAAAGTCCGCAGCGTGCCTGCCTGCTTTTCTACCGAACTGCTCATCATCTATATTAAATATAGCAGATTTATTATTTTTTTCAACAGCTTCTCCCAGTATATTTGTATCTTTTGTTGCAGTCTCCACTGTGGCGGCGCCGGATGTTTGGTCAAATACAATATGCAGGAGCTTCGCAGCTTTTTCGATTTCCGGCTGTATCCCGTATTCTGATGCCCGCTGTATCTGGCTGTCGAGCTCCTGCCACCAGCTGTCATTGCTGAGCGGATACCCGCCGAACCCGTCGGCGGCACCGGCATCATCGGGACGCACGTACGTATCCGGCAGCTCATCCTCGTCATAGATTCCCCTGACTGTAGTGCGGCACTGGAAATGCAGGGGCGGCCAGTGTGTCTGCCAGAACGGATCATCATACGGCAGTATTATCCGTTTACCGGCAAACGGTCTGCAGTATGGAGACGTGCGCGAGTCGTCTATGACAATCATTTCGAGCGCGAGCGGAGGAACTTCCTCAAAACCGATTGCACGTCCTGTGTTGTAGGCTGTCTGCACGTTGGTACGGTACACGTTTTCCCAGTATGCACCTGATCCCGGCCCCATACCGACCTCATCAAGCAGATCGTCGTTTGTCAGTTTCAGGAAGTCGGACAATGTCCCTCCTTCCTCTGTATTTGTCACAAGCGCGCTGTTTATTTTTTTCAGCAGGTCGCCGTCGGAAATACGTGACGCGGTAAATGCCCGGAACTTCATTTTATCCGCAAGCGCATAGTAATCAGTTTTTGTAATAACATCGCGTTTCTTCAGGTACTCGACTGCTTCGGTGAACGGCAGAGTGTCTATATCAAGGGCATCAGCAAAGCGTGATTTGCCGGCTGCGGAATCGATGCCGGAAAGAAGGGCTTTTGTAAACAGTTCGGCGGCCGCCGATATTGCCGTATAATCTGCCGGCAGTGTATGGACGGTATTCTGTAAATCGCTGTTTCCGGAAAGTCCCGTAAGATATTTTCTGATGCGTTCAGCATAACTGTCCGATATGGTAAGCCATGCAGCAGTGGTGAGCCGGTCAAGCTTCCGGCTGCGCAGCCGCTCGTCTTTTATCCGAGGGGCTGCGTCCGCGAAAAAAAACGGGACGCTCCGTCTGAGAACATCGGAGAACTCTGCGGTTTTACGAATGCGTCGTCCGCGTCTTCCGGTTTCGGCAGGTGAACTTTCTTGTAAAGTGCGGAAAGGCTCACCGGTATGTTACGGTCTATTGCCTCGCGGATCGTATTCCAGTCCGCAAAATCAGAGCTGTCTATATCATACTGCGGTACAGCCGCCCCGGGAAAATTAAGCTGGCAGAACGAAGTTACAAGCTGCTGGTCAATCTGCTGGACGCCGTATGCATCACCTTTTATTAATGTGTCAAACGTTAACGTGTGGGTGTCGCTCTGAGCCCGCGTACCGTATTCCGCCTGATTCGTACTGAGCGACTGAGCGGTAAGTGCATAGGCGATTTCCGCATTACAGGTATTAACAAGCGTATCAAAGTCATTGATCTGTGCCTGTACGACTTTAATATCCTTGATGTTGCCCATTGCACCGGACGAGCCGCCCTGCCAGTGGGACAGTACTTCAGTCAGCTCTGCCGCACGCTGTTTTGCCTGCTCGTCGTTTTTGCATTCGAAAATTGCCAGTATACTCGGACATCCTATTTTTTCCGCTGCAGTTGCCCAGAACCGCACGCCCATCTGCTTGAATTTCCAGAACGTATATGCGGCACGCAGTGCAGGCCTTCCCCAGAGATTCAGGTTACCGTCATCGTTCCGATGAACCGCGAAATGCACCTTGTCGTCGAGCGGAATGTTCAGAGCTGTAAGTACCGGCGTGCCGTAGGGGATTTCTGATATCTGCGGAAATGATATTGCAGTGCGCGGAATCGGGGTAAAACCTGCGGGAACATACATTCCGCCGGTATATGCCCAGAGGATCTCGCAGCAGGCAATTCCGTAAGGAACTGCGTTGAGCATGATATTGTTGAATGCGTAGAATACATTGAATGTCAGAGATTTAGTACAGGCATCATCGACCGGCTTGTTCCCTGTGGGCGTAAGGCTTCCGTACATCTGCAGCACCTTATTCTTGCGGTCTTCAAGCAGGGATTCAACGCGTCCGTCGTTCCTCATCTTATTAAAGATGTTCTCCCGCTCTCCGACGTCGCAGAGCCACTCGGCCGTATCATCCATGTAACCGACAATTGTGCGCATCGAAGATACATCTATAATTCTGTTCGTAACTGATTTTGTGCGTGACATACTAAAGCCCCCGGATTTACTCTGCACAAAGCATAGCAAACCGGCGGCAGCTCACGGCACGGACAGGCAGACATAAAAAAGCCCCGTACGTGGAATTTGTACGGGGCTTCTGCGGACACAGGTTTTTCCTTCACCTGCTATATAGCCTCCGCAGGCCTGCAGCGGTGCAGGCAGCTGCTTACCGCGTTAGCCGACACGGGGTTACAAGTTTCGGGAGCAGCATGGAGAGCCGTCATCCTTCCGCTTCTGCTGGCAGGGCAGATATCGCTTATTAAAAAATTTTTACCACTTCCAATAATTCTTCCGTTCACAGGATGCAAAAACAGGGGCAGGGTCTGCAGCGCATTCCCGCCATGCCGCAACCGAGAGCATCGCCGCACTTGCAGCATCTCCGTGCCGCATGCCTTTCCCGTCTCTGTCCCCTGTCCGTACCGGAGGTATAACAGGTATGCCGTTTTTCAGCGTGACAATCGAAAAATCGCCTTTTACCGTATCGTCATCAGGGATGGTAAAATCAGTACTTTCCAAAAGCGCATGCAGATCAGTGCCGTACTTTGCATACCATGCGCTGCTTTCCATAACACAGATAACAGCCCCGGGATGCTGCAGCATCGCATGTTCCGCAATCTGCTGACCATTGCCGCGGGCATCAAGAGCGCCCCCTCCGAGTGTGTGCCGGCTGTCGAGCAGACCGGTAAGCAGATCTGAAAATAACTGCTGCTGTTCGAACGGTACGTTATGCAGCTCAATGATGAGGCGGGCGGCAAGGGAAGTTTTCTCGACCTCTTCGTTTATCCAGTATGTCGTAAGATCTCCGGACCGGCCGAAGTCCTGCCCGAAAAACAAGCTGTTTTCAAACGAAGACAGAACAGGCGCCACTTCGATATTAAAAAATCTCCGTATCTCCCTGTCTTTTTCTTCTTCACTTTTATAGAGGAACGCATCGGAGCAGTTGAGCCGCCGTATTTCAACAGCTGGCTGGGTACACATGTCAAGCAACCCGCGTCCGAAATAACGGTCGCCCGACTGCCGGGGAATGCAGTTGAGCTCTTCGTCTATATTGTCCCTGTATATTTCACGGATTTCAGCAATGAATTTTTCTTCTTTTGCCTTAGTCCACTTTTCACCTTTTTTAGCGCAGATTTTCTTATAAAGGCCCTGCCGTATGGCTTCGTCGAATGTTGTCCGGTGCAGGCTCCAGCCTTTTTCTTTACCGGAACGGATATCTTTAATAAGCAGGTTGAACGGATTGTCTTCTCCGTTATGAGTGGATATGACGGATACCTGACCGCCCCAGATAATAAGAGCTTTTGCAGCTTTAAGCACCTCGCCGAACGAATCGCAGAATGCGGCCTCGTCGAAAATAACGCGCCCCTGCTTGGAACGCAGGTTGTACGCATCGCTCGGCATACCCACGATTTCAAAACCGCTGTCAAACAGAATGCGGTACATCGTAATATCCTGTTTGTCATTCTGGATGACGATTTCCTGCATTTCGCTTACTGCAGAGTTAAGTATCTTTGCAAAAAAAGCGCAGTCCTGAATGAACTGTTTTGTCATCGTTTTGTTATAGGACAGATAGTAAGAGCTCATGCCTCCTGCGTCTGCAGCTGCTGCAGCGCAAAGGGCCGAGTTATATGCTTCAGCCCATGAGACACCTTCACGCCTGCCTTTTTCATAGATTTTGAGCGGGCTTTCGTCATTGATCCAGTCCTGCTGATACGGCAGAAATATTCCGGGATCACTCATGAGGTACCTTCTGTCCGGTAATCTTCTGCTTGATAAGGGCAACAGTCTGTGCAGACAATCCGGCTTTTTTACCTTCCAATTCCAACACCTCGGCTGCTCGGAACAGTCCCTGCCGGTATCCCTTCTCATAGTCGAGCTGGATTTTGGCAATCCGTGCCTGTGCAAGCGTGTTTTTCCCGACGGCGGTTAAGAGTTCTCCTGCCTTCAGTTCCTCAAAGTTATCGAACTTTTTCACTTCCTGCAACAGTTTTGTCTGTACAATCTGGACGGTCGCCTCTGCGATATCAAGCCCCGGAGTGCCTTTCAGTTCCCTGATAATTTCCACGGATTCTTTTGCCGCATCCCTGTACGCCTTCATCTGGGATGAATGGGTAAGGAGCGTACGGCCGACGCCGCTTTTACTCACATCGTAGCCTTCGTCTTTGAGCTTGTCCGCAATCTGTACCTGAGAGAGTTTGTCCTTGTAAAACAAGTCGACAATGCGGTCAACAAGTCCCTGCAGTTCTATTTTGTTCCGTCTGGGCATTGTCTTCTCCTTACCCGTTGATATTCAGTTTTTTCTTGATATCTACAAGGCTTTCCTTTATCCAGTTAATGTTGGTATTAAGCTCAGAGGTAAGTCTGGTGTTTGCATCTTTCATGACGTCGAACTTTGCAGCAAGCTCCTTAACCGACGCTTCGTTATCTTCTGTATCTTTCTCGACATCCGTAATACGCTGGTCTGTCCGCCCTTTGTCGATACCGATTTTTATCCACGTACCGACAAAGGCGCATACACCCACCGCAATACTGACGACTGCTGCTACAGTTCCCGCGCTCATACCAACACCCCTCTTATTTCTGTATTATCAGTACCGCACCCTCAGTCAGCGCCACCAGGATGCTGACTATCGTAGTTACTGTCAGGACCTGCGTCCGCTTTTTCTGCCTCGTCAAGGACTGATTCAATTCTTGATATTCCGTCCTCAATTCTTCCAGCTGCTTCTGCAGATCCTTTACTGTTTGCTGTAATTCTATCACCGACAGTTCGGAGTTCTCCAACGCCTGTGATGCTTTCGTCAATTTTGCTTCGAGCTCCGTGCACTTCCCCTGAAATTCCTTCGAGCTGTTCTCCGATGCCTGCTGCAAGGTTTTCAGCATTGTCACTTCCTGCCTCATATTCTGCAGATTGTTTCGTATCGTCTGCACCTGTTCGTCTGACAGCGTAATACCATCCGCATACAAAACACGCGGCACACAGAGTGAGTACGACAGCAGCAGCAATAAGAACACGCCTGATTTTTTCATGCATCATACTCCTCCTGCCGGAGCAGCCGGTGCGCCGGACGTATCCCGAGTTTCAGTTTCACCGTCTGCCGCCGCATCGTTTTTTATCCCGAGTTTTTTATCCAGCCAGATAGAACGGTAAATCGGAGTACAGACAATCACAAAAGCCGCGCCTGTCGTCAGAATTTCCGTAATTGACAAGCCGAAAATTTTACCTGCCCAGATAATCGGGGTAAAACCTTTCAGAAGGGAAAGGACGCCTATCCATACACACGCAAGAATTATTGCGCCCAGTGATATTTTCTTTGCTTTCACGCTGCAGCCTCCGTATATTTCCTGACGATATGGCCGAGTTTGATTTCCGATCCCTTCGCCTTAATGACTGCGGTAAAATCAGACAGCGGCATCTCAATGTCGTTGCCGTGTGCGTCCTCGTATTTCGTGCGGTAATCGCCCCACGGATCGTCGAGGAGAAACGATTTCACCGTGCCGTTTGTGTCGTCAGCTTTGTATCCGACAACCGCGACGACATGCCCGATGACGCGCCTGTTCGCTGTCTCGAAACACCCGGACACGACGGCTGCCCCGCCTGCATCAACCGCCTCCGCAAAGTCTGTAACAAGATGTGTCTCACTGAACGTAACTGCCGTATCCGTCCGGCCGAGCAGTCCTTTGTTCCGCAGAAGCATGTTCGTGCCGAGGCAGAGCAGCGGATGCCATTCATTCGGCGGGTAACTGCCCGGCGGGTCAATACGGTGCCACTCGCGGTCAATATTTGCGTCGGCAAGCAGGAAGTGCATGAGTGCATCCTCCGGCTGCCGGTATTTTTCGTCTGCGAGCCTTTCCACCGGCCAGCCCGCGGCACTCAGTGCGTTTATCATCGCGGTCACGTTGCAGGCACCTTCCGGCCTGAGCTCGTTATTCCGCTGCGAGTAATACGGCTTTCCGTCAGAATTATTCTTTTTCATAGAATCCTCCTGACATCTACTCTAGCAGACAAAAAAAATCCCCGGCTGAACCGGGAAGGTCTGCACGGAAATCGGAATCAAATCAGTCTTATGTGTTAGCCTGTATAAAAAGGTTTATCACGGAGGGAACATGAGATATATAGAAATAATAATGAGGGTTATAAGTTTTGTCTGGGGATTTTTCTGTGCTGCACAACACACTTTAAAATACAGGATGCAGGCGTACCGGAAATTATTGCAGACACTTTACTTGTGATGGTATGGCTTGCGGCATGCGTTGCGCTGCTGGTTCTGCCGTGGGCCCTCCCTTTAAGAAATAAATAGACGCTGTAATTAAGATAGTCCTGCAGCATTATGCTGCAGGACTTTGTTTTATTTTTTATCAGCTGTCTCTTCTTCTATTTTGTCAGGGGCTTCCCCGGTTTCACTGGATTTGAAAAGCTCCGGATGTTCTGTCCGGACAACAGCCTCATTTATCTGGACAAGCCTTTTCAACCGTTCAGAACATTCTTCGGCTGCAACTGCTGCCCGGTTAAACCTGTTTATGCAGTAAATCAGAATACATATTGAAATTATAGAACAAATTATTGCAAAAATAGTACCCATATTATACCTCCTGTTATATGTTTACTGAACATGAACTTTATTTATGACATAATTGTCTTTACCATCGGTATTGATGCATATAGTGATAGTAAAATCAAATCCAGACATTTGTTTTAGGACCCAGCAGTTTCCGAGAGAAGACCATTCCACAGAATCTGCGGAACTAATTGTCTTAATGTTTTTTGACCCGGGAGGAACAATCATATCAGATATCGGATCTCCTGCTTTTATAAAGCGCATCCCTTGAAGAAATATTCTATGTGTACCGTCAGAATCTGTTATAGAAGAATTATCCCATACAATTTTACCTATTGTGTTTGAATTGTTTATAATTTCAATATCAAAGGTCTGTGAAAAACCTTCTCCTGAATGGGCAGCGTGATACCATGAATCACCGAATTCTGTGCGGCCAACGACAGATACAGCATAATCTGGGATAGGATTACCGATTAGTTCTGTTGTCATCGTTGTTTTTACGGCAGATGTCGTGGCACAACCTGTACAAAAAATAACCAAAATACTAGTAATTGTTACTAAAAACTTTTTCATTATCTCCTCCTGTTACATTTTTACTACGGCGCAGCGCACTCGTCCGATAACTTCAGTGTCGTTCTGTTTGCAGTTATACGGCGGATACATAGTATTGTCGCTGATAACGTGATAACCGTCAGGCGTCAGCACAACGCGCTTCACATACTCGCATTCGTGAGTACGCAGTACGTAAATGCCGTCTCCCTGCCAGCCGGCGGAATCACAGACAACTACATCACCGTCGTTTAAGGTAGGATACATAGAATCTCCGGAGACTTCAAGTGCATACAGCTCGGATATAGTAGATACTGCGTTCGGGATACGAATGACACGCCCTTTGTGATCGTCTTCAAGCAGAACTTTTCCGGGACCTGCACTTGCTTTTTGGTCCAGAAATGGAATAAGTCTGCCTTCCAATGATTCCTGTATATGCTGTACGTCATTATGCTCTTTTATTACCTTATCCCCTGTACCAACAAGGAGCCAAGACGGATTAATTCCAAATGTCTCGCTGATTCTTTGTAAAACTTCAGATCTGGGATCTGAGTCTCGTACGAACATATTTGATAAAGTTGTTTGCCCGATTCCAATTTTTTGAGCAAAAGCAGAATCTGATAACCCCGTTTGTGTTATTATATCACGAATTCTAAGCAATATTGTGTTCATAATATACTCCTAAATAGCAATTTTGTGTTGACAAAATCCACAATTGTAGTAAACTACATATAGTAAACAAGTTTACTTATCTACGGGTAAACGGAAACAGTGAAAAGTAAACTTGTTTACTACGCAAATTATCGGATTTATAGGAGCGAATAATGAACAAAAGAAATGAAAAGGGCCTGCAGGTCATGCTGACAAAGGCAGATGAAACCGCAGAAATTGTCCTTTATGACTGCAAAGAATGCAAAACACTTGAAGTGTGGGACCTGGATTACCGGCAGGTATCGTCTGATTTGTGGAACAGACTGATGAATCAGGTATTTCATGTATCGGTTAGTGTCAGCGGCTGGACAAGGGTTGCCTGCACCCTGCTCGACATAAAAGAAACGCGCAGGCTTGTGAAGGGGGAACGGATATGAACGACGAATACATCAACGTAAAGCGCGAGAAGGCGGTCCTCTGTATGAATGAGTTTGTGCAGAACGTATACCCGGATGAATGCTTTGAGTTCGTCGTCAATGTCGACCCCGACGGCAACCCGTACGATACAACGCCTCCCGGGGAAATAGATACCGTCGGCCTGTTCAGGGATGGTGCACTGGTATTTCTTTGTCATGCATGGAATACATCGCCGGCAAAACTGCTGGTACGTCTGGCACGGATGTTGAAACATACCATCGGAAAGGCGGGGAAAAATGACAGGATGTGAAATCATCGGATGCCCGGATTTTGTTAATGGGCGCTGTGTGTCACCGGCTGACTTTGTCAATGCGGAAACGGGTGTAGATATGTGTCCCCGCAACAGCTCGGCAATTCCAAAAGAGGAATATGAAGGACAGCAAACACTGGGAAGGAAAGAACACAGGGAGAAGACTGTATGAAACAATGGAATATCAACTATCTCAATACATTTGATAGATTATACGATTTGAAATGTCCGTTCTGCCTTGACTACAGAGAAGTTCATTGCACCGTATTGCCTCTTCAGAAAAGTGACTGCGATTTCCCGGGTTGCCGGTTCAGCAATGGGTATCAAGCAGAGTTTGCATGTAGTTTTGTACAGACTCTGACCGCATGGTGCGCAGGACATCTGCTGTGCCGGCTGCCGGAAAAATACATGAACTGTTACGAAAAAAATCAGCAAGGATGGACAGCTGCTCGCAAAGACAAAAAACAGCAAACCAGTCATTTCTGCAGACTTCGGGATTTTTACCGGAAAGTCGTCTGCAAAGGGCCTCTGGCAAAAAACTCTTCAGCATCATCTCGTAACGGAATGACGAGGAAAGAGGATCTTTCAGTTTATTCTGCATTCATCTGCACATCTCAGGCGTTATCAGATTTTCGATCCGACCACGGTCTTTGTCGAGCTGTTTTGCAATCTGTTCATTTTCATTCATACATAAATCATACACCGGAAAAAGACACCGGTAAAGGAGGTAAATCATGGCAGAGTCTGATGTAGCGGTGCTTATCGCTGCGGGGCGTGCCGCAAAGGCGCAGAAACGGAAACGCACGTACAGCGCGAACATCACGCGGGATGAGGGGCTGTACCTGCAGTACCAGCTGCGCCGGGCAGGCCGCTCATGCGCGGACATTGCCCGGACGGTCGGCTGCGATCGTTCTGCAGTCCAATTAGTAGTCACCGGTCAGCGGCACAGCAGGCGCATCGAGAAAACGGTGTGCGAGGTGCTCGGGTACACCAGCTGGAACAGCATGGTGCAGCAGCTGCGTTCCCGTGCGGCATAAGGAGGGTATATGGCAGGAGACGTCTTTATGACGGCGGTCGCAGATATGCGCCGGCTGCAGAAGGAGTTTTTCCGGACACACGATCCGGCGCTGCTGCGTGCGGCGAAGAAATCGGAATCATTCGTTGACGGGATGATTGCATCGTATGAAACAGCACAGCAGGCTGCGCGTCAGCCGCAGCTGTTCGCAGGAGGAAAGAAATGAAAGTGCAGTTCGTTCATGAAGCCGGAGGAAAATTAACATGCAGGGATGAAAAAAACAGGGCGGTTACGTTTGATTATAAAAGCGGAGAATTACTGTGCTGGACAGAGGAGAACACGGAACTTGCAGAGCGGGTACAGCAGCAGCACAGGCCTCTGCTCTTTCCGCAGTCGACGCTCAAAGCTGCAAGGTACAACGTGACCCGTTTCCGGAACGATGAACATATGTATTTTTTCTGGCGCAACGTATACAACGCGGCAAAAAAAGCGTGCGGGGCGGCGGCATGATGCAGATATGGCTGAACGGCCGTAAACCGCCGTACATGGAAAGCTGCGAGCCGGATATGAATCCGGACAAGGCCCGCCATGCCGTAAGAAGCATGACGTATGAAGGGATGCAGATGGCGGCGGCAGGATACCTGCTTGCGATGAATGCAGTCGGTCAGACGCCTGCACAGATGACAGCGATGCTGGAAGACGCCGCGGTAGCTGCAGATGAAAAAGCCGGAACACGTACGCCAATACGTTTTCCGGCAGATCAGAATAATGATGACGGACCAGACGCCGCCTGAAATAACTATACCATAGAGGTGAACAAATGGGAACAAGAATCAAGCCGGAAGCCGGCAAAATCGAATCAGTAGAAGACGTGAACTTCGCACTCAGGGAAATCGGACTTGCACAGAAGGAACTTGATGCAATCGACTCCGAAGCAAACAAGCAGATTGCGGAAATCAAAACGGGAGCAGCTAAAGACGGGGAAAAGCTCAGGAAGAAAATCGCAGAAACAAGTGCCCGTATCCAGGCATTTGCCGACTACAACCGGGATGATCTCTTTACGGACAAAAAAACGATCGAGCTGTCGTTCGGATTTTTCGGCTACCGCAAAAGCACAAAGATCAGCGTCAGAAAGACGACTGTAGAACTGCTTAAAAAGCTGCACCTTGACAAATATGTCCGCACAAAGGAAGAACCCGACAAGGACAGCATGGCGGAACTCGATGATGAAACACTTACACAGGTCGATGCAGTGCGCAAAATAAGCGATGACTTTTTCTGCGAAGCGAAGACGGAAGAGATTAACAGGGATCTGCTCAAGTCGGCAAGTTAACGATCCGGCTGGTGCTTACTGGATGTCAGCATCAGCTGATGAATCAGATTTTATTATAAAGGAGTGCAGCTTCTATGGCTAAGAACAAAATTGCACAGGACAGGACACCTGCTTCACAGGCTTTTCCCTTCGAACGCGAGATTGAAAGCTGGAAACTTGAAACGGCTGTCGAAAAAATCAAACCGAAGATAGAAAAATTCCACCGGTGCGCTCAGGACCTTGCAAAGGATTTGTATATTGCGCACGAAGCGCTTGCACGGACCGGCGGAGACCGGAAAAGCGAGAATGCACCGGATTTCGGCTGGACCGACTTCTGTGACATGATCGGACTGTCCCGTAAAACCGCGACACTGTACATGCGCCTGTACGATCCGCAGACGGATCACGTGCGCACCCCGGAGGAACTCACACAGCTCAAGAGTGCAAACATGCCGTCAATTACAGGATTCTCGGAGGAACGTGTCGCCCGTGCAATGGAAACAGGAGAACGGGCTTCCGGGTGGACAAAGGAAGATGAAAAAGAATTCTCCAGGCGGGCAGCCAACAAAAAATTTACCGAGCTTGCCGAGCGCTGGGGAAACAAAAAAATCAGGTGGACGCGGAAAACCGACCGGGACTATTTTGCCGAGGCGATGGCCAACGCAAAAAAATTCAGCAGGTTCACGCTCGAAACAAAAGAGCAGACGTTTGCACAGTTTACAATCTACGACAATATTGCGCAGTATCTGCGCACGTTCGACGATCCGGGAACGCGTCTGTCTGCGGCATACAACCTCGGGTTAAAAATCCGTGACATCGTCAACGAACTTGCAGCGAACGAAAACGAGATGAGCAGCTTCGACGATGTGCAGGTTGAAACAGCAGACGGGGCAGGCGAAGCATGAACGTTGACGATGTGTTCTTCCCGATCCAGCCGGACAAAAAGCATCCGCTGCGTTGTGCCGTCTACGACAGATACATGCGCCGCGACCCGCTCAAGACAAAAGCAAAAGTATACAAAGAAATTGCCTGCGAGTTCGGCATATCAGCCATTACTGTCTCACGGTACATCAAGTACATGGAGTCAGGCAGGTTCACGGACACATCACGCCGGCAGGGACGGTTTATCTATGCATGGGATGATGCAGCGCTGAGTTTCCTGACAAATTTTTACCTTGCTGCAAAAGCCCAGGTCGGAGACTGTACCGTCCGCAACGCATACAACGTTACACGGCAGAAAGCAGAACAGGAAGGCTGGAGAATTGGCAGCGAACAGAGCGCGTACGTCCACATACGGAGCATATCTCCTGCGATGGTGATGCTTGCACGCGGCGGACAGCGGGCGCTTGATAATATGTTCTATATAAGCCGGGACCTATCCAAACTGGAGCCGTTTGAGCTTATCGTTGGTGATCAGCATAAGTTTGACTTCTGGTGCCAGACCGAAGACGGCAGTTATATCCGTGCGGAATGCTATCTCTGGCTTGACATGGGTACCCGCATGGTTTACGGCATCAGCTTTGACCATGCCTATAATACGCACACCGTTCTGCGCGCCCTCCGCGTCGGAATCGGACGGTTCGGCAAGTTCGGCAGCACGTACAACGATAACGGATCGTCGGAAAAGTCGGACCTAGCAGATGATGTGATCGCACGGCTGCAGAGTTACGGAGTAAGGTTTCTCGATGAAGCTGATCTGTACCAGAGCGAAAACGGCAGATTCATCGTTGAAGACGCAGAAGGGGAAGTCGTGGATGTTGCACAGAGCCGAGCCGAATGGCATGCGAAACACCGCAGGATATTCGCACAGGTAAAAAATGCCAAGACGAAACCGATTGAACGTTACTTCAATACACTTGAACAGATATTACGCGATATGTGTCTGCCCGGCTATGTGCAGGAAGTCGGTATGTCTGCACCGGAAGAGGAACAGGCGAAAGCCCGTCTCGACTGGCAACGTAAGCACGGCTACATTCTTACCTATGACGAATTTATTAAAAAAGTACTGCAGGCTGTCGACATCTACGAAAACCGCAGACACAGCACGCTCGGCTGCAGTCCGAAGGAATATCTGCAGCAGAAGGTGCTCGCAGGCTGGCAGCCGACATACATTGATAAAAGCGACGAAAGCTATCTGTTTATGGAACGCACGTCGGTAACCGTGAAAGGCGACCGGGTAACACTGTTCGGTAAAGAATATATCGGTCCCGAACTTACCAAAGATATGGTACTGCAGAACCGCGGAACACTCACGGCATACAACCGGAAAAAGATAGAACTGCGGTTTGATCCTGACAATATCGATCTCGGTGTATTCGCAATAGAACCGGGAACGAGCAACGCAATTGCACTGCACCCGGCAGAAAAAATCGACATGATGGACCGGAAAAAAGTTGCAGAACAGCTTGCATGGAAAAAACGGCAGATGGCAGCGGTCAAGGCAGCTTTCGACGAAAAAACAAAGGCAGAGAATGTCCGCGTTCTGTCCGATCCTGCCGCGTTCCGCGAATACCGGAATGCCGGAGAGCTTGCGGCCGGCGCCGTAAAGCAGATTGAATATGAGCCGCCGGAAACAGTTCCTCCGCAGGTGTTCAAACCACACAGTGCGGAACGTGATATGTCGGACGAGGAATGGAGCAGGTCCGTCGCCAGCATCATAAGCAGCGAGCCGATGGCAAAAGCCCGGACAAGTTCGGTATTCATGACGGAACGGGAACGGTACGAAGATCTGCTCCGCAGATTTCTGAACAGCGAACGGCTTACAAAAGAAGACGTGGACTTCAAATACCGTTTCGAGCAGAGTATGACGCCGAACGATAAAGATTATTTTGAAGCATTTATGCGCATTAATACAGCGCAGAACTAGGAGGTTTATATGAATTTAAAGCAGTTTATCACAAACAACGGATTATCAATGAGCAGAGCAGCCGCACTGCTCAAGGTGGACAAATCACAGGTAGTAAAAGTCTGCTCACACACCTACCCCGGCTGGGAACAGAAAGAACCCGATTTCATCGCAGAACTCAAACAGCTTGGCTGCTCAGACAGTATAGCACATTCGCTGACTGTCGACACCGACATACTGGTGGCTACAAAAAGCGTGAACGACTTCACGGCCCTTGCTGATGACTTATCCGATCCCGACGGTACGCTGTCATCATCTATCGGCATGGCAATCGGTACCGCAGAACGGGGAAAAACACACTCGGCAACCTGGTACACACAGAACAACGACTGCGCCGCATATGTTCTGTACGTTGACGGGAGTACTAAGGTTCAGCTGCTCAGAGATATCTGCAGTGCACTCGCAAACACGCGTCCGTACAGCTTTTCAAACTGCATGCTCTGTCTCGACGAGACCTGCAAATACAACCGCCGGCTGCTGATAATCGACGAGGCAGACAAACTTCCGGTGCAGTATTTGGAAATGCTCCGCGGAATAAATGAACGCTGCCGTCTGCCGTTTCTGCTGGTAGGAGAGGAAGGACTTAAGCAGAAAACCGACCGTGTTCCGCGTCTCCGCTCAAGAATCAGAAAGCCGATTGTTGTATTCGATCCTGCAACTCCCGTCGATGTCGCAGCATACTACAAGGCCGCTGCCGGTATAGACATCGACAGGGAAACTGCAAAGATACTGGCAAAACATGCCGGCGGCGGTTTCCGGTCTATCGTCAATGATTCAATTGCCCTGCAGAAAATGGCCCGGGCCTCACAGCTCGACACCATCACTGACAAAATGCTTGAACGCCTGTGCGCGTAAGGAGACAGGGATATGAAATTTATTGTTCCATATAAAATTACCAGTGAAGGCAGTTTTATTGTAGAAGCCGACAATGAATCCGATGCAATCGATAAAGCCACTGCATGGTATGAGGATAACGGTGTCTCTGGCAATGAAGAAGTTGTTGGGATGGATATATATGAAACCGTCCACGAAGCCCGCGACGATAGAGAAATCCAGGACGAGATAGCGGTTTGCAGTGGTACTGATATTACAGATTATCCATTTGAGGAGAAATCAGATGGCAAAATTGATAATTGATGCAGATACCGACCGGGAGCCGGCTGTACGGATAAAAGTGGCGGCTGAAAAAGATGCGGATATTCTTGATGCAGCAGCATCAGCTGTGAACTGTCTGATTGCTCAAACACCTGTAGATAAAAAAATGCTGACAGAAGCTGTAATCATGGGAATAGTAAAAGGCATGGCAGAAGCTGATAAAGATTTTTCAAATGAGAATATGAGAAATATTACATCATTTATGTTGCAGACTTTTGCTGAGTCGATTCGTGCATGGCAGCCGGAATCAGAATGCAACGGAGGCATCGTATGACACTAACCATAAAAGCATCTACAGAATCAGACGGAGCTCTTAAAGTTATTATCGATGCAGAATCGGCTTCAAAGAATCAAATACTTCTGGCCGCTGCTATGGGAGTCGCAAAAATACTCTATGAAACCGGCAAAGGTGATTTTAATTTGATGCAGTCAGACAAAAAATCATTTTCACAGGCACTCACGGCATCAATAAACACTGTTTACCGGCATGAAAAGGAGACAGCTGATGAAAAATAATAACAACAGGAACCGTCTTATCAGTATGATTCATGCGCAGCAGACGGCCGCAGGTTTTGATGCTGATGCCGGCAGAGATATTAAGTTTCGTATAACAGGTAAATACAGCTGCAAAGACTGCAGTACTGCAGAATTGTTTGCAATTTTTTCTGCCTTTAATAAGATTCTTTTTTCTCAGCACAAACAGACGTTTTATTTCCGGTCGAACAGAACAACAAAACCGACTATGCGCGAAGCAGTGGAAGCACGTGCAGATAAAATTCTCGGACCTGATTCTAAAGAGCGTCTGCAGCACTTCGTTGCACAACGGCTGCATAAAACATCTCTTGCATACTGCACTGACAAAGAGTTGCGTTCTGTGATGGGATTTCTATCAACAGTAGAACGCAGAGAAAAAGGAGAGCTCTGCTGATGAAAAAGATTGTAATAAATCTCTGCGGAGCCTGCCCTCATTTCAGAGCAAGATTTACAGGATACGGTTACGAACATGTATGTGTTCTTACTTATACAAGAGTCGACAATCTGAGCAGCCCTCCTGAAAACTGCCCGCTGCCTGATGACGATGACCAAACAAAAGGAGACAACAATGGAAGATATAAATTTAATAATGAAAAGAATAAAAAAACTGCTGGCACTATCAAAAAGCCCTAACGAAAACGAAGCGACAGCAGCCCTGCAGAAAGCAACAGCGCTTATGGAAGCCTATAAAATCAGCGAAGATTCAGTTATTGAATACGAACATGATTTTGTAAGGACAAACAAACGTACATCATCACGTTCATATGTATGGCGTTCAGTCTTAATGTACACCTGTAGTTGGCTGTACTGTACAGAAACACTTCATTCAAGTGCAGGGGCTTTCATTATTATTGGCGAGAAATTTGATGTGTTTATGACAAAGGAAATGTATTTATACCTGCAGAAAACAATAGAACGAATGGCCAGAAATAACATACCGAAGCAGGCTAAAACAAAGTTCCGGGAATCGTATAAAACAGGGATCGTGTATGCGCTGGACAACAGAATCAGAACATTAGGTCAAGCGGTTTCGTGGGCATCTGAAAGAGATAAAAGATTAGAATCAGTCTCAAAGAAAATTGAAATTGATTTCGGTTTAACCGGCGCCGGCTGTTCCTCGGTTACGAAAGCCTCTGCAAAAAATCAGTGTGCTACACTCAATAAAAAGGCTCTGCACAGAGGCATTGCTGCAGGAGGTGCAATAAGCCTTAACCGTCAGACAACAGGTTCCGGCGGCAGATATTTAGAGGCGTAGTATGGCAAAGTATGATTTATTTCCAGACATAAACCAATACAGGGAGCCGCTTACAGCCTGCCAGCGCAGAGAAAAGGCTGATGTGGTTATTAACCGCGCAGAACTAGGGCTGCAGTATATGTACGATCTTCAGGATGCCGCAGGAATATGCCACATGAGTTATGATGAAATGCAGACAGCAATTCATACATACCGCATTGATGCAACCCACATACTGACGGCCGTCAGAATACCGTGGTGGAGCCTTGCAGAATATCTGCTCGATCCTGCTGATGATGTTGAGCAGGATCTCAACGCATGGATGGCAACTATCCCGCATCGTAGCCGGCAGGTACATGATTTGCAGTTAAAAAAAGCATCTTGAGGTTGCAGAAAATGGCAGAAAAACAGGCAGATAACCAGCGAGAATTTGATTACTTTCCTCGTATACCGGCGCTTATGTCACCGTCAGAAATAGGTGCAGCATTAGGTGTATCGCCGGCAACGGTAACGCGGATGCTTGCATCGGAATGTCTGCATCCTGTTGTGACTGAACATGAAGAACCTGTGTATTTACGTAGCGATGTTGTGGATTATGTGAAAAAGAATTTTTTTGCAAATGAAGTGATATTAGACGACGGAAATACCCAGCAAACAGCAGTTAATTTGTCAGAAAATTATGAGAAAGCACCCCAAAAAGTCCCAAAACAGCCCACAAAAACCCGATAAAAATATCAGTTTTTACTATAATTTTGCGTCAGAAATTTTTATAATTGATAGAAGTCTGATCGTCACGATCGGTAAGCGGAAGTCTCATGAATCCGAAACCAAGTTTTTGTGTCATACAAAGTCCTTCTCTGATTGAATTGCCTTAAATATATCATCTGGAGTTCACTCAAAGGCAAGAAGAATTTTGATATGGGCACCTCTAAAAACTCACTTTCAGTGACTTTTTAGAGGTGCTGGCGAGTTTTAAGTCGTTGTAATATCACGACTTAAAACATCGCACTTTCAGAGTTACCTCTAAAAACTGAAGTTTTTAGAGGTTCCCATATGATATTTCATTGACGCTCATACTGTACAGCGATTATATGAACCGACTCTCTACATAATAAGATCAACAACGGCACCTGTTATAACGGAAAAGATTACAACAAAGCCGATATAAATGCAGAAGTTCTTAACTCCAAGCGTAATCTTTAACGCTCCGAGATTCGTTATCTTCGTAGAAGGCCCGGTAATCATGAAAGCGGCCGCAGAACCTGCGCTCATACCGCCGGCAAGCCATTCGATGATGAGCGGAATAGTTCCACCGCCGCAGACATACAACGGCACACCGATTGCCGCTGCCAAAAGAACGCCAAATCCTCTGTTTTTCCCGAACAGCGTTCCCATTACATCCTGCGGAACATACCGTTGAAATAATGCGGAAAGCACAATACCTATAAGAAACCAGCCCCCTGTTGCTCTGATGTTTCTGCCGATGTTTTTAATGAGCCGGATAATGATATTCGGATCAGTATCATGATTGTGCGGTTCGTCGAATCCGCTAAAATTGAAATACGGTTTATTTCTATAAAAAAAACGTACCAGCAGGCCTGCGGTAATACCGCAGATAAAACAGGAGACGACCCGTACAGTAAGAATGCCGGGACCTAACGCAGTACTGTAAATAACCAGCTGCGGGTTCAGAAGGATGGAACTCATCATAAATGAAGCAAGAAAATCATCCTTTATGCCTTTACAGGAAAATGCTGCACATACAGGAATAGTACCGTACATGCACAACGGTGAAACGATACCGAGAATACTTGCCAGAATCAGTCCGAGTATACCCGGCACCTTCTGTCCGATAAACTGTGCGAATGCATGTATCTGTTCCTTTACGAAAACGGAGACAACGGAACCTATGACGATGCCCGATACCCAATACCAGAAAATCTGGCGGAACTGGATGTCAAAATAATACCAAAGATAAATAAATTCCCGTTTAATAATTTCACTCATTCCGTACCGGTGCTCCCTTTTTTCGGCAGTTTCCGATTATTAATCTGTTAGTCGATTTTTACGAGACGATAATTCCGTGAACCGGAACCGAGACCGATTGCAGCGCCGTGTTCAAGCTGCGTCAATCCGCCGCGGGATTCAATACGTTCAATAAGAGAACCGGAATCCGGCGCTGAATACACCAGATCGATACATGCCTGATCAATTGCAAGCGGATCCGTCGATGCAAGAATGCCCACGTCGTGCATATCGGGTTCGGCAGGATTACCGTCACAGTCACAGTCGACGCTCAGCCGGTTCATGACGTTTATATAAACTATATTTCCACCCATATAATCGTCAACGGCTTTCGCAGCTTCCGCCATACCTTCCAAAAAACCCTGCTGATTATTGCCGGTCAGCCAGTTTGTCTTGCTTTTTCCGGCAGTATGAATCCAAACTTTTCCGGAAATTTTACCGGAAGTACCGGAAGCAAAACCTATTGAAAGATTTTTAATTGCGCCTCCGAAACCACCCATAGCGTGTCCCTTAAAATGCGAGAGAACAATATATGAACCGTAATTCTTAAAATGAGAGCCCACAAAATCTTCCTTAAGCCGGGTACCGCCATTTACCGGTATACTTACCGCACTGTCTTCATCAAGCAGGTCAAACGGTGCAATATCCAGAAAACCGTGGTCCTTCACAACCTGATAATGCATGGCCGCCGAAGAACGGCTCCCTCCGTACGCCGTATTGCATTCGACAATCGTACCGTTTACCGACTGGACGAGATTTTTTATGAGTGCAGGACGCAGATAGTTACTTGCAGGCGGTTCGCCGGTACTTATCTTGACACCTACTTTACCTTCCGGCCGCCATCCTGTCGTCTGATATACTTTCAGGAGATTTTCGGGGGTAATATTTCTTGTAAAGTAAACGACAGGAGCATTCTTATCAGCAGTTTCATGTGTCTTGTACGATACAGAGAGGGGATTGTCCTTTGCAATACCCATTCCGGAAACAAGCATTCCGGCTAAAATACTTACCAGTATTTTTTTCATCTGTTTTTCCTCCTATTCAATTTCATATTAGTATGCACCTGTAAAATACAGCAGTCAGTCGATCATCACCTCAGTCTGTCAATCCAGTCGTCAATTTCTTTCTGCGGCGTTTCCATATGGTTGCCGCACGTTCTACGAGACATTTACGTACGGTACTCTCACAGCTATACGAGTGATACGTGTATGCGGTGTCGAAACAGGTAAAACCTTTCTTAATAAAAGAATCAAAAAGCAAATTGATCTCCTCATATCGCACCTGCTTGACGTCATTCCCTTTACAAACACATTCGGTAGATTTTTTCAATATCTTCCGCTGCAAGCGGCTGGAATGCATACATCGTTCCTCCTCTGACAGCTTTCTCAGCCATTACCTTAAAATTGCTGTCATCAATGCCGATTTCCGTCAGCGTGCTCTTCAGTCCAAGCGTATGGAACAGAAAATTCTTCACCATCTCAATGCTTTTTTTTGCAACTTCCATCTGCGGCAGGCACGAGTCGATTCCGAATACGTTTACGCCGAACTGATGGAATTTACTCGCTGTTTTATCGTTTAATGTGTACTCCATCCAGCGCGAAGTCAGAATCGCAAGTCCCAGCCCGTGTGTAATGTCGTAAATCGCCGAAAGTTCATGTTCCATCGGATGGCAACTCCATGCCTGACGCTTGCCGCCGTTGATGAATCCGTTGATGGCCCATGAGCCGGTCCACATCAGATTTGCACGCGCCTCATAATTTTCCGGTTCCTTCATGGCAGCCGGTGCATACCTGATGATCGTCTTCATCAGAACTTCCATAAAGCCGTCGAGCATCTGCAAATCCTGATTCATATTGAAGTAGACTTCCATAATATGTGACAGCATATCCGCCGCACCGCAGGCAGTCTGATATGCACTGACGGTATAGGTGTTTGTCGGATCAAGAAACGAGACTTTCGGCTGCATCGGGGGAAAAATCAGACCGAGTTTCTCTTTCGTTTCAGGATTGCTGATTACTCCGCCTGCATCCATCTCTGAACCTGTCGCTGCCAGTGTCAGTATTGTGATAATCGGCAGACACTGTTCCACCGGAACTTTCTGCAGAAGAATATCCCATGCGTCTCCGTCGTAATAAGTTGCCGCACCGATATATTTTGTACAGTCAATGACTGAACCGCCGCCGACTGCCAGCAGTACGTCGATATGCTCTTTCCTGCAGATACCGGCACCTGCATTGACAGAACTGACCCTCGGATTTGGATCAATACCGCTCAGTTCAAAAAATTCCAGACCGGCTTTTTTTATTTCCGCCACGACTTTATCGTACAGACCGGTTCTTTTAACGGAACCCCCGCCGTATGTCAAAAGGACTCTCCTCCCATACTTCTTTAACTCGGTTCCGAGATTTTCCAGCTGATTTTCACCGAAATAAACTCGGGTCGGAATATCGTAAACAAAATTGTTCATAAAAATCTCCTGTAAAGAATCGCATCTGTGGTTCAGACCATTCAAAATGCAAAATGTTTCATTGCTTGCTTTTAAATTTGTCCCGTTTTTTTAAGCCATTTGAGTACATCCTCATTCGCATCGTTCACACTGTTTCCGTTTTTCGAAAATCCTTCAAGAATTACGGCATCGGGGCAAAGCTTCTTCAGGTCCTGCAGGCTCTTACCGAATCCGCTTCCCTCATGTGTCGTAAAGGGAATGATTGTCTTTCCGGCAAGATTGTTTTTTTCCAACAGTGTAAAAAACGCCATCGGCATTGTTCCCCACCAGCAGGGCCATCCGAGATACACTGTATTGTATTTGCTGAAATCAGGAACCGACTTTAATACAGGCCGTTCGTTATTACTCAGTTCCTGCTTTGCTGCATTCGTACATTCGCGGTACTGTTTGGGATAATTCTTTACCGTTTCAAGCCGGAATATATCGGCATCTGTTGCTTTCTGAATGTCCTGTGCAATAATCTGCGTATGACCACTCCATGAAAAATAGACGATTAGAGCTTTTTTCGATGCATTCTGGGCATGCATTTCCGTCATTACAAGTAATGTTCCCAAAAACATAAAACCTCTTTTCATTCAAAACCTCCGGTTTATATTCTGCGCCCCGCAATTTTTATATGATATATTATACACACATATTCGTGCATACTTTATATATAATTCTGCTGGATTATTGCCTGTTTCTGTAAGATTACCGAGGATGATCTGAAACTTGCGTGCGCATCCGCGGTTTTCTGTTTCAAAACAGAGAGAAAATCTTTTATGTTGACAAACCTGTGATACAGTGCTACTAATAATATTTAGTATTAATAAGCAAACAGCGAAGGAGCTGCGGATACCGGTACAGGTATGTCCGCAGCTCCTTTTTTGTGTCTGCAGCGCAAAAGAGTTTACATTATTAATGCTTTCTCGGGGGTTACAAAAAATGAACTCATTAAATTCCGGTGATGTCGCCTGGATGTTGACATCGTCTGCGCTCGTACTTATCATGACGCCGGGACTGGCCTTTTTCTACGGGGGACTTGTAAAACGCAAGAATATTGTTAATACAATCATGTCGTCTGTTGTGCTCATGGGTATCGCATCGCTGCTCTGGGTTCTTATAGGTTTTTCGCTTTCCTTCCACGGAGACAACGGCGGTATTATCGGAGATCCGGGCTGGTTCTGCCTTTCGTTCGACACGCTGCACGATACAACGTTTGCATATCCGAATACGCTGATTTTTGCGATTTTCCAGATGATGTTTGCAATTATCACACCGGCGCTTATTACCGGCGCTATTGCAGAACGGATGAAGTTCAGTTCGCTTGTACTTTTTACAACGCTGTGGTCTGTCATCGTTTATTATCCGATGGCGCATATGGTATGGGGCGGCGGACTCCTGTATAAACTCGGTGCTGTCGATTTTGCAGGCGGGGACGTGGTGCACATCAGTTCGGGAGTTTCCGCGCTTGTACTTGCCGTTCTTCTGGGGAAGCGGAAAAATTACGGAAAAGCTGCGTATCATCCGCATAACGTGCCTTTTGTCCTGCTCGGTGCGGCTCTGCTTTGGTTCGGCTGGTTCGGATTCAATGCCGGCAGTGCGCTCGGTGCGAATGCGCTTGCCGCTCATGCGTTTATGACAACGAACACCTCGGCGGCGGCAGCCATGCTCTCGTGGCTGCTCATTGAAGTTGTTAAAAACGGTAAGCCGACACTCGTCGGCGCTTCGACAGGTCTTGTCATCGGACTTGTCGCAATTACTCCCGGTGCCGGTTTTGTTCCGGTATGGGCATCAATCATTACCGGGGCTCTGGTAAGTCCGATCTGCTATTTCTTTATTACCGCCGTGAAACCGAAATTCGGATACGACGATGCACTCGATGTTTTCGGCTGCCACGGTGTCGGCGGTATCTGGGGAGGCGTCGCGACGGGATTGTTCGCGCGAAAATCGATCAATCCTTCCACTGCGTGGAACGGTCTTGTCTTCGGCGAATACCATCTGTTCGTCAGACAGCTTGCCGCTGTCGGAATTACAATCTGTGTTGCAGTCTGCGGCACGCTGATTGCATACGGCATTACCATGCTTGTTACGAAGGGCATTAAAGTGCCGCTCAAGAGCGAAGACGCGGGCCTCGACATGTCCGAACACGGCGAGATTGCATATCCGGCATTCAACGGTATGGATTGAAATTCAGGGGGCTACATATGATGAAAAAAATTGAAGCGTATATCAGACCGGAAAAACTGGAAGACATCAAAAGTCTGCTCGCCGAGCTTGATTTAAACGGCCTTTCCATGAGTCAGGTGATGGGTTTCGGCAGACAGAAAGGATGGAAGGAATTTGTGCGCGGAACCGAAATTGATTATAATTTTCTTCCCAAAATAAAACTTGAGATTGTTGTCGCGGACGAAGACGTAGAGAATATTGTTTCGAAGATTACGGAGACAGCCTGTACCGGCAGCGTCGGCGACGGTAAGATTTTTATTTCGGACGTCAACGATGCAATCCGCATCCGTACAAAAGAACGCGGTATGGACGCAATAAAATAATTCTTTCGGAAAATGTGGTATACTGATATATCTGTTCGGAAAAGGAGGATGCATCATGGCCGGAAAAATCTGCCGCTGCAGCTGGTGTGAGGACGGCGGTCTGCTTCAGGACTATCACGACACGGAATGGGGCATACCTGTTCACGACGACAGAAAACAGTTTGAATTTCTTATGCTTGAAGTCATGCAGTGCGGACTTAACTGGATGATGATGCTCAAAAAGCGGGAGATATTCCGTTCCTGTTTTAATAATTTTGAGTATGAAAAAATAGCACAGTATACGGAAGCCGACGTTGAACGGATTCTTGCATATCCCGGTATGATACGGTCAAGACGGAAAACTGAGGCTGTCATACACAATGCGCAGTGTTTTATTGAGACGGCTGCTGAGTGTCATTCTTTTTCGAAATATCTGTGGGGATTTACTCAGAACAGAACCGTGTTGTACCGCGGACACAATGCAGGTGCGCTTCCAGCCCGAACGGAACTGTCCGATCTTATAAGCGCGGATCTCCGAAAGAGGGGTTTCAAGTATCTCGGTTCGGTTACGGTTTACGCACATATGCAGGCATGCGGCATTGTCAACGATCATCTTAAGACCTGTTTTCTGTACCGTACACTTACTGAAGAAACAGGATCCCTGATTGTCCGCATGAAGGATAACGGGTAGTCATAAAAAACACAAAATACCTGTACGTCCCGTATAGTAGCCATCCGGCCGCAAAAAAAGCAGAAGCTGTCCCGAAAATTCCACTTCCAGGACAGCTTCCGCAGGTAAAAAGGAGGAGACACACTCTCCGATTGATACACTTTTCCGGCGTGTATGTATCCAGTTCGGTGTCTACTTATAGTTTAAACGTTTTTTTCTGATTTTCCTGATTTCAACATATTTTTTTTGTCATGAGCCGGAGTTGTCTTAAAAAGACGGCTGTACTCTCTGCTGAACTGGGAGGGGCTCTCATAACCGACTTTAAATGCAGCTTCCGCCGCTTCGCAATGCTCCCCAAGCATAAGATTACGTGCCGTCTGCAGTCGGAGTATTTTTTGGTATTGTAAAGGACTCATGGCGGTAAGGGCTTTAAAATTATGATGAAAAGCTGATACACTCATATTGCATAGTTTTGCAAGATCCTCCATATGGAGCGATACCGCAAAATTCTTTTTCAACCAGTCAACAGCAAGTCCTATCTGATATCCGTAACTTCCTGTTATGCCGATCTGTCTAAGATGAGGGCCCTGTTCGTTTATCAGCAGACGATAAAAAATTTCTCTTTTTATCGCCGGAGCCAGGACAGGGATGGATTCCGGTTCTTCGAGAAGATCAATCAATCTTAAGAGGGACGATAATAACGCAAAAGACAGTTCGCTGACTGTCATCACCGGAACAGCAGGAGAATGATCAACGGGCGGGAGGCTGCTGTCGGCCATCAATTGTGTAATTACCGTCCTGTCAATTTTAAGAGTGAGTCCCAGATACGGTTTTTCTTTACTTGCACCTGTAATCTCTGCAATCACAGGAACATCCAGCGCCGTTATAAGATAATGATTGGCATCGTATTCAAAACATTCGGCACCAAGCAACAACCGTTTGCTTTGCTGTGCAACCATGCAGATACTCGGTTCCTGCATATATAAAGTTTGGGTTCCGATTGAATCATGCCTGACAAACGACAGACCTTCGACAGCAGTTTTTATCATCCCCTGCTTTACAGTCCATCTTTGGAGACGTTCCAGTAATCCTCGTTTTGCAGTTTCCAATTCATCTTTTTTTTGAAAAATAATATTCCTTTCCGTATCCATGTGCTTCGACCGTAATAAATTACTACAATAAATTCCGGCGTTTGTAAAGGCCGGCGCGAATGGAGCATTCTCTCCGGCATGAGCAGGACAATCTTGCACAGGTCGACAGAGTCGTTATACCGAAACAACCGCTCGATACATATAAAAGCGGAACTCGGTCTGATTACTGCAAAAACAGTTCAGGAATACGAACTGGCTGCCGTAAATACGTTCGGAAACAGAGAAGAAGATTTCCTTGCAGCGTATCCGGCAGCTGATGATTCGGAACTGAAACAAGTTCGCAATCAGTTGACCATCGACAATATGAATGCACTTCAGTATATGTTCGCAGAACACCGCTCCCTCACAGGACACACGGATACATATATTTTTTTTAAACTCATCGGATGCAGGGAACCGACGGAGCATCGGCGTTTCATACTGCAGAATTATTTTTTTGCGTCCCTTATTGGTGCATTCAATCTTTCCCGTCGGCAGCAAGTATTTTATACAGCAGCGCGTACAGCGATTTTGCCTCGTCGCGGGAAAGATTGATGCACTTCCCCATCTGCACGGGAATGTCCGCGGCTTCTTCACGCAGCTGCATTCCTTCCGCCGTTGCGGAAACGTCGAGCACACGCTCGTCGTTTCCGTCCCGCGTCCGGGTTATGAATTTCTTCTGTTCGAGAGTTTTTAGTACGGGAGTGAGCGTGCCTGAGTCGAGGAAGAGGTACTTCCCGAGCTCCTTGACGTTCATTTTTCCGTACTCCCACAGTACCATCATCGTAATATACTGAGTGTAGGTAAGATCGAGCTTGTCGAGATACGGCTTATATTTCCGTACGACTTCCTTCGCACAGGCATACAGCGGAAAACACAGCTGATTCTCCAGTTTTAATGCGTCATATGTTTCTGCCATACAATTAGTTCCTTATTGTCATGCCCCCGCATGCCCGCGTTTTTTCTGATCCACATAATTAACCGCGGACAGCGCCGCAATATTCCCCTCTCCGGCAGCTTTTATGAACTGATACGGACTGCCGACTATATCACCGCAGGCAAAACAGCCTGCAATATTCGTCTCCATGAGACGATTCACAAGGACGTGATTATTTTGGGTCGTCACGCCCGGAACAAGCTGCCCCGGCGCAATACTTTCCCGCAGAATGAATACACCGTCTACGGTATAGGTGTTCCCGTCTGTTTTCAGCTGCTCCACTTTTGTCGTTCCGACGACAGCCTCCGGTTTTTCGCGTATCACTTTAATCTTTTCCGACACATGAACTTCGTCCTTATAAAGGGGAAAGTACAATACTTCCGCGGCAATTTCCGCAAGGAAATCGGCTTCCGCTTCTTCCTGCGGACCGGAGGCAATGACCGCCGCAGTTTTTTTCTTATATAAAGGCGCATCGCATGTCGCGCAGTAGCTTACGCCTTTTCCGAGCAGTTCATTCTCACCCGGATACGGTTTTGCAGCTGTAACTCCTGTTGCAAGGATGACAGAATCGGCTTCGTAGAACTGGTCGCCCGCCTGCATGCTGAAGTAGCCGCCCATTTCATACACAGCGCCGACTTTTCCTTCCGTTATCTCAATGCCCATCGCATCAATATGGGAGCGGAACGCCTTCCGCATGTCTTCGCCGCTCACGGCAGGCAGTCCCAGATAATTCTGCACGGTATGAGCTTTGTCTATTTTCGGGCTTAAACTGCCGTTTCCGATCAGGATGATTTTTTTGTTTCTGATTTTCGCGGTTATTGCGGCGGATAATCCCGCCGGCCCCGTTCCGATAATCGCAACATCATACCGTTCCATATGCATTTCTCCCCGGCTGTTTTTACAGCAGCCCTGCTACAGATTTATCTACATCAGACATTGCGGCCGTGGGTTCGAATCGTGCGACGACAGTTCCGGTCCGGTCGACGGCGAACTTTGTGAAGTTCCATTTTATATCGGATTTTTCCCTGTAGTTCTTGTCCGACTTCTTAAGCATGGTATCCATCAGAAGCGCTTTCGGGCCTTTTCCGAATCCGCCGAATCCCTTCTGACTCTTCAGATACGTGTACAGCGGAAGCTCGTTTTCTCCGTTTACGTCGGACTTTTTCATCTGAGGAAACTGCGTGTTGTACTTGAGCGAGCAGAACTCGTGAATCTCATCGTCTGTTCCCGGCGTCTGCCCGGCGAACTGATTGCACGGGACATCGATTATCTCAAGCCCCTTGTCGTGATACTTCTCGTACATCGCTTCCAAATCCTTATACTGCGGAGTAAAACCGCATCCCGTCGCGGTATTTACTATAAGCAACACTTTGCCTTTAAATTGCTCCAGAGGCACATCCGAACCTTTTCCGTCCTTCAATGTAAAATCATATACTGTCATATACCACTCCTGTCGTGCATGATTATATATTCTGCACTTTCATAATAAATTGTACTCAATCTAATTTGGAAAGTCAAGAAAAACAATACTTGATTAATGCCGTCATCCGGCTATCCCAATGGTATACTTTTTATCAGTCGGAGCAGTCGTGTATATGGAGAGAACGCCGGAAACAGACCGATATGCGACCTGATGCTGCCGGCAGGTACTGTGGCAGCGCAGGAACGAAAAGCGTATTGCAACGCTGAAAAAGAAAAGGCTGGATCAGGTGCATACCGTAAGAATATATACAGCGTGCACGGGGACTGCACCGGCAGTGTCTTTTCCATGCAGCCCCCGTGCCGCTACTTACTGTTTAGTATAAATAGAGCCATCTATTTCCATCGTCGTCGAACTTGTTAGAGTTCCGGTCATGGTAGAATCATTAGCAGTCATGGTAATAGTCGTGTCCGAAAGAGTATACGAACCATTGACTGACCCCAGTAAAGTTCCATTTAAATATACATACTGTGTAAAAACCACTCCCATCAAAGTGGATGGAGGAAGTAGCTGTAATACCACTAGATGTATCACTCGCTGTCCATGTACCTGCGACGGCGTCCGTAGCAGAATCAGATGTTGATTGAGAGCATGATGCGAATGCCCAGCTCAACACAAGAAGCCCTGCCAGCACCAGAACAAATTTTGATTTGTTTTTCATACGTAATCTCCTTTTTCCGTAACTTTGTACGAAATAAATATAAATAATTCTACTACGAGTTTTAAAAAAAGTATATGTTTTAAGAAAATTTTCATTAGTTTTTAACTTTTGAAAAAGGCGGAATTATGCCCGTGTACTTCTTTCCATCAGGAAATACACGCATAACGAGGCATAAAAAAAGAGACAGTCCGTCAGACTGTCTCTTCCTATTGAAACATGTACACTAATTACAATTTACGTCGATTACAATTTCAGCGAAGGGGCCGAATATGAACGCGATTTCAGTTCGCTGTCGAGCACGTACAGCGTCTTTCCGTCGGAGCCGAACAGATCGTACTTTTTAATCATGTCGTCGGCGTTCTTCTCTTCCTCGCCCTGCTCTTTTACGAACCAGTTGAGGAACTCCGCCGTGCGGTAATCGCTCACTTTTACCGCGGCTGTGTAGATTCCGTGGATAAGGGACGTGACGTACCGTTCGTGCTCGGCCGCAAAAGTAAGCGGATCCTTGAACGAACCGTATTTCTTGTCGGGCTTCGCAATCGCATCGAGCGTGATGTGTCCGCCGTTGTTGATCAGATACTGGCTTATGAGCATAGCGTGGTCGCGCTCTTCCTGAGCCTGCACTTTGTACCAGTTGCCGAATCCCTCAAGCCCCTGCTCGTAATAATAATTTGAAAAATCAAGGTAGAGATACGCAGAATAGAATTCCTTGTTTACCTGCGTATTCAGCAGCTGTGCAACGTTTTTATCAAGCATAATAATCCTCCTACATATTTACTATAATGCCGGCTGTGCAGAAAGTCAAACCGTGTGTTTTACGCTTCCCTGACCGGCAACCGCATTCATTTTAGCCTGTATCGCTTCCTGATTTCCGAGATAGTACTTCTTCAGAAATTTTCCGCCGTCGTCAAATTCGTACACGAGGGGAATTCCCGTCGGTATGTTGACGTTGAGGATTTCCTCCCGGGAAAGATTTTCAAAATACTGCACGAGCGCGCGGATTGAGTTTCCGTGAGCGGTGAGCAGCACCCGTTTCCCCGATTTCATATCCTTGAGGACGTGCTCCTCATAATAAGGTATAACACGCGCAATCGTGTCTTTCAGGCTTTCGCCGAGGGGCAGAAGTTTTTTATCCTCGTTACGGTACTGTTCCTGGAGCGCAGGATTTCTTTTATCGTTTTTTTCGAGCAGCGGAGGGGCGATATCGTACGAGCGGCGCCATATCTTCACCTGCTCTTCTCCGTATTTCGCCGCGGTCTCCGCTTTGTTCATTCCCTGGAGCGCACCGTAGTGACGTTCGTTCAGTTTCCACGACTTAGTAACGGGAAGCCACACCCTGTCCATTTCTTCAAGCGCAAAGTCGAGCGTGTGAACGGCACGTTTTAAATAAGACGTATAGCAGACGTCGAAATCATATCCGTTTTCATGCAGGGTGATTCCTGCTTCTCTCGCTTCATTCTTCCCTTTTTCGGAAAGTTCGACATCAGTCCAGCCGGTGAACAGGTTTTCCTTATTCCACACGCTTTCACCGTGACGCAGCAAAACAAGCTTCATAACAGCCTCCTAAAAATGTCAGGAGGAGCGGATGAACACACAGGAAGTGCCGTCATCGTTCCTCTGCATCGATTAGTTAGATTTTGCTAACTAATCGATGGTATATCCTTTCCCTGTAATTGTCAATCGGACAAGAGGACGCGCCCACGGAGAACGCCGGTGCAGTCAGTTCTGCGGCTCAGTTCCGCCGCTCTGCAGGCGCACCATGCGCGCGTATATGCCGCCGCGTGCGAGCAGTTCCTCCGGCGTTCCGTCTTCGGCGACCACGCCGTCCTTAAGCAGCACAACATGGTCGGCGCCGGACACGGTGCGCATGCGGTGCGCAATGACAAGAACGGTCCGCCCTTTCACGAGCCGGGAAAGCGCCTGCTGCACTTTCGTCTCGTTCTCCGCGTCGAGCGAAGCGGTCGCCTCGTCCAGCAGAATGACAGGTGCGTTTTTAAGCAGCGCACGCGCAATGGAAAGCCTTTGGCGCTCACCGCCGGAAAGTTCCGAACCGTTTTCGCCGATGACTGTTTCATAGCCGTGCGGAAGCAGCTGCACGAACTCGTCGCACTGTGCTTCGCGCGCGGCGGCAAGCACTTCTTCGTCCGACGCGCCGTACTTTCCGATCCTGATATTTTCCATGACGGTGTTATTGAACAGCGTCACGTCCTGAAAGACGATTGAATACCGGGAAAGGAGCGTCTCCGGTTCCACCGTTCCGACAGGAATGCCTCCGAACGTGATGGTCCCGCTGTTCACATCCCAGAACCGCGCTGCAAGTTTTGCTGCGGTCGATTTTCCGCCGCCGGACGGACCTATGAGCGCCGTCACTTCTCCCTGTTTCGCAGCAAACGAAACATCCCGGAGAACAGTCTCTTCGCCGTTGTACGAGAATCCGACATGGTCGAACACGATCGTACTGTCTTCCGGATCAAAACTTGTCGTTCCGGTCTGGACGGGACAGTCGTACAGCTCGTTCATGCGGTTTATGTTGAGCTGCGTATTGATGATTGCCGCGAGATTCTGGAGCGAGAGCCCGAGCGGATCGTAAATGCGCGAGACGACAATCAGGAACATGATGAACGGAAGCAGCGTGATTTCTCCGCGCGCAAGCATCATGCTGCCGCAGAGCGCCGTCGTCGCAATGCCGAACTTGAGTACCATCTGCGCGCTCGAGACGAAAATGCCCGTCACGTATTCGCTTTTTATAGACACCTTTTCGATTCTGCGGATTTTCTCATCGAGCCCCGCAAGATACTCGTACTCGGCATTGTTCGCCTTGAGGTCTCTGACCGTCTCGAGACATTCCTGAATGCCGTCCGCGCACGCAATATCGGCCGCCATCTTTTTTCTTCCGGCCCAGTGCTGAACGCGGCGCGAAAAGAAAACAATGAGAAGCGCGACCGGAACAACCCACAGGCTTGCCGCAGCCAGTTTTACGTTGAAGAAGAACAGACAGACGGCGATGATGAGCGTCGATATAATGGAAGCAAAGAACGTCGGAATCCAGTGCGAGAACGCCTGTTCAAGCCGCGTGCAGTCTCCCATAATAGTCGTCGTCAGATCGGAAAGATCCTTTCTGCCGAAAAAGGAAAGCGGCAGTTCACGCAGTTTTTCCGCAAGCGACATACGCCGCACTGCGCTTTCCTTATACGTGTTCAGGAACTGACAGTCGTACTTAATCCGGTTCACCGCGTACAGAACAGCAAACACAACGACGATTGCACATATCCAGAAAAGCGGACCTCTGTACTGATTTGTTCCGGCCGTTCCGCCTGCCGATTCGGGCAGCAGCTGCATGATAAGAAAATAAAACAGCGCGGCGGGCAGCATCATCGCAATGTCGTTTACGACGCACGCCGCAACGCTTTTAATAAGATCGTACGCGCCCTTCCTCGAAAGCGCATATTTTTTCATAAGTTTTTTAATCATTTACGCATCCTCCCGTTTCTGAGTCCGTCCGGAAATATTCCAGTCGACCGACCGGAGGTATTCTTCCCAGAGGCCGGCGTACATGCCGTGCCGTGCAAGCAGTTCCCCGTGCTTTCCCTCTTCGACAACGCTGCCCCGCGACAGTACGTAAATACAGTCGGCATGCCGGACAGTTGAAAGCCGGTGCGCAATCATGATGACAGTCTTGTCCTTCGAAAGTTCGGCGAACGCTTTCTGCATCAGATATTCGTTCTCGGGGTCCGCGAACGCAGTCGCTTCGTCGAGCACGACGACTGGCGTGTCGTTGAGGATTGTCCGGGCAAGCGCAACGCGCTGGCATTCGCCGCCCGAAAGATACACGCCTCTGCTGCCGAACACCGTGTCGATGCCGCGCGGCAGTTTCGCAATGATGTCGCCGCACTGCGCCTTTTCAAGCGCGGCCGTCACCTCTTCGCACGACGCCCCCGGACGGCCCATGCGTACGTTTTCAAGAATACTCGTCTTGAGCAGCCGGCTGTCCTGATACACGTACGACACCGTCTTCATCAGCTCGTCCTTCGCAATGCTGCGGACGTCGACGCCGCCGATTCTGACTGCGCCCGACGACACGTCGTAGAAACGCGTCACAAGCGAAGCGAGCGTCGTCTTGCCGCCGCCCGAAGGTCCGACGAGCGCAACCGTTTTTCCCTGCGGCACGGTCAGCGAAACGCGCTCCACGGCGGGAACGTCGGCCCCCTCGTAGGTGAAGCCGACGTTGTCGAAGCTCACGTCGAATGCAGCAGGATGCCCGGGAACGGCAGGCTCCGCAAGCGGCTTGAGCGCAAGCAGCGAATCGACGCGGTTCATCGCGTCCTCCACAATCATCGTGTTCTCGCTCGAATACAGAATCTTATTAAGCGTTACGGCGATGACAGGCGTGAAAATAACGTAGAACAGAAAATTCGACAGGAACTGTGCCGAAGCGGGCACTCCCTGCGCCAAACCGCCGTCAACAAGAAATGCCGCGGCGATAAGAGTCGCAAACGCGCTATTAACAAAAAGTGTGAAGAAGAGCATCGGCTGCCGCAGAGAAACCGTGTAGGCAATCGTCCATTTCGAATAACGGGCGACAGTATCCTTAAGCCGTCCGAACGAAAATGCCGTCTGCCCGAACGTCTTAACAACCGCGATGCCGCGCACGTATTCGACCGCTTCGTTGTTCATCTCGGTAAGCGCATTCTGATAATTCGTCATCCCCTCGCGCAGCCCCTTTCCGATCATCGGCGCCATGCACGCAAACGAAAGCAGAACCGGAATAAGACTCGCGATTCCGAACCGCCAGTCGAACACAAACAGCAGCACGAGAATCGCAAACGGCGTAACGGACGCACCGGCCATATCAGGCGTCTGGTGCGCTAGAAACGTTTCCGTCGCCGCGCTCGAATCGTTGATTATCGAACGGATGCGTCCGCTGCCGAGTGCGGCAAGATTTCCCGACGGGAGACTCACCACGTGCCGGATAGTCTTCTGCCTGATGTTCCGCGCAATCCTGAATGCCGCGATATGCGAGCACATAAGCGCCGCAAAATAAATAATAACAAATATTCCGGACCATGCGACGGCCATCCAGCCGTTGTGAGCTGCCGACGTCATGCGCGAAAAATCAGGCATGACCGAAAGCGCTTCACGTATGATTTTCCATATGTATACGAACGGCATGAGCGCACAGACCGCGCTCACCGCGGAAAGCAGCATGGATGCGTACGTCAGATATTTGAATTTTCCGGCGTACACGAAGAGCCGCCGGTACTCGTCCGATTTCCTGAGTTTCTTCGGTTTTTCCTTTTCCATAACAACTCCTGATTATGATGTACCCGGAGGCAGAAAGCGCCTCCTGATTTTTCACAATCAGTGTGAAGAAAACAGGAAACATTTTCCGCCCCGGACAGGCGGAAAATGCTCCGTTTGGACGGAAATATTTCAAGGAAAATAAGCAGCGTTATTATTTTAAACCATATGCAGATTTTCGTGTTGACAAATGAACCTGAAACAATATACTTGGGAAAAGGGGGTAATAGCAAATGATAAAAACTTCAAAACCCACAGTTTTGAGAAAGAGTCTGGCATTTCTTACGGCAGTAACGGCCGCATGTTTATTCGGAGCCTGCAGTTCCGGACAGAATGTCAAATGGGATTACGAAGCCGACGTTGTCGTCGTCGGTGCAGGCGGGGCCGGACTTCCGGCAGCATTGAAAGCCAAACTGGATGGAGCCGACGTGCTGCTTATAGAAGCGAATTATGATTGCGGCGGACACGCCGCAGTATCGGAAGGACAGCTTCATTCGGGAGGCGGTACATCTTCACAGCAGGAATGGGGAATCGAGGATTCTTCGGATCTTTATTATTACGATCATACCCGGGATTCTTTCGATTCACGTTATAACGACCGGGAGTACACAAGGTCTGTCGCGAACAGCATGCACGAAGCTTACGAATTTATTCTTGAAAACGGGGTCGTTGTACAGAATATCGAACCTATGGTCCGAAGCTATTACCGCGACGGCGGATACGATGCCGACGGCGTGGCCCGTATGACGTATGTTGATGCAACGAAATGGAAGAACGATATTACCGGACTGAAAAACAACGGGATAGGAGTTACGCGTCCCCTTGAGGAAAGTCTCAGGGATAAAGGAGCCCGGTTCCTTATGAATTATCATATGGATACTATTTACCGCGAACCGAATGCCGGCAAAGTTCTCGGTGTTCAGGCATCCTACACACCTCATATTATGCCGGGAGAAACCACACCGCTGACAGGATTTTTCACCAAGGGAAATATAAACAGCACAAAAAAGCTTATCAATGTACGGGCAAAAAAAGCAGTCATTATTGCTACAGGCGGATCTATCGGCAATCAGAATTTCCGCACGATGTTCGATCCGCGTCTCGGACCTGAATTCGACGGACTTGCAGGTATGCCGTTCTCCAATCAGGACGCTTCCGGTGAACTTGCCGCGATGAAGGTAGGAGCCTCGATGGGGTCCCTGTCCGGATACATGGTAGACATGGGCGCGGCGATAGTACCTGTGGCCAGAATGGGCTGCCAGTACGGGTACGGAAGCGGATTTGACGAAAACAGCAAAGTATGGAAATTGTTCCGGAAGCGCGGTGTTGCGCCCGATTATTCCAGCCTGGTTATCGTCAATATGCTCGGGCAGCGCTGCGGAAACGAGGACCTTTGCAACGGAACGCGCGCATTACCTGCGAGCTATGAATTTTTTAAAACAGCTTTCAACAGCGTATTCATCGACCGTGACGGCGACGGAAATGCGGAATGTTACAGCGGTCCGCTCTGGGCCGTTTTTGATCAGGCAGCCGCCGACCGCAACGACTGGGATATGGAAAAGAGTGTCGATTACAAAAACGGATATGCATTCAAGGCGGATACGCTGGAAGACCTGGCAAAGGCCGTCATAAATAAATATTATGAAGATATCAGGATGGATCCGTCAGTTCTGGCCGATACTATAACCCGGTACAATCAGTTTGTTGCAAACGGAAAAGACGAAGACTGGGGCAAGAAATCACTCGACCATAAAATTGAAAATGGTCCGTTTTACGCATGCTGGGCGACGCCGAGTCTTCACGACACGCTTGCCGGATTGCGGACGAATAAAGACATGCAGGTTCTTGATCTCGACGGAAAGGTGATTCCGTCTCTGTTCTGCGCAGGCGAATCAAGCGGCGGTATGCACGTACACGGACTCGGACGTGTCATCACCAGCGGTTACATTGCAGGCCGCGCGGCAGCATCAGTGGACGGCAACGGCATAGCAACGGCAGATACAGCTCTTAAGGCGGAATATGCCGGAGCTGAAACAAACAGCCGGACGAAGACCGATAAGGCTGCATATTTCAGCCAGAGAGGCGGTTCCAGCGGAACATTGACCTACTCTGAAAAGAATGCCGAGCTGAAAAAACTGGGAATTTCGGACAATGCCGCCGTAAGCACATCGCCGGCAGCACCCAAAACCGCAGCGGCAAAGAAAACGAATGCGGCTGCTGCAGACGGAAATACCTTTACCGGAACTTCCGACAAAGGTATGGGAGGCGCGATACAGTTACAGATTACCGTAAAGAACGGTAAGATGACTGATATTACCGTTCTGAAACAGGCTGAAACACATGGAATCGGCGACGTCGCGCTGGAAAAGCTGGTAAAAGAGGGCTTAGAGAAACAGAGCTCCAAACTGGACGCAGTCAGCGGGGCGACTATCACATCAAAGGCTTTCTGCGAAGCACTTGAAAAGGCACGGGCGAAGGCCGGGTTGAAGTAATATACTTGGTATATTACGGGGGCGTCCTGAAGATTCACTTTCGGGACGCCCCTGTTTTTTATGGGCGGGTCCCTTCTTTCTCCCGCGATTTTCCTTCTCTACGCTGCCTGCATTTTTTTCTTATATAATCTTTCTTTCCGTCATGCAGAAGCTCCACGTCCGCAATAATACAGAGCGTGTCGCATATAAGATTGGGCAGCAGTTCAATAAGCTTCTCTGAATTGTAATCTTTTTCAAATGCCATCAGCGACTGTCCCCCTGCGTTTCTGTTTCCGTGCCTAAGGTCATTCTGACTCCCCTATCTCTTACAGCAGGTTACCAGAAGTAAAACGCATCTTTGCATCCTTCTGATATTCAAGTGTACGGTCGAATTGTAGTTTCATTTTTTCAAATCCCTATTCAGTTTTGCAACATACCGCTGATTCTTACTCTGCGGTTTATCGGGTAATGTCAAACAGAGGTCTCCTGAATCAAGCAGCGGCTTTAATATTTTTTTCTGAAAATATGATCTGTCCTTAATGTCTAAATACTCCTGTATTTCCGTCCGGTTCCGGGGAACAGCACAAAACTTCAGTATCTGTTCCGTGCGGGCTTCATCATGTGGGTTATCATGTGGGTTATCATGTGGGTTATCATGTGGGGTACTACGAACATTCACCGGACCGACACGTTCTGTTGCCGTACTGTTCAGCGGAATGGTTGCTCTGAACACATCTCCTTCCTCAAAATCGGGAGTACCGCCGGAATACAATTTAGTATACTTATAAGTATTCCGCATACCGGAACCGAGTTCATCGGCAAGACCGATTTCACGGAATACTTTGGAAATCGGAGGATTTTTTGAAAACGGCTGCAGCGTATCGAGCTTTAATCTGCCGAACCCGTGCGGCTGATTACTGTTTTCGGTGTAAATACGGTCACGTTCTATTATCAGTTTTGCGACAAAACCGCTTGAAAAATCACGGTGCTCGAGCATATTGGAAATGATTTCACGCAGTATCGCATCCCGCGCGCTGACCGATTGTACGCCTTCCAGTACGAAAGGATCATTCAGATGTTTTCTGCCGAATTCCATCAGGCGGTCATAACTTTCAAGCAGATTCGCGACAATCACGTCGCGGTCGTCATACCGGTCCATGTTTTCTATACGGTAAATTGCATCTGTTTTATGCTGCGGGAGTACGGACATAATCGTACTGCGTCTTCCGAAAAGCAGTACAGCTGCAAGAGTCAGTCCTTCCTGCCGAGTCGCGGTATCTTCAAGAATAAGATCCGCACTGCGGAGCAGCTGCTCATCATTCATGGAAAGCCACGGATGCGCATCGCTCCGCACCCGCGTCATCTGCCGGGCATGCTCTATTGCACCCGTATCAAGATCGGAAACAGCAAATGCCGGATACACCTTATTTACAAAATAATTCCCGGATTTCCGTGCATATAGGCGGTACATAAGTTCTTCGTTATCGGTAATATCGATGTCGGAATCGTTATTCCGGTCGAATACTCTGCCCCTGCAGCGGCAGACGTAAGCAGCCTTAGGCACATACACATATAGAATCGTCTTCCCCTCGATACTATATGCTTCGGGACACAGGTACAGCGGCGGATGCAGTTTCATGGCATTGTTTACGGTCGTTACAAAATCTTTTTTTTCAGCTTCGACGCGGTCTTCTCTGATTCCGTTTATCGTTCCGTCATCGAGCACACCGAGAAAAATATGTCCGCCGTCACTGTTTGAAAACGAGCAGACTGTCTCGTACACGTCTTTTGTGACAGATTCATAGGATTTCTTGAATTCGATTGTCTGCCCTTCGCCTGTACGGATTAACGATACGATGTCGTCTGTTGTCATTGTATATGCTCCTTAATTATTCTGATAATTCCGGGAAAATTTATTTTTCCGAACCATTTTCTTTCCTGCTTTCAGCAATCAGTTTATCGAAGTCGCTTACATATTCTCTGTCCTATACTGGCTTGAATTTATCATATTCCTTTTCTGCGAGTGCAGCAGCGACTGCGTGACTTACTTTTCCGTTGTCGTTCAGAATATCGAATTCGTTGAACTGGAGGAAAGCATCAAGTTTCTGCCGCCAGTCTTTCATGTACATGGGAATATTCTTTGTCGCCTGAAATTCCGCATAATCGATATACATGGGTATGATACGGTTCAAACGGTCAAGCTCGTCTTTTGAAAGATAATCTTTGGCAACGGTTATGTCGGACGACATAATCTTTCCGCCGGGGCCACGGCGCCATGAGGTAAGTCCCATGTGCGGTTTCGTACTGTCCGCCCGGTGAGCGACAAGTTCTGCGGAAGTTTCTCCTGTTATGGCAAAATGCAGCTTGTTCTGTACTGTTTTGAAGAACGTCTGTGTTTCTTCCGACGTCGGAGAATAGTCAACCGACGTCGCATAAATATCGGTGATTTTCTGGTATGAAAGCCGTTCGCTCGAACGGATATCGCGTATTTCTTCAAGCAGTTCGTCAAAATAGCGGGTACTGAACTTCGATCCGTACTTGAACCTGTCGTTGTCGAGCGCATATTCTTTCTGTATGTAATTATGCAGTACCGTCGTTGCCCACTGCCGGAACAGCGTACCTTTTTCCGAATTGACCCGATACCCTACGGCAATAATCATCTCAAGGGAATACAGCGTTACCGGGCGCGTAACCTGCCGCTTTCCCTCTGTTTGAACTACCGAGGAATCCTCGGTAGTTGCTTTTTCATCCAGTTCGCGTTCTTTATAGATATTTCTGACATGCAGAGAGATATTATCCGTCGAACACTCAAATAGTTCAGCCATACGTTTCTGTGTAAGCCAGAGGTTTTCGTGATCAAAAAGAGCTTCTATATTTATCCGCCCGTCCGGCGTCGTATATAAAACTATCTGATTATCGGGTGCTTTACGACCGCTCATTTTATAATCTCCCAATACCCACCTTTATTCGGGCCTACACGGCGGATCAACCCTTTTTCTTTCATCGTTTTTAACTGCCATTCTATACCTTTCAGGGAAAGCCCCAGAATACCGGACATCATTTCTGCCGTTATTTCAGGATTTTTCCGTAAAAGTTCCAATATTTTATCCCTGGTTTCTACCCTAGTTTCTCCCCCAGTTTCTGCCCTAGTATCCGAATCATTTTCAGAACCAATGGCAGACATTTTCTGTTCAGCCTTTGTCTCATGCAGATCACGCCGGTAAAAGACTACGGTAAATCCCGCCTTCTCTGTTCTGAATTCAACCTTCGTGCCGTTCGCTTTACAGGCATCATAAATACGCCGCAGTCCCGTACCGAAACTTTCTATATCTTTGGAATAATACAGGATATTCGCAATAAGAGGATTCCTGCGGACAGGCCGTTCTTCACGTTCGATATAATCTTCCGGTTTTCTGTCTTTCGGAAACGTCCCGGGATTATATATTTCTATGCGGTCCTTGAATATGGCAACTTCATTTGCTTCACATGCATTGTAGTCTTTATGGCAGAACGAATTAATGAGTGCCTCACGAATTGCTTCTACCGGAACTTCCGGTATTTCCTTGCGTTCAAGAGAACCGTCGAAGATGACTCCCCAGTGCATATTGTCGATAATATATCGTTCGGCTTTGTGAGAAAGTTCGAATACCGTGCCGTACGACCGGTTTATATCATTAAAAGTAAGGCGCTCCGTTCCGGCAAAAATTGCCATCTGCAGCTCGCAGAAACGGTTTGTACAGAAAAGTACCATACCGGCATTGAGCAGCATGGCATCCTTTGTAAGGAGCAGCTTGTTTAGGACTGTTTTCTTATCCGTATACTCAAAAGTAATCCGCCCGGCTTCCTTCCCGCGTTTTATATAATCCTTTACGGTAGATTCATCGGCCTGATCGACGGAAAAGCCGGATATATGCGATTCCCAGCTGTTCTGAGATTCGTTTCTCCGACGCATATACTCTGCAAGCTGCTGCGGCGACAACGTAAGGTCTTCATCGGCCACCCTGATTTTTGCCACACCGGAGACAAAATAGGGAGTATCATACCCTTCAAACGAAACACGGATACAGTCACAGCCGTCAATAACGACTTTTTCTATGGAAGGAAATATTTTCGGTTCTATACGGCTGTTCACCGCCTGACTTATATCGCGGAGCGTTTTATCGGAAACAGTCTGTCCTTTAGGAGTACCGTCGTTCAATACGCCGAAATACAGTTCGCCTTTCTGATGCTTGTTCAGAATTGCAACGATTGAGATGACTGCTTCTTTCAGTTCGCCGGTTGATTTTTTGAATTCCAGCGTTTCTGTTTCTGTGCCTAAGGTCATTCGGACTCCTCTATCTCTGTTATTAGGCTAGACTTATGGCTCTCTGCCATTAGCGGGTACCCTCCTGCACACTGTATTCATCACTCGTTTCTGAAACCTTTGATACTTGATTAGCATATCCAACGAATTCCTCGAAGGCTTCATTTATTTCCTTATCGCCAAATATTTCCCCAGCAAATGTAATCCTGCACATCTTTTGTATGGAATTACGCTGTTCAGATGTGACAGACTTATCATACTTTTTACAAAGCATAGTAATATCATCTTTTAATTGTTGCTGCTGCCGTTCCAAATAATCTTTATCCCCAGTATCAGTTAGGATTTCCGTATATTTTGAATACTCCCATAATTTTATAAAAATGGAATCTATCCCATACAATTCACTTGTTTTTTTCTTTATGGGAGTATAGGCATTTTCAAAGCAATCCCAAAACTGTTTATCAATCGAATCTGGATCCATAGGAATTGGGAGAGACGTTTTTACTTCTTCCATTTGTTGTGTATTCATTGCCTGAAATAAACTTGTCGGTATTTTCAATATCGCCGTTACTTCATTACTGTTATTTGCAAATCCAATAATCAAATACTGAATATCAAATTTCATAACAGGAATACAATAACATAATAATAAACTAAGTTGTTTCTGATCAGTGGAAATATCATCTTTTACGATGATGCAATAGGATCGTACTATTCCATTATAATAACATTGATTCAAAAGAACGACAGAAAACTGTGATGAAAGATCTGACAGTGAAGATCTGATATCTTCAATCATTTTGTTTTCTCTGTTCTCATACCAGATTTTTATCTGATATGGTTGAAAATTGGATGACGGTAAATTTTCCAGATAATAATCACAATCCATCAATAACTGCTTGACTACACTATTTTCCTGCTTCCCTATCGTTTCACTTTCCGTTACAAACAGGCCATTCTTAACAGAGAATACCGTAAACCAATCCTGCATTGCTTTCATTCCATTATATGCATTCAATACGTTTATTCTGGCAAGTCTTTGATTTTTTGTTTTAGTAAAAAAATCTATATATTGATTGATAAAATTCTTAATGCCCGTAAAATATGCTTGTATTGCATCTGAAAATCCATCTAAATCAATCGGTTCCTTCTGAAACGGGCGTGACTCTCCCGGAAAAAATCTTTTACATGACAAAAAGTGACTAACACTTCCGCCTGTTTCAATTAACTCGTCTATTGCATCTCTTGAGGCACCTTTCTTTCCTAATACTCTGCATAGATATTTATTGCATTGTTCACAAAATATAATTATTTCCCTGCGGACATTTATCCATCCTGACAGCCAGGAATACACACTGTCGCATTCATAATGCGACATCATAGTTTTTGACCACAACTGTGCAAAATCCTGACCAAATGAAAGCTGTACAGTTGCCTTCGGCATATTTTTTATACTTGGATCATATGCTTGGTACTGTTTTATTACTTCGATACTTGGACGCAGGGCTTTTGTTGAATACGTGTCAAAAACAGGTAATAATTTACAAATACAATTAATTCTCTTCACACTTTCTGATTTATATGTTTTTGAATCCGCAAAAGACAGGATATACTCAATTGCAATATCCTTTTCTTTTGGGACAATCTTTACAGAATGTGTTTTGTCTTTTATATAGGATAAGATTTCTGCGTTATGTATATTCCTGAATTGTAAATACGTACCTTCGTCATACGTATAGATATAGAAAAATACGTCACTTAAAACATCAATTGTATATGTATCTTTGTCGTTCCATATTTTGTCAAAATTAAACTTATCTGCCAGAAGAAATGTCTTATCAATTTTTGCCAACCACACCGCTATTTCTACAAAAGACGACAAATCTCTTATTTCTTCTGTAGTTATAAGTAACGCAAACAACTCTTTTGCAAAGTAATACAGGTCGGTTTTGGAAACATCTATTTTTGTTATGTTCGATTCCAATTGTTCCAGATATGCAATATTACTGTTTCCGGGATTTGTATCTTTCATTTTCGATATGATACTTATTTCAGGAATAAACGGATTAATGTCAGCTTCAATAAGCGGCAATCCATAATGCTCATCAGCGTCGTCAAACATAGCTTTGTTCTCATAGTAATAAGCATTTACTGTTCCTGAAAAGACACCCCGCAATGCTAAAAAACAAATCCGCAAAGAGCCTTTATTCCATATTCTTTGAACAATCTGTTTATAGAATTTCTCTTTATCAGAGGTGACATTCTCTGGAAAACAGGAAAATAGAATGGGAATATACTGCTCATCAACAATATCCGTAAGTACTATGACAGTATCATTTACATCAGAAAATTCATGCAGCCGGTCTACTATGTGCTGAGACCGTACAGGATGTAGGCCTTCAATATACTTTGAAGCTTGATCAATTTTTATAAGAAATTCCTTGCTAACGGTTTTTAACAATTCATTAAAATCTCCGTCTTCAGGTGAATCAAATACTGCAGCCAGTTTCTTTGCATCGATTTTTATATTGCAGATATCAGCAAAGCATACAAGCCGTAAAATCTTCAGTACTGACTTTCCATGAACGCCGGTACTGATCCTTTTCATCTGGAAATCTATTCTTTCCGCCAGCATCTCGCCATGAGTCAATAAATAAATATATTCAATTAAGAGCCTTTTACCTTCAATCTTTTCCCATGAACTCTGCCAGTCAGTGATATTCGCTGCTAATAGATTATGCTTCTGTAAAGTGTTATGGATTTCTTCGGCACCTTTTTCATCAAGTGATATGTTAACGACTTTCAAGGACCGTATGACGCTCAAATCACCGCTATATGAATACCAGTCATCTTCTCTTGTCGTAACCACTATTTTGTATTGTGAAATCAGCGGAATTTCTTCATTCAAGCGCTGGGCTAAAAAGTTCCACTCTTTCAATTGCAAAGCAAGGTTATCTAAAACAAGAATTATTTTTTCTCCCATCCGAATTCTTGTCTTTATATATTCAATTATATTGTCAACTTCTTTTGTTTCTTTACACCATACAACCTGATAAATTGAATATTCTGTCCGCAGGTTATATGTAACCTGCCATGCAAGCGTTGTCTTTCCCTGTCCGCTCGATGATTTAATAATTGTAATACTGTTTTCGTTTATTGAATCTTCTATCTGTTTTTCAGCACTCAATCTCCTAACCGGAAAATTACTTACAATATCTGCCGGTGTTGCCTTCTTTCCTTCAAAATAGCTTCTGTCATTCTGATTTGGGGTTACTTTATCAAAATCAATTTTTTTTACCCAATGTACAGCAGGATTTTTATCGCCTTTACTAATGTCATCTTTTATTTCCTGAATAAGATCATTTATATCATGTACTGAAACACGTTCCCGGTTCTTCATCTTCTCTGCACAAAAAGACATAAGTCCATTTATGAACAATCTTTCATTGGTCGAAGTAATCTCACATCGTTTTATGATCTTTGTATCCAGCTCACCAATCAGCCAGACCTTTTTAACATTCTTGAATGATAACTTTCCAATAAAATCATTAAAATCGAAATTCTGCCAATTCCACTCTGGATTATTCATCTGTATCTTTTCTATTACTGTGTACCAGTATTTTTCATCTTCAGCTGTTATTGATCTGGCGATCAGTCTTTGAAAACATCCTTTTGCAACCTCAAAATCATATACCAGTTCAAACTTTCTTTGTTTATCGACCAAATAAACTTCCAGAAAGTTTTTTAAGACATCATTCATAAAACTGGCATCTTTTTTATGTTCGGACTGCTTTACTTGAATATGTTTGTTTTCAACTCCTAAAACATCTATATCTTCAATACCTTCCAATTTCAGAGAATTTGTTCCATTTAAATACGTCAAAGTCAAATAACAGGAATAGATCAATTGATAGTTAAAACCTGCCAGTGCAATTTGACCGCCGGTTCTTAAAGCTTCAATCTGCTTGATTATAGAGTTTATTTTTTTTGGCTTATGATGCTTTTGCTTTCTATTCATATACAAAAATTACTTTTTCTTGTCTTTCATGATAAAATATCATATAAATAGTAATAAGGTATCTATAAATACCATTCTTCTGGAATTAGCTTTTTTCCATTTCGCCATTCGTCAACTTCATATATTCCTTCAATATCGTGATATATACTCAAATCAGCATGATCAAGTACAATTGCCTGCCATTTACCTTTTGTTGTAATTATTGAAGTTGCAAGAGTATTAAATATTTTTCTAACAGCACCAACATCTTCTGAATCAAATCTCGGCTCTTCATTCTTATCCTTTATAATTCGAGGAAAATATACTTGACTTGGTTGATCATAAATAATAAAAGAAGGAACGTAAGAAATCTGCTGCCTTTGATTTATAAAGAATTCTTGTAATGCACAAGTAAGAGCTAAATGAAACGCAACCCAGTTTGAAGCACTTCCTATTTCACTTAGCAAATGACAATAACCTTGATCATCATCTACCTCAATAGATAATTCTTTAATAGAAAACCTAGGAGGTATTCTTTGATACTTAGGATCAACATCAAGAGTTTTTAATCTGGAAAGCATAAGTTGAGATATTTCTTTTAATTTTACTTCAGTTGCTGATATGATTTTTGTATCATTAACTATACTTTCATATTTAACTTTGTCAGCATACAATAAATCAAGCTCTTTTGATAAGCTTCCTGTGTCGGATAAATTATCAATCATTTTTACGGTATACTCAAGCTGCCCTAAAAACTTAAACATATCTTTCCTTTGTTGGGAATATAGTTTCGTTTCTTCATTTTTTGCATTCAATTGGTCATATCTGTCTCGTAATAATTTTTTTTCTTCTAGTAGGGATTCAAGCCGTTTTTCCAGTTCTTGTTTTTCTCTAGACAATGATGCAGGTAGCTCTATAGAAGAATCTAGTGTATTTTCATAGCTTTTCAAAACCTTACATATTTTCTCAATTTCTTTGTTTGCATTAGGATGTTCCGTACTACCACAAAAGGGGCACTGATTTGCACTTCTTTTATTCATCATAAACCATTCAGATATTCCTAACCGATTTATCTTTCTTTTAGTACCATCATTAAAAGTCTTTAGTGTCTTTTCAACATCTGTAATATTTTTTAATCGCTTTTCTACTTCTGCTATCTCTCCGGAATTTTTTTCCTCCTCTAACTCAATATTATCTATTTCTGTTTCTATAACAGTTATAGTTTTTCTAGACATATTTAAATTATTTGGATTATCATTTAATATACCTTTTGCAACACTTAATAATTGATCCTGTGTATAATCAAAATCAATTAATTCATTATGCAAACCAAAAGAAGAAGACCTTTGCAATTCTGCCAATAATGTATTTAACCATGTTTTAGAAACATTTTTAGCACTATTAAACTCCCTCTCTTTTTGTTTTATTAATGTTAAAACATCCTTTAATTTTCTACGTGCATCCATTATTGTAATATCTTCTGCACCTAATATAAAAGGGAACCATCTAATCAATTTTTCACGGTTTTCTGTTAAATGAGTTTTATAAAAAAGTATTGCTTGATTTGCAACAATGTCTTGACTTTGGAAAACCAAATGAGATAAATCTCTAAAACTTAGTCTATTATCATATCCACTTTCATCATTATCACGATTTATATATGGTAATTGTGCAATATTATTTAATTGTATTTTTATACCATTTTTTGTTTCATTACCGGCTGAAATAATATCAGGAATAACAATATCCTTCTCTCGTAAAAAATAAAATTCATCAGAACTTATATTCCCGTCAGGGGCCTTTCTTGCAATTAATACTTTATCATCTTCTAAAACTGCAACAATTCCATACCAAGATGCATTATCTCTAATAATTTCTATTGGAATTAAACATTTATCTGATGCTAAACAATAATCTACAATAGGTATAATTGCTGTCTTTCCTGTTCTAGATGCTCCTGTAATAATATTAACTTTCCCTAATTCAAAATTTAATACTCTTGGTTTAAAATAAGTTTTTTTAGGCCAAATAATAATATTTTCAATTTGAAATTTCATAAAATAACCCCCAATGAAGTTAATGCTGTGTTCATATCACTATTAGAAAACCATTTCCCTAAGATATTTGCTTTTCTCTTTAACGAAAGGACAGAAATGCCCTTTCCCCCACTTCCTCTTTTTGGCGAAAACTCTAAAATCGGAAAAAGTTTCGCAGAATCTATATCCCAAGCTAGCAAACCTACGCTAACAGCTATATCAATAGACTCCATTGCTATGCACATTTGTTCTCTAATTCTATCTGACAAACATGCTAATAAATCACTTTTATTATTTTCTGTAAAACTACGAATATAAGATGCAATATTTTCTCGATGCCCATTTATATTTTCATTATAGCAATTATTTATTAACAATGTATAAGCAACAAAATCTTCTATAACAATAGGTGTATCTCCTACAGGATGATTCTCAACATAACTTTTATTAAATTGCCAGAGTAAATATGCGCCAACTAAAGGTGTATTCCACTCTTTTACTTCCTCTACAAGTCTACTCATGCTCTACCTCCTTTTCTAATTTAGTTTTCCAATCAGGATGCCATCCCAGTCTCTGTTCATCAGCTAAAACATGATATGACCCTGCTACTGTTCTAGGAGGAGGGTCATGATTGATAATACTTATTTGCTTATCTTCACAATTAATCAATAACAAAAGACCTTTTTCTTCCGCTGTTAATTCTTTTTGAGTCAACTCAATTCTTTTTCTTTCATTCTCATATAATGAAAATAAATTTTCTTCAAACTCTTTCATGTCTTTTTCAGAAATAAGTTGATTTTCAATCCATTCAGATCTATTTTCACTAGCTCTGAAATAATCTAATACAGCCTGAACCATATCTTTTGTTTCTGCATCTATATATTCCATTTGTCGTATATATACAGGACGAGAGGCTATTCTTTTCTCAGCATCTTCTCTTTTAGGCATTTTAGAATTTGCATAGTCAATTAATTCATTATCCAATAATTTTTTTATCAAAGGTCCCATATATTTATTTAAATCTTGTCTACTGACAATAATTTGAGTACCAGCGGCTATCTTTTGCATTATTTCTTTCTGAAGCCATCCAGTAAGGGAGTCCAATAACCAACCTATATTTTTTGAATTTGGTAAGCACAACATATTTTTTACAATTTTTTCAATATCATTGTAAACATTATCAGATTTTTTATCTGACACAAACTCAAAATGCATCAATAATTTTTTAAACAGTTCAATATCATTATTAAACAAAGTATTCACATATTTATATGAAGTATGATTCGGATTCTTTAATATATCATTTATGCTTTTCCTTGCAGTTTTTATTCGATCTTCAATATTTAGTTCATTTGTATTTCTAAATTTATATACCAAACAATTTTCTTCTGGCGTGAAATTTGAATATAAGATAAATCTATCTCTATTTATAACCAGAGACCCTTCTTTTATTGCATTTATCCAATTAAAAAAACTTTTCCAAAGATTTGTAGAAGTGTCATAAACTGGATTTTTCGAAATCACAGTTGATTTGTCTTCTTCAGATATCTTTGAACCATCGGAATTTATAACTCCTACATCACCAAATTCCTCAATAGTTACATATGCATTTTCATCTGATTCTAGTAACCGTAGAAGAGCACGAGGATATTGTAATGTATAACCAAAAAGCTGACCTGCAGCATTCGATCCCATTTTATTCCCCCCTTTTTAGCATTTCAGGACATTACATCCTTATTCACACCTTTAAAAATACTTCGTAATAGATCCAGATATAAATCTAAATCACACTTGTCGTTAGAGACAAAAAAAGAACCACAAACAGCCTTTTGAAATCCTTGTGCTTGTATAAGTTTTCTATATGCTAGATTTTTTCGCTCAAAATAAGAAAAGGATATTTTTTCTAAAATTTGAGTCTCTAAATTAAAAAGATTTTCTAATTTTTCATAAGTTACAGGTATTAACAATGATTTTTTCATTTTATTTAAATTATCATAATGTGCAATATAGGAATCTCTCTTCTTATTTAGGTCAGAAGTTAAATTTTCACCTTCTATAAGTAAATTTGCAATATTATCTCTAATAATAGAATTTACTTCTTGGTTTTGAGTATTACGCAACAAGAATTCTTTTATATAACCAAAACCAATATTATTTCTTCGTTTATAACTTTCTTTCGCAAATAATTTCGTTAAAATTAATATCATCTCTGCAGTACTTGTATTCAAATATTGATAAAGAAAAATATTCTGTGCTGGATAGATACCTTTTATTTTAAATTCTTCTAAATAGTCTAATATTTTTTTTGTATAAACTAAATTCATATTATATGAACATAATTCGTTTCCTATAAAATCTAGCATTTGCTCAAATTTTTTCTGTAAATCTTTTGATAAAAAATTTTTATAATACAAAGTCATACCCTTTTCATATTGAAATGCAACACCTCTATAAATATACTCTTCCATTTGTCCCCGAATTGTTATTGACTCGTTATCTACATCAGAACATTCTTCCTTTTGTATTTCATCTTTCCATTCAGGAGACATTTTTAATAGCCAATAAATTATTTTCCTATATACAAAAATTACTCTATCTTCTTCTGTATTATATTCACATAAAACATTCTTTTTATCTTCCGCAAAACATTCGTCTTTACTTATTTGTTTGATAAGTGATAAAAAGTCACTCAATTTATTTTCATCTTTGAAATCAATTACAAAATTTTTCATTTGCTCAAGTGCAGATTCTATTATTTTTCCTTCCATAAATTTTCTCCCCCTCTTATTCCACCTTCACCACCGGCAGCGCATTCACAATATCCACCGTCTGCACACTCACGTTAATTACACTCAGCAGCAAATCCAATATATACCGCGGCTTATTGTGTTCTTTACTCCAGTCGTTCGGGTCATTCTTTATTTGACTGTCTTTATCGACGGTGACAGCATAGCGTTCCATAATCCATTCGATTGCACTCTTGCCGTTTACAACATAGTCGTACGCCTTTTCAGGAATATTTTTTATGGTGATGTAGTGGTTGTAGATAATAGTGTCTTTTTTACCTTTTGAAGGGAAGCGCATCTTATCTACTTCGTAATACTGTCGCACATCTTCCGACGTGCTTACCGGGTTTTGCTTTGTAAAACCCGCGTCTGCTGCGATAAGCTCTCCGTAATTCAGTACCGGTTTTTCTGATTTTATCTGATATGAAACAGACGTGAGTGCTTCAACAGTAACGCCCTCATATGCCGGAACTTCTTCGTAGTTCAGGTGAAGGTCTGCAAGTTTTTTCCCTGCATTGTAAAAGTCCATGAAGGTATTTACATCATCGACAACAGGAATACGCGGCAGTGATTTTTTCAGATCGTTTGCAAAACGTTCGCGGTACTGTTTTGAATGGAGAATGCCGTATACATAATAGAAGATATGTTCTTTCGTCAAAGCCCTGCCGCTGCCCGGAAAACGGCTGCGTACTTCTTTGAGAATCCAGTCGGTAATGCCGTCACGGCGGATGTACTTGTTGTTTGTTTCTTCATCAAATAAAGACTTTGTCGTATCTTTATTTTCCTCATAGTAGTAGAGCGGGAAACATTGTGTTCCTGAGTCTAATATATTCAAATCGGGTATTTCTTTTGTGATAAATACAGATTTTTCTTTCGTTCCTCCCATTCCACTTACACAAATTACAATATTTTTTGTTTCCAAAGTAGGAAACATATCATTTATTGGACCAACATCATTAAGAACATTTTTATCAAAATAAAGTATTTGTTTACAAAATGGTCTATACATACCTATATTTATGTATTTTTCATCAAAAACATGTTCTCTATTTTTTTGAATATCATTTCTATATGCTCTGCTCCAACTGATTTTTCTATTATCAGTATCTATAAAATCTTCAACAACTAGATTTGTGTTTTTTTCTTTTGCTTTTTGAAAAGTTATCCGCTGTTGGTTAAAAAAATCATTTGATTTTTTCATTGAAAACAAACAAGTTCTCTTAGAAAAATTATATGCCCAAGGATCTCTTGAGGTTCCTATTCCTCTCGCATAATTTCGAGTAAACCAAGTTTTCGTATTCTCTTTATTATCCTTGTCACCAATCAATATCAGGTTATCAAATACATAATCTCTCTGATTAATCCAGTCACTTTTTTCAGTCGGAGTAATGATATTCCATTGCATTTTCTTATTTGCAACAGATTCAAAATTCTTGATGATGCCCAGCTTCTTTTCACGGTTAAGGTAATCACCGATATCATGATAATAGATGGTAGCCTTTCCGGTTTTCTTTAAGGGATTCTTTACAAGCAGCGTAATTGAAATCGGCGTACGACTTCCGGAACCGAATATCTTGCCTCCTTCTTTTCTGGAAAGTTCCCCGCTTGTACGCTGATTACCGCGAAGATTAAATACATAGATGCTTGAAAATTCTTCTTCAAGGCACTTCCTCATACCATCCTGCGAATTACCGTCAAGCCATGCACCGTTACTTATAAAACCGATGACACCGCCTTCATTTTCTGGAATCCTGTCACTTGCCCAACGGAAAGCCTTTATATACGTATCGTACAGAGAGTTTTTGTTTGTGGCATCAGTACCGGCTGCATACGTTTCTGCAATTCTAGAATCAAGTTTTTCATATGATAGATTCTGTGTATTATCGTTTGCAGAACCTTGTTTTGCAGAATACGGCGGGTTTCCGATGATAACACGTACCGGAGCTTTCTGCTGTCTGTTTACGCGCTCACTGTTTTCCTGAAACACTTCGCTGAACAGTTCGCTGTGACTTTCCGCCAGTTCGAATGTATCGGTCAGACAGATGCCGTCGAAAGGTATGTATGCTGTATGCTGCGTATCGGACTGCGGCTTTTCGTTAGAAGGCCCGTTATGAACTGTGTTCTGCCGCAACTCGTAAAATACGCTCTCAATATTTACATCCGCAATATAGTACGCAAGAAGAACTATCTCGTTGCAGTGGATTTCTTCACGGTACTTGCGCTCCATGTCTTCAGGTTTTATCAGCCCCGACTGCAGAAGGCGCGTAATGAACGTTCCTGTTCCGGTAAACGGATCAAGGATATGCACGTTCTTTTCGGTAAGGCTTGTATTAAATTCGGCCTTTAAAATGTCATCGACGCTGCGGATTATAAAATCGACACATTCAACCGGCGTATAGACGATTCCCAGCTTTTCAACCGTCTTCGGGAACGCGCCCTTAAAGAATTTTTCGTACAGGTTCTTGATGATGACCTGTTTCCCTTCAAGGTTATCTATTTTACCGACTGTCGTCCGCACCGACTCGTAGAACTTTTCAAGGATGTCGGTGTCCTTGTCGAATGCCTCTCCCTGCAGCAGATCAATCATTCCCTGCATTGAACGGCTTACCGGATTGTTCTTTACAAACTCGTATTTTTCAAAAAGGGCATCGAATATCGGGCGCGTAATCATGTGCTGTGCAAGCATCTCGATTGCCTGCCCTTCATCGACACTCGGATTTATATTCTTTTGTAAATCCTTCAGATAATTCTCGAACGCTTCTTTATGCTTTCCCTGCTGTATTAAACCGGAAATACGCTCGATAAACTTATACGCAATTTTGCCGATTTCTTTCGACCAGTTTTCCCAGTACAGACGGTCACCGCATTTTTCCACGAGTTTGGCATAAATGCCCTGCTTCATACCGTCAAAGTCGAGTATGAGCTGCTGCGCAATCTCTGTATCCGTCGGTGTATGATTTTCAGTATCTTCGCCGCTGCCTTTATCATCAGTTCTGAATCCGCCGCGGCTGAAAAGGATACCCGTATCAGTCTTCTTTTTGTTCAGATTGATGGCCTGAACTTTTGCCTCAAAGCGGTCATCATGAGAGCGCAGTGCGTTCAGAATCGACCAGACGACATCGAAGTAATCATTCTTATCAAGCGCTTCTTCAGCTTTGACGCCGGTCGGAACGACGATCGGAATAATGATATAGCCGTATTTCTTTTCTCCCGGCTGGCCTTTACGAAAGTTGCGCATGACCCGGCCTACAGACTGAACCACGTCAACCTGGCTGTTGCGTGCGGAAAGAAACATGACGGCGTCAAGGCTCGGTACGTCGACACCTTCTGAAAGGCAGCGGACGTTCGTGACAACCCGGCATTCCTTGGGATTGTCGCTGTCTTCACTGAGCCAGTTCACTATTTCGCTGCGCTTCTGGCTGTCCATCGTACCGTCAATATGTCTTGCTTCTACGCTGACAATATGTTCTCTCTGTTCCGGCGCCGCTTCATCGATGACGTGCTTTGAGATGACCGGTAATACCGCTGCAATATTTTTTGAACTGCCTGCAACATCCTCACGTCCGATTTTCGGACAGAACGCAACGGCCCGTTTCATAAGGCACGGGTCCGCATCCCACGTTTTGCCTTCATCATCTTTCAAAAGCTTTGAAAGACCGTTTACAACACCCACCAGGCGGCTTGCATCATCATAGTTTGTCGTGACTTCAGTTGTTGAACCGTCTTTTATGTCCTGAATGACAGATGCTGGCAGGTCTTTCTCGCTGACCGTCAGAACGAGTACTTTATAATCGGTGAGCAGTTCATGTTCAACGGCATAGCTGAAACTGACACGGTAGAACTCTTCCCCGTACATGGATTCATCGTCCATTGAACACAGGTAATCTATCTTTTCGTTAGTCTTCGCTTTTATCTTTGCACTGTCGGCATACAGACGCGGTGTCGCCGTCATATACAGACGCTTTCTGCCCCGCACGTTTTCATCTTTATGGATTTTAATAAAACTGCTTTCGTCATCGGTAGAAATTTTTACACCGGTCGTCCGGTGAGCTTCGTCGCAGATAATTAAACCGAACACGCCGTATTCATTGTCCGTTTCTTTCAGGATAGCCTTCTGCGCGTCCCCTACGGCATCTACAGACTGGTACGTTGAAAATACAACGACAAGTCCGTCGTAATCACGATAGGCAAGAAGCTGCTTTTTAACAGAATCAGCATCCGTACTTGCGGGAAGCGCCAGATCAACCGTCGAGTCAAGCGTAAAATCGGCATCCTTGTTAATCTTGCGGCTCGCCTTTGAATCGGAGCAGATGCACACCGCTTTTATCGGTTTCTTTGCATCTGCACACCATGCGTTCAGCGTCTGCCCCAAAAGCGCAATAGACGGAACCATGAACAGCACAAGACCTTTTCCATTTAGCAGCCGCTCTGCAATAAGTTCGGCCGTATAGGTCTTACCCGTCCCGCACGCCATTATCATCTTGCCGCGGTCATGGTTTGCAAAATAGTCACCTGCCCTTGAAACTGCCGTAAGCTGATGCTCAAACGGTTTCTTTCCTTCTACAAGCGCGGACTTCCCTTCAAGTCCGTCAGACAGTTTCTGCCAGTCAGCCGGAGAATCCTGCAAATCGGATAACGTAATCCGCTTGAACGGAATATCCTGATTCTGTATCTCCTCGTCGGCAGTGGTACTCCAGTTATTCGAAGTAGAAACCCAGTACCGTGCCGCAAATTTCGTAGAAGCGCCGGTAATTTCATTCAGAAACGTTTTACCGGAAGCAGCAATAAAAGAATCTATCTGGCTCTTATCAATATACGCATCTTCATCATAACACTTGCACTGGACTGCCCAGTAGTCGCCCATATCAGTCTTTGCAACAAGATCAATACCGATATCTTTCCCGCCGAAGTCCTTCCTGCCTGGAAAGTCCTCCCACATCCAGACGTTTTCAAGTTTTTCGCTAAACCGGGGATCTGTTCTGAACCATGCCGCAATCAGACGCTCAAAACGCGTGCCTTTATTCCGTTCCGTAAATGATGTCTGTCTGAAATTTGCTAACACTTCGTTAAATGTCATATATTTTTCAATCCTTTAAGAATAATATATTTACACTGCTGTCCAGAATAAAACAGGTACTATTTAACGCCTGTAATCCGTGATACAGTTAAGTTACCACACAAAACGGTATCACCAGAGTTTCCCATAAGGAATTACAGGCATAAACAAGTATAACACATTATTCGGACAGCCGCTATCACTGATAAAAAGACCTGAATTTACAGGAAAGGCTGTAGTGCTGCTCGCGAACATGCGCATCTGCAGCGCATCGAAGACAGCGTCGATTTACCGGAAACGCAGGCAGATTGAACTTTTTTTCAAGACGATAAAGCAGAATCTGATGAGAACGCCGATATGGACAGCATTTCGCCGTTTTTGTTCGGGCAATCTGCTGCATTCCACTGTTACCCACCCTGACGTTCCAACGTTACCCTCCCTGACGTTCCAACGTTACCCTCCCTGACGTTCCAACGTCATCCTCCCTGACAGTGGAATATATGCCGCAGCAACAAAGTGCCCTGTCCCACTGCACAGCACAAATTGAATATTTTTTACACAATTTGTGATTTTTTACTTGACACCACACAATTTGTGTATTATATTCACAATACAGGCTGCGTGCAGCTGAAGGGAGGCGGAAGATGACTTTTGATTCAAAATCGACACCGTACGGGAAGTACCTCAAAAAAATCCGCATCGACCGCGACGAGACGATCGCCGTCATGGCAAAGCATCTTGAAGTTTCGCCGTCGTATCTTGCTTCGATCGAAACAGGTTCGCGGGAGATCCCGGCAGGATTTTCGTCGAAACTTGTCGGCGTGTATAAGCTTGACGAGAATGAAGTGGAGGAACTTGTTCTCGCTGAAAGCCGTACTCCCCACAAAACGATTGCCTTCGACATGAGCCTGCTGCACAATAATCCGCTGTTCATTCATACGGCGGTGTATCTTACGTGCATGCTGCCGTATCTTGATACGTCTGATGTCGAGGAGTTGTGCGGCAAGCTCAAGGGATTCATGGCGGTAAAACACGGACGGGTGCAGGCGCTTTCCGCAGCAACGCCGGAGGAAGTCGATCAGGCATATTCCGCTCTGCAGAAGCAGCTGAAGGATATACAGAACGAAATGGCCGAAATCGGCAGGGCATGCAGGGATGTGAAAAAGCTCAGAAATAAAGCTGATAAAAAATCAAGGGCGAAGGCCGGGGGGGAAAAATGACGACAAACGAAAAAGGCTGTCTGCTTATCGGGTAAGCACGGCAGCCTCTTGTAGACAAACAGAAAACAGACTGTGTCTGTACTGTTCAATCCGGACAATTGAAATGTACAGCCATAACTGCCTGTCTGTCAAGCGGAAAAGGGAACCGTTCCGTCGGAACGGCCGGTTCCGCATGCCCGGACAACAATTATTTCAGGAGAGTATGGCTATGAACAAAATGAATCTTACGTATGAAGACACGGAATCGGGAGTGAATCTGACCCGTCACAAGAGCTACTTCAACGAGGCTGCGGCGGACTACCTCAGCGTGCAGCGGAAAACTGCCGACATCGAGAGCCTCATCGCAACAATTCAAAAGAAGGATACGGGTATTAATCCGTATATGATCATGTACTGTGCGACGCTGCTCAAAGAAGCGGTAATCACCAAGCTCAGCGCGGGAAATGCGGTCGATGTTTTCGGTCTCGGTACGTTCTACCTCATTGCGTATCCGCAGAAAGATGATGAATCGAAGACGACTATCTCGGTAAACTTCACTCCTTCTCAGGAAGCACGCGATGCGGTTTCCGGTGTCGATATAAGCACTCTGCAGCAGGAGAATACCGATCCGGTAATCACGGGACTCAAGAATCTGTACACGAAACAGGAAGGAGACGTGCTTTCCGCGGGGTATTCGGTACGCGTTTCAGGAACAAGGCTGCGCATCGCAGGAGACGAAGCAGCCGCGGGAGTCTTCTTTGCACCGTGCACGGAAGACGGCACGTACAATTCCGCCGGCGCCGACTGGATTCAGATAAAAGAAAGCGCAATAGAGACGAACAGACCGACGGCACTTTCCTTTTTTCTGCCTTCAAGCGTCACTGCGGGAACATACCGCCTCATTATTAAAACGTCTGCAGGTGCAGCGGGCAGCAGAATTAATAAAACTCTCGTACGAACCGCGCTCTACGGCAGCGTCGTCACGGTAGTGTAAGCAGTCATTTAAAACGGGAAAGCGCCTGCGGTTTTAAAAACTGCAGGCGCTTTCTTATGAGCCGGAAGCCGAAAATCCCCCGCCGGTTGCCGCCTCTCTGAAATCACACTATACTTTCCCTATGAAAAGAGTCGCAGCCCTTCTTTCTCTCGCAACTTTTTTTCTCTGCTCGTTCGCATTTGTATCCTGTGCGAGCCGGACGGTGCAGAGCACGGCGGAAGCGGAACAGAACATTCCGCAGGCGCTGTACGTGCCGGAGTCGTTCGACTGGCGGAACGTCTGCAGAGGGATCGACCGCTTCGACTACGAAAACGAAACGATTCCCGTGCGCTGGCATGCGGTCCGCATAGACCTTGCATCCGGCGGTCTTGAGCTTGTTGCATTCCCCGGCAGTACGACGGACGGAACAAAACCGCGGGTAATGAGCACTTCGGCCTTTGCAGAAAAATACGGCTGCACGGTGGCGGTGAACACATCTCCGTTCACGCGGAAAAAAGACATTGTCGGCATCCATATAGTCCGAGGCAGACAGTACGCTCCTCTCGTCGAACGATACTGCGCGCTTGTTTTCAGACAGGATACCGAAAACGGTACGTACAGCCGTGCCTCTATAGCCGACAACCAGACGGAAGAAGCGGTACGGGGGGCGGAATACGCGTTCGGCGGTTTCTTCTCCGTGCTCCGAGGCGGCAGTAAAAAAGAGTTCCGGGCCTTCAGGCACGACTCGCGGAGCGGTGCGGGCATATCAGGGGACGGACGCATGCTGTATCTGCTCGTCGTCGAGGGAGAGGAGCCGCGTAAAAGCGCGGGACTTTCGTATCAGCAGTGCGCCGACATATTCAGGGCGATGGGCTGTACCGACGCGATGGAATTCGACGGAGGCAGTTCCTCCGACCTCTGCATCGACGGGAAGAGCGTCCTCTCCTACACCTGCCGCACAGTACAGGCAGCCAGTTTCGGGTTCAGGGTACAGAATTAATATTTTATTTTTTATTATTTCCGCGTCGTTCATCAACGCCGTGCTGGAAGACGCCGGAACAGAACCCGTAGAGCCGGTAAAAATCACTTCACCGTTCAACCTGCGCCAGTCAGTCCGCGACAAGGAAACAATCATGGACGTGAAAGTTCCGGATTCTGCCGGCCGTTCCTACGATATTGAGATACAAAATGTCACGTCCGCAGAACTCATGGAACGCCTGAACTATTACGGATCGCATCTGTACTCCGATCAGATCGGAGAATCGGAACAGTATGACAGGCTCAAATACTGCATCATAATCTGTCTTCTGCGGACACACATCTCGTGAATACGAGAAATTTCTTCAGCTCCTTCTTTCCTTATTTACTTTTCCGCTATTTTCCATCCCCTGCTTTTTGAACCGCGTTCCCAGAGTGCGGTATACAGACCGCCCGCAGCGAGAAGCTGACCGTGCGTTCCCCGTTCAGTCACGGCTCCGTCCTCTATGACGAGTATCTGGTCTGCATTCACGACCGACGACAGTTTATGCGCTATAACGATAAGCGTTTTTCCTTTCACCATCTCGCTGATTGCCTGCTGAATGTGCGCCTCGTTGTCGGGATCGATGCTTGCGGTCGCTTCGTCGAGGAGCACGACGGGAGCGTCCTTGAGAATGGCGCGCGCTATCGATATGCGCTGTTTCTCTCCGCCCGAAAGCGTCGAGCCTCCTTCTCCGATGACTGTGTCGTATCCGTTTTCAAGCGCCGTAATAAAATCGTGGCAGCGCGCTTTTTTACACGCTTCTTCAACCTCGCTTCTCGCCGCGCCCGGTTTTCCGAACGATACGTTGTTGAACACCGTATCGTTGAATAAATACACGTTCTGAAACACGACGCTGATGTTTTTGAGCAGGCTTTCGGAAGTGAGTTCTCTCACGTCTACTCCGCCGATTTTTATGCTGCCCGAACGCACGTCCCAGAAGCGGGCTATGAGGTTGACTATGGTGCTTTTTCCGCAGCCGCTTTTTCCCACAAGCGCCGTCATGCTGCGTTCGGGAACAGTAAAACTGATGTCCTTCAGAACGTCTTTTCTTTCGTATCCGAACCGGACGCTGCTGAATTCTATATCATACCGCGGCAGAACGATGTCTTTTCCGCCGTCGTCTATAAGCGTACTTTCACGCAGCGCATCGTACCGGTCGAGCGCGGCGTCCGCCACGCGGATCTGGGCGGTGATTCCCGACAGGATGAGAAGCGGAGCGACAAGCTGAAAGGCAAAAACTGTCATACCGACAACAAAAGGCAGCTGCAGGCCGCGGCCGAGTCCGAGAAGTCCGCTTATCAGAATGAAAACGGCAACGCCGAACCCCGCGGTACATTCGGAAAGAATCATCGGTGCGCAGAACCGCTGCTCATAGCGCAGCTGCGTTTCCGTCATCCGGCGGAAATCCTCAGAGGTTGCTCTGTGGTTTTTACCGGCCAGATTGAACGCCTTTACGACAGGCATGCCCTTTATGTATTCGATGACGGTGCCGGAAAGATTCTTCTGTGCCTCCTGCTGGTTTTCGGATTCTTCCGCGGCAATTTTGTTAAGGCGCATAAAAATCAGCATGAACAGAGCGAAAACGCAAAGCAGCGCCGCGGTCAGCCTCCAGTCAAAATACAGCAGGAACAGCGCCGCCACCAGAAGTGAAAGAAGCGACGATGTTATCTTGCCCAGTGTATCCATTCCGAACTCTTCCACGAACGTTATGTCGTTCGTGATGACCGCGGTTACGTTTCCGATATTTCCTTCCGTAAAAAATCCCATGGGAAAACGCTTTATGCGGTCGCCGAGACTCATCCGTTCGCGTGCGAATATTTCGTATCCGACGCCGGACTGATTGACGTCCACGAGAAAACGCAGAATCATCCTCAGCACGACGCCGCAGACGAGCACTATCGTACTGACGAATATAGTCCGTGCGGTGAAAGCGTCCTGTATTATTTCCGCAAGCACGTAAAAAATCAGAAATACAGGAACGTCCGCGAGCAGATTTTCGAAGAACGACAGAACGTATGCCCTGTTCAGCATGCGCCTGTATCCGCCCGACAATTTCATAATCCGGGAAATTAATTTAAACATGAGCCGTCTCCTCTCTGACTGCAAGATTCCAGTTTCCTGCAAGCTGACTCATCCGCCACAATTTCTGATACTCGGCGGAAGAAGCGAGCAGTTCATCGTGAGTTCCCGCGGCACTTATCCGCCCTTCCTTCATAACGATAATGGAATCGGCGTTGCAGACTGTTCCGAGCCGGTGCGCTATGACGATCACAGTTTTATCCTTCGTCAGATTTTCCACCGCCAGCTGAATCAGGTCTTCGTTTTCCGCATCGGTGAAGGCCGTCGCCTCGTCGAGAATTATTATCGGTGCGTTTTTGAGAATGGCGCGCGCAATCGTAATGCGCTGCTTTTCTCCGCCCGACAATTTTCCGCCGAGAGAACCGACGTCGGTGTCGTATCCGTCCGGCAGCGCCGTGATGAAATCGTGACATGCGGCGGCTTTTGCCGCTGCGCGGATTTCTTCGTCCGACGCTCCCTGTTTTCCCATTCCGATGTTGTCCGCTATCGTACCCCGGAACAGAAACGTGTCCTGCGCTACGTAGCTCGTCATGTTCATAAGCGTGTCGAATGTGTAGTCGCGTATATCCCTGCCGCCTGTTTTTATGCTGCCGCCGTTTACGTCCCAGTAATGCACGATGAGGCGGGCCGCCGTGCTTTTACCGCTGCCCGATTCGCCGACGATTGCGGTCATCTTATTCTGCCGGGCCGTAAAGCTTACGTGTTCGAGTACGTTCCTGTCGTGATAGGCAAACGTTACGTCGTCGAAGACGATGTCGTAGTTTTCGGGAAGCGCCGTAACCGTCCCGGACTGCACGTCCTTCGCGGCGTAGAGCGTTTCAAGCTGCCTGACCGTATACGTAATCTGCGGAAAGAGCGGCATAAAATTAATTATTTTCGTCAAAGGCGAGCTCAGGCTTAAATCGAGCATCATGACGAATATCCATGTCGAAAGCTCGAGGGAACCGCTGAAATACAGAAGCGCTCCGACCGGCAGCGTGAGAATGACGGTGAACGGCATGCCCGCGTACACCATGGACATGTATTTCCAGCTTTCTTTATACCAGCCGAGGGTGAACGTTTTATACACATTGACCGTATCGCTGTATTTCTGATAGGAACTTGTCGTCTGCCCGAATATTTTTATGACTTCCATGCCTGAAACATATTCGACTATGGCGCTGTTCAGCCGCGCGCCGGCCTGATAATACAGCGGCATTTTTTCAACACCGCTTTTCATCATCGCCGCCATGCCGACAATGCCGAACGGGAGCGAGCCGAGTGAAAGCAGTCCCATCCGCCAGTCGGTGCAAAAGATTATGACGTATACGACGACAGGCAGTACGATGTTGGGAATGCCTTCGGGAAACATATGCGCAAGCATGAGTTCGATGCGGCCTATCTCTTCAACGAAACTTTTTTTATACTTTCCGGTTCCGCCGTCGACGATTTCTCCGAGCGGCTGATGAATCAGATTTTCAGCCAGTTTGTTCCTGAGATTGAGCAGCGTACCGTACGCCCCTTCATGAGACTGACTGAGCCCGAAACCGTACAGCGTGTATTTTACGGCAAAAGACAGGAAAACGGCGACGGAGCACACAAGCAGCAGCTGTACGGTAACGCCGCCGGACAAATATGAATTGATCAGACGGCTTATGAAAAAGTAAGGTATCACGCCGAACGGAACGCTTATCATAATAAGCACAAGTGCGGCTATGGTGTTCCTTTTGTACCGCCCCATATACGAAAAAATACCGGACAAAACGACCTCCTTATATAGTTAGCAATATCTAACTGTATAAAATTATTATGCCTCAAGTCTGTTTCATCCACTCCAAACGGACAATTTCGAATCCGTCCGGTTTCAAGCGGCAGGTTTCGTCCGGCAGCGTATTCCGTATTTTTGCAACCTGCGCCGAATGATGGTATACTGTCCGTATGTTCTTCCGAAGCAAATCGCTGAAATTCAGAAACACCGTCATTTCTGTCGGCTTTTCGCTCGTACTTGCCGTTCTGATTACGCTTTTCAGTTTTTTCTGGTACCGGTCATATACCAGGCAGAATATGATACGGGCCGCGGAATTCAATCTCCAGCTGATCGAAGGAATTATCGACAGGCAGATGACTTCCGTGCAACTGCTTGCGCGCTGGTGCAGCACGAATCCGCAGCTGTCGGACTATTTCGGAAACAGCGGCAGCGACACGCAGGCAATGCTCGACGCGTACGACCGCGTCGTCGAAGAAATCAGGAACTGTACTGCCTCGTACTATATCCGCAGAATTGTCATCACCAATTTTTCGGGAAAAACAATTCAGGCCGGAAACAGGATGCCGCAAAGTCTTCCGCTCAATGCTCAAACGATGCGGCTTCTGACGCCGCTTACGGCGAAGCGAAGCACCGGTTTCAACACCATCGTAAAAGATCCGCTGAGTACGGAGGAAGATGATTTCATCATCCCCGTCGTACAGCCCGTACTGCACATATACACGCGGCAGCTTATCGGATACGTATACATCGGCGTATCAGCAGAGCTGTTTACCGATCAGCTGAAAAGTTATTACACACAGCCTGACAGTACGATATATCTGTCGCTCGGGAAAAACACATACAGGCTCGACGGAAAACGCGTCGTAAAATCGGATCTCGACTTTGCGGATGCACCGCGCATACCGATAAAAACTGTAAACGAAAAGACCGTTACCGGAGAAATACGAACGGGAACGAAGCGTCATATATTTGTCCGGTATCCGTTCCGCTCCGAATCGGTGTACTTCACGCAGATCATGTCGCGGGAACAGGACGTAAGCCAGATTCTGTTTTTTATCCGCATCACGGCCGTTATTGTACTCGCCCTCGTACTGTTCGCCCTGCTGCTGCGGAAAGTCCTGACCGGTCTCATCGACATTCCGGTTACGCAGCTGCAGAGACGGATGGAAATCATATCTTCCGGGGATTTTTCGTTCGATCCGTCCATCGAATGGAACAACGAACTGGGAACGATCGGGAAAGGAATCAACTCGCTTTCGCAGAACGTACGGCTCCTGATGCAGAACAAGCTGGACAGCGAAAAACAGAAACGCGAACTGGAATACAGGATGCTCGAGAGTCAGATCAATCCGCATTTTCTGTACAACACGCTCAATTCAATACGGTGGATGGCGACGATACAAAACGCTCCCGGCATTGCGGAAATGGTGACGGCGCTCGCGGCCCTCCTCAAAAACATTTCGAACAACACTGCCGAGGAGCTGCCGCTCCGGAACGAACTCAGTCTGCTCGACGATTATTTTACGATTCAGAAATACCGGTACGGCGGTTCGATCTCGATGACTGTCGATACGGAGGACAAACGGCTGCTCGACGCGGTGATTCCGCGTTTTACACTCCAGCCGGTCATCGAAAACGCGATTTTCCACGGCATCGAACCGAAGGATACTGCCGGAATTATAGCGATCAGAGTCGCGCACTGTACCGTTCAAAACCGTACAGACGACGTAGAAATCGACATTACTGATAACGGCGTCGGCATGAGCAGGGAAACGATCGACTGCGTCCTTGTCGATGCGTCGGGAAACAGGGACGGACTGTTCAGACATGTCGGGCTTTCCAACGTGAACAGGCGGCTCATCTTTGCTTTCGGGGAAAAATACGGACTTTCCATTGCGAGCGAGGCCGGTTCATATACCCGGGTTACGATTCTGCTGCCGGGCCCGGAGGATAAACCTGTATGATGAAACTTCTGATTGCGGACGACGAAATGCTCGTGCTCGTCGGACTCACGTCCATGCTCGACTGGAATGCGCTGGGAATAGAAATAGCCGGAACAGCGCACAACGGCAGCCAGACACTTGAGATGATAGGCTCGTTCAGTCCCGATATAGTTCTTGCCGATATCAGCATGCCGGTAAAAAACGGTCTCGACGTTGCACGCGAAAGCAGAGAGAAATACGGGAAGCTGCCCGTATTTCTTTTCCTTACAAGCTACGAAGATTTTTCGTTCGCACGGGAGGCTGTCCGCGTGCAGGCCGTAGACTATCTTGTTAAGATATCGCTGACGCCCGGCCAGCTTGAAGCTGCGATGAAAAAGGCAGTACAGACCGTGCAGGAAATCAAAGCGCGCGGAACGAAACAGGAACAACCGGCTGTACGGAGCGGTACGCAGGCTTTGTTCCGCGACCGTTTTTTTCTCCAGCTGTTCAACGGCAGAATCGCAAGTCCCGCCGCTTTCAGGGAACAGATTTCCGAACTCGGCATAAAGTTCGACTCGGCATGCTATGCGGTGGTTATCTGCGAAACTGTCATGAAACAGAACCGGCCCCTCTCCGCGGAGGCGCGTACAAGGTTATATGCAAGTACGCTGCAGACAGCGGAAGGAACCGTCGCAAAATACTGTCCGTGTTACGTAACGGGACTCGATATAAAACATTTTGCCGTAACGCTGCTGCTTTCGTCCCTTCAGGCAGGACAATACAGAGATACGGTCGAAGCCGTGCTCGCAAAACTGAGGGAAGTAGTTTTTTCCTATTTCAGTGTCGATCTCTACTGCGCGGCGGGAATACCTGTCAGTTCTCCTTCGGACATCACCGTTTCCTACAGGAGCGCTTCGGAAGTGTCGGCCGGAGCCGTGGAACGGACACCAGTCGTCTTCGCCCGTGCGGAAAATAAAATCGCATACAAAGACCGCATCGTCGCGCAGGTACAGGAATACATCCGCAGCAATATTTGCAGGAGGCTTTCACTGAACGACGTAGCGGCTGCGTTCGGATTTACTCCGAATTATCTGAGCCAGCTGTTCGCAAAATCCGGCGGTACGGGTTTTGTCGAATACGTAACGCGCGAGAAAATAGCGGCCGCGAAAAAAATGCTTCAGGACGACAGCGGTCTGCTCGTTTACGAATGTGCGGACCGCCTCGGCTTTGAAAGCGCCTTCTATTTCAGTACGGTTTTTAAGAAAGTGGAAGGATGTTCCCCGTCGGAATACAAAGACGGCCTCATTCCGGAACAGAGCTGATTCCTGTTAATTATATTCCGCTATCCTTTCAGTCCCGTCGAAGCGATTCCTTCGACGAAGAATTTCTGGAGCGACAGAAATACGATCAGAACCGGAATCAAAACGACGACGCTGGCCGCCATAATGAGTCCGTAGTCGGACGAATACTGGGTAATGAACATGCGCAGTCCTATCTGTATCGTTTTCAGTTCCGTCTTCGTCAGGTAAATCATCGGTCCGAGAAAATCGTTCCACGTACCGACGAACGAAAAAATCAGCAGCGTCGAAAGTGCGGGTTTCGAAAGCGGCAGCATGATTTTTCCCCATATGCGGTATTCGCTCATACCGTCGATGCGCGCGGCTTCGCACAGTTCGTCGGGAATAGACTGATAGAACTGGCGCATGAGAAACACGCCGAACGCGGAAAACGCCTGCAGGCAGATAATGGCCAGATGTGTATTATTAAGATGGAAGCTGCGCATCATGATAAACTGCGGAACCATATATACCTGCCAGGGCATGGCAATCGTGGAAATATAACAGAGAAACAGAGCGTTTTTGAATCTGAAATTCAGTTTTGAGAACGCGTATGCCGCAAAACTCGACGTAAGCATCTGCAGGAATGTGACGATGACTGTCAGTTTCGCCGTATTGAAAATGAACCGGCCGAGCGGTATTGTCCGCCATATTTCCTTATAATTCGACCACCGCGGATGTTTCGGAATCCATTCTATCGGAAATCTGAAAACGTCCTTGTCCAGTTTGAGCGACGACGAAAGCATCCACGCGAACGGAATGAGCGTAAACAGCGCGGACAGAATAAGAACAATATATATGAACGATCTCCAGACGGTATTTCCGGAACGGGAAGATTTTGAAATGTCACTCATTGGCATATTTTTTTTCTCCTCTGAATTGTACAAGGGTAACGGCAAGAACGAGCAGAAACAGAACCATTGCGACAGCGCTCGCGTAACCGAGATTCCAGTCGACAAACGCGGTGTTGTATATGTGATAGACAAGGACGAGCGTCGCAGTTCCCGGTCCGGCCTGCGTTATCATATAAATCTGGTCGTATACTTTAAAACTTTGAATCGTAAGCATGACAACGACGAAAAAAGTCGTCGGACGGAGCTGAGGCAGCGTAATATATGTGAACTGCTGCCGTCTGCCTGCGCCGTCAAGCGTCGCCGCTTCGTACAATTGCTGGCTGATTCCCTGCAGACCTGCAAGATAAATAATCATGTAGTATCCCGTATTTTTCCACACGCTGAACAGAATGACCGTAAAAAGCGCCCAGTTCCTGTCCGCAGCCCAGCGGGGAAGCCTGTCGTCCGGCACTCCGAGCAGCGAGAGAAGCTGATTGACAGGCCCCTTTGCCGGATTGAAGAGCATGTTCCATACGACCGCGACGGCAACGAGAGACGCGACATACGGGAAAAAATTCACCGTGCGGAAAAAATTGCGCGCGAATATTTTCTGGTTCAGCATAACCGCCAGAAAAAGGGAACTGATAACGGTGAGCGGCACCACCGCGGCGCAGTAAACGAGCGTGTTTTTCAGCGCGATCAGGAACAGACTGTCGGAAGCAAGGTCCCTGAAATTTTTTAATCCGACGAACGTGATCGGGCCTGAACCGTTCCACTGCGTAAACGCAAGATATACTGCGAACAGAATCGGTCCGAGCGTAAAGACCGCAAATCCGAGGAAATTAGGTAAAATAAAACTGTAGGCGACAAGATTGTCTTTGATTCTCCGCCCTTTCAACGACCCGACGGACAGTTCCGCAGCAGTCATAAAAGCCTCCTGATTAAAAGACTACCGGTCGAATCCGGCGGCCGGCATGGTTTTATATTTTGTTATTTCGACAGAATGCCCGTTACATCCTTGTTCATCTGTGCGATGCCTTCGTCGAGCGTGCAGTTCAGCGTCATGATATTGTCGTGCGCACGGTTCAGCGCGGCTTCGATCTGGGGAGATTTATCGCTGTACGCGATTTCGAGATAAATCTTCGCGGTCTTCAGCGATTCCCTGCTGTTTGCGTCCTGGGGGAAGCCTTTCATACCGGCAAGAATTCCTGCGGTCGTGTCGTTAAGAATACCGGGATAATTTCCCGTTTTTGCAAGAATCTCGGCCGCACGTTCTCCCGTCAGGAACTGTACGAACTCACCGGCTTCCGCACGGTGTTTCGACGCCGTACTTATGCCGATGCCGGTAAGCGTTCCGACAGTCGTCCCCGGTTTTACGCCCTGAGCGTGAGGCAGCCGTACGATACCCCAGTTCCGCACTTCCGTTTTTCCCTGCGCAATCTGATTCGCGAGCGTGGATATGAACCATGAGCCCATCTCCATCATGGCGACGGAATTATTATAGAAAACACCCGAGTAGTGCGTGCTTGTCGTTTTCAGCTCCGCGTAATCCATGCAGACGCCGTCTTTCTGTTCCTTCAGAACCCGCTCGTAATACGGTTTCATGAAATCGTACGGCGGTACGACTACCGTGTGCTTTCCGTCAAGAATCGCTTCGCACTGAACGATGCTGCGCCAGACATGATAATGGGCGCCGTATACCTTGCCGGCGCCTGACCCTGAAGTCATCTTTCGGGCAAGCGCATCGTACTGATCCCACGTCATGTCGTTCGGGGGATACGGGACGCCGGCTTTGTCGAACAGGTCCTTATTATAAAAAACGACACGGAAGTCGCTGCGGAACGGCAGTTCGTACAGTTTTCCGTCGACAGTCATCTGTTCCGCCGCACCGTTGTACTGGGACAGATCGACTTTCGCCGATTTTACGTAATCGTTCAGAGCAAGCAGCTGGCCCGCCTTTACGAGCGTCGCATAACCGGGAATGTCTTTTATCGTAACGACATCTATCGACGAGTCGCCGCCAGTCAGCTGCGTGCTGAGCATCGTCTGATAATCGGTGGAACCGAGATCGAGCGGCTCGATTTTAATATCAGGATGCGCAGCCTCGAACGCTTCGATAAGCGGTTTGTAATAGACTGTCTGGGCGTAATCCCAAAGCGCCCATTTCAGCGTTACCGTTCCCTTCGGTGAGGGGGCGTCTTTCTGACCGTTGGCAAAACCGGCCCCGGTCAAAATAAAAAGCGCCGCAATAACAGCAAATGTCTTTTTCATGAACTATCCTCCTATATCATCATTTCTGTATCGTATGGTAAAACACGGATATCCGAAAGAACATACAATAATGTGTAAAAAATATTCAATTTTTCAATCTGCCGCCCGAATGATAAAAATTGAATCCCGCTGCGTAAAATTCCGCATGGGCGGACGTTTTTTTTCGCCTGCGAGCTTTTCTTCATCTTATTTTCTTCCCTTTTCTCTTTTTCTTTTGTATCATATACCTTAGTATCTTTCACACATCGGAGGCACCAGTATGAAACAGTGTATGGATGCGGATAATCTGCACCGCCGGCTCAAGAAAATAATCGGACAGGTTCAGGCAATCGACCGTATGGTCGACGAAGACATTCCCTGCGAGGACGTGCTTTCTCAGATAAACGCGGCAAAATCGGCGCTCGGCAAAGTCGGGCAGGTTGTGCTGGAAGGACACATCAATCACTGCGTCCGCGACGGCATTCAGCACGGAGACGCGGATAAAACTATCGCAAGCTTTACGAAAGCAGTAGAACGTTTTGCAAACATGAACTGATTAAAAAAATGCATCAATTCTCCGTAAATTATTGACAAACGTATACCCCTATAGGTATAGTGTATTCATACCTGCAGGGAACTGAAACCTTCGGAACAAACGACAGAAGGCGTCTCTCCGCAGCGTATGTACGGAGTATAGTATGAAGTCACCGGCAAAGCTGCTTTTATCGGGCGGTACGAAAAGAAACATCGTGCTGCTTGCCGTTTCGGGCGCTGCGCTCGTCATGAGCATCTGCAGGTTCCGTCCGTTTCCCTTCGACATGGCGTGGGTTGCGATACTGCTGTGCGGCATACCGATTATCACGGGAGCCTCAATTGCACTCGTCACGAAGTTCGACATCACGGCGGACCTGCTCGTGTCCCTCGCACTCGTCGCGTCTGTATACATCCATGAAGATTTTGCGGCCGGCGAAGTCGCGTTCATCATGCAGCTCGGCGCACTGCTGGAGGATCTTACTGTCGCACGCGCGCGGGCCGGAATCGAAAAGCTCGTACATCTGACGCCGCAGACCGCGCGGCGGCTGAACGGTTCAGAGGAAGAAATCATTCCGGCAGAACAGGTGCGGGTCGGAGATACGCTCCGCGTCCTGCCCGGCGAAACAATTCCGGTTGACGGCGTAATCACGTCCGGGCAGACTTCCGTTAATCAGGCTGTCGTAACGGGCGAATCGTTACCGGCCGACAAAGGTCCCGGCGACGACGTCTCGAGCGGTACGGTGAATCAGTTCGGAGCGTTCGAGATGAAGGCGGCGAAAGTCGGCGAAGACAGTTCGATTCAGCGCATGATACGGCTCGTAAAATCGGCCGACGCGGGCAAAGCGAAGATCGTTACGCTTGCGGACAAATGGGCCGTGTGGATTGTCGTCATTGCGCTTTCGGCATCGGTCATAACGTGGCTGGCTACGCACGAGCTGATACGGTCGGTTACGGTACTCGTCGTGTTCTGTCCGTGCGCTCTCGTACTCGCAACTCCGACGGCAATCATGGCGGCAATCGGAAACGTTACAAAACACGGCTTTCTCGTACGTGAGGGAGACGCACTGGAACGGCTTGCTTCGGTGAAAAAAATCACGTTCGATAAAACAGGAACACTTACCCGCGGAATGCCCGAAGTTGCGGCCGTGAAATCATTTCTGCCGGAATATACGGACGGCGCACTCTATGCGCTTGCCGCGTCCGCAGAGCGCAATTCGGAACATCCGCTCGGAAAAGCGATAGTACGCTCCTATAAACAAACCTCGAAAAAACTGATATCAGAACCGAATCAGTTTCTCATGATTCCCGGACAGGGAGTGTCCGCCGTGTACGGAGACACCGGCATTCTTGCGGGAAACGAAAAACTTTTCAAAGCCCGCGATATCAGCATACCGGAAATTATTAAAACAGAAGCGGAAGGCTTCATCGGCGGCGGATGTACGGTAATTTACGTCGCGATTAATAATCAGTCCGCGGGATACATAGCCCTCAGGGATACGCTCCGTCCCGACAGCGCCGCCATGATTGCGGATATAACCGGACTCGGCATACAGCCCGTGCTGCTGACGGGTGACCACGAAAACGCAGCTGCTGCCATTGCACGCGAACTTCATATAACGGAAGTGCATGCCGGCTGTCTGCCGGAAGACAAGCTCTCCTGGATTGCATCATACCAGCAGCAGGAACAGGACGTGTGCATGATAGGCGACGGCATAAACGACGCGCCGGCTCTCAAAAAAGCGAATGTCGGCATCGCAATGGGAGGCACAGGCAGCGACATCGCTGTTGATGCGGCGGATATCGCGCTTGTCGACGACAACGTCAAAGAGCTGCCTCACCTGCTCGCGCTTTCCAAGCGGATGATGTTCACCATCAAATGCAACCTCATATTCTCAATGACGCTTAACTTTGCGGCAATCGCGCTGGCGATAACGGGCGTACTCAATCCGGTCGTCGGCGCGCTCGTTCACAATGCGGGTTCCGTACTCGTCATAACAAATTCGGCATTTTTATTAAAATGGAGGATAAAGGAATGATTATCAGTATCGTCGGAATGGTCATCGGAATTCTTATGGCTGCGGCAGGCGTTTTCTACCTGCTGAAAGAGAAAAACGATAAAGACTCCCGGAAGATTTACGGAAGTATCACGGGAATCGGCGTTGTTGTCTTTGCGGGTGCACTGATAAAACTGCTCGTTACAGTGCTGTAAATCCGGGGCCGTCCCGCAGTTTCACTTACGGCACGGCCCGTCTGTTTTGAATAAATAAATCATTGTATTATAAGGTATTAACCATTAAAACACCGTATCTTCCTTTCTGAAGCAATTTCAAAATCAAACGATTACAAAAGATGCCCCCTGTGTACGGCATCATTCTATACCAAAGCACTTGACAATTGTATTAAGTTAGCATATTCTAACTTAATAATTCGGATATAGTTTTCACTCATATTTATAAAAGTCTTCTGTGAATAATTTTCGTTCTGCATCAAATCAAACGGAAACAGTTCACTGCCGACAGCCGGACATATAACAAATATATGCCTGACTTTTCATGGGAGGTTTTTATGCCGTTAAATCTTGCTGATTTTGACATCGATTATACCATAACGAGAATATGCGGGAATGATACCGTCAGGCACAGGATGGAAGTGCTCGGATTCACATCAGGGGAAACAGTCAGACTGCTTTCAAAATTCGACAGCAACTACATTGTCTGCATAAAAAAAAGCAAACTCGGAATCTCAAAAGAATTACTACGGCGGGTAATCGTAGAAAAAAAGCATCAGTAATTTTAACATTATTTTATATCTCAGTATTATTAACCATTTTCAGATGGGAAGGAAGGAAATGAATTACAACCGCAACAGAAATATTTTATTTTTACTTTTATATGTACCGTCGGTGTTTTTATGTCTGATACTTATAGGTATTCAGATACGAGGTCTGTATATAAGCGCGAACACGGGCAATCTTGAAAAATTCGGAATGCTTTTCAGGTCTTCGTTTATAATAGCATTGCTTCTTACCGCATTTTCGTTCGCAAAGAAAGATTTCAGCAGCAAAGTGGAAACTTTTTCAAACACGGACGTAACGGGCATCAGAACAAAACAGGCACTTGAAGAAAAAATAGATCAGCTCGATAAAAAAGATTCACTGTACGGCACGGCCGTCATTATTATGGATCTGAACGGACTAAAATACATAAACGACCATTACGGGCACGACAAAGGCGACGAATTTATTTTCAACTTCGCGCGCTACCTCAAGCAGGCTGTTCCAGAAAAATTCTTCACCGCTCGGTTCGGCGGCGACGAATTCGTAAGCATTTGTGAAGATACGACCGAAAATGAAATACTTACAGTGCAGCAGAAAATCGTGAATTCGGTAAACGAATATAATAAGAACAGCATGGTTCAGATGTCGTTCGCATTCGGATATGCGGTCTGTACGGAAAAAAAATATTTGATGATAAAGGAACTGTTTCATACGGCTGATCAGAATATGTACAAAAATAAACAGTTTGTAAAAAATCAGCTCAAAATGTTCAATGCGAGGAAAGATCCGCTCACCGGACTTTTTACGAACGACAGCTTCATTGAAATCATACAATCATATTTAAATTTATACGGAGCGGAAAAAAAATTCGCGGTAATATATACAAGCTTTTCATATTTTAACTTTATCAATACGGTTTCCGGCTACGATACAGGAAATAATCTGCTTAAACGGTTTTCTCTGGCGCTGCAAAACAACAGTTTTATAGTCTGTTCATCACGAATAAATGCCGACAATTTCGCGTCGCTGACGGATATTACAGGTAAATCACAAAACGAGATCGAGCAAATGCTATTTTTGCGGAATTCTCTTTTGAACACTGAAATGAAACGGATTTTCGATTCGGATTACGTCTCGCTCCACTCCGGAATTTATTATATTTGCGATGGTTCCATGAAAGCTATCGAAATGCTGAACCACGCAAAAACGGCGATGCATTCCGCAGCGGCGAAAAATCAGCTGCTGTGCGCATACACGCCGGACATTGAAAAAAAGGAACAGACGAAAATGCAGGTTATAACCTCGTTCCGAAAAGCGCTGGACGCACATGAATTCCAGGTATACATTCAGCCTATAATAAATCCGGAGGAAAGTTCGATCAAAGGAGCGGAAGCCCTGTCACGGTGGATTCGGAACGGGAAAATTTTCAAAATGCCCGACGAATACATTCCGTATCTGGAGGAAAACGGAGAAATCATCGCGCTGGATTATTATGTATACAATAAAGTCTTCGCATGGCTTGCGGAACGTCACCGGCAGAATCTGAAATATGTCACGATTTCACTGAATATTTCCCGCGCGCATCTGCAGAAAATCGAACCGCTTGTCGAATACATACAGATACTGGTAAGTCAGTATTCCGTACCTCCCGAGTACATCGTTTTTGAACTGACGGAAAGTATGTACATGCAGAACGAGAAGGATGCGGAGCACCTCATCACGCTTCTTCATACTATGGGGTTCAAAGTTTCCATGGACGATTTCGGTTCGGGGTATTCGTCCCTGAGGTCTTTGAAGAATCTTCTGTTCGACGAAATCAAAATCGACAGGGAATTTATTTCGGACAACATCAGCAGTAATGAACAGGCAATTCTTAAAACAGTTATCCGTATGTTAAAGGAAATGGAAAAAACAATTGTCTGCGAAGGTGTGGAAAATCAGAAACAGCTCGATTTCTTACGGGGAGAAAAATGCAACTACATCCAGGGCTATTTCTATTCGAAGCCGTTCCCCATTTCGGACTTTCCCGAATACGTAAACAGTTTTTCCATTGCAAATAATATTATTTCAAAGGCCGTATAAAAAAGGCCTGCAGCAGGCTGCTATTCTGCTGCAGGCCGGGAGAATCTCCCCCTTTATCGAAGGCATTTTTAATCGGCAGCGATATATCAGATACGTTTCACGTTGAACGCTTTCATACCGGCGTATACTGCACTTCCGCCGAGCTCGTCTTCTATCCGCAGCAGACGGTTGTATTTAGCAACCCGCTCGCTTCTGCTCGGCGCGCCGGTTTTTATCTGACGTGTATTGAGCGCAACTGCAAGATCTGCAATCGTCGTATCTTCTGTCTCTCCCGAACGGTGAGAGACAATCGCAGTATACCCTGCCCTATGAGCCATTTTAATTGCTTCCAACGTCTCGGAAACCGACCCTATCTGATTAAGCTTAATAAGAATGGAATTCGCGCAGCCGGAATCTATTCCTTTGCCGAGCCGCTCCGTGTTCGTAACGAACAGGTCGTCTCCCACAAGCTGCAGCCGGTTTCCGAGCTCTTTTGTCATTAACTGCCACCCTTCCCAGTCCTCTTCGTCGAGTCCGTCTTCAAGGGAATATATCGGATACTTCGCGGCAAGCTGCTTCCAGTGTTCTACGAGTTCGGCAGAAGTGAATTTCTTTCCGCTTTTGGGAAGGAGATATTCGCCTTTCCCGCTGCCTTTCCATTCACTGGAAGCCGCATCCATAGCAAGAACAAAATCACGTCCCGGTTCATAACCGGCCTTCTGAACTGCTTCTATAATAAACTGGAACGCTTCGTCGTCGCTCGCAAGATCAGGCGCAAATCCGCCTTCGTCTCCCACCGCAGTCGCAAGGCCTCTGCTTTTCAGAAGTGATGCGAGCGTGTGGAACACTTCCGTGCACCAGCGCAGTCCTTCTCTGAATGTCGGAGCGCCTGCCGGCATAATCATAAATTCCTGCACGTCGATTGTGTTCGCCGCGTGTACTCCGCCGTTCAGAATGTTCATCATCGGAACAGGAAGTACGCTGCCGTTAACGCCGCCCAGAAACCGGTACAGCGGAATACCGAGAGCCGTGGCGGAGGCACGCGCGCACGCTATGGAAACAGCAAGTATTGCATTCGCTCCGAGCGCCGACTTATCTTTCGTTCCGTCCCGTTCCGCCATCGCTTTATCTACCGCATACGTATCCGAAGCATCCATGCCGACGAGCGTATTATTAATAATTGTGCTGACATTATTAACCGCCCTGCTCACTCCTTTGCCGCCGAACTTTTTCTTGTCGCCGTCGCGAAGTTCAAGCGCTTCAAAAGCTCCCGTAGATGCACCGCTCGGAGACGTACCGAGCGCCGTAACATCGTTTTCAAGCCAAACCTGCGCTTCTACCGTGGGATTTCCCCGTGAATCGATTATCTCGCGTCCGACTATCTGTTGTATTAAGCATCCCATTGTGAATACCTCCTGTCGTAATCAGTATATTTTTGCAGCACAAGTTAATATATGCTAACTTTTATATACTAATAGTATGCCTGTTTTTCGTCGGCTCCATTTGGACAAAATTCACACGTACGATGCTTTTCCGCGGTGATAAAGCGTGTACCCTTTATAAATTGACATTTTATCTTACGTGCAATAGTATATATGCACCGGGAATGAAGTACTCCCTAAAGCAATAATGCTTTAAACCGCCCATACAGCTGATGACTTCTGTGTATCATACACGGAACATCAGCTTTTTTTGTTTCGTATGGAGGTTCTATGGAGCAGCGTGATTCTTTCAGCATTCTTTATGCGGATGAAACGGAAAGGCATATGCAGGAAAAACAGCCGGACTGTTTTACGGATATTGCACTCGACCGGCTCTTTTCCTCCTTCACTGATTTATCGGGGAAACTTCAGGCGGTTTTCTATACGCCGTTATCCGGCGAAAAGGATATACGGTATCGGCAGGATATTCTCAGGGACATCGAACAGAACCAGAAGTTCTTCAGCAATTTTGCGAACAGGCTGAATATAATCGCAGGAGTGATGATTTCATTACGAAAATCACTGAGCGGTTCCGGCAGCCATCTGTCGTATATTGAAAAAGGCCGGCTTTTTGACTGCGCAGAACGTTACTGCAATCTGATTTCGGAATGGTACGAAGCAAACAGCAGTACGTATTACCGCTCTGCAGGAATCTGTACTCTTTCCGAATATATCGAAGCATATTATAAATCGGAATCGTTTGCGTCGCTTCAGCGGAATGTAGAGGAACTTCGGTCCGAATTCAATTCCATCCATTACTGTATGCTTATAAACGACGGGACTATACGTGTCAGAAAATATGAAAACCAGCCTGACCTGTCGGAAAAAATTATTTCACTGTTCGACAGATTCGGTCATGGAGATGCGAAAGATTATCGTCAGAAACATGCGTCGGTCCCGTATGCGGAACACGTGGAAGAGGCCGTTATACGTATGCTGTCCCGGCTGTATAAAGAAACTTTTTCACGTCTTGATACGTTCTGCTCGCAGTATATACGATTTGAAAATCCAGTACTGCTCAACTTCGCGGACGAATTACGTTTCTATCTTTTCTGGCTCGACGTAACAGCCTCTCTGAAAAAAGCGGGCCTTTCATTCTGTTACCCTGAAGTATCCGCTGATCCCGTTTTGATTTCCGCATCCGATACATTCGACATTGTTCTTGCAGAAAAAAAAGAAGGCAATGTTGTTGTTAATAATTTTGAATTGAAAAAACCGGAACGAGTAATCGTGATAACGGGTCCGAATCAGGGAGGGAAAACGACTTTCGCCCGCCTTTTCGCTCAAATACACTGGCTTGCCGCGATCGGCCTTACGGTACCGGGAAGCGAAGCGCATCTGAAACTTTTCGATACCGTTTACACTCACTTCGGGAAAACGGAAAGCGCTTCCTCTGAAAACGGGAAACTACGGGACGATCTGCTTCGGCTGCACGCGATACTTGAAAAAGCGACTTCACACAGCATTATTATTCTCAATGAAATATTCGCTTCCACGACAGCGGAGGACGCAGTAAAACTGGGACTCAGGATGATGGAAAAAATCGTACAGTCAGGCGCCGCTGCGGTTGTCGTTACATTCCTCGACGAACTTGCAGAATACGGACCGGAGACAGTCAGCATGATGAGTACCGTAGACGGCTCGGGATCGGGCCGGCGTACATTCAGGATTTACCGGAAACCGCCCGACGGACTGGCGTATGCGGTTCAGCTGGCGGAAAAATACGGATTGACGTACGACTGCTTGTGCAGGAGGCTCGCAGATGCGGATAAAAACACACCTGATGTTCAGAAATAAGGATTTTATTCCCGGTGCAGATTCCTGCTGCCGGGATAAAGAAACGCTTTCTGCGGATCTCGGAATCGGCCGCATACTGGAAACAATGGCCGGCGGAGACGAGTGCATAAGAACGTCATGCGCTGCGGCTCTTTTTTCGCCGCTGTCAGCAGAAGAAGAAATCAGTCGGAGGCAGAAAATTCTGCGGGATACGTTCGTCTGTCCGGAAATAATGAGGACGTTGTATACGTTGTCCCGCGACGCTCTTGATGAAGCAGGAAAATCATGGTACTGGCTTGACAGCAGATTTCTTTCGAGCACTTTTTCAAGCGCCGTCGGACTGCTCCGCATGTATGTAAAAAAACTCATGATTGTCCGTTCCGTCGCGGACCGTTTCAAATCGAAAGTGAAATCGGAAGGATTACTGACCTTTTTCACAAGTCTTCAGGAAAATCTCGATGATTCGTATTTCAGGAATTTGAACGACTGTCTGAACGAACTTGCAGACAGGGACGGCGTTTTAATCGGAGCGTCCGTCGGCAGCAATCTGCAGGGAATTACGTATGTATACCTCGAAAAAAACAGAAAATCTTTCAGGAGACGATGGACATTTGCTCCTTCGTATACGCTGGCCGAACGGGACGAACGCGGAGCGGAAGATTTTACCAACCGTACGGAACGCGCTCTGAACGAGCCTGCAAACGCGCTTGCTCAGTCCGCCGAAAATATAAAACTTTTTTTCACCGCGCTCCGCGACGAATCAGCTTTTTATATCGGATGCGGCAATCTTGCGGACAGACTCACCGGAACAGGCATGAAAATAACAATTCCGGAAATTGCGGGTCACGGTATTTCAACATGGACAGTTCACGGCTTGTATGATGCGGGTCTCGTGCTCGTCCGCCGTTCGGCCGTTGTATCGAACGATTTTACCATGACGGGAAAAAAATGCTGTATTATTACCGGCGCGAACCAGGGAGGCAAATCCACGTTTCTCAGAAGCATCGGACAGGTCCATCTTATGGCTCAATGCGGAATGTTCGTCGCCGCAGCGGATGCTGTTCTGCCGGTACACAGCGGTATATTCACACACTTTACGAGGGAAGAGGATTCCGCACTTGACAGCGGAAAGCTCGACGAGGAACTTGTCAGGATGGATAAAATTGCGCAGCACCTTCAGAAAGGTTCTCTTGTCTTGTTCAACGAATCTTTCGCCGCGACGAACGAACAGGAAGGTTCCGAAATATCACGGCAGATTGTCAGGGCGCTCATCGAGCACGACATATCAGTCGTCTTCGTCACTCATCAGTATGATTTCGCTTCTTCCCTGTACAATATGAAGTCGGATGGCATAATTTTTTTCCGTGCACAGCGCGGGTCCGACGGCAGCAGGACGTTTAAAATAATCGAGGGGGAACCGCAGCACACGAGTTACGGCACGGACATCTATAACAGCATATTCGGTATGAAATAAGTATACGAGAACAGGAATGGCAGACAGAAAATGAGAAGAAATTTTCAGCTGACGGAAGAAAAAGAAAATCTCATGAGGCCGAGTAAAGTTCTCGGATACGACCGCGACAATATCGGCATTGCGTGTCTTGAACGGGAAATGTATGAAGTCGCGCTTTCTCAGTTTAAGCGGGCAATTTATCTTAATCCGTACGAGGTGCGTTTCAAAAAACATCTTGCGTGGTGTTATTATAAATGTGAAAAATATACTGAGGCGCTGCCGGCCGTAAATACTGCATTGGAGCAGAAACCTGAAGACGAAGAAGCGGCGGAAATAAAGAAACGCATTGAGGACAAATTAGCAAAACACTGAATCGATTCGAGTACATAAAAAAGCCGGCGGCAAACATGACCTGCCGCCGGCACAAGGTGCTTCAGCTCTCTCCTCGGACTATTAATCAAGTCAGCATCTTTTTCACAGGTTAGAAAACGCTAACTATTGGTTATATAATAACTATGTTTTCCTTCTCCGTCTGCTCCATTTGGACGGACAAAATTTTTTCCGCCTTGTATTCCGCTATTCTTCACACGGCAGACCGAACAGATGCATCCAGCCGTAGTGATAAAACGTGTGAATGTTGCTGAGGAATCCCGCAGCTTTTTTCCGCGGTATACGGTGCAGAATTATTTCCTTTATCGACGTGACGAAACAGCTTGCAAGTACGTGCACTGTCAGATCGTCTATATGAACTATGATTTTTTTCCGATGCAGTTCCTTTACCAGCGACTGACACATGCCTGCGTACATGTCGGTCACGTCCTGCAGAAAGTTCTCGTACGTACTTCCCGACGACTTCGTCAGCAAAAGCGTGAAAATGTCGAACCTGTCGTAGATATAATCAATCAGCGTTTTAAACGTATCGTCCTGATGGTCATCTTCAATACCGCGGGGGAGTCCCGCCATCAGAAAATCAAGTTCCCGTGATTCTGCGTCTTTAACAAGTGCTCTGACGGCGTCGACAGTGTCGCCGGCAATGGCCGCGAAAAGCGCATCCTTGTCCTTAAAATGGCGGTACAGCGCTCCCGTCGTTACACCTGCGTTTGCGGCTATTGTGCGGAGAGACGCGCCGCTGAATCCTTTCTCGAGGAATTCCTGCTGCGCACTGTCCAGAATGTGTTTTTTCGTGTCTTCGGAAGTGTCTTTCATCGTATATCCGTCCCCAAAATAACATTGTTATCGGAACTAGTCAATCAACACGCACTGCAGGGGCCGCCGGGTATTACTTTTTTGCTTGAAAAAACATTAAAAGTTATTGACTGCTAACTATCAATTCACTATGATAACATCGTTATCAAGATAACACTGTTATCAAAAAAAAGAGGAGAATACTCAAATTGAGCATAAACAAAATCAACGCGTGGTTCGAGCGTTTCGGCCGTTTTCAGATCACACACAGGATATGGTTCATCATTGCAGTCATCGTCATTACGGCAGCGGGACTTGCCGGACTGACGAAACTGAAAATCCAGGATGACGATTCCGACTGGCTCGACAATGCCGAAGTATTGAAAAAAAGCGAAGACCGATACAAAGAACTGTTCGGCAACGAAGACGGCATTGCGGTTCTTGTTCAGGCAGAGGACGTCTTTGATCCTGAAGTGCTTTCGGCCATAGACAAACTCGGCAGACGGCTTCAGGAGGAAGTTCCCTATGCGGACGACATTACGTCGCTCACCCGGCTCTCCATTTCAAAGGGAACGGAAGACGGAATGGAGATAGTCAATCCGTTCGGAGACGGAATTCCCGGCGGAGGAAAACCGCCCGCAGAAATGACGGAAGAGGAAAAAGCTGAGCTTGCGGAAAAGAAATCGTTCATTATGAGCAGAACGTCGCTCGTCAACAATCTTGTCTCCGACGACTGCACCGAAACGTGGGTCTTTCTTTCGCTTCTTCCCTTCAAGGATGATTTTGAGGACCAGTACGTCGTCGGTAACGCAGCCATTCCCATCGTTGAGAGTCAGGAATTCCGGCAGAATCCGAAATTCACAATGAAAGCGACAGGCTTGTCGTACACCGAAACGGAGGAAAACCGCGTCATTACTCACGAAACGATCGTACGCGTAGTCTCGGGATTCGCCGTCATGCTGCTCTGCCTTATTCTCCTCGTACGATCTTTCAGAGGAGTACTCGTTCCGCTTCTTGCAACGACGTTCGGCATCGGGACCGTACTCGGCTATTCGGGATGGCTCGGAATAAAAGGTGACTCCGATTTATTAACGCTGCCCATTCTGCTCGGCATGGCGCTGTCGGTCGGTTACGCGATTCACTACATCAACGCGTTCCGGCTCGAATTCCGCCGGAGGGGAAACAGGAAGGAAGCGGTCGCTGCATCGGTACGCGTTACCGGCTGGCCGATACTTTTCACAGTCCTTACGACAATCGCTTCGTTCATCTCTTTCATGGGAATCGGGATAGGGCCGCTCAAATGGCTCGGCGGCATCAGTTCGGCAGTCGTTTTCACCGTATACGTCTACGTCATTCTGCTGCTGCCCGTGTTGTACAGTTACGGTAAGGACGCGCCGTCGCTGAAAACGGACGCTTCGCAAAAGCAGATTGAAAAAGAGCGGAAAACAAAAGTCCGTCTCGAACACACCGACGAACTGTACGGAAGATTCGGCGGAGTGGTTCTGCGCCACCGGGTACCGATTCTTATCATAAGTGCCGTCATCACCGTCGTTTCAATCTTCGGACTGTTCAGAATCAGAGTTAATATGGACTACGTCGGTATGATGGGAAAGAAGATTCCGTTCGTCGCCCGCCTCGTCGACATCATGAACTCAAAGTTGGGAAACGAATACAGCTACAACATCATGATCGAATATCCCGAACCGGATGCGTTTAAAAATCCCCAGGTGATGAAGGCGCTCGACACGTGCAGCGACCAGCTCGGCGGACTGAGATTAACAAAAATATCGGGAGGCAAACCGCGCGTCACGTCGGTCACGAGCATCGTAAAGGAATTGAACAAGACGCTCAACGGCGACGAAAGCGCATACTACGTCGTGCCCGACAGCCGGGACATGCTCACCCAGCTGCTGTTCCTCTACGAAATTTCGGGAGGCGACGGGCTTTCGGACTGGGTAAGCGAGGACTACAGCACGTCGCATATCACCGTCGATTTAAAAGAGTACAAAGCGGCGGAAAGCGAACTCGACGTCGGCGACGCACGGCGCATGGCAGAACAGTGCTTTCCCGGCGCGCACATTTCCGTCATAGGCGTCATTGCAGAATACGCAAGCATGAACCAGAAGCTCGTAAAAGGCGAACTCTGGTCGTTCCTCGGTTCGTTCGTCATCATCGCGTTTATGCTCATCATAGCGTTCGGAAGCATCAGGACAGGGCTTATCGCCATGATTCCGAACGTCGCACCGGTACTTCTCACCGGCGGTCTCATGGGATTCTGCGGATTTCCGCTCGACATGCTTACCATGACGGTCATGCCGATGATTCTCGGCATGGCTGTCGACGATACGATCCACTTTACGAACCACGTAAAATATGAAATGGAGCAGCACGAGGATTATCACACTGCAATCATCACGTCGTACAAAGAGATAGGACGCTCGATGGCCTCCTCCACGCTCATTCTCTGCGTCATGTTCCTTATGTATATGTTCAGTCCGATGAGCATGCTGTTCAGAATAGGACTTTTGTCGATCGTTGGGCTCGGATCAGCGCTTATTGCCGACTACACGCTCACCCCGATTCTGCTGTTTATGGCGAAGCCGCTCGGAAAAGAAAAAACGGGAAAGCTGCTCAGGAATTAACAATATTCTGAAAGCGGCTCAAATCATGAGTAAAAGGAGATATGTATGAATCATTCTGTATTTGCTAAATTAATAATTTCACTTTCCGCACTCTGTCTCGCTGTTCCGGCAGCATCCGCACAGACGCTTACCGGGTACGACGTCATGAAAAAAGCGGACGAGGTCGACACGGGCACAACAGGCTCGTACACGGCAACCATGACGCTTCTGAGTAAAAACGGCAGCACCCGCGTACGCGAAGTCGTATGCCGGAGCAGGGATTTCGGCGGCGTTACAAAATCGGTCATTGTCTTCCGAACGCCGAAGGATGTCGCCGGCGTCGGTTATCTTACGTGGGATTACGACGAAAAGGACGGCGTGAAGAAAGACAGCGACAACTGGCTCTACATGCCGGCCATGAAAAAGGTACGGCGTATTTCAGGTTCGGACAGCGGCGGAAACTTCATGGGTACAGATTTTACCTACGACGACATGGGCGACAGGGGATTAACAAAAGACACGTTCACGCTGCTCGGAGAAGAATCCGCAGGCGGTACAGGCTGCTACAAAGTCGAATGCAGGGCAAAAGACACAACCGAAAAAAATCCGCGCCGTATCTTATGGATACGAAAGGACAACTTCGTCATGCAGAAGGGCGAATTCTACGACAAGCAGAACAACCTGCAGCGCGAGCTCATCTGCTCCGGCATTACGCTGATCGACGGCATCTGGACGACGAGCGTCATGACGATGAAAAACATCGTCACGGGACATTCCACCGTCATTGAGATGAAAGACGTGCACTACAATCAGAACGTCGACGATTCGATTTTTACCGTTGCATCCGTTGAACGCGGAGCGGTGAAATGAAAAAAATACATATTATTTTCTGCATGATTCTTGCGGCAGCAGGGATTTCCGTATCCGCACAGGAAGCGTCCTTTTCGGGCAGCGTAAAATCAGCCGCCGGCGTATACGTGTACGGCGAAGACAATGCAGGGCACGTCTCGCTCGCAGAGGAAACAGTTTCCGGAACGCTGGACGCATCGGCAGGCAGCTGCTCGGCGTATGCAACCGGAAACGTCTCGTTCGATGCGCTTGCCGCGGCACAGACAGGCACGCTTTCGGCGGCGGACGGACTTTCCTCACAGCTCGGCGAAGCGTGGTTCGCATGGACAAGCGCCGCGTTCGGAGACGGACTTACGGCGGGAATAAAAGCCGGACGTCAGATTACCGCATGGGGAAAGGCCGACGGCATCAGGATAGCGGATGTGCTCTGTCCGCAGGATTTAACGACGCTCTATGCGTCGACGTACAGCGAATCGCGGCTCGGCGTCGATGCGCTCAAACTCAATCTTTCGGGCACCGTTTTTTCCGCGGACGCTTACTGGATACCAGTCTTCCGCCCTTCCGCACTCCCGCTTGAAAGCACGAATCCGCTGCGGAAAATAGTAATCCCGGAAAGCGTTACCGTAAGCGGCACGACGATTCCCGTCACGCTCGGCAGCATTGAACGGCCGGAACTCACGCTCGCAGCCGGCAGTTACGCAGGCCGCGTGAGCTTCTGGCTTCCCGCCATTGATTTTTCGCTGTACGGCTATTACGGGTGGGACGACACGCCTGTCGTTACGTACTCGCTCGTCATGAGCGGATACACGCCAACCGGCATCACCGTGTCGGGAAACTATTACCGCTACGGCATGGCAGGATTCGACGCGGCGCTGCCGGCGGGGCCGTTCGTGTTCCGCGCAGAAAGCGCCTTTTTCATAGAACGTGCGTTTGCCCGCACCGCGGAAACAGTGCTTGCAGGCGGAAGCCCGTATCTCAGAAAAAATCAGCTTATGTCGCTTGCCGGAATTGACTGGACGCGCAGCGGCTGGACGGTGACCGCGCAATATTACGAAGACATTGTGCCCGGCTGGGACGACACGCTCGACCGCAGAATGCGCGCGCCGGGCGCGACGCTGAGCGTGAGCCGTTCGTTCCTGTCGGATACGCTCACGCTTGCCCTGTCGGGGGCAGTCAACTGGAACGACTTCGACAGCTACGCAAGTCTTTCTGCGGACTACGCGCTTACCGACCAGGTAACGCTCACGCTCGCGGCGGACGGATTTTTCCCCGGTCCTGACGGCGACGGTGAATACGGCGTGTACAAGGAGCTGAGCAACGTGCGGTTGAACGGCGTGTACCGGTTCTAAGAACAACGGGAGAGACAGGCAAAGGACGGAACTATCCGAAAGTTACAAATCAAAAGACTCTGAAACGCGGGATAAGCGGGTCGTGCCGGTCTGTCCCCGGCTTGCGGAAAATCGGAAAGCATAATTATTAATATTCCACCTCAACAGGAAAAGAACTATACCCTGCGTCGAGAAGTTCCCGTTCCCTGTCAATAAAAGGATTCTGTTCTTTCGCAACTGTCACGACAAAAAAATCATATCCATGTACAGTCTTCTTTCTGATCTCACCGTAAAATCCCTGTGACAGTAATTTTTTTGCAAGCAACTCTGCATTTTCCGATTTTTTAAATGCTCCCACCTGATAGGCCGTTTCATAGTCATGATTATCTGTCGATTCGCAAATATTCCGCACTGTTCCCGGACTTACCGTAAACAAACTGTCCTTGTCATCGGCAAAGACTTTATAACGGACTGTACTATTCACAAGCAAAAAAATAACGATCAGCCAGCATTTCAATACTTCGCCCGATTTCATTTTAAAACAGCCTGCTCCCCTGTATTCTTCCAGATATACTGTCTTTTATACACCCTTCATCCATGGAAAAACAAGCTGCAGTGCTTCTTCACGTACTTTGCTGCACTCCTTCGGAAACGTCCGTTCAACAACATACAGCATCCGCAGAAGAATTCCGGCAATTGTCAACGCGGTACGCAAACCGCCTTCACTTTCTCCTACGACGATCAAAGCTGTCCTCTGCTGTAATACACTCTGTTTATTTCCGTCCGTACAACAACCCAAGCCCGCTGAGCATCCACGGAGCTTTCACGACGTCCGGTATTACCGCAAGTTTTTCCGTGTGAGGCTCGTACGCTATTTCCGTATATCCTTCCGTTCTCAGTTCTTCAACAAACTCATGCATATCACCGTACAATTCTTTGTGTTCGAAAAGATCATGAAAAGCAAACCGCCCGCCTTTCTTTACCACGCGCAGTGCTTCGCGCACGACGAGGCGTTTGTCGCTCTGGGACATGACCTCGTGAAAAACGAAATTGCTGACGGCAGCATCGAACGTCCCGACGGGAAACGGGAGCACCGCCGCATCTCCTTTTATGAAACTGATACGATCTTTTACGCCTTCGGCTTCTGCGTTGCGCTCGCATTGCTCTTTGGCATAGTTCCACGTCTTTCCCCAGTAATCAATTCCCGTAATCCGGGCGGCGGGATATTTTTTTGCGCATTTTATTGTTACGGCTCCGGAACCGCAGCCGATATCAATCAGTGTACCGCTGCCGTCCCACTCCATTTTTTCAAGCAGATAGTCGTGAACCTTTGCCATTAACTTTCCGCCGGTGAATGAAAATATATGATGGCAGAGCTGCATGTACAAGGCGGACGCAAGCATGAGAAAGAACAATATTCCTGTGAACAGTACAACCGGAAATTTCCACGCGAAAACGCATCCTGCTGTGAACAGCACCCCGAACAGCACCGATATAATCCAGTACAGTACCAGCATTTTTTCCGGTACCCAGTTTCCGTAATTCACTTTCTGCATATGAGCCTCTTAAAAATTAATCACAATTTTATTCCGCGTCTATTTCATGCGGATATCCCGCCGCCCGCAGTCTGTCCCACGCGGGCATGTCCGTTCCCGATTGTTTCCTCAGCTTTTCGAACGATTCGTCAAGCAGCTGCATTTCTATGACCGCGTGCCGGCAGTGGTCGCTCGCGGCGAGTCTTCCCAACGGAGTTTTCGCAAGGAAACGAAGAACCAGAAACCACTGTCCCTGTTTTTCCTGAGAATATTCGTCCATGCCTTCGGGATATATACCGTAACCGAGTTTTTTTATCATTGCGAATGCTTCTTTTGTTGCGTCAATAGAATCGGAAATCAGTTTCTTCGAGGCACGCGGAAGCCGGCAGTCAACCGCATAACAGACGTATGCGATGGGAAGTATAAGCGCAGCGTGGCATTTGAGCCATGCGTCCATATCGGATTCCCATGTAAGACGGTATCTGACTCCGGAAAATGCGGTCCGGATAAGGTCTCTGAACTTCCCTTCAACCTGATTATGCAGACATCCTATCGTCATACCGACGCCTGCATGAACACTTACAACCTTACCGTTTTCACGTCTTCCGCCGGTTCCCTGGAAACCGAAAGCAACATCTCTGCCTGCATCGTTCCGTATGAGCGCTGCTTCGGTCTCCGCCGCATTCATATTGTTCCCTATAAAGACAATATGTTTCGTTTTATTAACCGCCAGAACAGGAAGTACTGCAGGAAGCTGACTGTACTGCATAACGACAAAAATAAGATCAAAAACATCATCACTACGCAATTGCCCCAGTACGGCGGGATAGTCCTTCGTCGTATATAATTGTACGGCGTGTCTGATAACAAGTCCCCGTTCCTCAAGAATTTTTTTCCATTCACCGCGCGCAAGAAGTGTTACCTCATTCCCCGCTTTTATAAGCATATGAGCCAGTTCGCATCCTATGACACCGGCGCCGTAGATAAGTATTTTCATATATGTATTGTCCCCTTCTTCTTCGCCATCACACATACCCAGTGTTTGTCCCCGTTTCCGGCAATTACTGTTTCCGAAAACCCTGCTTCACGCAGATATGCGGCAAGCTGATCCGCCGTATAAATTGTAAACCCGTCAATAATATCTGTCCATCTCTGATCGTTTTTATTCTGTCCGTCGGTCTCATTGCAGATAAAAAAAGTACCGTCGTTTTTCAGTACGCGGTAAACGTTCCGGAACGAATCGACGATATCCGGCCAAAAATACACTGTTTCAAAGGCGGTCACCAGATTGAATGTGTCGTCCTCGAACGGAAGGTCAGATACACTTCCCCGTACTATGATGCACCTGCCTGCCGCAACTGCCTTTCGATTAATAAAAGCCGCCTTATCCACGCTTACCTGAGAATAGTCGATACCGGTGACTGTTCCGTCGGCACATTTTTTCAGAAGCTTCGCTATATTCGCACCGCCGCCGCAGCCTATGTCGAGAACGGAATCATCCTTCCGCGGTGACAGATATGTAAAGCCCCATTTTGAAAGAGGTGCATGCCCCCTGTTCATCACAAAAACCATAATCTTTCCGCCGTACCCTTCAGGCCTGCGTGTATTTTGGAAAAATTTTTTTATTGTATGATTCATAATTCTATCCTCCTCCGCTTATACGGCTTTCTGCCGGTATTCAGTCGGATTGCAGTTCATTATTTCCCGGAACGCGGATGCAAACTTACTTGCGTTGCCGTATCCGACGCTGTCTACCGTACACGGCCCTCCCTAAATACAACGAGGCCATTCCGTCGGCACCTTTTATCTCTCCAATGTGAATCGTAATGTCACGTCCATATAGAGTGGATTTTCCAATTCTATTTCAACAGGGAAAGATAATCTTACCGAGTTTACTGCCGCCTCTCGTAAAAGAACGCCTGCATTTGATTTTACTACCTGTATATCGTGTACGGTTCCGTCGGGATGGACAAGAAAGGAAAGCTCAACATCGCCTTCGAGCGAACGTTTTCTCGCCGCAAGCGGATACTTCTTGTGCTTCTGAATCTGTCCGATTATTTTTCTGCGGACATCTTCCGTACCGACTGCCGGGCTGTTTTCTTCACCTGTCCCTCCGGCCGACGTTTCTTCCTCTGCACCTTCCGTACTGTCAGATGATGTATATTCAGGTACCGGTACCGCAGGAGATTCCTCTGCAACGGGTGATTTTCTGACAGGAGACACTTTCGCCTGCACTTGCTGTTGAGTTTTCTTCTTTGCCGGAACGCGTTCTATGCTCCCCTGAATGCTCATGACGGCATAATTCGTGATCATTCCGCCGTTACCTGTTTTCTTCTGTGTTTTCGCCGGCAGAAAAAACAGCGGAACATGAAGTAGGACAAGGCATATAAAAACCAGAATCACTGCAGCTTTAGTCTTCTGCTGCTGTGCTTGTCTTAACAGCAACATTCTCCACTCCTCCTGCATTCATCGCATCCATTATTTTAACAATCTTGCCGAGCGGTACTGTTTCATCGCTGTACAAAACTGCGTTTTTATTCGATTCTTTCGACAGAGCGGACCGTATTACCGAACTCAGTTCGCTGTCGCTTACCGCATGATCGTTCACATACACGACACCTGCTCTGTCGACAGTTACGCCGAGCGTGTGAACCGGTGCGGTAGTACCGGTTGAAGAAGCCGGTAATGACACAGGAACAGCAGTCTTATCAAACGTAGAACCTATCATGAAAAAAATAACGAGCATAAAAATAATATCTATCAGCGACGTAATACTCACTGTCGGTACACGCTCATGCCGTTTTACGTAGTTTTTCATTTCTTGCGCCTGTTATACAGTTCTATCAGCAGCTTCACACGGATTCGGCATCCCCGTAAACGCTCCATCAAGACAATCGGGACGATACAGCTGCTTCAGCAAAGAAAGGGTTACTGTAATATCACTCATACGCCGCTCCATTTCAAGTTCGAATAATTTTCCGACCGTCAGCGCAGGAATTGCAGCTATCAGACCTGTTGCCGTCGTTATCATCGCGCTCCATATTCCTCCTGCAAGCGCCTGAATATTTACGGAACCGCCGAGTTTCTGTATCTGATCGAAAGCTGCCATGAGTCCTGTAACCGTTCCAAGCAGTCCGCACAGCGGTGCAATATTCGCAAGAAGGGACAAAATGTCCAGCCGCGCATTCATCGCATTGTAAATTTGCGAAACGCGCCTGTCCACCGCCTCATTGAGCACAGCAGCGTCTTCTTTTTCATATGCGGTAAATTCCCGCAGAACGATAAGAGGAGCCGATCTTCCATACCGTTTCGGCCATTTCTGCAGAAAAACAGACTGTACCGAAGCGGGTCTTTCTGACAGCGAATCAAGCCGTCTGTAAAGAAATTTCCGGTTATACGATGTCGCCGCATAAAAAACAATCCGTTCAGCAACAACAGCGAGCATAACGACGTATTCTGCAATTATGATCCAGTTTATTACACCGCCATCAAAAATCATTCTCCGAATTGTTTCAGCCGTTCCGTTCATTTTTTACCACTTCCGTATTAATAAAATATTTATGATACACGCTCCATTGTCATACCGCCGGACGTCGACGTTGTATATGCCATATAGATGTCATCATTTCCCTCAAATGCAAGAATAAAAGACATATAGGCGGCGCTGTCGGAAGTTCCCGTATCCTCGTCATATAAATACCACGTAACAGTATAAACACTGCTTTTCGTCTTTTCATACGCATATGTAAATGTATACGTCGTTCCGCTCATAGTCCACGTCATATAATCTTCATCGGCAGTCATGTAGGTTATTCCCATAGCGCCGACAGTTCCGTTGCGTTGCCAGCTTCCGTAGATCGTTTCAAACGGATAATCGGTACCGGAAGAATCTGCGGTATCCGCCGTATTCGAACAGGCGGAAATCAGAAGTACAGTTGCGGCAGCAAATAAAGTAAAAATGTTTTTTTTCATCGCAAACTCCATTGATTAATAAAATTATATGTGAAGACGCGCGCCGATGGAAAATACGGTACCGTTATACAGTCCAAAATATTCTTCCTGCGTATCTCCTGCCGTGCTCTCTATGAAATTAAGATTGTTAAGAATATTATCCACACGGAGATAAACATCATATTTTCCTTGACCGAATTTCTTTTCCGCTGTCGCGCCGACCATAAGATAATCAGGTGTATAAGTCTGAGCATCGTAATCGATGAGTTCGGGTGAACTCCATTCAACATTTGCAGCCATGCTCGTTTCTATAACGGGTACCATATATGCTGCCGAAACCGTAATACGGTGAGGAACGCGCAGTGGTAAATCTATATAGCTTCCGTTTTCTGAGCTGTACTCTTTTGCACCGGTGTACGTATACGCGACTTTTACCGTAAGCCGCTCGAATGTTCCACTCAGAGCAGCATCGCCTCCGTACGTAATTGCCTGTCCGATATTTACGTAAGTGCGTGTATACTGCGTTCCATCGTATCCGGTAATTTCCGTGTCGATAAGATTCTGCACGAAATTGAAATACGATGACACGGATAATTTGATATGGGGACCGAATTTCCGCTCGGCACCTGCATTGAATCCCTGAGATGTTTCAGGCTTCAGGTCAGGATTTCCGTACAAAATAAAATTTCCCTCTCCGCCGGCATAATTATGCAGAAAAATCCAGTATTTCTGCTTGAGCGTCGGCGTCTTATATCCCATCCCGTACGAGAGCCGGAAAACGGTGCTTTCTCCAAGATTGTACCTAAGGCTTAATTTAGGAGTCAGCTGATACAGAAATTCACTGCCGTCTATCGACGGCGATACGTCAAAACGTATTCCCGGAACGGCGAACAGCGTATCTTTTCCAAGCACATTAACCGTGTCCTGGGTAAACAGACTCAGCTGCAACTGCTTTTTTGACCCGTCGAACGAACTGCCTTTGACGGTCTGAATATTTCCGTTAAATCCAAAAAGAATTGAATTCACAAGATTCGGATCCCATGACGCACGTATTTCACTTTCAGAATCAAGGTACTTCGTATCAGTCGTCGTCAGTTCATCGTATATGGAATTTGTGAAATTCGTTTCCAGTGCATACCATTTAATACTGGAAAAACCGCTCAATTTCCAGGCTTCGGACAACGTTTTTTCCCCCGTTACACCGGCCTCCAGTCTGTCTGATTGATAGTCCATCGTTTCATAGACAGTTGTATTTGTTTTCTGGAGCGAATCGGAAAACAGACCGTACACCCCGATCTTACCTGTTTCATCAGTCCAATCCGCTGACCCCCGTAAAAATCCGAGCCGGTTGTACGGTACAAGATACTGAGACACGGTGCCCACAAGCGCCGTATACGTATCCTGCTGAAGTCCTTTGCTCCAGTCGAATGATCCTGTCAGTGCGGCAGAAAGATGCTCGCCGGAAAACGAAATATTCCCGCCCGTGTACGAACGAATGCTGCTCGATAACTCCTGCGTTAAATTTCCCGACAACGCGGCTTTCTGTTTCGTATGCTTTTTTGTTATTATATTTATTACCCCGCCCATCGCATCCGAACCGTACAAAGCGGACGAGGCGCCCTGGACAATTTCGATGTGATCGATGTCCTCTACCGGTATCTGATAGACTGCCACCGAGCCGCCTATGTCTCCGCTTACTGCAATTCCGTCTACGAGAATCTTAACATACTCGGAATCAAATCCCTGCATAGTTATAGAATCTGTCGGATGACCTGTCACCACGATACCGGAAACTCCTTTTACCGCCTCACTGAGCGTTTTGGCTCCGTTTTTCTTTATTTCATCGGCAGTAATCACCTGAACTTTCTCGACTGCGTCTTCGCTGTTTTCTTCGACCTTCGAACCGCTTACAACAATGATCGAATCACTGACCGAAGAATCCTCAGACTGATCAGCCGGATACACAGACACCGGTATCACGCACAGAAGCAGGTAAAAAATTGTACTGATTTTTTTATTATTAATTTTCATAACATCCTCGTTCATAAAACTGAATCAGTATGACAAAACAAGCCCTACTGATTCAGTTGCTGTAAAAATCAGTATGATGTTACATCTGTACCATACTCACCGTCGTATGTATCTCCCCGGGTAAGCGTGTCAGTTACATGGTATCCGCCGCCCATGGTTACGACACAGGTGTACGAATCGTCTGAAACTGTGAATGTTCCGGTAACGGAAGCTGTCGCCGTAGAAGTATCCGCATCGGTATGATAAGCCGAAACGGTCCATGTACCGTCAGATTCCGAATAGACAATATTTGTATACGAATAATTGCTCATAGTTGAATACAAAACAGCGGAACTTTCACTGACGACAAAACACAAATCGTATGCAGTGGATCCCATCGTCATTGTTCCCCAGTACGAACCGTACAGATCCGACTGTAGAACGGATGAAGTCGTCGTTGTTTCCGAACTTTTATCAGATGAATCATCTGAAACATTTGAAGAGCACCCTGTGCTGAACAGGGTCAATCCGACCACTAATGCGGCAAATAATATGATTCTTTTCATTCCAACCTCTGTGACTCTGTAGTTATCAAACATATGTTTTATTTAAAATTAGCAGCTGCTAACTTTTTAGAGGCTACTGTATTTTATCCTGCCACGTCAATAGGTTAACACTGTTTTTTATAATAATTTTTCCCGCTTATGCGGAATTTATTAATGCCGTATATCATCCTTCGTAAAATATCGGCGCACCAATTCTTTGCCTCCCTCTTCGGCGACAAAACCATTAATAATATATACCGCATGATCGCATACTGCCTCGGCGCACCGCAGGTCATGTGTAACAGTAATCATCGTGTTTCCGTTCTCTTCGTGAAGTCTGTTCAGAATTGAAATCATTTCCTGTAACCCCGAATAATCCTGCCCGACTGTCGGTTCGTCAAGAAGAAAAACCCGGGGATTTGACGCGGCAACGGATGCGATGGTAACGCGGCGTTTCTGACCTTCGGAAAGAGACTGTGGATGACGCTCTGCCAGATGCTCGACGCGGAACAAATGCATTATTTCCCGCGCGTACTGCTCTGATTCCGCACCGTAGGCTATTTCCTGCATAACAGTCGGCATAAACAACTGATTGGCAGGATTCTGATATACTACCCCGACTTCCGAAAACCACCTGCGGGAACCTTTCCTGTTCTGTCCGAATGAAGTATCCAGATATTGAATTATTTTCCCTTTCGTCGGCATACTCAACCGCGCAAGCAGCCGCAGCAATGTCGTCTTCCCGCAACCGTTTTCGCCGAGCAGCAACACCCGTTCTCCTTTACGAATCGAAAACGTTATATCCTTCAGTATCTGCCGTTTTGCAGCCGTCAATCCGACATGCTCAAGGGAAAACAGAACATCGTCCGTCGTTTTTTGAACGCACGTGTCCGTTATGCAACCGGCATGCGACTTCAGATATTCCATTTTATTTTCAACTCTGAACAGTTTTCCTGAACGGATATCCCACACCGTGTCCACAAAAGGAAGGACCATATCGAGACGGTGTTCAACGATGAGAACGGCGTATCCGCATTCAGCAAGTTTCCGCAGTTCTGTCATCAGCAAAAGAGTTCCGTCCCTGTCGAGATTTGCAAGCGGTTCGTCAAGCACAATAATCTTCTGCTTCATTGCGAGTACGGCAGCGGTGATGAGCCGCTGTTTTTGACCACCGGAAAGCGTTCCGGTTTCCCAAGCGGGATTCAGCTTCATCGTACTGCACGAATATAAAACACACTCCTCTATAAGGGCAGGGGAAAAATTACAGTTCTCGCATCCGAATGCTATTTCATCTTCGACATACGGATGGATAATCTGCAACTCCGCGTTCTGCAATACAATACCGACTTTCCTGCACAATCCGCGCAGCTGTTTGCCCCGGACATTTTCACCGGCAATCAGTATTTCTCCGCACATGTTTCCTGATACCTCGTTCGGGATAATGCCCGCAATAAGCGAAAGGACGGTACTTTTCCCCGCGCCTGAAAAACCGGCAAGTACAGTTAACTGATTATACTCGGCGCAAAACGAAGCGGTATCCAGAACCGCCGCGCCGCTGCCTTCATACGAAAACGTCACGTTGATAAATTCAACAGCTTTCATAAGAATACCGTACCTGCACATAAGCCGAGTATCAGCAGGATGAAAGCAACGTCCGTAAAGCGAACCCGTACGGGTTTGTACACGGAATGAGCGGACGATCCGCTCGTAAATCCCCGGGTTTGTACCGAAAGCGCAAGCGTATCTGAAATATTAACAAGCCGCACAACGAGCGGAATGAAGAAAGCTCGGTAAAAAATTCGCGGACTCGCCATGCTGTCTGCTCCCCTGGTTTTCATCGCTTTACGCACCTGTCGTATTTCATTTCCGAGAAGAGGGAAAAAATTAAGCGTTATCATCATGCCGAGCGTAATTATCCGGGGAATTTTCAGCATCGAAAAATTTCTCACCATCTGTACGGGAGAAACGGCAAGTCCCGGAATTACGGCTATACTTACGGCGAGTATGCGGTTTACTGCGGCATAAGACGAAATACCGTCTCTGGAGACGGCATATGTAATTCCCGAAAACACAGCGCAAAGAACCGCAGCATACGGAATAACCGCCAGGCACGCACGCCTGCAGCCGAACACAAAAAACACCACCCAAACCGATCCCAAAAACAGAATACAGTTTTCATGCGGTGCGGCGAGAAGTCCCGTAATTGCAATCAGCAGCGATGAAAGCAGTCCGAAAAGCGGATAAAGCGGACGTTCTGCATACAAGCGGACATTCATTTTTTAAGTACTCCGGATTTTTCCAATTCCCCCGAAATTTTTATACCAAGCAACGCTCCTGTAACTGAAAGCGCTGCAACTGCCACGGTCATACAGACTGTCACGACCGGTGCTCTTGTTAAAACTGCAAGGGCGGTTTCTCTGCCGAACAGCAGATTATATAAAACATTACTAACGAGTCCGAGCGGATTATACAGAACCATTGCCGTAAATACCGCGCAGTTTTTCTTGTACCCTCTGAACATAATCAGTATGAGAAGTTCTACTACAAGAGAAACCGACAGCGTGGAAAAAAACATTATCGGCGCCATTAACAATTGAAACAGGCCCATAAAAAGGGACATGATAAACAGTGCTCCCGTTTTCCGGACTTTCACAAGGCCTACGGTGAAAAAAAACGATATCTGCAGGCTGGTTACCAGATTTGCTATTCCGAACACGACCGGCTGTAAACTAACAACGAGCGGCATGACTGCACTGGTACAGAGTGTTACAGCCGAAATAACTGCAAGAAACACAACGTCCGTTACTTTAAACGATTCGAATATTTGGGTCTTCATAAATTACCGATTGCTCCTCATTTACATAGCTCTCTGCCGGTATTCAACAGGATTACAGTTCATAATTCCCCTGAAGGCCGACGCAAATTTGCTGGCATTGTCATATCCTACGGTACCGGCAATATCCATTACCGAAAGCTCGGTCGTCCGCAGCAGACATGATGCCTGCTGGATGCGCATGCTGCGTATGAACGACGCAACAGGCATACCGTATACAGCTCGGAAACAGAGTTTCATCGCTGTCAGCGGTATTCTGAATTTATCAGCGAGTTCCTCTACCGTAAAACGTTCGTCGAGATGAGTTTCTATGTATTCGCGTACTTTTTTTACTTTCTCCACCCGGTACGCAGGATATAACTCCTGTTGTACTCTGCATGCAAAATTCTCGGATACACTCAAAAACAGCAGCAGTTCGATTACCTTAACTTTGAGATAGCTTATTTTCACCGAATCATGAACCGTATACAACTCTGCAAAGATATGTTCCACGGAAGTGTTGTCTCTGAGTAGTACACATTTTCCGTCCCCGTAGTACCGCCGGTACAGCGAAACAATATCTATTGAAAAACTTTTCAGCAGCTGAACGGTTTCATCGGTTATTAAGGTACCGTCCAGCACGATACTGATTCCGTGATAATGCGCAAGCGGAAAATACGACGACTGTACCGCACCGTCCTTCGATGCAAGCGCAAAATCCCCTTTTCCAAGGTAGTATAATTTACCGTTGTATTCGATTTCTATCCGTCCTTCACAGCAATGATTCAGTTCGATACAATTCAGACACTGTTTTTCATCGCACGGACAAACACGCATATGAAAGTCGTTATAAATAAGATGAATTCCGGAAAAGACCGGATAATCGGTCATTTTACCCGAACCCGTAGAGTTATTAACGGTATAAACAGTACAATCACCCAGCTGTTCAATCTGCGTTTCGCTGCTCGTGAATAAACTGAACTGCAAATGTTCCATCGTTCAACCTCCGGTTTTACGGCAGATTCACCGCTGCCGTCTCTTTTCTTTCATCATTTCTGCCGTATGCCTGAAGGCCAGCAGCGGATGATACAGCAACATGCGCGGTCCCGAATAACGCATCACAAGTTTTATCTTTTCGCGCATGCCGGCGCTGTAGCAATGTACTCTGCAGCATGAACAGAATGTCTTCGTTTCCATGAAAGGGCAATTGTCGCTGCGCATAAACGCATACTCTTTCAGCGCTTCGCATTCGGTGCAAAGCCCGTTTTTAGCACGATGCTTTCTGCGGCAATACAGCAGAATCATCCATTCAATAACCAGTTTCTCTTTCTCCCTTTTCTTCTGCGCGGCCGGCATCAGCACATTCTCCCGTTCTCCAGCCTGTACAACGTATCTGTTATTTTCATCGTCGAACGGCGATGAGAAACAAGCACAATCGTCTGGTGCTCACGGGCATCGTTAACCGATTTCAGAATAATCGCTTCATTCAGGCTGTCGAGGCTGCTTGTCGGCTCGTCAAGCAGCAGAAACGGAGCGTCGTGCAAAAACGCGCGCGCAAGCCCGAGCCGTTGTTTTTCTCCTCCTGAAAGAGTATCGCCGAGTTCTCCGACTGCGGTATTGTACCCTTCCGGCAGCGTCATAATGAAGTCGTGCACCGACGCTTTTCTGCAGGCAGTTACAACCTCTTCATGCGATGCATCAGGTTTTGCGATTTTAACATTATTTTCTATGCTGTCATGAAACATATCCGTTTCCTGGGTCACATAACTTTCCATATCGCGCAGATCGGATGTATTCACTTCGTCGACGGGTACTCCTGAAATGTTAATAACGCCGGTCCGTACCGACCAGAAACGCATGAGCAGTTTAAGAAATGTCGATTTGCCGCTTCCGCTTTTGCCGACTATACCGACAATCGTATGAGAGGGAAATTTAACAGACACATCAGATAAAACCGCCTCGGTTCCGTAGGAAAAATCAATATGTTCTACGCCGGCATTTTTAAAATGAACCTGCGGTTTATTAAATATTTCTTCAGTTTCAGGCTGTTCTTCAAGTACGTCGAGCACACGGTTCCCGGACGCAAACGTATTCTGGAGCGTACCGCCCAGATTGGAAAGCGCAATGACGGGACCGAACGAACTCATGAACGCCACAACTGGTATAAGCACGCCTGCAAAATCAATCGTTCCGCGCATATACAATACTGACGCCCAAACGAGGAGCAAAGCGGCAAAAAAAAGAATTACGGCAGTTGTCACGCCTCCGCTTATTCCTGCGCGCCTTTTCATTTTTCCGTCGTAAGCAAGCAATTCGTCGGTAAGCGAGTTCATTTTCGAAAGACGGTCTCCGCCTCGTCCGTACTGAATAATCTCAGATAATCCGCGCAGATTTTCGAGAACAAAACTGCTCAATTCCCCCGACTTCGTACGGAACTGCATGCCGTCACTTCTTCCTTTTTTCGAGACAACGACAGGAATAACAATCCCAACACAAACATAGGCAACTGCGGCCAGCAGCGCAAAGCCCCGGTAATATGTTCCCAGAAAAACACATGCCGATATGCAAAAGAGCAGCGCAATAACAGCAGGCGAAATCGTGTGCGCATAAAAGACTTCAAGCAGTTCTATGTCCGAAGTAATCAGTGAAATCAGATTTCCTTTTCCCTTGTCCTCTAATTTCGCAGGGCTCAAACGCCTGAACGCAAAAAAAACTTTATCGCGTATCAATGCAAGCAGTTTGAATGCAATATAATGGTTGCATGTCTGCTCAACGTAATGGAGTATACCGCGAAGCAATGCAAAAACCGCCATAAGTATAAGAATTGTTCCAAGTCTGACATCAGGGAGGATTCCCGTCGCACACAATAAGGCAAATGTTCCGGCAACCGGTACGCCCGCCGCACAGATGAAACCTGCAGTTCCGAAAAAAACCGCCAAAATCATAATAAAGGAGAGAGGTTTTACAAGCTTTAAAAGATGAAAACAGACGCTTAAATTACTCCGCCTTTTCATATAGTTTCTCCCGGTTGTATTTCTCAAGTGAACACTGAGTCTTCCAAAGCTCCGCATAAGCACAGCTTTTACCGATAAGCTCATCGTGTCTTCCCGACTCTGCGACAGAACCGTGCTGCAACACAAAAATCCGCTGCGCTTTCCGGGCGTTTGCCAGCCGGTGCGTTATAAGAACGACAGTCTTACCTGCCGACATTCGGTAAATACATTCCATAATTTCATTTTCACTGTCCGCATCAATGTTTGACGTCGCTTCATCGAAGATGTACACAGGGCTGTCATGCAGAAGCGCACGAGCGATCGCAAGCCGCTGTCTCTGCCCGCCGGAAAAGTTACTTCCCTGCTCCGACAACCGGGTCTCAAGACCTTCAGCCTCATGAAGAAATCCGGCAATATTCACTTCCTTAAGCACTGACCACAACTCATCATCGGAGGCACCGTCCGTTCCCATCAGCAGGTTGTCACGCACCGTTCCGGTGAACAGGTAACTGTTTGAACCGACATACGTCATATGTTTCATAATGCTCTGTTCCCGAATATGAGTAAGCGGTTCGGATCCGACAAACACATCGCCCGTGAAGTTTCTGTTACGCCCCATAAGGATAGAAGCTATGGTCGACTTGCCGCTTCCGCTCTCTCCGACGATGGCATTCACGCCGCCCGGAGCAAAATCCAGATCGATACCGTGCAGTATTTCCCGTTCTGCCGAATAGGAAAAATACAGATTTCTGCATCTGATGCCGCACTCCTCCGGAAACTGTTCTTTTTCCGCATCTTCCGGTTCCGGCAGATCGAGCAGACGGAATATCCTGCCGCTCGCAGCTATTCCGTTCATGGCTGTATGAAAGAGACTGCCGAGCCTGCGCATCGGAATAAAAAAATCGGCGGACAGCAGAATTATCGCTACGCACTGACCTAACGTAACCGCTCCGTTCCTGAACTGCAGTAACGAAATAATAATACCGAGAGAGGCTCCTCCGTACGCAATTACGTCCATAATGGTAATGGAGTTGAGCTGCATGATAAGCACTTTCATCGTGATTTTTCGGAAAAGCTCGGACTCTTTGTTCATCTCTTCATTTTTATACTGATCCGCCTTATAGATTTTAAGCGTCGTAAGTCCCTGAAGATTTTCAAGGAATGAATTTCCGAGCGACGCATACCGGGTCCAGTACTTTCCCAAAAGACGCTTCGCAATCGTCTGTACAAGTGCAATCGTAACCGGAATAAGGAGCACGCATACAAGAAACACAGCCGCGCACATCACGTCCGCAAAACTCAACGCAATGAAAAGTCCGATTGTCGCAACCATACTGTAAAAAAACTGCGGAAGATATGCGCCGAAATACGTCTCCAACTGTTCAACTCCTTCAACTGAAATCTGTACGATTTCGGCACTCGAAACAGCAGCAGCATAAGAAGCCCCCTGTCTCAACAGTTTATTAAAAATCAATTCACGGAGACGTCTCTTTACCGTTTTTGAAGAAAGGAATGCCGAACGGGATGCACACAGAATACACACATACCTGATACATAGTGAAATAATTATTACTGCCGCAGTAAGATACAGATCCGCTATATCGGCAGTATGTTCAAGAAGTTTCTGCAGATATGTTGCAATACTGAAAATCATGCGGATATTCACCGCCAGTTCAACGCTCTGAAAAAGAACTGTCGCCGCAATATATTTCTTACTTTCCGGAACTAAGTTTATTAACCGCTTATTTATCATTATTTCTTATTTCGATATCGGCCGCTTTATAACCGGCACCCTCAACCGCATTGGTAATTACATCCGCTGCGGTGTTTTTCTTTAACAAAACGTCCGCTGTCTTTTTTCGTAAATTCACTTTCGCCCACACGCCGTCAATGCTGTTCAGCGCGTTTTCAATGTGCCGTACACAGTTTTTGCACGTCATTCCCTCAATGCGTACATAAGCTCTGAATTTGTAATCGCTGCGGTTTTTATCGGCAGGTTCAATTTTCACTTCCGAATCGCCGCTGCTGCAGCAGCTTTTTCCCGCCGCACGTTTTAAAAATGATTGTATACCGAAAATTATTCCAAGAATCAAAATAAGAATAACAATTGTGTTTATCATAATTTTCCTCCCGCAGAATATTCTCTCCGCATGTTTTCCCCGATAAGCCTGTCACTTTGATTCATCAGCACGCGCCATGTTCTTCCTCATCCACATCTTGATGCCGGCTACAACATCACAGTCGACGTCGTGTTCTATGCGGCAGGCATTCTGCTCCGCCTGTTCCCGTTCTAATCCCGTAATGCCGGCAAGAAACTCGGTAAGCAGCGTATGCCTGTCGTATACGGCTTCGGCTATCACTCTTCCCTCTTTTGTAAGCTGAATCGCATTATTTTCCGCAAACGTAACGAATCCTTTATCCCGTAAAACGGACATCGCATGGCTTACGCTCGGTTTTGTCACTTCCTTTGCTTTTGCAACGTCGACAGAACGAACGGTCCCGTTCTTCTGTTCCAGCATAAGAATCGCTTCAAGGTAATCTTCTTCAGCTTTATACATTCCGTTCTCTCCTCTTCCGCGCCGTAACCGGCATCGTAAAAAAAAACAGGACCTGAGCACTATTGGTACACGCAACAGGTCCTGTAAAAAGCTGGAAACTTTTTCTTTGTAGCTATGTCCATCCGGATAATAATTGACAACTACCGTCCGGACGTCAGAAGAACCTGTTTTATGCCGCGCTTTCTCCAATCTGTTCGCACTGCTTCAATACTGATTCATCGGGCGTCAGGTGACCGATAAGTCCCTGCCCGTTAATCATTTTTCCGCCTGCGTTCGTGACGCGGTCCGCCCAGTCGCGCATCCACTGTCCGTCGCCCCAGTCGTACGAACCGAACAGTGCAACTTTTTTACCTTTCAATTTCCCTTCCAGAGTGGAGAAAAACGTCTCCATACTGTCCTCGAGGGTTTCGGCGCCCATTGCAGGACTTCCCAGAATAATCACATCCGCAGGAAGGACTTCCGCCGCAGACGCTTTGTCCGCCGTAATAAAAAGAACATCGGCTCCGGAACGCTTAGCGCCTTTTTCGACGGCCTGCGCCATCATTTCCGTATTGCCGGTTGTACTTGCATATACGATTGCCTTTGTCATATTAATAACTCCTATAAATTGCAGCCATGTACTCTTTTGCGGCGGCGGGAACTGCCATTCCGTTTCTGACCAGCTCGCTGCACTGTACGCTGCACGCTTTATACACGTTCATCCGCTTCTGTGCCGTATCAATATCGCCGTACACTTTCCAGAAACCGCTGTAACGGCACGCTTTGCCCGACGTCCGCTCGAAGGCCTTGACGTCTTCAAGCGGATATCCTAAAAAAACTCCCACTTCGTGCGGAAAGTTCTGCTCCGCGGAAAGCCGGTGGAGCAGCTCCGCAAGGACCGCATTAAATCCCGATTCGACGGGATATCTTTTCCGCTTCAGGTATTTTCTCACGCAGCACGGCGTACACTGTTTTTCAAGCAGGTGTTTATCGTAAACAAACAACAGCATACGCTCGTTTTCTTTCGGCAGCGCGATTATATACCTTCCGTCCTTCTTAAATTCGCTGCTCCATTCCCGCACCTTCATCTTTTCGTACATTTTCCGGTGAACGGAAAACAGACAGGAAGGTTTTATTCCGCACAAAGCCGGTGCGCCGCAATGTACGACAGCTTCATCAAAACTCACGACGCACCTCTTTTTCAGAACGAATACTTCCAGTACACAGGGAAGCAGACTGAGTCGAAATCCTCGTCGACAAAACTGAAGTCGGCTTCCGCGTAGAACTCCCCGATTTCTCCAGGCGTATACGTCACGGCCGGTTTCAGCACGTACGTTCCTGAGGATGCATCGTCGTATGCGGCGTTGACTGTACCGCCGAGCGCGACATTGATCGTCTCCGTTACATTATAAGAAACGTTCACCCCCGTATAGAAATCAGTGTCGGTGGAGACATAGTCGGCCGCGCAGCCGAATGCGTCTTTCGTGTACGACACGCTCGCGTTGAACAGATTGTCGCCCGCGACGTCGCATATGCCGTCTTCATCGCGGTATGCGTATCCGCCGTAAACAGCGAGTCCCTCGAATGGAGTAAGTGAACCGTACACGCCGTATCCGAAGGAATCAGTATTCACCGGATTGTGAACGACCGCAGCGAGCGTTCCCTTATCCGCAAAGCTGTATTCCGCACCGAATCCGAAATTCAGATACGTTGTCGTTTCGTCGCCGTCGTCATCGGTTTCCGTATGCTTGAACCAGTTGTACCCACCGTCAGTATCGGACGAAAAAGGAACTGTTGCGGCAAGCATAAGTCCCGGAACTCCGGTGAACGCGGCGGTAAATCCGTCGCTTCCCAGTTTTCCGCCTGCTATGTTGTCGTCCTCGACCGCAAGATACGAACCTGCCGCGGGGAAATCGGTGCTGAATCCGAGCGAAACCGTCTGAATCGGACGGAACGTCAGATACCAGTCGAAATCGTCGCCGCTCCAGCTGAACGAATCGGGCTTTCCGTCTTCATCAACACCGAGTCTGAGCGTCGCATCGATACCGGCGTCGACTTTTTCCGAAGTGATATCAGCAGTCACCTCATCGTAAAATCCCGCAAAAGTTGTTTTATCTTTTGTGATATTCACGACGTCAGACCCGAGCTCGTTCGAGAACGTGATAACGCTGTTGTTTGTTTCTGTTGATTCTTCCGCAGATGCCGCAGAACCGCCGACGAGAGCAGCGCATGCCAGCGCTGCTGCAATAATTTTTTTCATAGAAAACTCCTTATGTTTCCATATTCTTTAGAGGCTGGAGATCCGCCTGATTTTTAATTCAAGAAACGGACAGAACAGCGGCGATATAAAACCCGTACCGGATTTTCCGCCGCTCCGTCCGCCGTAAAAGCACTACTTACTTACATCCCTGAACTGTACTCCGCAGCATCCGTCGTGTTTCCCGCTGCAGGCACTGCATCCGATGCAGCCAGGATTGCCGGTAGCTTTTGCATGTTTATAATTTTTAACAATCGCCCGTACCGCAAGCACGACACATGAAGCAAGCAGCACAACCGCCACAATGTTTACTGTCATCGTAACACCTCCTGATATAAACTCCACTCCGGCTGTATGGTCTGCACGGCAAAAGTACACGAATGTACTTTTATCCGTTTATGCAGCCGTTCTGCTCATTTTCAAAGAATTCTCTTTTGCATACGGATCGCGTCTGAACAGCATATACAGAATTGCGATTGTGAATACAAGCGCGAACACAGTACCCACTCCGAACACACCGGTTGTAAAAAGCATGCTGTACTGATAAACGCAGAGCGTGACGATGTATGCGAATGCATTCTGGAACAGGATGGCGAACCAGAACCACTTTCTGCTGTTGAGCTCGTGCGACATTGTCGATATTGCAGCCAGACACGGAGAATCAAGCAGATTGAACAAAAGGAACGCGAATGCCGCAGGTACATTCGGGAACCATCCGGCAATAGCAGCCGCAACGGATCCCGCTTCCTCAAGCTGATCTTCCGAAACATTCGCAAGAACACCCATCGTACCTACGATAGATTCCTTCGCCGAAAATCCCGAAAGACTTGCAGCTGCAGCCTGCCATCCGCCGACTTCTCCGCCGAAGCCGAGAGGAACGAATATCCATCGTATGACGTTTCCGATCGCAGCAAGCAGTGAATCGGGTGAATCGACAAGACCGAAACGGCCGTCCTGTATTCCGTAACTCGAAAGGAACCACATTACAAGACACGCAAGGAACAGAATCGTTCCCGCCTTGATGATAAAGCCCTTCAGACGTTCCCACGTATGCATAAGTACAGTCTTCGGCTGCGGCAGGTGATACTGCGGCAGCTCCATAACGAACGGAGCTGCTTCACCGTGGAACGGCTTTGTTTTTTTAAGCATAATCGCTGCAACGAGAACTGCGGCAACACCGACTGCGTACATACCGGGAGCAATCAGAGACGAGTTTATGCTCGAGACATGCTGCACCATAACCGCGCCCATAAGTGCAATAACGGGAAGCTTTGCTCCGCAGGGAATCCACGTCGTCGTCATTATAGTCAGACGCCGGTCGTTTTCGTTTTCGATTGTTTTCGAGGCCATAATCCCCGGAACGCCGCATCCCGAAGAAATAAGAAGCGGGATAAAACTTTTACCGGAAAGTCCGAACCGTCTGAACACACGGTCCATAACGAACGCAATGCGCACCATGTAACCGCAGTCTTCAAGAATCGAAAGAAGCAGGAAGAGAAGCGCCATCTGCGGAACAAATCCGAGAACGGCACCGACACCGCCGATAACGCCGTTGACGATACAATCGATAAGCACAGGATTCGCACCGCCGCCCTCCATCCATCCCTGCACGGCTCCCTGAATCCCGCCGACGAATGAATCGTTCGTCCAGTCGGTCATGAAGGTGCCGGCAGTCGTCACCGAAAGGTAATATACGGCCCACATGACAAGCAGAAAAATCGGAATACCGAGCCAGCGGTTCGTTACGATCTTATCGACTTTATCGGACGTTGTTAATTTCCGTCCCGATTTATGCAGACACCCCTTCAATATTGAAGAAATGTATTCGTACCGCTCGTTCGTAATAATCGATTCGCTGTCGTCGTCGCGCGCAGTCTCGAGTGTTTTTATTATTCCTTCAACACTCACTTTGTCGGCGGCGCTCAGGTTGAGTTTATTCATAACGACGCTGTCGCGTTCAATCATCTTGATTGCATACCAGCGTCTGAGCTGTCCGGGAACTTCGGACGGAACGAATTCCGTCATTCGTGAAATAGAGTTCTCTACATCTGCGGCGAAACAGGCCTTCGGTACAACCGCGTTCGATTTACGGGCCTCTTCCGCAGCGGCTGCGGCCGCTTCCTTTACGCCCGTTCCGTGAAGCGCCGACGTTTCAATAACTTTGCAGCCGAGTGCGGCGGAAAGTTTTGCCGAATCGATTCTGTCGCCCGATTTTTTAAGCGCGTCGATCATGTTCAGTGCAACGACGACGGGTTTGCCGAGTTCAAGAATCTGTGTCGTAAGGTACAGATTGCGTTCAATGTTCGTTGCATCGACAAGATTAAGCACTGCGGCTGGTTCATTTCCCGCAAGATAGTCGCGGCTTACGACTTCCTCCGGTGTATACGGAGACAGTGAATAAATACCGGGAAGGTCCGTGACGACAATGTCACCGCCGCCCTTCATTTTTCCTTCTTTTTTCTCGACAGTAACTCCGGGCCAGTTACCTACATACTGATTCGCACCCGTAAGCGAATTGAACATCGTTGTTTTACCGCAGTTCGGATTACCGGCAAGCGCTATTTTTATCATTTTATAACTCCTATAAAAAGTCAACAAAGCTTCGCTTTGTTTTCAATACGAGACATTCATGACTGCGGCTTAACCGCTCGCAATCATTCATTCCCCTATTCTATCTCGATGCACTGAGCATCGTTTCTGCGGACACTTAATTCGTATCCTCTGATAGTGACTTCCACCGGATCACCGAGCGGCGCAACCTTGCGAATGAACACACTGCATCCGTTCGTAAAGCCCATATCCATAAGACGGCGCTTGAGCGCACCTTCCCCCTCAAGACGTTTTACCTTTACCGTCTCGCCGACTGAAACGTCCCTTAACGTTTTCATTATGAGAATCTCCTTGCCCGGACATCCTGCACGCCCGAACTGTCTGTTTAAATATTGCCAGTAAAAATGACGACCGGATACCGCTTTCAAACCATAATACGGTTTGCCATCGCACGGTCTATTGCGAAACGGGAATCCTTTACCTGTACGATGATATTCCCGCTTATGGATGAAACAACCGTCACCGGCGTTCCCACATTGAACCCTATCTCGTTAAGGTGCTGCTTCACCGCTCCCGAACCGCCGACTTTTTTCACGATACATTCCGTACCGATAGAGCACATTGATAGAGGCATCGTATTTTCTCCTTGTGATTTCGCACTGCCGGCAGAGATATTGTCATTAGTCCCTGCTAACTTACGCAGTTAACATATCCTAACTTTATGTTATTGTCAATAGCACATGCTAACTATTTCGCAGGTCTTTTTCAAGCCGGCATGAATGAGAAACATATTCTCATTTCTTATGGAAGAACTATAAATCTTTTTGACTCTGCGAGTGCAGATAGTCAGACAAAACAGACGCGAATTCACTGCCGACGGCTTTCTGCAGCGCATTCACGGCGCGGCTCTTCGCTTCTTCCTGATTTCCCGCACCCTCACGCCCCGCCTTATTGTACGGAATCAGCGTCGCTCCGCTGACAGTGTCTCTGAAAGCGCAGTCAATCGTATATCTGCAGTATTTTATCGTACCGGTCGAATTTTCCGTAGCACTGAACTGTATCGCGCCGGTCAGTTCATACCGCTCTTTTTTCCCGCTGCTTGTGAGAAATCCTTCGCCTGCAATCACTTCTGCAAATTCCGCAGCAATCCGTCCGGTTTCGTCGCCTTGTATGTCTACGAGGACGGGTATCATTCCCGCAACTTCCTTCATCTTTGCAGTGAGCTCCGAAACGGACAAAGATTCCGCACGCAGCGCTTTCCCCGTTTCGGAATTAACAACCGAAAGCCGCTTCAGGTACACATCGTTCGTTTCCGCAATCGTCTCGGCGGAAGCGAAGCACGCGTACGTATCCATCGGCGCTCCGGCCGTACCGGAGCGGTCGACAAATCCGTTTATCAGATCGTTGTTTTTGCGTATCATCGTGCCGTACAACGATGCGGTCTTGTCCTTATCGAGCACGGCAAGCACGTACCACACGTTATTTTTACTGTCGAACCAGTATTCCTTTATTTCAACCCCGACGACGTCGTCCTGATTCACGTCCTGAATAATATCCTGACTTACCGTCTGATTCCGTGAATTCGTACTTTCGCCGCCAGTTTCGGAATGCTCCATCTGCTGCTTTGCGGTCGCAACTGATACGACGTTCTGCCCGAACAGCGACGCGATTCCCTGCACGGCTTTAAGCTCCGCAGTCTGCCTGTCAGGACCATCCCCGACAGTCGAAAAATATTTTCCGACAGCATACGACGAGGACGGAATGTTCACCCAGCCCGGCATGCTTCCGTAATCGGCGCTTTTGTTTTTCGAATATCCGTATATGTACGCCTGCAATATTAACAAAATAAATATAAAAAAAGGTTTTACGATTTTATGCATATCGACTCCACAAGAACAGGTTTCCCCGCCCGTACCTCCACTGAACTGAATTTTTCTTCATTAACAATTTTTCCGCCGGAATCAAGATACTGGACGGTAAACGAATACGTTCCGGGAGCAAGCGCAACGCCCCCCGCATTTGCCGTGCCCGGCAGATACCTGCACTGGCGGACATCGGCCGTTTCCGCAAGGTCGACGGCTTCTATCGCCGCAACGACGCCCGCATAGGTGACATTATATGCTATGCGTGCCAGTATCTCTTCCCCTGCGCTTCTTCCGTTTTTATCGAGACCTTTGTAAGCTGCCGCAAGCGCCGCCTCGCCCGCCGCTACCGCGGACATTTTTTTCACGAGGCTGCGGATGACGCTGCGCCCGAAATCCTTCGACGCGCGGACGCGCACGTCCATCGCAACCGCATCGTTGAAATTCTCCAGCAGCTGAAGATTCTGCACTGCACCGCCGTCCATTACGATCCGTACCGATGAAACTTTCCGCGGTACGGCACTCTCTTTGTAATTCGGATACACGAATTTGATTCTGAATGCGGGAATTTCAACACCGTCCGCAAGCGGCGGAAGCATTATAAGCGACTCGGGGCCCCTCCCCACAATATGAGAGCCGGCGGCGAGCACTCCGCTTACGACGTCTCCCGGAAAATAAAACGCCTGCTCATAGCGCCGTCCGATAAGGTTGCTGAAAGCGACGACGTCGAGGCGGCCCTTTCCGTCAGGTATCGCAAGTTCGCTGTCCGCGTCGAATCCCGGATTCAGCTTTGCAAGAACGTCGCGGTCGACGCGCGCGTTGCCGCCGTCGCCGTTCATCATCATGAACACCATGCTCAAATACCGTGCAGCGGCCGAATCGCGGAAAACGTCCGCTTCCGTCGCCGCCGGCGGAGATTTCGCCTTGAGGGCGGGCACGTTGATTCCGAAAAACCGCGCCGCATAATCGGCGTCGGTTATATCCTTCGTATCCGCCTGTACCTGCTGCAGAGCGGCCTCTCCGTATTTCGTGATGTACTCGCGCTGTTTGTTATTAATTTTACGAATCTCGACGAGCGCGTCCTCCATGTTTCCCTGATTGTAATAATTGAGCGCGTTGAACACGTTTATGTAGAGATACTCGTACACGGTGCCGGTGTATTCCGACGCGTTTTCGTTGAGCGTCGCCGACGCGACCGTCTTTGTTATGCTTTTCGTGACGGCGTCATGCATAAGCCCGTCCGTCTTATTGCATATTTCGTTCGACGCCCCGTATGCCTTCGCGTAATGTTCGAGCATCGCTATGTCGAGATTCTGGCGGATGACATCGTTTCCGCTTACGTTCTGCCCGAGAAGCATTCCCGCACACGAAGTGAAATCACCCTTCGCAAGCGCACTGTTGAACCGCTTTTCGTTGTACCTGATTTTTTTAGGATGTGCCGACGATTGAAGTCCCGCCGACGAAGACACCGACGCGCACGAGCACAAAAGCACCCCTGCCACGAGAACCGCGGAAAAAATTTTAAGAACACGTTTCATCAACATGGAAGCAGATTACATTTTTGCGGCAGGTCTGTTTATAACCTTCTTGATTCCGTCGTTTTCGCCGCTCCAGATTATCCTGTTCGTCTCGAGATCGTGGAGCTCCGCATACACGAAATAGGCGCGGACCGATTTTCTTCCTTCCGTCTGTACGATTGTCTTGATGGAGCCGAGCAGCATGAAATCGGCGCCTGTCTCGTTGCCGATCGCTTTCGCCGTCTCTTCGCTCGCGTTGTCCTGCTGGTCGAGGCGTTCCCCGCGCAGTTCCTCGCGTTCATTTTTGTCCGAAACAAAATCCATGACGCCCCCGTTAATTATTGCGTTCTGGAACTTTTTCGCGACTATCGACGTGTCGATATGCTCGTCGCTGTCGTTGCTTATTTTTCCGATTATTGCAACGGGATTGCGCCCGTTTTCTTTTTTATAGTTGGCAATCCGGGGAGATTTTATGCAGTCGCTTATAAGTGATTCGCACACGATGCGTACGTCGCTGTCGTTCCAGTAGCCGTCAAGATCGACGACATCGTCGGCTTTGACGCGTTCCACAGTCGTCGCACACGACGCCAGCATACAGACAGCAGCAACGGCAGCTACAAGATATACAGGAAAGCTTCTCTTCATTTTTACACCTCGTTCGAATAATGAATCTGATGTAGAGTATAAACCAGTATTTAAAATACTTCAATAAATGATAATGTTATCTGAATTCTTTCTGCCAGCCGGTGTATTCCGCCGTTTCGAGAATAGTTTCCGCGTTTCTGATGCGCTCCTCAGTCGGAGACTCGACGCCGTCGAGCCGGTAATCAAGGCCGAGTTCTTTCCATTTATAAACTCCGAACGTGTGATACGGAAGTACTTCGACCCGCTCGACGTTTCCGAGCGTCCTGATAAAATCACGCGTCCTGACAAGATACTCGTCGTTGTCCGTAATGCCGGGAATGAGCACGTGCCGGATCCATACGGGTTTTCCGGTTTCGGAAAGGTACAGCGCCATCTCTTTGATGTTTTTTCCCGTCTTTCCCGTAAGTTTTATATGTTCCTCTTCGTCTATGTGTTTTATGTCGAGGAGAATCAGATCCGTCATGTTCATGAGATTATTAAATTTCGTAAACCACGGTTCGTCGTACGTAAAAGGCGAGCCGGCGGTATCGATCACCGTGCTCACCCCCTGCTCTTTTGCGAGTGAAAAAAGCGACAGAAGAAAGTCGATCTGCGCGAGAGGTTCGCCGCCGCTCACCGTTATGCCGCCGCCGTCTTTCCAGTACGGGCGGTAACGCAGCGCAGTCTTCATCACTTCGGATGCGGACATGCGCACGCCGTTATGCGCCCACGTGTCGGGATTGTGGCAGAACGCGCAGCGGAGCGGACATCCTGCAAGAAAAATAATATACCGGATTCCCGGGCCGTCCACGGAGCCGAACGTCTCGGTCGAATGAACGTATCCCCGGGAATCCGCACCGGTCAGCGTGCTCACAATACCTCGTGGCTGCTGCGCGAAATAACGTCGAGCTGCTGCTCGCGCGTAAGGCTGATGAACTTAACCGCGTAGCCCGAAACGCGTATCGTGAAGTTCGCGTACTCGGGTTTTTCAGGATGTTCCATCGCGTCCTTGAGCTTGTCGACGCCGAACACGTTCACGTTCAGGTGATGCGCGCCCTGATCGAAATAGCCGTCGAGAATCGCAGCGAGTTTTCTGCTGCGTTCCCCGTCGTCGTGTCCGAGCGCTCCCGGACTGATTGTCTGCGTGTTCGAAATGCCGTCGAGCGCGTACTCGTACGGAACTTTCGCCACCGAGTTGAGCGACGCAAGCAGTCCGTTCTTTTCCGCGCCGTAGCTCGGGTTTGCACCCGGGGAGAGCGGCTCGCCGGCTTTCCGTCCGTCGGGAAGCGCGCCCGTCGCTTTTCCGTACACGACGTTCGACGTGATTGTTAATATCGACGTCGTCGGTTCCGAGTTGCGGTATGTCGGATGCTCCTTGATTTTCTCAAGGAACGTGCGGAGCAGCCATACGGCAATATCGTCCGCGCGGTCGTCGTCGTTGCCGTACCGGGGAAAATCACCCTCGATTTCAAAATCTTTCGCAAGTCCGTTTTCCCCGCGGATAACTTTTACTTTCGCATATTTTACTGCGGAAAGCGAATCGACGACGTGGGAGAACCCTGCGATGCCTGTCGCAAACGTGCGGCGCACGTCGGTATCTATCAGCGCCATCTCTGCCGCCTCATAATAATATTTATCGTGCATGTAGTGGATGAGGTTGAGCGTATTCACGTACACCCCTGCGAGCCAGCCCATCATTTTGGAGTATTTCGCGACAAGGTCATCGTAGTCGAGATACTCGGACGTAACAGGCGCGTACGCGGGTCCAACCTGTATGCCCGTAATGCCGTCGACGCCGCCGTTAATCGCGTAGAGCAGACATTTCGCGAGATTCGCGCGGGCTCCGAAAAACTGCATCTCTTTTCCGGTTTCCGTCGCGGAAACGCAGCAGCAGATCGAGTAATCGTCGCCCCATATCGGACGCATGACGTCGTCGTTTTCATACTGTATCGAAGACGTCGTGACGCTGATATATCCCGCGTATTCCTTGAAATTTTCCGGCAGACGTGACGAGTAAAGCACGGTGAGGTTCGGCTCGGGCGCGGGCCCCATGTTTTCGAGCGTGTGGAGGAAGCGGTAGTCGTTCTTCGTAACCATCGAACGGCCGTCCTGTCCGAGTCCGCCGACTTCGAGCGTCGCCCAGACGGGATCGCCGGAGAACAGCTCGTTGTAGCTCTTGATGCGCGCGAACTTTACCATGCGGAACTTCATGACAATATGGTCGACAAGTTCCTGCGCTTCATGTTCGGAGAGCGAACCGCTCTTCATGTCGCGCTCGATGTAAATGTCGAGGAACGTCGAAATACGGCCCACGCTCATCGCGGCGCCGTTCTGTGTTTTGATTGCGGCAAGGTAGCCGAAGTAGAGCCACTGGAACGCTTCCTGCGCGTTTTTCGCCGGCCCGGAGATGTCGAAACCGTACACAGCGGCCATCTCCTTCATGCCGTGAAGCGCTTTTATCTGGTCCGCGACTTCCTCGCGCAGACGCACGACGTCCTCAGTCATTTCACCGTTTCCGCCGATGTTGTCGAAATCGTGCTTTTTCTGTTCGATGAGATAGTCGATCCCGTACAGAGCGATGCGGCGGTAGTCGCCGACAATCCGTCCGCGTCCGTACGTGTCCGGAAGACCTGTGATGATTTTATTCTTACGGGCAGCCTTTATTTCCGGCGTGTATACGTCGAACACGCCCTGATTGTGAGTCTTGTGATAGTCGGTGAAAATCCGGTGAAGTTCGGGACTCGGCGTATAGCCGTACATTTCGCACGCCTCTTCGGCCATCTTTATTCCGCCGTACGGCATGAACGCGCGTTTGAGCGGCTTATCAGTCTGAAGGCCGACGATTTTCTCAAGCGTCTTTCCGTCCGCACCGATGTATCCCGGACCGTGCGACGTGAGCGAAGAAACGACGTCAGTATCCATATCAAGGACGCCGCCTTTCGCGCGCTCCTCTTTCTGAAGTTTCTGAAGTTCATCCCACAATCTGGCCGTAGCGTCAGTCGGACAAGTCAAAAACGATTTATCGCCGTTGAAAGGCGTATAGTTGTGCTGTATAAAATCGCGGACATTGATTTCACCGCGCCAAAGAGTACCTTTAAACCCTTCCCACTCAGTTCTCTGAATCATTGCGAACTCCTGCTGTTTTGTATTATGAATATTTGAGGGCACCATATTACAATAAATAGTGCAATATAGCAAGGAAAAGCAAGAAAAAACACAAGATGCCCTGAAACCGCATCACTGTTGTGATACCGTCCGGTATCATCATAAGAGAAAGTACATCTTTTTTGTGTGATTTGTCTGTTGTTTTTCCAACATTTACCGTTTTTTATGCGCTATTGCGGCCGGGATACTATTTTTCTATACTATATTCCGTATGCCGTCACAACCAATACAAAAAAATATCACAAAAGGCATTGCATACCTTGTTCTGTCGTCTTTCTGTTTTGCCCTCATGGGGATGCTCGTGCATCTTTCGGGCAGCGTGCCGTTCGTCCAAAAAACGTTTTTCCGCAATATTGTCGCGCTTTTTATAGCCCTCGGCATACTGCTGAAAGACCGCGTGAAGAACCGCGCGCGCATAACAATACCGCACGGCGCTTTCAAATATCTTCTTCTGCGTTCGGCGGCCGGTTCGCTCGGCATCTTCGGAAACTTTTACGCGATCGACCGCATCAACATTGCGGACGCGTCCATTCTTAACAAGATGTCGCCGTTCTTTGCGGTCGTGTTCAGTTTCTTCCTGCTCGGCGAAAAAATCGATGCGGTTCCGCTGCTGGCGATATGCGGCGCGCTCGGAGGCGCGATGCTCGTCGTAAAACCCACGTTCGATTTTTCCGCAGCGCTGCCGTCACTGGCCGGATTCGCCGGAGGAATGGGCGCAGGATTCGCATACGCGTGCGTACGGAAGATGAGTGTCATGAAAGTGAACAGTTCCGTCATAGTCACTTTTTTCTCGGCGTTTTCCTATCTGATTGCGGTGCCGTTTCTTATCGCGCATTTTACACTAATGACACCACCGCAGCTGCTCGCACTCATGGGAGCCGGTGTTGCGGCGGCAGGCGGTCAGTTCGGTATTACAGCCGCGTATTTTTCAGCGCCGGCGTCAAAAATCAGCATATTCGACTATTCGCAGATTCTCTTTTCGTCGCTCATGGGGTATTTCGCTTTCGGACAGATCCCCGACACACTCAGTCTCTGCGGGTACGCCGCCATCATCGCAATGGCGGCGGTCGTATTCGTGTACAACAGAAAAAAGAGCATACTCTGAAAGCATCGGACTGATTGCAGCGCAGACGGGTCAGCCGCCCGGCGTGATTTCTGCAGCCGGTTCGTTCATCTCCGGGAAGCAACCTTGTGTGAAAGCATCGTTCCGACGAACTGGAGTATTTCCACAAGAACAAGAATGACTATGACGGCAATCGCCATTATTTCCGGTCTGAAACGCTGATACCCGTACCTGATTGCCAAATCACCCAGACCGCCGCCGCCTATCGCGCCGGCCATCGCCGAGTATCCTATTAAATTAATAATTGTTAATGTGATTCCGTCGATAAGCGCGGGCATCGCCTCGGGAATAAGCACCTTCAGAATTATCTGTATCGTCGAGGAACCCATGGCGCGCGCCGCCTGTACGACGCCGGTATCTACTTCCTTCAGCGCGGACTCGATGATGCGCGCAACGAACGGAGCGGCGGCGATCGAAAGCGGCACGATCGTCGCTTTTGTTCCGATGCTTGTGCCGACGATAATGCGAGACAGCGGAAACAGAATTATCATAAGAATGATGAACGGAAACGAACGGAGCGCATTTACAATACGCGTAAGCACCTGATAAAGAACGGGACGCGGTTTTATGCCCGACTGCGGGTCGCTTGTGCACAGCAGTATGCCGAGCGGCAGTCCGAGAACGAGACTGAACACAGTCGAAAACACAACCATCACGAGCGTCTGGCCCGAAGCTTCATTTACAAGCATGAATATTTTATGCGGATCCATCAGTTTCCTCCTGAAAACACGCCGAGGCTTTCTGCCGGAAAACGTACGTTTATCAGCCTTTTCATACATCCTCCTCGACAAGGACGCCTTCGTTCTTCAGATATGCAACCGCGCGTTCAACTTCGTCAGGACTGCCGGTTATGTCGGCAATAAGCGTACCTATTCTGCTTTCCGGCAGTTTCTGTATTCCGCCGGCGCGGATGTTGAATTCAACGTCGAATTTCTGCGCCATGCGGCTGAGCACAGGCTCGTCTGTAAGCTGATTCATAAACCTGAGCGTGTATTTTCCGCCGCCGTCCGACCAGCGCACGATGCCGCCCTTATCGGCTGCGGAGTCGGGTTCGGGAGCGAGGTTCGCCAGAAATTCCTTCGTAACTCCGCCCGCCGGATGAAGGAATATGTCGTTCACCGTCCCCTGCTCCACCACGCTGCCGTCGTCCACAACCGCGACAAGGCTGCACGCATCGCGCACAACTTCCATCTGGTGAGTTATCATGACGACAGTCAGATTCATCTGCGCCTGAATCTTCCTGATAAGATTAAGGATCGATTTCGTCGTCTGCGGATCAAGGGCGCTCGTCGCTTCGTCGCAGAAAAGAATGTCCGGTCTGTTTGCAAGCGCGCGCGCAATCGCTATGCGCTGCTTCTGTCCGCCGGAAAGCGTGCTTATAGGCGCATCGCGGCGGTCCGCAAGATCGACTATCTCCAGCAGTTCTTTCACGCGCGCGTCGATCTCAGGTTTCGGCGTGCCGCATATTTCGAGCGGATACGCGATGTTGCGGCCCGCCGTGCGGGAACTGAACAGGTTGAAATTCTGGAAAATCATGCCGATGCGGCGGCGGCGCTGGATAAGCGCGTTTCCCGTAAGATTGTCGACGCGCTGCCCGTCGTACAAAACGATGCCGCTGTCAGGCGGTTCAAGCAGACTTATAAGCCTGACGAGCGTCGACTTACCCGCACCGCTTTTTCCGATTATGCCGAAAATGCCGTTCGACGGAATAGTAAGACTTATGTCGCGGACCGCATGAACTTCCGGCGTCGTTCTGCCCGTACTGTACGTTTTTTCAAGATTACTGAGCGTGATTTCCATTATCGAACCTTTTCGTCCTTCCGCGCATCGTCGTCGGGATATAATCCTTCGACCATAAATTTGTCGGGAATCCGTGCAGGACGGCCGGTCTTCACGCTCGCCCACGTCACATCCGCCGTCGCGCAGATTGTTCCGTCTTCCTTCCTGACTGTCTGTCGGAACGTCCCCGAAATAATATTCAGTTTTACAGGTTCCACGTCGACGAACAGCCTGTCGTCAAGATACGCGGAAGATTTGTACTTGATGTCTATATGAGTGATATAGAGGTAATATCCGTCCGCAACAAGACCTTTGTAGTCGAACCCTATCTGATGCAGATACTCCATACGTCCGTATTCAAGATAATTCAAATAAACAGCATTATTAACATGTCCGTACGAATCACATTCATACGTGCGGACAACGAGTGGTGATGAATATTTCATGACATTATTATAGGAAAGATGCCGGTAAAGCTCAAGCGCAGCGAAATTACCGGAGTACGGAATCAACGAGCTTTTTGAATGCCTGATTCTGTGCAATATCGGTATACACAAGATCGGGGGATATGCTGAACAGACCGTTTCTGTCCTCGATTATCGCATCTCCTGGCGCAGGCACAAGCTCATATACGTTGTTGTTATTCGCCCCGAAACGGGTGAATACGAAAGGGACCGCTTCTTTTTCATCTGCAAGCGGACTGACGTCTTCGGGAACGGCGCCGGAGTCGGTTTCTTCCTCCGGCTCCCGCGGAACAGCGTCATCGGATTCATCAAGTTCGGCAAAATCAGGCATCATCGGTTCGAGATTGAAAACGGGAGCGTCACCGGAGTCCTCCTCCACTGCAGGTTTTTCCGACTGACCGACGGACCTGAAGCCCGGCGTTTCATCAGGGTCGGAGGAAACGGAAATCCCATCCGCGGCACCGAACGATTCGAGCGTCACGTCCTCGTCGGCAACGGGCATTCCGTCGTTTTCCACATCATTCCCGTTTTCCTGCCCCTCATTCTCGTCAAGGAACGAGAAATCGGGCGACGGGGCAACGTTGAAATCCTCGACTGTTTTGTCGGCCTCTTTCGGATGGTAGCTCCTGCGTTCAGGTTCTCCGAATTCCAGCGGCTCCTGCGAAAAATTCCCCGCCGGAGGGGATGCATTTTCCCTGTTTTCCGAATCGATGAATTCGTCGACAGCAACAGTCTCCGTGCGCTGCCCCTTTGCAGTCTCTGCCGCGGCGGATTCCGCCGCTGTTTCTTTCACGAGCGGTTCCGCATCTTCCGCAGGTTCGGCCTCAGGAATTTCCTCGAGCGGTTCGATTTCCTCTTCCGGTTCAGCTTTCTCCGCAGGTTCCGCGCCGTCAACAGATTCCGCCGGTGGAATTTCTTCGAACGGCTCCGCATCATCCACAGACTCCGCCTCGGGTATTTCTTCTACAGGTTCTGCCTCAGGAATTTCCCCGGGCAGCCCGGCTTCATCCGCAGATTCCGCATCTTCAACAGGTTCAGCATCCGGTATCTCTTCGAGCGGTTCGATTTCTTCTACAGGTTCTGCATCCTTCATGCCTTTTGCAGCAGTTTTTCCCGCAGGCGCCGGCGTGCGTTCAGCGGCAGGCGCTTCAACAGCCTGCACTTTTATGCTGCCGTTCTGCAGAATTTCCTCAAGCATTCTGCGGATTTCCTGCCTGTCCTGCAGCGAATTCTGCTGCATGCCTCTGCCGGATGCAGCGAGCACGTTTCCCGAACGGATGCTGAGCGCGTCGATAATTTCATCCCAGCTTCTGCCGATGAGCGCATCTGTCTCCTCGGCATGTCTTTTTGCACGACATCCGAGACTTTTCTTTATTTCGTCGGACACGTCCTGACGTCTGCCCGAAATTTTCCGCAGCACGTCGTTCCAGTCGACGTCCTCTCTGTTTTCAAGATACTCGTTGATGAGCGCGAACTGCAGCCGTCTGATTCTGTCGCGGATGACGACGATGTCGTCGCGCCGGAGGCTGAATATCAGAAAGATTACAAGAAACAGCGTGACGAACACGCATACGAGCAGCAGCGCCTGCACAATCCGGGGCATCACGAATGCGGACGCACGGTACACGCCGGAAATCCGCATAAACGAATTTTCCCTGCCTGAAATCAGTATCCAGCCGGAATCGTCGGCGTCCGCGCCGTTTTCGGAACCGGCGACAAGTTTGTCGGGCCCCTGCGAACTGCTCCGCCATTTGAGCAGCAGCAGTTGTTCCATGACGCCACGGCCCACGTTCGGCATTCCGAACACAAAGCCGCCGCTCGTGCCGTCGGACGCCGACACAAGCAGGCATGAATCGTTCATCGTCACGATGTTCTGCATGATGAGTGTACGGTAAAAATCCTGCGCGTTTACGTAAAAAAGCATCGTGCCGCGGTATGCCGAATAGGAATCGTAAAACGGAAACGAAAAAATCAGTCTGGCGTTTTTTCCGTCGTAGCTGATGCGGTATTTTTCAGCGCCGCCCGTAAGCGAATCGGGTGCCGCGACCGACTCGTACGCAAATTCATTTTCACCCGAAGGTGATTTAAGTTCGTTATAGTTTTTATACATGCGGAGCGTATCAGTCTGTTTCACTATGTCTGCCGGGTAGGTGCTGAAATGAACGTTCCGTCCGTTCGCGTCGACAAGACGGATACCGTCAAGTCCGGGAGTGCCGGAAAAAAGCGTCCCCGTGACTTTCGTACGCTGCTGCACGTCCGCGTCCGCCGGGGAGCGCGAAAGATACGAGGACACGACTTCGGTGCGCACATATGAAGCGGAGCCCGTTCCGAATCTGTCGAGAAGCGTCTTTATGTATGTCTCATTGCTTTCGGATACTGCGTCAAGCTGTTTCCGTATGGTTGCAACTTTCGCCGGCTCGTAAAAGCGGGCTTCTATCTGAGAGAAGAGTCCCGCAAAAGCAGCTACGGTAAAACATGCGAAAACAACAACTGTCGTCAGAAGGCTTACAGCAATTTTTTGTCCAGAAGTCACAATTTCCTCATAACGGACCGGCAATGGTCCTTTCATATCATCGGCACGCACCGAACCGAATTTCAGTGATATTCATACTGAAAATCAGTATACTGATAATAATGATAGAAATCAAAGAGGAGCAGGAACGCAGAACGCGTGCGCTGCTCATTGGAGCACCGGAAGACGATCTTTCCGAACTCAAAGGACTTACAGATACACTCGGCATGGAACAGGCACAGGCGCTCACTCTGACGCGCCTTGAAGTGCAGCCCGCATACGGCATGGGAAAAGGCAAAGCGGCGGAGCTTGCCGAGCTTGCGAAGGAAATTCAGGCCGACTGCATCATTTTCGATTTTCAGATCGACCCGACGAAACAGCGCAACTGGGAAAAGCTCGCGGGTATTCCGGTATTCGACCGAGAGGAAGTGATCCTCCGTATTTTTGCCCGGCGTGCGCAGACGCACGAAGCGGTGCTCCAGGTGGAACTCGCGCGCCTTCAGTATTCGCTGCCCCGCCTTGCCCATTCGTACGGCGACATGGCGCGCCAGCGCGGCGGCAGTTACGGCGCAAAAGGCTCCGGCGAAACTCAGCTCGAGCTCGACCAGCGTCAGGTGCGCGAACGCATTTACCAGACAAAACAGGAACTCAAAACAGTCGCCTCTGGACGCGGGACGCAGCGGAAACGGCGCGAACGCATCCCGCTGCCAACTTGCGCGCTCGTCGGCTACACGAACGCCGGAAAATCGAGTCTGCTCAACGCGCTCACCGGTGCGGACGTATTCGTCGAGAATAAACTGTTCGCGACGCTCGACCCGACGACGCGGCGTCTCCCGCTCAAAGAAGGCGGAAGTCTTCTGCTCACCGACACCGTCGGCTTTATCAGCAACCTGCCGCATACGCTCGTCGATGCGTTCAAGTCGACGCTCGAAGAAGCCGCGAAGGCGGACCTTCTGCTGCTCGTCATCGATGCCGCCGATCCGAACGCGGAAACCCAGTACAAAACGGTATGCACCGTTCTGGAAGAAATCGGCGCGGGAAAAAAGCCGCGCATCATTCTGCTCAACAAAACAGACAAACTCGACAGTGACGGCGTACGGCTTGCACAGCTCAAAGTCACGTTTCCCGGTGCACTCTGCGTGAGCGCAAAGGAAAAAACGGGATTCGGCGAACTTGCCGCGCTCATGTCGGAAATGCTGCTCGGAGAGAAGCGCGATTACGTGCTGCCCGTCTCCGAAAAAGCGCTTCTCGACGAAATCCGCCGCAGCGGCCTCATACTTGACGAAAAGTGGATGGACGACGGCATACACGTCACCGCACGTACGTCGGGCAAGCCGCTTGCCCTCATTACGCCGTATCTGGTACAGTAAAAACATGGAAACAATCCTGAACAGGATACTCGGCGTTACGGCAGCTGCGCTCGCAGCGTTCATCCTTGCCGTCACAGGCGTTTCGTTCGCCGTAAAAGCGGCGAAACCGGGAAAAAATCTGCGGACGGCTGATCCGGAACCGGGAGCCGTCGTAAACATGACGAGCCCGGACAACGAAAAGCTTGCGGCCTTTACGGGACTCGGACGCATACGCGCCGTAACAAAGCCTGACAGCAAAAAAAAGGATGATACAGGAACGCCCGTGGTGATAACGCCGTGGTTTTCCTACGCGGAGGGCGACACCGAATTCTACGAAGAGCTCTCACGGAAAAGCACCGCCATGAAAGCGCTGATTTCGCAGTATTTCGCGCAGTATACCGAAAAAGAGCTGCGTTCCATGAGCGAGGAAAAAATCAAAACTGATCTGCTTGAAGAGCTCAACGCGCGTTTTTCGCTCGGGAAAATCAATGCAATCTATTTTTCGGATTATATCTTTCTGGAATAAATGCAACTTTCGTCCAAAGTACGGTGTCTAATATCCGAAACCAGAAACCAAGAGGTATCTACATATGTATGAAACAGCGGCAAATGCAGCACAGATAATCATAGCAATTGTTCCGATTGTCGGTATTGCAATCGGTGGTATTGTCCTTTTTTTCTATATTCTCTGGCATCATCACGAAGTAAAACTTCAGATAAAAACAGGAACGTACAATCAGCAGAAATTCGACTTTAAAACGTTTTCACTGCTGTGCGGCATACTTCTTACGGCCGTCGGTCTTATCCTGACGATCGTATTCGCCATACTCGACCATTTTTCATATACGATTCTCGCCGGACTCATTCCGTTTGCAGTCGGTATTTCGTTCCTGCTTTTTTATAAGCTGAATCCGGATTTTCACAAAAAAGATGGCGAATGAACTGCTCAGTGGAATCGAGCGCTCTGTAATAGAAAAACGTGATTCGCATCTTGTCAAATCGACACTGAAGGGCGATAAAAATGCGTTTGCACAGCTTATGAGCTTCCACAAGCAGCGCATATTTGCGCTCGGTATGAGCTTTTTCAAAAACGATGCCGATGCGGACGATTTCGTGCAGGATGTGTTCATCAAAGCGTACACGCACCTTGCTTCTTTCAAGGGAAATTCGCTTTTTTCCACGTGGCTCATGCGGATTGCGTACAACACGGCAATCAATGCCGTAAACAGACGCAAAGAATATCTGCCGCTCTCCGACGAGGAAATCATCGTATCGACTGACTGCTCGCCGGAGGAACATCAGATGCGGCAGGCGGCAAAAGACGCTGTCCGCGACGCGATGAAGGAACTGCCCGAAAAATACGCCGTCTGCCTCGACATGTATTTTTCGTACGACATTCCGTATCAGGAAATCTGTGAAATCACCGGGTTTCCTGTAAACACGATAAAATCGCATATTTTCCGCGCAAAAAAAATTCTGCGGAAAAAGCTGGAGGAAATAGTAAAATGAACAGTAAAAAATGCAATGAAATCATGGACAGGTATCTTGAACTCGACAAGGGAGAACGAATCCCGTTCGAGGTGACGTTCCATCTTCTTTTCTGCAGAAAATGCCGCAGGGACGTAAGGCTTATGGCTCAGGCCGAAAAACTGCTCAGCGAACCGCTTAAAATTCCCGTTCCCCTCACGGACACTACGATCGAGAACATTCTCCGCACGATAGATCCTGCGTTCTCCGGCATCAGTCTCAAGAACCCGATTTCCATGAAAAACTGGATTATCGGCGGTGTCCTTATGGTACTTTTCATGTTCGTATTCGTTTTCTCGAGGAACATCAGCCGCAATCTCGATGTGGCGATAAGCCTCGTATTCGCAGGTTGCGTAATTTCATACACAATAGCGTTCGTGTTCAGCAACATCGACTTCTTCGTAAAGAAAATCAATACGATGAAAACGACGGTGTAGTACAGATGCCGCAGCGACGCGGCATGCCTTATTTCAGAAGACCGAGAGGATTGACCGTTTTGCCTGATTTGAAAACGGTGAAATGGAGATGAGGACCCGTACTTAAACCGGTGTTGCCTACTCTGCCGATCCGCGTCGTCGTGTCTACGTTCTGGCCGCGGACAACAAGAATTGCGCTCAGATGGCCGTACAGCGTCTTATATCCTGAATGATGCGATACGATGATATAGTTGCCGTACGTTTCGTTATACCCTGTCGATGAAACCTGCCCCGCAAGAGCCGCATACACGCTCGTTCCGAGCGGACACGCCATGTCGATGCCGGTGTGAAACGAACGCTGGCCGGTAAACGGACTTTCGCGCCATCCGTAATACGACGACAGCCAGTACCGGCTTTTTATTGGGCGGATAAAAAGATCGCCGTTGATTTCCTGACGCGTCACCCAGTCAAGCTGAGCGTCCGGCACAAAAAGCGTAAGCCCCGCGTCAAGCGGAGCATCTTTTTTAAGGGAATTCACTTTGGCGCACTTGTCGGCGCTCACTTCATATTTCTCTGCAATTGTTTCGGAGGTTTCTCCGTCGGCTTTGACGGTGTACAGGATGCCGGGCATCGACGGAATTTTCAGATACTGCCCTACCTGCAGCAGGCGCGACTGGCGGATGCCGTTCACGCTTATTATCGTGTCCTGCGTAACGCCGTACTCGTCTGCAATAATGCCTATCATGTCGCCCTGTTTTACGCGATACGTCTGGTAGTAGAGCAGGCTGTCTTTTCCTTCTTCCTTTGAAAGAACGGAAGCCGCGGCGTCAAGTTCGCTGCCGGACGAGCCGAACATGTCCCCGGAAAATTCAGGGACGCCCGTCGTTTCAAGACCTCCGACGCCGGTTTCGGTATTCATTCTGTTTGAAACGATCACAACAACACAGCTGATAACGGCACCGGCGCAAAAAGCCGCAGCCGTACGAACTGCAATCCGCTTCCCGCGCGTATTAACATGCATAGTGAAACGATATTTTGCATCGGCCAGGAAGGACACGATTATTTTTGCAGTCTTTTTTATCATATTGACCACTTGTTTTCCGGTTGAAATAAATGCGTCATAAACCCTTTCAAAAAAACGCTTGTTCATTTATTTTACTCCTAATCAAAATCAATTGCAATCAGTATTTTACGACTCCGGACAACGGCCTCATCCCTATTTGCGCCCTATTCCGACAAGGTACGTCTCGAACGATTCTGCACGGCAGGCCGCGGGCTTAAATCCCTTTGCGGCAGTAAACAATTCACGCATTTTTCTAAGCAGCTGCTGCTGATCGCCGTTCTGAAATATTTTTACCGTAAAATTACCGCCCTTTACCAGCATGTTTTCAGCATACCAGACTGCCATTTCGACAAGCTGCTGCGACCGGGCCGTGTCGACAGTACGGCTGCCCGTCGTAAGAGGCGCCGCGTCGCATACGACAAGATTGTACGGGCCGAGCGATTCTATCCGGCTGCGGACAGAGGGGTCGTTCAAATCACCCTGAATAAAAATCAGATTGTCGCCTTTTACGCTTTTCGAAAGCGGATTCAGATCGCACGAAACGACACGGCCCGCGCCGTTGAATTTCCGAAGCAAAAACGTGGTCCAGCTGCCGGGGGCCGCTCCGAGATCAAGTGCGTTGCAGTTCTGCGGTATAAGACCGAATTTTTCGTCTATTTCTCTGAGTTTGTATACGGACCGGGCCGGATACCCCTCGGAGAACGCTTTACGGGACCAGAAATCGGGCTTTTCATAGTTATTTGACGGCATATTAGTAATTTCGGCAATTATATGAAAAAAAGTTACTGATGTACAGCTGTACAGCCAAAAATGCGCCGTTTGCCCTCTTCTGTTTTTTTCTATATACTTAATGGTATGGACAATGTATTTTCAAGCCGGCTCGCTGCTGTTGAAAAAGCTCTCGACGACGCGCTTCCGCTTCGGATAAACACGCAGTGGCGGACCGACTCGTTCGGTTCTATCCCCGGCGATGTCCGGAACGAACATCTGCAGTGCCTTACTGCCCCCTGTAAAGATCTTATAACCCTCGGCGGAAAACGCTGGCGGCCGCTGCTGCTTGTCCTCTGTGCGGAAAACGCACGTTCAAAACACGGCGCCGCGGCGCTGCTTTCCGCGGACGACACATACCGGATTACGCCGCTCGTCGAATTCGTGCATACGGCGAGTCTGATTCACGACGACATCGAGGATGATTCCGACACGCGCCGCGGAAAACCTGCGGCATACGTCGCTTACGGACTCGACACGGCGCTCAACGCGGCATCGTGGCTGTACTTTGAAGCGCCCGTCTGCATCGACAGGCTTGCGGCGGCGCCGGCCGACAGGGAAAAATTCTACGCACTCTACGCGCGGGAACTCCGCCGCCTGCATCTGGGACAGGCGATGGATATTTACTGGCACCGTCAGCCGGAACTTTTCCCGGAAGTATCGGAATATACCGCGATGGTCCGCTGCAAAACGGGAACGCTTGCGTCGCTTGCAGCTCAGGCGGGAATTCTCGCAGGAGGCGGCACAGACGACGAGGCGGAACGGGCGGGTGCCGTCGCTGCGGAAATCGGAGAAGGTTTCCAGGTGCTCGACGACGTGCAGAATCTTACGACGGGCAACCCCGGCAAAAAACGGGGCGACGACGTTGTCGAAGGCAAAAAGAGTCTGCCGGTACTGCTCCATGTCAAATCGCATCCTCAGGACAAAAAGCTCATTGCGTCGTATTTTGCACAGGCGCGGAAGGACGGCATCGATTCGCCTGCCGTCGAGCAGTGCATCTCGCTGCTTACGCACAGCGGTGCGGTCGACGAGGCGTTCTCGTACGGGAAAAACCTTGCCGCGGAAAAGAGCCGGGAGCTCGCGGGACTGTACGATGCATCGTGTTCGGGGGAAGCGGCAGCGCTCATAATCAGCCTGTTCGATTCAATGACGGCTAAACAGGAAGTTCACCATGCTCAATGAAACGGCGGAAAAACTTAACAATCAGGCGATACTCCTCGCATCAAACGGCGACTACACCGAAGCAATCGCGTGTTTCATGCGCGCGCTTACCATAGAAAAGGGAAATTCCCTGCTCTGGTTCAATCTCGGCGTCACCTGCCGCGATGCGGGCAATCTCGATACGGCAAAGGACGCGCTTGTCAAAGCGCACGAAATCAACAGAACCGACAACGAAATCGTCGAAGCGCTCGCGCTCGTATGCTACAGTCTCGGCGATCTCGACAGTACACTCGATTACTGCACCGAAGGATTGAACGACAATCCGCAGAATCCGCACCTGTGGAATACGACAGGCGTCGTGTTCTTCAACCGCAGTCAGTACAGGAATGCGTGCGACGCATTCGAACACGCGGTCTCGCTCAATCCGTATTATTACGACGCTCTCTTCAACCTGTGCGACACATACGAAGAACTCGGAAACAAAAACGGACGGGAGGAATGCATGATGCGGATGAAAGAAATAAACAAACACGGTATTTCAGGCGAAATCCCGCAGGGAGGTCAAAAATGACAGCTCAGTATGTTGTAGTTTCTGCAGAGACCGACTCGGTCACATTAACGCCGGTAAGCGATACAAGTGCGTGCGCCTGCTGCGGCGAGAACTGCAGCGCATGCAGCGTGCGCTTTTCAGTCGCCAACAGCCGTCACCTGGACGTCAGGCCGGGACAGAAGGTAAAAATCGGCATGTCTGCCAGACATGAAGCGCTGCAGGGCGTTCTCTCGCTCGCGTTTCCGGTGCTCTGCGCGGCCGGCGGATTTTTTGCAGCGCAGCCGCTTGCTTCATTGTTCGGGAGAACAGCTTCGGAAGGGATGCGCGCAGCCTGCGTTCTGCTCTTCCTTGCAGCGGCATGCGCCGTCGTTCTGCTCGTCACGCGGAGACAGCCGAATCCTGAAAAACTTGAAATAACGGAAATCTGCTAGGAAAACGCCGATTAAATCAGCGTAAATCAGCGGGATTTAATCGGCGTATCCCCGGAGGTGTTCGCGAGCAAGCGCACTGATTGCGTCGGCCATCTGATTAAGCGGCACCTGCTTCTGGACGGCGCCCAGCTCCCACGCGACTTTCGGCATGCCGTATACGATCGCGGATGCCTCATCCTGTCCGAGCGTCCACGCGCCCTCTTTGCGCATTTCGGCAAGTTCCGCGGCTCCGTCGCGCCCCATCCCTGTCATAATCACGCCGAGCGCACGGTTCTGGTAATTTTTCGCGACGGACTCAAACAGATAGTCGGCTGACGGACGGTGTCCGTTGCGCGGAGGGTCCTGCGAAAGACGTACGACGGCGCCCGACAGTCTTTTTTCCACATAAATATGATAATTACCCGGTGCAATATAGATATGGCTGTCTTCGACGGGCTCGCCGTCTTTCGCTTCCGTTACGGTGAGCGGACATATTCTGTCAAGACTGTTCGCAAATTCCGCGGTAAAACCTGCGGGCATATGCTGCACGACAAGAATCGGCTGTTTAAGATGCGGATCGATCATCTTGAATACGTCGCGGAGCGCGTTCGGTCCGCCGGTGGAAATTCCGAGCGCAATCAGTTCTATGCAGCCGCCTTCTCTGACGGGCGTAATGACCGCAGGTTCTTTTTTTGCGGGCTGCGTCCACAGCGTCGGAACAAATGTTTCTTTTTTCTCAGGGACGACAGCCGCTTCACCTTTCTGCTTCGCGACGAACCGTTCCGCCTCCCGCATCTTTATCTGATGAAGGAAAAAATCAGGATCGTTCGGTTTTTTTCCTATATGGCGCGCATACGCTCCGCCGTACGAAGAAATCATTTCGACTAAGTCTTCGGAGACTTTCGCAATATCCATGGAAATTGATCCGCCCGGCTTGGTGATGAAATCGCTTGCACCGAGCTCAAGACACTGCATCGTAATGGCCGCACCCTGAATTGCGACGCTTGAAAGAATAATAACGGGAATGTCCCATTTGCGGGCTTTGCGTTCCCGGAGGAATTCGATGCCGTTCATCACCGGCATTTCTATATCGAGAACTATAACGTCGGGATTCACGAGCGGGATTTTATCAAGCGCAAACTGCCCGTTCATCGCCGTAGCAACGACGTGCATCCCCTCGTTTTCATTAATAATCCGCGATATGAGGTTGCGCATAAGCGCAGAATCGTCACAAACAAGTACTGAAATAGTATCCATTACCGCGTCCTAATTCACATTTTTTTGATACAGACACGCCCAGTCGGTCTTGAGGAACTGGAACTGCGTTTTCATGCCGAACAGAGATTCGGAATGCCCGATAAACAGGTACGAATGAGGTCCCATCGCACCCCAGAACCGGTTGATGACCGCAAGCTGTGCGGGTTCGTCGAAATAAATAAGCACGTTCCGGCAGAACACAATGTCGAGATTGCGGGCGCCGGAATCGTTTTTAAGGTTATGATAATCGAAATGGACGGAATCCATAATATCCTTATGAATCTGATATCCTCCCGTCGATTTCGTAAAATATTTTGTAAGATAATCGGGAGGAACGCCTTCCATGCGGTTATCCGCATAAAACCCCAGCTGGCCGACCATAAGCGATTTGAGCGATATGTCCGACGCCGTAATTGCGAACGTATACGGCGGTTTGAGAATCGTTTTGAGAATCATCGCGATTGTATAGGGTTCTTCTCCCGTCGAACAGCCCGCGCTCCACACGTGTATTACGGTGTCGCCTGTTTTTTTCTTTTCCTCAAGGATGTGCGGCACGACATAATTTATGAACGCATCAAAATGAGGCTGATTGCGGAAAAAACGGGTCAGATTTGTCGTGACGGAATCGAGCATAATCTTCATTTCTTCTTTATTCGTCGTGATGAGGTTGTAATACTTGTCTACCGAATCGATTTTCTTCTCACGAAGAAGTTCTTTTATACGACTATCAAGAATAGAACGATTTGTCGTTGAAAACGTTATACCGCTTTCATTGTAAATAGATTTCCGGAACAGCTCAAATTCTGCATCAGTCAATAAATCTGGCATATATCAAATTATATCACTAAAATCATCAAAAACACAACACAGAAGACGAGCTTTAATTATTGACACAATATGCGGTAAATGGGAAAATTAGAGGCTATGAGTAAATATATACTGGTTACAAGCGGTGTTTGTTCAAGTCTCGGAAAAGGAGTCGCGGCAGCGTCTATCGGAAGTCTTCTGGAGTGCAGCGGACTCAAAATTTCTATGGTAAAATGCGATCCGTACATCAACCTTGACGCAGGCAATATCAGCCCGTTCCAGCACGGCGAAGTGTACGTCACTGAAGACGGCGCCGAAACGGACCTTGATCTCGGCAATTTTTCGCGCTTTACCAGTGTAAATATTACGAATGCGAACTGCGTTACAATAGGAAAAGTATACAATCAGGTGATCCAGAACGAGCGCGCGGGGCGTTACAACGGCCGCACAGTGCAGGTTATTCCGCACATCACGGACGAAATAAAGCGCTGCATCCTTAATGTCGGTTCAAGAAGCGGTGCCGACGTCGTCATCGTTGAAATCGGCGGGACTGTCGGCGACATTGAGTCCATTCCGTACCTTGAAGCAGCCCGCCAGCTGATTCACGAACTCGGAAAAAACGAGGTGTGCACAATCCATCTGACGCTCGTTCCCGTCATAACGGGCGGAGAACTCAAGACGAAGCCGACGCAGCACTCCGTAAAACAGCTGCAGGAAGCGGGCATTCAGCCCGACATTCTGCTCTGCCGCTGCGAGAAAGTGCTTGATTCTTCACTGTGCAAAAAACTTGCGCTTTTCTGCAACGTTTCTCCCGACGCAGTATTCACTTCAACGGACGTACAGAAATCGATCTACGAACTTCCCGTCATATTCCACAAAGAGGGAATCGACGCGCAGGTTCTGAAAAAGCTCGCGCTTACGGCGGAACGCTGCAATATCCGTCCGTGGACGTCGTTTCTGGAAAAGCTTAATTCTCCGGGACCGACAGTATGCATCGCTATGGTCGGAAAAAAAGATTATCTCGACGACTGCTACAAATCGGTGCGCGAATCGCTGTTTCACGCCGCCGTCACCGGATTCGGTGCGGAGCTGCAAATCCGCAAAATCGACGCGGAAACGCTCGAGACGTTCAAAGACGCGAAGGATATCGACGCTGTGTTCAAAGGCGTCGACGGTATTGTTGTTCCCGGCAACTACGGACAGCGCGGATTTCTCGGTCTGCTCATCACGGTAAAATACGCGCGGGAAAACGACATTCCGTATCTGGGAATAGATCTGGGCATGCAGCTTATGGCGATTGAAACGGGGCGCTCGCTCTGCGGCTGGGCCGACGCGGACAGCACCGAGTTCATCCAGAACTGCGGTCATGCAATCATCAGTCTGCCGGAAGAACAGGCCGGGCTTTCCGCCGCCGGTACGATGAAGCTCGGAGCCGGAACAGTGAGGATTGTAAAAAGTACGAAACTCGCCGGCGTCTACAAAAAATCTTCAATTATTGAGCGCCACCGGAACAAGTACACGTTCGACAACAGATATACAAAGGATATGGCGGAACACGGTCTCATAACCGCCGCGACGTCCGAGCCCGACAGACGCACGGAAGCGTTCGAATGGGCGGCATGCAGATGGGGAATCGGCGTACAGTATCATCCGGAATTCGTTTCCCGTCCCACAAAACCCCACCCGTTGTTCATGTCTTTCATAGCGGCGGCTCTCGCGGGCGGGAAATGATTTTCGGCCGTCCCTGCATTCTTTCCGTTCTTCTCCTGTCCGGCCTGCTGACGGCCGGCTGTTCGCTGAAATACAGCGAGGACGTCCGTAACGCGGAGGACAGCGTGCCGGAATTCGTCTTTTCCGATGCGGACTTTACGCGGTACGAAAACAGCAAAAACACGGTATCGATGCACGCTAAGAAACTCGAGCAGTATAAGGGCGGAAACAAAACGTATGCGGACAGCATCAGTTTTACGATGAGGGATAAAGACGGCGCCGTCGACACGGAAGGTTCCTGCGGACTGCTTGCATCCGATTCGCAGACGGAAAAATACTCGTTATACAACGACATACAGATATTCAATCATTCCCGCAAAGTGCGGATAAGCGCTGACCAGCTGCGCTGGAACGGCAGAAACGAACAGCTTACGAGCGGCCGCAGCGACACAATCACTATAATAAAGGAAGGAACGACAATCCGCGGTTCGGGCTTTTCGGCGAGCGGAGTGAGCAATGAATTTGCGTTCACAGGCGCCGTCTCCGGAACAGTGGATACTGCGGACGATGAAAATTCCGGCAACCAAACAGACGCTGCGGTGTTATTACATACAGAAAAAGGTTCTGCCGATGATAAAGACTGATTTTCTGCCGCGCGTTGTCCTCTTTGCCGCCGTCCTCACGCTGTCCGTTCCTGCTTCCGCCGAACGGATTACGTTCTACGCAGACAATATGTCGGGAACTGCAGGCAGCACCTCGGACACGACAAAACTCGACGGCAACGCGTACGTGCGGACAGCGTCGATGGAAATAGCGGCGGACTCAATCACGATGAGCGGGAAAAATTTCCGCTATATTGATGCTGTCGGAAACATCGACGGCAAAAATCTCGACACAAAGATGGAATTCAAATGCAGCCGCATGTCGTACGACCGCGAAACGAAAATCGCAACGCTCAAAGACGACGTGCACCTCGACGATACGGAAAATAACGTTTCGGCTGATGCGCAGATCATCGAATACAATCAGAACACCGATACTGCCGTCCTCCAGATCGATATTACGCTGAAGCAGAAGGACAACGTATGCAACGGTGCGTATGCCGTTTACCGCAAAAAGGCCCAGATGCTCGAACTGAGCGGCAATTCCCAGATAAAACAGGGAGAGGATACGTTCCGCGCGCAGGAAATCACCCTGAATCTGGACACGCAGGAAATTACGCTCGACGGACGCGTCAAAGGCTCCGTCATAGACGACAAAAGCACAAAGGATTCCGGCAAACCGGCCGGCGGACCGGAAAATGGAGCGGGACCTGACGCCGCAGGAACGAAAACGGCCTTACCGCCGCCGGAAAACGGCGGACCTGTACAGGATGCGGGCGGAGGAGAACCGGAATGAGCGACGGAGAAAAAAACACCGGACCTGCAGACACGCCGGAAAATACGGCGGCTGCAGTTGAAAACGGCCTTCCTGCGGAAAACCCGCGGAATGGCGGAGTTCATACGCTCAGAGTCTCAAGTCTGTACAAAATGTTCGGCCGCAAAAAAGTCGTTCAGGGGATAGATTTTTCCATGAATACGGGTGAAGTCCTCGGACTGCTCGGCCCGAACGGATCAGGAAAGACGACTACGTTCTATATGATTGTCGGATTCTACAAACCGACGGCCGGAGACGTCTTTCTCGACGGCCGGCAGATTACCCCGCTCCCCATGTACAAACGCGCACGGCTCGGCATCTCGTATCTTCCGCAGGAACCGTCGGTATTCCGCAAACTTACCGTCGAAGAGAACATCTGGTCGATTCTTGAGACAAGGCGCGATCTCTCGCGTGACGACAAAAAGGAGCGGCTTGAGGAACTTATCGACGAATTCGACATACAGCGCATCCGCAAGCAGCCGGCTTTTACGCTTTCCGGCGGTGAACGCAGGCGGACGGAAATTGCGCGCTCGCTTGCGATAGAGCCGAAATTCCTGCTGCTCGACGAACCGTTCGCGGGAATAGACCCGATAGCCGTCGCCGACATTAAAGGAATGATAAAGCTGCTTTCCGCGCGCGGAATAGGCATACTGATAACCGACCACAACGTGCGCGACACGCTTGAAATTACGAACAGGGCTATCATCATCAGCACCGGCCAAATCATGATTCAGGGAACAAAACAGGAAATCCTCGACTCGCCCGTTGCCCGCGAAATTTACCTCGGCAAAGACTTTTCCATGTAAATCAGGTTTTATTTTCTTTCAATTTGACATTCTGTAAAGGTTACGTTAGTATATATAATGAACTATTCCATATAATGTGTAAGGAGAAAATAGATGAATTTAACGATAGTTTTATTCATTGTTCTCCCGGTCGCAGGAATTGTTCTTGGATGGACTATTCGATGGCTTTATGCCAGATTTCAACTATCTGCGTCAGAACAAAAAGCTGAACGTGTAAAACAGGATGCAATTAGAGAAGCTGAAGCACAGAAAAAAGAAATTTTGCTCAATGCAAAAGATGAACTCATTCGGGAACGAAACCAGCAGGAACGGGAAAACAGAGACCGCCGGGCTGAAGTACAGCGTTATGAAGCCCGCGTAACTAAGAAGGAAGAGCTTCTTGACCAGCGTGCAGCTGAATACGACAAGAAGGATAAGGAATTTGCCGACCGTGAAGCTGTTCTTGCAAAACGGGAAAGCGCCGTCCAGAGTCAGGAAGAAGAGTACAGGAAGGAACTTGAGCATATCTCAGGTCTTTCCCAGCAGCAGGCGAAAGAGCTCATCATCAAGGACCTTGAAAATGACGCCCGACACGACGCCCAGGTGCTCCTCAACAAAATCGAGCAGGAAGCGCAGCTCACTGCCGAAAAGCAGGCGCGCGACGTGCTTGTTACGACGATACAGCGCATAGCTCCGGAAGTTACGAGCGACATCACCGTTACGACAGTTTCGCTGCCGAGCGACGAGATGAAAGGCCGCATAATCGGACGGGAAGGACGCAATATCAGAACGCTCGAGACGCTTACCGGCGTCGACATCATCATCGACGACACGCCCGAAGCGGTTGTCATCTCATGCTTCGATCCGGTGCGCAAGGAAATTGCAAAGGAATCCCTGGAGCGGCTCATTTCGGACGGGCGTATTCATCCGGCCCGTATTGAAGAAATAGTGCAGAAGGTGACGCACGAGGTGCAGAACAAGATTTACGAGGAAGGCGAAAAAGTGCTCTTCGACCTCGGCATTCACAACATGAGTACCGACGGCGTAAAAGCGCTCGGACGCCTGTATTTCCGCACGAGTTACGGGCAGAACGTACTCACCCACTCGAAGGAAGTCGCGATGATAGCATCGATGCTGGCGGCCGAAATCGGCGGAGACAGGGAGCTTGCAAAACGTGCTGCCGTTCTCCACGACATCGGAAAGGGTGCGGAAAGCGACAGCGACCAGAATCACGCGGAAGTCGGTGCCGAGATGGCGCGCAAAATGGGCGAAGATCCCCGTGTCGTCAACGCAATCGCGGCTCACCATAACGATGTCGAGCCGACAAGCGTCGAGGCCGTTTTTGTGCAGATTGCCGATGCTATTTCCGCCGCACGCCCGGGAGCGCGCCGCGAAACGATCGACAACTACGTAAAGCGCCTTGAAAACCTTGAACAGACGGCCGAGAAATTCCCCGGCGTTGAAAAGGCGTACGCAATTCAGGCAGGCCGCGAACTCCGTATTCTTGTCGACAATGCGAAAGTCGGCGACGACGAAGTAAAACCGCTTGCGCAGAATATCGCAAAGCAGATTGAATCGGACCTGCGCTATCCGGGAAGGATCAGAATTACGATGATACGCGAAACGCGCATCGTCGAATATGCGCGGTAATCCGCAGTATAGTAAACAAAAACAGGGGGCTGTTCCGTAAGCAAAACTTTCGGAACGGCCCTTTCTTTTTACAGAATGCATGGCTTTTTCGGCTTTGCAGGTTTATACTGTATTCCGCTCAGGAAACGTATATGGAATTACAGGAAAGCGACGCACGGGAAATCGTCACGGAAATTTCCAAGCTGCTCGGAACGAAGCTGAACATTATGAACAGCCGCGGCTTCATCATAGCCAGTTCGGACGTCCAGCGGGTCGGCAGTTTTCATGCGGGTGCGTATGAAATCATAGAAAAAAATCTCGACAGTCTTGAAATCGACGACGAACGCAACTGGGAAGGAGCCGTTCCGGGACAGAATTTTCCAATCAGGCTCCACGGCAGAATCATAGGTGTTGTCGGCATTACGGGGGAAGCCGAAGCTACGCGTAAATACGGCTCCATCATCCAGAAAATGACGGAGATTCTCGTCGAAGGGAAAGCGCGGGAGGAAGACCAGAGAAACAGGGAAACGGCTGTCTCCCGTTTTCTTGTGGACTGGATTAACAACGATCAGGATACTGTTTCGGACAGTCTCATACAGCGGGGAAACGATTTCGGAATCGACATCACTGTGCCCCGGCGCATTGCGGCTTTATACATCGATCCGAACAACGCCGACTCCGCCGGTAATGCGGAAAGAACGGTACGGGCCGCCGTCATGCAGTACGATCCGGCGAGTCTCTGCTTCAATTCGTCGAATTATCTTGTCGTCGTATCCGCCTCTGTTTCGGACAAAAAAATCACGGAAACGGCCGGTAAAATACTGGAAAAAACAGGCAGGTACGGAATCCGCCTTTTCATGGGAATCAGTCCCGTCGAAACGAATTATCTGAACATCCGCAAAGACTATCAGTATGCTAAAAAAGCGCTGGCGGTGAGCAGGAAGCGCGAAAAATCAAATGCAGTCTTTTACAGCGAACTGGGGATAGAACTTGTGAGCGAAGTCGTGCCGCTTCTGAACAAAACGGCGTTCCTTCAGAAAGTTTTCTGCGGCATAGAACAGGGCGGATTGGACGAAACGCTTTCGCTGCTGAAGACATTCTACAACCAGAACGGTTCCCTGAAAGCGACGGCGGCGGAACTGGGTATACATCCGAACACGCTCCAATACCGGCTTAACAGGATTTACGAGCTCACGGGATATAATCCGCGCAGGTACAAGGACGCCATGCTCCTGCAGGTTGCACTCATGTTCAGCGACGAACTCCGTAAAAACGGTTTCTAAAACAAAATTCAGCCGGCTTTATTAGTAAACATAACAAAACATCCGAATTTTTCCTCATGCTATACTGAAATCATGAAAATCACGATAGCATCCGATTCGTTCAAAGGCAGTGCTTCTTCGCTTGAGGTGGCAGAGGCCATTGAGCGCGGAATCCACAGGGTTGACAGTTCCGTCGTCTGCGACAAGTTTCCCGCAGCTGACGGAGGAGAAGGACTGATTCAGACGCTCCGCCGCAGCGGCGACGAACTGGTGAAAGTCCGCGTACACGGCCCGCTTTTTGAGGAAATGGAATCTTCATATTTGAAACGGGGACATACGGCCGTAATTGAAACGGCGGCTGCAAGCGGACTTCCGCTTGTTCCTCCCGATAAGCTGAATCCGCTCGAGACGACGACGCTCGGGACCGGAGAACTCATAAAGCATGCGCTGGAAAACGGCTGCACGGAACTGCTTATAGGCATAGGCGGAAGCGCGACGAACGACGGCGGCATCGGAATGGCGGCCGCTCTGGGCGTCCGCTTTCTGGACGGTTCCGGGAACGATGTGGTTCCTGCCGGCAAAGGCCTGGAGCGGATAGCCCGGATCGAAACCGACGGCCTGTCCCCGCTTGTCGGAAAGGCCGTCATCCGCGTCGCCTGCGATGTTGATAATCCGCTGTGCGGCGAGAACGGGGCAAGCGCAATCTACGGGCCGCAGAAAGGCGCCACGCCCGAAATGATAAGCCGGCTCGATGCGGGACTGCGTCACCTGGCCGTGTGCGCGGGAAAAGAGCCGGCGGCGCTCGAACCGGGCAGCGGCGCAGCGGGAGGACTCGGATTTGCGCTCAGGGTTTTCTGCAGCGCGGAACTCGAGAGCGGAATCACGATGGTGCTCAGCGCGATCGGTATAGACGGGAGCCTGAAAACGTCGGATCTCGTAATCACCGGAGAAGGGAGGATCGACGGTCAGAGCCGGCGCGGAAAAGTTCCCGTCGGCGTTGCGAAACTTGCGAAAAAATACAATCTGCCGGTCATCGCGTTTGCCGGCGACATAGGCCCCGGAACGGAAAGCCTGTACGACGCAGGCATAGATGCGATCGTGAGCACAACGAACGCGGCAATGAAACTCGACTATGCGATGTCGCATTCTCTGGAACTTACGGAAGATGCTGCATTCAGAACATGGCATCTTGTACAGACTGTACAAAAAATATAGTAGCGGATTTTTTTAAATTAGGAGGAAACATGTCCGGTATTAGTCTTATCATCACTTTCGTCATAGCAATCGTCATTATGATTGTTGCTATATCAAAATGGAAGCTGCATCCTTTTCTCGCAATCATGGGTATATCGCTTGTCCTTGCGCTCGTCGTCGGAATACCGCTTAAGGATATTCCGAACCTCATCGGCGGCGCTTTCTCGGGAACGTTCCAGTCGATCGGCATCGTGATTATTCTCGGCGCGCTGATAGGCACGATGCTCGAAAAAACGGGGGCGGCGCTGAAACTCGCGGAGATGACGGCGCGTCTCGTGGGACCGAAGCACCCCGAACTTGCGATGGAAATAATGGGCTGGGTCGTCTCAATTCCGGTGTTCTGCGACAGCGGTTTCGTCATTCTTGACCCGATCAGAAAAGCGCTCCAAAGGAAAACGCGGTATTCGTCCGTTGCAATGACGGTGGCGCTTTCCGCAGGATTGTACACGTCGCACGTTTTTATTCCGCCGACACCGGGGCCTATTGCGGCTGCAGGTTCACTCGGTCTGGAGTCACATCTGCTCGGTGTCATCGGCTGGGGCGCGCTTGTTTCCATTCCGGGTCTTGCGGCGGCATTCTTCTTTGCGAACTGGATCGGTAAACGAGTCAAAAGCGCGGAGGATGCGGCCGAAACGCAGGACGGACCGACATATGAAGACCTGCTCAGGAGTTTCAAAAATCTGCCGAACGGATTCCTATCGCTCGCACCGATTGTAACGCCTATTCTCGCAATGGCCGCCGGTTCCGTCGCGAGCATGGCCGGATTAAACGGCAACGCGGGAACATTTCTGAAGTTTATCGGCCAGCCGATCATAGCGCTCACTGTCGGCGTACTGTTCGGTGTCATTCTGCTTTTCCATGCCGGTAAAACCGGAGATTTTTATGAAATGACGAATGAAACGCTGAAGGTAGTAGGTCCGATTCTGTTCATTACGGCGGCGGGCGGCGTTCTGGGAAAGGTCATCGTGGCGGCGGGATTCGTCGATTACATGAAGGGAAACGCCGCAGTGCTCTCCGCAATGGGTATTTTCTTCCCGTTCATCGTAGCCGCTATACTGAAAACGGCGCAGGGTTCGTCGACAGTCGCCATTACGACGACAGCCGGCATCATGGGGTCGATTGCGGAATCCGGTTCCATGATGAGCCTGCTCGGGCTTACAACACCTGTCGCAGGCATCCTCACCGTTATGGCAATAGGAGCCGGAGCAATGACAGTCTCACACGCGAACGACTCGTACTTCTGGGTCGTCACCAATTTCGGCGGTATGACTCCGCAGAACGGATATAAAACCCAGACGGCAGTCACGCTCGTCTGCGGTGTTGTATCAATCATCTTCATCTGGATATTAAGCCTGTTTCTGATTTGAGCGGAATGCGTAAGGTCGTTCAGGAAGTAAAAACTCCGGAACGGCCTTTTTTTGCGGGCGGGAAAGTTTACAGTTCAAACGAAACGTACGCGGCAAAAATATTGTCGTACACGTCGTTGCCGCGCGGCATAAACCGGTAGTAAAATCCGAGCGCGGGTATGTATTTCTGATTAAGCATTTTCGAAAAATCGAATTCGGCGCCGATTCTGAATCCGTTTCCCCACTTCGCGTACGACGTCACGTTGCCGCTTCCCGTCGTATTGTAGTAGTCGTTCCGGCTTCCGAGCGCATATGCGACCGAAGCGGCAAATCCGCCCGGGAACGGATATACTTTCACCCCGAACAGAAACGCGTAGTCGAAATGATATGAATACCAGCCGCCGTCCCACAGAAAATCGGCAAGTGTATCAGCGCCGGCAAAAAGGTGTATCTGTTCGACCGGGCTGTAGAAGAAATCGCCGTTGAGCCCTATTATGATCCGTTTGAATCCGTTTATTCCGGTAACGGGAGTAACCGAATCGTTTACCGATCCGCCGTACAGCGGATAGCCCGACGAAAGTCCGGCGTCAAAACCGAACTGTTTCGTCCCCTCTCCAAAAAGAGGCGAGAGCGCTGCAAGCAATACGGCTGTAATAATAATTTTTTTCATCTGTACCTCTTCACTTTAAATCGAATGCTGTATCAAGATCGGTTACGTCGCTGCCGCTTATGTGCACGATGCTGCCGAGCGCACGCGCCGCTATGACCGATTCCGCCGCATAATCCGCCACTTCCATGCGGTCGAACGGCGTACCGCTCACGGTAAACGCCCCATGTTCGGCGGAAGCGAACACGTTACTGATTTTATATCATTACGGCGGCTGTAGACAAGCCCGGGGAAATACGCCGTACTGTCGGGGACTTTGCCTTCCTCGCACCGGCCGTCCTTTATGCGGACAAGATCCTGCACCTCGAGCCATTCGCGGTCCTTATCCGCGGGCGTAATAATGAACGAACCGTCGGACAAAGAAGCCGAATACGTTCCCTGCGCGCTCGTGAACAGATGCTGGCGGCACGCCCGGCGGATATACGCGAAACGTAATGACTGCAGGCGGATGAGCATGAAACACCGTCTTTACATCGGGCCGCATCCGGTATACCGACCGGTGGAACGGAAGCGCCATCGAAGGCGTATGAAGTCCGAGCACAGTTCCCTCGGCCTTTACGCACATGATGTCCGCGGGATGCATCATTTCGTTTTTCATACAGCAGAGTATATCACTTCCGTACGAAAAGAAAAATGCGGCGGCTTATTACGTGTGTTATACGCGCTCGAAGACAATCTGAACGCTCTGACCGCATTCCGGCAGAAAGCCGAGATACAGACCCGCGTTCATAAGTTCGGCACCTCCGTACACAAGTCCTTCCGCGCCGGGCATGGCCGGAACAGGCCGCCCCGGAATGTGCGCATAAGGATTCCGTACGCTCGAGTCGGTCACGCGGTACGACGCGCTTTCATCGAGACCGCGCAGGCGGATATTTTCCGGCGGCACGTTCGATTCGGCGTATGTCCACACGACGGTAAGCGCAATCTGACTGCCGTCTTTCGCGACGTTCTCCCACGCGCTGTACCCGGTCGCTTCGCAGGGGGAGCTTTCCGACCACGGTGTCTCGAGCCGGTACAAATCTCCGTACTGGACTGTGCGGCGGATTTTTTTATACAGCCGTATCTGCGCTGTAATCTGTTCAAGTTCATCGGCAGACAGTTTCGTGAGATCAAGCTCGTAGCCGAATACGCCGGCCATTGCAACGTGCGCGCGCTGTTCAAGCGGTGTCACGCGTCCCGTCTGCTGATTCGGAACGACGGACACGTGGCACGACATGCAGCTCGCGGGATACACGACGCTCGTTCCAAGCTGAATCTGCACGCGCGAAAGCGCATCGGTGTTGTCGCTCGTCCATGTCTGAGGCATATAGTAGAGCATACCCGGATCAAAACGCCCGCCGCCGCCCGAACACGACTCGAACAGAACGTCGGGAAAACGCGCCGTGAGCGTTTCAAGCAGACGGTACAGACCGAGCATGTACGCATGCGAACTGTACTGATTCACTTCCGTCGGACATCTGTTGTAGTCCCATTTTACATACGATATTGCGGCAGAGCGGAACACGCCGGTAAAAACTTCCTCGAGATACGACACGACCTCTCCGCGCGACAGGTCGAGCACACACTGATTCCGCCCGAGCGTTCTGCTTCTCCCGTCGATATGTATGCACCAGTCAGGATGTGCGCGGTACAGGTTGCTGTCGGGAGAAATCATCTCAGGTTCCACCCAGAGGCCGAACCTGAGCCCGCGCTTAATAATACCGTCCGCAATGTTCGTTAGTCCGCCGGGCAGTTTTGTCTCGTTCACATTCCAGTCGCCGAGCGAACGGCGGTCGTCGTTGCGATTTCCGAACCAGCCGTCGTCGAGCACGAACAGCTCCATGCCGGCTTTCACGCCCGCATCAGCCAGATTGAACAGTTTTTCCGGCGTAAAATCAAAGAACGTAGCTTCCCAATTGTTAATCACAATCGGACGCTCTTTTGTCTTCCATTCACCGCGGCACAGATTGTTCCGGTACAGATCGTAATAGATGCGGCTCATGCCGCCGAGTCCGTTTCCGGAGCGTACCATGACGACTTCCGGCGTACAGAACGATTCCCCAGCCGCAAGTTTCCATGCAAAGCAGTCGGGATTAAGACCTACCTGTACGCGCGTCATGTTGAACTGGTCAGCTTCCGCCTGAGCAGTGAAATTTCCGCTGTACACGAAACTGAAACCGAACACGTCGCCGTTTTCCTCGTTCGCATTCTGTGCAAGAAGCGCGACGAACGGATTCTGCTGATGACTGCTCATCGCGCGCCTGCTGTCTATTCCCTGCAGACCCGGTTCAATGCGGCGCAGCACGACATGACGTTCCCGCGCGTGCGCACCCGAAAGCTGCAGCATTCTGAAGCGTGTACCTGCAAAGTCGACGCTTGCGCTCATTATCCGGCGGAGCACAACGGGACTGCCGCTGTTTTTCACAACGGTGTGACGGCAGATTGCGTCGTACGTGTTCCACACCGTATAGCTGAGCGTCACGACAAGGCCGACAGCCTTGTCCTCCAAATCAAGTTCGAGCGTGTCGGCGTCGCTTTCGGTGGCAGTGTACGTTGCGGGCAGTCCGGGAAGAGCAGGCTTTCCTCTTATAATCCGGTACGACTTGTACAGCAGGTCGAGCACGTTCGAACCGTCTGCAAGGTCCGCTTCCAGAGCCGCCATGCGGAAATCGCCCCGGCCCGCAGAGGGAAATTCGGACGGCTGCGAATCGTGGGAAAAAGCCGACTGCCCGTACGTCTCCGCGGGATTCGGCGCAAACGAATGGTCGAGGACCGGCGGCGTACACAGATCGGACCAGTCCGCCGTCTTTTTAAACCAGCCGCCGTGCAGAAGATACAATCCGCGGTAAATACGGATTACATACGTTGAACCGGGAGTGTTAAGCAGAAACACCTGTTTGTCTGCATCAAAAACGATACTCATACATTTCTCCAGTATATATTATTAAAATACTATTTTCTAATTATAAAAAAAATCTGTCGGATGAACTATTCATCCGACAAAAAAATGATCAGTTATAAAGTGCCTTTACTTCTGCATTCGCCGTTTTCAGTGCTGCGTCCTCTTTTTCTTCTCCGAGGAATATCTTGTCAAATGTTCGTGTCATAATTTCGTTCACTTTTGTTGCATTATCGAGAACAGGATATACGAATGTACACCCCGGCTCAGCAGCTTCGTCGGTAAATGCCTTTACGTTGATTCCCTTGTCTGAATATGTTTTGAGGGCCGCATCCACGCCGCCCTGAATTGCGGGGAATACAACACCATACGAACCGACGATTTTCTGCGCTTCTTCGGATGCGAGAAATTTAACCCACTGTCATGCTTCCTCATGATGTTTAGAGCCTGCCCAGATTGAATCGGCAAGACCGTTTGTCATGCTGCGACGGCCTTTCGGACCAGTCGGAAGCAATGCAAAACCGACGGGAATTGCTCCGTTCGATACGTATGTTCCTATCATCCATGAACCATCTAATAATGTCGCAGCCTTTCCGGAGAAAAGAAGTGTGTTAGCACCGTTAGCCGTATCAGCAAATGGTGCCGCAAATCCTTTAAGTTCCATCTGATGCATCCATTTTATGGTGTCGATAAAACGCTGATCATCATAATGATAATTATGGTCATAGAGTCCGTCCGTATACATCCATCCGGTCGAAACAGCGAACGGACTGAACTGAGCCTGCCCGCGGTCATCGCTGTGATTCAGAGCAAAACCGTATTGAACGACATTTTTTTTGTCGAATTTCGGATCAAGACCGTTTCTGCCTTGTGAATCAATTGAAAGTTTCGCAATAAATTTCTCAAATGTACCGCCGTCTTCCGCATTCCAAGTCAAACTATTTGCCTCTTCCTCCGTAAAACCCGCTTTTTTGAGCGCATCTGCATTATAGACAATGGCAATTGTATCCCAGTCTTTGGGGAGGCCGTAGCACTTTCCGTCTTCCGTCTGCCAAAGCTTCTCAAGTCCGTTTAAATAAATCGACGTGTCTACGTTGTCTCTTTTGATATAAGGGGCCAAATCAACAAGCTGCCCCTTATTCGAAAATTCTTTGAATTTTGCAAGATGGTCTGTAAATACATCGCTTGCAGATCCTCCCACCATTTCTGTCTGCAGACCGGTCCAGTAATCGTTCCATCCGAGCTGAGTGATCTCAATTTTAATATCCGGATTCTTTCCCATAAAAACTTCGGCGCATTTCTGATACGCCGGAAGCTGGGCCGAATCCCACAGCTCATATTTGATTGTTACCGGCCCGGACGATTTTGCCGAACCGCTTTTCCTGCTGCACGATGCGGCGAAAATCGAAACTGCCGCCGCACAGATGCACGCCGCTGCTGTTAATGTTTTCTTCATATTTTTCCTCCTGAAAAACAACCCCTGTTTATGGTACCGGCGGAAGACCGCCGGATGTCTGCTAACGGAATCCGCTGAACTGAACGGAATTAACAATTTTCTTTCCGAACACGCCGTAAATTGCAAGCGCCGGAATGATTGCGAGCACAGTTCCCGCCGTAAGTCCGCTCCAGTCGGGCTGCCCCTGAGGCGTCTGCGAGCGGAACACGCCGAGCGCGACCGTAAGCGTTCTGATTTCCTCTTTCTTGCCGACGATAAGCGGCCACATATAATCGTTCCACGTGTTGATGAACGTCGTCACAGCAAGCGTTACGAGCGCAGTCTGCATAAGCGGAAGTATTATTGTGAAGAACGTCTGATACTGCCCCGCCCCGTCAAGATATGCTGCCTCTTCTATTTCCTTATTGATTCCCAGAAAAAACTGCCGCAGGAAAAATACGGCATACGGCGTCATAATAAGACAGGGCGCCATAACCCCGGCGTACGTATTGAGCAGTCCGAGCTGGCGGACGAACACGAAATTAGGTATCATCATGACGACGCCGGGAACCATCATTGCCGCAAGAATCAGGTAGAAAATCTGATCGCGCCCCGGAAAATGAAGCCGTGAAAACGCATATGCCGCCATTGCACTGAACAGCGTCGAAAAAAACGTTACGCACACGGAAATAATAAGCGAGTTCTTTAAGTTAACAAGAAAGTTTACGGACTGGCCGGTTCCGCCGAGCGCTACAGACGTTGCAGCGTCGACGAGTCCGAGGACGCGCGGATAATTCATAAACGTCGGGGAAGGCGGCAGCAGTCTGCCCGCATCCACATAAATTCTGCTGTTTGGAGTCAGCGACGTACGCACGACCCAGTAAAACGGGAACAGCGTTGCAACGACAAGAATAATAATTCCTGCCGTTATGACCGCACGCAGCGCCGGTGATACGCCGTTTCTGTTCAATTGTTTCGACATGCTGTTCCTCCTTAATTCGACTCGCTGCCTTTCATGATTTTCATCTGAACCGCGCTGATGCATACGAGAATAGCAAACAGCACCATCGCGGCGGCTGACGAATATCCCATTTTATACGACTCGAAGCCGTTCTTGTAAATGAACAGATAAATGACGTATGTCGCCGTAACAGGTCCGCCCTTCGTAGTTACTGCGATCGTATCGTAAATCTGGAACGAACCGATGACCGTCGTAATAACGACGAACGCCATGACGGGGCGGATATACGGAAGAACCACGGACACAAGCTTCCGTACGGGACCGGCGCCGTCTATGACCGCGGCCTCTTCTATTTCCTTCGGAACGCTCTGCAGCCCCGCGAACACGAGCAGTCCGGTATATCCCATATGCCGCCAGATGTTAATCATCGCAATCGACGGCAGAGCCGCTTTCGTCGACGTAAGAAAATTTATGCCGTCCGTACCCATCCGGCGGAGAAGCACATTTACGATGCCGACGGACGAGTCAAGCATCCACAGCCAGAGCAGACCTACAACGACATTCGACATAATCCACGGAGTGAGAAGAATGCCGCGCATAAATCCGTGCCGAGTCGCCTTGTTCATGATGAGCGCAATCAAAACCGCAAGCAGCGTCTGGGCCGGAATATTAAGCAGGACATACAGAACAGTCACTTTCATCGCGGTCCAGAAATCTTTGTCCCGGAACAGTTTCGTGTAATTCTGTACACCGATAAAACGGGCCTTGTTAAAAAGATCCCAGTCGGTAAAGCTGTACCATAACCCGCGGATTGTCGGCAGCATGTAAAATGCCGCGAATCCGACAAGACAGGGAACAACAAAGCTGAACGCAACGAGATTCCGTTTCAATGCGTATTTGTTTGTTTTCATACGAAAAAGTATACCACAGCTTTTCAATATGTCAACAAATTTTACATTATTTTTGTAAAATTTTACATTAATAAATCAACTTATTTACTTTACTTTTATTTCAGGTATAATACTAGAGACATAAAAGGATTTTCAATGACCATAACGGAAATAGCGAATGCTGCGGGGGTTTCCATAGCAACAGTCTCCCGGTATCTTAACAAAGGTCCGGTAAAAGAAGAGACGCGGAAGAAACTTGAAAGCACGATTTTGAAACTCAACTACGTGCCCGAATCAATGGCCCGCCAGATTGTCAATTCGCCGACTCAGTCAATCGCCGTTCTGACGCACAGTCTTTCAAATTATTACACAATGGAATTTGCCGAAACCATAAATGAAGAATATACGAAACGGAACATCGCCTATTACATCGGCTGCAGCACGAACGGTTCAACGGAGTATAAATATCTTATGGATCTTATCTCCCGGGGCACGAACGGAATAATCATACACGATCCGGCAATGGATCAGGCTCAGGTGGACATATACAATCAGATTTCGCAGAAACACGTTCCCATCGTCCTCGTGCATTCTTTTCCGGCTGATTTTGCCTACAACACGATTACGGTCGATCAGAATTTCGGAATGAAAAAAGCGATGCAGTACATGCTCGGACTTGGACATAAAAAAATTGTTTTCATCCGCGGTACAATCGGCTACTCTTTTAACCTCAAAGAACGCATCTGGAGGGAAGAATTGAAAATCGGGGGAATCGAACCGAAGGATGAGGACTGCTTAAAAATCACCGATTCGGATGAAGAACGCGGCGTCGCTCAGACGTGCAAAGCCGTTCTCGACTACTTTGCTGCCGGAAACCGTCCGACTATCATCTTCACCTGCAACGATATAATGGCGCTCGGGACAATTCAGGCCCTGCACGAGCTCGGTCTTTCCGTTCCGGATGATGTCTCGCTCATGAGCCACGACAATACGATAATCGCTTCGGCGATGAGTCTTACGTGCGTCGATATGAAAATACGGAGCGTTGCAAAAGGTGCGATGGATCTGCTTGACTACGCAATGAACGGAAACGACACAACGCCGCGGCACATATCGATCACGCCGGAACTCATCTTCAGAACTTCGGCCGCCGCGCTAAAATGAAAAAAGGCCGTCCCGAAAGTTTCACGTACGGGACGGCCTGTCTTGTCCGAAAAAAATAATTCTTTACGGTAACGCGGTAATGACCGCTCCGAGCACGAGCAGATGATACGCAAAAGCCTTAAGCCACTTGAGGATCGACGCAAAATTCCCCGCCGGCAGAGCGCCCTTCTCAAGAAAATCGATGAGAACGATTGAAGCTATCCATGCAATCATGATGATTACCATGAGCACCGTGTCGATCGGCGCACTGAATGTTACGAACATTCTGAGCAGTAAAAAAATACCCGCAAGCACTTCGATAATGCCGAACACGATGCAGGCGATCTGGGCACTATCGCCGCTTAAGACCGATTTTATCGCGACTGCAATCTCGTTTCCGGAACTTCCCTGAAGCGTCCAGATGCCGCTTACCAGAAAAAACAACCCGACCGCTATCTGCAGAAACAGATAACCGATTGAATGTTCACGCTGTGATGCCATATTAAAAATCCTCCTAAAATATTATTTTTATAAAATTCCGCTGTAGACGACGCGGAATGTCTGAAAAACGAGCTTTATGCCGGGTGAAAAATCGAATCCCACGACAGCGCCTTCATCCTCAAGATATTCCTTATGCTTCCCGCGCCACGCCTCAAGGTTTTCGTCTTCTCCTTCAAGCTGCGCCATTTTCCACGTTACTTCGTCGAACGGTACGATCGTCACGCCGGTTGTTTCGATAATGCAGCGCGGCGTTTCGGCACGGTCAAGCACCACGTACAGTTCACCCGTTGCGGGAAGCGGTTCGTTGTCTTCCGCATAGGTGGCGTAACTCGTAAATAGTGCGGTCTTTTTTCCCGTGAGCACAAGCGAAAGAAGTTCGTCTCCGACGAAACCGTGCGCTTCAAAGGTCATGTCGCCCGCACACTTCTCTTCTCTGTCGCGTCCGGTCGCTTCCAGGAAGCGGTACCAGTAAACGTCGGCTTTACTCATATTATCGTGTCCTCAAAAGCATCAGTATAAACGCAAGTATGAAAAAGCAGCTCGGAATCACGCAGAAAAGCAGTGTCGGAAGCGGGATGCCGGCGACGGAAACGCCGCCCGGAACTATAATACCGAGATGCACCATCATGTCGTACACGATGCCTGCATACGAAGTGACGGCGCCGGCGACGAGCGACATCCACGACGCATCGCGCGTCTTCGACCAAAGCAGTATCGCGAGGAATGCCGTTATTCCGCCCAGAACGAGTTTTATAATAAACAGAATCAAATCGGACTGAACCATGTACGTCATGCCTCGAACGGAGAATTTGCAAGTTTTGTAAACACGCCTTTATCGGCACCGAAGGGAACTATCGACGGCACGTTGTAATCCGGACTGACGACGAGAGCGCAGTCGAGGCAATGCAGTATGAACGCCCCGTATTTTTTTTCATCGATTTTCGGATACAGGTACGGACCGCGGCGCGTCCAGTATTTCGTAAGCACCGTATCGTACCGGAACCAGTCCTTCTCCTCGCGGAACTGAAGGGCGGCAGTCATGTCGTAAAACGACCGTACAGCAGCGGCAGCGAGAGCCGCCGGAATGCGCGCGCTTTCCGGAAGTTCCGCTCCCGCCGCGGAAAACACTTCGACTATCTCAGGCCTCACGGCGACAAAAAACAGCGGAGTCGCCCACGGAAGAGGCGGAACAACGATGACAGCGTCGACTGTCCGCCAGTCACTGTTTTCCTGATTCCACGGTTTCCAGAACGACGTACTTTCTTTCGAAAAAGTAAGCGCAGCCTTGAACGCAGCCGCACGGTCCGTAAACGTAAACACAGTGCGTCTGCCGGCAAGCAGGCTGCTTACGGCTTTCTCCAGCCGGGGAGTCACATCAGTGTCGAAGCTGCCGGTAAGCCCGCGGTTCATCGTATTTTTGAACACCGTAAACGGGGCTCCGCCGCCCCACCCGAGGACAGCCCGTCCCCCTTCCTGATACATGTCGGTAAGGCGGATTCCCCTGCGCGTATACAGAAAACATCCGCGGGCACGCTGTACGGTGCCGTAACGAAGTGTAATTTCAGACGCTAAAAAATCAACTGTTGACATTTGCCGTAGTATAGCAGAAAAAATACTTTTCTGCTATCGAGAAAATCGGGCGGGTTTTAAAACGCCATCATGCCGCACTATCGGAAAATATTCAAATTATCAAAATATGCTGATTTATATATTTCCTGCAAAGCTGATTTCGCGGAGAATGGATTTTTTAAAATGGTTCAAGTATCTCCGCAAAAAGAAAAAAGTATGGTATTATACCATTATGCAGGGAAAGACCATGGTACCAGATGCAAAACAACTTAAGAGCCGAGTCCACTCCGTCACGTACATTATCCTTACCGCCATTTTTATTGCGCTGTTCTTTTTTCTCTGCGGGCTTTCGCTCAAAATCATCAAAGAAAGCACGGCGGATCATTATGAATCCGACTGCATACACCTTGCGGAAGCATATTCATACGCGTTTTCCGAGCTTATAGATAAATATCTTTCCGACCTGAAAAGTTTTTCCTCTTCCGATGTATTCAAATACGAAACAGATGAAAAAATAGCTTCATGGATTCAGGAACACGACAACAGGCGCCCGCCGTATTTTCTGAATCTTTTTTACGCCGACAGAAACGGAAATCTGATTTCCTCCGCCGGACTTTCAGCAAACATCAGCGACCGCGATTATTTTAAAAAAATCGTCGAAGACGGATATGAAACGGCCGTCGACGACGGAAGCATATCACGGACGACGGGAAAGCTTGTTCTGCATGTGGCGCGCGCCGTATACAACAACAGGAAAGAATGCATCGGGCTTATCGGAGGAGCCGTCGAATTGACGACGCTTCAAAAAACCGTCGGCAATATAAAAATAGGAAAGACGGGGTACGCGTTTATTATTAATTCGAACGGAGAATTCATTTCCTATCCCGACGAAAAACTTCTTCTCAAAAGAAACGATTTGTCGATTGCCCACAGTCCGGAAAACACTGTTTCATACATCCTCCGTCATCAGTCGGGATACGTGAAGACGGCTTCCGTTACCGGTGTTCCCGTTTCGATTGCATTCGAACCTATAAAAGGCACTCCCTGCATTCTCGGAATTTCCATTCCCGAAGCGGAAGTGCAGGATTTGTACAACTCTGTACGTAAAGCGCAGATACATGTTTTCTTCATAATGATTTTCGGAATACTCGTAAGTCTGTTTATCGAGATGTCCGTGCTTCACACGCTAAGCGAAAAAATTAACAGGGAAAATGACTACGACAAGCTGACGGGGCTTTTTACCCGGACGAAATTCGAACTTGCTTCCCAGCAGTTCATCAACAAAAATCCTCACAGTCAGTTCATATTCATCGATGCGGATATCCGCGGATTCAAAGTGCTGAATCAGACATACGGCGCGGAAAAAACGGACGCTATGCTCGTTCTGTTTTCGAAGGCGTTGAACAGGGCCGCGGAAGGGTATACCGGATACATCGGCAGGGGATATGCGGACAGGTTTTACGGTCTCTTCCTGATAAGCGACGAACATCGGGCGATAAACATCTTCCGGAACAAATTGAAGGAAATCTGCAGGGAAATAAAAAAATCAGACATTGTGTTTTATGTTAAATTCGGCATAGCATGTTCGAACAAAGACGAACAGAACGTTTCGGTGCAGTCGCTGACGGGAAATGCCTCGTTCGCAAAATCGACAATTAAAAACAATCTCATGTATCAGTATGCGGTTTTTACACCCGAGATGCAGCTGCAGATAAACAAGGAGCGCGAAATCGAGAGCCGCATGGAAAAAGCGCTTTCAAACAACGAGTTCTTCGTGATATATCAGCCGAAAATTTCGCTGAAGACGGAAAAAATAATCGGTGCGGAGGCGCTTGTGCGCTGGAACAATCCGGAATTCGGCGTCATGCCGCCGGCGAAATTCATTCCGACGTTTGAAAAGAACGGTTTCATCGTCAATCTTGATTTTTATGTGTACGATCAGGTCTTCCGGTTTATGCAGAAGCTGCTCGACGAGCATAAGCCCGTCGTTCCAGTTTCCATGAATATGTCGCGGAATCACACCAATCCGGAACGATTTATAGCGCGGTTCAACTCCATATTCAAAAAATACAACATTCCGCCGTCTCTCGTAGAGATAGAAATCATCGAACGGACATCGGAAACGGGCAAACTTATGCTTCTTGAAACAACCCGGCTGCTCCATAAACACGGCTTCAACGTCGCGATGGATGATTTCGGAAGCGGCGAATCATCGCTCAACATGCTCAATACGATTCCCGTCGACGTGTTAAAATTCGACCAGTCGTTTCTAAACCCGGACAATTATACCGAAAAGACATCCGGGCTCATTACGAAGCTTGTCGAGCTCGGACAGCAGCTCGACAAAAAAACGGTCTTCGAGGGTGTGGAAACGAAAGCGCAGATTGATTTTCTTAAATCGATACAATGCGATCAGGTGCAGGGATATTATTATTCCCGCCCCCTAAAAGAAGAGGACTTCGTCAAATACGTCGCCGCGCATATATAGATTTACGACAGCTTCTTCTGTACGAGTTCAGTCGCCTGCTTCGGATTCGCCTTTCCGTGCGATTCTTTCATCACCTGTCCCGTAAGCCAGCCGACGACGTTCGTCTTGCCGTCCCTGTAGTCTGCGACTGCTTTCGGGTTCGCGGCGATGACCGCATCGACGATTTTTTCGATTGCACCTGCATCGCTCACCTGCTCCATGCCTTCTTCTTTAATAATTACGTCGGGCATTTTATCGGTCGCAAGCATCTTTTCGAATACGGCTTTCCCCTGCTTGCTCGTGATTTTGTTATTTTCGAGCGCATCCGCAAGTCCGCGGATATGAGCGGGAGTTATCCGCACGTCGGTAATCGTCTGCTGCTTTTCATTAAGGACCGCGAGCAGCTCGGTAAGGATGAGGTTCGCGACGCGTTTCTGGCTTTTCGCGCCCCTGACGGCTTCCTCGAACCACAGCGACAGTTCGCGCGTGGATGTAAGCGTCTCTGCGTCCGATTCCGAAAGACCGTATTCCTTTATGAAACGGACGCGCTTCGCCTCCGGCAGCTCGCCGACGGCATCTTTTGCCTTGGCAATAAGTTCTTCGCTTACGCTGAACGGTTTAATGTCAGGCTCCACGACGAAGCGGTAGTCGACGAACGAGTTCTTCGTGCGCTGGACGACGGTCTGTCCCTTTACCTCGTCCCATCCCATCGTCACTTTAAAACCCGGATTGAATTCCTGGCGGTCCGTTTCGAATTCTTTGAGCTGGCGCTGCGCTTCGTACGCGCACGCATCCTTTATCGAACGGAACGAATTGAGGTTCTTTATTTCGGAAATCGGCGTGTGATACAGTTTACCGTTCTCCCACACGTTGAGGTTGATGTTGGCGTCGCAGCGCATGTTTCCTTCCTCAAGATTACCCTTCGTCACTTTTACGTAGCGGAGAATTTCCTGCACGGTTTCCATGAAAAGCGCCGCTTCATCGGGACTCGTCATGTCTGGCTTCGTAACGATTTCGATGAGCGGTGTGCCGCAGCGGTTGTAGTCGATATACGAATGTTTTCCCTCCAGATGGAGCGACTTGCCGACGTCTTCCTCAAGATGGATGCGCTCAATGCGCACGCGGCGGTACTTGTTTCCTATGATACAGTTCTCGCCCTTAAAATTATTCGGACGGAACGCCTTTCCGCCCGGACGTTCCTCTTCAGGAAAATGAACGAACGGAAGATCGACGTATCCGTTCGTACAGAGCGGCATATCGTACTGCGTAATCTGATACCCTTTCGCAAGATCGGGATAAAAATAGTGCTTGCGGTCGAACTTCGTAAAACGCGCAATCTGACAGTTGAGCGCCTGTCCGGCCACAGCTCCAAGTTCCACGTACCCTTTGCTCACGCGGGGCATTGCTCCCGGAAGCCCGAGACAGACCGGGCAGACACGCGTATCGGGCATGCCGCCGTAACGGTTTTCGCACGCGCAGAACGCTTTAGTCTTCGTGAGCAGCTGCGTATGTATTTCGCAGCCTATTACAATTTCATATTTATCTACCATAACCGTTTACCTTTAAATTACTGATTTAACGCGACGTCAGTGCAATCGGAGAGCCGCAGCCCGGATGCTCGTTTTCCCACGACTGCGCTATCCGCAGAATTTTGAGCTCGCTGAACATCGGACCTGCAAACTGAATGCCGACGGGCATAACGCCCGCAGCGCTGCTGTCCGCGGTGTACACTTCGGCTGCGCTTCCGTCCGTAACGCCGGCTTTCACACCGCCGCCGCCCGTATGTCCTGCGGGAACTGAAACGGACGGGATGCGAGCAAGATTGACGAACGTCGTAAAGAGGTCGCTCAGATACATCTCGAGCGGATCGTCCACTTTCTGGCCGAGTCTGAACGCCGGCGTCGGACACGTCGGACAGAGCGCCATATCGTATGTTTCGAACAGCTTCGACATTTCGCGCTGAATACGCGCGCGCACCGTCATGCCTTTTTTGTACGTATCTCCGGAGAACTGCTCGGACAAAACGTAATTGCCGATTATGATGCGGCGCTTTACTTCCGGGCCGAATCCTTCGCTGCGCGTGTGGACGTACAGCTCGTCGTAACCGTCTCCCGTATCAACGCGCCGGCCGTACCTGATGCCGTCGAAACGGCTCAGATTGGACGCAGCCTCCGAAAGCGCTATAACGTAATAACTCGCAATCGCGGCGTCGAGCACCGGAAGGTCCACGATGTCCACGGACGCACCTTTGCTTTCAAACCATTTCCGCGTTCCGTCGAACACGATGCCGACGTCGGCCGCGAGACCTTTGCTTTCAAGAAACTGCCGCGGAATGGCGACCTTGAGCTTCGCGAGGTCCCCGTCGCCGTATGCCGTAAGATTTCGGAGCTGTTCCTTTCCGGGAAGGTCCGCGCTCGTGTCGTCGTACATATCGGCACCGCACATCGCAGCAAGCGGAACGGCGATATCGGACGGCGTGTGTCCCATGATGCCCACCTGATCGAGCGAGCTGCCGTATGCGACGACGCCCCAGCGGCTCAGCACGCCGTACGTCGGCTTCAGGCCGTAGACGCCGCAGTAACTTGCGGGCAGACGGACGGAGCCGCCCGTCTCAGTCCCGATTCCGAACAGCGCCTGATTCGCCGCAACTGCGGCCGTGGAACCGCCGGAGGAACCGCCTGAAACGTACGCGCGGTTAATCGGATTGCGGGTCGGTCCGTATACCGAATACTCGGTCGACGAGCCCATAGCGAACTCATCCTGATTGCACCGCCCGAGCGGAACGGCGCCCGCTTTTTCAAGGCGCGCGATGACGGTCGCATCGTACGGCGCAACGTATCCCTCGAGAATTTTACTCGCGCACGTAAGGCGCTTACCTTTTGCGGAAATATTATCCTTGTTCGCAAACGGAAGCCCGAGAAGCGGCTTCTCTTCAAACAGTCCGTCGATCGTTCCGTCCGCGCGCGCAGCAGAAATCTCCCTGTCCGCAGCGTCCGCCTTTGCACCGGCGTCGTCGTACATTTCAAGGAATGCGTTGAGCGGCAGAGCCGACTTCTTATCAGTCTCGAACGTTTCAATCGACTTTTTTACAAGCGCTGCGCTCGTGACAGTTCCGTCCTTAAGCGCCGACTGCATATCTTTAATCGTATAGTTCATAATTCCTCATTTGTGATTTCAGGCGCCTTCACCCAATACTTTCGGTACCTGGAAGTAGCCGTCCATAAAATCTTTTGATATTTTCTTAACGTTGGAAATATCGAGACCGGACACAATCTCATCGTCGCGGAGCTTGTCCGCATCCGTCGAAGGATATGCGTCGTACGGATTCTCGCTGTCGTCGTATTTCGAAAGGATTTCAAAGTAGCCGACTATGTCGTCGACCTGTTTCTTTAATATGGTAAGATTCGTGCTCTCAGGGGAAAGCCGCGAAAGATACAGCAGTTTTTCAAGCGTATCTTCATCAATAGTCTTGTGAGTTGTCATGAAAACTATTTTAGCGGATTTCTCCGAATTGAACAATAATGCAGTTTTGCCCGCAGGAATATCCGGAGACGGAGCTCCCGGACATCCTCCGCTCTATCTGCAGAACTCCGTGAGGACACGGCGGAATATTTCCAGCCCCTTTTCGATTTCCTTATCAGAAATCGTAAGCGGAGGAAGGAAGCGGATAACGTCGCTGCCGGCGGTGGAAACGCAGAGGCCTTCGTCCATGCATTTTACTTCTATGTCGAATGGTTTGATCGTCCCCGCAATCCCGATTCCGATCATGAGTCCTTTACCCCGCACGTCGGTCACAATCGGAACGTTCCAGCCTTTTATTGTGCTGCGGATGTATTCGCCTTTGCGGTTGACTTCGCCGAAGAATCCGGGAGCCGTGAGTGTTTTCAGGACAACGCGTCCTGCGGCACACGCGAGCGGATTTCCCGCGAACGTGGACTGATGATCGCCCGCTTCAAAAACGTGCGCGGCCTTTCCGCGGAACAGGCAGGCGCCCATGGGAATTCCGCCCGCAATTCCTTTCGCAAGTGTCACAACGTCCGGCTCAAATCCGAGCTGTTCACTTGCAAGCAGCGTACCGCAGCGCCCCATTCCAGTCTGCACCTCGTCGGCCATGACAATGGCACCCTCCTTCCGCGCCGCCGCCGCGGCAGCCTGCGCCCATTTCGCATCGACGAGGTTTACACCGCCCTCACCCTGTACGCATTCAATAAAGAGCGCCGCCGTCGTGTCGTCGAAGGCGGTCCGTATTGCGTCCCAGTCGTTCGCCTTGATTGTCCTGAATCCTTCGACATACGGTGCAAAGCAAGCCGGATGAAATCTGTCCTGACCCGTCGCCGTGAGCGTCGCAATCGTACGTCCGTGGAACGACTGTTCGAGCGTGTAAATAACACGGCGTTTTTCACCGCCGTTCATGTAGCCGTATTTCCGCGCAAGTTTTATTGCCGCCTCGTTCGCCTCCGCGCCGCTGTTTCCGAAATATCCGCCTTCGTATCCCGTCGCGGCAAGAAGTTCGTCCGCAAAAGCAAGTCCCTCATCGGAAAGGTAATAATTCGAAATGTGGATTTCCCTTCCCGCCTGCTTCCGTATCGCTTTAACAAGCGGTTTATAATTATGCCCGAGGCTGTTTACGCCGATGCCCGCAATAAAGTCGATGTATCTGCGTCCGCCGTCGTCAACGAGCGTCGCACCTTTTCCTTTGACAAAAATTTTGTCGAAGCTGCCGTAGTTATTAACAATCTTCTTTTCCATAACGAACTCCTGTAAAAATTCCGTATCTGTTTCACATTTCAGCTTTTATCACTGCCGCAATCCTGAATGCATTTCTGCGTATATAATACCGGTACTGTACACCCGCAGTCACCTGCAGAGACGTCATGAATCCCGCAACAGGTGAAAGCACCGCATCTGTCGTGAGGTACACATAATCATTCCATGAAGCCTTTTTCAGAACTTCGATATAATCACCGATGCTGCGGATATCGGGATCCGGTAACGCAAGCGTATCGTACGTAAGCTGCATATCGTATCCGGCTTTCAATCCCGCCCGCGTCATGTACAAATTCAGAACGGGAATGCCGAACTGAGATTCCCATCCGACTATCAGCACTTCCGCGTATGTGTCGCACGAAGTTCCGCTTTCGCCGTACCACTGCGAGTGCACGGTAAGCGGCATACCGAGCACTAAATTGTTAAGATACGGAAACGGCAGAACGTGCGGCAATTTAAATCCGAGGTCTATTACAAAACCGATTTTACTCGGGTCCGTCGATCCGTCTTCATTTACAGTCGTCTTCTGCGAATCGTAATCGAGCACCAGCGTGAGTCCCGTTTCAAAACCGAGCTGTTCGTACGCGCTGATGCCTGTCTGATGATAATTGCTGTATGATCCGGCAAGCGAAAAACAATTTTCCTGGTAGGAGTCCCGGAGAGGAGTCCAACCTGATTTTTTTTCCGTTGTTCCCGTATCAGTATCTGTGTAACTTGTGGACAACGTAAGCAGCTGCTTTGCCGTGAACGTGAGATTCTGATAACTCATACCGAGCGGAATAAGCCACTGCGCTGCGCAGAGCGTCTGCAGTGTATAGTCGCCGTCTTCCGTAAACTGCCATGTACCGCCCAGCGCGATGTCGACGGGCAGGCTGCTGTTTTTAACAAACGCGGAAAACGTATAGTCGTCGTTGAACGTCTGATAATCAGTAGCGGGATCGGCGAACGCCGTGCTGAACGACAATACTCCTTCCGTACTGTCCGTCGGATCGCTCTGAGTCAGATACGTCACTCCGATGCCGGGGGCAAGCTCGTATTCGCTGTCATCAACCGAAAACTTGTACAGCGGGAGCATGGGAATCCACACTCCGCGGAACATATACGGAAGAGGATTATATCCCTTAAGCTCATACTCTCCCAGAAATTTTTCCTTCGCAGCACCGCCGGAATCATCCGTTTCCTTTTTTTCAATCACAGGGACACTCTCCGGAACAAAAGCCGGAACCGCATTTTCATTTTTAACAATTTCAACCGAAACGAAAGGAAGCTCATCTGTAGAAACCGAGCGCAGCTCAAAATGCGACGACTTATGAGCGCTGTATATCAGTGAATTCCCCCGGAGAGACGGATCGTGCACACCGCCCGAAACGTCCGCATCCAGAAGCAGAACAGAAGAAGGATTTCCCTGCCCGTCAAGCTGTATGTATCCCGGACGGGAGAACGCCCCGGGCTCTTCAGGCAGATATGCGAACACCAGTCTGCCGGACGCATACTGCATGTTTGTTATCATGTACGGAAGCATCCACGACCGCTCGTTGCCGCCGGCGGTATCAGCCGTAAAAAGCATACGCGTATCCCCGTTAATAAGCAGACACGAAACGCTGCCGGCAGAAGAAGACACTGTCATGTACGGCACAACACGCTGCGGAAACGCGCGTTTGTACACTAAGAAAAGTTCCGTACCTGCATTGATTTTATAAACGCGGAGCTCGGCCCGCTGCATGTATGCGTATACGCCAGCGACTGCAATCGTTCCGTCGGAACACTTCACGATACAGCCGTCGCGGAGCTGATATTCGGGCCGCAGAAATGTTCTGCCCGGAACGTTGTACACCCGTACCCTGTATTTCGGAAACTGTTCCTTCGTTCCCTGCGCCGTGTACGTTACGGCCAGATACTGACCGTCTTCCGACAGCGAGAGCCGCATTATGTCCGTCGCAATAAACAGGCGGCTTCTTTTTCCTTCGGGGGACAGTATATCGACTTCATGGCGCGCATCGTCGTACCAGATAGTGCCGTACGGACCAGTCACAATATATTCTGCAAGACTGTCGTAATCACGGGGAAACACCGGAGCGGTGCAGGAATCGACTGCATTCATCTTTTCCATATCGGCCGGAAGCGGAACTGTGTCTTTAAAATCGTTCCATACTTTCCGCAAATCCTCATTGTAGACGGTTTTGAAAATTCCCGCCGTAAGTGAAAACAGGTGTATCTCTCCGGCCGCATGCCAGTAATTAACGTACTGCTGCATTCCGTACCGCTGCTGCAGATACGCCGCAAAAGCGCTGCCCGCCGCCTGCGCGAGTTTTTCGCCGGGATAAATGTCGCGTGCACCGGCCGCCTGCATCCACGACGGAAATTTATTTTCCAGTTTCGCCTGTGACAGAAGCCGGAGCAGCGCACGGTCGTCGAGAAGAGTCCTCTCGTCGTCGCTGCCCGCAGTCGCACACGCCCCCTCGACAAACGAGAGCGGCATGTTGAGCAGATACGCGGGCTGCAGCGCATCTATAGAAAGAAAGGACGACATGAACTGCCAGAACGGCGTACGAAGCGAAAGGCTTACCGCCCGCACGACTTCCCTGTTGAACTCGCCCAGCAGCGTGTTTCCGTAGTATGCCGTACCCGAATCGGGAAGCGCGTCGTAAATTACGATGCGGTTATACGGAGAAGCCGTATACGAAACGGACAGCACATCCGAATCGGGAGAGATGACGACGGGCATACGGAATGTTTTCGTAAGCTTGAGTTTACCGCACGCCTCTTCGTAGAACCCGTCTCCGTGCTCGGCGATGAGCTGCGCGGTATATGCGCATTCCTTCGGGAAAATAATATCGAAATATTTCGTCGGAAGCACCGAGACAATGCGGAGCTGCCGGTATTCGGACGCATGTGAAAATGCCGCCGTACACAGCAGCATAACTGCGGAAATCAATTCTATTTTATTCGAACCGTTCATGCGTCTGTACGCCGCTTGTTGCTCAGTAAATCATCGTGCCGATACCGCGGTCGCTGAACATCTCGATAAGGAGCGAGTGCGGAACACGTCCGTCGATGATATGCGTGCGAGGAACGCCGCCTTTGAGCGCCGTCATGCAGCACTCCACTTTCGGAATCATACCGCCTGCAATCGTGCCGTTTTCAATAAGCTGCGGCACCGTCGGCATGGGAATGCGCGTAATGAGCGACTTCGGATCGTTCATATCCTTGAGAACACCCGGCACGTTCGTGAGCTGAACGAATTTTTCCGCTTTGAGCGCGACGGCGATCTTTGCGGACGCAGTGTCGGCGTTGATATTGTAGCGGTTCGTGTCGCCCTGCTCTCCGAGTGCGACAGTCGAAATGACGGGTATGAATCCCCTGTTCAGAAGCGACTCGGCAATCTCAGGATGAACTTCCGTTACTTCTCCGACAAGTCCGAGGTCCGTGCCGTCCTTGTCTATCTTCCGCGCGCGGAGCATACCGTTGTCTACGCCGCTCAGACCGACAGCCTGACCGCCTTCCTGAAGCAGCATACCGACAATCTCTTTGTTAAGTTTTCCGGTAAGCACCATCTCCACTATTTCCATCGTCTCGGAATCGGTGTACCGGAGACCGTTGACGAATTTGCTTTCCTTTCCGACCCGCTCGAGCATTTTGTTAATTTCGGGCCCCCCGCCGTGCACCAGTACGACATGTACGCCGATCGTGTTGAGCAGCACAAGGTCTTTCATAACTGCGGCCTTGAGGTCGTCGTTAAGCATCGCGTTGCCGCCGTACTTCACGACGACGATTTTACCGACCCACATCTTAAAGTACGGCATTGCCTGTACAAGAACGTCTGCCCAGTGGGCGTTGTCGAGCGTGCGCCCGCGGTTTTCATCCTTCTGTATTTCTATATCAGACATTATGTTCTATAATCTCCGTTAATTTTCACGTAATCGTACGTAAGATCGCATCCCCACGCACGCCCTTCTGCCGGCCCGTCTTCCATCGTCACAAGAATTTCGACGGCTTCCTCGCTCAATATTTTTTCCGCCAGTTCTTCGTCGAAGTCGAGCGGCACGCCGTGATCGAAGACTTTTATTTTCTGCCCGCCGTTCACGATGTCGTCCTGGCCCGGCGTAAAATACCGCTGAGCTCCGGCGCTGCTTGAAAAATATACGGATGTCTTTTCCGGCGTGAAGGACTGTCCGCTGTAGCCGAGCGCGCACAGAATGCGTCCCCAATTCGCGTCCTTACCGAACATCGCGGCCTTAACAAGATTCGAGCCGATGACTTCCTTTGCAAGTGCGCGCGCAGTCGGTACGTCTTTTGCGCCGTCAACCGTGCATTCGATGAGACGGGAAGCGCCTTCGCCGTCGGCTGCAATTTTTTTCGCCATGACAGTATTAACTTCATCAAGAGCCGCAAGGAATGCGTCGTAATCCGCGCCGGCCTCCGTAATCTCCCTGTTTTCTGCCATGCCGTTTGCCATAATCGTAAGCGTGTCGTTCGTACTTGTGTCGCCGTCTATCGACACGCAGTTGTACGTACCGAGAATACTTTCGCGAAGCGCTTTGTCAAGCATCGGTGCGGAAATTGCGCAGTCGGTCGTAATAAAGCCGAGCATCGTTCCCATGTTGATGTGAATCATGCCGCTTCCCTTGCACATTGTTCCGATTGTCACGATGCGTCCGCCGAGCGTAAACTGCACGGCGCATTCCTTGTAGTGCGTATCAGTCGTCATGATAGCGACGCGAGCTTCCTCATGTCCCTTTTTGGACAGCCCTGCCGCAAGCTCCGCCATCTTCGCTTCGATTTTTTCAACAGGCAGCTGCTGACCGATGACGCCGGTGGAACAGACAATCACATCGTCGGGAGAAAGTCCGAGAGCATCCGCCGCCGATTTTGCCATGCGGTATGCGTTTTCCGCCCCCTGTTTTCCGGTACACGCGTTCGCATTTCCGCTGTTCGCAACGGCAGCCTGCATACGTCCGTCGGAAATATTTTTCTTCGTGAGTTTTACACTCTCCGCCTGCACACGGTTCTGCGTAAAAACGCCGGCCGCCGTACACGATTTTTCAGAAAATATAAGAGCCGTGTCGTTCGTTCTCCGGCTTTCCTTTATGCGGCACAAAATACCGTTCGCCGTAAATCCGGCGGGGGCAGTAACACCGCCTTCCACAAAGCGTATATCAGACTGCATATTTATACACTCCTAATACATAAATATGCCATGCAGTATAGCATAAACGCATATCTGCGGCAATAACATTGTGGAGTTTCCCTATTATATATTGAATGTAAAGGAAAAAGTCCGGTTGAAGATATCACCGGGTTCAGTAACGCGGTGATTGTATACATCTGAACCTTCCAGTGCAATGCCGCACGAAGATTCCGCATCAGTCAGTATGTTTTTTCCGTCCTTTCTGCATATCAGTTTGGTTGAAGAATCAAGATATCCTCCGCTGTACAGCCAAATGCACGAAGCGTTCGTCGTATACGTCATCGACAGACTGCCGTATGACAGCACGGCTTTTGCTGCGCAGAAAGCGTTGTTGTATCCCTTTCCGTCTTTAAGCTGATTGAACTGATCGCCGCGCTTTACAGCGTCGTTCATTGTTATTCTCCTTACGAAGCTGAACGAAGAATGAGGCTTCACCGGAATACGCATAACAGGGACAAATGTTTCGTCGTTGAGCCAATAATATTTGGCTGACATAACAAGCGCATGGTCAAGCGCAGACTTAGTTTGATGAAAGTTCCAATATGCATGTGTCGTAGGATTAAAATATGTAGGTTTGTCAGTCGTACATCTTATGTTAAGAACGATGCTTCTGTAATCAAGCGCATATTCCGCCGTAATTATTCTGCTGCCGGGAAATCCATCCGCGCCGTCTTCAAGCCTGCAGATGAACGATACCGATTCTTTTCTTACGGAACCGACTTCCCATATTCTTCTGGCGGAAGAACAGCGTCCGCTGTGAAGCATATTTTTCCCTTCATTTTTTGTTAATGAAAAAGTTTTGTCTATTATAGTAATTTCCCCGTTTTTTATTCTACCGCCCGCGGGAGCTATTACTGTTCCCGCATAGGAAGAATCCCTGATGTAATCGTTTTCGGAAGCAAGGCTCAGAAGAGGTTCGCTGCCGTCGCAAAGTTTTAAATGCCGCATCGACGCACCGTACGGCGTAAGCTGCAGTGTCATTTTGTTATTTGCAATACTGTAAATATTTCCCATATAAAACCTAAACAAAACCTTACTGGCATCGTTACTAAATTTCTATAGCAATTTTTTACAATAAATGAGCAAATTTATTTAATGCCCTATGCTATAAACCGTGCGATAATTTTTTTAATCAGGAAAGTATGGAGTTGATACAATGAAACAGTCAGTTGAGTTCCGGCATATTACAAAGTTTTTCCCCGGTGTAAGGGCGCTTGATAATGTCAGTTTCAGGGCCGAAGGCGGAGAGGTTCTTGCATTCGTCGGTGAAAACGGGGCGGGAAAATCGACGCTGCTCAAAATTCTTAACGGCGATTATCAGCCGACAAACGGAGAATATCTGCTTAACGGCGTTCCCGTTCATTTTTCAACACCGCATCAGGCAATCGAATCGGGCGTAAGTGTCATTTATCAGGAAAGACAGATTTTTTTGGAACTTTCTGTTGCTGAAAATATTTTTTTAGGAAGGCAGCCTGCAGGCAAGTTGGGCATCATCGACACGGCAGAGATGAACCGCAGAGCGGAGAAAGTAATTAAGGATTTCGGGCTGCCTATAAAACCTACTGCAATAGTGAAAAATCTTTCAACAGCATATCAGCAGATGGTGGAAATAATGAAAGCATACAGCAGGGAGAATCTCAAATGCATATGCTTCGACGAGCCTACGGCCTCTTTAAGCGATTCGGAAATAAACAGTTTGTTTTCCGTAATCAGAAAACTGCGCGGAGAGGGAAAGGTCGTAATATATGTTTCGCACCGCATGAAGGAAATAAAACAGATTGCGGATAAAGTGGCGATTTTTAAAGACGGCCGTTTTATAACACTGCTTGACGCTAAAACCTCAGAAGAAAGCGAAATGATAAAATATATGGTCGGGCGCGATTTGGGAGATATTTTCACAACGCTTGACCGCGATAAAAAAATCGGGGACGTCCTTCTTGAAGTAAAAAACGTATCAAGCGATTATGTAAACCCCGTTTCGTTTACGCTTCACAAAGGTGAAGTGCTCGGTTTCGCCGGTCTCGTAGGAGCCGGACGCACTGAAATTATGCGCGCTGTCATCGGCGCCGATAAAATGCTGACCGGAGAGATCTATCTGTCGGGGAAACGCATATTTAATAAAAATCCCCATGCCGCCATGAAGAACGGCATTGTCCTTGTGCCCGAAGACCGTAAAATGCAGGGAATACTGGCCAATCTTGATGTCGCCAATAATATAGTCATCGATGCTATGGATCAGAATTCCGGTGTGTTCGGTGTTTTGAATACAAAAAAAGAATCCGCGATAGTAGATGAGCAGATAAAGGAATTCCGCATCAAAACTCCGAATCCCCGTAAAAAGATAGTGGAACTGTCGGGCGGAAATCAGCAGAAATGTATAGTCGCACGCAGCATGACCATACATCCCCGCGTATTGATTCTCGACGAACCCACGAAAGGGATAGATGTAGGAGCCAAAAGCGAATTCTACCACATGATATGCAGATTTGCGAAACAGGGCATCGGCGTAATTCTGATTTCAAGCGAGCTGCCGGAAATTATAGGGCTTTCCGACCGTATCATTGTTATGAAAAACCATAGAATAAGCGGCGAAGTCACGCGTGAAGATGCGACGGAGCATAAACTTCTGAGCCTCGCTATGGCGGATCAAGAGTTTATAAAAGAAGCATATTAATTAAGGAAGGGAAAAAATGGGAACTGGAAACAAAAAACTGTCCGACATACTATCCGGCGGAAAACTGATTCTTTTGGGCGCGATAATAGGTGTAGTGATCTTATTTTCATTGTTAAATCCGAATTATTTTTCAACGGCAAATCTTATTAACATACTTCTTGCAGCTTCTCTGACAGGTCTCGTTGCAATAGGCGAAGCATATTTGATTATAGGCTCTTTATGTGATTTAACTCCCGGATCTCTTGTCGCATTCAGCGGTGTTCTCGGTGCGACTCTTGCGGCTAAAGGCATTCCGTTCGGTGCGGTTATTCTGATAACACTTACCGTCGGAGCGGCCGTAGGATTGTTCAACGCATTCATGATTAACGAAATAAAACTTGAAGCGTTTATTGCGACGCTTGTTTCGCAGGCCATATTCCGCGGTCTGGCATACATAATCTGCAGCGGAAAGCCTGTATCTATCAAAAATCAGTCGTACATAGCGTTAGGACAGGCACGCATTATCGGTATTCCCGTATCAGTCTGGCTTATGATAATTCTTATGGTTATATTCGGCTTTATACTTGCCAAAACAAAATTCGGACGCAGCATATACGCCGTCGGCGGCAATAAGGCTGCCGCGCGACTTGCGGGTTTGAATCCCAAACGTATTAATTACGTGATGTTCCTGATGCTCGGTCTTCTGTGTGCGCTGGGCGGCATAGTATTTTCGTCCCGCATGCATTCGGGGCAGCCTGCCGCAAATATCAACCTTGAATTCGATGCAATTACCGCTGTCGTTCTGGGCGGCGTTGCATTCTCAGGAGGAGTCGGCGACATGGCGGGCGTAGCGCTCGGTATTCTGCTTCTGCAGGCGTTTAATACGGGACTGACGATGGTGAACGTTCCGGCCTTCTGGCAGTATGTCGCCAGAGGCGGCCTGCTGCTGATTGCTCTTACGAGCGATTTTATACGCAAGCGAAACCGTGAACGCGCCCTGCTTGAGGCCGGTAAAAAAGCGCTCCGTTAGCAGCGTTTTAATTATAGAAGAAACTGATTTAGGAGGAAACATGAAAAAATTTATCGGTGCAATGATCTTTGCGGCACTCGCTGCAGGGATGCTGTTTGCAAAGGGCAAGGGGAATACCGCAAACGGGAAAAAAGTTATTTACGGTATTTACAAGGCCGGTGACCAGACATGGTTCATCGATGAAGGCGAGGCTGCAAAAAAGACTGCGGAAGCGGCGGGGTATGAATTCATCTACGTCGACGCAAAAATGAATCCGGAGGAATACCTTAAGGCGATTGACAACGCAATCGCAAACAAAGCGGCAGGTATTGTCACATGTATTCCGGACCAGACGATGAGTATTGCTGTCGTAGACAGAGTAAAGGCCGCGAATATTCCGATTGTCGCCGCCGATGACGCGCTTGAAGACAACGGAAAGAAACTTGCTCCGTGGGTAGGCATAAATGCATACGTCATAGGACAGGCAAACGGTGAATGAATTGCGAACTATGCAATCAAAAATAAAATGGTAAATGATTCTCAGGCAGGACTTTTGATTATGACAATGGATACTGTGTCGTCATGCGTGCCGCGCGCACAGGGCGAAATGGACAAATTTACAGAGGTTGCAAACAGTTTTCCGAAAAGCAGAATATTCAAAGCCGATTATGACGGAACAACCGATAAAGGCAATCAGGTTTCCGCCGCTACATTTACGGCGCATCCTGAAATTAAAAAATGGCTCGTAACGGGTGCAAATGAAGAAGGAACAATCGGAGCGGTTCGTGCGCTTGAAACAGCAGGTCTCGATAAAAACGCATGCGTCGTAGGACTCGGCGGATATATGGCAAAAGACGAATTCAAAACTCCGAAAGGTTCCGCAATGAAAGCCGCCGCGTATTTCTCATCGGAAAGCGTAGGACGGGAATCGGTTACGGTACTTTTGTCAGCAATTGCCGGAAAAACACCAAAAACGGAAACGGCCGTAGATGCAGTAATCGTCACACCAGAGAACTACAAACAGGTTATGGGAAAGTATGCGGAATAACAGCGTCCGCAGCATATGACAAAAGGCGGCTCATGATGTAAGTTCATGGCCGCCTTTTTATTAATTTGCTTATCATGTCATGATGCGCTGTTTTTGTATGTAACAGGCGTCATGCCCGTAATACGGCGGAATGTGTTTGAAAACGCGCTTTCGCTGGAAAAGCCGCACGTAAAACATATCTCTTTTAAAGATAAGGACGTAGTCTTCAAATAATACTGCGCTGCGTTCACACGCGCATGAATCAGGAATTCATGCGGTGAATATCCCGTCTGTTTCTTGAAAAAACGGATGAAATAATACGGGGAAAGGCACGCCATTTCCGCAAACTGTTCTATCGTAAGATTTTCGGTGAGATTATTATTAATATGCCCTATTATCTTATTAACGCATGTTTCCGCATCGGCGGGTACTTTTGTCCGGTAAAGAAAATCGGAAAGCAGAATGGTAATGTTCCGGTGCACAAGAACTTCATTAACCTGCATATTGCTGTAAAAAGGTTGAAGTATTTCTTCCATACACGACAGTGACCGGTTCGAATCGAGCGGTTTTATTATAAGGTTTGCCGTATTTTTTATCCGGTTGTACCAGGCACGTGCATTCTGCCCGTCAAAATGAAACCACAGGATTTTCCAACCGCTGTCCGTTCCGTAAACATGAGGTTTATAGCAGTCTATAAGTGCGATTTCACCGGCTTTTATAAGACTTTTCCTGCCGTTATATACGACATATCCGTGTCCTTTTACCACGTAAAGTATAAGAAAGCTATAATAATTCTTTCGGTTTACCACATAGTGAAAATTGCAGTCATAATTTCCGCAGCAAAGAAGATAGAAGAATAAAGAACGGGCATTTTCGCCTGCAGTGCTGAAAAAGACCTGCGACGTCTCAAGCACTCCGGTTTCCTTCAGTTTCATATTCGTATCGCTCCTTCTCCGGTAAGTATAAACGACAAAGCAATTTTTTACAATAAAGAGGCAATTTCCATTATTTACCCCATACACAGTCGATGGTACTATTTCTAAAAAGATTGGAGGCTACCATGAACGGCAAAGCGAAAGTATGGAAGGAAAAAATAATTATCCCGACGTACGGTGTAGGTAAACCCGATAAAAATCCGATGTTTCTTGAAAAGCGCGTTTATCAGGGGTCAAGCGGAAAGGTGTATCCCTATCCCGTAATCGACAAAATATATGATGAAAAAAAAGATAAAGAATACACGGCCTTATATCTCGAAAACGATTATATAAAAGTGCAGATTCTGCCTGAATTAGGCGGCAGAATACAGCAGGCTGTCGATAAAACAAACGGATATAATTTTGTCTATCATAACGATGTAATAAAACCCGCTCTCGTGGGGCTCCTTGGTCCGTGGATTTCCGGCGGCATAGAATTCAACTGGCCGCAGCATCACAGACCGACAACATTCATGCCGGTCGACTACACAACGAAAATTAATAAGGACGATTCCGCATCAGTTCTTATCTACGACCATGACAGGATTAACGGAACAAACGCAGTAACAGTATTTACGCTTTATCCGCAGAAATCGTACATAGAAATACATGCGGAACTGTACAATCCTACGTGTGAACCTCAGACATTCCTGTGGTGGGCAAATCCTGCCGTTCCCGTAAATAATAATACGCAGTCCGTATTTCCTCCCGATGTGCATGCGGTGTTCGACCACGGCAAGAGGGATGTGTCAAGATTCCCCATCGCAACGGGCGTTTATTACAAACACGATTACGGCAGCGGAGTGGATATTTCGCGTTACAAAAATATTCCTGTCCCCACATCGTACATGGCCTATAAAAGCGAATATGATTTTGTTGGCGGATATGATTACGGAGTTAAAGCCGGCCTGCTGCATGTCGCCGATCATCACATCTCTCCCGGCAAAAAACAGTGGACATGGGGCTGCGGTGATTTCGGCAAAGCATGGGACAGAAATCTGACCGACAGTAACGGACCGTACATCGAACTTATGACAGGCGTGTACACTGATAATCAGCCTGATTTTTCATGGCTCCGCCCCGGTGAGCAGAAGAGCTTTACACAATACTTTATTCCGTACAAAGAGCTCGGTGCGGTCAAGAATGCAAGTACGGACGTAATGCTGAGCATGAATGCCGCGGACAAAGGCAAAACAGCAATCGGTGTATATACGACACATCCGTATCAAAAATGCAGAATCACCCTCACGGATGCGGACAAGACGTATTATGAAAAAATATCCGACATCAGTCCCGACACTGTTTTTTCTGCTGCAGTGGATACGGACTGCGATTTAACAAATCTGCTGCTCAGCGTATATGATTCCGAAGGAAAACTGCTGCTGTCGTATCGTGAAGAACCCGACACAGTAGAAAAAATGCCGGAACCTGCACATCCCGCGAAGCTGCCGGAGGAAATAATAACCAATGAGGAACTTTATCTGACTGGGCTTCATATCGAGCAGTACCGCCACGCAACGTACCTTCCCGATCCGTATTACATAGAAGGACTAAAGCGCGATGCCGGTGACAGCCGCATAAACAACGCGTACGGTCTGCTGCTGTTGCGGCGAGGACTTTATGAAGAAGCCGAAAAACACTTCCGTACCTCGATAGCCCGCATTACGGAACTTCAGCCGAACCCGTATGACAGTGAATCGTATTTAAACCTCGGATATGCACTTATATGGCAGGGCCGCTTCAGCGAAGCTTACGATGCATTCTATAAAGCAACATGGAGCGAAGCTCAGGCAGGAGCAGGATTTTACAATATTGCTGCAATAGAATGCCGGAACACAAGGTTCGATGCGGCTCTTGAACATGTGAACCGTGCACTTGAGTATAATACCCATAATATCCGCGCAAGGAATCTAAAAGCCCTGATCCAGTATTTGTCGCTGAAAAATAATAATCAGAATGATATGCTGAAAAACCATGTAAAAGAATCGCTTGAGCAGGATCCGTTCGATTATTTTTCGGCAATGCTGACTGATAAGGCCTACGGTTCCGGCACCTGCGGGTTCGATATAAAAGAACGTACAGGCGGAAGAACAGACACGTATACATCCATCGCGTTCGATCTGTATCTGTACGGATGTCCTGCATTGGCATTCGATCTGCTTGATGCATGCGGCATAGAAAACATCATGATAAAATACTATAAAGCATTTATGGCGGAAAAGTGCGGCAGAAGCGCTGCCGAGTATTATAAAACCGCTTCAGCTTCGGATGTGACATGTATCTTTGTTAATACTCCGGCAAGTCAGATTGTACTGACAAGCGCGCTTGCCGAAAACTCCGAAGACGGAACGGCTTCGTATCTGTTGGGCAATCTGTGCTATGACAGACGACGGTATGACGAAGCCCGTAAATACTGGACAAAAAGCGCCGCGTGCAATATCAGTTTTCCGACCGTACACCGTAATCTGGCTCTTGTACTGTTTAATAAATTCAATGACAAAAAAAGAGCCAAAGCGGAACTTGAAGAAAGTTTCCGCCTTGATAAAAGCGATGCAAGGGTGTTTCTCGAACTTGATCAGCTCTATAAAAAACTCGGAGTCGATATTAAAAAGCGTTTTGAAAATTTCGAAAACTACAGCAGTCTTTTTAAGCAGCGGGACGATCTTTGCGTCGAGTACGCAACACTACTGAACCTTCTCGGAAGACATGAAGATGCATACAATTTTATTATGAACAGAAAATTCCATCCGTGGGAAGGCGGCGAAGGACGCGTAACGACACAATATGTAAAATCACTCCGCGAAATGGCAAAATCAGAAATGAAGAAAAAAGAATACGGAAAGGCCGCGGAACTGCTTCAGAAAGCTCTGGTATTTCCCGCAAATCTCGGTGAAGGTAAACTGGAAGGAGAAAAAGACAACGACATTCACTACCTGCTCGGGTTATGTTATAAATCGCTCGGAAGAAAAGCCGAAGCGGAATCGGAACTGAAGCAGGCAGCCGTCGGAACAGAAAATCCGGCCGGCATGATGTATTATAATGACCAGCCGGCCGAAATGATTATGTATCAGGGACTTGCCAGAAAAGAGCTCGGAGATGTAACGGGAGCCACATCCAGATTCTATAAACTTGTAGATTACGGGGAGAAACATCTGTTCGACGAAGTGAAAATCGACTATTTTGCAGTATCTCTGCCGGATCTGCAACTGTTCGACGAGGACTTGAACGTCAGGAATAAAGCACACTGCCGCTTTCTGATGGGACTCGGATATCTGGGACTCGGAGAAACCGATAAGGGAAGACAGGAATTAAAGGAAACACTGAAGCTGGATAACACGCACATGGAGGCGACGCTTCTTTTGAAATGAAAGGTGTCGGCCGTATTTTCTTAATAAGGTCCACCTGAATCCGATAATAGAAACATATAAATATCAGGTTCGGACGGACTCCCTCCGTTTCTCCATGATCCGGCATTATTCCGGTTATCGCCCAAATATAAACCGCTTGCAGATTTCTCAGGTGTTGTTCTTGAATACTGACTTGTTTTCGAATTATACCAATATCCGTACCACCAAGTTGTTCTTCCATCCGAGATTCCCCAACCGGCTTTTGCACTTTTCGGTCTCGGCATTGTATATTTCCATCCTTGTGACAACATTTCACAAGCTGTTCCTATTTCCTGTTCGGTAGACTTACGGCCGGATCGCAACTGCTCCTTTAAGGAAGAGTAATCAACACTACCCGTTTTATATTCTGCCCATGTATGATCATCATACAATATTATTTTATTCCCGTTCTTTGAGGTTACAATTTCTTCTGAGAAAGCAAAAAAAGATATTACTGTAAAAAAAATAATAAGGACTTTCTTCATATTAATATTCAAATTTTTTTTGTATTTCCCTGAATGTATCCAGATACCGATCAAAATTTTCAGGATTTGAAGTAAACGTCAATATATATGCGGTATTATCTTTTATTGAAACGAATTGTATCTGCTGTACAGCAGTTCCATTCATATCACCTGAAATTATCTGATAATCGTCGCCTTCTTCTATCAGTAAAAAATTCCCGTATATCTTTTTTATATACTCCTGAGCTGCCTTTAGATAGTCTTTTACCGAATATTTTGTCGGCAGTTTTTCTATTGCCAAATTTCCATTCTCCTGGAATGTATCGTTTTCTTCAATCGGTGAATATAGAATAAATACAGTTGAAGAATCCGTTCGTTGTGCAAGCCAGCCGGACGGAACCGTTATTGCATAATTATCAATTTTTATCTGCATTCCGTCCCGGCAAAATGCAGTTCCGGCAGATACAAAAAGAAGAACCATTATCGATATTAATGTTTTTTTCATAAAAACCTCCTATAAATAATCTTTATAAAAAATCTTATCAGCAGTACGACATCAACATGGCAAACGTTCATCCCGGATTACGCACATTGTCAGGCAAAAATGATTGTCAAGGCAATTTATTTATTAATTTTATAATTGATTTTTCAATCTTCTCATAACTCTGAGTCTGTATTATTGATATTTATTTTCAACCTATATATAGTGCATTCTCCCTCTCCAAGAATGTATTTTGATTACTCTTATCAATATTTTGTCTCTATTTTTGACGTTTACTAATATTCAATGGCTGCTGTACTGCATAGTTCATAATCTGGCAAAGATTACGAACTTCAGGCCTGATTTACGGACGACTTAGATGAAACAGGAGGAAAATTGACTTCCGTTTTCATCTGAAGTATCCTCAAAGTTGAAATTATTATTTCAGGGAAACCGGATTCCTTTTTGAATGACTTTTTCTACACTCTCGTTAGCTGCACATTTTCTCACTTAATTTTACTATATTCATAATAATCCAAAAATCTATATAGCCATAAAAAACAATCATTATAATCTTAGTCCATAGTTTTATATTTCCTCAGAAAAACTAACCATATTGCGATGATTCTTTTGTTTTTTCAAACTAAAAATCATCTAATTCATATGACTGGCTCAATTTAATCTTTCTAGCGCCGAAAGGCATCAACCTAACATTGTTTTAACCTGCGTTTGAGGTTTTGCCAAAGGCAAAATTGGCGTAAAAAATGCGAAGCGTTTAGCAGGTTTTATGACAAAACAAATGTCAGGTTGAAAACTGTGTTGAAACTGTAGGAAAAGTATACAACCGAATTTACAATGACGCAAATACTGCTGTATACTTATGCATGCCACGTTACATCCATTCCGATAAAGAACAGGACAACCTGTTCATCCCGCTCAGACTGAGCGACCAGATTGTCGACGGTACGCTTGCTTCTACCATACAATACATGGTCGATACGAAGATCGACATGAGCATATTCGATCAGAAACTGCATAACGATATGACAGGAAGACCTGCATACAATCCCCGTGTCCTGCTCAAACTTATATTATTCGCCTATGCCAACGGTATCAATTCTTCGCGCAGAATCCATGACTTTGCAGAACATAACGTACAGGCTATGGCGCTCTGTGAAAATGAGGTTCCCGACTTTACCGTCATTGCCGACTTTATTTCCGGTATGACAGAGCAGATAAAACCTGTATTCGTCAACATACTTTTAGTCGCTGACGAAATGAACCTGCTCGGCAATACTGTCTTTGCACTTGACGGCTGTAAGCTCCCGTCTAACGCAGGGAAGGAACAGAGCGGTACCTTCAGTGACTTACGGAAGAAACAGCAGAAACTCAAAGACAAAATAACCCAAATTATTAATAATCACAAAACACTCGATTCTCAGAGTAAATCCGAACTTCCTTCTTCAAAACAGAAAGCCATAGACAAACTCGAAAAGAACATACGGAAAATCGATGTGTTCCTTTCTGATAATAAACCGCGAATCGGTAAACGCAATAAAGAATCACAGTCGAATATCACCGATAACGAATCCTGTAAGATGAAAACAGGACACGGTGTCATTCAGGGCTATAACGGACAGGCAGTAGTCGATGAAAAACACCAGTTTATCGTTGCTGCACAGGCTTTCGGTAAAGGGCAGGACAGCTCATTACTGAAACCGATGCTTGAGGAAACTGCTGAAAACTATAAAAGCATCGGGAAGAGTGATAACTATATACAAAACAAATGCGTTATCGCAGACACCGGCTATTTTTCAGAAGACAATCTGACTGCAGCTCAGGAAAAGAATGTTGACGCTTTTATTCCCGATCAGAACTTCAGGAAACGCGATGTCCGTTTTGAAACGAAAAGGCGTCATGTTCCTCACAGTGAAGATTCTTTTTTTCACGATGACTTTACTTATGATGCAAAAAAAATGTCGTTATCTGTCCCGCAGGTCAGACTCTTCCTCCAAGCCACGGTGCAATCCGGAAGCTCAAAAATTATTCATACAAAACGTATCACACTTCAAAGGCTGTCTGTGCTGCATGCCTGCTGCGCTCAAAATGTCTCAAATCGGAAAAGTCACGCTGGCGTAATTATCAGGTGCTTGTTGCTTCAGATAAACCGCGTTGTCAGTGTCGAAGTG
>DHDP01000019.1 GCA_002399405.1 Treponema sp. UBA4873 | reverse complement strand
AACGAAATCACGGCTGTTCCGGAGCTGATGGACTTACAAGGAGTGATTGTGACGATTGATGCAATGGGCTGTCAGAAGAAAAAAGTTGAAAAAATCACAGAAAAGGAATCCGACTATCTGATTTCCCTTAAAGGGAATCAGTCGGCTCTGCACGATGATGTGAAAGAATTTTTCAGCAGAGATGATAAAAAGTTTTTTGAAAAGTTCGGCGTAGAGGAGTTCACATTCGGAATAGAAAAAGACCACGGCAGGACTGAAAAACGAGATTACAAACTCTGTACCAGCCTCGGCTGGCTTACACAGAAAGACGACCGGGCAAATCTGAAAGGCGTCGGAATGGTAAAAAGCGCGCGGATTACCGACGGTAATAAAACCGTCGACGTACGCTGTTTCATTACATCGCTTGCAAATGTGGAAACAGCTACAAAATCCATGCGGCCGCACTGGGGAATCGAAAATAACCTGCACTGGACACTCGACATGATGTACAACGAAGATTATACGCGAAGTCTGAAAGACCACAGCCCGCAGAATCCTGCCGTCCTGCGGAAAATTTCACTGAATCTTTTTAAGACCGCTCCAAACCCGACCGGCAAACCGAACTTTTCTCTTCATAAAAAACAGATTACCTGTATGTGTGATGATGATTACTTACAAACTATGCTGCAAATGTTATAATGCGTAAGCCCTGGATTTACACAGTATCTCCTTGCTTTTTGCCTGTTAAAGGGATATAGTGTTCACTGTCTTGAACATCCGGTGCGGAGAGAATACCAGCATGTTTCGGCGGCGGTATATCCACTCACCTTTCCTTCTCCCGTTTTTTTCCGGAGACTCTGTGTCCCGGATGAAATTCATTTTTAAAAAACAAAACATATGACAGCAGAACCTGAATTACAGTTACTTTCAAACATACAAACGGCACTTACCGCGAATCCTGAAGCGAAGCAGCGCGAAATAGCGGCGGAACTGGGGCTGTCGCTCGGCATGACGAACATCGTGCTCCGGCGTTTTGCAAACAGAGGCTGGATTCTGGCAAAACGGCTTTCTGCACGGAACATACGGTACGCGCTTACGCCGGAAGGCATGAACGAGATAGCGCACCGCAGCTACCGCTGCCTGCGGCGGACGTTTGCTGAAGTACGGGAGTGCAGGGCGGCTGTGGAAAGATGTGTCATGCAGGCAAAAGCGCGGGGATGCACAAGGGTGTGTCTGTACGGGGAAAGCGACATTGCGTTCATTATTGAATGGGCGGCACGGAGTGCGGGGCTTGAGTTTGCGCAGCTGCCGGTACCGGAGCGGGCGGCGGAAGCGCCGGCCGGAACGCTGGGGATTACAGGGGAAGGCACGGACGGCGCGGCTGCGGAATGGCTTGCGGCGCAGGGGTGCGTGAGCGTGTACGAAGCGGCGGGAAGGGAAGAAAAAGAATGACGGAATTATGTAAGAGCGTAAGGAAAAAATGCTGTTAAAAGAAATAATGTTATCAAATTTTCTAAGTTTTGGAAAAGGGCAGACTGTTCATCTGCATGATCTTACTATTCTGATCGGAGCAAATGGTTCCGGTAAATCGAACCTGCTGGAAGCTGTAGATCTGCTTCATAATGCGCCGGTGTAACTGATTGGATCTGGAAAGGTGCAGAAAGAGGTGCGCGTGTCAGTCTGAATACTGTGCTTGTTCCCAATAAAACTGATATAGATGGATTACGGTATACTGTTTCTTTTTCTGCGGTAAATCAGCGCTTTGAAATACGTGATGAGCGTATAGAGAATTCTTTACCTGTGGATGATCTTCATGACACACCGTATTTTTATTATCATTTTAACGGCGGTCGCCCGTATCTCAATGTAAAGGAGAAAAAAGGAAACGCCGTAAAACGGTATCTGCAGACGGAAGAGATAGATCTTGAAAAGTCTATCCTTTCTCAACGCAAAGATCCTGATCAGTATCCTGAAATAACGTATGGGCACCTCTAAAAACTCACTTTCAGTGACTTTTTAGAGGTGCTGACGAGTTTTAAGTCGTTGTAATATCACGACTTAAAACATCACTCTTTCAGAGTTACCTCTAAAAACTGAAGTTTTTAGAGGTTCCCGTATGCAGGTTTACAGCTGTCTCAAATCCGCCTTTACCGTGAGTGGAGTATGGGAAGATATACACTTCCACGTCTGCCGCAGAAAGCTGATCTGCCGAATCACCAACCTCGACGCAAGCGTCGAGGTATGGAGTTCTCTAAAGGTATTGCAGTCGGGATTTAATACCCCTCATACGCCCCAAGGGGCGGGGTATTAAACCCTCCGCACGAATAAATATCTTGAATCTGATTACAGCAATCTGGGGCTTGTCCTGAATAAACTGCGTCGTGATGTACAGGCAAAAGGCCGTATATTGTAGGCACTTGGTGATCTGAATGAAGGTATTTCGGATTTTGATGTGCAGATTGAAGGCGGCACCGTGCAGGTATTTCTGACAGTAAACGGCTTTATGATTCCGGCGACGCGGCTTTCTGACGGCACTCTCCGGTATTTGTGTCTGCTTGCAATACTCTGCAACCCTGACCAGCCGCCTCTTGTATGCATAGAAGAGCCTGAACTGGGGCTTCATCCTGATCCGGACCGTCGCGCAGATTTTAAAAGAAGCGTCGGAACATACACAGCTTATTGTTACCATACATTCCGCTTCGCTTGTTGACTCGTTTACTGATTCACCTGAATGTGTTTTTGTTGCAGAAAACAGAGACGGAAATTCTACACTGCAAAATCTTGATAAAGAACGGTATTGTGCAGCATTGGTCACATTCAAAAATTAGTATAGATATATTTGTTTAAAAATAGATCGAGATAAATGGAAGAACAAAATTCATTAAAAAAAAATGCAGTGTATAACGTATTGCGTACGTTAATGCAGGTTATATTTCCTCTTATTACTTTTCCTTATGCTTCTAGAGTGTTGCTTCCGGTTGGATTGGGAAAGGTCAATTTTGCAAATTCAATTATTCAATATTTTGCACTACTTGGTAGTTTAGGTATAAGTAATTATGGTATTCGTGAAGCAGCAAAAATTCGTGATCAAAAGAAACTTTTTTCACAATTTATCAAAGAAATATTTACTATTAATAGTATAGCAACACTTTTTTCTTATGTATTATTTCTTTTAGCACTTTTTTTAGTTCCAAAGTTTCGCGATTATCGCGTTTTGTTGTGTATTTGTAGCGCCACAATTTTATTTACGACTTTAGGAATTGAATGGATATATAGTGCTTTAGAGGATTTTAAATATATAACAATACGTTCCTTTATTTTTCAATGTATTAGTCTTATGTTACTTTTTATTTTTGTAAAAACAGAGGATGATTATATTAAATATGCAGCTATTTCTGTTTTTTCAAACGTTGGTTCAAATATATGCAATTTTTTGCATTCTCGAAAGTTTCTAATTCGTGTACACCAACGAATGAATCTAAAAAGACATGTAAAACCTATATTTATACTTTTTAGCAAATCAGTCGCAGTTAGTGTATATACAATGCTTGATGTTACAATGCTTGGCTTTATGAGTACTGATAAGGAAGTTGGTATTTATACGGCTGCAACAAAGATGGTGCGTATATTAACATCTTTAATAATTGCAGCTACTGCTGTTTTTATGCCTCGTTTATCTTATTATGCAGAACAAAATAATTATAATAAATTCCAGGCTATTTTAAAAAAAAGTATTAATTTTTTGCTGTTTTTTTCCATTCCTTCAGTAATTGGTTTGATTATTATTTCTAAACCTATTATTTTATTATTAAGTGGAAATAGTTTTGCGCCTTCTATTAAGGTTATGCAAATTATGTCTCCTTTGCTACTTATTTTATCACTTAGCAATTTTAATGGAATACAGATTTTTATACCTTTACGAAAGGACAAATATATATTATATACAACATTGGTTGGAGCTTTTGTTAATTTTATATTGAATTATTTTCTTATTCCTCGATATTATTCGGCTGGAGCTGGATTTGCATCCGTAATAGCTGAGTTGAGCGTGACTTTTTTTGGTTTTCTTTTTGTAAAAAAATATTTTGACTTTAGGAGTATTATAAAACCAACTTTGCAATATTGTTTAGCAACTATTTCATTTATATTGCCTTTGATTTTTATTGTAAGAATTATACAAAGCCCCATTTTACAAGTTTTTTTATGTATTTTAGTTGCTGCTCTAATCTATGTAATGGTTTTATTTTTATTAAAAAATCGTTTTATAATCAGTTGCATAAAATATATTAAAAATAAATTTTTTAGATGAAGTAATCGAAAGTGATTTTCCTTGATGTAAAATTGTTCCTTGCTTATTATAATACTAGATAGACTCGTCTGTGACTTATAAACAGTATTTCTGACGAAGTATATCAATTCTCCAAACAGTAAAAGTAAAGATTGATTATAGTGTAGTCACCTTAAACTATTTTGTCGTCTTGTTTTGACATAAAAAACCGATTTGTTTGTCGCGTGGCTAGCGGAGGATAATTAGATGTCTTTTGTAACTCAAAGTAAAATTAGAAACTTAATTAAATTAGTTTCATTTTATTCGAAATTAATTACTAAAGAAAATCTTGTTGATTATATAAAAAAATGGAGCTTGGAAAAAGAGCATAATCAGGCTGCTATTTTAGGTAATGGTCCGTCTTTAAACGAGTCTCTGAAGAATTTTTCAGAAGATTATATAAGCTCGAATGATTTTTTTGCTGTAAATAATTTTTGTACACATGATATGTATGCAAAAATTAAACCTCGGAATTATGTAATGAGCGACCCTATGTTTTTTGAACCTTTAAATGTCCGTTATCAGGAACAGCAAAAAGTCTGGGATAAACTTATTGAATCTACAAATTGGCAGATGAGTATTTTTGTCCCTTATTGTTATTTTAAAAACAAAAAAGTAAGAGATATTTCAATAAATAAAAAACTTAATCTGGTTCCCTTTCATTCAATACCTTTTTTAGGATCTCAGAAAGCTACATTTTCCATTTATAAAAAAGGGCTGGGGAATGGGGAATATGCAACCGTCGTTTTACATGCATTATATATTGCAATTCAGCAGGGATATAAAGTAGTTGATTTCTACGGAATAGACCATAATTTTTTTGACGGATTGTATGTAGATGAGAATAATGTGCTTTATTCCAGACAAACACATTTTGACGAGGATATAAAGAAACGCTTGTGCTTTTGTTATGGAAAAGACTTTTCTTGGCAACCATATACCATGGATGTTTTTCTTCAGGAAAAATCTTTTATTTTCTATGGCCATAAGATAATGAACGCTTACGCAGTATCAAAAGGATGCAGAGTATATAACTGTACATCCAATACACTTGTTGATGCTTATGAAAGGAAATCCATGAAATGACTTCTGTAACTTTTATTATTGAAAATATAAACCGAAAAGCCGGAACAGAAAAAGCTACTCTTGATTTGGCAGAGCTGCTCCATGTCTATTACGGTTTTAGAATTTCAATTATCAGTGTTTCTTCCTCTGTTGCGGAGAAACATTTTGCGAACTATATAAAAGTATATCATCTGAATGTTCATTCCAGATTTCTTAATAAAATAAAAATATTGCGTAAATCAGTAGAACAGATACTTAATAAAGAGCAGAGTGATTATTTTATTTCAACAGGTCATAATTTTTCCTGTTTAATTCTTCCTGTATTTGCTAAGAAGGTTAAAACTGTCGCAGTTGAACATATCAGCGCAAAGCTAGTAGAACCTTATTATAGGTTTGCTCAATGTGTGTTCTATTCAAAACTTTATAAAATAGTTGTCCTTACACCTGATCAAATAAAAAAATATTCGTTTGTGAAAGATAAGACTATTTGTATCCCTAATTCAATCAAACAAATTATAGTTGACCGAAAACCGGAACATATGATTTTTGCCGCTGGACGACTTGAAAAAGTGAAAGGATTTGACCTTCTTATAGACTCACTTGCAAAAATAAAAAATGAAATTAATGGATATGAGATTAGAATTTGTGGAGATGGTGTTCAAAGAGAAATTTTACAAAAGCAGATAGATGATAATGGACTCGAAGAAATCGTAAAACTTCTTCCTAATCACGATTTATATGAAGAATGGCAAAAAGCGATGCTATTTATATTGTCGTCAAGATCCGAATCTTTTGGACTTGCTGCTGCGGAAGCTGCGTCAGCAGGTATTCCTTGTATTGTATTTAATTCTTCTGGTCCGAAGTATATTTTCAACGATACAAAAACAGTTTTGATTGAACAGAATTCGGAAATACTAGCCGAAAGAATAGTTGAGTTTATATCAGATTCAAAACTAAGAGAAGAAAATATTATTGAATGCAGAAAAGCAATAGAACGTTTTCTTCCAGAGAAAATTGTTTTACAGTGGAGGGAAAATGTATTCAATAAGTAAAGTAGGAATAAAAAAGACAAATATAAGTATCTTTCTGTTTCAAACGGGCCTCTTGCTTAGATTTTTTTTTATTGTGCTTGAAGAAAAATTTATTATCGTGGATTTAATTTTTTATTTTCTTTTTTTTATTGCCTTTATTGTTGTAAATAAATTTAATAAAAAAAATATAATAATTATTTGCTTTTTGTTTGTATGGTCAATGGTTTTTCCTTCAAGTGATAAAAGGACTTTGTTTTTTATTTTTGTAATGTGCTATTTTCTACTTGATAGAGTAGATGTTAAACAATATTGTGTAATTACAATTCTGCAATTTGTTTTTCTTTGCCTTGTTATTTTATTTTCAGTAGTAAGTGGACTGAACAGAAATGTTTATTATACAGATTTCGATAGGACGAGAAGTTTAAATCTAGGATTCAAAAATCCAAATACTGGATCATTGTATTTTTATGGATTTTTTCTTTGCCTTATTATACTTGTAACAAAAACATTTAAGAAAAAACATTATCTTTTTCTTTTGCTATTAAATTTTTTTTTAAATTTTCTGATTTCACATTTAACAAATTCAAGAGGAGCAGTAGCTTGTTCTTTGGCAATCATTGTATTCTTTATTTTCTTAAAACCGTTATGTAAATCGAAAATCTTAATTTTTTGCATGAAAATAATGCCATTGTTTCTGCTTGTAATACAAATATTTTTATGCCGATATCTTAAACAGTATACTGTACTGGATATATTTCTGACAGGTAGACTATCTTTATATAACGATTTAATTTCTAAATCTACGCCAATAGATTATATTTTCGGAAATGCAAATATAATTACTCAAAATAAAATCACAGTTGACAACGCATACTTCCGTCTCTTATATTCCGGTGGAATTCCGTGTTTCATTTTGTTCCAGGTTTTATATGCGCGCGCTGTTGATTTCTATGTTATTAATAGGAGATATTTTGAACTTAGCATCATTTTGGGGTTTATCGTTTATGGAATAATTGAATCAGTTTTTACAAATGTTATCGTCTTTACAATCATTGTATTCTGGGTGTTAATTTTTTATCCGCAAAAATTCTATATTTCTGAAAACAAAATACCAAACTTCTTTGGAAGGAAATATTTGAGACTTACACCATGTGTTCGTTAGTAGGCAAGTGCAGCTTTGACAGTAAAATTTCGGAAGGCATTACTATAAAGGGGATGGAAAGTCAAACAGGAGGGAAACATAGAAGAGCAGTAAGAACAGAAATAATATCAAAGAAAATGGAAATACGATCGAGCGAACTCAAGTCGAGAGTGGTATTGAAAGTACTATATGAAAAAACTGATATTCCAATTCGTATACAAGGTATAAATAGAGAAGAATTTGGAATCGAAAAAGGATATTTGATAGGTGCTACGGTAACAATACTGGATGATTATATTATAAATGACAGTTGTATTGTGACGGCAGGTAAGGGTTGTAACAGATAATGAGAAGTTTGAAGTTTATTTATTATTAGTGGGAATTCCTGCAAGATTACTAAAAATGTATTCGCATTTTAATTTATTAAGGAAATATTGGAAAATGAAAAAATTGGTCTGTTTTCACCTGTTGAATGATTATTCCGGTAGTCCAAGAGTTCTTGGAAGTGTTATAGCAGGACTTTGCGAACGAGGATATTTTATTGATCTTGTAACTACAAAAAATGGAATTCTAGACAAAATTGTTTCTCCGAATTTGAAACACTGTTATTTTAGATATTCTTTTTCAAGAAATAAACTGATAACATTGCTACGGTGGTTAAATGTACAAATATATTTTTTTAATTTTACCTTACAATATAAAAAACAAAATGTTTGCTTTTATATAAATACAATTCTTCCTGTAGGAGCTGTGCTTGCCGCTAAGTTAATAAAAAAAGAAGTTATATATCATTATCATGAAAATGCTTATGCTAAAGGGCGATTTTATATCATTCTTGCTAATATAATGCAGAAGAAAGCTGACAAAATAATCTGCGTTTCTAATTATCAACGTTCTTTTTTACAAAGAACAAATGATGTTTTTATTGTACCTAATGCTTTATCATCGAAGTTTTATGGAAAGTTATATCCTCAGTCGGCTGAATATGCGGAATCAGCCTTCGAACGAAAAAATATCTTAATGTTGTCTTCTCTAAAAAGATATAAAGGTATAATTCAATTTGTACAGTTAGCTTGTATGTTACCAGAATTTTCTTTTACAATTGTAATCAATGACACTGAGCAGAATATTAATAAATTTTTTTCAGAAAATGATATAGTATTTCCTGAAAATTTGCTGGCTTTTCCTCGTCAAATCGATGTTGTGAAATTTTATAAAGCAGGAAGCGTTGGACTAAATTTATCAGACGCTTCCTGCTTTATAGAGACCTTCGGACTTACAACGTTAGAGTCATTTAGTGCAGGTCTACCGGTAATTGTTCCTGAAGTTGGTGGAATTGCGGAAATCGTTGAGGATGAGGTGAATGGCTGGAAGATTTCGGTTCATCATTTGAATAAAATTGCAGACTGTCTAAAGAAACTTTTAAAGGACAAAGGCTTATATATAAGGTGTGCGCATAATGCACTTGAAAAATCAAAAGAATTCAGCATGAAGAAAATGCTTGATTCGATTCAAAATATTATAGAAAAGGATATGTAGGTAAATAAAGCATGTTAAAAATTAACATTATTGGTACTGTAGGTGTTCCTGCCTGTTATGGTGGATTTGAATCACTTGTAGATAATCTTTTGAATTATACTCCTAAGAATGTGCAATATACCGTATTTTGTACACTAAAAAAGTATCATAATACGATAGATGCTTATAAAGGTGCAAAGCTTATATATCTTAATTTAGATGCAAATGGTAAAAACAGTATCCTTTATGATTACAAGAGTATGAAGATGTCGTTGGATTGCGATATTATGCTTATTCTTGGGGTAAGTGGGTGTATTTTCTTGTCAAAAATTCGTCGTCGGTTCAAAGGGAAAATTTTTATCAATATTGATGGCCTTGAATGGAAACGTGATAAATGGAATTTCTTAATTAAGAAATTTTTGAAGTTCAGTGAAGCACAAGCTATATGCTATTCTGATATTGTTATAGGTGATAATAAAGGAATAACTGACTATGTTAAGCAAGAGTATGGGAAAGAAGCGATCCTAATTGCATACGGAGGTGATCAGGTTGTAAGAATCAACGATGATTCTTTATATAGAGACTATCCATTCTGTCGTGAGAAATATGCTGTAACTGTATGTCGTATTGAGCCAGAGAACAATATTCATATTATTCTGGAGGCATTTGCTGATTTTAGTAAAATTTCACTTGTTATTGTTGGTAACTGGCAACAGTCTGTGTATGGACGGGGATTAAAAGAAAAATACACCAGCTATAAAAATTTACATCTGCTTGAACCAGTCTATGAACCACATAAAATCAACTGGCTCAGAAGCAATGCATTTATCTATATACATGGACATAGTGCAGGTGGAACGAATCCTTCTTTGGTTGAGGCTATGAACATAGGCTTGCCGGTGCTGGCTTATGATTGCGTTTATAACCGTGCAACTACAGAAAATAAATGTCTGTACTGGAAGAACAGTGAAGAGTTAAGAACTCTTTTGAGTAGAAAATCCAATTCTTTCCCTGAGATTGCGTCTGCTATGCAGGAAGCTGGTAAGCGGTTGTACAACTGGCACCATATTGCAGAACAGTACAATGCACTGTATTAAGGTCTATTGTAAAATAGACCTTATAAAATTTAGGTAAAAACAAATTCATATAGTAAGGAGTTTTGTTTTATCATGAAAAGAATAATATTAGTCGGCACTGCGTATCCGATTGTAAAATAAGTATCGAAACAGATAATTCCGTTACAAATTGATAGCTTACTATCTGCGATAGTAGTACCGGAAGAAGAGACATTCAAAATTCAGGAACTACACCTGCCGGTGTATCATGCACTCTGTCTGCAGCTCGAGAAACGGTTCTTCAAATAAAAACAGCAGTTCTGCCGTAAGCGTCAATTAATCCACACGCTACGGTCAAAAAAGGGAGTAAGCTGAATATACTAGGGCATGAGCTTCTGCCAGTCATCTGTACTGCGGCAGAAGGGTGCACGTTCAAATATACAGTGCAGATACTCCTGCGGATTCAGTCCGTTTTCCTTCTAATGACAATGTGTTTGGTGATTTAACCGAAGCTTATAAGGAATTGGTTTAATTGTCATTACTTGTAAGGTTATAAATAATTACAACTATTTTGAGAATTATTATTATTACTTTTTTAGTATAAGCTTAACAATAAAAATACAGAATTTTATTCTAAGTTAACAGTTTTTTGATTACATAATACAACAATATATCGTTAGTATAATTTTAAGACATTGCTTGTCGTAAGGAGAAAAAATATGAAAACAGTTGCACTTATTCCCGTAAAGCTGGGAAGTGAAAGAGTTCCTAAAAAAAATATTAAACCGTTTTTTGATGGGACACCGCTTATGCATTTTATTCAAAAAGTATGTCTCGAATCAAAGCATGTAGACGAGGCCTATGTCTACTGCTCTGATGAAAGTATAAAAGATTACATCTTGCCGGGAATTAAATTTTTAAAACGTCCGGAGTTCCTTGATCTCAATACAGCCAATTCAAATTCGATAATTACAGAATTTATTAAAACTGTAGATGCTGATATATATGTCGAAACTCACACAACTGCTCCTTTCTCAAAAGCTTCTACCCTCGATGAGTGTGTTGAAAAGGTTGCTTCAGGCGAATATGACAGTGCTTTCTGTGCAGAAAATGTTAAGTCATTCTTGTGGCAGGACGGTAAGCCCCTCAATTTTGATCCGAATCACTTCCCCAGAACGCAGGACTTACCTGATATCTATTCTGAAGCGGATGAGTGTTATGTCTTTACAAAAGATACTTTTTCTAAATATGGAAGACGTGTAGGTGTAAAACCATACGTTAAGGAAATAGATAAAATCGAAGCAATGGGAATAGATTGGCCTGTTGACTTTGAGATCTGCAATGCAATCTATAAGGAGCTTAAAATAAATGAACGTGCAAATTAACGATTGTACTATCCGTGATGGTGGATACTTGTTAAACAAGAATTCTGACCCTGAATTTATCAAAGGTGTTATTAATGGACTCATTGCAGGTGGTATTGATATTATCGAATCAGGTTTTCTTCAGACTAAAACGAACGGCGAGTCTATTGTATATAGAAACTCTGTTGATGCAATGAGATTTATGCCTGAAAAAAGAGGAATATCTCATTTTACAGGTTTTTGCGATAACAGCCGCTATTCTATTGAAAATCTTGATGATTGCACGGGAAAATCATTTGATTATCTTCGTATTTCCTTTGCAAAACACGAGTGGAAGGACGCTCTCAGGTTTGCTTCTAACGCTGCAAAAAAAGGGTATAAAGTATTTGTTAATCCTATGGATGCTCCGGGGTATACAGCAGAAGAACGCGCAGAGGTTATAACTGAAGTTAATACTATAAAACCATATGCCTTTTCCATAGTAGATACTTTCGGAGCCATGTATCTCGAAGATCTTCATGAAATTTTTGCACAGGTCGATAAACTACTTGATAAATCTATCCGTATTGGGCTTCATTCTCATAATAATCTCCAACTTTCATGTGCGCTTGCAGAAGTTTTTATTGACTTGGCTGTAAAAGCTGACCGTGATGTTGTTGTTGACGGTTCTCTTTACGGAATGGGCCGCGGTGCCGGCAATGCACTGACAGAAGTAATTGCCAATTATCTTAATAAGAAATGCGGAAAACATTATGATGAAAGTGCCCTGTTCGATACAATTGAAAAATACATAGAGCCTCTCACAAAAGATGTGTTCTGGGGTTATAACCTTCCGATGTTTGTTTGTGGCTTTGAAAGTTCTCATGTTGACAATGTATATCATCTTCAACAATCAGGATGCACAGCACGTGAGATGTACAAGGTGCTTGATTCGATGGATAAAAACAAAAGAAGACGATATGGAAGCCATTATTCCAAAGACGACTTTACGGAACTGGATAAGGTTTATGAAGAATATAAGAAAAACTGAGGTGGTAAGTGAGTGAAAAAACAGATGTGATGAACTGTTCAGACTATCTTGTTGACTTTCTTATAAAGCATGAGGTAACGGATGTGTTCGGATATGCTGGCGGTTATATCGTTCCTTTTATGGATGCACTGTGTAAGCGCAAGAATGAAATATCAGTGCATGTTTGCTATAACGAGCAGGGTTGTGCTTTTGCTGCAAACGGCTATTCCCGTGTAAGCGGAAAACTTGGCGTTTATTTTACTACTTCAGGTCCTGGTGCAGTTAACGGATTGGGTGGCCTTGCGGATGCGTGGTTTGACGGTATTCCTATTATGGGGATATGTGGTAATGTTCCTAACAAGGAGCTGAAAGGGTATTCTGGAATAAGACAGAACGGATTTCAGGAAATGGACATTGTCTCAATGACCAGAGGAATAACAAAGTACTCGGTGACTCCCAATAATGGTGCTGAGTTCCCGAAAATAGTATCAATGGCTTATAATATGGCAATGTTAGGAAGAAAAGGAGGAGTTGTAATTGATTTTCCATTCGACATCCAAGAGGCCTGTATTAATAGCCGGTAGCGGGGTAAGAGCCGCCGGTGCTGCAGACGCTCTGCTTGAGTTTACTAAAAAGACTGATATACCCGTTGTTACGACGATGAACGCCGTTGATCTTATTCAGGATGATTTGAAACTTGGTTTTATAGGAACATATGGAAACCGTGTGGCTAACACAATTGTTGAAAAAAGTGATCTTGTGATTTCTATTGGAGCACGTCTTGGCTTAAGACAGATAGGTCATGTTCCCGAAAGATTTGCCCCCAATGCAAAGCTAATCCGTGCGGATATTGATCAGTACGAACTCAGTCGAAACATTAAGGACAATGAAGAAAAATATCTTGTTGATGCCAAAGAGTTTATTCAGAAACTGCTTGATGAGGATATTTCTAAATATACAGATTGGAAAAATAAGTGCTTTAAAGCTAAGAAAGAACTTTCTGTATTTGATAATGAAACAGGCAATCATGTGATGGCAAAAATTTCCTCCATGCTTTCGGAAGACCCTGTTGTAGCAATAGATGTAGGGCAGAATGAGTGCTGGGCTGCGCAATCCCTTGCTATCAGGGGGGAAAAAGGTAGAATGATGATTAGTGGGGGGTATGCTTCCATGGGATGCGGACTTCCGTTTGCTATAGGTGCTTCTATTGCAAACGGAAAAAGGCCTGTGTACTGTCTGACTGGTGACGGTGGTTTACAGATGAATATTCAAGAACTTCAGACTGTAGTTCACGAAAAACTTCCAATAAAGATTCTTGTAATTAACAATCATACTCTTGGTAAAATAAGCGAGATTCAGTTTAAGTCCTATGAATGCCGTTTCTGTATAACTACAGAAGACAGTGGTTATTCAGTTCCGGACTTTGAGAAAATTGCACTTGCCTATGGTATAAAAGCAAAGACATTAAAATCGTATGAGGAACTTGATTGTTGTAAGGAGTGGTTTTCTGATGATGAGGCCTGCCTTATTAATATTACACTTCCTATGGATTGTCTGCTAATACCCAAAGTTGATTGGAATACAGGGGCTATTAAACCTGATATTGTCGAGAATATTCAGAAAAAAGTAGAGCAAATGCTCTCTTGCTAATTTATTTAGGTTATGCAATTGTAGCACTATTTTTTAAGCCGGGATTTATTTTTTTATATGTTTAGCACTGATAATATTTCAAAGTCTATAATATCACTCCAGCTTATAGTTACTGATGTAGACGGTACTATGACAGATTCTGGTGTCTACTATGATGATCACGGAAATGAGTTAAAAAAATTCAGTACAAAAGATGGAGTTGGCTTTATTGCTGCTCACAAAGCTGGGATGAAAATAATGGTTTTAACTGGTCGAGAATGCAAGGCTACTATTAGACGAATGACGGAACTTAAGGCTGACTATATTTTTCAAAACCATAACGACAAAAAAAAATTTTTGCTTTCGTTTATGGCTGACAATCATATAGACAAGAGCACTGTGGCTTACATTGGTGATGATGTGAACGACCTCCCTGCTATGAGTGTATGTGGTTACAAAGCTTGTCCTGTTGATAGTTCTAAAGAAATCAAAGCAATTGCTGATTATGTAAGCCCTGTAAAAGGAGGCTGTGGTGCTGTTCGTGATGTAATTGAACATATATTACGGGAAGGTGGTATTTGGGACACTGTTATTGAACAGTGTTTTGGTCAGGCTGGCATTTAAATCATGGTAGTATATATGGACGATAAAAAACGTAAAATTGCAGAAGAAATAAAAACTGTCGATAAAAAAGCTTTTCAATTCTTTATTCAAAACGATTTTAATAAACTTGCAGAGGGGCATTATGAACTTGATGATGGGGCATATGTTAATATAAGTTCCTACCTGACAAAATCGAGAGACAACTGTAAGTTTGAAGCACACAGAAAATATATTGATATTCAGTATATAATAGACGGTAGTGAGATTATGGAACTGACGAGTAGTGAAAAGTTGAAAGTTTCCGAGCCTTATTCAGCAGATAAGGATATTGAGATTTACGAAGATGTCGGAAATATGGTTACTGTTGAGAAACACACATTAAATAAAGGTGATGTCATAATCGTAAAAACAGGAACCGCACATATGGGGTGTATAGAAGTAGTTCAGAGTGTAAAAGTTCGTAAAGCTGTTTTTAAAATTCCGGTGACTGACTAACATAATAGGGAGTTCCGTCGGTGGGCGGCAGAAGTTTGACAATTCCGGCAATAGCAGAGGATAAGAAAAACCATTGAATCTCGGTGTGAACCGCCAAAGTTACACAGAGGAGAAACTATGGGAAACTATGATAGTTTGAGCCACAGGAAGTATGAATGTAGATATCATAAGGACGGTAACCATCCGCACTTCGACATACACGGCAGATGGTGCGGAAACAGATAGAAAATCTAATGAAGTTCCGAATTATAGTCACGCACAATGATTTTCCTGTCAAGCTCTCGCTGCATGCATACCCAGCAGGAGTATATTTTGTCAAGCCTCTTTGAACTTGTCAGAATTTCTAAACCGGAAGAAGCCACTAAAAGTGTTTTTTTTCCGGTTTAGAGATACTCTACACAATATCCAGTTCAAACAGTCGTGCGGTCATACATGCAGGAAGCTGTACGGACAGAATTCCTGCGTGTTTATTTCAGCTGCAGGCTACAGGCAGTCTCTGCGGATAGATGCATGTAACACGTGCCATTTTTCCTTTTGCACATTCGATAGGCAGATTGCAGTACGGACTCGTACTGTTTTTCCGCCACACGGCGACAATCACGGTGCTGCCGTTGTGAATACCCAGACTCAGCCACTGGTCGCTGTAATGCGCAAGTCCCAGCGGCCAGAACGGAAGACCGTCTGCTGTGTTTTTCCGGATTTTCTTGTAACAGGCAAGTCCTTCCTGAACAAGTGCAAATCGTTTTTCCGAAAGACGTGCCAAATGTCCGCTCTGATGAATGCGCAGAAGCATGGCGTTCACCATATTAAAAGCAGTCTCCTCTTCATCGCCGTCGGACAGCGGATATGACCAGACTGCAGCCTGTTCCGGAGTAAGTGCGGCGGGAGCGTTGGCTGCGATAATTGAATAATTGCGGTAATCCATCTGGTCGCTGGTTGACTGGATACTGTACCGGCTGAGCATGGCATAGTCCATACGCATCCCGCCGCTCGAACAGTTTTCAATTACCAAATCCGGATATTTTTCAAATACAGCATCAAGCAACGAAAGATAGGCGCGTTCGTGGCCAAGCAGTCCGTCTCCCGGACTGTCTGCCTTGTAGTCGGTCCCTATTCCCGGCTCGATATTGTAATCCTTTTTGATGTAACCGACCTTATATTCTTTCACCAGCCGGTCTACGACACCTGTTGCATACGTCCTGACATTCGGATTCCGGTAGTCAAGCTGATACCTGCTGCGGTCAAGAACAGGTTTTCCGTGCCGCTGGAAAAACCATTCTGCCGGGACTTTTTTTACAAGCGGACTGTTCATTCCGACGACTTCAAGTTCAAGCAATAATCCGGGCATCATACCTTTCTGCCGTATATATGCGAGCAGGTTTTCAAGTCCTCCCTGAAACCGTTTCTCACAGGGCAGCCATTCTCCGACACCGTCCCACCAGAATCCTTCACTGTACCAGCCGCAGTCTATAACGTTAACGCATTAAGTTTCCCGCTACCATTGCGGCAGTCAATCATAATATAGTATCACTATATTATTGCTAACAATGATATATTATCATTACAAAATCATAATACAGTAACATAATACTGCTGTCAATAAAAAAATGATATTATAATGCTATTATATTTTATGTCGTTCAAAACGAATTTATGTTATGAAATAGATTCCCGGGGTATTTCAAAGAAAGAACTGGCTGCAAAGATCGGAATAAGTTATAATACGTTTCTTTCATATATAAATGCCCGGGAAGTACTGCCGTCTATCGATATGGCAGAACGCATAGCAAAAGCCTTACATGTTTCTGTCGATTATCTCATTACCGGAGAAAAAAAACTGGAAAACAAGCAGGCAGAGATATTTTTCCAGAAATATGAACGATTCAAGGATATTCTTGCAGAACTTGACCAGCTGTCTGCAGAATCGTATAAGAATGCGAAACCTGGTCTTTTAGGATTGATTTCGGGATATAAAAAAGAGAAAAACTAAACATCGACTGATTCTTTCTTGGTCATAATCGTAAGATTTCCCGAAACTCGTTCAATTCTGCTTTTTGCTGCATTTCTGTATCGGGTGAAGTATCATAAAAACATGAATCATTTCTTATGCCATATACAGAAATGGCGTTTCGAACATATTCAGCTTACATTTACACCATGTTCAGCAAAAGGAACTGTTATAGACGGACTGTTCGAAATACAGCCGAAAGTCTTCGGAGACAACCGGGGATATTTTTTTGAAGTATACAGTGAAAAAGAGTTTAAGGCCGCAGGACTTACGGCGGCATTCGTACAGGACAACCAGTCGTCGTCTTCAAAAGGCGTGCTGCGCGGACTGCACTTTCAGACGCAGCATCCGCAGGGGAAGCTTGTGCGCGCCGTTTCCGGACGGGTATACGACGTTGCCGTTGACCTGAGGAACGGATCAGAGACGTTCCTCAGGTATTACGGAGTCATACTCGACGGTGAAAAACAGAACCAGTTCTACATTCCGGAAGGATTCGCACCCGGATTTTACGTTCTGAGCAGTACGGCGGTGTTTGCCTATAAATGTACCGATTTTTATGATCCTGCGGGAGAAGACGGCATCATGTGGAATGATGCGCAGATCGGCATCCGCTGGGACAGCATTGCCCCGGGTATTACACCCGTTCTGTCTGAAAAGGACGGGAACCATCAGTACCTCGACAGAAACAGCAGCTGTTTTGACATACACGGCAGATGGTGCGGAAACAGGTAAATACTATAATCCTATAGTCCTGCAATCTCGTCTTCGGAAAGCCCTGCAGCCTGTGCAATCGTCTGCACCGGTATACCGAGTGCTTTTAAATTGCGTGCATCATCCCGCTTTGCCTGAAGTGTCCCCTGCTGTAATCCCTGTTTCTGCGCATAATGAAGTTCCGAATTGTGGTCACGTTCAATGACTTCCCTGTCAAGCTCCCTCTTCCAGAGTATCCAGTCGGAGCTTATTTTGTCCAGAGTTTTCTTAGCTTCCATAATGCCTCCGTCAGATGCAGTCAGTTTATTAACATAGTCCTGTTTGGAAGGATTTTTCTTCTCTGCAGTATTTCCGGTATTTCATCGTACACTCCTTACCTCTTGAAATGTACTGCTTTTCATTTCTGTTTTTTAGGTGTACCTGTTTTGTCGCTTACGGGAATACAGCCGCAGTCCGGCAAAGCTGCAAAAATAAAAGAAAAAACAGGGAACTGAAAATATATACCTCCGTAACGGCATAAGGGATGCAGCTCATACCCTGGTATATTCAGCTTACTCCCTTCTTTCACCGCAGCGTGCGGATTAATTGACTTACTTTGGAACGCCGGAAGCTTGGAACAATTACTCCGGAAGTACATGATTAATGCCTGCGAAAGTCATGATTATACGCTGCAAAAATACGATAAAAATCCTGCACAAAGTCCTGTTTCATCGTGAAACCAGCCTGATTTCATCGTGAAACCAGCCTCGTTTCATTGTGAAACCAGCCTCGTTTCATTGTGAAACCAGCCTCGTTTCATATTCCGTATTCCGCAGCGGCGGCACCTTCGGGAATATCCCTGTCCGCGGCTGTAAGATGCCGTGTGCGCAATGGAGGAATAACGTAAAATAAGTTGTAACGACAGGCTGCGCTTGATATTGAGCTGAAAATATACATCTATAGTTCTGCAATCTCGTCTTCGGAAAGACCTGTAGCCTGCGCAATCGTCTGTACCGGTACACCGAGTGCTTTAAAATTGTGAGCAACATCCCGCTTTGCCTGAAGTGTCCCCTGCTGTAGTCCCTGTTTCTGCGCATAATGAAGTTCCGAATTGTGGTCACGCTCAATGACTTCCTTGTCAAGCTCGCGTTTCCAGAGTACCCAGTCGGAGCTTATTTTGTCCAGAGTTTTCTTAGCTTCCATAATGCCTCCGTCAGATGCAGTCAGTCTGTTAATATAATCCTGTTTGGAAGGATTGTCTGCATCAACCAGAAATTTACACCATTTCTCTTCAGAATGCAAGGTTTCCGGCGGCACGTTTCCCAGTGCGTCGATTTTTGGCAGTTCCAGAAATATGACAGTCTGTATGCCGGAAAGCAGATGTCCGTTATCTTTCTGCATGTGATAATATCCAACTGCTGCCGGATCGTTTTTATCAAAGATAAAGTTAAGCAGTGAAATCTGATAGACTTGAGGCATAGTCTGCCAGTCGTCACCTTTGTGAAACACCGTGTTGAGCAGCCGGGCACTAAGGTATTCGGCACGCATCCCGAAAGAGCTGTACTTATTCACACCCTGCATCTCGACATCGGCTGCTTCTCCGTTATTGAACGTACAGGAAACGTCGAACCTGACAGCCTTGTCGCTGTCGTCGAGTACGGGCGGTTCGTTGGGCCGTAATTCTATGTTCTTTACTTCTTTGTGCAGGACTGCGGTAAGAAAGCAGCGCAGGGCAGTACGGGATTCTTCCGATTCGTTTGTAAAGAGCGCCTTGAACACTTCATCGCTGCAGGGATTGAGCAGCGCGTCCGGAGACGGACGGTACCGGTTGAGTTTGTAATCAGTATGCATACAGGAAAACCTCCTGTATATAGATCGCTCATAAAGTAATAATTCAGGAAGAAAGGAGGGAGAAAAGTGACGGAAGCGTTATTTCTTTGAAAACTGGACTTATACGACGGGGCTGAGAACGTTCAATTGAATATACGAAGTGGGTTATGAAGAATTACTGTGAAAGATAAAGTGTATAGTACCGGAGCATGATTAAAAGACCTTGCATTTTGTGTAGTAGTGTACTCTATTTATGGCATCAATTAATAGAACTATGACAATTAATGATATTCCGGAAGGTCCCGGAAAGACAGTTCTCCTGAAAATCTTAAATACCCCCAAGGGTGATCTTGAAAAACTTCATCGGATTTCTCAGAAATGCGAGAAGAGTATCTTACGGGAATGGAAAATTGAATCTTCGAAAACAGGAAGATAGACTTATAAATATTCCTTTAGAAACAGAAGTCTTTTCGTATCAGTACATTTTAGATTCCGAAAACAATAAAAGCTGCAGAGAATTATTTTTATACAATTCCTTCCATAGAATTTGCAGATTTTGCCGTTAATGCAGATTATAGAAAACACAATCCACAGATCGAGAATCTTGGAACTACAGTCTTCAATGAATTTGTTCTGCCTTTGTCAAAAAGTATTCAGACTTTACTTGGAGTTCAAGCTCTCTATATATTTGCTTTACCGGAAGATAAATTAATTACGCATTATAAGACAATGGGTTTTAACCGTCTTGAGCAGGCAGAAGAAAATTTTGTCCATTCTCATGTAAAACCTAAGTATGATGATAAATGTATTTTTATGTTTCAGATACTCTGATATGATTTTTTACCTTCATCAGGAGAACGTTAAATGATACTCTGCAGGCTTCAGTTTTTATAAAATTGTTATGAGACAACGATATTTTTTTCTATCATTGAAAGGCGAATCACTACCTGAAACTGGTTCCCATCCCTGTCGTCTATAAAATCAATAGCCGGATAAAGACGCAATGCACGACGTATGCCTGTTCCTATGCCGCTGTATGGTAAAAGGTTTGCCGCGTAAGAAGCTATAACGGGATTTCTACTCACTGAATTACCGGCCTTAATGTTTTCCACGGTAAGGTTGTTCGGGAGATGTCCGGGACTGATGATTTCTATTCTGTCTGAAAAAATAAAAACCTTCACAGATGAAGGAACGAAATAATCACGGTGCACCAAAGCGTTTGCCACCAATTCTTCTATAACCGGCCTCGGTATGATGCTTTCTCCATTGGAATTAAAATTCTGATTATTCTGTACATGAGAAATGTTCATAAGTATAAACGACACTGTCTGCTGAAAAATATCCGCAAGTTTTCCCTTTATTTCGCGTTTATCGATATACGATGTGTCTTCGACTCTTGTCCCCTTGAAAACGACGACCTTAACGGTAAAAGAAGGAAGCCGATAATATGCATCTTTTGCGAAGAGTACGGCACCCGCTATGGTCAAAGAACTGCTGCGGGCAAGATTCATGTTCTGCAATACAACCGGTAAAGGATTTGCCTGAGAATCAAACGGATAACCGAATTGTTTTTGAAAGAACGTTTTAAAATAGTTCATATCAATATCGGCGGAAGAAAGACCGTTCACTGCCGTTTCATCTGCGTGGATAATTCCTTCTTTCTGAAATATTCTTTGAATTTCTTCTCTGCTCGTCGCCTTACGTTTATCACTCCCTGTCTTTATCCAGATGATTCCGTTTTTATCCATGTAAGGCTTGCTTATTCCTTCCGGAACCGTTATCACCATTACAAGTCCCTGTGGTAACTGGATATTCTCCGTTTCAACATTAATGGCGGGGTTCATTCCCTGCGACGAGGCATTCGAGACAAGCAGATTCAGATTACGTATTTGTGAAGCAGAAAGCCCGACAATGGTTCCGTCGTCATCTACTCCGATTATAAGCAGACCGCCCGAGGCGTTACTGAACGCAACAAATTCCGAAGCGAGAGCTTCCGGGTTATTCATTTCCCTTTTAAATTGATGCCTGCTGTCTTCACCCCTCGCAATACATTCCAATAGCTCTACTGCTTCCATAATTGATAAATCTCCCTGCGGCGCTCAAACGCTTCATTGCCACCTTCCATAACACTGATAACCTGATGCTGCATTTGCCTGCTGTCTATGCTGCCTGATAAAATCGTAACAGTATCTTTCTGAAAACTGCATGAATGTATTTGCTCTGCGTCACCCAGCACCGGAAAATTGGCATTATGTGTCGCAAAAATACACTGCATATACGGTTTAACTTTCTTTAATAATTTTATGACATCATTATAAATCGTCTGGTTATCAAGATCGTCTTCCGGTTGATCTATGATAATCACACTGCTTTCTTTTCTACTTAAAATGAACAGCATAAGAGCAGAGGCCCGCTGTCCAAGTGAATGGCGCTGAAGCTCTATACCCTGATACTTAACCGTAATTTTATCCGGCACACGGTAAACAAGCAGCTCCGCAAGACTGGCTTCAAATGTATCTGCAAACGTTTCGCTGTTCGTCCCGACTGTTTTTTTTGCAGCTTCCCAGTCTTTATACATTGACGCAAAATCGGGGAAAATCCCGCACACTTTTTCATACTGAGATTCACGAAGACCTGTTCCTCTGAATATACCTTTCATATACTCTATGAATGCATTCTTATTTTCCTTAAAACCGGCTTCAATAGTAATACCGGTTTCATCAGCATTAATAGCAGACAATTCCTGTTTTATTCTATTGAACTCACTGCGGTGCAGTTCGTTAAGAATATCAAGCTGGGCAAGCAGTGCGGCATGTTTTGCAGCGGCATTTTTTTTCTGAAGTTCAAGCGCGTCTATCACACTTTTTGTAAGGGCAATTCTGTTTTTCAGTTTAGGGAAATCTTCAATATTTAAGAGAACAGCACCGGAATCATGAACTTCTTTCTCCAGAGAACGGCGGACTTCTGCGAAAGAGTCCTCGGCCTCTCTCTTTTTTTGAATAAACGATCGTTGTTTTTGCAGAAGTAATTCCAGAGCAGCCGAAACAGCAGTACACTGCTCATTCATTGAAGAAATTAAATTGCGGGCGTCATGCACTATCCGGTTTATTTCGTCAAAAAGTTCCTTATTCTGTACAGAAGTATATCCTGAAATCTCCGATACTTCAGACTGCGCATGTTGTATACTTATCTGTAATTCATCCCTCAAAGTTTTAACAGCTGTGACAGTTTTATTCAGTTGTCTGTCATCAGTATCAAAATCTATCTGTTTCTGAAGACGCTCACCTACTCCCGCTGCAGAAAACTTTTTGAGATTAAACTCCGCATCTTCAAGAATTTTTGTATTTTCCGCAATTTTTTCGTCAATGTCAGCATCTTTTGCAATTAAAAACACGGTATCGCGGATTTTCTGCTTTTGTTCTTCAATTTGTAATCGCGTGCCTGACAGCTTATTTCCAATCAGTTTTTCAACCAGCTCCGGACCGAACGCATCGCCGCTTGCAGCCAGTTCTTTCTGACCAAAATAAAGCGGATTGGTAAGTATCGTTTCATTTATTGAAATTCCCTGCTGAAGCTGTCCGTTAATATACACATTCGGAGTACCCGGATAAATACGGCTGACATCATACTGCTGACCGAATTTATCGACAGCATGAACCGTCGCTTTACCGCCGCTGCCGAGCACATATGACACCAGTTTCGTTTTATATTCTTTGTCAATTATGTCCGCACCTGGTTGTATATTAAGGACGTATCTGAGCGTTTCAAGGACAGAAGACTTACCGCTTCCGCGAATACCTATAAGAGTATTCAATTCAGGAGAGAAAGGGATTTTTCTGCCGTCCAATACGCCGCCTTCATACGAAATACTTTCAATATATGAATGTCCGACTGCTTTCTTTTTTTCAGAGCGGACCCTGTCTTCATAAGCTATAAGCGCATATTCAACAGCCTCGAAACTGGCGGAACCTATTTTTATCCACGTTTCTCCGTCCTTACTGCCGATATCTTCCAGCAACTTGCAATCGGACCCTTCAACTTCCGCCGGATACCAGACACCAAGCCAGTTCCTCACTTTGTTTCTTATATCGGATGCCCGTACTTTTTGAAAAGCCAGCGTGTGCTGTTTGAGCGAACTATATGCATCTTTTTTCCACTCGCACAGCTTTCCGCCGCTGCATTCTTTCCACAAGCCGCTGTCCTGTTCAACATGTGCGAAAATAATAAAATATTTTTTCTTATACTCATCCAGAAGAGCTACTATTTCCAGCAGCGATTTGGATGTTTTTCCGTTTTCATTCTGATATGTCTCAGGAACCTGCCCCAAAAATGCTGAATCCAGAAAAGGGGCTATGAAATTATTACCATCAGAAATCCATTCTTCGGAAAAAACAATAAGTGTATGTACGCCGTTGAACCCTTCATTTATACCTAATTCTACGCCGGGAAGCAGCAGTATCTGCTCTTTCCTTGCTTTTTGTGATAAACAGGAAAATTCATCCTTATCGAATTTATTATGATTGGTAATGACACCGACACCAATACCTGCTTTTTTCAGCGCTGCTATATAATCATGGGAGAATGTATTCTTCGGATCATAGTTTTTTTCTTTATCAGATTCAGACTGGGTATACTTGAATTCCTTATCAGCCATTGTGTGAAGATGAAAATCAGCTTTTACCCACGCAGAACCATTTTTAAAAACATCAAACTCCATACATCAATCCTTTTACAAAAGTATAGCATACTTAGTATAAATATATAAGATCACTGCTGTCCAAGATAAATTCATAACCCCAGCTCCATCTGCAAAAGCGGCATACTTTTATCAGTACAGCGCTCCGGGGGTGAACCAATAACCCACCTGAACAGCTCGCAATGCTTGAATAACACGACCGATAATTCTGAAATAAAGTGCGTGAAGCATTTTGTAACACAGCCGCTCAGTTTCTTCAACATCATGTACAGAATGTAGACAATCATAGCTATCCATATCTGCGTCCTTACTGCATTCTCAGACGTGCCGTAAAACCGCTTTATCTTCAGGTTCTGCTTTATCGTTTTGAAAAAAAGTTCAATCTGCCAGCGCTTCCGGTAAATCGACGCAATCTTCGACGCGCTGCAGCTGCGCATGTTCGTGAGCAGCACTACAGCCTTTCCTGTTTTCGGATCGACTGAACGGATCCTTCTAAGTTCATATGGACATTTTTTTCCGGCGACAGCTCCTGTGAAAGTAATGATCCGGTCTGACGTTATTCTTCCGCTGTATGTCTTTCGCCGTTTCACAACTTTATAATCAGCATTATCTTTAAGCCGTGTAACGAAATAGATACCCTGCCTGCAGAACTCCGCAAACTGCCGGTAATTGTTGTACCCCCTGTCGAATGTGACTACATCTCCTTCTTTCAGTTTCATGCTGCCCAGCGTACTGTTCTCATGCTTGTCGGCATTCGTGATGAACAGGTATTCCGGAACGGATTCGCTGACATCGTACTTCACATGAATCTTCACTCCGCTTTTTGTTGACCGGAACTTTGCCCAGGGAAAATCATTCATGCACAGCCCTATCGTCGTTGCGTCAACTGCATAAAGAGTTTGTTCGGCAGATTTCTTTGCTGCCGGCTGAAGATCCGAAAGCAGACTGTAGTACAGGTCTTCATACACGCCGCTGTCCCTGGTATTTTCCGCATACGACAATGTCGATTTGTTTACAGCCCTTGTAATTCCAAGATGAGGAACTGTATTCACTGTTCATCGCATTTGAGATGCTGCGCAGTCCGTTCTGTCCACTGATCTGGGCAAAAATCATCACCAGAAGCTCATTCCATGCGCTGAAACCTTTGCTGTATTTGTCTGCCTCGTGTTTTCTGCACAGCCTGTTAAATTCAGGTCTCTTTATCAGTGATAGCAGCGGTCCGAATAATGTGTTATACTTGTTTATGCCTGTAATTCCTTATGTGATATTATTTTGTGTTATTACTTAATTCTATCACGAATTACAGGCGTTAAATAGTACTTATTTTATCTTGGACAGCAGTGATAAGATTTATAATTGTTGTTTTTGTGAGACACTATAGTGAGGTCTGTTATTTTATGTCCCGTTACGATTTTTTGCTGGTCGGTGCCGGTCTGTTTTCATCGGTTATTGCAGAACGTGCTTCCCGAAAAGGTAAAACCTGCCTTCGCCTGAAAAACGATGATGACTTCTTTTATGATTATCTGAAATGAGGCGGATTTCCGCAGCGTTTTGACCTTCCTGGCGAATCGGGTATATATACCTATCTGAGCGATCTGTATTCTTCTATAAAGTACAAGGACATAACGACCCGTCAGAAAATAGATCATGACAAGTTTGACAAATTTTCCGCATACCTGCTTGCGAACTGCGGATATACGTTCTCTTCGGAAAACATAGCAAACTATCTGAACACGAATGAAAACGGCGGAAGAAAAGAAATATCGAAAGGCACGTTATATACCTATGCCGAAAGCATGGAAAAAGCGTTTCTCATAAAAAAGGTGCAGCGCTACGATATTTCCGGTAAAAGTGTGCTTCAGACACAGGAAAAATTTTATGCTGCGGATACGGGACTGCGTACGTTGAATACTAATACCGTACAATTTCAGGATACGTTTTATCTTGAGAATGTTATTTACAATGAACTCCTGCTTCGCGATTACCGGGTATATACCGGTAAGACTTCGAAAGGTGAAATTGACTTTATAGCTGTAAAAAACGGCAGGAAATGTTTTATTCAGGTGTGTTATCTTCTTTCCGGCGAAAAAACGGTTGAACGGGAATTTTCGGCATTTACAGCCGTAAAGGACGCATCGCCTAAATATGTACTATCGCTCGATAAAGTGGATTTTTCCCATGACGGAATAACGCATATTAATATTATAGACTTCCTTTCCGGAAAGAAAGATATTGCTGTGCTGTAATCCGGCTTTGTCAGTCTGACAACGACAACTGACAACGAAACCGCTTGTAAAGCAGGATGCGTGATTTTAAATATTGTGATACTATTACGTCATGTCTCATTACGATTTTTTATTAGTCGGTGCCGGTCTGTTTTCATCCGTTATTGCCGAGCGTGCCGCTGAAAAAGGCAGAACCTGCCTTGTGCTTGAACGCCGTCCGCACATAGCCGGCAATATCTATACCGAAAAAACGAACAACATCCAGGTACATAAATACGGTGCGCATATTTTCCATACCGACTTGAAGCAGGTGTGGGACTATATCAATTCGTTTGCCGAATTCAACCGCTATACGAACAGCCCTGTAGCGAACTATGAAGGGAAAATATACAATCTTCCGTTCAATATGAATACCTTTAACCGCATCTGGCCGGACGTCGTGACGCCGGAACAGGCGGAACGGCGTATAAGGGAACAGTCGTCCGTTATGACGGGGATGGTGCCTGCAAACCTTGAAGAGCAGGCTATTTCTCTTGTCGGAAAAGATATATACGAACTGCTCATAAAAGGGTATACCGAAAAACAGTGGGGACGGCCGTGCACCGAACTGTCCCCCGAAATCATAAAACGCATTCCGGTGCGTTTTATTTACGACAACAATTATTTCAACGACCGGTATCAGGGTATTCCCATCGGGGGCTATACCGCCGTTATTGAAAAGATGCTGTCGAATGCCGATGTCCGTCTGAATACCGATTTTCTTGCCGATAAGGAAACGTGGCTGTCCGCGTCGGATACGGTCGTATACACAGGTATGATAGACGAGTATTTCGGCTATGCGCTCGGTCCGCTCGAATACCGGAGTCTGCGGTTTGAAACGGAAACGCTGCAGACGGAAAACTTCCAGGGGAACGCGGTCGTCAATTACACAAGCGGTAAAGTGCCGTATACCCGCATTATAGAGCATAAACATTTTGAACAGAATGAGAGCTCCGTTACCATTATAACGAAGGAATATCCGGCTGAATGGAAGAAGGGAGACGAGCCGTATTACCCGGTGAACAGCAGCAGGAATGCAGAGCTGTTCGGCAGGTATCAGGAACTTGCGGAAGAGGAAAACAGGATGCACACGGTGCGCGTCATATTCGGCGGCAGGCTGGGGATGTACAAATACTTTGACATGGACGACACCATAGCGGCGGCGCTGGAGCTGGCGGGGAATATTGTGTAGGATAAGGCAAAGGGCGGCAGGTGATGCTGCCCTTTTTTGTGCCGTTGATAATTTCCTTAATTCAGCCGTCAGTGGTATATTTTAAACAGGTGTAATTATGGAAAAAGAATGGAAAGGGAAGAGCATGAAAATATATACAAGAAAACAAAAGGAAACTAAGCCGGTTGTGGCTGTCTGTTATGATTTCGATAAAACTCTGTCTCCTGATGATATGCAGGCGCAGGGATTTATACAATCTGTAGGTTATAATGTTGCTGATTTCTGGAAAGAGTCTAATGGCTTGGCGGAACAGAACGGCATGGATCAGAATCTTGCATACATGTTCATTATGATGAAGACAGCTCACGGCAATTTTATTTTTAATAAAAAAGCATTGAATGATTACGGGGCAAAGGTAACTTTGTTTCCCGGAGTTGATAATTGGTTTGACAGAATCAGAAAATACGGTGATGAAAAGGGTGTAATAGTTGAGCACTATATAATTTCATCCGGCTTAAAAGAGATGATAGAAGGCACTCGTGTTGCTGATGAGTTTGAAAAAATATATGCAAGTTCGTTCTATTATGATGACTCCGGCGTAGCACAATGGCCCGCTCAGGTTGTTAATTTTACAAATAAGACTCAGTTTCTTTTCAGGATTGAAAAAGGTGTTTTAGACGTAAATGATTCGGGCGTAAACGATTATTTTGCACCTGAAGATGTACGGGTTCCTTTCCGCAACATGATATATATCGGAGACAGTGATACCGATATTCCCTGCATGAAACTCGTAAATTCCAACGGCGGCTATTCTATAGGTGTTTACAATTCGGAAACGAATAGTAAATCGAAAGTTTATAAAATGATGCATGACAACAGAATAAAATATTTTGCTCCGGCAGATTATTCGGAAGATACTCAATTGGATAAGCTTGTAAAGACAATAATAGACAGAACTGTTTCTAATGAAGCTTTAGAGTCCATGCATTATGAAAATAAAAAAGAATTTGCGAAAAACAACGATTTAATAAGTTCTGAACAGAAAGAAAAACGAGATTTAATTATTTCTCTGGAAAGCAGCAGTAGTTTTGCGGCTACCCATACGATAATAGAACAATTAATAAGATATGATTCCTGGACCGATCTTGAAAAAGAATGGCTTATCAATATAGCTGATTCAAACAGCCAGGTTTGGGCGATTATTAAAGATGTCGATGTGAAAAATTTCTATAAATCTGTTTTGACCGGAATGAAACAGCTTTCCGGTAAAGCAGAAAAAATAAAAGGAAGAATCGGGAACTGACAAAGAAAAGAAAAAGGCAGCCGCAGGGCTGCTTTTTTACGTTTAAATACAAATCGGGACTGCGTACGCTGAAATTGATTTTATAGCTGTAAAGGACGCATCGCCCGAATACGTACTGTCGTTCGATAAAGTGGATTTTCCACATGACGGAATAGCGCATCTTAATATTGTAGATTTCCTTTCAGGGAAGAAAGATTTTGTTGTACTGTAATCCTGTTTCATCAACCTGACAATGCGGAAAAAGTGAATAATATCTTCCGAAAACGTGAATTTACTGCCTGTAGCGGCTGTTGCCGCCGGATACGGCAATATGTCAAGAGTTTGCAAAGATTTTCTCCCGCTGATTGAATATCTCATATTAAGAGAATAAACTATAATCCGCTTCAGGAGGCGCTTTTGCAAATTCTTCAGAAAAGACGGATATGGACTTGCGCTTGTATTGTTTTTACAGGGTTATGCCTGCGTCTTTGGGGAGACCCGTATTCCGACATAAAAATGGCCGTGTCGCCTCGGTCGGACGCTGTTTTATCCGTATCGGAATTCAGGGGAACTGCACTTAATTCTCTTTCATTGCGGTCTGCCGTTACGTACGAAAACGGAAAACCGGTTATTGAAAAGCAGTATGATACGGCCGGTGTTTTAAATTCGCAGGCAGAATATGTGTATACCGATAAAGACCTTCTCTCGGAGATTACGGGTAGAGACAAAGCCGGTAACGGAATATGGAAATATTCGTATGCTTATGATGATGCGGGTCGTTTCATAATAGAAGTTTCTTTCGATGGCGGCGGAAAAAAGGAATGGGAAAAAAATGTTTCTTACGGTGCATCCGGTTTTCCTGAGAAGGAGATAACATACAATGCCGACGGTACGGTAAATGTGAAACAGCTTTCTGTCTACGATACTGCGGGGCATTTGCTGGAACAAAAAAGATTATATCCTGATGACAGGCTGCTGAAACGTACGGTATACACATATTCGTCGGACGGTATTCTTTTGTCGGAAGCTCATTACGACGGAAACGGCCTGTATGAAACGGTCGGTTATACGTATGAAGAGGGGCTGCTGAAAAAAGTGACGACTGCGGGAGCCGACGGAACGGTAAAGAATTTCACCTTGAAAACGTATAACAAAAACGGACAGCTTACGGTGGAAGAGTTATACGGCAGTGATTCAATTAAAAAAAATAGAACTGAATATGCGTACGACAGCCGCGGATCCCGGATTTATCAGAAAGACAGCACCGGACAGTATATTTTATGGGAAATTGCGTATAAAAACTGATGGCGACTATTCTGATTGTTGAAGATAATCCGCAGATTATAGAAGCTCTCTCCAGTTACCTTCAGCTTAAAAATTTTAAAACGATAGAATTTGAAAAAGTTGAAGGGGTTCTGGAAACAGTCAAACAAAAATCGGCGGATCTCGTGATTCTGGATATCATGCTGCCGGACGGCAACGGATATACGCTTGCGAAACAGATACGTCGGATTTCGGATATCCCGCTGATATTTCTTACGGCGAAAAACTCGGAGTGTGACCGGATTCTGGGATTTGAAGTGGGAGCGGATGATTACGTCTGCAAACCTTTTTCGATGAAAGAAGTTGTTTTGCGCATAGAAGCTTTATTGAAGCGCGTTGTCAGTACGGACGTGCAGTCGAAACTGGCAATACGTAACTGGAAACACGGAAACGACACGATGCTGCTTGATGTGGAAAAACATCAGCTTTTTGTAAACGAGTCGGAAGTGTTTATTACCGGCGCTGAATGGAAAATCCTGCTGTATCTGTCCGAATATGAGGATCAGGTCATTTCCAGAGAAAAGATACTCTCCGAATGTCTGAATTATTTTTTTGAAGGGTCAGAACGGACAGTGGATACTCATATTGCCAATCTCCGTTCAAAACTCGGTGCAAGCGGCTGGATTGAAACCATACGGGGGATCGGGTATCGCTTTACCGGCAAATCGCAGAGTATCGGGTAGATACATGTCGAATATTTTCCGCCGGATTTATTCCGGCCAGTTGATAACGTCTTTAATCGTTTTATTCATTATGTCGATATGTTTTATTTTCGGAATAAAGGCATCCATATATCATTGGAAGATGGACAAGACGACGGATTTGGAAAACGTGCTGCTCCCTGTTATTTCAAAAGCATACCGTTTCGGCGGCAGGCTTGATTCTACCGTGCTGGAGGATTCGATTCTTCCGTATCTGACTGATTCTTTGTACGCGTATGTGTTTGATGAAAATAAAACCCCTGTTCTGCTGTTGAACAGGGGCGAGCGCATAACACTTGCGCAGGCGGAAACGCAGATAGGAAGCATGCAGTCTTTTTTGACATTGAATCCGCCCAAGGAAATAAAAAACGACAAACAGATAATCGGGTATCTTTCCGTAGACAGCATTGATTTTCTTGCCTATAAGGCGAACAAGTCTTTTATTGCGACGATGTGGAAAACAATTGCCGCAGGAATTATCGCGGCCGTCGTTATTACGCTTTCAGTTTCGTTTTTCATATCATCGTTTTTTTCAAAACAGACAAATCATCTTATAGCGGAAATATCTGATTTGACAACCGGAAACAGATCGGTCCGTTTCGTGAAGTCGGATATGGATGAATTCAACAGGATTACGGATTCCGTCGAAATTCTGCAAAGCCGTCTTGAACACGAAGAATCATTACGCCAGCAATGGATGGAAGATATTTCACATGATCTGAGAACGCCTATAACTGCCGTAAAGGCGCAGCTGGAAGCCATGTCGGCCGGCGCGCTTGATACGGGGAAAAAAAGACTCGACAGTCTGTTCGGCTCAATGAATCATATAGAAAAACTGGTGAACAATCTTCAGGATTTAACGCGCTTTGAATCTCCCCGGATGAAAATACAGAGCAGTAAAATCGATCCGACTCTTTTTGTCGAAGATTTGAAGGAACGCTTTGAATTTCTTGCCGAGCAGAAAAATATTTCATATGACTGCAGGATAGATTCGGTTGCGCCTTTTTTTGCAGATAAAAATCTTTTGCTCAGATGCACTTCAAATATTATCCAGAATGCGCTTCAGTACACTAATCCTGGCGGAAAAATCTGCGTACGGTTCAGGGGAGCGAATCAGTCCGTCGAACTTGAAGTAGCCAATACGGGACACTTGTCGGAGCGGGACCTTGAGCACATGTTCGACCGGATGTACCGCGGCGATTCTTCCCGGAGCGGAGGCGGTTACGGCCTGGGGCTTTCCATAGCAAAAGCGATTATGACATTGCACAAAGGCACCATAACGGCAGAAAACAGAAATGATCAGGTCTGTCTTACGATGCGTTTTCCGCTGCAGGAGAACAAATCGTAAGAATTATTGACACCACAATAAGTGATATATTTAAATTATAGGAAGTTGCATATGCTGTTAGTTCCTGATTATACGAAGGAAGAAGCGAAAAAGATAATAAACGCGTCGTCATCTTTCAAAATTGTTCAAATATCACTGGGTACGATTAATAATGCGGTAGATATAAGTATTAAAACACAGTTTTCTTTCTGGGATTCGCTTATTATTTCTACTGCCTTAGAATCTAGTTGAACTTTCCCCTCTGCTCGAGTCCTCCGGGATATCCCTCCAGTGAAAAGACATCGCCGTCTCCGTCGTCGATCCCGATATCCACGGAAGCGTTGATGCTTTCCTTTACGACCTCGCTCATAGCGCCTCGATCGGGAGCTTTCAGCAGTCCTCCCCTGCTGCCCGTTACGCGGCAGCTGATTCGTTCATGTCCGTCTGTAAGTACAACGATTCCTTTGCCGTCGCCCGGAAACAGACAGCTTTCCACCCTCCATCTGTTCCATGTTCCGAATGTCCTGACTTTTCCCCTCGCCTGCAGAAAACCTAAGAATCCCCGGAAGCCTTCTCCGCCGAATGGTCCCAGGGGAACCCGTGCGACGGCCAGCATGAATGAGGCTCCCGGTTCATTAAAATTATTGCATTGAATCCAGACATAGGATGACGGAAAATTCCATCCCCAGTCCTTTTCGATATAGCCGCTGCCTTCCGTAAAATCAAGACGTTTTCCGTTCATGTGCAGTGTTCCCGATGTAACGTGATTCATGGAAAGCACGTCGTGTCTGCATTCAAGTCCGGGAATAAAGGAAAACCATCCCATAATACCCGGGTGTCCCGCTGACCGGGGGTAAAGCTCCATCCCCGAATAATGCAGTGTCCCCTCAATTGTCAGGTCTTTTTCGGCGATGCTGAGGGAACATCCGTCCAGAGAAAACTTTGAAGAGCCTGCTGAGACTGAAAACGCATTGCTGCTCCATTGAAATGTTTCCAAAGGATACCTGACATACCACGTATTCCCGCTGATTCCGTCGATGACTTGTATGAAGCAGTGCCTGTCTTCCGGAGTCAGGGATATCCCCGGAATGAAGGAAAGGACCCCGGACCTGTCTTTTGACACATGTTTAAGGTACCACCCTTCAAAGTATTTCTTTTTATGAAGATTCCCCTGGAAGGGCATAGGATTTAGTATGGATTTCATGATTAAAACTATATACCTTTCCTTTCTTTTTTACAGTAATGACAGTGAAGCTTGATTGATTTTCCGTAATCTTTAAATTTTCTATATATTTAAAATACATAGTGTGATACTATCAGGTACAATACGTACATTTAATATAATTTATGTACAAAATAATGAGGGTATAATTATGAAAAAGCTGATTGGATTACCGGTGCTCGCACTATGGGCACTTCTTACCGCAGGATGTGCAACGACAGTTCCGGTCACAGTTACGCGCCCGGGCGAACTTGATCTGCGCGGGGCAAAATCTATTTCCGTACTTCCTTTCCGTCTTTCCACTGCGAAAGACGAGCGAGGCAGCAGCAGCAAAGGAACTACTATAATCATCGACATAGGCAGGTTTTTCGACAGTCTGGCGGGAGATAATTCCGAGGAAAGAAGAGCTGCGAATTTTCTGACGGATCAGCTTACGCAAAAACTTACGAATTCGCAATATGTGCAGCTTGTTAATTCCTCAGCAGTGCAGTCCGCACTGGAAAACGGGACCGCTGTTCCGGCCGATGCATATTTGACAGGCGGATTTACTCTTTTTGATTCACATATGGAAACGACGCACAGAACCGAAACTGATTCCGCCGGAAATGAGTATAATGCGGCATATTATAAAAAAACTGTCTCTGCATCGATTACTTATCAGATTATAGATACGAAAACTAATCAGATTATTGCATATAAATCCACTGATGTTACAAACTCTTCGGATGAAAAGAAAGACAACCGTCAGCTTCCCAAAGACTTCGATATCATCCGCCCGGACCTTGAACGGCTCAGCGATCAGATTATGAAAGAACTTCAACCCTACGAAGAACGTATGTATATTTCTCTTCTGTCCGACAAAACTAAAGATCCTGATATGAAAATTGCGGATGAAATGGCGAAAAAAGGATTAATTAAACAGAGTGAAGAAAAGTTCATGTCGATTTATACGCAAAGGAATTTATTCGTTGCCGGTTATAACGCTGCAAAGCTGCTTCAGGCTCAGGGTGAATTATATAAGGCGAGAGATATGATGGAGAGACTTGTCAACAAATTCGGAGATAAAAGAGCTATGACGGCATTAAGCAATATCGATTACGAAATTGCGCAGTCGGAAAAACTTCAGAGACAGACTACAAATTAATAATCGCCGGAGGATTACGGTCGGTTTACGAAAAAAAGCCCGGTTTAATTTACCGGGCTTTTTTTCGTATCTGGGCTATTTTCTATTCGGATGACGCATTCTGCCGTGATGAATACAAACCGGTTTTATTGACAGCACTGTTGCATGGTGCTATCTTTTTCAGAAGGTGACATATATGAATACGAAAAAGAATTTTTTTGCTGCACGTCAGCAGGAGGAGCTTGATGCTTCTTTGCTGTATTACCGTATTGCGCAGGCTGTTAAGAACGCGGACGAACGTGAGACGCTTCTGGCAATATCCGCCGATGAGAAAAAACACGCCGGCACTTTTCAGAAATATTCGGGACGTACGCTAAAACCTAACAGAGTGCGTACTGCTCTTTACCTTCTGCTCGGAAAAATAACGGGATACACTTTCCTGATAAAACAGCTTGAGATGAGCGAAGACAAGGGAATTGAGATGTACCGGGCGAACGTCGGGATTATTCCGGAACTCGAACAGATTCTCGCGGATGAAGAAACGCATGAAAACAGGCTGATCGACCTGCTTGACGAGGAGCGTCTGCATTATACCGGAGACGTAATTCTGGGAATGAACGACGCTCTTGTGGAACTGACGGGCTCGCTTGCGGGATATACGCTTGCTATGCAGAACTGCCGGATTATCGCAATGGCCGGTCTGATTACGGGAATTTCTGCGACGCTTTCCATGGCGGGATCGGGATATCTGTCCGCACGGGAAAACGACAGCGGAAATGCGGTCAAGTCGACGGTCATTATAGGATTGTCGTACCTCATCACCGTCGTGCTGCTTATTCTTCCGTATCTGCTTTTCCCGCCGGCATTGTATCTTAACGCGCTCATAACTACCGTGATTATTGCGCTTTGCATCATAGCGACGTTCAATTATTATATTTCGGTTGCGAAGGGACGGGGATTCAAAAAAGGGTTCCTGAGCATGGCGGGAATCAGCCTGGGTGTTGCGGTCATTTCGTTCGGCGTCGGCTACTTTGTGAAGCACATGCTGGGAATCGATTTATAATCGCGGCCGCCGCTTTACTGCCTGAATGCCAGCTGCACGAAATTCTCGAGTCCGTATTTCCATACGCTCCAGTCGTGGCTTCCCGGTATTGTCCTGTAGCTGTGCGGTATGTTTCCGGCGTTCAGAAAGCTGTTTGTATTTTCCGAAACGTAGAGAAGCGAATCAGTCTTACCGCAGACTATCCAGATTAACGGCAGCGTGATATCTTTCCCTGTTTTGAACGCCTCGGTGTTTGTATTGGGAGCGGGGGAGAATGCTCCGACGCAGGAAAACGCGTCGGGATGTCCGAGTCCGAAGTTCAGCGACTGGCCGCCGCCCATTGAAAGCCCGCATATGCCGCGGTGCGCCCTGTCGCCGTAGACGGAATATTTTTTTTCTATAAACGGGATAAGGTCGTTGAACAGGTCGTTTTCAAAATTGGCGAAAGCGGCCTGAGCGACCGGACCGTACGCATCCTGCGGAACAGAATCGGGATTCATGGCTCTTCCATTGGGAAATACCAGAATCATCTGTTCGATTTTTTTCTCGCAGTACAGTCTGTTCAGTATTTCCTCCGGCGTGCCGTACCGTATCCATTCGTCTTCCGTGCCGCCTATGCCGTGCAGTACGTAAAGAACGTTGTATTTTTTTGTTTCTGTATAATCCTCAGGCAGATAGACGTTGCAAAACCGGTTTGTCTGAGTCGTTGCTGAAAAATACGTGTCCTTAATCATACTGCCTCCGGCGGCGGCTGTTTTTTTACTCTGCGGATAGAGCGGCACGGACAACACTGCGGCAGACAGCGCCAGTACAAATGAAAGTGCGGGATTTCGCCGCTGTCTGTGCCGCATGCGGATCATTTATTTTGTCTGTACGGGGACCGACAGCGATATATGCTTTGTGTGTTTCGAAGAGAAGGAATCTTTTTTCGACCACGCGGCAATTACGTCCAGTTTTCCGTTTTTAATAAATTTTGCAGCGGGAACGGAGAATTCAAGCACCGTTTTGCCGCCGTTTTCCTTTACGGCCTCCGACTGAAGTATTTTTTCCGCATTCGGTTTATGGCTGAATCCTTTTCCCGTCTGTTCGCTGATTTCCGTTTTTCCTCCGTCGTCCGAACCGAGCACCATAAACGCACCGTTCATGCCCCGGGTGCCGAGTCCGACGGCGGCCCAGCCTGTCTCTGGCGCTTCCAGTGCAGCATAAATGGTTGTCCCGTCTGCCGAAAGCGACAGAGAAAGTGCGGCGTCTTTTTGTTCTGTTTTCCACGTATATTCGCCGGTCTCCACGATGCCGTCCGCTGCGGGTACATCCGGGGAGGATGTAAGTGTCTGAGCTGCAAGCGGTAGCGCGCACAAACCGCTCAAAACCGCAAAAGACAACAGTAAGTTCTTTCTATTCATAAAACCTCCTATAAAAGTTGAGCAAAGCCGTTCTTTTGTAAATATAACCTGTTTTACCGAAAAAACAAAATAAAAGGAGTACCGCTGTATGTTACAGACAGGTGCATGCCGTTCAGAGTGCAGACTATTTCGGAATATGAGCCCTTCAGGTAGTCAAAAGTATCATACTTTGAACTGATCTATCTGCCCGCCGATTCCGTCTATCGCCGTCCGCACGCTCTTTGAAACTGCTTCAAGTTTTTCTCCCGTCGTGCCGATATGCTCCGCGCCTTTCGACATTTCCGCCATTTTATCCTTCATCTGAGACGTTGCATCCTGCAGTTTCCGTATTTCGTCGAGTATGGCTTTCTGGCCGGCGCTCATTTCCGACGACGCCGTCTTAACCTCCATCGTGCTGTCGTTCATGAGGCGGAGCGCCTCGCTGATTTGTTTCGAACCTTCCAGCTGCTCCGCCATCGCGTCCTTTATGTTTCTTATGAGCGTATCAGTTTCCTTAATCTTCTTTTCCACGGATGAAAATACGGAGCCTGATTCCTGCGAAGCTGCTACGACTGATTGTATTGAGTTTTTTATTTTTTTGAGTTGATCGCCGATTGTCCGCGACTGCTCGCCCGACGTTTCCGAGAGTTTTCTGATTTCGTCCGAAACTACGCTGAATCCTTTGCCCGCTTCTCCCGCGTGAGCCGCTTCGATGGCCGCGTTCATTGCGAGGAGATTCGTCTGCTCGGCAATACCGGCGATCGCTTCGTTCGCGTCTTCAAGCATTTCCGACTGCTGGGCGATAAGCTGTATCTGCTCGCTTACGTGTTCCTGCCGCGTAATTCCCGTTTCCGCGCTTTCCTGCAGTCCCCCGAACGATTCGGCCATTTTACCGACGGAGTTGTCTACCGTCCCGATGTTCGCAATCATCTGTTCGACGGCGGCCGAACCCTCGTTTATACCCGACGCCTGATTTTCTATCATTTTTTCAAGCGAGACGATGTTCTGCGATATTTCCGTGACTGCGCCGGCTGTCTGCTCGACGCTTGCCGACTGATTCAGAATCTCGCTGTTGACGCTGTGTATGTCGCCGAGTATCTGGGCAATAGCGGACGACGTGTCTTCTATGCCGAGCTGCAGTTCACCTCCGGCCGAAGAAAGAGTTTCCTTCGAATGCTGTACGCCGCTGATAATCGACTGAAGTTTTGCAATAAACGTGTTGACTCCGCGGACGACTGCACCGATTTCGTTGTTCGACGTTTCTTCAATCCGCTGGGTCAGATCCGCGTTTCCGGAAGAGATTTTCTGTACGGCGCCTTCGACGTCTTTAAGAGGTCGTATGCGCTTCAGTATAATAAACCCGCTGCCGCCCATGAACAGAAGTGCAAAAATAACGCAGCCGACGACAATCAGTCTGGTGAACTTGTCCGCTGTCGCGTTAAGCTGGCTTTCGGGAATCGACGCACCGACCGACCATGAAGTTCCCTTTACGGGAGCATAGAAAATAGCGGCGTGTTCTCCTTTTCCAAGACTCGCCTGTATCCGGCCGCTCTTGCCGTGTGCCATTTGCTCGGCGAGGGACGCGATGCTTTTGTCGTTGTTATGCGACAAATCAGTATGCGCTATTGTAGTGTCCGGATGGGCCATAACTTCGCCTGCACCGTCGACGATGAAGAGATATCCGCCTTTCCCGATTTTTGTATTTTCAACGTACTGCTGCAGCAGGTCGGTTTTGACTACGCCTGCGAAGAAACCGATTTTCTGCTTTTTGTTGTCGTATGCGGCGACGCAGATTTCGAAAACCGGCGTGTTGAGCAGTTTTGACTCAATCTGATTGGTGATGTAGACGTCTTTCCCGTCCTGCATCATGGCTTTAAAATAATCCCTGTCGGAGATATCGACGTCGGAACCGAGTCCGCTGTGCGCAATACCGTCCGGCGTACAGAAAAAGACGCTGCTGAACACATCTGCCCGTCTGTCCGCGATACTTCTGAGCCAGTCCGTTATCTGTTCGGGAGAACCTGTCTTTACTATGTCCGACTCGGTATACATGTGGACCTCGTTGACGAATTTTTCTGTCCATAAGTTTATAGTGTCGGCAAAGACGGGCATCATACTGTCCATTGTGTCCCTGTAATCTCCCTTCGTGCCGTTCGCTACGACAGAGACGGAAAGCACCGCCATACCGGCGAAAAGAAAAAGAACGAGCAGTCCCTGCCTCAGTGAAAGCTGAAGAATCAGGCTTTTTGTTTTTTTATGAGTCATTATATACCTCTAAATACGTTTATATAGTAAATATATCTACAGTCGTAAACAAGAGTAAACACTGCAGCGTATTCCCTAACGAAAATTTATCCGTGAGGAGGGGGAAAGCCCCGACTGCAATACATTTAGAGAACAACATGCACCGCCGCTTACGGCGGGGTTGTTGTTTTCATAAGTGCATTCTGCTGTTCGATCTCGTCGCCGGTGACAGGTTTGCTGAAGTAATAGCCCTGAATATAATCGCAGGAAAATTCCCTGAGGCGGTCGTACTGTTTTTTCTCCTCAATCCCCTCTACGGTGATTTTGAGGCCGAGACAGTGCGAAAGACGGATAATATTGTCGATTACCGCGTCCTTTCCGTCGTGCAGATAGATGTCTATGAATGATTTGTCGAGTTTTATCTTTTTGACGGGAATATACGTGAGATAATTGATCGATGAATATCCCGTTCCGAAATCGTCCAGCGTCAGATTTACTCCGACTGCCGCAAAATCCGAAAACAGTTTCAGGGCCGTTGCGTTATGCGCGAGCAGGATGCTTTCGGTAATTTCGATTTCGATGAGATCCGCAGAAATATCGTATTTGTCGAGCAGCTGCTTCAGGAAATTCACGTATTCGCGGTCGCGGATCTGTTTGCTGGAGAAGTTGATTGACACGGGGCGGAGTACAAATCCGTCGTTCCGCCATTTTACCATCTGCATAATAACTTTTTCCGTAACAATCCGTCCGACTGTGAGAATGAGATCGGTTTCTTCGGCAACGGGAATAAATGCTCCCGGCGGCATGGAATTGTCCGTAAGCCGTACGAGCGCTTCGAAGCAGTGCGTTGTGCCTGTAGACAGATCGATCTGCGGCTGGTATAAAATGGTAAAACCGTCGTTTTTGCACGCGCTGCCCAGCACGGCCTCGATCTGTTTCTTTTTGATGAACTGCGTCGTCATGACGGAATTATAGAAGACGTACGAGTTTTTGCCTGATTTTTTTGCCGAGAACATTGCAAGGTCGGCGTTTCCGATAAGTTCGCTCGTCTTTATTGTGCCGTCCCGTGAACTGACAATGCCGATGCTCGTTTTCAGGTAATGCTCTTTTCCGTTGAACATGACCGGTTTGTCGAACAGCCTCCTGATTTTGGCAAGCAGGATATTCAACTGCTCCTGCTCTGTTTCTTCCGTGATGAGCAGGAACTCGTCTCCGCCTGACCGGGCTGCGTAGAAATTTTCGTCGTGCGTGAGCTCCGAGAAACGTCTGCCGACTTCGGCCAGTATTTCGTCTCCGCATGCGTGTCCTTCCGAATCGTTGATTTCCTTGAAGTCGTCGATATCCATGAGCATGACGGTGACCGACTGCCGCTTTTCAATCATATCGGAGAGATTTTCCAATGCGTCCCGCCTGTTGGGCAGTCCGGTAAGGTAATCGTGTTTTGTCTGATAGAGAATTTGTTTTTCTTTTTCTTCCATCTGCAGATTACAGCTCTGAAGCGAGTTCATAAGACGCTTCCTCCTGAAATCGTCGAGCAGAGCGATAATCAGCAGGAGCAGCAGCACCACCAGAATGAACGCGGCCGGAATCAGCACGGTTTTATACTGCTCTATGAAATCCGGCTCCCTGTTGAGAATGCGCGCACCGGCGGGAACAAGAGACGTACTGATGTCGTATTTTTTTAAAATAGTGTAGTCAAAACAATACTGATTCTCATCTTCTGTTTTGACGGGAATATCGGCAACAGGTGTTCCGCTCAAAATGGTATTGACAAGAGAAGCAGCCGAACGGCCCGCAGCCCGAAAAGAAAACAGTTTACCGCCTATCAGTCCGTATCCCATTCCTTTGAACGAAGAACTGTAAACCGGTGCGGAACAGTGCGCGGTAATATACTGCACACTGTCGGCGACAGAATATATATTGCCTGCAGTGTCTTCGTTATTATCAAGATAAATAACGATACTGTTGACCGGTATGGATTTCAGCTTTCGTGCGAATTCCTCACGCGTATATTCCGATGAATTGATTCCTTCGAATTTATATCCGGGAAAGCTGTCTTGCAGTGCAAAAAACTGCTTCCGGTCTCCGTCACCCGTAAGCGTATTGTCATAGAGGGCAATAATATTTTTCGCTTTCGGGTTAAAAACGGACGCGATGTCGACTGTATCCTTCAGGCTGAATTCTTCAACAATTCCGGTGATGTACGGATTTTTTCCCGCTTCCTCTGCGAAATCGATGTCGTTGACGCAGAAAAAGACCATCGGAATGTTTTTGAACAATTTTTCCTGATATCTTTCCGCAAAACGCAGTGCCGCATCGTCTCCGAGAAGAACCGCATCGTATCTTTCATGATGGTTTATTTTATATTGAAGCCGCTCGTAAAACAGATTCTCGTTTTCCGCCGTGTTGTAATGGCCCATGTCCATGTACTCTATGTCGAAATGGACTCCGGTTTTATCAAACACTTCGGATATTCCCTGTTTTTCAAAAGCAACCAGTGTAAGAGTTTCGCTGTAGGAACTGATGAACAGTACATTCTTTTGCTCGGAATATACCGGGATATTTTTGGCCGTATCCGGTTTTCCCGGCATATTTCTCCGCAGCAGAAGACTCCCGATATAGAGTACGGCTGAAATGCCAAGAAGAAGCAGAAGTAAGTACAATACAATTTTTTTCCAGGAACCTTTTATGCGCATAATATAGATAATTATAAGATAATACAGTCGTAAGGACAAGAGAACGGCTGTTCCATTTACTTTATTCCCGCCGTCGATTCGCGTGTAATCAGCGATACGGGCAGCGTTATGTTTTTTTCCGCGACAGGCTGTTTTTTTATGAGTTTCAGAAGCATTTTTACGGCGCGGATTCCCTTTTCCGAAACATCCTGATGGACTGTTGAGATTTTCGGATGCGCGGTGCGGGAAAAAACGTTATCGTCGAACCCTGCGAGCGAATAGTCCTCCGGCACGTGAATGTTTTTTTCCGCAAAATACGTGAGTGCATCGAACGCGTAATAATCGGAAGAGAAAAAGAGCGCGGTGTAATCCGTACGGTTTGCTGCCAGCGAATCAAGGATTCTGTGCCGTTTATTCCCGTCGCGCGAAATGCTTATGAAATTTTTGCCGGTAAATTCGAGTTTGTTTTCTTCAAAAGCCGTCCGAACTCCCTCGAGGCGTTCTTTGTCTACTCCGCGCGGACTTGAGCTGTCTGCGAGGAACGCAATTTTTTTATGCCCGACGGAAATAAGATAATCAGTCATTGCACGGCTTCCTTCGCGGTCCGCGAGTCCTACGTTATAATATTCGTTGCCGTCGTTGTTGAAATAACAGTCTATGAAGACCATGGGCTGGGAAGTGGAGGAGCGGAGAAGTCCGCACTCGTCGGGCTGCAGACCTATGATAATCAGTCCGTCGATTTTCCACGTGGCCGCGAGCGCTATCACTTCCGAGACGGACGTTGCGACGTACAGCATCGTGTAATATCCGTTTTTGCGGATTTCCTCTTCGAGCGCGCTTAATAATTCTCCCTCGAACGGGTCCATGAACGTTTTTTCGGCGCCGCGCGTCGTATACTGAAGGATGACTCCGATTATTTTCGAGAAACTGTGCGCCAGAATCATCGCACCCATGTTCGGAACGTAATTCTGATCCTTTATGATTTTTTTTACTTTTTCCGTCGTTTCCTCGGAAGTATGCGACGTATTTCCGTGAAGGACATTCGAAACGGTGGTGGCGCTTACTCCTGCGCGTTCTGCAATTTCTTTAATCGTAATCATGACAGGCATAGTATATACTGAAACCGCTTTATTTTACAGCACCGTTTGTTATGCCGGAGAGTATCCATTTCTGGCACACTATAAAAAAGACGAGCGGAACGAGTAAGACGAGAAAATAAGATGCGAACGCAAGATTGTAGTTCGCCGAAAACTGCGTCTGGAACACGTACTGGGAAAGCTGGAGCGTCTGGTGCTCCGATTTTGTAAGAAGAACGAGCGGCATGAGAAAGTCGTTCCACGTCCACATGACGGAAAGTATGGCAACCGTAGCATGCATAGGTTTGAGCATGGGAAATATAATGGAAAGAAAGATGCGGAACGGATTTGCGCCGTCGATCACTGCGGCTTCGTCGAGCGCCTCGGGAATCGTCTTCAGGTAGCCCGTATACAGGAACGTGTTCATCGGAAGACCGAACACGACGTACAAAAACGTTATGCCGAATACGTTGTCAAGGTGAAACAGCGACGCCTGTTTTACGAGCGGCAGCATGAGCACCTGGAACGGAATGAACAGCGCGCTTATGAAATAATAATACAGCGCGTTTATCATTCTGCTTTTCCGGCGGTTCCGCGCGATGACGTATGCCGCCGCGGAATTCGTAAGCAGCGTAAACACAAGATTAATCACGGTGATTACGGCCGTGTTGCTGAATTTGCGCGGGAAATCCGTCATTGTCCACGCTTTTGCAAAATTTTCAAAATGAGGTTTTACCGGCGGCGCGACGATGTTCACCATCTGGTCGGGGCTTTTCAGTGCGATGACGAATGTCAGATAGAGAATGCCGAAAATAAAAATAACCGCGTACAGAACAAGCAGTGCCGTCGTTTCCGTTTTTGCAGGTGATTTAGTATTCATATTTCTTTTCCTTGTTTTCGCCCAGTTTGAGCTGAATTATTGAGATTACCATTACGACTGCGAAGAGCATTACGGCGTTTGCCGACTGATACGCGAACTGTCCGCCCTGAAATCCCCGTTTATAGAGAAGAACGGAAATAGTTGTCGTGGATGTTCCCGGACCTCCGCTTGTAAGGCCCATTATCTGGTCGAATGCCATGAGGAAACCGCGCACGCACAGTACGAGATTTATGGTGAAAAACGGCGCGATGCACGGAAACGTTATTTTGAAAAATCGGTACAAGCCTTTCGCGCCGTCCAGAGCCGCCGCCTCGTAGATGTCGGGATCGATCGACTGAAGCCCGCTCAGATAAATGAGCGTGTTGAAAGCGCACGACTGCCATGCTGTTACGATAAGTATTCCCCACCACGCGTGTTCAGTCCCGAGAATGTTTACCTGCAGCGCACTGATACCGAGCGCCGTTCCTACGGCCGGAACGATATTTGCGAAGATGAACCGGAAGACGTAGCTTATTATTAACGTTCCGAGAATGTACGGGATAAAATAAACGGCCCGCAGAAACTTCCTGAAATAAATATCGGAATTGAGTCCGCATGCAAAAAGAAGACTGAGTATGTTTACGAGGATTGTGGCGGCCAGCGCGAACTTGAATGTAAACAGATAGGACGATTGTATTGAAGGGTCCCTGAACACCTGCAGATAGTTGCGCAGTCCTACGAATTTCCAGATTCCGTATCCTTTCCAGTCGGTGAAGCTGTAAAAGATGCCCTGAAGAAACGGCAGGGTGTGGAACAAGAAGAAAAGCACGACCATAGGCAGAATCATCATCCAGCAGACGGGATTTACGGAAGTTTTATGTATATTTTTCATGGCGTATATTCCTGTTTTGAAAGGGAAATGGTACCGTTCCGAAAATTTTACTGACGGGACGGTACCGACAGTGTTATTTCACGTTTACTGCATCATACTGCTTGTCGCACGCAGCAAGTGTCTGAGCGATGTTTGTCTCGTTATCCATTCCGTTTTTATAATTCAGCGCAAACTGCGAGAGAATGGACGCGAGGTCGAATCCCGACGGATAATAATGGTCCGGAAAGTTTGAAACTTTGCCGGCCGCTATGTCGGCTTTTACGCCGTCGACTGTCCTGTTGTTCTGCGACGCGCCTTTCACGGCGGGGAACGCGAACTGTTCGTCGACGTACAGCTGTGCGTTTTCCGGGCGGACAAGGAACGACAGGAATTCCTTTGCAAGCTCTTTGTTCGGGCTCGAAGCGGAGACCGCGAAAGCGACGTCTATGCCGGATGTTACTGTGTTCTTTGCAGGATCATTCGTCGACGGGAATGCGAACATGTCGACGTCGATGCTCGGATTTACTTTTGTAAATTCAGGAATTGCCCAGTTGCCGTTTATCATCATGGCGGCTTTTCCTTCGGCGAAGTTTTTATTTCCGTCGTTGTAACCGGTACCCATGTAGTCGCCCGACGCCCTGCTCAGAATGACGAGATATTTTTCGAGCAGTTCGCGGTGAGTTGCGGCAAACGTCGTTTTCCCTGCGCGGCGGTCGTCGGTGAAATTTTCAGGCTGGAGGACCGGAGCCATGCTGTTCCACGGCGGAAGACACGTCCATGAATCCATAAAGGTCAGTTCCACCGGTTTGATTCCCTCTTTCTGCAGTTTGTCGAAGTCGGCGATGAAATCGTCCCACGTTTTCGGAATCGTAATGCCTGCTTTTTCAAAAAGCGTTTTGTTGTACAGTACGCCGGACCCGTTCGCGGCATACGGCACTGCATACGCTGTTCTTGATTTGTCTTTATTGACGTCGTAAATCATCTGCAGATAATTTTCCTGTATGCTGCCGATGAACGATTCTTTGCTCAAATCGAGGAGAACGCCGGAAGACGCGAGTTCCGTGTACGTCGAGTCGCCGCCGATCGCCATCATGTCGGGAATGTCGTTTTTCGTCAGGCGCGAACGGAGAACGGTTGAAGCGTCCTGCGGTGAAATGATGGTGATTTTTACCGCGCCGTTTTTTTCCGCAGTAAATTTATCAGCAAGTTTTTGAAGCGTTGCGACGTTTTCGCCCTTCGTGGAAAAAAGCTCGATAGAAGCTTCTTTCGTTGATTTGCTGCAGGCGGTTACTGCAAGAGCAGCACAGAAAATCAGCGGCAATCCCAGAATTGCCGGTCCGCTTAGTTTTGTTTTCATACATACCTCCATATTTTTTTCAACCGCCTATTCAGCAGCTGAATTTTCAATACTGTATACGGTTCCTTCGTACGGCCGTACCAGAGAACGGTCCTGCGTCCCGGATTCGTAATTGCTGATAAGTACGGCCGCGTTCCCGAATTCGGGAGGAATATCTGCATGCGCCGTTTCATTCGTGAAATTGCAGACGACGAGAAGTTTTGCAGTACCGAGCTGCCTGGCGTAGAGATACAGCCGTTCGTCGTCGGGCATGAGCAGGCTGTACGTTCCGTACACAATCACCTGATGCGTTTTCCTCAGCGCGATTATTTTTTTATAGAAATTCAGAATTGAACCGGGGTCGCGGAGTTCTTTTTCCGCGTTGATTTCCGGATAATTCGCGTTCACCGGAATCCACGGCGTACCTGAAGTAAAACCCGCCTGCGGTTTGTCGGACCACTGGAACGGAGTGCGGGCGTTGTCCCGTCCGATGCGGTTTATGTACTGCATGGCAAGTTCCGGATTCATTTTCTGTACGTCGACCATTTCGTTGTATGCGTTGACAGCTTCCACGTCCTTCAGGTCGTCCGGTTTGTTAAAAGTCGTGTTCGTCATGCCGAGTTCCTGTCCCTGATAGATATACGGTGTGCCCTTCTGCATGTAGAGACAGACCGCGAGCATCTCCGCCGATTCCTTCCAGTATTTTCCGGTATCGCCGTACCGTGAAACGCAGCGCGGCTGGTCGTGATTTTCCCAGTACAGACTGTTCCATGCTTTACCTTCAAGATCGTTCTGCCATCTGCTGAATATTTCCTTCAGCACGGAGAGTTTCGCCTTTTTCATCGTCCATTTTGAGCCGTTCTCTGTTTCAGCGTCGGGACGTTCAAACTGAAAAACCATGTTCAGCTCGTTCGTTCCGAAGCCTGCATACTGAAGCGCGTCCTTCGTCGTTACGCCCGACGTTTCGCCGACAGTTGCAAGGTCGTATTTTGAGAGAACCGCTTTGTTCATTTCCTTGAGCCACGTATGGACCTGCGGCCTGTTCATGACGAGCGAACCCCATTCGCCGTAGACTTTTCCTTTACGCACGGGGGCGTCGGGTAAATCCTCCGGCTTGCTTATCATGCCTATGACGTCCATGCGGAATCCGTCTATGCCTTTTCTGCACCATCTGTCCATCATCGCAAACAGTTCGGACCTGACGGTGCCGTTATTCCAGTTCAGGTCGGGCTGCTGGGGCGTAAAAAGATGGAGGTAATACTGTCCGCGTTCAGGGCTGGACGTCCACGCACTGCCTGAAAAAACGCTGCCCCAGTTGTTCGGCGGATTTCCGTTCTTCCCGTCGCGCCAGATGTAGAAATCCGAATATTTGTTCGTCCCTGATTTCCGGCTCTCTATGAACCACGGGTGCTCATTGCTCGTGTGATTGATTACAAGGTCGATGATGATTTTAAGAGAACGCTGATGCGCTTCGGTAATCAGAGCGGACAAATCATCCGTTGTTCCGAACGCGCCCTGAACTGTTTCATAATCGCTTATGTCGTACCCGTTGTCTGCGTCCGGAGATTTATAGAACGGGCACAGCCATAAAATCGTGACGCCGAGTTCTTTCAGATAATCAAGTTTCTGTCGTATCCCGTTGATATCGCCCGTTCCGTCTCCGTTCGAGTCGTAAAAACTGCGCGGATAAATTTGGTATACTATTCCCTCTTTCCACCATGTCCTGTTTTCCATTCGGCATCCTCCTGATGCAGGTAAGTGCTGCGTAACACCTAACGGTATTAAAAAAAATAGGTGATACGTAACACCTGTATAAAAGTATGATATATCCGGAAATGGTATTTGTCAAATAAATTTTTACCGTCTGCGGGAAGACTGCGGTTTCTGTTAAATTATGGTAAAAAAACATACTGAACAGAAAAAAAGAGACTTTTTTTCGCAGAATATATTGCTTTAAAGCTTTATTCCAGATAATATTGTGGTAACCTAAATCAGGAAGGAGAGTTACTGCTATGGAACATTTTTTCAAAAGTAAAATAGGACCGGCGGTACCGTCGCTGTTGTTGTCATTGGTTACGTTTGGTGCATTTACTTTGCTTCTTTTAATTTAGTTAACTCTTATTGTCTGAGAGAAGGAACTGTCCGGTAAAACGGGCAGTTTTTTTTTATTTGCAGTTATGTTTCTCTTGACAGAATCATTGTTTCTCTGTACAGTAATACCTGTTGTTACTTTATATAGTAACAACACACAGGCGGCGCCTGATGTTTTTTGCAGGAGGACTTTATGATTCTGTTGATCGACAATTACGACTCTTTTACGTATAACGTCTATCAGTCTCTGGCAAAGCTCACGAACGAGGACATCCGCGTTGTGCGGAGCAGGGAAACTTCCGTTGAGGAACTTGTCCGGCTTAATCCCTCCCGCGTCATTGTTTCTCCCGGTCCGGGGCGCCCTGAAGATGCAGGAGTTTCCGTCGAAGCGATAAAATATTTTGCGGGGAAAGTTCCCGTGCTTGGTATCTGCCTGGGACATCAGTCTATCGGATATGCGTTCGGGGCGAAAATCGTGCAGGCGAAATTCATCAAACACGGTGTTGCCGAGGAAATTGCACTCGACGGGAAGGGGCTGTTCCGGCTGATTGGTAAGAAGGCGACGTTTACGCGCTATCACAGTCTTGTGATCGACGAATCTTCGCTGCCGTCTGAATTTGAGGTTACGGCGCGCGCGGCTGACGGAGACATTATGGGAATCCGCCACAAATTGCTGCCCATCGAAGGCGTTCAGTTTCATCCTGAGTCGATTGCATCCGACGGCGGCAGACAGTTTTTTACGGCGTTCCTCAACTACCGCCGCGAATCGTTCCCGGTGACTGCGGTTCTGAATCAGCTGTGCGAGGGCAGGGACCTTGACCGGCAGACGGCCGAAATATTTATGGAGGATTTGACCGACGGCTGTATGGACGAGCGGCAGACTGCGGCCATTCTTACTGCCATTTCCGCAAAGAAGCCGGCTGCGTCGGAGATTGCCGGATGCGCTGCGGTTCTCTGCCGCAAGAAGACCCCTATGCCGCTCGACACGTCGGAGCTTACCGACATCGTGGGAACAGGCGGCGACAGCAAAGGCAGCTTTAACATAAGTTCCATGTCGGCTATTGCCGCGGCGTCGTGCGGACTGCCTGTTGCGAAACACGGGAACCGCGCCGTCTCAAGCAGAAGCGGCGCTGCGGATTTTTACGAAGCGCTCGGTATAAAAATCGACAACACGCCGGCAAAATCGGCCGACATTATTAAGAAAACAAATTTCGGATTTTTGTTCGCGCCTGTATATCACAGTGCAATGCGGTTTGCAGGTCCTGTGAGGAAGGCGCTCGGCATTAAAACAATCATGAACCTTATCGGTCCGCTTTCGAATCCTGCCGACGCGAAGTACCAGATGCTCGGCGTGTACGACAAGTCGCTGCTTGAGCCGGTCGCTCACGCGTCGAAGATGCTCGGCTCGAAACGAGTTATGGTCGTGGTGAGCGACGACGGATTCGACGAAATTTCACCATGCGTAAAGACGGCTGTGTACGAAATAGGCGAAAACGGAGAAGAGAGAACATATACGATTGATCCCGCGGACTTCGGCATCAGCGGCTGCCGTGCCGACGAGCTTGCAGGCGGAACGGGTGAAGAAAATGCGCAGCTCGCGAACGAGCTGCTTGAAGGCGGAGGACGCAGAACGTTGCTTGAGGCTGTTGCGCTTAACGGAGGAGCCGCGTTGTACATCGGCGGGAAAGTTTCGTCCATAAAGGACGGATATGAAAAAATCATTGATGCGTTTGAAACGGGCGCGGTGAAGAAGGAACTCGAAACTATCCGCGAGGTTTCGAATGCAGCGTGACATTCTCGCGGAAATCACTGCACGGCACCGCGCGGACATTGCGGAGCGGGGAGTGTCGTTAGGATACGACGTTCCCGAAATACGGACACGGCCCGTCGTTCCGTTTATGGCCGCACCGGGAACGATTCTTGAAATCAAACGCGCGTCGCCTTCGAGGGGAATGATTTCGGCCGGTCTTGATGCTGTAAAAACGGCGGAGACATATGTGAACGCCGGAACGGAGGCGGTTTCCGTACTCACTGAAAATAATTATTTCCGCGGTTCGCTCGGGGATCTTGCCGCCGTTGCCGGTGCGGTGGGAACGCGTGCGTCCGTACTCCGCAAGGATTTTCTGCTCGAGCCCGATGAAGTGAACGTTGCGTACGACTGCGGGGCGGACGCGGTGCTGCTTATTGCCCGCATACTCGATGCCGAAACTCTCAGAGCGATGGCCGGGCGCGCTTTTTCACTCGGAATTGCGGTGCTGCTTGAAATACGCGAAGACGACGACTGCGGAAAAGCGTACGAGGTGATGAAACTTGCACGCGACATGGGATGTGAAATGCAGCTCGTACTCGGTATAAACGCGCGGGATCTTGCGACGTTTCATGTCGACCTTCTTGCGCCCGTAAGAATACGCTGCCGCATGAGCGCGTATTGCGCGAAGCGGAAAGAGCGTTTGAAGCTGCCGCCGGTCGTGGCTGAGTCGGGAATTACGACGGATGAAGCTGCCCGGTTTGCGGGTTCCATGAGATTCCGCGGCGTTCTTATCGGTGAGGCTGCCGCGCGCAGTCCTGAAAAAGCTTACGAGCTTGTACGGGCGTTTGTTGCTGCGGCTGAAGCCGGAATGAAGACGACTGAGACACTCTTATGGGAAAACATCGCGGCGCGGCTTGACCGTGCCGCGGGAAAACGGCCGCTTATTAAAATCTGCGGGATAACGAAGGAAAGCGACGCACACGCAGCCGCCTCCGCAGGTGCGGATTTTCTCGGTTTTGTGTTCAGCGGAGAGAGCCGACGGTGTACAGACGGCGAGACTGTGCGGAATATCCGCGCATCGTTTGAAAAAGATTCGCGGCCCGTTTTTATCGGCGTCGTGACCGACCCTGAATCCGTCGGGGGCCGCGAGGCTGTACGTCTTGCGGAAGCCGGGATACTCGACGGAATTCAGTTTCACGGATGCATACCTCCGGATGACGTTCCGGGATACGCCGCGGTCCGCGTGCAGTCTGATGCGGACGTTGTGCGGATGAAGGAGCTCCTGAAGGCCGGTCAGCATCGTGTGCTTATAGACGCATTTCTGGACGGGATTCCGGGCGGTACAGGCAGCCGGATACCTGACGCCATTGTACAAAAGGCCGCCTCTCTGTCGCAGTTGTGGCTTGCGGGCGGCATTACGCCGGAAAATGTATCCGGCATCGTACAGAAATTCCGTCCAGAACTCATCGACGTATCGAGCGGGGTGGAAAGCGCTCCTGGAATAAAAGATCATGAAAAAATCAGCAGATTGTTTGCAGCAATCGATAACCGGTAAACAACGAGAGGTATGTATGTCGAAAGAAAGTGATAACGGATTTTTCGGGCGGTTCGGCGGCAAATACGTCGGTGAAATTCTCCGGCGTCCGCTCGATGAATTGAAGACCGCGTTTGAGTCCGATATGCGCGACGAGAGTTTTTTAAATGAACTGAACGGGCTCCGCCGCGATTTTATAGGAAGGCCGACGCCGCTGCTGTATGCGGAACGTACGTCGGAGCAATTCGGCGGTGCGCGGATTTACGTAAAAATGGAAGGACTCGCCCATACGGGCGCTCACAAAATTAATAACGCAGTCGGGCAGGCGCTCGTCGCGAAGCGTATGGGAAAAACGCGCATCATCTGCGAGACGGGCGCCGGTCAGCACGGCGTCGCGACCGCGGCGGCATGCGCGCGGCTCGGACTTGAGTGTCAGGTCTATATGGGTGAAGTTGACGTGCGCCGTCAGCAGCCGAATGTTGCTTCAATGGAAATGTACGGCGCGAAAGTTATTCCGGTAACGACCGGTTCGCGTATTCTGAAGGACGCTATAAACGAGGCGATGCGCGACTGGGCCGCAAATTTTGAAACAACCCATTATCTGATAGGCTCCGCACTCGGTCCCGAACCGTTCCCCGATATGGTCCGAACGTTCCAGTCCGTCGTCGGGAGGGAAGTGGAGCAGCAGACTGCCGAGCGGGGCATTCATATCACGGCCATGTGCGCGTGTGTCGGCGGCGGTTCGAACGCAATCGGTTTTTTTGAACCGTTCATCGATAAAAAAGAGCCTCGTCTTATCGCTGCGGAAGCCGGCGGCATAGGGCCCGGTCGCGGCAACAACGCGGTGCGCATGGGCGGCGACGCAGTAGACGGCATTGTGCAGGGATACAAGAGCCGTTTCCTTCTCGACTCGGACGGACAGGTTTCCACGACGCGGTCCATTTCCGCCGGGCTCGATTATGCCGGCATCGGTCCGCAGCTTGCCGAACTCGGCGAGTCGGGCCGGATAGAGTTCAACGCTGTTACCGACGACGAAGCGCTTAACGCCGTTAAAGTGTTTGCGCAGAACGAAGGAGTTATGTTTGCATTGGAAAGCGCGCACGCCGGCGCCATGGCGCTCAAACTTGCACCATCGATGAAAAAGACCGACGTGATTGTCGTTAATATGTCGGGCCGCGGAGACAAGGACATCTTCATCACAAGTCCGGTGTTCCGACCGAAAGAATGGGAACAGTTTCTCGAAGCGGAGCTGATCCGCCTGCGTTCGGGAACGGACATTCACTATGCGCAGTCGATGGCTGCGGGGAGTAGCAGATGAGCAGAATACTTATGGCACATCAGATAGCCGGATATCCGGACGACGAGACTGCGCTTGCTGCGGGAGAAAGCCTTATTAAGGGCGGCGCGAAAATTCTTGAAATACAGCTTGCGTTCAGCGATCCGAGCGCTGACGGCGTTGCAATTCAGACCGCCTGTTCGAACGTGCTGGGCAGAGGATACACCGTGAGGGACGGATTCGCATATATCAGTCTGCTGCATAAAAAGCACCCCGAGGTACAGCTGTTTCTTATGACGTACGCGTCTCTTGCGTACCGTCCGGGAATTGCGGATTTCGTAAAGACTGCACGGGATGCGGGAGTTACCGGATTTATTATTCCCGACCTGCCGTTCGACTGCGACGAAGGGCTGGGCGAGGCGTGCCGCAAATTCGAGCTGTATCAGATACCCGTCGCGGCTCCGTCGATGACGCATGAGCGGCTGCACGAAATGGCTTCGGCCGGATTCGAATATATTTACACGGTGCTCCGCGCGGGCATTACCGGAGGAAAGACTGTCGTCACGTCCGATATGCTCGCGTTCCTCGATGCGGCGCGCGAAGGCGGTTCGAAACTGCTCGGGGGATTCGGCATTACGTCAGGAGAACAGGCGGAAGCGCTTTCGGAACACGTGTACGCGGTCGTCGCAGGTTCCGTGTTCGTAAATATTATTACGGACAATTATGACAGCAGGAAACCTGCGGAATCGCGCAGAATAATCGCGGAAAAGATTGAAGCGAAGGCCGCCGAACTGGCGGGATGATGTCCGCTGCAACTTCGGTAATTATTAAATACAGAGGAATACGGCATATACGATGCAGACTGTTTACTATCGCAGATCCTGCGTGCGTATCTGATCCTGGTCGGTGTACGTCCTGTTTTCTCCGGCCATTGACCAGATGAACGTGTAGTTTTTTGTGCCGCAGCCCGAATGAATCGACCAGCTCGGATTGAGCACCGCCTCGTCGTTATGAACGATGATGTGGCGCGTCTGCTCCGGTTCTCCCATGAAGTGGAATACAGCCTGATTTTCCGGAATGTCGAAGTAGAAATAGACTTCCATTCTGCGCTCGTGCGTATGCGCCGGCATTGTATTCCATACGGAACCCGGTTCAAGGTGCGTGAGCCCCATGGAAAGCTGGCACGTTTCAAGCACGTCGGGATGGATGTACTGATTGATTGTGCGCTCGTTGCTTTCCTCCGCGCTTCCCATGTGCAGATGTTTCGCATCGTTGTACGTGATGAGCTTTGCGGGAAAAGCGCGGTGCGCCGGCGTGCTGTTCATGTAGAATTTTGCAGACCGCACGGCATCGGCGCTGCTCAGAATCACGCTTTTTGTTCCCATCGGCAGATACAGCGCGTCGTAGTGCTTCAGCTCGTATTTTATTCCGTCCGCTTCGACGACGCCCGTTTCCCCGATGTTGATGATGCCCAGTTCGCGCCGTTCCAGAAAATAATTAACGCCGAAGTCCTTCATTGCGCTGATATTCTTCTCCAGATTGACCTCTCTGTCTGCCGGCAGAGCTCCGAGCGTTACGATGCGGTCTATGTGCGAATAGACGCCGGAAACGTCGTTCGGTGTAAAAATATCCTGAATCAGAAATTCCTTTCTGAGTTCTTCCGTCGTCATCCTTTTGAACGGTTCCTTTCCTGTAGAATATCTTGTATCCATTTTAGTGTCTCCTGAATTGTTAATTATTTGACTTGTAGTATTTGCCGTTGTATTCGGCCCAGTAAGTCGTGTCTTTCGGAGGAATGATGTACTGTTTGTAGTCGGTAAAAATTTTGTCGCCCATGCGCTTGAGTCCGTTGTTAAGATGCCTGCCGACTATATCGGGAACGCTTTCGGAATCTCCGTTTTTTACCGCAGCTACGAGTTCCGCATGATCGTCCGTCATCTCCCTGTACTGCATCGTTACGACGAAGTCGAGCATGCGGAAGCGCGTATATTCGATTTTCTGGGCCTGAATCAGGTCCCATATGGCTCCGCAGTGGACTTTGCCGAACCATGCGCTGTGCAGCTCGTTGTCGAGTTCGTAGTATTTTGTATAGTCAACCTGCGGCTGTTCAAGCAGAATATTCTGAAGGCGGATGTTGTGCTCAAGTTCTTCAAGTGCGAATCCGTCGGGTTTTGATGCAATATAATCCTGAATCACTTTTGATTCGACGAGAATGCGCATGTGGATTATCTGGTAGATTTTATCCATATCCAGCAGCGTTGCATACGTTCCGTAATACGGACGGATTTCCACTAGACCGATGTCGCTGAGCCGCCGCAGCGCGGTTCTGACAGGCGGGCGCGTGACGGAAAAACGGCTGCACAGGTCGCTTTCGAAAATTTCCTGACCCGGTTTTATGCGGAGGTCAAGCAGTTCCTCTTTGAGCGTGTCGAATATCAGCGAGCCCGCATCGGTCGATGTGTTTTCTGGTTTCATACTATTTCCTTTAATTATTAATTCGGCTGCTTCCCGATGTACGCGAGAATGCCTCCGTCCACATACAGTATATGCCCGTTTACGAAGTTCGACGCGTCGCTTGCAAGAAAAACCGCGGGGCCTTCAAGGTCCTCCGGCGTTCCCCATCGTTCAGCCGGTGTTTTGCTGATGATGAACGAGTCGAACGGGTGACGGGAACCGTCGCTCTTCCGCTCTCTCAGCGGAGCTGTCTGCGACGTTGCGATATATCCCGGTCCGATTCCGTTGCACTGAATATTGTATTTCCCGTATTCGCTGCAGATGTTGCGCGTAAGCATTTTGAGTCCGCCTTTTGCGGCCGCATACGCGCTTACGGTTTCACGTCCGAGTTCGCTCATCATGGAGCAGATGTTGATGATTTTTCCGTGGCCTTTTTTTATCATCTGCGGAATAACCGCTTTTGAAACGATAAAAGGCGCGTTCAAATCGACGTCGACTACTTCCCTGAATTCCGCGGCGGTCATCTCCGTCATGGGAATGCGCTTTATCATTCCCGCGTTGTTTACGAGTATGTCGACGACGCCGAGGTCGTTGTTTATTTTTTTGACTGTTTCGTCGACGTCTTCCTCGCTGCGGACGTCGCACACATATCCTTTTACGTCGATGCCCGCAGCTTTATACGCCGCGAGCCCCTCGTCCACGCTTTCCCGGTTGTGGCTGTTGAATGCAATCCGTGCGCCGGCTGCGGACAATGCCGAGGCGATGGCGAATCCGATGCCGTGCGACGCTCCCGTAACCCATGCGACTTTTCCCTGTAAAGAAAAACACCGATTAAAATCCATAGTACGACCTCCCGAATCAGGATGAAACTTTCTGATCAATACAATAGTAATATAGGGCATTTTCATCTTTTTGTAAATATTTGATATTAAAAACATGATATAATATCAAAAATAAATTGACATATCAAAAGCGGTTATTTATACTGATTATACTGAAATGTAAGGAGCCTGCTGTTTTATGCAAAGTGTCGTAAGTTTCGGTGAAATTCTGCTTCGTTTAAAAACTCCTGGTCACGAGCGTTTTTTTCAGTCGAATGCGCTTGAAGCGACGTTCGGCGGAAGCGAGGCGAACGTTGTTTCTGCGCTGTCTCTGTTCGGGCAGAGCGCATCTTTCGTAACTGCCGTTCCGGACAATGCCGTCGGAGACGCGGTCGTTTCAGAGCTGAAAAAATATAATGTGGATACTTCGTCCGTAAAACGGAAACAGGGACGGCTGGGAATATATTTCCTGGAAACGGGAGCGTATCAGCGGCCGTCGAATATTATTTATGACCGCGCTGACAGCTGCGTGGCGCGCACGTCTCCATCCGATTATAACTGGTCAGACATTTTTAAAGGCGCCCGATGGTTCCACCTGAGCGGAATTACGCCCGCGATTTCGGAAAACGCCGGCGCTGTCTGCATTGAAGCCCTGAAAGCCGCGAAAGAAGCGGGACTTGTTGTTTCGCTCGACGTGAACTACCGCCGCAAACTGTGGAACGACGGCAGAAGCGCTTCGGCTGTCATAAAGGAGCTGATGAACTATGTCGACGTGCTGATTGCGAACGAGGAACACATACGTCTCTGCCTCGATATTACTGTTCCCGGCTGCGACACGTCCAGGGAAGGCCTGCCCGACGATTATTTCCGGAAACTTTCCGAAAATGTAAAGGATGCGTATCCGAATGTTTCCGTCGTGGCGCTTACCCGGCGCAGAACTTATACGTCGGATATAAATGATTTTTCCGCGGTTCTGTACGACAGCGTCGGAAATTTTTTCGTGTCGCGGAAATATCACCTTGAGAACATCGTCGACAGGGTCGGTGCCGGAGACGCTTTTTCCGCGGGTCTTATTTACGGTCTTTTGAATTATTCCGACGGAAAGGATGCGCTCGATTTTGCCGCCGCCGCTGCGTGTCTCAAGCACACGATTCCGGGCGACGTTGCGATTCTGAGCCGGGAGGAAGTTGAACGGCTTGTGAAATGCGGAGACTCGAACAGAATTCAGCGGTGAGTTGAAAACAAAGCGAAACTCTGTCGACTTTTTATAGAGGCTGTGTATGAAAGCTGATTTGTTTTTTAACGGTAACAGGAAATTCTTTTTTGCTGACCGTGATTTGACTGCGGAATATGTTAAAAATAATTGCGCGGAAGAACTGGCGCACGTTATCCGCATTGCGGACGAGACGGTGAATCAGTCGTTCAAGTTCGACCTGCGCTGGGATATGGAGCAGACGACGAAATCCGTCGTCTTCACCGGAAAAATAGACTGGCTGTATCAGCCGGGCGACGATCCTGAATTTATTTATGCATTCAACCGCATGCGCTTCTGGATATGTCTGGGGCAGGCTTACGCCGTCACGAAAAATGAAAAGTATGCGGATGCGTTCGCAGCCCAGCTTACCGGCTGGATTGATTCTGTGCCGCGCGGCGATCCCGCGAATGAAAAAGCGTGGCGCACGATAGAAACGGGGCTCCGTCTTGAATACTGGCTCAAGGCGATGTGTTATTTTAAGGGAAGTCCCGCAATCACCGACGACGTCATGGATAAATTTACCGCGAGTGTGACTGAGCACGCCGAATTTCTTATGACGGTGTGGAACAGCTTCAACCTGATGAGCAACTGGGGCGTGCTTGCGAACCACGGGCTGTTCATGGCCGGCGTCATGCTTCCCGAAACCGAACGCACCGCAGCGTACACCGCAGAAGCGCTGCGCAGGCTCACCGCGGAGCTCGGCATTCAGATTTACGACGACGGCGTCCAGTGGGAACAGAGCCCGATGTATCACAACGAAGTGACGCACGATTATCTCGACGTTCTCATTCTCGCCCGGCGGAACAACATACGGCTGACTGAAGATTTTATTGACAAAGTGCATAAAATGGCCCTCGTAAACGTCGTCTGGCAGAAGCCCGACGGCTGCGAACTTTCGATGGGCGACAGCGACGAAATTGACGTGCGCGACATTACGACGACGGCAGCCTGCGTTTTCAACGATCCGGTGCTGAAAGGCGGCGGATACGAAAGACTCGACTTCGACAGCGCGTGGGACGTCGGCGCGGAATGTGCCGGTTTGTACGACGGAATGGAGCCGCGTCATCCTGAAAGTCTCACGCAGCAGCTTCCGGCAAGCGGCAACTTCTACTTCCGTTCCGGATACGACGACGGCGCCGTGTTTTTCCATTTTCACTGCGGCACGCTCGGCGCCGGCCACGGTCACTCGGACCAGCTGCACATAGACCTGTACGCGAACGGAGAGGACATATTTGTCGATGCGGGCCGGTATACGTACGTTAATAAACCCGAACGGTTCGAATTCAAGGACGGTTCCGCGCACAACACCTGCCTTGTCGACGGCAGGTGTTGTTACACGTACAGGGACAGCTGGGAGTGCGGCCATCTTGACCGTGCAGTAAACCGCGTCTGTAAGGATACCGCACGGTACGCATATGCGGAAGGCGGTCATCTCGGATTCATGGATACTGCCGGAGTCTTTGCGAACAGGCGCGTTGTGTATATTAAGCCCGATATTTTTATTATCGCCGATGAGATGTACACGGCCGGCAGTCATTCGTATGAGAATCTGCTCCACGGCAACTACCGGGGAAATCTTGTTAAGGATGATGAGAACCGTTTCCGGTATATGAGCAGCAGAAACAATACGGAAGTCGTGTTCGCCGGAAGCGTGCCGCACAGGACCGGAATCAGTAAGACTAAAATGTCCCGCCATTACAACGCATACGACGAGAACAGTACGTTGAAGACGGAGTGGAGCGCTACCGGGTTCAGCTGTCTCTTTTCCGTTATTTCCGTAAACAGTCCGGACTCGGCTTTCTGCAGCGTGCAGGTTGAACTTGTACCGGTTAAATCGAATTTTAAGAACACGGTGTTCTCGGGTTCGCAGATTCAGGCGCTGAAAGTAACGAAGGGCGGACGCAGCTGTCTCGTCGTCATTGCGCACGAGGAATACGCGTCGCCCACCGACACGTTCCGCGCGGAGGGCTGCACCGGTTTCGGAAACGTTACGGTGTTCGAGATTTCCGAGGGAGAGAACGAAACGGGCACGATGCTCGTTGTGTGAAACGGCGGACGGACAGGTTCCGCCCGGTTTTTTACAGGAGTAAAAGAATGCCGGATACGCTCTTTGAACAATACAGTCGGAACATACCTGAAAAACTTGCAGGCTTTTCACCGTTTGCACAGGCTTCAGACCGCGATTACTGGCGGAAAATACCCCGGTATCTCCGGGACGCCGTGCTCACGGAAGGCGAAAAGGTGCAGAGTTTTCTTTCAGGGAAGGAGCAGTGGCCCGCCCTTCTGGCTTCCGATTATCTGCTGTTTTCGCGGACGGGAAACCGCGTCCGCTTTGAAGACAGATATTTTAAACGGCGGAACAGGCTTACGCTGCTGGTGCTTGCGGAATGCATTGAGCATGAGGGCCGGTTTGTCGACGACATAATCGACGGCGTTTTTCTTCTCTGTGAAGAATCAGGCTGGCAGCTGCCGCCGCACAATTCATATGCCCGCGATACGCCGCAGCTGCCGCTTCCCGACAGCCGCAGACCGGTTATCGATCTTTTTGCATGCGAGACCGGTGCGCAGCTCGCGGTTATTTATTATTTGTTAAAAAGCGAACTCGACGCCGTTTCGCCGGTCATATGCTGCCGTATTGAAAAAGAAATAACGGTGCGAATCGTCGCGCCGTATCTGACGGAACATTTCTGGTGGATGGGGAACGGCGACGAACCGATGTGCAACTGGACGCCCTGGTGCACGCAGAACGTGCTGCTCGCAGCGTTTCTGACGCCGTGCGGAAATGCCGACCGGCATCGGATTATTAATCAGGCGTTGTACAGCCTCGACTGTTTCCTCAAGGATTACGGAGACGACGGCTGTTGCAGCGAAGGCGCCGAGTATTACCGTCATGCGGGACTCTGCCTGTTCAACGCGGCCGATATCCTTGCGCAGGCAGCGGACAGCGGGTTTGGATCTGTGTTTTCCGTTAAAAAGATCCGCAACATCGCGGAATACATCATGAACATGCACGTTCCGGAAAGCAGTTATTATATTAATTTTTCCGACTGTTCTCCCGTCGCGGGTAAAAGCGGCGTCCGGGAATATCTGTTCGGAAAGCGTGTGCACAGTATTCCGCTCTGCGGATTTGCGGCGGACGAGTGGAAAAAATCAACCGTGCGGGAAAAACTGCTCGGCTGCACGGCCGATTCTCTGAGCTGCTCTAATATTTACTACCTGCTGCAATCGCTTTTTACCGCGGACGAAATTGATAAATTTACCGTGGAAAAGGGAACAGCCCCTGATGCTCCGGTACGAAAAAATATCAGGTACGAAAGCACCGGAGTGTATATTATGCAGACCGGGCAGTATACGCTAGCCGTAAAAGCCGGGTGCAACGGCGACAGTCACAATCACAACGATACAGGCAGCATCATCCTGTACAAAAACGGACGTCCGTTCATCATCGACCTCGGAGTCGAGAGCTATACGAAAAAGACGTTCTCCCGCGACCGGTATGATATATGGACGATGCAGTCGGCATGGCACAACCTGCCGACGATAAACGGCGTTATGCAGAAGGACGGGAAAGAATATGCCGCCCGCGCAGTTGAATGCAGCGACGGCAGGATACGCATGGATATTGCAGGCGCGTATCCTGCGGAGGCGCATCTTTCGTCGTATGTGAGAGAAGTTTCCTTTTCTGACGACGGCACGGTGCGCCTGCACGACACGTGCACAATGAATCCTGCCGCGGAACGTACTTTACCCGGCAGCGGAATTCCGCCAGTGCAGCTGTCGCTTATCCTTTGCGAGAAACCGGAACTGCAATCAGCCGGTCAGACGGAGATACCGGCGGGATCGCTCGGGACAATTACGCTTATACCGGAATCGGGCGGTGTAAAAACTGCGGTGGAGACGGTACCCGTGACCGATCCGCGGCTGCGTATTGCATGGCCCGACACGATATACCGGCTGCTCGTTTCCTTCTCTGATGAATTAACAATTTTATTCCGCTGATTGCAGAGGAATGGATGATTGCGGGCAGTTGCGCGGCAATCATGAATCGCGTATTAGAAACGAAGTGAAGGTTTGTTGGCTTTTTGCAGGGGGATTTTATGGAATTCAGAATTGAAATTATTGACCGCACTGATGCGGTGCTTTTTTCGCGCTCGGGCGGCGGCGAGGTATTCGCTGTATACGACGGCGAATACGCCGACGGAGATAAAATCAGAATTTCGTGCAGTGAAAAGAATGTTTTCGCGGCAGTGAAACTCGACGACTGTATGGATACGGCGCTGCTGTATCTTACAGGCCCGTTCGTACTGCCCGTACCGTTCAACGAACATAAGATGTCGTATAATCCGAAAAGTTTTTCCGGCAGCAGGCACTATCTGTATATGAGGCAGGCGGCTGCGACGGAAATAAAAACGCCGCGCAACCTTGCGTTTAATCCGTACGACTGTCACGAAAACATGACGCTCTTTCCTCATACGTCCGCGAACGTCGAAACGCGCGGCGAGTCGGTGTTTGCTTCCCGCAACGCCGTGGACGGTCTTGTTGCGAATACATTCCACGGCGAGTGGCCGTACTCAAGTTGGGGCATAAACAGAAATCCCGATGCGGAATTTCGTCTCGAATTCGGACGCAGCGTTGTTCTTCAGTCCGTAACGCTTTATCTCCGCGCCGATTTTCCGCACGACTCATGGTGGAAATCCGCGGACGTTACGTTTTCGGACGGCGGCACGATGACGGTTCCGCTGCAGAAGACGGGGAGCGCGCAGAAGTTCTCGTTCGAACCGCGCACGGTAACGGAGCTCGTTCTGCATCATCTGATAAAAGCGGAGGACGAATCTCCGTTCCCCGCTCTGACCCAGATAGAGACCTTCGGTACGGAAGCCTGATTATTTACCAGTACAAATTCCAGCCGGGATTGCTCAGCCTTGTGAGAGCTTCCATGTAAAAGTAATCGCCCCATGAAACGCATTCGTCAACGCCTTCCGGCGTACATGTATTGTATGGTGATTTTTTGCTGTACGTGCCGTGGAGAACAAGACCGTTTGCCTTCGAGCTGTCCTTTACAGCGTAGTTGTCTGCAAGACTCTTGAGGATGATGCGGGCCGTCCGCTCATATTTTTTGACTTCGTCCGCATATTCCGCGGCGCCCGTTTTCCTGAGTCGTGAAGCCATGTCGAGTAATCCGCAGCAGACTATTGATGCGCTGGAAGAATCGCGCGGTTCTGTTTCACCGTCGTGAACGGCGTTTGCATCGGTGAAAATCATGTCCCAGTACGGAACCGAATCAGACGGGAGCCTGGAAAGAAAAAACTCCAGCGTCCGGCGGAACGATTCAAGATACGCAGGCTGCGGGTCGTACCGGTATGCAAGCGCCGAACCGTATACGCCCCATGACTGTCCGCGCGCCCACACGGAATCGTCGCTGTATCCCTGGCACGTTGCACCGCGCAGCGGAGCTCCCGTCCTGATGTCCATGAAGAACGTGTGATAAGTGGAGCCGTCCGGCCGTATGGAATTCTTCATGCAGGTCTGCGTGTGGGCCCGCGCAATGTCGGCATATTTCTCATCGCCCGTTTCGCGCGAAGCCCAGTACAGAAGCGGCGTATTCAGAAGGCAGTCTATAATGTACCGGTAATTCTGCGGTTCCCCCATGGCTCCCCATGCCTGAATGAACTGCCCTTTCGGCTGATAGCGGCGAATGAGCTGGTCGGCGGCGAGAAGTGCGGCACCGCGCGCGTCGTCGTTTCCGGTAATTTTCCATGCGGCCACGCACGACGGAGAATAGAGAAACCCCATGTCGTGATGTTCCACCTCGATTTTATTCCCGATCCGGTTTTTCATACTCTGTACGTGGACGAGCGCCGCGTCTTTGAAAGACGTTTCGTGCGAGGCCTCGTACGAAAGCCACAATTCTCCCGGCCAGAATCCGCACGTCCACTGCGTGTTTCCGCATTTCGGATAGAATCCGTTTACGCTTGAATGATTCTGCGAGTTGTTCGTATATTCGGGAATGTTACGGCGGACCTGTTCAACGCAGGCTGCAAGCGCCTTTTTAACTTCGTCGTCGGTAATTTGTTGTTTGTTCATGGGGGTACTCTATACTTTTATTTTTTTTCTGACAATATATGCGGTATATTGTCGGATGCCGTTTCCGTGCGTTATAATGTAAATATACATAAAATAATTTTGTTAAAGGAAAATCACATGTTTGAATCGATGAATGAAGAGATAGAAAAAGCCGGATTGATTCCTGTCGTGACGATTGACAGGCCGGAGAAGGCTGAAAAACTTGCGGCTGCCTTAATAAAAGGCGGAATTCGTGCGGTCGAAATCACGTTTCGGACGACTGACGGACAGGCGGGACTCGAGCGCATTGCGGAATGCATCCGTGTCGTAAACAGGGCTCATCCCGATATGCTTGTGGGAGCCGGAACCGTCATCAACGCGGCGCTCGCGCAGAAGGCTGCGGCCGCCGGCGCAAAGTTCATTGTATCGCCGGGGTTTAATCCGGAGACAGTCGATTACTGCATTTCGGAATCAATCCCGGTCTATCCCGGCGTAAATTGCGCGAGCCAGATAGAGGCTGCACTCGGGAAAGGACTTTCCGTCCTGAAATTTTTCCCGGCGGAGGCTTCGGGCGGCGTGCGGACGCTCAATGCGTTGGGAGGTCCGTTTCCCGGCGTCCGTTTTATGGCGACGGGCGGTATTACCGAGCAGAATATCGGCGAATACATGAAATGCGGAAATATTATTTCAGTCGGCGGCAGCTGGATGGTGAAAGAGCCGCTCATCGCCGAAGAAAAATGGGACGAAATTACGGCGATATCGAAAAAAGCGGTGAACGCTATGCTCGGTTTTTCTTTCGCCCACGTGGGAATAAATTTCGACGGAGACGCAGCCGCGTCGGAAGGAGCCGCCGTGCTCGGCTTATTCGGATATGAGGGGACGGAGAATCCCGCGTCGTGGTTTTGCGGCGATTCGTTCGAACTTATGAAAAAGAACGGACGCGGAGTTCACGGACATATCGGATTTTATACCTACAACGTGGAGCGTGCGCTCTCATATTTGAGCCGGTTCGGCTTCAATCCTGTTATGGAGACGGCACAATGGTACGGCGAAGAACAGAAATCCGCGCTTAAGTTCATTTACCTTGATAAACCGGTAGGTGGATTTGAAATACATTTGAAGAGAGTGTAATCGGAATGGGAAAAGTAATTACAATCTGCGATATAGCGAAAGAAGCGGGAGTTTCTATTTCGACTGTTTCGCGTGTGCTTACGGGGAATGCGAGGGTAAAGGACGACAAAAAACAGCGTATTCAGGAAATTATTAATAAATATGATTTTCATCCGAATCAGCTTGCCCGCGGTCTTATACAGACAAAAACAATGCAGATAGGCATAATTACCGCCGACGTCTGCAATCCGTATTATTCCGCCATGTTCGTGAGCTGCGAGAAGGCCGCCAATTCGCTCGGATATACGCTTTTATTAAGCGACTCATTCGGCGACCGCCGTAAGGAATTCGAACTGCTCGAAAAGATGATAAGTCAGCGGGTGGAAGCAATCATCCTTATCGGCGGTCTTGTTGATGAACTTGTGACCGATACGGAATTTGCGGAAAAAGTGAATCTCGTAACGAATCAGATACCGGTTATCGTTACCGGCCGCCTTGACGGTACGAACTGCAGCCGCGTGAATATCGACGGAAACCGCGCGATGGAACTGGTGATGGAATACCTGATTTCCTGCAGGTATAAAAAAATAGCGTTTGCCGGCGGCAGTCCTACCGTAAAATTTACGGCGGAACTGCGTGCTGCGTATCATAAACTGCTGAAGTCGTACGGATTTTCGTATAATCCGGCGTTTGACGTACCGAACGAGTATTATGACGAGAACGGCGGATATGCTGCTATGACCCAGATTTTAAAAGAAAAGGAACTGCCCGACGCGGTTATTGCCGTAAATGATCTTACCGCGGCAGGAGTCATGAGAGCTGCTACGGAACATCATTTGAGAATTCCTGATGACATTGGGATCATAAGTTTTGACAATACATATATTGCGCCGCTTGTGACGCCGCAGCTTACTTCCGTCGGGTACAACTACGCCGAGTACGGGGAAACAATCGTGAAAAATGCGGTCGCAGCAATATCCGGTGACGGAGTTCCCCATGAGACGCTGATTGAGCCGGTGCTTGCTGTCCGCCAGTCCTGCCGTGTGCGATAAAATAATAATTTGAAGATATCGTCCAAAATCGGATACATTTTGAAAATGTTCAGCTGCTTACAGGGCTGCAATGTCGTCTTCGGTATATATGCGTTCGTGAAGCAGAGCGATGACCGTGCACGGCCGGAGTTCACCGTATTTCCATCCCGCTTCCGGCTGGTCTGCGTACAGCTGCGCCCAGTACAGCACAAGCCGCTTGAAAAACCCCTCGTGCAGTGCATTCTGTATTTCGATGTCGTACTGCGAGCCCGTCGAATCCGACACTTTTACGTCGAGAATCGTCTCCTTGTCGTCGGCCCAGTCGGCAAGGTTGAAGGGTGACTTAAGCTCGACCGTTTCGACGCAGGGATCGCCGCTGTCCTCGCCGGCAGTCGCGGATTTCTGAAAAGCAGCAGTTACAGGAAATTTTTCCGGGGAAGAATGACATTTTTCGTTCCGAAAGCGCCGGCAAATATTTCATCCGTACTGTTTTCAGAAATATGCATTTATTCGTCGTGTACAGAAAAGCAGAGAGCGTAGCCGAAAAAAATCCGCGTGTGACTCTCGCCTATTCTGGCGAGCCGGAACACGCGGATTTTTTTCGGTGTAAGCGGACTGCTTTTCCGGATGAGGTGACATCGCATTATCTTTCTGATAATCAGAAGCGCTCCGCATATATTTGCCGTACATTTTCATTGACATCCGGTCGTACTCATGATACTCTTTGTTGAAAAGGTTTTCATAACAATTCGGAGGTATTATGCCGAAGTGTAATTTCAGGTTTTTGGGAGCTGCCGTTTTCGGCATTGCTTTGTGCATGCCGGCTGCGTGTTCGGCAAAAGATAAATCCGGAAGGAATAGAAGCATGGAAACAATCGTATTGGACAGACAAAACACGTCGCCTTTCAACAACGGACGATTCCAGGGGTGGGGAACAAGTTTCTGCTGGTGGGCGAACCGGATCGGATATTCCGACGAACTCGCGGAAAAAGCGGCGGAACTTTTTTACGACGGGGATAAGGGGCTCGGGCTGAACATTATCCGTTACAACATAGGCGGCGGCGACGATCCGACTCATCGTCATATAAAACGGACTGATTCTGCGGTGCCCGGATATTTATACAAGGATGCGGCAACCGGCGGATTTTCATACGACTGGACTGCCGACCGCAATCAGCGTGCTGTTCTAAAAGCTGCAGTGAAGGCGTGCGGACAGGATGTCATTGTGGAAGCGTTTTCGAATTCACCGCCGTATTTTATGACGTACAGCGGCTGTTCGTCCGGCGCAGAAGACAAATCAAAGAACAACCTGCGCGACGACCAGTACGAGGCGTTTGCTGATTATCTGGCGACGGTTATTGCGCATTACAAAAATGCTGAAGGTATTGCCTTCCAAAGCGTGTCCCCTATGAACGAGCCGTTTACGAACTATTGGGGCGCCTTCAGCGATAAACAGGAAGGCTGTCATTTTGATCAGGGTGATTCGCAGTCGCGTATGCTTTTGGAAACGGCTAAAGCGTTGCGGAGTAAAGGATTAGCCGACGTGATCCTCTGCGGAACAGACGAAACGAGCGTCGACGTGCAGAGCGATTCGTTTGCGAAACTTTCACCGGAAGCGAAAGACGCGGTTTCCCGTATAGATACTCATACGTATCAGGGAATCGGGATGAAACATCTGCGCGGCATCGCAGCGGAAAACGGGAAAAATCTGTGGATGTCGGAAGTAGACGGCGGGGATATCGCCGGAACGAACGCAGGAGAAATGGGGGCGGCACTCTGGTTTGCGGAGAAAATCATATCAGACATGAACGGACTTATGCCCTCCGCGTGGATTATGTGGCAGGTTATAGACAATCACGTTTCTGCAAAGGGATACAACGGCAATAAGGATTTCGGTATGCCCGACACGTCGCGCGGATACTGGGGGCTGGCCGTCTGCGACCACGACAGAAGAGAAATCATCCTGACGAAAAAATATTACGCAATGGCGCAGTTCAGCAGATATATCCGTCCGGGCTGCACGCTTATTGCGTCGTCGCGGAACACGCTTGCCGCATACGACAGCGGTAAAAAGCGTATCGTTATTGCGGCGGTCAATGACGGCGGAGAAACCAAAAAATGCCTGTTTGATTTTTCGCAGTTCGAAAAAACCGGAGATTCTGCCGCCGTCATTCGTACGAGCGGCTCACTGGCCGACGGAGAAAATTGTGTTCCGCAGCCTGCTGTCAGGGTAATAAAGAAGACGCTTAAAGCCGACCTCCCGGCCAATTCAATAACAACTTTTGTTGTTGAAAGCGTTTTCTGATTATATAGATCCGTAAAGACCTGTTTTTGGCTGTTAATCCTCCTTATTTCAGCCGGAAGCAGGCCTTTTTCAATCAATCAACGATTAAAGTCCCACAATAAAGTCCCTCGCTCTGCCGTATAATGTAAAATTATACGGATAAAATTTCCTGTGAGGTGTGAATCTCTCTATAAATCACAAAATTTCCTTAATAAAGCGACATATTTCGCTACCGGGAGCCGGGTATGTTGATTTATCGCTTTGCTGAAACGACGTCATTTCCTAAAAGATACAATTTTTAGATTAAAAAGATGCAATTTTCTAACGAATTTTGTTGACAGAATCAGAAAGTGGATTAATACTTAGAATGTTAATTGAAAAGGTTTTCATTTGATATCAGATAAATTTTTTGAAAACAAAAGGAATGAGGTGGTATGAAAAAGATATTTAAAGTAGTAAGCCTTTCATTGTGCACGGTATTGCTCTGTACTTGTTCGCTGCTTTCCAGTCAGGATGAAGATGCGGATGGGACATCAACATCAAACGGCACACAGAAAGGTATTCTGGTAAACGGTGTAAGAACAGAGGATACAGACGGTAACACAATTTTCGGAAGCGGCGGTTGTATTCTGCAGGTTGGCAGTTATTTCTATTGGTACGGCGAACACCGCTATTCGTCAGGGAATTTTAAGGGCGTCTCCTGCTACCGGTCAAAGAATCTTGTTGACTGGGAATACCGTAATGATGTCCTTACGGAAGATTCATCAGAAGAATTGAATCCTGCATTTCTCGAACGCCCGAAAGTCATTTACAACAAGAGTACCGGTAAATATGTTCTTTGGGCGCATCGTGAAGGCACAGGCTGGAATTACGGAGTTGCCCAGGCTCTTGTAGCGTATTGTGATTCACCTGACGGTGACTTTACGTATGTGAAAAGTTTCAGACCGTTCGACGACCCGTCGTTCAATATTCACGATAACGGATATACGTCCGATTACAGCGATGATACCAGTGATTATTCTAATATGCCGTACGGTTATATGTCGCGTGACTGCACACTATTTATAGACGATGACGGTACTGCGTATTTTGCCTCATCTTATCGTGAAAATACCAGAATGCATATTTACAGGCTTACAGATGATTATCTTGACATCGATACATCGTATATCCCCACCGACAATGTTTTGAACGTTAATCAGCGCGAGGCACCGTGTCTTTTCAAACGGGGCGATTATTATTATATGATTACGTCGGGCACTTCAGGCTGGACAGCGACGCCGACGAAATATCAGTATGCTACGAGTCTTCAGGGACCGTGGTCCGATAAATGTGTCTTTAGTGATTCAAGCGGCGATAACAATACTTCGGACCTGACTCATTCCGACCGCTCGCAGCCGGCATATGTTTTCGAGCTTACGGCAACAGACGGAAGCGGCAATGTAACATATATGTACATGGGAGACCGCTGGGGCCCTGCATTCGGCGGTTCTTCCGTATACGATTCCCAGTACGTATGGGGAAAAATCGAATTCGACGAAAGTGATCCTACGTCGCTTTATTTTGCATATTCGGAGGCTTTGAAACCTGATGTGTCTGCCGGTGAAATTAATTATCCGCAGTATTATTACATCGAAAATAAATACGGCCAATACCTTGTAAATGCAGAGACAGTCACTTCCGGACAAGTCGCTCAGTGGACGGCGACGGCGCCGTCCGGAGACGATTCCTCCACCCGCTGGCGTGATCAGTATTTGTATCAATTCCGCATGATTCCGACGACATGGGGATATCAGCTGGTGAACCGCTACAGTGCCCTTGCTGTTGCCGCAACAAGTACTGAATTGCTTTCGGGCCTTACATTGAATACGAAGGATGCCGATACAGAGCTGCAGTCATGGGTGTTGTCGTCGCTTCAATCACCGTATTCTTCAATAGCGAATGCTTCAAGCTCGTATTATCTGACGACGACAAACAGCATCACATCTACCGTGAACGGCGTTAATTCCTGTTTTCAGATTTCGTGGCATTATATAAATCCGATTTATTATTCATCAGATCTCACCGAAGATGCTGCTTATGCAACTGTTATTCAAAAACAGAGCTGGCAGTTTATTCCTGTTGTTACGAACGACGATGAGCTGTAAGGAGAAGCGGTAATGAAAAAAATAATCAAAAGACTGGATATAACAATTCCTGCGCTGTGTGCTGCAGTATTTATGCTGTTTGGATGTACGAATACTCTTGCGGAAGACTCGTATGTACAGCCGACAGACTGGTCGGAAGGTGTTATGGCTACAGACGCGTGGGTTATGGCGGGGGTAGGAATTTCACAGACAGTATACAGCGATGCGCTGCATCTTGCGTACAGCGAAGACGGTCTTACATGGACGGCACTGAACAGCAATGCAAGAGTATTTACTCCGACTATCGGGAGCGGTCATATCCGTGATCCGTATATATTCCGACAAAATGACGGCACATTCGTTCTGCTCGCGGCGGATTATACCGAAGACGGACAGTATTACGATATGGGTTCTCTGTATGAACTGACGTACGGCGACAATCCGAGCAATTGTATTTATGTTGCGTTTTCCGATGATTTGATTACATGGAAAAATGAGCATCTTTTGCAGGTAACGAACGGCGAAGGAACGGACGGCGATGAACGTCATGCATGGACACCCCGCGCGATATATAACAAAAGCGATCTTTGCTACGACATTTATTGGACGGGTGATGATTCCGATGGTGTAAACCATGTGTATGTGACACAGACATATGATTTTATTTCCGTGCACGACCTTGACAGTCATATCATATACAGCCCGGGATATTCCGTAACCGGAGCCGGTATCGTAAAGGCAAATTCAAAATATTATTTATTCGCACGAGACGCGGATATTGATTATGCAACAGGTGAAGGCGGAGACATCCAGGCAGCTGTTCTTGATACATGGGGCGATGGAGCTTTCTCTCTCCTTTCAGGTACTTACTGTAACCGTGGTGACGATCAGGATACACCTGTGTATGTCGAGAATCCGTGTGTTTATGAACTGGAAGACGGCGTCACATGGATAATGATTGCCCAGGAATCAAATTACGCCGGAACATACCAGACATTGTCTACGACTGATATTTCAAGCAGCGGCAGCTGGGAGGAAATTACTACACTGACACTTCCTGAAACTGTGTGCGCGTCCGTGACACGAATTACGGCAGATGAGCTGGAAGCTCTCGAAGCTGCATATTAAAAACTAAAAAAGGAGAAAAGCAGAATGAAGATTGTTAAATTACTTCCAGTAATCTGCACCGCTTTGATGTTCGCAGGCTGTTCATTCAGCGATGGTGTTGATTCGGCGACAGTTACGAACGGCGAAGTGTGGACGGACTCTGACGGAAATGCAATCGAAACGCATGATAATATAATAAAATACGGCAGCAAATATTACTGGTACGGGCTTGATTATTCACACAACCTTCGGTCGGGGGACGGAGAAGGTTTTAGAGCCGTAAAATGTTATGAATCGGAAGATCTGGTGAATTGGACGTTTAAAAATAACGTTTTGACCGCCACATCAAGCGATCTTCTTTATTATGCGGATGTAAATACACCTAATGTTGTCTATAACTCAAATACGGGAAAATTCGTTATGTGGATGGGATACAGCCAGCCGTCATATACGAATCAGAATCTTGTAGCGACCTGCAGCAGTCCATACGGCGACTTCGAAGTTATTAACGGCCGTTTTGCTGTCAATGACGGTGCTGTAATAACTTCTCTTTTCAAGGATTCGGATAATACCTGTTATCTGCTTACATATGCAACGGACAGTGACGACGATGTAGAGAAACTCTTCATTTACAGTCTTAGCGATGATTATCTTACCGTCAATGCAAGTATAACAAGTCTGTATCCGACACGACAGATCGGAAGAGCGAACATAATAAAATACAACGGTTATTACTATATGTTTATGGACGATTACGGACTCACTGATTCCGGAAATGACGGTACGGCTGATTACAGTTGTGCATATTTCGGATTCTGGACATCGGGATACGCTTCTTACACGGGTGTCAGATACGCATATGCGACGTCGTTGAGCGGAACGTGGTCGGGTGAGATTGAATTCGGACCTGATGATTATACCGATCAGGAATTCAGCAGCATAATTACCGTCTCCGGCGAGAGTCATACTTCATATCTTCTTGCGTTCAACAAATGGAACAGCGACGATCTTGCTCAGTCGGGATACGTATGGCAGCCTCTCTCTTTTGAAAAGAGTGCTGAAACATTTTACGAACCGACGTTCAGTGAATACGCTGCCGTAACAATCGATGCATCTGCCGGAACAGTGCACGGTGAATAAGGAGAAGAAATAGAATGAAAAAGAATTTTTTTATAATCGGAACATTACTGTTTCTGCTCAGTATTTCTTTAGGAAGCTGCAAACTTTTTGAAACAGAATTAGATGAACAGGATGATTCAGGAGTATTAATAACTTCAATTACTCTCGATCAGAACAGCATATATCTGTACGGAATATCGGGAGATGCTGCTGCAACGATTACCGCTTCTTATGCACCGAGCTATGCTGCAGCTAAAACTATAAGCTGGACTTCTTCTGATGAAAGTGTTGCCTCAATATCCGCAAGCGGTACGACCTGCACAGTTTCGCTTGCCGGCAACGGAACTTCCGTAATTACGGCTTCAAGTGCAAACGGAAAAGTCATCGCAAAATGCACCGTTACCGGCGTGCTTGAAACGGTTGCACCCTTTGAAGTGGAAGATGTTACAACTACCGGTACATACGGCAATAATATACGGTTCAGCTGGACGAATCCTACGCAGAATGCGGATGATCTTGATCATATTCTGATACGAACATATGCGTGCTCAAGTGAAGATTCCTGCAGCGACAGCAACTGGGTTTCCGATACTGAAAAAACAACGTCAAGTTCAACTGCAACGGATGCTGCAACAGTCAAAGGTCTGTCCGCGGAAACAAACTATACGTTTCTGTTCTATGCAATGGACGTAAACGGCAATAAATCCGATGCAGTTTCAACAACAGGAACAACAGGTGAAAGTGATAGTGAAATTAATGCGCCGACGGATGTCGGGATTTTGTCAACGACGTCCGATTCGGTAACTCTGACATGGACTTCTTCCGTTGATAGTGATATCGATTATTATCTCGTTTCCGCGACAAGCGATGACGGCAGTGCAAACATACCCGATTCTGTTTCTGTTGGCAGTGATACGGCGACAGGTACTCTTTCCGGATTGTCCGCAAAGTCGACATATACATTTACTGTTACAGCCGTCGACTATAATCTTAACGAGGCCGGCGCCTCTTCCGGTTCGTATACTACAGATAATTATGCTTCGGATCTCGAGGCGGCGGTATCTGACGACCTTACCGGAGTAGTCACATTAACATGGACGGATCCCGTTGCGGATGATAATTTCGATCACTTAACAATTACGTATACGAATGATTCGGCTTCATCAACAGTGAATGTCGATGCCGGAGAGGAAACATACAGAGTGACGGACCTTACACCGGGTACGGAATATACTTTCCGGATAGATACGATGAATTCATCAGAAGAATCACAGGCGGCATCTGATCAGGTTACTGCGACACCCGTGACTGTGTTGTGGCAGATCTGGTACAACTACAACAGCGGTTGTCTTGTTGTTCCTTATATTACATCAAGTAAAACTTATTATAACGTTTGTTCTCCTGCATCCGCGTCCGGTTTTATATATACATACTGGAAGGTTCTGCCAAGTCTTTATGAAGATGCCGGTGATGACGAATTCAGTCTTGAAGCAACTGATTCTTCAGGAACTTCGACCGGATTGTATCTCTGCATAGACAGCGTAAAAACTTTTTCCTCTTCTTATGACGTATCAGGATGGGGCTATTCATACAGCAGTTATCCGAATCACGCATGGGCGTTGACTACGAGCGAACTTGTTGATACGGACGGTCTGACCCTCGGTTATACGAGTTTCAGTCTTCTCAGCTCGAGCTATTCAGGAACTCTGCCTGATGACGACTGTTCGTCATGGTACATATTTAAATGCAGTCCTGACGGAAGTACAAATTATTATCTCTATGATACTTATCTGTGTATTTCAGGTCAGACAAGTTATTCAAGTTCAAGCATAGATTATAGTTTTTCCTACGCGAAGACTATTCTGAAATAAAAAAGGAGGTGAAAAAAATGAGAAGGAAATTTTTAATTGTCATATCTGCTCTTATACTGATTCTTGCCGCATTTCAGAGCTGCAATATGACAGTCGGAAATAACGATAATTCTTCCGAATCGTCGATTTCTTTAAGCATTTCCCGGATGAGCCTGACACAGGCTGTCGCGACGGTAACTTCACAAACGATTACGGCTACATTGACCAATTCTTCTTCTTCAGTGGTTTGGTCTTCGAGCAATTCAGGAGTTGTCAGTATAACTGATAATGGTGCCAATACCGCCACTATATATGCGATGGGCGACGGATCTGCGAATGTATGCGCTATGACAGCTAATGGAAAGCTGAGTGCAGTTTGTGCCGTCACCGTGGAACTCGGCTCAATAACGGCCCACTCTGTTTCAAATCTTGAAGTATCAGGTGAACCGACAAGCAGCACAGTCGTATTAACGTGGACCGATTCAACCGACGCTACAGGTGTAAAAATCGTATGTGTGGACGGCACCGGTAACATTATAAGTACGACGTATGTTGATACGGGAATTGAAACTGTTACAGTAAGCGATCTTTATGAGAATACGGAATATACATTCTATGTATACGGCGTCATAAACGCGGAAACCGATGAAGAAACTCTGTCTGATTCAGTTTCCGTACAGGCAACGACGGCCGAAGATCTTACGGCACCCGCGGGCGTGACGAATGCGTCATATTCCTCCGTTGGAGACCATTCCGTAAAACTTACATGGACGGATCCCGACGACGATGATTTTGCCTATGTCGTTATTACTTCGGCTACGGAGAATCTTGACGGTGATGCAATATCTGAAACTGTAGCAGCCGGCACAGGTGCCGCAACTATTTCGTCGCTCGTTGCGAATACGTCATATACATTTACTCTTGCAACGGAAGATAAATTCGGCAATGTACAGGGTGATTCTAACAATGAGGCTCTTGTCCCTGCAACTGTAACAGTTGCAACTTCTGCCGATACAACTGATCCCGGAAATGTTACGGGTGTTTCTGTAAAAGTAAACAGTATTACATCCGTCACACTTACATGGACGGATCCGACTGATACCGATCTTGAAAATATTATTATCAGTGCAGCTTCCGAAACAGGCGGTGTTTCCGCGCCGGATGATGTAACGATCGCAGCCGGTGTGAATACCGCGACTATAACTGTAAGCTCGGGAGCAAATTATACTTTCACGCTCAAAACGGAAGATTATGACGGCAATACGGGCAGCGGAGTCGAAGTAACTGCTTCTACGGAACCGCTTGCTTCGAGTGTAAGCTCTCAGTTTGCATATAACGGAGAAGCCGTCGAAATTACATGGACAGATACAACCGCCGTTGAAGACGGCGAGACATACACGTATACGGTAACGGCCGCAACAACTGACGGTGCATCGGCAGGAAGCGTGACTTCCATTGCAACCGGCACACAGGAAGCAACCTTCACAGGGCTATCGGCCGGCACGTCGTATACATTTACCGTTTCAACTGTCCGCAGCAGCGATTCAGCGGTATACAGCTCCGATGATACAACGATTACCGCAACTGCAGCCACTCTGGATGCGGTTGTGCTGACAAATCAGTACAACGGCTATTATCTCCTGCCGAGCAGCAGTACGTCGATTATATTCACTTCTTCGACCGCAAGCGGCAGTTATTCTGATGTATGGGTTATACATTCCGCTCTCGACGGTACTTCGACTTTTACATACAGCACTGACAGCACGACGGGAACGGTTGATACATTCAGCCTTGAGGCGACGGATGTAAACGGCATTCCGACCGGCGAATACCTGTATCTCAAAACTGTAAGCTCCAGCAACACAAGCTGGACTGCAGCGAGCGCTGCACTTGGTTCCAAGAGTACTGTGACGACAAGTTATTCCACACTCGCGAGTTTCTTCCTGGGCGGAATACAGTATTCGAGCGGAAATTATACGAGCTGCATCAGATTAACATACGGTTCCGGTTATTTCATGATGGGAGGAAACAGCACTACGGACGGAGGTTCGCTTTATTACAGATATTCAACGGGCGCCCCCGGAGTTTCTCAGGGCCATTGGTATTACAACCAGGTTTCAACAGCGGATTGATTAATAATTCGGAAGAAATAATTCAATTTATTTATAGTACGAGAGAAATAAGTACAGGAGAAAACTAAATGAAAAAAACAGTAGCCATAGCATGTGCAGCAGCACTGTGCATGACAGTTTCGTTTGCTCAGACTGCAGAAACTGAAACGCCTGCAGAAACGACGGCCGTCGAACAGTCGGCGGATACAACGACACAGAAGTCTGCGGATACTTCTGATGAGGAATCCGATACAGATGAATTAACAAAAGAGGAAAAGAAAGCTGCCGAAAAAGCGGCGAAGGAAGCAGCTGCGGAAGCTGCGGCCGCTGTAAAAGCGCAGAAAGCCGCTGCTAAAAAAGCGGCGAGGGATGCAGCAAAAAATTCGACGGTTCAGAAAACGTATGCCGTGCCCGTTGAAGGCATTGAGATAATTCAGCAGGATATGGAACTTCCTGTTCATGTTCTTGATTATCAGACGACATTTCCGTCGCTTTCGGTAAAATTCTCCCCGGAAGATGCAACATGCAGGGATGTAAAATGGTCTTCGAGCGATATGAAAATTGTTAAGGTTGATCAGCGCGGGCGTCTGTTCCCTGCAAAGGTCGGAACGGCCGTTATTACAGCAACGACAAAAGACGGTGCATATACGGCAACCTGCAGCGTAAAAATAAGCAAATACGGTCCGAAACCGAAGATCGATGCTAAAATTACGACGGAACTTACGGGCGATGCTTCTGTTACATATGGTACGGATCTTGATACAGGAAGGAGCGGATTTACAACCGATCAGAATATAAAACTCAAGATTAATCTTCTGAATCTCGGTGAAATATGGTCCGACAATTCCGATGCACTTCCTATTTGGGGTGATATCCGTATTTACACGGAAGGGGATCCGCTTCGCTACTACGTAGATGATGACAGCGGAACAGATCTTTCTCTTAATGATGATGATGACACAGAGGACGGCGGCTTCAAGATTGTCGTGGATCATGCAAAAATCCATATCGGTGATGCTTTTGTCACCCTTTACGATCGTGACAATTCAAACCTTGGTTATGTAAATTATACGACCCAGCCGGATGTTGCATTTGAGTTCATCGGCATTGATACGGACTACCGCTATGGTCATCTTGACGGAAGAACACTTCAGTCTTATCTTTCTTCGACTGATGATGAGGATACGGTTTACGGTCTGCAGTGCGGTTACGGTCTCGATAATATATTCAGCGTAGCATTTGATTTTGCTTCCACCATGCAGTGGATTGCAGGGGCGGAGGATACGACGGAAGATACAGCCGATCCGTCGCATGATGCTACCGACTGGATTTATAAAATCAGCGGTTCATTCGACCTTGTTCCGAATTTGAGCATCAAGGCGGGCTACAGCAACGGCATTCTCGGTGAAGATTCTGTATACAAACAGGATATGAGGTTCGGCGGACAGATTTCTTACGAATGGGATTTCTACGACATCTATTATCTTAAACCGACGGCGGGATGCACAATGGTTCAGATTGAAAGCAGAGGCAAAGCATATCCGCTCTTTACCGCCGGTTTTCTTCTCGGGTGGGAGGATAAGCAGACCGCTTTCGATACGTGGTTCAGCGGAACCCGTCCGCGGTATCTTGAAGACGATTACGGTCCGTATCCGGGACTTGCAGTTGCCGTGGAATATGCAGATAAAAAACTTGCTGAAGACTGCGTAATAAACGACGGAAGGTACGATACGGTTGATCATGATGTAGTTATTCTCCACGGCTCTTTTAATACGGGTAACGGACTTCTTTTGAAGAACTTTGAAGCGGTCGGTGCAGTCGATGTTATTGACGCTCTTTCCGATCAGGCGATTATCGGAGCCACTGCGGGCATAAAATATTGGATGCCTCTCGGTAAATATCTTTCATTTACACCGAAAGCGTTCTTTACCCGCTATTACGACACGTACAACGACGACAATGATTATATGTATGCGAAGGTCGGATTTGAAGTTGCTTATCAGCGGGTGTCGATGTCGTTCGATTATGAATCAAACGATCTTCTGACGGGCTTCTATGACGGCGAAGGGTATCGTAAGTATGGAAAACTTGAAACAACATTCAAGGTCCATTTTTAATAATAATGAGAAGGACGGATTGTATATGACAGTTCGTCCTGAAGAGGACAAGCAAAAATGAAAATAAATATGAAACATTTATTGCCTGGTTTATTTCTGCAAGTGGTTTTACTCTGCACTGTTCTGACGTTCAGTTCGTGTACTGATATGAACAGCGATGAAGCCGAAAACGGATATGCGCAAGTGACGCTGAAAAGCGGGCGTGTGTTTACTTTTGAATTACCGCCTAACGGAAGCGATAAAATTTATGCAGCCCGTACAACATCGGACTCGGATGCGACAGTAAAAGCTTACAGGATTCAGGCATTAAGTGCTGAAGATATTCCGTATGATGCGCTGTATGTGAAACTGGTGCCGGGCTATACAGATTCAGACGGCAGTTATGTAGAACCGACAGCAACAGTACGCGTTACAGAATATACGGAAGACACAGATGACAGTTATTATCCGAAGAGCTGGTACTATGATATTACGTCGGACAACGGTTTGAGCAGTCAGGATTATAATCTTCCTGTAAGTTCGGAAGGAACATTTAAATTCGATTTTTCTGTCGACTCAAATCATGCAGTGGAAGGCAATTCCGATTATGCAGAATTGACATATGCTCTTTATCCGCTTGTCAGTGTAAAGATTGTTGCACCGGTAAAGTGACGGGAGGAAAAAGTGAAAAAAAATATTATAAGATTTCTTTTTGCTGCGGTGTGTACAGCGGTTTTATGGCAATATACGGGCTGCCGCGACAATGCTGATATTGATGACACTACGTCCTATGCGAATCCGATAACGGATTATGAAGCGGATCCGTGGATATATCATCATACGGACGGATATTTCTATTACACGGCTACATACAGTGATTTCGACCGTATTATTATCAGGAAAGCGGAAACGATAAATCTTCTGAGAACAGCGTCCGAAACTGATTTGCTTACGGCAAATTCCGGTATTCTGGCGGGTACCGCTTATGAATACATATGGGCGCCTGAACTTCATTATATAAACGGAGTATGGTATCTGTTTTTCTCCGCAAGCACGTCGTCATCGAGCGACTGGACTATACGCCAATTTGCGGCAGAATGTACGGATAGCGATCCTGTCGAAGGAACCTGGGAATTAAAAGGACAGATTGGTTCGAGCATAATAAATACATTCTCTGTAGACGGCACCGTTTTTAAAGTAAACAACCAGTGGTATTACGTATGGTCGCAGTATATTTTCGACGGCGGAACATACGATGAAGATGGAGATTCTTCCAATGATTCGGTAACAGTAAACGGAACGGTATATTCGGATGTTGCCGGCAACGGTACCGGGTGGGCCTGCATTTTCATAGCGAAAACAACGTCCGATGATTTTACGACTATAACAGATCCGACCATCGTCAGTGTACCGCAGTATGACTGGGAATGCGGACAGGATACGTCTATCTGCACGCACACTTCGGCTAATGTGAATGTTAATGAAGGACCGGCTGTTTTGAACCGTAACGGTAAAGTGTTCATCGTGTACAGTGCAAGCGGATGTGATGAATCATACTGCATGGGTATGCTTACCGCGGATGAAGATGATGATCTCTGCGATATGAGCAGCTGGTCAAAATCAGGGTCACCGGTATTCACAACATCTGTGGCTAATTCCGTTTATGGTCCCGGACACTGCTCGTTTACAACTGACGGAGACTATGATGTCATAGTGTATCATGCGAGAAGATACGCGGGACTTTATGATTCGACCAGTGCAAATCTTGATGACACAACGACCGACGGGTTAAGTGATCCTAACCGCAGTGCGCGTGCAAAAGTATTTACATGGAACAGCGACGGTACACCGAATTTCGGTACAGCTGAGTGAGGATTGTAATGAAAAATAACATCATTTTTTTTATTATCCTTTCGTTTGGCATACTTTCCTGCAGAAATGTTTCTTCATCGGGCGGAACGAACAGTTCAGCAGGAGATTTGGTACTAACAGTGCTGCCGTTTGAACTCGCGGGAGAAACATGCGCTGCCAATATGAAACTGCACTGGAACTCGGTAGTCGGTGCGGTTAATTACGCAGTATACAGCTCGACGGACGGAAGTTCATACAGCCAGGTTGATTTTTCCTCTTCAACGACTTACGACGATTATGCAATCGCAGGCAGCAAATGTTACTATCAGGTAAAGGCGGTGAAGGCTAACGGAGAAACAATAGCAGCGTCACCCGTTGTTTCCTGTACAGTTTCCGACGAAAGTTCAAGTCTGAACGTGTATGACAATACGACGTATACCGGTTTTATACAGCGGTCGGATCTGAAATTCGGCAGCATCTTTTATAAATATGTGTATTCCAATTCAAGCGGGCAGGTTACTTTGACAGAATACACATCTACGGACGGATTGAATTTTGAGGCCGGCGACATTGTTATGGATCCGTCTCACAGCAAAATTACAGACAGTGATATAAGCAGCGGTTCTACAAAAGGTGAACTGTACAGCAGCAAGCTGGAAGCTATGAGCGTTGTTAAGAAAGATGATCAGATTATCATCTGGGCGCATTACGAAAATGCTTCGGATTATTCACTCGGCCGTGCAGTCTGCATTTCGGGAACTCCGGGAAGCGGAGAATATTTTACGTACCACGGTTCGTTTCAACCGGAAGGAAATGACAGCCGCGACATGACGTTCTTTGAAGATACGGACGGAACCGGTTATATAGTCTCTGCTTCGGACACAAATACGAATCTGAGAATTTATCGTCTGACGTCCGACTGGACGAATGTGGATACCACCTTCCAATCGATAGTTGTATGTGAAAATCAGAACAGGGAAGCTCCGTCGCTTATTAAACAGAACGGCTGGTACTATCTCTTTTCGTCTGCCGCGGCGGGCTGGTATCCGAGTGCTGCGAAATATATTTCGGCACAAAGTATTTCGGATCTTGCCTATGCCGATCTTCGTGATATCGGCAACACACAGACGTTCGGCGCTCAGTCGGGCGGCGTAACAAAAATTGGCAGTCGATACGTTATGATGGCCAACCGCTGGAGCGGCGGTTGGGCAACTCCTGATCCGGTGCTTTCTGCACTCGGAGAATGGTCTTCACAGCGTATGCTGCCGATGTCTCTGAGCGTCGGGTATGCTTTCTATGATTATTATTACAACGTAAAGTATAACTGTGATTCCGAAATCGTCATACCGGTTCAAAAAGGCAGGAATCTGTCTCAGAATCAGGATGTCAGTTTAAGCGACTCCGGACAGACGGGGTATACACCGGAAAAGGCAAACGACGGCGTTTCCTCCGATTCAGACAATTATTATAACCCGAGCGCCACTTCCGGTACTTACGATTACGTCGCGGATCTTGGCTCGAAATGCAAAATAAGCGAAGTTGATGTAACATTCCGCGTGTATAAGGGATCGGAAGTGTACAATACTTATACGATTGACGGAAGTACGGACGGGAGTACGTGGACGACGATAAAGGATAAGTCGGACAATACGGTCATCGGTTTTAATGAAAATATTATTGACGATACCGGTACATACCGGTACGTAAGGCTGCATGTTACGGGCGTTTACAGGGCAAGCAACAACAGCAGTCTCGACGCAAGCTGGGTACGCGGTATACACGAATTCAGCGTGTACGGTACGTACAACTGACAAAATACAGGGATATTAATATGAAGTTACAACGTATGAAAAATATTTTTGCAGCAGTGTGTGCAATGCTGCTAATAAGCATGCAATTGTTGTCGTGTGAAAATCTGGACGGTTCATATGAAGATACGATAGCTCCGACGCACGTTACGGATTTTACTGCAGGAAACTGTGACGGGTCGGTCGTTCTTGCATGGTCGGATCCAACAGACAAGGATTTCAGCAGTGTGCTTATTAAATGCGGCGATGATTCTGCATCCGTCGCAACCGGCGTAGAAACGTATACATGGTCCGGGCTTACGAACGGTACTACGTACACATTTTATGCATATGCAGTAGATAAAAACGGAAATCTTTCGACTGTAAAGAAGGCTGTCGGAGTTCCCGCAAGTATCAGCACCCTTTCCGTATCCGACGTACTTGTTCATCCGGGAAATACCGAAGCGACAGTTACGTGGACGGAGCCGTCATATGCACTGCTCGAAATAAAAGTAAGCGGCGACAATATTACAACGCAGTATGTTGCCGCCGGAACGGGATATTGTACAATTTCCGGCTTGACGAATGAAACATCGTATACCGTGGATATTACGCCGGTGGATTCTCTCGACACCACGAAGACAGGTTCTGCAACTACGGTTGTCGTAACACCTCAGGTAATTTCCGAAACAAGCGCCGAAGACTGGGTGCTTGTTTATTTCAAATCGGACAGCAGTCCGTCAGTGAGTTCGACCAATATTTCATACAACTCGTTATGGCTCGGTTCAAGTACCGACGGTGTTAATTATACTGCCTTAAGCGACAGCCCGGTATTGACAATCGACTCTGCAATCGGAAACGGCGGTCAGTGCATCCGCGATCCTTTTATTCTGAGAAAAAATGACGGTTCGTTCGTTCTGCTTGCTACTGACTGGACCCCGTTCGGCGGAAGCACAAGTACTTCGTATGCATCCGTTACTACGAGTTACTGGTCGACAGTAAGTCCGTGCCTTGTTATTGCAGATTCCAAGGATCTAATAACGTGGACGAATGAACGCTGCATCGACGTTGCAAAGCTCAGCAGTTCCTTTGTAACGTCCAGAGGTTCTCAGATGCATGCATGGGCGCCCGAAGCCTTTTGGGATAGTTCGCTGCAGAAGTATGGCGTCATCTGGTCAGGCAATGGTTCTCTTACGGACAGTACGGACACAATAAACAGAACATATGTCAGTTACACCACTGATTTTACCACGTTTGAAGATCCCGTGCTGTTTTATGAATACGACGCAAGCGGAAGTACCGTTTCGGAAATCGACGCGACTATAGCAAAAAGCGGGAGTACATACTACATGTTCTTCAAGGACGAAGGAAGCGGAAAGGATATAATCGGAGCAAGTTCTTCGTCTCTTGATCCGGAATCGTTTAGTCTCCTGAACAGCGGCGCATATGTTTCACGCACTACAACTCAGAGTTCGAGCCGCTATGTAGAAGGGCCGTTTGTAGTGAATGTTGACGGTACGTGGTGGCTGTTCGTAGACCACTATGGTTCCACTTCGACTACCAGTACGGCGAACTTTTACGGCTATTCGACGACGGATATGTCGTCGAATCCTTCTGTTTCGGGAAACTGGACGGAACATCAGAACGACGGTACCTATTCGTTTCCTGCGGGAGTTCGCCACGGAAACACTGTCCGCGTAACTTCGGCGGAACTTGCGGCGCTTCAGGCTGCGGAGTGGTAACGGGTACGGAACAACAGCCGGAGAACTTCCCCGGTCAAAAAAACAATGGAAATAGATACAAAAATCAGGGTATTAATATCGAATGAGTGAAAATACTATATATATAGAAGATTTTACAATGCCGTAGTTTGGTGGTATCATATTTTATGAAAAGGTTTTCAAAAAAAAGGAGCTGAATATGCCAAAATCACTTGCTGTCAATAACGTAAAAAAGTACCGGACCCTGATTTTGATGTGCGTTCCGGCAATCATTTTTTTCATAGCGTTCAGCTATGCGCCGCTGCCGGGGCTGTATGTTGCGTTCGTAAAATTCAACTACGGCGCAGGAATTTTTAAAAGCAAATTTATCGGGCTCGACAATTTCAGATTTCTTTTCGAGTCGGGAAAACTTTGGATGCTTACGCGGAATACAATCCTGTACAATTTTGCGTTTCTTATTCTGGACAACATTCTTGCAGTTTGTTTTGCGATCCTCATAAACGAGATTTCGAAGCGGCGATTTAAAAAGACGGCGCAGACTATCATGCTGCTGCCGTATTTTATTTCGGCCGTTCTCGTTGGTCTGCTTGTCTACAATATTTTCAACTACGATTACGGATTTTTAAACAGGGTTCTTACGTGGATGGGCGTTCCGCGCTGGGCTCCGTATTCAAATCCGAAGGCGTGGCCCGGCCTGATTATTCTTATTCAGCTGTGGCAGTGCACCGGCTACAATACGATTGTTTATTTTGCTGCAATCATGTCGATTGACTCCGAGGTCATTGAGGCCGCACGCATAGACGGCGTCAACGCGTTTCAGCGTATCTGGTATATTACGCTTCCGTACCTTAAACCCACGCTTATCATTCTGATTCTTTTTGCAATGGGCGGCATTGTCCGCGGCAATTTCGGTCTTTTTTACAATATTGTAGGCCGCAATTCAATTCTGTATCCGACGACTGATATTATTGAAACGTACGTGTATCGTGCGACAGTGAATGACTTTAATTTTTCGACTGCAAGCGCAGTCGGTCTGTATCAGTCGGTCATAGGATTCGTGCTTGTCATGCTCTGCAACAGGGCGATAAAGACAATCGAACCCGACTATTCACTGTTCTGATTTAAGGAGATTATTTTGGTACAAAAGACATTTTCAGATTATCTGGTGGAGCGCGTAGCGATGATTCTCATCGCTGTTTTTGCGGTACTTTGCATTTTTCCGTTTCTTCTTATTCTCGGTACGTCGTTCAGCTCGGAAGACGTCGTGCGGGTGAAGGGATTTTCAATCGTACCTGAAGGATTTACTTTTCAGGCATACAGAATGATATTTAAAAACGGAAAAATTCTGCTCGGTTCGTACATCGTTACCATAATAATGACGGTGACGGGCACGACAATCGGACTCAGTATTATTTCCATGACGGGATATGCGCTTCAGCGCAAGGATTTTCCGTATAGGAACATAATTTCATTTTTTATTTATTTTGCAAGCCTCTTTTCAGCCGGACTTGCGCCGTATTATCTGCTTATGGTCCGTGGATATCACCTGAAGGATAATTATCTCGCAGTGCTGCTCCCGCTTCTTATGTCTCCCTGGCTTATTATACTTATGAAGAATTACGTAAAATCAGTTCCGGCCGAAATAACCGAATCGGGGAAAATCGACGGCGCGGGTGACTTTCGTATTTTCAAAAGCCTTATATTCCCAATGCTTACGCCGGCGCTTGCGACGATCGGACTGTTTCTTGCGCTCGGATACTGGAACGAGTGGTATCAGTCGTCGCTTTTTTTGAGCGCACGCATCGTTTATAAACCGCTCCAGTACATGCTGTACCAGATTATCAATCAGGTTGCTTATTTGAAAAATTCAATAGCGGGTGCATACGTGAGTTTCTCCGATTTTCCTGAGGAGACGCTGAAGATGGCGACCGCCGTCGTTGCGACGGGTCCTATTATTCTTGCGTATCCGTTTGCACAGAAATATTTTATTTCAGGTATTACCGTCGGATCCGTTAAAGGGTGAAAATTATTAATGCTGACAGGAGAATGAGTGATTGCGGACAATTATGCAGCAATCATGAATGTCTCGTATTGAAAACAAAGCGGAGCTTTGTTGACTTTTTATAGGGGGCTGTATGAAAAAAATTAAATGTGTGTTCGCAGCATCAGTATCCGCACTGCTTATCGCAGGGCTTGCTGCATGCGGCGGAAAGTCCGGGACATCCGCGGGAAAGGCGGATACGTCAAAACATGTCGTCGTCACGTACATGACGACGGGAAACAAACCAACGAACGGCGCTACGGAAGAGATGCTCAAAAAACTTAACGCCATTCTTACGGAAAAGGTCAATGCCGAACTCCGGATTTACTACATTCCGTGGACGGATTATCTTACGAACTACAATCTGACGCTTGCGCAAATGGACGGATCGGTGGACCTTGTCGGTACGGCTTCGGACTGGCTCGATGCATGGAAAAATGTTAAGACGGGTGCGTTCCTCCCGCTTTCGGAAGACATGCTTAAGGAGTATGCACCGAAAACGTGGGCAGGCGTTCCGAAAGAACACTGGGATATGTGCAAAAGCAACGGGCAGATTTATCTGATGCCGGAAGACAATTACGCACAGTGGATTAACCACGGTTTCATGTACAGGGGCGACTGGGCAAAGGCAGCGGGACTTAACGGCGTGCACAGCTGGGAGGATCTTACGAAATATTTTGAATATGTGCGCAAGTCAAAGCCCGATGTGATTCCGTGGGACAGCGACGCCGCGTCGAGTACGTATCACGGTGAAGGATATATTTCGTCAAAATCGAACTACATACCGCTCGACGGTATTTCTTCGTATCTTATGTTCGGTGTCCGCCGCAGCAATCTGAAGAAACTGTATTCGCCGTTTCTTGAAGGAAACGAGCTTGTCGAATATGCAAAGCTTATGAAGCAGTGGGATTCGATGGGAGTCTGGAAAAAGGACGTTCTCAACAACACAAGCGACAACAGATCGGAATTTTATCTCGGACAGACGTCTGCGGACCAGCATCATACGCAGACGTGGTACACGACTGTACGCCCGGAAATGGACAAACGCCAGCCTGGTTCCGACGTCGGATTCTTCTGGTTCGGCGAGGAACAGGGAAACGTAACGACGATGACGATTACGCACGGCGCAATGGCTCTTTCCGCCGCTTCAAAGAATCCTGAACGCGCGCTTATGGTTTATGATCTTCTCCGCAACGACAAAGAATGCTATGATTTGTTCAATTACGGCATCGAGGGAAAACAGTACGTGCTCACGAAGGACGGATACCGCGACAGACCCGAAGGGTATACGGAAGACAAAGACGGAATCGTGACGGACTACTGGTGGGGAAGAAACGACAATCTTGAAATACGCGACGTACATGCCGCATGGGATAAGTTCGACGAAATCAGTAAGATTTACGACAAGGTGAAGATAGATTACCCGTACGGACAGATTGTCTGGGATGTGGACAATATAAACACGGAGCTTGCGAACATTTCCGACGTGTGGGCTAATTATATGGCGCGTATCTGTTACGGAAAGGTGAACGATCCTGCCGCATACGTTGCCGAATTCCGTTCTGCGCTCAAAAAAGCCGGCATCGACATTGTTATCGCGGAACTTCAGAGGCAGCTCGACGAGTTCAACGCGCAGAAGCAGTGAGTATTTAACAAAATATAAAAAAGTGATTTAAGCGGGTTGTCCCGAAAGTTTTTCGTACGGGGCAATCCGCTTTTTTGGAAGGACATATATGATTAAAAATTTAAATGATGAGTGGCGTTTCTCGCTGCAGACTGAAAATGAAAAAAATGTTCCGGTCGAAAAGGAACCGTGGGACAGGGGATGCGACGACTCCTCATGGCAAAAGGTCCGCGTTCCCCACGACTGGGCGGTGGAACATCCGTTCAACAGGGCGAATTCGAGCGGCACGGCGTATCTTCCCGGAGGAACGGGCTGGTACCGCTGCCGATTTAAAACGACCGGAGAATTTATTAACAAACGCGTGGAACTCTGCTTCGGCGGCGTGTACAAGCGCTGTAAAGTGTGGTGCAACAGTTATTATCTCGGTTCATGGAAAAACGGCTACACGAGTTTTTCGTTCGACATAACGCAACAGTTGAAACCTGCCGGCGGGGATAACTGCATTGCGGTGAACGTGAATCATGCCGACATTGCGGATTCCCGGTGGTATACCGGTTCAGGCATTATGCGCCCGGTGTACCTGAAAGTGTCGGGAATGCAGCATTTTACCGACGACGGTATTCTTTTTTATGCTGAGAAAAATAATAAAATCCACATCCGGGCGCAGATACGAAACGATGCGTCCGATACAAAAGAATATACGGTAACCGCACGGCTCCGGAATGATTCCGGTGAAGTTGTGTTCAGCGGAACGCAGTCCCTGAACATTCCCGCCGGCGAAAAATCATGTGCGGAGTTCTCCGGCTCTGTCGACAATCCCGTGCTGTGGTCGCCCGACAATCCGTATCTGTACGCGCTTACGACTACAGTTTCGGACGGTGATGAAGCGAGCGACACTGACGAGCGCAACGTCGGCATCCGCACGATAGTTTTCGACAGCGGCAAAGGGTTCTTCTGCAACGGAAAATCGTACAAACTCAAGGGCGTGTGCGTACATGAAGACGCCGGCTGTCTCGGGAACGCGGTGCCCGCATGTGTGTGGGAATACAGGCTGCGAAAACTTAAGGAGGCCGGCTGCAATGCTGTCCGTATGAGCCATAATCCGCACGCGGAAGAGCTGTACGATTTGTGCGACATGCTCGGATTTTTCGTTATGGATGAAATTTTCGACGAGTGGGAAAATCCCAAGAATAAATGGCGGCAGGGGCATAACGTGTATCCGCCGGGCCATGAGGGATACTATGAGGATTTTCCGGAATGCTGGAAAAAAGACGTCCGGTCGTTCGTGCTGACTCACCGCAATCACGCGTGCGTCGTACTGTGGAGCATCGGAAACGAAATCGACTATCCGAACGATCCGTACTGCAGTCCGAAGTTCAGGGAAATGGTCGGCAACAACGACGCTTCGAAGCCGGCGGCGGAACAGCTGTATAATCCCGACCATCCGGACATCGGCCGTCTGCCGGTCATTGCGAAAATGCTGGCCGACGAAGTACGCAGATACGATACGACGCATCCGGTAACAATGGCGATTGCGTTCCCTGAACTTTCCGGTTCCGACGCTCTGTTCGGCTGCCTCGACGTTATCGGTTATAACTATAAGGAGCAGTTTTATGAAAATGACCACGAACGGTATCCCGAAAAACCGCTCATCGGCAGCGAAAACAGTCACGGATACGCGCAGTGGAAAGCTGTCACGGATAACGATTACGTCGCCGGACAGTTTCTCTGGACCGGCATAGATTATCTCGGCGAAGCAAAAGGCTGGCCGGTTCACGCGTCTCCTTCGGGCATTCTCGATATGGCGGGTTACGAGAAGACTGAATATTATTTCCGTAAGAGTCTGTGGTTGGACTCACCGTTTGTGTACGCTGCAACGTCGCTTCATGGACAGAACGTGTTTCTGCACAACTGGAATTATGTGAGCGGCGAGCAGATTGACGTGCGTGTTTATACAAGCGCATCATCAGCCAGGCTGATTCTCAACGATAAAATATGTGCCGAGGGCGGGAAGAACGAAAAAGGGTATATTGAATTTTCCCTTCCGTTCGAGAACGGCGTGCTTTGCGCTGAGGTATCAGACACGGTACGGGATGAAATTGTTACGACTCAGGCAGCGTGCAGGATGAAGACGCTCCTTCATACCGGCGGCGACATGCAGTTCATCGAGGTTCACATGACCGACGATTTCGGCAACGAAGTGGTCACCGACAGTTCTCTTGTCCGCGTGACGGTCGAAGGCGCGGGCACGCTTGCGGGAATTGAGAACGGCGATACCGCGGACGTGACGGAATATGCTGCGGATTATCGCCACGTATACAATGGAAGATTCATTGCATATATCCGTCCCTGCGGCAGCGGTGAAATAATAGTGCGTTTCGACAGTGCCGGGAAAAAAAGTGAAGAAGTGCGCTATCGGAATTAGTAACTTTTCTGATACAGACCTGTTATTTTTGATATATAATTATTGCATTCACGTAAAACACGTGTTATCATAGTAAGAATAGTGAGGCGGTACATGAACGAAACTGTTATTGTAGATGTGAATCAAAAAAAGTCGACTATAAGCCCCGATATATACGGTCATTTCTCCGAACATCTGGGCCGCTGCATTTATGGCGGATTCTGGGTCGGGGAAAAATCCCCTGTTCCGAACGTGAACGGATACAGGAAAGACGTTCTGAAGGCTTTTAAGGATATTGCAATTCCGAACCTCCGGTGGCCGGGCGGATGTTTCGCCGACGAATATCACTGGAAGGACGGAATCGGTCCGAAGGAAATCCGCAAGCGAATGATAAACACACACTGGGGCGGAGTCGTAGAGGACAACAGTTTCGGCACGCACGAGTTTATGGGATTGTGCGATGAACTCGGCTGTAAACCGTATATCTGCGGAAACGTGGGAAGCGGAACTGTGCAGGAAATGGACGAATGGGTCGAGTATATGACGTTCTCAGGCGAATCTCCCATGTCGAAACTCCGTGAACAGAACGGACGGAAAGATGCGTGGAGGCTGCCGTTTTTCGGCGTCGGCAACGAGAACTGGGGATGCGGCGGGAATATGCGTCCTGAATTTTACGCCGACCAGTACCGCAGGTTTCAGACGTACGTCCGTCAGTACGGGCCCGATAAAATACTCAAGATTGCAGGAGGCCCGAACGTTGACGATTACAACTGGACCGACGTGCTTATGCGCAATGCTCACTGGCTTATGGACGGACTGAGTCTGCATTATTATACGTACGAATACCGCTGGGAAGACAAGCGGCCTGCGACCGTGTTCGACGACGAGGGCTGGTACCGCGTCATGAAGAATGCGTACCGCATGGACGAACTTGTCCGCAGACACGGTGAAATCATGGACAAATACGATCCGGCAAAGCGTGTGAGTCTTGTCGTCGACGAGTGGGGCTGCTGGCATCAGGTGGAACCGGGAACAAATCCGGGATTCCTGTATCAGCAGAACACCGTGCGCGACGCGCTCGTGGCGGGAATAGAGCTTAACATTTTCAACAATCACAGCGACCGCGTGCGGATTGCGAACATTGCACAGGCGGTGAACGTTCTGCAGGCTCCTGTTCTCACCGAAGGCGATAAAATCGTACTAACTCCGACATGGCACGTTTTCCACATGTACAAAGCGCATCAGGGCGGAACGCTGCTCGGTGCAACGTGCGCGACTGCGGCTGCGGGCACCGGAGACATTTCCGTTCCGGCTCTCAACGTTTCCGCTTCCGTGAAGACTGCCAGCGGCGCCGATACGTATACGGTGACGCTCTGCAACACGGACGTTAATAAATCCCGCACCGTTAATATCGGTCTCGCGGGGCTTGCGAAGAATATTACGAAGGCCGAAGGACAAGTCGTTACGTCGGGCGACGTGCACGATATGAATACGTTCGACAAATCTGATACTGTGACGGAAAAAACGATCGGCGTGAAAATAACGGAGCGGGACACCGTGTCGATAGAGATGCCGGCTCATTCCGTCGCTGCAGTCACCGTTTATGCCTGAACGATGCGTACGCTGCGAGCTGGAAAAGCTGCAGTCGCTCATGACCCCCGCGTATATCGCGGAGGTCGTGGCCGGTCTGCCGGAAGAAAAAGGCGTAACTGCCGATAAATCCGAATATGAACGGCGCATGAACGTGTGCGGAACGTGCGAAGCCTTTTCGGGCGGAATGCTCTGCACATACAGCGGAAGCTATCCGGCTTACAGGGCGCACGTGCTTGCAAGCCTTTGTCCGTATCCCGGCAGCGACAAATGGAAAAATACTGATTTTTAGAAGATTCGGAAAATAATAATTATGAAAACAAAAATTACCGTGGAAAAAGAGTTTACGCTTGCTCAGGTAAGCGATAAACTGTTCGGTTCGTTTATCGAACATCTGGGCCGCGCCATCTATACAGGAATTTATGAGCCAGGGCATCCGCTCGCAGACGAGCAGGGATTCCGCAGGGACGTCATTGAAATGGTCAAGGAGCTGCACATACCGCTCGTCCGCTATCCGGGCGGAAATTATCTTTCGGGATACGACTGGAAGGACGGAATCGGTCCGCGCGACAAACGTCCTGCGCGTCTCGACATTGCGTGGCACTCCATTGAACCGAATCAGATAGGCATAGACGAGTTTTACGACTGGACGAAAAAAGCGGGTACCGCAATCATGGGTGCGGTCAATATGGGAACAGGGACCCCGCGCGATGCCGCGGAACTCGTCGAGTACTGCAACTTTCCGGGCGGAACGTACTGGAGCGATCTGCGTAAAAAGAACGGACACGCCGAACCGTACGGCATAAAGACGTGGTGCATCGGAAACGAAATGGACGGTCCGTGGCAGACGTGTCATCTGGAGGCGGCGGATTACGGCAAGAAAGCCCGGGAAACCGCAAAGATGATGAAATTCACCGACAACTCAATCGAGTGCGTCGTGTGCGGAAGTTCTTCGACTTCCATACCGACGTATCCGGAATGGGACCGCATCGTCCTCGAATATACGTACGACAACGTCGATTACATTTCGATTCACCGCTATTTTGAAAATTCAGGCGACGATGATGATTTCCTTGCGTCGTTCTGCGATATGGATAATTTTATTAAAACGTCGTGCGCTGCCGCCGATTACGTTAAGGCGCTTAAACGCAGCAGCAGGACGATGTATCTGTCGTTCGACGAATGGAACGTATGGTATCAGAGGAACATGCAGGAGCACCCGTGGCTTACCGCGCCGCGGATTCTTGAGGACCATTACTCGCTGCTCGACGCGCTGGTGCTCGGCGGCATGGCGATTACGCTGCTTAATCACGCGGACCGCATAAAAATAGCCTGCCTTGCGCAGCTTATCAACGTTATTGCGCCTATTTTTGCGGAACCGGGAAAAGGCGCATACCGTCAGACGATCTACTGGCCGTTCCGCGACGTGTCGGTTTTCGGGCACGGAACGGTGCTCACGCCAGTCGTGCGTACCGCGAAGAAACTGACCAAAAAATACGGTGAAGTCCCGGCCGTTGTTTTCTCGGTCGTGTACGATGAAGAATCCGGCGAGGTGACCGTGTTCGCTTTGAATACAGACAAAAAGGAAACGTCAGAGACCGAAATCAGTCTTGCGTCTTTCGGTAAGACGAAGATGTTCTACCGCACCGAAATGACGGGCACCGACCTTTCGCAAAAGAACTCGCTTGAAACTCCCGATGCAGTCATGTCACGTCCGGCAGAACTTGTACAGTCGGACAACAGTTCGTACACCGTACAGCTGAAACCCGCGTCGTGGAATGTTCTGCGGTTTAAAATCGAAAAATAATTTCTGAAATTCCGGTACTCCTGAAAAAAGACCGGTCCGCATCGAGTGCAGGCCGGTCAAAATAAGGAGGTGGGGGGAATGCAACCCTGCATTCCTGCCTTGCAGCAGCTTTCGAATATGCAAAGCTGCCTGATATATATTCTATTTTGAAATCAATTCAATAACCGTCACGGAACCGGCTTTTGCCGTATACGTGAACGACGGCGCAATGCCTTTTATTATTTCCGTTACGGGGACGATTTTTTCCGGTTCTTTGAAAGAATTTTCCGTGTCGCGTGCGCCCGAAAGTACCGTCGCCGTTCCTTCCTTCGACAGCGCTTTTGCATTGTTCAGGTTAATCAGAATGTCCTTCGGTTTTTCCGCAATATTAACAATTTTGATGATGATGCGTCCGTCGTCAGTTTCGCCGATGTGCGCGTAGACAGGATCAAAACTTTTAATATCCTGAACCGTGTGCATAAGCTGACCGTCCAGGTAACAGCTGATTGTCTCGCCGCGCACTTCGATTCTGATGTTGTACCACTGACCCGCGACGAGATTCAGCTGCTTTGAATCGCTTACGACGCTGCGGGCGTCCGCCGTTCCCTTTTCAATACATGATACGGTGTTTCCCCATCCGCCCATATTCCACCAGTAAAGCGATTTTCCGTTTACGCCGAACATAATGAGGAATCCTTCCATGCCGCCGGTTTTCTGCGCCTGCAGCGTGTACGTATAGTTGTTCACGCCCGGATTCTTGAGAACAGCGCGGACGTTCACGTCGCTGGAAGTCTGCACGAACGTTTTTCCGTTCTGCGACCACGACCCGGTCTGCTGGTCAAAGTCGCCGATAGTGCCGGCGTTCGAATCGTAGACAGTTTTACCGGTGTCGTCGTCGACAACCTTGACGTCTTTGAACTGCGCCGTCGTCGACCACGTTCCGAGACCGACTGTGCCGCCTATGTACGATTTCGTTTTTTCCGCCGATGCGATGTCGAGCGTGTATTTTACCGTGCGGTCCGATTTCTTTGTCATGAACATTTTCTGCACGTAATAGTCGGGTGTGCCGTACACCTGCGTGTTGTTGAACCATATCATGTCGGGAATCCACTGCGTGCTGCCGTCCTTCGCGAAGAGCGGCGCGTACGAGGCGAGCTCGATTACGTCGCCGTTGCGTTCGATGCCCGTCATGTATGCCGCTTCGGAAAGCGCCGCGTACATGTTGTTGCGTTTACCTTCCGACTGAGAAGCAAATTCACCTATATATACTTTTGCGCCGCTGCGGTCGTATTCGTCGTACCGGTGTGTGTTCGTAAGGAACCACTCGGGCGTTGTGTAGTAGTGCTCGTCGACGAGGTCCACAAGATTCCGCATAATCGAAGCCTGGGACCACGCGCTGTCGAATTCGACACCCGATTCTTTGTAGCCTGCGCCGAGAATCAGTTTGATTTCCGGATGCGTGTCGCGAAGCTCTTCGGCAAATTCCCGGTAACGCGTGAAATAATTATTTCCCAGATTTTCGTTTCCTATTTCGAGGTATTTCATGTTGAACGGTTTCGGATGCCCCATATCGGAGCGGAGTTTGCCCCATTTTGTGGTAACGCCGCCGTTTGCAAATTCTATAAGGTCGTTTGCATCCTGCACCCATTCGTCGATGTCCGCCATACCGACGAGCTGCTGCGTGGGGCCTTCGAACGTCATGCCGCAGTTGATAACCGGAACAGGTTCCGCACCGAGGTCCTCGCAGAGGCGGAAATATTCGTAGAAACCGAGTCCGTTCGACATGTGGTATCCCCAGAAGTTCTCGTTCTCCTTCCGTTCTTCAACGGGACCGACGGTATCCTTCCAGCGGTATGCGTCGGCAAGCGTGCGTCCTTCAATAACGCAGCCGCCCGGAAAGCGCATAAAACCCGGTTTCATCTCTTCGAGCTTCTTCGCGAGGTCGGTCCGCAGACCGTTCGGTTCGTTTTTATACGTCTGCGCGGGGAAGAGGGAAACTACGTCGAAGTCGATTGTGCCTGCCTGATCCGCAAGGAGCACGAGGCGTCCTTTATCCGTTTCCGCGGACGATACAAGCTGATACTCGAATCGTTTCCATTCCTTTGTTATGCCGCTGATTTTTGCCGAAGCGACTGTCTTTTTGAACGATCCGTCGTCGGCGTAGACAGTTACCGAACTGATTGAACCGTCGGGGGAACGGAGATATACGGAACCGTTGTATGTCTTTCCCGCTTCAAACGTCATACCGCCGTATCCGCTGTTTGCAATACCCGTATCGGCAGCCTTCGCAGTCAGCTCTCCGTACACCGGGGTGTTTTCGTTGAGCGGATCGGCTTTTTTTACCCTGATACGGTCTTTTGCTCTGCCTGTTTTCGTGACGGCCGTCCATTTTTCAGTACCGAACTTGCTTTCGAAAGAACGGTTCTGAATCATTTCCGCATAAATGCCGCCGTCCGCACTGGAATTGATATCCTCAAAGAAGATACCGTATAGGTTTTTACCCACCGGCGTTTTCGGTGCGGAAAAGTCGGCATTCAGTGTCGCCGCCGGAGCTGCGTAGGCAGCAAGCGCTGTTCCGGCAGCCAGAGATGCGCATACTAACGCAATTTTAGCTTTCATAAATGCATATTCTCCTGAAAAAGTTGATATAAAATAAAAAAAGCAGAAACATGTTCACTGATAATCAAATAATGGGGCATAAAATTGCAGATGTCAAGGGTTAATTCTGGTAAAAATTGATAATTATCAACTTTTTTCTTGACATATTGATAAAGTCGACTTATTCTGATGATGTTCTATCAGGGATATTCGATGTAGTTCAATAAAAATTGATACATAAGAATTAACCGAAAAAACGTAAAAGAAAGAAGGAGTAAAACGTATGAAAAGAACAAGTATGTTTATGGCTGCCATAGCCGGTGCGTCGCTGCTGCTTGCTATGACTGGATGCGACATGGAAATCAGGGATAAGTATACACCTCCGGCTGTGTCATCTGTATATGTAGGCTTCGGCGGGGAAAATACTTTCAATGTTACGAATGTAACTGTCGACGGTACATCTCAGACCAGTCTGATTGATTCAAGCTTTGCACCATCTGCTTGGAATGCATTCAGCGAATTCAAGACAGTTTCTCTGGAAGCGGGGGAGACTGCTGTTTTCACATTTCTACAACCGACGCAGGGATCAGGTGCATATAATACATGGGGCCTGGCTTTCTATGATGATAATGATTACGGTGATTTCCTCCGCGGCGATAACTGGTTGAATTCATATTCCGATGCGGGATTCAGTGGTGCAAAATGGGTCAATGGTAATTCTTCAGCCAATGGAACGTATTCGAATGATTATACGTATCTGACCAGTGGGTCGCAGCTGCCTACAGATGCAACGGTTACACTGACTGTGACTTTTGACGGTACTGATGTCACTGTAACAGAGACCGTAAACGGTACGACTGCATACACGACATCTTCCGGTGCATGGTAATAGAGGAGAACAGACATGAACGCAAAAAAAATAATTTTTGGCGCAGCGGCGCTTGCTGCGGGTGCTGTGCTTTCCGCACAGACTGTTTCATTCCACGGCTATCTTGATTATACAAACTTTGCCGTCGGACAGGAAAATACGAATTTGGGAACGAACGACTGGACGGAAGCTTCTGCCGAATACGGTTCGTTCTATAACGGACGAACGGAACTTAACATGAGCGTTACGGCCGCCAACTTCCTGTTCAACGTAGGTATCCGCCTCGATTCGGGAGGAAATTCATGGTACAACCTGTACCACGATGTTACGCAGACTGTGATAACTGCTGATGATGAATCAGGTTCCAGTTTTACAACATCTTATGCGTCAACTCCGTTCCATCAGATGAACATCCGCGCCAGCTTCCTGAACGACCAGATTTTCGTCTATACCGGACGCTTTGAGGAGTGGAATGCGGGCTATATTTTCAACGGCTATGCGCTCGGCGGTCAGAACATCCGCAATCTTGCAGACCGCGACAACGGTCAGCATCTTACTGCTGTTGAATACTGTCCGCAGTTCCTCAACGGATTTAAGATTCTTGCAGGTCTTCCGATCCTTCCCGGTTCCGGCAACGGCGTGAATTATTTGACGGCAAATCAGTGGCAGTATCTTTACAAGAAAGTTAAACTCGTTGCACAGTATAAAACTCCGACGGGAATTACGTTCAACGGCGGCTGGAGACCGGGAACGTATTATACAGGTATTTATGCCTATGATTCCGCAGACGGTGCAACGACTAATTACTTCGGTGAAGCATATGTTCAGGCCGACATGCCGTACCTTGTTCCGAATGTACCGCTCAACGCGTCGTTCGATCTGCGCTACCGCAAAAATGACACGGTCGACAAGGAAGTATTCGCATATTATCTCGGCGTATCAGGTCAGGTAAAGCCCTTTTCCAATCTGACTGTAAACTTTGAGGACCGTCTTTTCTACGCGGACGATCATTACATTGCAACGAACGAGAAACTCGTTTACGACATTCTCGGGCTCAACGCGGCGTACACATTCGCCGGAACACCGTATCAGATCGGTATGCAGCTTAACACGATGTACGCTCAGGATGCGAACGGCAGTGCATTTTCCGGTGACAGTACCGCTACTTGCCGCGTAGACAGCGACTGGTACGACGATTTGGCGATGTCTTCCGACTGGATGGATACGGCAGATCAGCCCGGTTCAGGAAGTCCGGGGCGTTACTTTACAATTTACGGGTACCCGTATGTTCAGAAGAACTTCGCCAACGGCTATGCGCGTACCGGAATCGAGGTACAATATTCACGCTTCTCGACGTCGAAAACGACGGAAGGAATTACGTACCGCGTTCCTGTCGCAATGTGCTTCTGGTTCTAGTCAGAAAGTTTGACATTCTGCCAAACTTTCTTCTGCGGGTTTTTCTTAGAGCAGAGTACTTCTGCAATGAAAAATCCGCGTTATGCTGCGGCCCGTCGTTCATGACGGGAATTATTAATAACTTTTAGGGAGGTTCGTAACATGAAAAAGATTCTTACCGGCATTATGTGTACTGCTGCTGTTCTTGCATTCACAGGCTGCGGTACGACGAAAGAGGCTGGTGCCGCTGGCGGAGCAGGTGGCGATATTCCGCCTGCACTCAGTATTTACAATTTCGAGCAGCCGATTGAAGACGGAGATATTTCCGACGCTTCAGGAAACGAACTGCCCGGCTATGCCGGCGGCGACGGCACGCTTACCGACGGAAAATTCGGTAAGGCAATGGTCTTCAACGGTTCCGACTGCTACGTTACGCTCGACGAGAGTGTGTTCGACAGCGACGAATTTACGTTTGCCGCGTGGGTGAAACCCGATATGTGGAAGGATTGGTCACGTATCCTCGATATCGGCGACGGTGCCTCATCGGATTTGTGGCTCGGGTATGCAGGCGTTGAACATCAGCTTCGTCTCGATGTGTTCGGGCCGCAGGGAGCGGCCGTTACGCTGCTTGCTGCAACTCCGGCAGCGGGTCAGTGGACTCACGTTGCGGTAACGCTCGGCAATGGAAAGGCGAGTCTTTATGTGAACGGAAATCTTATCCAGCAGGTGCCGTGCGCGAACAAACTCTCCGGTTTTGTTCACGGACAGGCGTATGTCGGCCGTTCGAACTGGAGTGCCGATCCGCTGTTCGCCGGTGCAGTGGATGAAATTTACATTTCGGGCACGTGCGCTTCCGGCAAACAGATCAAAGCAATCATGAAGGGACTTCCCGCCGCAAAATAATGCAGCAGGAAAGGTGCTGCATTATGGTATACACGGTAAACCAACGGACCGTGTATACCTCTTTTTGTTAAATAAAACAACAGGCAGGTAAAAGATATGCACATTTTTTTTAAACAGCATTCACATAATTTTTTAATAAAAACGGCTGCTTCGTTTCTGCTGTGCAGCCTGGCAACGGTTCCTCTCTTTTCCGAAACTGATTCGTTTGGTATTTCCTATCCGGAACGCCCGGCCGACACGATGCTTATGCAGTCTGCTGCAATTGCGGATACGAAGCTGTGGGGGTATCTCAACGGTCATGATCCTGCCATATATAAAGACGGAAACACATACTGGGTGTTTTCGAGCGACGTCGCCGTAGGACGCGCTCCCACGCAAGGACTGCAGGTTCGTAAATCAACGGATCTTGTTAATTGGGAGTATGTCGGAACCGCGCTTGACGGCATCCCGAAGCCGGCCCGCGATTATTCAGGGGCTTCCGCACTGTGGGCTCCCGACGTCATCAAACTTGGAAAAAAATATTATCTGTATTATGCGGCGTCTAAAATGGGGTCGCAGACGTCCTGCATCTGCTATGCGACGGCGGATAAAATATCGGGACCGTGGGAAGATCACGGAATTATTTACAAATCGGACTATACAAGCGACGAGAACGCGATCGATCCGGGCGTTTTTTTCGACAACGATAGAAAATTGTGGATGGTGTACGGATCGTTCTTTGACGGTATTCATCTTATTAAAATGGATGAAAAGACCGGACTGCCTGCCGAAGACGGGCCGGGGAAAATTATAGCAACGCGCGGCGACAGCACAGGGGAAGAAGGGCCTTACATCGTTTACAACCCCGGGTTCAAAAAATATTATCTGTTCGTGAGCTACGATTCGCTTTCAAGCGACTACAACATCCGCGTGGGGCGTGCGGATTCTGTCGAAGGTCCGTATTACGATATTCTCGGTCAGAAAATGACTGACTATCCGTACAGCGACGACGTGCCGGACGACGTGGAGATTATCTCGGCGAACGTAGGGTACAAGCTCATGGGCGGATTTGCGTTTAAAAACGGTGAAGGCTGGGCTGCGCCCGGACACAATTCAGTCCTCAACGACAACGGCGAATGGTATGTCGTACACCATGCGCGCATCGAGCGCGACAAAAACTGGGCGTTCCTCAACGTACGTAAACTGCTGTGGTCCGACGACGGCTGGCCTATGGCGTCTCCTGAACGCTATGCGGGAGAAAAGGAACAGAAGATTCCTGAGGATGCCGTCGGCGGCAGATGGGAATTTCTTGAACACGCGCGCTGTGCGATTTTCGACGCTGCGTCAAAAGAGGCGAATTTGATGCCCGATAAAACTGTGGCGGGCGGATATACCGGTTCCTGGGAGAAGACGGGCGACTACAGCATGAAGATTACGATTACCGATGAAGACGGAAACGAAGCCGAAATAAACGGGAAACTACTGCCTTCATGGGACTGGGAAAACGGCCGGCGGTGCATCGTGTTTACGGGAATAGATCAGAACGGGCAGGCATGGTGGGGAAAACGTACGGGAAAACCGGCTAAGCGGAAATAGACGGAACGATGGAGAAAACTCATGAAAGTAAAAATAACAAATTTAATCAGTATGTGCATTCTGATATCCGCCGGTGTGATGACTGCCGGTTGTCGGAATGCGGCAGGCAGCGGAACTACGAACGACAGCGACGACAATATTACCAGCGGTCTCGACGATATTGTTTCAACAAAATATACGACTGCTACGACGAACGCTACGACTCAGGCGAAGTGGGGTGCGCTCAACTGTCATGACCCGAAACTGTTTCAGGACGACGACGGTACGTACTATGTGTATTCGACCGACGCGTCGATAGGCAATGCTCATAAGACAGGACTCCAGGTGCGCAGTTCGTCGGACCTGGTGAACTGGACGTGCAAAAGTTCTTCCGCAATTCAGGGAAACTGGGATCCCGACATGCTTACAGCTACAGGCGAGGTTGCGAACGGTACGACAGAAACATCGGGCAGTAATTCGAGCTACACGGCAACGACTTGGGCGCCCACAGTTATTAAGCAGAACAGTAAATATTATATGTTCCACGGAATTATTACCGACAACGTAAAAGGGTTCGACAGCACCAATGAAAAAGGTCCGACCGCGTGGATAGGTCTTGCTGTTGCGGACAGTCCGACGGGGCCGTTTAAACCGGCTCACGAGTACGATTCGTCGGCGTATACAAATTCAACGCTTGTGCGCTATGCGTGGAATACGCCGACAGAAGGCATGTCGGCATATATCGGCGGCGAAATGACAAAGATGACGGTGAACAGCATAACGACGACGACTGACAGCGGTACGACGACTGATTCAACCGAGAAGACACTTGCAGCTACGGGAAACTGGTATGACGTTTCGACGACGGCGTATTCCGGTGTAACGGGACTGACAGGTGATTTTACCGTTAAGTACGACATTACGCTCGACGACGTCGGCGCCAGCAACTATCAGAAATGGTCGTTCGCTCTTGTCGACAACGACACAAAAGCAGGCTGGTATCTGCGCGCTGATGACTGGACGAACGATTTTACGCCGAACAGCGGAATAAATAATAATATGTACGGCTACGGCAATTCTTCAAGCGGTACGAATCTGAGAGTATCCACGACATGCAATTACTCCTGGACGAGTACTGGCAGTGATTATTTTGGAAATGTGTTCGCGGACGGTACGGAAATCATCGTTACTGCGCAATATACGGCATCGACAGGTACGTGCGTCGTGACGGCGGCGTCCGCCGACGGCATCACGACGTACTACACGGCGACAGGGACCGGTTACAGCGGGGACCTGCGTACGACGAACAATACCGCTTCATACAACACCGATACGGAAAGTTCGTCGACCGCAAGCTGGAACTACGGTTTCGGTGCTATTGATCCGGAGTTTGTCTACGATGTTGCCGACACGTCATCCGGTTCCAAACTTCCGAAGACGTATCAAGTCGGTTCGACCGCATGCTACGCGATGACGTTCGGCTCCTGGAAGGGCGGCATCGCGCTTATCTACGTCGATGCCGGCACTCTGCAGCCGGTCGACGCATCCGGCAACGTGCTTACACATCCTCTCGACGAAGAAGAAATGAGCACCTGCTTCACAAGGATCGGCGGCGGATACGGCGGTGCGTACGAAGGCGCTCAGCTCATATACAACAGCGATACGGGATATTATTATTTATTCGTCTCGATGGGTGAATTGAATTACGAATACCGTGTCGGTGTCGGACGGAGCACGAGTATTACGGGACCGTTCCTCGATGCGGGAGAGAAGAGCATGCTGCTCACTTCGACGACCGGCAGCGGCAGCAACTATCACGCAATCGGAAGCAAAATAACAGGCGCCGCGGCGTTCGACGGCGAATACAGCTGGCGGTGTCCGGGCGGGCAGTCGATTCTCAGGACGAACGACGGCAAAATCATGTTCGCGTGCCATTCGCGCACGAACTTCAAAGCGGGGTATTATTTCTACCTGCAGCTGCGTCAGATGTTCTTTACCGCCGACGGCTGGCCGGTGCTTAATCAGAACGAGTACTATGACGACTACGACGGCAGCGATGAAGGTCTTACTGTGTTGACTGCAGCTGATATCGCAGGTACCTATGACACGATTCTTACGGTGAGGGGAACCAATACGAGTTCGTTTACTCCGTACGGCGGAACTTCGGGGACGTACAATACGGCCGACGAGACACCGACGGCATCCGTTTCAATGACGCTCGGTTCCGACGGAACAATCGGAGGGGATACGTACGCCGGTACGTGGACGCTCGGCAGCGACGGATATACCGTCACAATGGCGCTTACGGAAGCGGACGGGACGGCGTTAGGCACGTTCGAGGGATATGCGCTAAAAGCGACCGACTGGGCGCGCAAGGGCGGTGTGACGCGGCAGACAATATCGTTTACGACGATAGATTCGACTTCTGGTGATACCGAAGCGGGGGAATATTTCTTCGGAAATAAACACAATTATTAATAAGTACCTGATTGTAACAAACACAATCATATGGTAGGTTTATGAATATGAGCAGATTATCTTCTATAATATTAATTTTTTCTGTTGTATCGGCAGCTTTATTATGTTCCTGCCGGACATCATCACAATCCGGCACCGGGGCGCCGCTTCAGTTGAGTCAGATTTCCGATATCTTCACCGCGAATAAATACAGCAGGTATGACACTGCGAAAGTTTTTACGTACACGGATTACGGCATATTCGGCGAAACGGAAATTTCGCTTGTCTGCGATAAAGATACGAATCTTGCGGGACTGCAGTACAGAAGCAATCTCGGCGGATACAATCTGCTTATGAATAAGGCGACGCGTCGTGCGCTTGCGGATTCAGTGAAGCAGTATCTTGCCGATTTTGACGACAAAACGCTGAGCAGAAAGACAAAGGAATCGTACAAAGTGTACGGTCAATATCCGTGCCGCATGGAATGGGGGGTGTTCGCACAGACAGCTTCGAATTATGCGGATACGAATGTGCAGATGGGATATATGTTCAAGAACAAATCCCCGTATTTTACGCTTACCGTGTGGGAAACGAAGAACAGCAGGTATCAGGTTACTACTTCAAACGATGAAGACCTGCAGACGACGTATATTTTTATGACGAAAGAACAGGCCCGGCAGTTGTGCGACAGACTTTCGGATGAGGCTGTGGCAGCCGCAAGCGGGCAAACGCCGACCGGGTCGGCGACGGAGGAATAACATGAGAAAAATAATAATCGGTATTGCAGCCTGTCTGTGCTGCACTGTACTGCCGGCTGCGGAACGCGATGTCGACGCATATGTGTACAATAAATATAACGGACTCAGCGGCGGGAATCAGGCTTCGTGGGGCGCGCTTAATTGTCACGACCCGAAACTGTTTCAGGACGACGACGGCACGTATTACGTATATTCCACCGATGCATCGATGGGAAATGTTCATAAGCCCGGCTTACAGGTGCGTACGTCGAAGGACCTCGTACATTGGGAATGCAGCGCAAAATCCGCTTTGCAGGGCAACTGGGACAAGGATTTTCTTTCGTGGGTCGGGCAGAACGCAGCTTCCGCGACTACGTGGGCGCCGACTGTCATAAAACAGAACGGCCTGTATTATATGTTCCACGGCGTTATCACCGACAGCATCACACCCGGTCAGCCGACTGCATGCATTGCGCTCGCGATAGCTTCCGGACCGACGGGACCGTTCTACCCCGCGGTGACTGCCGCGTCGAAGGAGCCGGTGATTGCGGAAAAATTATCGGCGCTCGGCGTGTCGTACGCGCAGTCGGTGCTTGTGCGCTACGCTTGGAGCAGCAGTAAGACAAAGAATACCGCTTCGTATAAAACACTCGACGCGGAGAATTCCGGTTCTGCTTCGTGGAACGGCGGATTCGGCGCCATCGACCCCGAATTCGTAAGCGATGTTTCCGACGGCAGTCTGGAGACGGTCAAAATAGGAAACAACGACTGCTATGCGGTTACATACGGTTCATGGAAAGGCGGCATAGCGCTCATGTACGTCGACGCTGTGTCGCTCAAGCCTGTGGATGCGGCCGGCAATGAACTTGATGCGCCTGCAGACACCGTCGACGGAGCTTTCGGCACACTGATTGCAGGAGGTGCCGGTGCGGCGTTCGAAGGAGCTCAGGTTATTTATAACAAAAATACGGGATATTATTATATTTTTGTTTCCATGGGCGATCTCAATAACGACTATCGTGTCGGCGTCGGGCGGAGCAAATTACTGACGGGGCCGTATCTTGACGCGTCCGGGGACGATATGAAATTCACCATGCCGGGGATTGCGGCCGCTTATCACGCATACGGAAGCAAGATAATCGGCGCGTCGGCGGTAAAAGACGAACTCAGCTGGAGATGTCCCGGAGGCGAATCGATTCTCAGATCACAGGACGGAAAAATACTTTTCGCCAGCCATTCACGCACGAATTTCCTGCCGGGTTATTATTTTTACCTGCAGATCCGTCAGATGTTCTTTACTTCCGACGGCTGGCCTGTGCTCAATCAGAACGAGTATTACAACGATTACAACGGCAGCGACGAGCGTCTCTTTCCTCTCACGGCGGAGGAAATTGCAGGTACGTACGACTCGATTCTCACGTCGCGTGGTTCGGGGACGCGGACATACACACCGTACGGCGGAAGTCCCGTCGATTGCAACGCTTTCGACGGAGTGCCCGCCGAATCGGCCGAAATGACGCTCAACGCCGACGGTACGATCGGAGGAAAGAAATACAAAGGGACGTGGCGCGTTTCGGTCGACGACGGCTATACGGTTACGATTTCGCTTACGAAAGCGGACGGTAAAAACCTCGGGACGTTCACCGGATACGTTCTGCGTGCGACTGACTGGGCGCGCAGAGGAAGAGGTCCGCGGAAAACGCTGACATTCACAACGATAGACGCAAACAACGATGCGGAAAGCGGCGAATACTTTTTCGGAAACAAGCGATAAAATTTCTGATAAAAAAAAACGGACCGCAGGGATTTTTCTCTGCGGTCCGTTTTTTTACTGATTTAATATTATTCGGAAACAGCCGTTATTTTTGTCCCGTAATCACGCGTGTTTCAAGCAGATGGAGAACGGTTCCGTCTTCGGGAATGAAAGACACGTATAATTTAGCCGATTTTTTTCCTTTCATAACATCCTTCAGAAGCGATGCGGGAACGGCATAATCAAGATCAAGCAGCGTGTCTCCCTTTGTCCCGTCGAGCGTTACAGCCGCAACAGGTTTGTCGTCCACCGTAATCGAAAACGAACCCGTATCTTTCCCGTACACGGAGACAAGAATACGGTTCTGTTCCGTTCCGCTGAATTTCATTTTATACGTCATATAGCTGCCGGAGCCTGAAGTACTGCGGAAATTCCGGTCGACTGACTGAATGTATCCGGTGTTCGTATTGTTTTCCTTTATGCGGTGGTCTATTTCACTCTGCTGCCGTCCCGGTTCAATCATGTCCGTCGTGACGGGATCAAGTCTGCTTTCGCGCGTTTTTTCCGCTTCGCTGTCCGCGTTGAAGTACAGCGCATAGCAGCTGTGGTTGATTGTGTAGAACGGTTTAAGCGTGTAGCTCACGCCCTTTACGGCCGCTTCCGCCTTCGTCGAAAAAGTCAGCGCTGCGGAATCAGTAAGCGTAATCCATGAAGCGGGAACGTTCGGATCCCCGGTAAAGTCGGAGAAAGGAACTGCGGGCCAGTTGCCGAGTGCCGACTGGTCGTTGTCCAGAATGTCCGATTGCGGCATGCCCTTTTTCCCGAGGTCGGCCGCAAGTACGAGCGGTCCGTAAAGAACGCTGAAGTTTCCGCTCCTGTTGCGCGTGCGGCGCGTATGCAGATTCATCGGCAGCGAAAATTTTACGGACTGTCCGTCTGCGAGTGCGGACGAAGCAGTCCACCAGCCGTCTGCGTCCGTCTGACCTATACCGGATGCGCCTGACCTTGAGGCATCAATCCACTCCGGAATACGGATTTTAAGCGCGCGCACATTCTTTCCCGCGGCAAGGACTTTTACTTCGACTTTGTCCGAATACGGAAACGATGTGTTTATCTGCAGTTTCCATCTGTCGTCCGTCGTGACTGTCGACGGAATAAATAAATTCAGGTACAGCGTCCCGTCGTAATCCCTGCAGATGAATCTGTTGTAGCGTTCGGGATTTTCAAAACCCGTTCCCGTACAGCACCAGAACGAATTCTCCGCGGAACAGTATACGTGGAACGTGCCGGGTTTCGTCGAAACGTAATACGTCTTTGCTCCGCTGTCCGGATCCTGGGACGAGAGGATGTGATTATACAGTGCACGTTCATAATAATCTGCCGTGGCCGCTTTTTTGTTCCATGCGAAAATATGTTCCGCAAGTTCCAGCATGTTGTAGGTGTTGCACGTTTCGTCCGTGTTGAATCCGAGCGCCTCTTTGTTCTGCGGCTGGAAATGTTCGCCGACTGAGTTTCCGCCGATAACGTACGTCTGCGTCTCAAGAACAGTCTTAAAGAAAAATTCCGCTGCCGTGCGGTACTCCGGTTTTCCGGTGAGCTCATACAGGCGCGCAATGCCGATGAATTTCGGAATCTGCGTATTCGCGTGATATCCGGGAAGAATGTCTTTCTGCTGTTCGGCAGGTTCTATTATTTCTCTGTGTATGAACCGCTCCGCCATCGTCAGATATTTTTTGTCGTTCGTAACGCCGTAGAGGTCCGCGAAAACTTTGCACATGCCGCCGTGTTCGCAGGTGAGCATTTTCTGAAAAGTTGCGTCGTCGGTGTTTTTGAATTCGTCGACAGCCCAGTCAGCCATCTTTTCAACGATTACGAGCGCATCCCTATTTCCGCCGTACTGATATGCGTCGATGAGTCCGGCGTAAATCTTGTGCACCGAATACCACGGGACCCAGTAACCGGCGAGCGAAAAACTCCCTACGGCAAAATCAGGATTTGAGACGACAGTGTCGAACGGCGTTGAAGGCACTCCGCCGAAATAGCCGTCTCCTCTCTGGATTTCTTTGATGCGGCTCACCGTGTAGTCGAGTTTATCTTTAGCTTCCGCATCGCCTGTCTGATAAACAAAGCCCGACAGCGCGGAAAGATAATGTCCGAGCGAATGTCCCGCTATCTGCTGCGATTCCCATCCGCCGTAATTCGGAGCTTTCGGCGTGCGTCCGAGAGCGCGGTCGCACGGGGCAAGCAGCCGGTCGGGATTAAGACGGAGGACATATTCCAGTCCCGTTTCCTGAGAATCGGCAAAAAGTGTCTTTGCCGTAAGAGTTGTGCGTTGTGCAGACATGTAAAAAACTCCTGCAATTAAAATTGCCGAACTGATTATAATTCTTTTCATAGTATAACTATAGCATGTTGCAAAACAGAAGATAGTTGCATAAAATGGAGCTGTTATGCGGAATTCCGACTTTTTATGAGGTGGCAGTATGAACTATTTTCTGATACGTCGTATAGATGCGACCCGTTCGTCCGTCTGCGGCTGCGCCATGCTCAGTCCCGGATGGATTCACATGACGCGCAGAATGGAAAACGAATCGGTGCTCATTCTGGGGAGAAAAAACAGCGCGCTTCTCGACGATGAAGGCGAACGGCTTGAAATAAAACCGGGCAGGGTAGTACTGCTGCCGGCGAACAGACTGCATAAGGGACTCGAACCTGCTGCGCAGCCTGTGTCGTATTACTGGGTGCATTTTTCGCAGCGTATAGATACTGAAGACGAAAAGCGTTATCTGCTGCCGAAGCTCGTTGAGGAAAAGGAAGCGAAAACAGTTTTTGGCAGTCGCGCCGTTGCATATCAACGTCTTGAGGACGGCATACTTCTGCCGCAGCTGCTCGACGTAAAGGAGCCGGAGCCGCTGTACAATTTGTTCGCATCGCTGCTTGCGGAACACGAGAAGCCGGGATGTTCCGCCATGACGTACCGTCTTATGGTGGAGGAGCTTCTTATGCACGTGTACAACGAATGCTTCAATACGTATGCACAGTCGGCGGATACCGGCACGAAGCCGTCGATTGTACAGCAGGTTATAATACTGATAGAAGAAAATCTGTCGGATACGAATGCATCGGTGAAATATCTTGCGGACAAACTGCACATGAACGACGATTATCTGGGACGGTGTTTTAAAGAAGCGATGCACATTTCAGTCGGGCAGTATATCGTCCGAAAGCGCGTCGAACTTGCGTGCATGCGGCTGCGTGAAAATCACGACAGCATAGATGCGATAGCGGGGCAGTGCGGATTCGGCTCACGGCGCCAGTTTTACGACCAGTTTCAGGTAATCACCGGAAAGACGCCGGGTGCGTACCGCGCCGATTCCGCGTTCATCGGAACGATTACGCTTTAACAAACAGCAGCAGCGGGGCGTGAGGTGCAAGCCGTATGTTCAGGCCGCTTACCGCGCCGAGTTCCCTGTGCCGCCACAAATCGCGCGCGCCGCCGGAGATGCCGGGCATACTGCCGGAAATTGTTAATGGAGCGTCGCCGAGATTGAACACCGCGGCGTACGTGCCGCCGTCGTCCGCGTCGGCAAGCCATATCTGTACGTCGTCCGTTTTTCGCGCAAGATACGCCTGTGACCGGCGTTTTTCCAGTGCGAGTACTTCTGCGTTCGTGAGTAGCGACGTGGTGAAATCGTCGAGCTGAGGAAGATCAGCGCCTATCATGAGCGGTGCGCGGAATATGCACCAGAGCGTGAGCATTGTGTACTGTTCGTCTTTCGTGAAACGCGTATTCCATGCGCCGTGTCCGAATCCGTAGCCGAGCTTTCCTACGGGCAGCATGTCGCAGTCCGGCCAGCTGCCGCTTCCCGTGTGTTTCTGCCATACTTCGCATCGTTCGAACATCGCTTTAAGAAAGCGCCATTCGTCCCAGAAGTCGTCGGTAATGCGCCACATGTTCGCATATTTTTCAAGATGCCATGCTTTTTCAATGACGGCCGGACCGGGAGAAAGACTCAGGACCATCGCGCGTCCGCTTGCTTCGATCGCGTGTGAAATCATTTCGATTTCCTTTTCCGCCGAATACGGATTCTGCGGATACATGTTCGTGTTGCAGATGTCGTCCACCTTCACGAAATCGACTCCCCACGACGCGTACAGTTCGAATACGGAGTCGTAGTAATCCTGCGCGCCTTCTTTTGTCCAGTCGACGCCGTACATGTCCGGATTCCATTTGCTCACCGAATACGGGTTTGCGATTTTGTCCGCAGTCACGCGGCTCCCGTCGTGCGTTTTTACTGCGAGATGATTGTGTGCGGCGTACCGCGGAATTCCTCGCATAATGTGAATGCCGAATTTAAGGCCGAGCGAATGGATGTAGTCCGCAATCGGTGCGAATCCTTTTCCGCCCGCGGACGACGGGAAGCGGTTAGGCGCGGGAATCTGGCGCGACCACTCGTCCAGACAGAACGTGCTGAACGGAATGTACTGATAATGCCCGTTGTCGGTTCCTGCGTCGGGATCGGACCACTGGATGTCGATCACGATATATTCCCATCCGTACTGTTTAAGGTTCCGCGCCATGTAGTCCGCATTGCCGCGGACCTGCGTTTCATTGACCATCGTGTTGTAATAATCGTAGCTGTTCCATCCCATAGGCGGGAAGGGCGCCGCGTCGTTTTTTGAATACATGCTAAAACTCCTGCGGATATACTATCAGTTTAACGGTACTTGTTCACGTATTCCGCCAGTCCCGCGGAGAAACTCCGGTGACCTTTTTGAATATGAAACTGAAATAGTGCGGATCGTTGAATCCCACTTCGTAGGCAATATCCGCGCTTTTCATATCGGTCGTTTTTAATAATTTTTTCGCGTGCTCTATTCTGATGCCCGTCAGATATTCGATAAAAGTCGTTTTGCATTCCTGCGAAAAAATCGTGCTGAAATGATTCGGACTGAAATTCACCGCTTCCGCCGTTGAATGCAGGCAGATGTCTGGATCGGCGTAATTCCTGTCGATGTATTTTTTCGCGCGGAGTATCACGTCGGCGTATCTTCCCTGAATGTGCGCGTTGCGGTACTGAAGCACGGCCGTGAGCACGCGTTTTATCTCACTGATGAACTTATCCTCGTTCTGGACCGCATTGTCCACGAACGAGTGCGTGAGGATTTCCGGCATGACTTCCTTGATGTTTCCGCCGAGTTCTTCGATAACTTTCGACACCGCCATGATGACGTCGACGAGCAGGTAGGACGCGATAATCGAAAAATGGTCGGGATTTTCTCCGAGCAGCGCGATATATTCGTTAATAATCTGGTCTATCTCGCTTTCGTCGGCGTAATTGAGCCTGTCGACGAGCGGATCGTTTTCCTGCAGGACGATAGAACCGTCGTTCGGTTCGTGAATGTCGTTGCTTCCGATTATTCTGTTCTTGTCCGAAAAACGGAACTGTTTCAATATTCGGGACGCTTCCTGAAATGAATTTGCAATCTGCGTTATGTGGTCGATGACCGGACCTATTGCAGTCAGTATCGTGCAGCCTGTATTTTTGGAGAGCTCATGCTGAATCGTGTCGGCGAAGTTGAACGCGCGGTCCTCGCACTGTTCCTTTACGCCGTTTTTACCTATTGAGACGAATGTGTTCGGCGCCAGAAAAAATCCGACAGTGTCCTCTTCTGTGCTCGAAAGCCGGAGAATGTGCGATTTTGCCGCTGTAAGTTCGTTTATGTTGTTATCCTTCGAATTTATTAAACTGACGCTGACTATGTAGTAACGCGCCACGAGATTGATGTTGAAGTCAGACGCTTTCTGGACTGCCGTGCCCGAATCCATCATTCCGAGCACGATGTCGGACAAAAGTTTCTCGCGCGAAAGCATGAAGTTCGATTCTAGTTCGCTTTTCATCCGCTCAATGTCGGTAAACTGCTGTTTCTGTTTGTCCAGCCCGGAGGCGACTTTTGTAAGACACGCCAGCATCTCGTCGAGCGTGAACGGTTTGAGTATGTAATCCTCGACACCGATTGAAATCGCGCGTTTCGCATAGTCGAACTCGTCGTGTCCCGAAAGAATAATAATTCGTATCCACGGCTGCAGCTTTTTTACCGTCTGCGCAAGCTCGAGTCCGTCCATGAAGGGCATTTTTATGTCCGTGATGAGAATATCAGGCTTAATATCCTGAATCATCGACAGGGCGATTTCGCCGTCGCCCGCTTCGCCTGCGAACGTAAACTGAGAATGTTCCCAGTCGATTTTGCTGCGGAGTCCCTCTCGGACTATTATTTCGTCGTCGACAATGAATACGCTATACATTTTTTTCCCCGGACAAATTTACGTCGGCAGGCACAATGAACGAAACTCTGGTGCCTTTGCCGTACTCGCTTTGTATGTTGAGCGATACGGATTCATCATAATATAAAGTGAGCCGTTTGTTTACATTGTAAAGCCCGTAGACGGATTTCAGGTTTTCTATGTCCGTTTTTCTGTTCAGTTCGTCGAGCACCTGCTGCAGTCGTTCCGGTGTAAATCCTATGCCGTTGTCGGCGACGGAGAATTCAATGTGGCTTGGTTCGGTACCGTCGATGAAACCGCAGTTTTCCGTCCCGTCGTAGTGCAGATGGGCGCTTACCGTTATTTTCCCGCGGCCCCGTTTATTTTTAATACCGTGATAGATTGCGTTTTCGACGAGCGGCTGGAGAACAAGCTTCAGCACGGGGAAATCGTCTATACCTTCGTCGACGTCGAACTCGTAGCTGAGAATGTTCTCGTATCTGATTTTTTGAATCTTCAGATAATTGCGCACGTGGTCGAGCTCCTGCGACACTGTTATCCATTCGTGGCCTTTGCTCAGTGAAATGCGGAAAAAATCCGAAAATGCACGCGTGATTTCGATGACTTCGTCCGTCTGTCCCGATTCGGCAAGCCAGATTATCGTGTCGAACGTATTGTAAAGAAAATGCGGCGTGATTTGCGCCTGCAGCGTTTTCATTTCCGCTTTCTGCAGGTTCTGCTGTTCCCTGACGTTCTCGGCGATAAGTTCTTTTATTTTTCCGGCCATCGTGTTGAGGTTGCCTGCGAGATGATCGAGTTCCTCCACGTGCGGCTGTCCGGCACGCGCATCGAGGTCCCCGTTTGCAATGCGCGAGGAAAGCACTTCCATGTCGTGAATCGGACGGCGTATGTTTTCCGACACCGACGTGAACGCATATATCGATATTATTATTATTATTAGTCCAATCGCACCCTGCATGATTGTAAGATTGACGGAAGCACGCTTTATGCTCTCGTTCGTATCCGCAGCCGATTCGATTTCGGATACGATGAAATTCTGAAGAATGTCGTAAAGAAGGGAACATACTCCCCGTATTTCTTCCATTATTTTTTCGTTTTGCGCGACGGAGGCGTTGTTTGTAATCTGATCTCCGAGCATGTTGACGTAATTTTCGAGCGTCGATTCGGTACGCGACGCAACGACGAGAAGCTGTTTGTTTTTCTCGTTTGTGGTGGAATTCATAATGTCTGATATTCCTGAGCGTATCTGCCTGAGGATGGCGTACTGTTTTCCTTCGCTGAAATCGGTTTTGCCTGCAACGATGTCCCAGATTTCGTCCGAAACGTTTACTTTAACGATCTGGCTCAGTCTGTTTGCACGGCTTACGTTCGTTATTATTTTGTCGTACTGCATGGTATGCATCCTGGAAACGATGACTGAATACGCCGTCGGAATAAGCATGAGAAAAATAATAAGAATATATGAAAAACGAAGTTTCTTCTTTATGCTGCCGGTTCTGCCGCTCATATACAGTCCTGTTAGTACCCGCGCGGCGGAAGATTGCTCAGGTCGTCGTTTTCGGTGAAGACGCTTTCTTTAACGTGAGTCAGCCGGGGAATAGTTTCTCCCGCCGCAAGTTCTTTTACCAGTTCCATGACCTGCGGACCGATGTTCGGATTGCACTCGACGACGCAGTTTATTTCGCCGGCGCGGAGTTCGTCGATCGCCTCCTGCTGAGCGTCGAACGTGACGACCGTAACGTTTCTCCCCGTACTGATTCCGCGCTTGTGCAGAACTTCAAGGAAACCGAGCGTCATTCCGTCGTTTCCCGAAACGATTATGTCGACAGATTTCCCCTTTATCGCAAGCCTGTTGCCGTTTGCAGAAAGAATCGTTTCTGCAATTTCTTTTCCCCGCGAACGGATAAAGTCGCCGCTTTCGCTGTAGATTATCGAAAACCGTTTGTCGTTCCCGAGTATTTCCCTGAAACCCTGCGTACGCCCGTCGGAAGCGGAGGAACCGTCGGTACCTCGTATTTCAAGAATATTGTACGGGCCTTCTTTTCCCGCATACTTTTTTTCCAGAAAGCGCGCCGCGTTTCTTCCCTCTTCAATACTGTCGGTTCCGATGTAACACGCATACAGGCTCTTGTCAGCCGTCTTGATTTTTCTGTCGCAGATAATGACGGGAATGTGCGCTTCCTTTGCCTCTCGCAGCACATTGTCCCATCCGTCCTGTACGATAGGAACGAACGCAATCACGTCAACCTGATACACGATGAACGAACGGATAGCCTTTATCTGATTCTCCTGCTTCTGCTCGGCGTTCGCATAGAGCAGCTGAATGCCTGCCGCGGCCGCCGCATCCTGCATGGATTTCGTATTATACGTGCGCCATGCGCTCTCCGCACCGATCTGCGAAAATCCTAAAATAATATTATTATGATGCTCTTCTTCCGCCGCCGAAGCCTGTTTCTTTCCGGTGCAGGAGACAAAAACTGCTGTAGCCAGCAGTATGAAAGAGACTGAAATTGAAAAAAATATTTTCTGCAATTCGCTCTCCTATAAAAGGTCAAGCAGAGCCTGTACGCCGTGAGCAGCGCAATTCATTCGGATTGATTTCCGGTTTGTTGTGCGGTTATTATACCCTACATCGGCAGCAGGTGCAAATATTAATATGAAAGCAGGGGAAGAGCAAAAACCCTTCCCCTGCGGAGGAAAAGAATCCGAAAATCAGCTTTTCTTTCTGCTTTTTATCATTGTGAAAACGCTTTGAAGCACGATGAAGAAGCACAGGAGGGCGGAAAGGACGATTTTGTTCCACCACGAAGAAAGCGTGCCGTTGCAGCGGATGTACGTTTCGATCGTCGCCTTGATAAGAACGCCGAAGAACGTGCCGACTACCGTACCGACGCCGCCGGTAAGCATCGTGCCGCCGATGACCGCCGACGCAATGGCGTCCATTTCGAAGCCGCGCGCCTGTTCGACGAAGCCGCTCGTCGTGTTCAGGCAGAATACGAATCCCGCGAGCGCCGCAAGAAAACCGTTGAGTACGTACGCGGCGAATTTCGTTCTGCGCACGTTTATTCCCATGAGCAGAGCAGACTGTTCGTTCCCGCCAACTGCGAACAGATTGCGTCCGAACTTCGTGTATTTGCAGAGATACCAGATGAGAAGCAGTGTAACGAGCGCTATGATTACGCTCGGATGAACGAACGGGTACATGCGCACTCCGTGCTTGTTGATAGTCGAGCCTATAAGCAGGTGAATGTCTTTCGACGCCATTCCGAGGAAAGTTTCGTTGTTCGTAATTGCAATCTGATTTACGCTTATCATCGCGGTAAGACCGCGGCAGAAAAACATTCCGGCCAGTGTAATTATGAACGGCTGCAGTTTCATATACGCGATGAGAAATCCCTGTACGGCGCCGAAAACAATTCCGAAAATCAGGACGAACGCAATCGACATCCATGCGCTTATACCCATGTTCTGCATCGCATACGCGAGCATCATGCATACGAGACCCACGACGGAACCTATTGAAATATCTATGCCGCCGGTAATCATGATTACAGTCATACCTGCAGCGGCGATGATAAGTCCGGCGTTGTCTATAAGCATATTAAGGAACGTCTGAAAATTACCGAAACCCGCGTCGCTGAAAATAATAATCCCTGCTATATACATAAGTATGAACAGAGCGATCGTGACAGAAAGAAGAAAATTGCTACCGTCAAGTTTTCTCTTCAGTTGAAGTATCAGTGGTTGGTTTTTCATTATGCAGCCTCCCTGACGGCCGTGCGGCGGAGTTTGTATGCGGCCCATATGCGTTTGAATTCGTCGGACTGCAGCGTTACGATAAGTACGACGACAACGGCTTTGTAGACGGGCAGCTGATCGGCAGACACTCCCATTGCGTACAATCCGGTCGTAAGCGCCTGAATCGTTATGGCTCCGATGACGGAACCCGCAATGTTGAATTTGCCGCCTCCGAGACTGTTGCCTCCGAGTGCGACTGCAAGAATAGCGTCGAGCTCCATGTTAAGCCCGATGTTGTTCGCGTCGCTCGAATAGATTCGGCTGGAGGAAATCAATCCCGCGAGTCCCGAGGCGAATCCGCAGAACACGTACGTGAAGAAAATGATAAGAGTCGAGTTTATGCCGACAAGCCGTCCCGCCTTCGGATTGATGCCGACTGTTTCTATGTACATACCGAGTGCAGTTTTTCGCAGCAGCAGTGTCGTTATGACGACGAATGCCGCCGCAATAAAAACGGGCGTCGGTATGACGCAGCCCGGAATAAACCCGCCGATATACTTGAACGACTCCATGCGTACGTACAGAATCTGTCCCGGAACCATGACGCCGTTGATTTCCCGTGCGCTCATCAGCTGGGCTATGCCTCTGCCTGCCGTGTACAGAATAAGCGTTGCGATCATCGGCTGAATGTTGAATCTGGAAACGAGCAGCCCGTTGAATGCGCCGCAGACAGCTCCCGCCAAAAGGCACATGAACACCGCGAATACGACAGGTACCGCATATGCGTCGTAACTGGAACCGAGCAGCCTGATGCATACTGCTGCGGCGACAGCCTCCACCGCACCGACGGAAATGTCGGTTCCGCGCGACGAAGCGACCGCCAGAGTCATTCCGACCGCAAGAATTATTAACTCGCACGAGCGATTAAGAATATCGATCGTGTAACCGTACAGAACGCCGTTCCTGATTGAAATTCTGAAGAACGACGGCGTGATAATGACGTTGATGACGAGCATGAGAATCAGCGCCACAACTGGCAGCATCAGCTGATTCCGTTTGAGCGACTGCCATGCGTTTTTATTAGTTGACATTGGTTTCTCCTCCTGCTATGGCCGCCATGACGTCATGCTGTGTAAGTTCGTTATTTGCAAGCTCTCCGACTTTCTTTCCGTCCCGCAGCACGCAGAGTCTGTTTACCGTGCGGAGCATTTCGTCTATTTCAGAACTGATGAACATGATGGTCATACCTTCGCCTGCAAGCTGGACGACGAGTTTTTGAATTTCGGTTTTTGTGCCGACGTCAATACCGCGCGTCGGTTCGTCGAGAATAAGAAAGTCCGGGTGCGTGATGAGCCATCTTCCGATGATGACCTTCTGCTGATTTCCGCCGGAGAGCTGCTTTATGAGCGTCTCGGGCGACGGCGTTTTGATGTTAAGCGCTTTAATATATTTTTCCGCAAGTTCGTTTTGTTTCGCGAGCGGCAGCAGTTTGAACACGCCCGTTTTCGCCTGCAGAGCGATGATCATGTTTTCGCGTACCGTTAAATCGGCGATGATACTTTCTTCCTTCCTGTCCTCGGGAAGATATGCCATTCCGCAGCGCATAGAATCTATCGGTTCGGAAGCTTTGAGCTTTTTGTTTTTAAATACCAGCGTACCCGTGTCAGGTTTATCCGCGCCGTACAGTGTGCGTACGAGTTCCGAACGTCCCGAACCGAGAAGACCGGTAAGGCCTACAACTTCGCCTTTTTTAATATTAATATCGAACGGTTTGATTGTTCCGGTATGCGAAAGCCCTACCGCGCGGAGTACTTCCTCTTTTCCCGAATCCGTTGATTCATCCTGCCTGTTGCTTCGAATTGACGCAAGTTCGTTGAATTCGTGGCCGAGCATCGTCGATACAAGTTTTACGCGCGGAAGCTCAGCGATGGGAAACTCGCCCTGCAGCTCTCCGTTGCGCAGTACGGTTATTCTGTCGCACACTTCGTACACCTGTTCGAGAAAGTGCGTGACGAAAATAATACCCGTTCCCCGTGATTTTAATTTTTTCATAACGGCGAACAGATTTGCCACTTCGTGGTCGTCGAGCGAACTCGTCGGTTCGTCGAGTATAAGTACTTTGCAGTTGAAATTCACAGCCCGTGCTATTGCGACCATCTGCTGGACGGCGACGGAATATTCGCCGAGTGCGCGCGTCACGTCGATATGTGTAAGACCGACACCGGAAAGAATTTTCGAGGCGCGGCCGTTCATTTTTTTCCAATCAATTGCTATTCCTTTTTTCGGTTGATGTCCCACAAAAATATTTTCCGCAACGGAAAGATTCGGACAAAGATTTACTTCCTGATATACAGTACTGATACAATTCTGCTGAGCTTCCTCCGGAGACCGGTTGTTAACAGCTTTCCCTTCAATCAGTATTTCGCCCGAATCCCGCGTGTAAACACCGGTCAGGACTTTAATAAGTGTACTTTTTCCAGCTCCATTTTCACCCATCAATGCGTGTATTTCACCTTTTCTCAACGTGAAGTCGACATTCTGCAGCGCTTTCACACCGGGAAATGTTATGGTGATATTTTTCATGGAAAGCACAACATCGCTGTTCATGTTTCCTCCTTACAGTACCTGAACAATATCCTAAAAAAAAACCGGAACGGTATTGAATAATCCCGCTCCGGCTGCATTCATACCTGAATCAATGGAAAATCGGGATTAGTATTTGCGGTTCGGCAGCTCTTTCGCCGCGTTGTCCTGATCGAATACGCCTTCCGTTACGTACTGAATTTTTTCAACTTTCTCACCGTTTCTGAGTTTCTGGATGATTTCGGCTACGCGCGGACCGTGAAGCGGGTTGCACTCGACTGCACAGTTGATTTCACCGGCGATCATTCTGTTGAATGCTTCATGAACAGCATCGAAGGAAATAATAATAATATCTTTTCCCGGTTTTTTGCCGGCAGCTTTGACAGCATCGATTGCGCCGAACGCTTCGTTGTCGTTCTCGCAGAATACAACGTCGATCGACGGATATGCTTTCAGGAAAGACTCCATGACTTCCTGACCTTTCGCCTGCGTGAATTCTCCGGTCTGCTTTGCAAGCAGATGATACTTCGGATTCTTTGCGAGTCCCTCTGTAATTCCCTGCGTGCGTCCGACCTGCGCCGATGAGCCGATAGTTCCCTGAATAAGAACGACGTTCAAATCCTGTTTGTCTTTACCGATTTTCTTTACGTAATTGTTAAGCCACTCAACGGAATCCTGTCCTTCCTTGAGGAAGTTTCCGCCGACCCAGCACGTATAGAGACTCGGATCTGAGACTTTCATCTGACGGTCGGAAAGAATTACCGGAATGCCCGCTTTCTTTGCTTCCTTAAGAACCGTTTCCCATCCGGTTTCAACGACCGGAGCGACGACGATATAATCCACATCCTGCTGAATGAAGTTGCGGATAGCCTTGATCTGATTTTCCTGTTTCTGCTGAGCATCGTCGAAAATAAGCTTATAACCGTTTGCTTCGGTGAACGTGCTCTTGAAAGATTCCGTATTGGCTGTTCGCCAGTCCGACTCAGCACCGACCTGTGCGTATCCGACAGTAATCAGTTTTTTTGCGTCTTTCTTTTTGCTCTTCGCAAATCCCATTCCGCAGACAAGCGCTGCGATCATTGTGACGGCTGCAATCTTCTTTATCATAGTTCCTCCTGTTTAGAACTTCATACTGAAAGGATAAATCCGCTTTTTTGTGAAGTACATGAGAAATTTTCCCGACTTTTGTTGAAGTTTTTTGTGAAGAAATCAGGAAAGAGCTCTATCTCAGCAAAATTAAAGAAAAAGTACGTTTTCTTACGATAAACAGTAGAAAAATATCCCTTTATTGGATTATGATTAGTTACCTAATACATTAATGTAATAAATGTAATAAATTAGTTGCAATATTGTTAAAATGAAGTAAAATATTACTTATGAATTAATTGCTTTAGGAGGATATGATGAAAAAGGAACTTAAATTTACGATTGCGGCGCTGTTTGCCGCATGTGTCTTACTCGCCGGAACTACATGGGCACAAAACACCGCAGTTGTTCCGGACGATGTTATTGCCGGTGCAACAGGTATCGACGATGAAGAAAAAAGCGCCGGATATAATTTTACCGACGCAAAGGTTGAAAAGTGGGCTGCAGACGGCGGAAAAAACTACATACACACCGGCGACCTGTGGTCAAAACTTCAGTATGAGGACGGCGGTGACTGGCAGGCGGATCTTTCAAAATACGTTTCATTTGTCGACACCGGAGACGGAGACACCATGATCGCATTCAGCATGCCGATGACCGTGCATTACGGCTGGATTCAAAACTTCAGCGAACAGGCAAAATATCCCAAGTCGGTGAAAAATCTTGTCTGGCGGATGAAGATGTATATTCCGGCAGAATACTGCACAGACGACAAGGACACGCCGGCACTCAGATTTCTTGTCCGCGACGACCAGTGGAACCTCAAGTACATAAAGTTTGACGACTCGGATTCTGTTCTTCTCAGTGAGATTGGCCCCGGCTGGCATGTTTTCGTACTGGATTTTTCGAAGAAAACCTACGATTTCGGAACAAAGAAAGGTATAGTGAAACTTCCTTCAGTGAGAAAATCGAACGCCGTTGAAATCCAGTTTAACGGCAAAGGAATGAAAGACGTTCATCCGATTTAGGTGGACTGGCTGTCAATCGACGGTCTCCAGTGATTTATATTATAGAAGAAAAAAGCTGACAGCCGGTTTCTTTTGGCGGCTCGCTGCAATCGGAACCTGTATCCTTGACACCCCGCCCCTTCTTTTGCTATAGTGCATGTATTCCTTTTGGGGGTGTAGCTCACCTGGCTAGAGCGCTTGCATGGCATGCAAGAGGTAGTCGGTTCAAGTCCGATCATCTCCACTAAACGTAATTGTTTATCTGACATACAATAAGATAACCTACCCGAAAACGGGCGGTATATCACAAATCTTTCGAGTTACCTTTAAAGTAACCCGGCAATAAGGATAGGTGTATATATGCGCCCGATTTTTATTTCTTCACATTCACAGTATGGCCTTATTAAACGTCAACTGAAAGATGGTTCTCAATGGTACTATGTCCGTTTCTGGAATGAAACGGAAAAGCGCTGGTTTAAGACCCGTGCAACTGGTATTCCGGCTGACGGGAAACGGCAGCGGCTTACACAAGCGGAAGCTGTAGCCGATGAATTACTGAAAACCGTGCAGTATACCGGTAATACAGCTGACGGCGGCTTTATTGAGTTTATCTCTTCTTTCTGGCTTCCTGATTCCGAATATCTGAAAGCAAAAGAAAGTGTAAACGGCAAGCCTCTTTCCGCGTTATACGTGCTGCAGAACGGTAATGCAATCCGGCTTCATGTAAAGCCGTATAAACCGTTTCAGAAAATCCGTATTACAGAACTGACCGCTTCTGTAATAGAGCGCTGGAAAGTCTGGGCAATAAAGCAGGGAGTCGGTTCACGGTCAATCAATTTTGCTTTTCAGGCAATGTCCGTTCCTGTGCGCTGGCTGTATGCTCACGGAGAGCTTGCAGCCGATCCGTTCCGCGCTGTTCACAAAGTGAAGGATATACCGAAGGAAAAAGGCGTTCTCTCACGTGCCGAAGTACAGAAGCTCTTTTCAATACATGACTCCGATATACGGATTGACTGTCTTGTAAAATTGGCCGTTCTCACGGGAATGAGACGCGGGGAACTGCGGGGCTTACGCTGGGAAGATATAGACGAAGGGGAACGGCTGATCCATGTACAGAATAATTTTCAGGATATGGAAGGGAGCAAAGGCTGTAAATGTGGTTCTGCCCGGTATGTGGTTTTGCCTTCTGTTATTATTCCATTACTTTATGAGGTGAAGTCCTTTTCAAACTGTACCCGGCCTGATGATTTTGTTTTTTACAGTCTGTCTAATCCGCACAATGAGCCTGTATCTGCTGAGGTAATAAAAACGGGGTTTATCCGTTTACTCTCGGAAGCCGGAATATCACGTACTGAACAGAAAGAACGAAACATAACGCTTCACGGTATGCGGCATACGTTTATAACGCTGGCACGTTATGCAGGGCTTCCCGATGCGGAAGTTATGGCACTTGCGGGGCATAAATCAGTAACCATGATGCAGCATTATACGCATGCAGCACAAATAATAGATTTCAAAGAAGCCGGAAGAAAACTTGCTGCTGCTGAGGGACTGACAGCGGCAGGGGCAGCGTATGAATGAACAGTTGATTGCAGATTTTTTCAGTCGGAACAGTAAACCTGAATTACTCACTGACAGGGAATATTCAGCCGCAACAGCGTACATAAACAGCGTAATGGACGCACTGGACACCGACACAAAGGCAGGGTTGCTAAAACTGATAAATAATGAACAGAGGCGCAGGATAAAAGGTCTCTAAAAAACAAGTATCTTCTGAAAAACATAGAAGTTATTTGTTTATATCAAAATGCGGAGTTATACTAAATACTATGAATAATATAGATGTACCGGCACTATCTTTACATAATCATTATGTAGAGAAAATAGATCCTCAAGTAATGTGGAATAAAATACCTCCAGATATAAAAAAATTACTTTTTATATCGTCAGATGGAAATCCAGCGAACTTTACAAATGGTTCTTCGATTAGTATTTCAATAGATTTCATTACGGGTAAAATACAAGTTAATACATTGAATGATGATCCAAGTACCATATTTCTTAAGTGCCCTCTGGCAATTCCTCAAAATATAACAAGTGTTGATAAAATTTCTTATTATCCAGCATATGCAGAATTGCAACCGGAACAACGGTATTTATATTTGAATTGGCTGACAGATATTTCTCAAAAAGTAGATACTGGGTATGTCTTCCTTTTTTATTATGGATTGGAAAGACACTTGCTATTGGGACAGTTTGAAGAAGCTTTTGATATGATATCAAAATTGCGATCGCAAGTTAATAATAAATCTTTTCAATCATACTCGAAAACTGCACTCGTATTTTCAACTATTCTAAAAAGAAAAATTGATTTTTTTGATAAACTGACTATTTTGTATAATGACGAGATATGGGGAGATGAACAACTTTTTATAAAGCTATATAAAAAAGAACCTTTGTCGCCTATAGAAATTATTAAAGTCCTAAAGGGAATACCTACAGTTAACAAGCATTATATACAAAAAGAAACTGAGATATATACTGAAAAACTACAACAATTATTAATAGACCGGTATGGTAGTCCAGTGCTGTTTTTATCAGTCTCAGACATAAAATGCCTTGCACAAAAAAAAAGAACAATTTTTGCGAATATTTCTTTTCCTGTAGATGTAAGTTGTTGTAAAGTGCCTACTTTTCTAGGTGATAAAAAATATGTTGAGTTTATTAGTGAATTACATAATGCTTGTCATAATCAGGTTAAGGAATGTCTCCGGTTACGAAAAAAATAGACAAATTTTATTCTACAAGAATATCATTCAACTTTATATCAAGAGCACGGCATATATTAAGCAGCTCGATAACGTCAAGCCGCCGTACGCAGTTTTCAGCTTTACTGATGATCGTATTATCTATTCCCATTTTTTCAGCTAATTGTTTTTGTGTTATGCCTTTCGACTTACGTTTTTCAATTAGGCGCGCTATTAACTCTCGGTATTCATCATCGTAAATACTCTTTTTCATGTGATAGAGTATGATTTATCTTGACATATTTGCGAAAATCGCAAATAATTAAACTATTATGGAGAAAGGATTCATGAATGAGTTAAAATGTCCGAATTGTGGTAGTACCAACGCAGTACAAACAAAGGCAAAATTAAATAAAGCTGGTAGTCTTGCCTTGTTAATTGGGATTGTAACAGTATTTATTTATATCGGAATATTTTTTATAATTGCCGGTATTATTGCATTAGCGCAGGCTCATAAGAAAACGGAAAATACATATACATGTAAAGTATGTCAAAAAGAATTTCAATGGACTAGCAATGCACAAGAATAAGATGTCAACAGCTCTGAAACTTATTAAGATAATGTTTGAGGAGTATACAGGGATGAAAAAATATTTTTCATGTATGTTACTTATTTTTTTAAGTTTAGCCTCCTTCGCATTATTTTCATGTAATACACAGAAAAAAGAACTTGCAAATATTGGAGACTATGGGCTCTATTTTCTTGGGAAAAATAAAGATGATATAACTTCCTTTTTATATAAAAATGGATGGGTAGTTGATAAAACTACTGATTCGGGTAAAAATGAATTATCCTATACAAAAATAGATGAAACTTATTCTGGGTTAAAAGAAATATCAATTGATATATTTATTTATAATGATAAAATAGATGACATATGTATATCAGGTTATGGATTTAATAAAGTTCCTGCTAAAATTGTCGAGAACAATTTTTGTAATAAATATAATTTGAAACAAGTTAACAATTCTGATGAAGCTCCTTATTTTATTAATGATATAGAAAAAAAATATGTAGATAAAAAAGGCAATATAATTCTTTTATCATTAGATGTGGATGATAATAATTTTGTAGAATCTTGTTATTGCGAATATATTATTAACAAACGAAATGAAAAAAATATTCGAAAGTAAAATAATTATTTGTAACCGGCCCGTAGGAACGCTGTATGGCATTTTCTATATGGCTATGGACGAAGCCGGAAGGAGTATATTCCTTTCGGCTTCGTTGCTTTGTATTTAACAGATAGTACCCTACTAATAGCGCCATTGTGACCATTATAAGCGATAAATACACTATATATAGTATAATATGGCATTTTTTTACTTGCATTTTAATGATTGAATCTGTATATTAGAGATATGATTGATGAAGTAAGGGAAGTTCGAGAATTTAAAGAAAAAACAAACTTCTCTACAACTGATATTGCAAAGCTCCTGCATGTTGATAAGGATGTTATAAGGGCAATGTTACGGGGACAGACTGAACACCTGAAACGTAATGCTGACGGTTCTGTTCTTCCGTCTGGTACATATCGTTATTTTATAGATATTGATCTTATGATTAATTGTAAGAGTATTGAAACGAAACGTCCAGTTAGACGAGATGGCAAAATGCTTATTGCCGGATGGAAAAAAACAGATGGTGGTGGAATTCCTGATATGAAGGAATTACCGTACTATATGCGATGTAAACAATAAGCGCGTTGCGCTTTATATAAAGTAGTGGCACACGATTACCGGCGAGGGCTAAGCCCCGTACGCTCTTTGATGTGTCTGGCTGCTCGGTTATGATCCTAACATTTCCCTACACGTGTACGTGTGGCTGAGGTGTATGCTGTCGTTTCCGATCCCCTTCCATCGTTTATGTAGATGGCACGAACAAAATCTTAATAATCCCTTCAAGGGATATAAAGAGGTCGTGTCATGTCTATAACACAATCTGAGAAACGTTTTTATTCAAAAAAAGAATTCGCTGCCATACTCGGCGTATCACTCCCTACTATCGACAGACGTATTGCCGACGGAACACTTAAAATAGTGCACTTCGGCGGGCGGTGTCTTGTCCCGGCCGCAGCTCTTGACGATTTAATCGATTCCGCTGCAACTGTAGAACAGAGGGTGGTATAACCCGATGGCTGCACAAAATACAGCTCGTGCAAATGAATTACTCGCACAAATTACCCCATATCTGAGAGAACTTTTACAATCCGCCCCGCAATTCGGTACAGCTGGTATTACTCTTGTCTTTCATGAGGGAGAAATAACCCGCGTAGATTGCTCCGCATCCGTACAGCGCAAACCACGCGCAGGGGGCAGACTATGAACACCCTTGCTGATGAAATACGCATAGATCAAGCTGCTCTTGACGCACGACTACTCAACGATGATTACGAATTTGCTGTTGATAACGCCCGCAAATTAAACGAAGGGTCTGACAGCTATATCCACCCTTTAGCAGGGGAATTATTAAAGTCTGTATCGTTTGCGCGCAGAATAATGATTGCCCGGGCTACTTCATTCTTAACGCCTCGTTCATTTTCTTATGAAGATCTGTTGGAATATTTTAATACAATAAGCAAACGATTGGAGGCACAGGTATGAGTGACTTCGATCAACAAAAACAACAGCAGGAAAAATCTGAACAGTGTTTCAAACGTGCCGCAGAACTAAATCCGCAGCCGTTGTCTTCACTTGCAGACGTAACTACACAGCGTATATGGTTCTGGGATTGTGTACTTACTACGGGGCTAGGCGTTATAGCAGCAAAAAAAGGTTGTTATAAATCTTGGCTTAGTTTGCAACTCGCTTATGCAGTGGCGCAGGGTAGACCGTTCTTGGAGAAAACAACTCGTAAGGCTCCCGTTCTTTATATGGCATTGGAGCTTGATAACATCGCCATGGCAGAACGCTGTAGAAAGCTCGGAACAGCACCCGACGGACTGGACGTACTGTTCAGCTTTACCCGTGGCGCTGATGCATTGAACGATTTGGAAGCTTTACTTGCGGCAAAGGCATATAGGTTTGTCATTGTGGATATGCTTCCTGCCATACTTCCGAAGGGTACTGACGGTAATTCGTACGACGCTATAACTGATTTCATGCTTTCTCTTAGGCGGCTTGCACAATCATATAGTTCCTGTTTTCTTTGTTTGTTGCACTCCGGTAAAGCTGAACGCGCTGACTTTGTAGATTCTGTACTTGGTTCAACCGGTTTTGCAGGACAGGCGGATACTGTGATCGTACTTGACCGGAAACGCGGTGACACTACCGTTAAGTTTATGTCGTCTGGCAATCATGGCCGTGATTGCTGCATGAAGGTTGAAGTGAGTGAAAATATGATTATGAAACGTATAGAGGACGACGATACAGACGGAAAGTTTCTTTCTCAGAGTGCAGAACAGATTTATACATTACTGAAGGAAAGCTATCCACAAGGAACGACAGCAGCTGTTCTCGGCAGTGTAACAGGTAAAAGCGATGATGCAGCAAGAAAGATACTTTCAAGATTAATGGATAGTAGCCTTGTTGAAAGGACAGGACGTGGAATTTATAAAGCTGTAACCGGACAAACAGATACAAACGGACAACCGGACTTGTCCGGACAATGTCCGTTTAGTCAATAATGAGAACATCCATGACAATAACCGTCCGGAAACGGACGGACACGGACACACACTTATAGTGTGTCCGGTTGTCCGGATGTCCGAATTGACCGGACAGAAGAAAGAAGACGATACCAAGAGCTGTAATGCCGGAAGTTTTGCCAACTATGGCTTTATAGCAATGTGAAAATAGGGGAATAACATGGATTTTATCAATGCAGCAGAGGTATATGAGGGAATAAACCCTCTGATATACGCAAAGGTTAACGGGAGGGTGTGTCTACTCCCGAAGCGTGGTACATGGTACGGAAGGAAAATACGTATTGTAGTCCGTATGCTGAAAGAGCTTGATTTTAACTATACGCAGTGGAACGGACGGTTTGGTACTTATGAACTGACGCCGAAAGAAATAGCACGGCTGCCTGCCAACGTGCTGCCTGACGTGGAGGAGATAAAGGAATGAAAAATAACAGCAAAAATAATGATAATTCTACATATAGTAATAAATTAAACACAGAGGCCTCTTCCCGGAAATGGCACTGTACAAAGCTGTCTGATGTTCGGCGCCGTCTTGTAGCCCTTATACAGCAGATGGAAACAACTGGCCCGGACACAACAACCGGGGCACAGATCAACTACTACCGTTGTCTTGTGTACGCTTACGCAACACTGGCGGCGGTTACACGAGATGCTGCGCTCGATGTACTGACAGCTCGACTTGATGCGCTGGAGAAGAGGCTCGGCAATGAAACATAACTTTGAATCGCGCATATCGGCTTTGGAGCACCGCTGTACGATACTGCCGTCTGAGGCAGAACTTAAAAGATCACTTTCGATGCTGTACGGGAATCTGTATGAAATAACGTTCAGCTCATGGACAGACTTTGAAGACTACCTGATCCGGGAATACCCCGACGCCTGTTGTTCCGACTATACGTCTGTAAAGATTGATAATAACTCGAATTCGGAAACAGAACTTCAATCGCTGCTCAGGGATTTTGCTCATGATACTGCGAAGTGTCGGGGAATTATTGTATGAAACCCGATGCGCTTACATTGCACGCCGTTCTTGACTGTGCGGGGCGGTTATTGCCACAATATGCCGGCCGTCGTGCCCCTCACTGGGAACTGTTACCCGACGGCAGTATATCAGTAACACGTGCTATAATAACACATGAACAGCTGAATTATGCACTACAGCACAGTATCGTGTGTTTCGGATTCTTCCCGACCGATGCGAACTTGGTTGTTATCGATATTGATAAAGGGCATTCAAACGGCGTGAATGGTTTCAGTACGCTTGCTGAACGCCTGCCTGAAATATCCCCGCTGCTATGGGCTTCTACAGCCTGTACAACTCCACACGAAGGGCAGCACCTGTATTTTAAGTATGCAGGGGTAAAACGATATAAGTCAGAAACAATCCTGCCCGGCATTGAAGTAAAACATACCGGAGCGCTTGTAACAGCGCCGGGGAGCCTGCACCCTGACAGCGGTTTACCTTACAGTATGGGATTCGGGAAGTTTTCCGACTGTATAGAGATTACAGAGCAGCCTTTTTCCGGCTTCTGTTCTCTTATGCACCTGCACAGAACGTCACCGGGTTATGAAGCGCCCGTATATACGCCCCGCAGGCAGTATAACGGCTCTACAACCGATAGAGCCGCGTTTATCGTGCGTACAGTGTGCCGGAAATTTGCAAACGAAGGACGGCAGTACCGTATTTATCTTGCGTCTGCATGGTGTTTACGCGAAGACATACCGGAAGCAGAATACGAAGCGGCTATTCTGAACGTACCGGAGTTTTTGCGATTTGCAAGTGAAGACCCTGACGGATTCAGGCATGCAATGAGGAAAAATTAAAATGACAAGTACAATCAGTAAAAGACTGGCAAAATTGGAGCAGACGGCAAATGAAACAACGAACCGTTTTCAAGATATGACACATGAACAGAAACAAGGCTATTTCCAGTCGATGTATTCAGATTTGTTTGAGACACACCCATTTGATACGCAACAGGACTACGAAGATGATTTATTGAACCGGTTTTACGAAGTACTACAGCCGGGATATAGACCGCCTGTCATACGTGAAGAAATGACGAAAGCGGAAAAACTCAATGCGCAGTTATGTGAAGATGCTTGGCATGTTGCCTTCAAACGTGGTCTGACAAGGATAATATAATGTATAGCCCCGCAGATTTTGCGGGGCTTTTTTGTTTATTATATTCAGCCCTTTCAAAATAACCCTAAAAGTTACTCGATTGTTTATTGACATTGCACTTATCACAGTATATCCTAATATATCAATAGAGCCTTTATTTAATTACTTCATAAGTACATACTGCTTTATCTGATATGCGGTGACATACCGTAATATGATTGTTTTATTGCATGGCATGCAAGAGGTAGTCGGTTCAAGTCCGATCATCTCCACAAGATAGTACCGTAGTCCGCATAGGGACTGCGGTATTTTTTTGTAAAAAAGTCCCTATGCGGATTTGAACCGGCTACCGGAGTGAGCGCGCCGACAGGCGAAAAGGTGCCATGGATGGCACCGGCAGCGAACGGAGGCGCCGCAGAGGGAGTTGCCAGGAAGGCAACGACCGGAGAGGGGCGGTTCAAGTCCGATCATCTCCAATACTGTAATTCTTTTAACTATATATATATAGCCCACCCGAAAACGGACGGTATATCACACTAAAGACCGAGTGTCGCACGAAGTGTCGCACTCAAAAGGAAGGTGTTATACGCGTCCGATTTTTGTTTCAAGTCATGCACAATTCAATATTTACCCTAGGAAAGTGCATAATTCCGTGTTTTATTATGTCCGTTTCTGGAATGATTCAGAAAAACGCTGGTTTAAAACCCGTTCAACGGGTGTCGTTGTAGACGGTAAAAAGCAGCGTAAGGCAGAAGCTACAGCTGTAGCACAGGAACTCCTTAAAAGTGTTCAATATACAGGTACTACGGCTGACGGTAAATTTATAGATTTTCTTACTTCTTTCTGGGTTTCTGATTCGGAATACTTGAAGGCTAAAGAAAGTGTAAACGGAAAACCCTTGTCTGTTCTCTATATTAAACAGAACAAAGACGCAATTCGGCGTCATGTAGAGACGTATAAACCGTTTCAAAATATTCGTGTGTCAGAATTGACATCCTCGGCAATAGAACGATGGAAAGTATGGGCAATAAAGCAGGGGGTAGGTTCCCGAACGATTAACTTTGCCTATCAGGCGATGTCCGTTCCTGTACGCTGGTTATATGCACATGGGGAACTTACAGATGATCCGTTTAAAGCTGTTCACAAAGTAAAAGATGTTCCGAAGGAAAAGGGGGTATTAACCCGTGAAGAAGTTCAAAAACTGTTTTCAACCCACGATTCTGATTTACGTATTGACTGTCTTGTAAAACTTGCAGTTCTTACGGGCATGAGACGGGGTGAATTACGGGGCTTGCGATGGAAGGATATAGATGAAAAAGAACGTTTGATACATGTCCAGAACAATTTTCAGGATATGGAAGGCAGCAAGGAATGTAAATGTGGTTCTACACGGTATGTCGTTCTGCCTACACTTATTATTCCGTTGTTTCATGAAATAATGTCTCGTTCAAATTTTACAAAACCTTATGATTTTGTTTTTTACAGCGCTTCCAATTCACGTAAAGAACCTGTTTCAGGTGAAGTAATTAAAACTGGATTTGTCCGACTGTTTTCTGAAGCAGGTATATCGCGTACTGAACAGAAAGAAAGAAACATAACACTGCATGGAATGCGTCATACATTCATAACACAGGCGCGTTACGCAGGACTTCCTGATGCAGAAGTAATGGCACTTGAGGGGCATAAATCAGTTGCAATGATGCACCCGCTCATTTGCCGCCCTTCCCGGTCTGTTTCCGTTTCTGTACCGCTTTTTCTGCGTTTTCAAGCATTTTTAGTTCTTCTTCATCCTGCCGGTCAGCTTCTTTTGCTTCATAGGCTTTACGGGAGGTGTCGAATTCCATGTATCGTTCTTCAACCTGCTTTTCCGTCTGCTTGTGCGAGCGGCTGCCTTTATCATCAAGCAGGGGCAGTGAATAGTCAGTAATGATTTTGTCTGCGTTTTCTTCCCAGAAATGAATTGTCAAATCTTTGCGCATTTTTACGTGCAGTTCAGCACTTTCCAGAAAGATGGTCACGATTCTGTTCAATGAATCAAGTTCGTCTTCGGTCAGATAATTCTTTGCTGTATAGATATCCTGTTTGCGGACAACCGTTCCTTTCCAGCTGGTAAGATTCATATTCGGTTTTGAACTGTCTGCACGGCTCAAAATAAGCTCTGCTGATGTCTGTTTTGTTACTGCATAAATCAGTTTATTCTGGACGATTGCAAAAAACATCTGGGTATTTTTGTCGCTGCTGTCATAGTCGGATGAGAGAGCAAACAAATCTCTGATTTTCTGATAAAAGCGTTTTTCGCTGGCACGGATGTCGCGGATGCGCTCTAAGAGTTCATCAAAATAATCAGGCCGTCCGTCAGGATTTTTTAACCGCTCCTCATCAAGCACAAAACCTTTCTGCAGGAACTCCGTAAGATTCTTATTTGCCCATGTTCTGAACTGAGTGCCGCGGATACTGCGGACTCTGAACCCTACTGCAAGAACCATAGGGAGGGCATAATACGTGATCGAATAATTCTTACCGTCTGCTGCAGTTGTTAAGTAATCCTTAACAACTGAATTTTCATCTAATTCCTTTTCCTTCAATATATTAGATATGTGTATGCTGATATTAGGCTTGGAGGTGTCAAAAAGAAGCGCCATCTGCTGCTGGTTCATCCAGATTACACCGTCTTTTGAATACAGCTTTACATCAGTTTTTCCGTCTTCCGTATTGTAGATGATGATTTCGTTATCCATATTATTTACCCAGTTCCTTACTTAACTCGGAAAGCAGCTGGCCGCTTTTTCGGAGTTGCCGTCATGCCGATTTGCGTTGCGTTTGAAAAGTATTCAAGAATCTTACGCCATTCACTGTCGTCTGCAGCACTTCCCCGATGACACTCATCAACTACGACAAGATCAAAAAAATCAGGACTGAATTCTTTATATGCATCCGCGTCCTCATCGTAATTCGTAAGCCCCTGATACAGAGCAAGATAAATCTCAAACGCTTTGTCGATTTTTTTCTTTCGGACGACAGTCAGTGTATCGCCGAAATGTTTGAAGTCTCCGCGGTTTGTCTGATCGATAAGGTTCGTTCGGTCGACAAGAAACAGAATCCGTTTTTTAGTACCGCTTCTCCACAGCCGGTAGATAATCTGGAAGGACGTATATGTTTTTCCGGTACCGGTTGCCATGACAAGCAGTATTCTTTGCTGACCTTTCGAAACAGCTTCTACCGTCCGGTTGATTGCAATCTGCTGATAATAGCGGGGTGTCATGCCGGAACCGTCATAATAATAATCCTGGCTGTTTATCCGTTCTTCTTCCCGAGTTTCAATACCTTTGTAGATTTTGTAACACTGATAAATTTCATTAAACGTCGGGAATTGATTCAACCCGCGGGTTTCTTCAGTGATTGAGTTACAGTTCTTCCGGTAATGAATCTGCCACCCGTCTCCGTTACTGCTTATTGCAACCGGTAAGTCCAGCGTTTCCGCGTAACCGAGCGCCTGCTGAATACCATCACTTATAGAATGGTTATTGTCTTTTGCCTCGACAACGGCAATCGGAATGTTCTGCTTATAGTACAGAAGAATATCAGCCCGCTTCTTTTCACCACGGATCGTCTTTTTCCCTTTTACAAAAACCCGTCCGTTCGTAAAAGAAAATTCCTGGCGTATGCGGTTTTCCTGCCAGCCGGCGTCAATAATTGCCGGACGTATGTATTTTGCTATAATATCTGCTTCTGATAAACTCTTTTTATTCAGCATGATGCAATATTCTAACATAAAAAAGAAATTTTATAAATGAATATTTTTTAAGACCTTCTATGTGCGGAAGGATAAGGCACCGGATGAGCTTTAAGAGCTTCTGCCCGCGGAGGCAGCTGCGTAAAGCTGTGTCGCAGGCAGGAATTGTGCAAGGCATACGCAGGAACAGGACAAGACTTATGGAAATCCTGCATATGCTTTAGTCAATGATTGCACAAGCCTTGCACGATCATTGCGCAAGGCATACGCAGGTATTGTCCAAGTACATGGATAATGATTGCGTAAGTACATGCGGAAGTCTTACGCATGTACTTACGCAATCATTGAATCAGCCCGGACATCAGACGGTGAATTTTCAGGCAGGATTTCATTTTTAATTTTTATACAATTAAAAGAACATGCCGCAAAACTGTAAAAAAGAACGACATATCCCGACGATTGAATCGGGATTGTCGATTTCCGGGCTGATAAAGGTTTACGCATCAGACCGGGCATAAGCGTTTTTCATAAGGCAGCTTGATTCGAACAGAACGTTGTTCAGCACCGTCTGCGATTCCTTTTTCAGCATGGCCGCGATTTCGTCGTTTGCTTTTTCGCAGAGCGCCGTTTGTTTTGCGGCATCGTGCTCCGCTGTCAGCTGCCTGTCGTATGAATTAATAATTGCGTGTCCCTGCGACTGCACCGCCTGCTGATACCGTTCGATATGCGCGAGATTCTTTCCGTAATGCGCATCGGAAAGCGCCGCAATAATCCTGTTTGTCCAGTAAAAATTTTCTGTTGAAACTTCCTCCGTTGTGTTCGAAAGATACGCCGGTGTAGTGCTGCAGTTTGTGTAGAACGGAACCAGTGCGTTAAACACATTCGAACTGAACGCAAGCCATTCAACGATGCTGCTGCGCTGCTGGCCATACGGCCGTATTTGAAACAGCGCCATGAAATCATTGCGGTTTATTCCGATCGATCTGAACGCACCCCGCTGCGAAGAGTCGCCGTACGATGCATAAGGGTCGTATGGTGTTCCCTGAAAGTGTGACGACAAAACGTACTTAATATCCTCGACGGTTATTTTCTTTTCAGGAATTCTGCACCACGGGATGTTGTCGGAGGCCGGTGTATATTCAGCGTCGGGGCCGTCCCACGCAGATGTATGCGGATTAAAATAACGCTCCATGAACCACGCGCGCGGTGTGTTGTATACGTGATCAGCATCATCGTGACTGCCGAACGTATCCCTCGCATTCACTTTGTTGTTGGAAGAAGCAGTTTTTCCGTTTGCAGGATTAAGGTGATTTATCCCGATGAAATCCGCGAGATCCGCGGAGCACATATTGTCCTTCTGCTCTCCAAGCGCATCGTGCAAATCGAAGTCGTCTATTCCCAGCTGATTCGGCATGACAACGTACGCATCGTCGGGAACACGGCGTGCCATCCAGTGATGACCGCCGATTGTCTCGAACCACCAGATTTCATTCACGTCGGAAAATGCAATGCCGTTCATCTCATACGTCCCGTACTGCTCAAGCAGTTTGCCGAGCCGCACCACGCCGTCGCGTGCAGTGTGAATGTACGGCAGTGTGATGACGACAAGATCCTCCTCTCCGATACCGCCGATTTTTTCAGGCCCGCTGTCCGTTGCGGCGCTGTACTCCACGAGCGGATCCGCCCCAAGTACACGTTCGTTCGACGTGATTGTTTCCGTTGCCGTCATAGCCACATTGCTTTCATTCGCACCGCCTGCCGCCCATATGCCTTTCCCTTTTACCGCATTCGGCATTGCCGTGCAGCGCTGCGGGTTATCAGGGAGCTGAATCCGTACGTGTGAAAGAACAGACGTGTATTCCTTAGGCTGCTCATCCGGCTGAACCACCACGAATTTTTTCGGCGTGAAGTGGCCTGAAGACGAATCGTCGTTTCGTGCAATAAATGTAGAACCGTCATACGTTGCGTTCTTTCCGACAAGAATTGTTGTGCATGCCATATGTTTTCTCCTGATTTCTATTTAGCACAGAGTATATTGCAAACGGCATAAAATGTCAGATGTTTTCTGTAATACACCGTGTGAAGAATCAGCAATCCGGAAACTTGCAGCAAAATACAGCGTACATCCTCTCTGGAACAAAAGTTGCGTAAATGGCTGTAAGTTGATACTCTGGAAGAGAGAGAATGCAGCGGAAACAGTCGGTAAGTGCAAAAAGGAGAAAAAATATGACTACACTATTGCGTGAAGATAATCGCAAAAAAGCTGAAAGAATACAGTCTGTTGAGAACGTATATAATTGGTTTAATGCGTTGTTGCACAGAACAAAAGCAAAAATAAAATATGTAGATACACGATACGGCAAAGTTCGTACTTTATGGTACGGAGATGACATAAATGAAAAAACATCAATATATTTTGATCTGCACGGCGGCGGTTTCGTTCTGGGAAGCCCGGAAATGGATGAACATATGAACTTACAGTTTAACAAGGAAGTTGGTTGTAAAGTGATTAGCATTGACTATGCGAAAGCCCCGGAATATCCCTATCCCTATGCGGTAAACCAGATATATGAAACAATAAAAGAAATATATAACAAAGCTGATAAATATGGAATTGATGGAAATAAAATGGCGATAGGCGGACATAGTGCTGGTGCGAATTTAAGTACCGTTATGTGTATGAAAGCAAAAGCAGAAGGAACTTTTGATTTTAAATGCCAGATATTGGACTATCCTCCGTTAGATCTGGCAACAAGTTCATATAACAAGCCTCAGCCAAAAGGGTGCATTCCGCCTAAAATGGCGGCAATGTTTGACGCTTGTTATATTGATGCCGATCAGGCGAAAGAATCTTTTGCATCACCGGTTTATGCAACAGAGAAAGAAATAAAAGGTATTCCGCCTGCATTATTGATTCTTGCAGGACAGGATTCATTACATGATGAGGGAATAAGATATTGGCATCTGTTAGAAAATAACGGAATATCAGTTATGTGTTATGAATATCAGAATGCATTGCACGGATTTACACTAAAGAATTCCGATAACACAAAAGATGCGGTAAAAAAAATCGCACTCTTTTTGAATAAATATATAGGATAACATAACGAGAGCGTAGGAAGAATAATTAAAAGAAAAGTCGCGGCAGTGCAATTGCCTCTATGATAAAACAGGGCTGTCCGAAATAATAATTTTTCGAACAACCCCTCTTTTTATGATCAGATAACCGCTGTTTTAGCGGTTTTTAGTGCAGCTGATTTTCCCTTACTGATTAAGCGCTTTGTAGATTTTTTCCAGATTTTCCTTCTGGCGTTCCAGATATGTCTTTCCGTCTTCAGGACCTTCAATGGTGGCAATTGTTTCAACCGCAGCACCGATTTCATCCGCAAGCGTTTTAGAGACAGCCGGACTGACCATGTCTTCTGCGAAAATAGTCTTTATGTTTTTTTCTCTGCAGTAGTCGACAAGTTCCGCAAGCTGTTTTGCGCTGGGTTCTCCTTCTGCAAAGACATCTTCGACGCTGTTCTGCTCGAGTCCGAAATCACGGCAGAAATAGGCGAACGCGGCGTGACCGGTAACGAAACTCTTTCTCTTTGACGCGGCAAACTTACCGGCATATTCCGCTCTGAGATCATCGAGAGTTTCGATGTACGCCGCCGCGTTTTCCTCATAATACCGGGCGTTGGCGGCATCCGCGAGTGCGAGAGCGGATGCGATGTTTTTCACTTCCAGCGCCGCACCTGAAAGACTGAGCCAGAGATGCGGATCGTACTGACCGTGCTCTTCAATCTCTTCGGGATCAGTGTTGCTGATGACTTTGGCTCCCTCAGACGCCTTGACTGCAATAAGTTTGGAATTGGATGCCGCTGCGATTGCTTTGTCAGCCCATGCTTCCATGCCGAGACCGTTATAGACGAAAACGGAAGCCTCGCTTATAGCAGTCATATCCCTTGCCTTCGGTTCAAACTCGTGAGGCTCCACACCGGCGGGTGTAATCGTCCTGACGTTAACCTTATCGCCGCCGACTGCTTTTGTTAATTCAGCCATTGCATCGAAACTTGCGGCTACAGAGAGCTTTCCGCTCTCATCTTTCTGACCGCCGGCATAAGCTGCAGTAGAAAGTAAAAACAGCATACATAAAATAGAACCTGCTGATAAATGATTTTTTTTCATCGTAAACCTCCTGAAATGATATTGCAAATTACTTGCAATTTGTGTTACAATATTGTGTTCACCCGAAAAAGTCAAGCGGGAGACAAGGAGTTTTAATGATCCGTGCTGAAGGGCTCTATTTTTCATATACGGGAATAGCGCCTTATATTCTGAAGAATCTTTATTTCAGCGCCGGGACCGGCGACTATATTTCGATTTTGGGAAGCAACGGAGCGGGGAAGAGCACTCTGGTAAAACTTCTGCTCGGACTGCTGACTCCGCTGAGGGGAACTGTCTCTGTCGATGACAAGCGGATTGCTTTCGTTCCTCAGACAAACGATCTGGCCGATTCCCGTTTTCCGATTACCGTACGTGAAATGCTCGATTCGTACAGACGGCTTTTGAAAATAAAAGACAGACGGAAAACGGAGCAGGCTCTCGAAGCCGTCGGAATGCAGGCAATGTCGGACAGATTAATCGGCGCCCTCTCGGGAGGACAGCGGCAGAAGGTTTTTATTGCACGCGGAATCCTTGGTGATCCCTCCTTGCTTATCCTCGACGAACCTTCGGCGGGAGTCGATATCGACAGCAGAAAAGAAATTTACACCTATCTCAGAAAACTCAACACGGAAAAGGCCGTAACGATTCTCTCTGTAGAACACAATCTGGAAGCGGCCGTTCGGAATTCAAGCGCGATCTATCATATGTCCGACGGCGGCGGCCATATGTGCAGTCCTGAGACATACCGCAGAGAATTATTATTTGTTAATGGAGGAGTAATACAATGATTCTTACTTATACGTTTTTTCAAAACGCGCTCATAGTTTCGATTCTTATGGGTGTTCTTTTACCGATGATAGGCGTCTTTCTCGTGCTGCGGCGATACGCGATGATCGGCGACACGCTTGCCCACGCATCTCTGGCGGGGGTTGCCGGCGGGCTCCTGTTCAACATCAACCCGATACTCGGGGCTTTTATTTTTACTGCATTTGCCGGAGCCCTGATAGAATTTCTCCGGGGGTTTTTCAGGAAATACTCGGAGATCATTCTCAGCGTCATCCTTGCAATCGGAGTGGGTGCGGCAATAACAATCATCAGCTCCGGGAAACTGCACGCCAACGCCAATTCGTTCCTCTTCGGCTCAATCCTGACTGTCACCCGGGATGATGTCCGGATGGTTCTCGGTCTGAGTATCGCTGCTTCCGTTACGCTGATTTTTTTATACGACCAGCTCATCTACACGGTGTTCGACGAGGATGCGGCGCGGCTGGCGAACGTGAAAGTCAAAATAATAAACTATGCGTTTTCAATTCTGGTTGCAGCCGCCATTTCAGTCTCCATCCGGATTGTCGGTATGATGGTCATCGGATCTATGATCGCGCTCCCTGTTGCCACCGCCATGCAGGTTGCAAAGAGTTTCAGAGGAACGGTACTCTGGTCCATCGCGTTCAGCCTCATCGATATTATCAGCGGACTTTTTCTTTCCTATCTGTTCAACGTTGCGCCCGGCGGTTTTACAGCACTTCTGTCGGCTCTTATCCTGCTCGTAATCATCGGTATAAAAAACGCCGGACGGAGAATCGCCGCCGGACGTCTGTAAGATATCCTTTAGTTTTGCGTTAGTTTTTTATTGCGCCCTGTAAAATCGCTTGCCTTTTGCAGGAGGAGCGCCGTATAGTTCCGGTATGGAAAACAGAACCGGCAGAAAACGACTGGCATTTTCATGTGCAGGCGAAGGCTTCGGGCACATCGCACGGATCGTGGCGTTAAGCGAATATCTCGAAAATGAATACGATATTGTTTATTTTGTTCCCGACACAGTCAGGGGATTCCTGCGGCAGCACCTCGGCGGAGTAAAAACTGTTGTTATTCCGTCGTTCCACTTTGTTCTGGAAAATCACAGCATCGATTACGTAAAGACTGCTGCCGGAAATATTTCGTATATTTTCCAGTTCGAGAAAATAATTTCCGGAATCCGGTCGCAGCTTTCCGACTGCCGGATAGATGCGGTCGTCTGTGATTTCGAACCGTTCGTTTCACGGGCTGCGCTTTCTCTCGGTATTCCGCTTATGAATTTCAGTCATCCGGGAATCCTTATTAAAACGCTGCCGTTCACTCCGGCGGGAATTATCAGCAGACTTGTAGCAAGATTCATGACACCGGGTGCGCAGGTTACTGCTTTTTGTTCGTTTTATGACGGAGAAACAGGCCCCGTGATACGGAAAGAAATACGCATGCAGAAACCGACAGCGGGAAATTATTTTCTTGTTTATACAAAACAGGATTCCCGTAAAAAAATGTTCAAGTCGTTGAAGAAATTTCCGGAGTATCGGTTCGAGGTATATCCGGGAAACGACAGGAACTTTGCCGAAGCGCTGGCCGGATGCCGCGGCGTTATAGCTCCGGCTGGTCATCAGTTAATATCGGAAGCGCTGTATCTCGGCAAACCCGTTCTTGCGTTTCCGCAGAAAGGTCAGTATGAACAAACCGTGAACGCACGGATGCTGCAGAAATCCGGGCGCGGAATGTACGGCAGACTCCGTCATGCGGAGCGGGATATGAAAAAATTTTTCACTTTGATAGATAAGTTTCCTTTTCCTCCGGACCCTTTCGAACGGTTTTGTTTTACGGACGATACGCCGCACGTTATCGATCTTATACACCGGTTCGTTTTCGAAAACACCGTCCTCACGGAAGGTACACCGGTGCATACCTATACGTACTTCGATGCGTTTCTGGAAAAGATGACGCTTATACAGGAACGGCTGAATTCAAGCAGATCGTCCGCGTGACGAAGGCGTCTGCCGGGGAATCTGCGTCCGGCGGCAGAGCCTTCGTTTTCCGCTGTTTCCTGATTAATAATTACATAAATCGGAACTCTTTCAGATTCATCAATATGCCTTTATTCCCTGTAAATTTTAAATATACTGCGTGAACACCCGATACATCCGGCTTTATCCGGCCTTTGAAAGAGTGGAAAGTATATTTACCTCCGGTTTCTCTTACTTCTATATCCCCTATCGGCTGCGATTCCATCGTGTCCAGATAAATTTGAATAGTTCCTCCGTATGTCTGCGACGAAGCTGCGACCGACAGCTCTGTTACGTTTTTATCAAAATTAATATATTTATAGACAGCCCAGTCTCCGTTATGAATATTTGCCAGGTATTCATACGATTCTTTTTCATCGCCGTAATCGTCGACATACACGCCGCCCGACAGCATACATGCTCTATATGCCTCAATTACGCGGTTGCATGCGATCGGTCCTTCGATTCCCTGCGTTGTCATTTCAACCTCGTCGATTGTTCCGTCGTCGTTGAAAGCGATTTTTTCGGCGCAGACCTGTCTGCTGAAGAAACTGTTGTGTGTGGAGCGATGATAAAAAACGTACCATTCGCCGTTGATACAGGTGATGGAGCCGTGATTATTCCATGACTGCGGATCGCACCCCGTGTTGTCGATTATTATATTCTTTTTTACGAACGGACCTAATGGATTTTTGCTGACGGCGTAACCGATGCAGGTCGGTCTTCCGCGGGAAATATCCGTGAAGCTCAGATAATACAAGCCGTTTCTTTTTCGAACGGAAATCCCTTCATGGAATCCATGTTCTTTTTCCGTCAGTATGTTGTCCGTAATTGACGTTACTGTCCGTAAATCAGACGACAACTTGCCGCCCTTTGCATGATACTGTCCCCAGTAATAGTATACACTTCCGTCGTCATCTACGAGCACGGCCGGATCGATTGAATCGTTGTCGGCGGGAAGAATGGGACCTGCATCGTGGAATGGTCCCGCCGGATTGTCGCTGACGGCAAATCCTTCCGAGTTATCCGCCTGACAATAGAATAAATAATATTTATTATTTATGTATGCACAATCGGGAGCGTACAGCGGAGATGTTTTGTCAGGGGAGTATGCTCCGGGAGTTTTTGAAGAAAAAGAAACATCGTGCATGTGCCAGTGGAGCAAATCTTCTGACGAAAATACTTGATATTCATAGCTGCAATATTCATCGTTTCCCGGCAGATCTTTTGACCCGTATAAATATACTGTTTTGTTATTCCATTGTCTTGCTTCGACGTCGGGAATATAATAGCCCGTAGGTAAAATCGGATTCATTTTTTATCTCCTGAAGATTTGTAAATATTTGAGCCATTTGCAGACGGTCGTCGCTTTGCGAATGGCTTCATGTTTTTTATCAACGTTTGCGTAATTTTTTCAGAGTGTTTTTTTTATCAGCCTTTTACGGCGCCGGTCATCAGGCCTTCCGTAATATGTCTGGAAATCAGGCAGTATATAACGATAATCGGAACTATGGACATGGCTATCGCGCAATAAGTTGCTCCGTAGTCTCTGTTGAAAGCGCCTCTGAGATTCATAATAAGCAATGGTATGGTGAATTTATTTTTGCCGAATAATATGATCATCGGTGTAAAAAAATTATTCCACGAAGCTACGAAATTGAAAATTGCCATTGTTGCAATGGCCGGTTTTGACAAGGGAAGAATGATTGTGTTAAAAAGTCTGAATTCTCCGCATCCTTCCACTCTTGCGGATTCAATGACGGAATCGGAAATCGTCTGCTCCATGTACTGATGCACAAAAAACACAGTTCCCGCATTTGCAATTGAAGGGATGATAAGCGGAATAAACGTATCCAGCAGCCCCAGGAATTTGCACAGTTTGAAAAATCCGATAATGCCCAGTTGCGCAGGAATCATCATCGACGCCGTAATTACTACGTATACGATTTTTTTACCGGGAAAATCGTATTTTGATAATCCGAAGGCCGTCAAAGCGCCGAAATAGGTTGAAAGCAGCGTTGCGCCGACGGAAATGACGGTGCTGTTAATGAATCCCTGCCATATGTTAATCATTTGCGAAAGGTTGTGATAATTTCCTGCGAGCTCTGTCCCGGGCAGCAGATACAAACCGACCATGAGTTCATCCGTCGAATGTGTCGCATTAATAATCATTATGTAGAAAGGAAAAACGCATAAGGCAAGCAGCAATATCAGAAAAAGATAAATAATAGATTTGTTTGAGCTTTTCATTGTGTTTTACTCCGATTAACGAGTTTTTTTGGTACTTTCTCTGTCATGTTGGGATAGAGAACTTTGTAGAATAGTAAAGAAAATACCAGGACGACGATGAATAAACCGTACGATACTGTCGCACCGTATGAATAATTGTGATTCCTGAATGCGGAATTATATAAATACAGAACCATGGTCATCAGTGATTTCTGCGGTTCTCCGTTTCCGTTCGTAAGCGTCATGGGGATATCGAATATCTGCATTCCGCCGATTAAAGACGTAACCAGCACATACAGCATCGTAGGTTTGAGGAGCGGCAGCGTGATTTTGAAAAGTTTCTGCCGGCTGTTTGCTCCGTCGACTACGGCCGCTTCCAGCAGCTCCTCAGGGATAGCCTTTATTCCCGCTGTCAGTAAAATCGTACTGTATCCGAACCACATCCACCATTGGATGAACGCAGTTATGCCCCGCGCGAAAGACGGCATGCTCATCCAATTTACAGCCTGTTTAATAAAACCCAGTTGTAATAATATTTTATTTACAGTTCCTGTCTGCCAGTCGAACAGAACGCTGAATAATACGCCTATCGATGCTGCTGTCACTAAGTTCGGCAAATAGAAAGCGGCTCTGAAGAAACCAGCCCCCTTTATTTTATGCTGCGATAACAGTATCGCCAGCAATAGGGCGCAGATAATCTGAGGAATAAAACACAGGAGCCATATAATCCATGTGTTTCCGATGCTTTTCCAAAACATCCGGTCCTGCAGCAGATGTATGTAGTTTTTAAACCCGCAGAATACAAATTCTTTATTGGAAACCTGAGTGGTTAAGCTCAGATAAAAAGAATAGATGATCGGGTATAATTGAAAAATGGCAAAAGTTAATAAATACGGGAGTACGAACAGTAACCCGAATTTTGCTTTTTTTTGCATCATAATAAACTGTCCTTTTTTCGGGATGTTCCTTCGTCACGTCTTATTTCTGTTTTTTAGGAACACCCCGGAATATTAATTATTCAATCGTTACATTGTGATAAGCATTTGCAACATCCTCTTTGAATTTCTTTATGGCTTCTTCCTTCGTGTATTTGCCTTCGACATACAAATTGACGTTTGTGAGTAGCAGATTATTGACGGAGTCATCGTATTTTGTCACTAATGACGTGTTGATTTTTGAAGCTTCCTGATTGAAGAATTCAAACGTGTTTTGTCCGCCGCACCATGCATCGGAATAATTTTGCGACATATCATTGATTACGGTCTTAAGACAGGGGAAATCCGATTTTTCTTTCGCATATTGTTCGACATAGTCCTTGTTCAGATTAACAAATTTGATGTAAAGCCATGCCAATTCCTTTTCTCTGCTTTGTGTGTAGATACCCATGTAAGTTCCGCCGTTAAAATACGAATCGGGCATTGACGCAATCGCCCAGTCGCCCTTGGAATCAGGTGCGCCCTTCTGGATTACATACTGCATTCCCCATGTGGGAAGAACGTACCCCATGATGGAATCGTTTGCCGCGGCAGAGTACCACCCCTGGGACCATGAAGCAAGTTTCGCGTCGAGATTCATATCCCGCGCCTCTTTTGCAACGTCGAAAAATTTTACCGCATAGTCGTCCATATTGAATTTACCGTCGGATATCCACGGAGTCGTCCTCTTGCTGTAACACGCCATTGTCCATAAATCCTGATAATTCGGCAGCAGAAACGTTTTGCCCTGACTCTTTTCATAAACGGTTTTACCTGCCGCAAACAGCGAATCCATGGTTGACAACAATTTTGAAACTGCGTCAGGATCGTCTGTTCCGAGATATTTTTTTGACAGGCTTCTTTTATACCAGAAGCCCCCCGGCGTAGCCTGCCATGACAGCGCTCTTAAATTTCCGTCCGCGTCGGATCCGATAGTCGTGACGTAATCCATGATGTCGTCGGTGACTGCGTTATACGGCGCTGCGGATAAATTTTCCCATGCTTCGGATTCGATGTAATTCTTTACAGTTTTAACATCTGCACAGAATACATCAGGTCCTTCGGCGTCGTTGTCGACTATTGTCTGCAATTTTGTATCATAGCTGTCGCCGATCATGGTGAAATCAACTTTGACATTCGGGTAAGCCTTTTCGAATGCCGCGATCTGATATTTGGGATCATCCGTCCACGACCATACTTTCAGCGTTCCCGAATATTGCGAGGCGTCTTTTTTTCCGAATGTGCCGTCGTCTGCGGGAGCAGCTTTCGTTTTTTTGCCGGTTCCATTACAGCCGGAAATGCTGAAACCGAATAATAACGATAAACCGAGTAAAACAGTAATCGTCTTTTTCATAGAATCCTCCTTGTTATATGTCCGTTCGGTCTAAAAATGGTAGCGCTCCCATTTTTAGACCGAAAACAAAACCTTATACAGTTTTTCTCTCTATAATGTCCGTTTTAAAAAGCTTTTTACCGCCGGAACTCTTTGTTTCGATTTGCTTAATCAATGTTTCCGAAATATATCTTCCCATTTCATACAAAGGCTGATTCACCGTTGTTAATTCAATGAACGATTCAAAATTATTAAATTTTATATTGTCGAATCCCATGACCGAAATGTCTCCGGGAATGGTATATTTCAGATCCATCAGTCCTTTTATGGCACCGTGCGCCATTACATCGCTTTCGCAGAAGAGTGCGCTCGCGCCCGACGCTATGATTTTATCCGCCATTTTATACGCCGCATAATAACTGAATTTTCCTTCGAGCACCAGAGACGGATCAAACGCAATATTGTTATTTTCCAACGCCTGTTTGTATCCCTTTGTCCGCAGTACCGTTTCATAATTTGTGACGTCGCCGTACATGAACGCTATTTTTTTATGACCTCGCTGAACGAGATAATCGATCGCCATGGCCGAACTTTTTACATTGTCGATATCGACCGTTATTGCCCCGTCGACCGATTTTCCGGATTTAAAAAGGGCCACGGGAATGTTTTTGTTAACAAGATAGTCGACGTCTTTCCGGCAGAATGTCTTTAATCCCAAAAATACGTACGCATCGACCTTTCCGAACATCATGTCGATTTGTTTTTCATTTGTTGCTTCGGAATTTGACCTGATGGATATAAGCGTGCCGTAGTTATATTCGCTGCACACATTACAGATTTCTTCCGCTATCACTGAGTAAAACGGATCATTAAGCGCATATCCGCTGATAATCCCTATGGTGAAATTTTTTTTAGCCGCCAGGGAACGGGCTGATGCATTCGGCCTGTAATCCAATTTTTCAATCGTTTCCAGTATCCGTTGACGTGTGCTCTCTTTTACGTTTTTGCTGTTTAAAAGTACCCGCGATACGGTGCTTCGTGAGACATCAGCGCTTTTTGCAACATCGTCGATATTGGCCATTACTTTTACACCTTTATCCTGCTTTCCGGTTTATCATAACCCCAAATGGGAGCGCTGTCAACAAAATTCTGGTAGCGCTCCCATTTTCAGGTAATTCGGCGGTTTTTCTACAAAAGGGAAGATTGTAAATCGTCCGCCTGACGGAGATAGTCTTACTGTTGATGAAAATCAGTTACGATTATTTTACATGCCGCTCGAGCGTCTTTTGTACGGCGCCAATCCCCGCGACCAGTTCCGTAAAGTACCCGGCAACTCGTGCGGCAAGTCCTGCGTCGTAAAGATTCACGCCCCACAGCGAGTCATCGGCGAGAAGCGGACGCAGCATTTCGTCGAACGGTCCCGCGTCCCCGAGCCGTACGTCTTTAATACGGGTCCGTACTGTGTCGGGAAGCGGATCGCTGCTCGGCGTAAATTCGTTTCCCGAATCGTCTATGCCCATGACGTACCGCAGCCAGCCTGCGAAAACGAGCGGAATAAGGCGCAGGTTTTCCGTCCGCAATGTGCCGTCCGTTTCCCATGCTTTTATTGTTTCTCCGAAACGTATCGCGAGTTTCTGGCTCGTGTCGGTTGCGATGCGCTGCGGCGTGTCGGGGATGAAGGGATTCGGGAGCCGTTCTTCAAGTACTTCCTTCAGAAACGCTTCCGGGGAGATTATTCCGGGATCGGACACGACGGGGAGTCCTTCGTCGTATCCGATGCGCCGTACCATTGTGTTCAGGACCGGATTCTTCATCTCGTCGGATATCCGCGTGTAGCCGAGAAGACAACCGAAGACCGCGAGACACGTGTGCAGCGGATTAAGGCATGTGCAGACTTTCATCCGTTCGACTTTCATAACCGTATCCCGGTCGGTGAACATGACGCCCGCTTTTTCCAGTTCGGGCCGACCGTTCGGGAAGTCGTCCTCGATGACGAGATACTGCGGTTTTTCCGCGTTTACGAACGGCGCGATATACGTATTCATTCCGGTAACGGTAATGCCGGTGTCGGCGAATCCGTCTTCCGTCAGTATTTTCTGCACGCTTTCCGCCGGGCGGGGCGTTATTTTGTCGATCATCGACCACGGGAATGACACAGAGTTGTTCAGATAGGAAAGGAACCCGCTGCCGCAGAATCCGTTCTCCACCCATTTTCCGGCGACTGTCGTTACGGCAGTCTGAAGTTTTTCTCCGTTGCGCGAGCAGTTGTCTATGCTGCAGAGCGCGAGTTTCCGTTTTCCGCACAGATACCGGTGGTAGACGAGCGCCGTAATTTTGCTCATCATGCCGGTAAGAGGACCTTCCGGTCCCGATTCGAAATCGGCGGTTACTGCCGGGAAAAAAGATCCGCCGCCGCGGCTGAGCGCGTATCCTTTTTCCGTTATCGTAAACGTTACGAGCTGCAGAGACGGCTTTTCAAACGCGGCTTTAAAATCAGCCCATTCGGTGCTGTACGCGGCGCCGCATTTCCACGCGGCTGCGACGGAGGCGACGACCTGTCTGTCGACGGTACCGTCTGAGTTCAGCGTTACGAGCAGGGAAAGATTGTCGTGGGGCCGGTAAATCCGGTCGATGATATCGAAGTCGAAACCTTCTCCGACGATTATGCCCGTGTGCGCCGCTCCTTTTTCGAGAAGCGTCTGCATCAGCACGGCGGGGAAACTTCTGAATATGTTTCCGGCTCCGAAATGTATCCACACGGGATTGTGCAGCGTGTCGGCCGTAGTTTTTTCATAATCGAACGCAGGCAGCCTGTATCCTTTCGATTCCCATTTGGCGGTATTTTTCAAATCAGCTTTGTTAAGATGCATTGTTTTATCCCCGTTATCTTCTGCGTTCCGATTTTTCGACTGCTTCCCACAAGCCGTTCAGATATGCGGCGCCGAGCGCGCGGTCGTACAATCCGTATCCGGGCATCGCAGTTTCGCCCCATATCATCCGTCCGTGGTCGGGACGTACCGGTCCGTCGAATCCTGTTTCGTACAACGCCTTAACAATTTCATACATGTCGAAACTGCCGTCTGACGAAAGGTGGGCGGATTCCTCGAAATCGGTCGGGCTGTTGAATTTGAGATTGCGGATATGCGCGAAATGGATGCGGCTGCCGAACGCCTTTATTGAATCGGGCAGGTCGTTTTCCATGTTCGTTCCGTACGAACCGGTGCAGAACGTTATGCCGTTATGGGAATCATCGACCATTCCGAATATGCGGAGCACGTTTTCCTTATTCGTAACGATGCGCGGCAGTCCGAACACTGACCACGCGGGATCGTCGGGATGAATCGCCATATTGATGTCGTACGTATTGCAGACGGGCATGATTCTTTCGAGGAAATATTTTAAATTCGCGAAAAGTTTCGATTCGTCGACGTCTTTGTACAGGTCGAACAGTTCCTTCACGTGTGCGAGCCGCTCTGGTTCCCAGCCGGGCATAACGAAGCCGTTCGTATCTGAACCGATTGATGCGAACATTTCTTCAGGCTTCAGCGCGTCGACTGCTTTCTGCGAATACGCGAGCACGGTTGAACCGTCGTTTCGTTTCCGGGCCAGCTCCGTACGGGTCCAGTCGAATACAGGCATGAAATTATAACAGACAAGGTGAATGCCTGATTTTCCGAGATTTTCCAGCGTCCTCACATAGTTGTCGATATAGCGGTCCCGCTCCGGAAGACCGATCTTTATCGATTCGTGCACGTTTACGCTTTCTATTCCTGCGATTTCAAGTCCCGCAGATTCGACTTCCGTTTTTAAAGCCTGTATGTCGCTGAATTTCCAGACGTCTCCCGCCGGGACTCCGTACAGCGTCGTTATTACGCCGCGCACGCCGGGTATCTGCCGTATCTGCTGCAGCGTTACGGAATCGTATTTTGAACCGAACCATCGCAAAGTCATTTTCATCGGTCTGCTCCTGTCTTTACGTATTATTATTACTATAAATAAAACGGAAAACGGAAACCATAGTAAATGTTGCTGTCCGTATTGCATATGTTGTTTACGTAAAAAGACAATATTTGCAATCTTACCGGCAACAAATGCTATAGGCTGCGTGATAAATCCTTTCTATACTTGCGGCAAGAGGAAGCAAATGCAGTTCATACGCGAAGATTTTTTGTTGTCTACGAAAACGGCACGGACGCTCTATCATTCGTACGCCGAAGGAATGCCGATCTTCGACTACCACAGTCATCTGAGCGCGGAAGAGATTTACGATGACAATACGTACGAAAATATTTCCGAGGCGTGGTTCTCAAACGATCATTACAAGTGGCGCCTCATGCGGTCCGACGGCATACCTGAGGAATTCATCACGGGGAATACTGATGCGTATTCGAAATTCGTCCGGTATGCGGAGGCTGTTCAGGATGCGCCGGGGAATCCGCTCTATCACTGGACGCATCTGGAACTGCTGCGGTACTTCGGTATAACGGAATGCCTCACCGTCAATTCCGCAAGAGAAATATTCGACAGATGCAACGAGCTTCTCAGGACGAGGGAGTATTCGGTGCGCAGGCTGCTCGAAAAACAGCGTGTCGACACGGTGTTCACGACGAACGATCCCGCCGAAGACCTCGCGTACCACGAACGGCTGGCAAACGATTCGGGCTGTACCGTTCACGTGTACCCGGCGTTCCGTCCCGACAATGCGCTCAACATCGGCGCGGATAATTTCACCGGCTATATTGAATCGCTCGGCCGGACCGAACGCACGGAGATAACAGACGTCGACATGCTGCTTTCCATACTGGAAAAACGTCTCGACTATTTCTGCGCCAGAGGCTGCACCGCGGGCGACAGCAGTCTCGAAGGAGATTTTTGGCGCGGAACGACGAAAGAGAAAATCGAATCCGTATTTACAAAGCGGCTCGAAGGCCGTCTGCTTTCCGAAACGGAAACGGCGGAATACAAAGGATATCTGCTGGAAAATCTTGCACGGCTGTACCGGAAACGCGGTGTCGTTATGCAGCTTCATATCGGAGCTGCGAGGAACGTTTCGTCCCGGAGATTCGCACGGCTCGGGGCGAACGCGGGCTGCGACAGCATGGACGACAGAAATTACGCCGGACAGCTCGGATCGCTGCTCGATGCTGTGGACAGGGAAGGAAATCTGCCGAAGACTGTCGTCTACGGATTGAATCCGAAGGATATGCCGATGATTGCGGGGCTGTGCGGAGATTTTCAGGACAGTACGGCACGGGGAAACATTCAGCCGGGAGCTGCGTGGTGGTTTAACGACACAAAAAACGGAATCGAAAAACAGCTTGCGCTTTTCGCGCAGTACGGAACGCTTGCAAACTGCATCGGGATGACGACCGATTCGCGGAGCTTTTTATCCTATCCGCGGCACGAGTATTTCCGGCGTATTCTGTGCAGTCTGCTCGGCGCGTGGGTTGAAAACGGAGAATACCCTGCGGATATTTCCCGCCTGGGAGAAATGGTCCGGAATATTTCGTTTAATAATGCGAAAGCATTTTTTCGCGCGGAGAGCTGACGCTGAAATATTCTGCCTGCTTTTTATGGGAGGAAATTACGGACATGCATTCTGTGCAAAATACGGAAACGCTGTTTAACGACGGCTGGGAATTTGCGGAAAAGGAAATCGACGGCAGCCTGATGAAAAAAGAAGACGGATCCGTGAATATTCTGTCTCCCGACGATTTTGTGCGCGACGAGGGATCTCTGCGGTTCCATGCGGTCAACCTTCCGCACGACTGGCTCATTGCAGATACGAACAGCCTGTACCGGAACAGCGCCGGATTTTACCGGAAGAAATTCGAACTGTACGGAACAGCCGGAAAATATACTGCAGTCCGATTCGACGGGGTGTACATGAACTGTGCTGTGTATGTAAACGGACGGAAGGCTGCAGAGTGGAAATACGGGTATACGGCGTTCGAGGTTGACATATCGCCGTTCGTATGCGACGGACGCAACACCATACTCGTCGTCGTCGTTTATCAGAGTCCGAACTCCCGGTGGTATTCGGGAGCCGGAATCTACAGGAACGTGCGGCTCTGCGTAAAGAGCGGGACTCATTTTTTGTATAACGGTATCTATATCGTCAACAGAAAGGATGAAGGCGGCTCATGGAACATGTCAGTCTCTGCTGATATCGCCGGCGGTACGGAAAACTGCTTCGTCAGGTACCGGCTCGAAGACGGCGGCGGAAAAACGGTTGCGGAAACGGCTGCTGACGGAAATTTTGTGAAGTGTCCCGGAGCTGCTTCCGTTTCTGAAAACCGCTGTACGATCCGCGTTCCTTCGCCGGAGCTGTGGAACACGGAGCATCCGGCAGTGTACAGCCTGACTGCGGAACTTGTCTCTGACGGCGGAACAATACTCGACGCCGTAAGACAGCATACGGGATTCAGGACAATCGCTGTCGAGCCCGACAGGGGATTTTTCCTCAACGGGCGGCATATTAAAATCAACGGCGTCTGCATGCATCACGACCTCGGACTGTTCGGCGCGGCGTTCAACAGTGATGCGCTGAAACGGCAGTTCCTCAAGTTGAAAAAGATGGGCGTCAATTCCATAAGAACCGCGCATAATCCTCCTGCTGCGGAATTTATGGACTTAGCCGACACGATGGGGTTCCTTGTCGACGATGAAGCGTTCGACGTGTGGCAGAAACCGAAAACGCCGTACGATTACAGCAGCTTTTTCGACGGATGGCACGCGTGCGACGTTGAAGCGTGGATAAAACGGGACAGGAATCATCCGTGTCTGCTCATGTGGAGCATCGGAAACGAAATCTACGACACTCATTTCGGCAACGGACTTGCGCTTACCCGCGAACTGAAAGCGCTTGTCCGCACGTTCGATCCCGGACAAAACGGACTGATTACGCTCGCCTCGAATTATATGGCCGGCGAAGGCGCACAGGCATGTGCGGCGGAACTTGATGTCGCCGGATATAACTACGGGGAGCGGCTGTATGCAGAGCACCACGAAAAATATCCGGCGTGGCGTATGTACGGAAGCGAAACGTCTGCTACTGTTCAGAGCCGGGGCATATATCATTTTCCGGCTTCCTACAGGCTGCTCACCTGCGAGGACAGGCAGTGTTCGTGCCTCGGCAACTGTTCGAGCAACTGGGGCGCTGTGTCCGCGTCGCAGGCTGTTTTGAACGACCGCGGCACGCCGTGGAGCATGGGTCAGTATGTGTGGTCCGGCTGGGATTACATCGGAGAGCCCACGCCGTATTTTACGAAGAACTCGTATTTCGGTCAGATCGACACTGCCGGATTTGAAAAGGATACGTACTGGCTGTACAAAGCCGAATGGACCGATTACCGCACGGAGCCGTTCGTCCATCTGCTGCCGTACTGGGATTTCAACGAAGGTCAGCTCATCGATATCCGCGTTTACTCGAATGCGCCGGATACTGAATTGTTTTTCAACGGCATTTCTCAGGGGAAGTTCCGTATAGATCATGAAGAAGGAAAACAATTTTCGGGAACATGGCAGATTCCGTATGCGCCGGGGACAGTGAAAGCTGCCGCGTACGATGAAAAAGGAACAGTCATAGCGGAGGAAACGATACGGACTCCGGGTGATCCCGCGCTGATTGTCCTTACGCGGGAACGGGACGGTGACACGGGAAACATGTGCTTTATCGATATCAGCACGACCGACGCGGACGGTATTCCCGTCCCGAATGCACGCAGCTGCGTGACTGTGCGGGTTACGGGAGACGCGGAACTCTGCGGGCTCGACAACGGCGACAGCACTGATTACGACCGGTATCAGTCTGCTGACGGCAGAACGCACACGCGGCGGCTGTTCAGCAACAGGCTGCTTGCAGTCGTAAGGAAGCGTTCCCCCGATGCAGCCTTTTCCGTTATTGCCGTAAGCAGAGACCTGCAGCCCGCGGTGTTTGGCGAACCGTCCGCCGGGATGCTTCCTGCGTACAGCGGGATTGTCCCCGCGTGCTGCGGAATCGTTCCGGTGAGGAAAATCGAACTCGTCTGTACGGACTCAGAAAATATGGATAAAGAGCACTGCAGCGTTACGGTGACGGCGCGTATCAGACCGGCAAACGCAACATTTACGCAGCTCGAATGGAAAGCGGTGCGGCTCGAAGGCGTCAGAAGCGACTGTGCGGAAGTCGCCGTTCACGGGAACGAAGCAGTTGTTACCGCCGTAGCCGACGGCGGGTTCCGCCTGCGCTGCACGTGCAGCAACGGCCGGCCGGAGCCCGAAATCATCAGCGAGCTTGAATTTTCCGTCTCCGGTATGGGAACGGTGACTCTTAATCCGTACCGTCTTGTTGAAGCGTGCCGGTACGATTCGTGTCTCATAAAACCGGCGCTCAGTTTCCAGGGCGGAGTATATACGCTCGACGGCAGGAACTGGTTTCTGTTCAACAACGTCGATTTCGGTACGGACGGCGCGGACACGGTGACTGTCCCGGTATTTTCGTTCGATACGGAGCTGCCGCTCGAGCTGTGGGACGGCCGTCCCGACGGCGGCGGCAGGAAGCTGCTTTCATGTACGTACACGGCGCCGGGCATATACAACGCGTACAGCGACAATACGTTCGTGCTGCCGGAGCGGCTTTTCGGTGTACACAGCATAGCGGTTGCGACGGAAACGCGGCTGTCCCTGCAGGGGTTCCGCTTTGAAAAATCCGCGAAGGCGTTTGCGAAACTCTTGGCCGGCAGCAGCGGCAGCATAACCGGAGACGCGTTTACCCGTACGCCGGAAGGTGTGACGGGAATCGGAAACAACGTGTCTCTCGTGTTCGATTACATGGATTTCGGTACAGCCGGCACGGACTGCTTAACAATATGCGGCAGAACTCACAACGAAAACGATACGATAACTGTGCGATTCGCGGATGAGGCCGGTACGGAAACGCGCGCGGTTGAATTTCCGTTCAGCGGCGGTTACGAGGAAAAAACATTTCCGTTTGACGCCGTCTGCGGCATGCGGACGGTGACGTTCGTTTTTCTGCCCGGAAGCAGCTTCGACTTCAAATGGTTCCGGTTCGGGAAAGCAGCTTCACAAGTTCGGGCCCGATGACCTTGTACCCGGCCGCGTTCAGGTGGAGGCCGTCCGGCGTCAGTTCCGGTTTGAGCCTGCCGTCGCTCCCGAGAAGAAGCGGCCCGAAATCGGCGAATGTCGTACGCGGGAATACGTGCGCCCGTACTGCCGCCGCAAGCGCCGTGTTTATCTGTACGATTGACTGATTGTAGACAGTCCCGTCTGCGTCGTCGTTGCGGGGAAAAATACCGAGCAGCAGAATGGAAGTGTCCGGCAGCTTTTCGAGCAGCAGGCTGAGTATGTACTCAATCGTGTCTATAATATCGCCGGCTGTTTCGTCGTGCAGGCTGTTCGTCCCTCCGAGGAACACCAGCGTTTCGGGAGAGAGCAGCTCCAGCTGCTCGTTTTCGATTCTCCACAGAATATTGTTAATCGTGTCTGCTCCGACGCCGAAATTGACGGGAGCGAACGAAGAAAAATAATTCTGCCATAAATCGGGATTATCTTCCCACCGCCTTGTCAGACTGTCGCCGAAAAACACCGTTCTGATTGCGGGTTTTCCGCCGGCTCCCGGACTGGCCGCTTCAGTTCGTACTTTTTCCAGTATGTACGCATGTTTCGCTGCGTGATGTTCGTCAGTCCTCATGATCGGCTGCAGAATCATTATGTTTTTCCTCCGCAAATTTCATAAAATACGGCACGCATACGGCACGCCATTCGCGCGCGTTTTCTGTCTGTCCGGCGAGTTTTTCCGCAACCGATTCGTACGCTTCCCGTGAAATACCGTCCGGCACTTTACCGGAAAGTTTTTTCCACGCTTCTTCAAGCTGCTCCGCTTCCCGTACGCCGCGCTCGTACCGGAAAGCAAGTTCGTCCTTCAGTGTCCGCCCGCTTTTCATAACGTGCGACCACGGGACGTGATGGAACCACAGTACATATTTTTCCGGACACGTCTTCATATTGTCGAACATGTCGGCGACAGGTCTGCGGTACTGGTCGACTGCGCCGCTTCCCGTTCTGCTGCGGTCGAATCCGAGTCCTTTGCTGTCCGCCCGGTGATAATACCGCGGTTTCCAGTCTTCCCGCGTTCCTTCGTCGCATGCCGGATCGGGACCGTAATGGTGGGCGTACTTCATGATGTGATGCAGACCGAGCGGCGTCATGTAATCGACGCAGGCGTCCCACGAATGCATGAGTATAAAAAGCAGCTGACGCGCAACATCGGGATCGCGTCCCCACGTGCAGGTAATCCATTCGCGCGCAATCTCCTCGCTGCCGAGCGTGTAATCCCACGCAAGTCTGCCGAACGCGTACCAGTTCGCGGGATGCAGCAGCGATCCGCACCACGTACGGTCGCTTCCCGTGTTCGCGACGGCGGCAATTCCCGAAAAACGGCCGTCCTTAGCGCCTCCCGACGAAACGATGTCGCCGACGGTGAGTCTTTTTCCTGTTCCGCCGTTCACGTCGAAGTCGAGTATTTCCTTCCACATGGGTGCGAGATAGACGATGTGCTTTTCCTGTCCCAGATATTCCTGCGTCGCCTGCAGTTCCATAAACAGCGTCGTACGTTCCATTGCGCCGAACAGCGGATGAACGGGTTCGCGCGGCTGAAAATCTATCGGCCCGTTTTTCACCTGTACGGCGACAGTGTCCGCGAACTTTCCGTCAAGCGGCCTGAAGTCGGCGTACGCCTTTTTCGCGCGGTCCGTTTCGCCCTGTCCGTAGACGAACGCCCGCCAGACGACGATGCCCCCGTGCGGAGCGAGCGCTTCGGCGAGCATGTTCGCTCCGTCTGCGTGCGTTCTGCCGTACGCGTACGGTCCGGCCTGTCCCTCGGAATCGGCTTTGACGAGGAATCCGCCGAAATCGGGAATATACCGGTATATTTCGTCCGCTTTGTTTTTCCACCACTGCCGGACGCGGTCGTCAAGAGGGTCCGCAGTCGGCAGTTTTCCGAGGAGTACGGGAGACGCGAAATTGACCGAAAGAAACACCGTTATGCCGTACCGCCGGAACACACCGGCAAGCGCCCTTATTTTTTCAAGATATGCGGGCGAAAGAATTCCGGGCGCGGCATTAACATTATTAAGAACGGAGCAGTTCAATCCGATGCTCGCGCAGGCGCGGGCGTAATCGGCGTAACGCGGATCGACCGTTCCGGGAAGTTCGTCCCACTTCCATAATGATTTTCCCGCGTATCCACGTTCTATGGAACCGTCGGGATTATCCCAGTGATCGAGCATACGCCACCCGATTTTCGGACTGTCAGTAACGGAAAGCGCTGTGACAGGCAGTCCCTGCTGCATGATGCGGAGAAAGGCGAACGTTCCGTACAGAACGCCGCGGTCGGTGCCGGACGTAATCAGTATCCGCGGACAGCCGCACGCGAAGGAAGAGACGATGCGGAATCCGTCTCCTTTCGGGACTGTTCCGGGGCCGGCACAGTCTTTAACGGCAGCGGGAAGCAGCCGGTACGGGGCAGCGAGAAGGTCGGGAGCGGATACTGATTCTGTCCCGCGCAGTACTTTTCCGGCATATGATTTGCCGCACAGCCGCGGAAGCGCCCGTTCCAGTTCTTCTGCCGCGGAATCGAGTATACCGGAGCCTCCGGCAACGGCGGCGGTCCGCAGTAATCCGGCATACTGTTCCGCTTCCCTTGTATCCGGATACTCATAGGAAAGCCACAAATCGTAACCGTCCGATCGAATCATTTTCTGCCTCCGTACCCAAGTATACGGGGTTTCCCTGCACCGGCCCATAGCATTTATTGCCGGCAATATTGCAAAGTTTGTTGTTTTTGTCAGTCGGCCAGTTTTGTACACTGGGCGCGGTATTCTGCCGGCGATATGCCGTATTCAAGTTTGAACGCGCGGTAAAAATTCGAATAGTCGTTGAATCCGTACTGCTGGTAGATATTTGAAATCGGTTCGGTCCCCTGCAGCGCTTCGCAGCACGCTTTGAGTCTCGCCTTCGTAATGTAGCTGTGTATTGAAATGCCGATATGGTCTTTAAAAGAGTGGGCGATGTAGAATCTGCTGATAAAAAATTTTCCTTCAAGCTCTGCGAGCGTGAGTTCCTTATCCAGATTTTGCGCTATGTAATCGCAGATGGCTGCGTAGACGTTCGTATGCTCCGCCTGTGCGGAGGCATGGACGCGCGCGTTGATGAGCCTGTTCAGATGCAGAATGAGCGTATTCACCAGCAGCGATATCTGCGACTTCCGTCCGAACCGGTCCGTTTTGATTTCTTCGATAAGCTGAAAAATAATCGACTGTATTCTGTTAAACGTGATGACGTCGTTTTCAAAACGGTACATATGCGTCGTTTCGACATACTGCATAAGCCATACGTAATCCTTCGATACTGTCATAAGTTTTTCGCAGTACTCACGGCTTATCCAGAAAACGAACCGCCTGTACGGTTTGTCCGAATTTATCCAGACGGGATTGTGCGGCGTTTCAGGAGGAATGAGCAGAAAGTCGCCGGGAAGCATAGTGTATACGTTGCTGCCCACCTGTATCTTTATGTTCCCTTCAATGAAGAAGTAAAATTCATAATACGTGTGCGTGTGCGCTTTAACCGCAGTCGGATTCGTGTCGTAATAATAATAAATTTCGAAATCCTTCGACTTCATAAACTGGCGGGTTGAAAAAGGTGTGATAAGGTTCGTTTCTTTCATATTTTCAGTGATTCTTTTTTATATTTTTTCCGTGACTATCGGCCGGAAAAAACAATAAATGCAATGCGGACAGCAACATTCACTATGGTTTTTTGAAAAAACCATACTTACACTTATACCATACAATCTGATTACTGATTTGTCAAATCGCATGCAGAAAAACGGAGGCCCGGTAATTGAATACGACAAACAAAAAATCCCCTCATCCCGTAAAAAAGAACATCGGTATGTACTGGCAGCTGTATCTGCTTATGCTTGTTCCGGTTCTTTATTATATTATTTTCAGATATGTGCCGATGGCGGGCAGTATTATCGCCTTCAGAAAATACCGCGCGGGAAGCGGCATCTTCGGCGACTACTGGACAGGCTTCCGCTATTTCAGACAGTTCATACGCGATCTCAGTTTCTGGCGCGCTTTCCGCAACACGCTCGCTCTCAATCTCCTGTATCTGCTGTTCCGCTTTCCGCTTACGCTTGTCTTCGCGCTGCTGCTCAACGAGATACACAACCTGCAGTGGAAAAAATTCGTGCAGACTGTATCGTATCTGCCGCATTTTATTTCGGTAGTCATCGTCGCAGGGATGATTCGCGAACTTGTTTCGACAACCGGTCCGATTAATAAGATGATTGAATATTTCGGAGGAAACGCCGTGACGTTCATCGCGCTCCCCCAGTGGTTCCCCGCAATTTTCGTGTCGTCGGGAATCTGGCAGAGTCTCGGCTGGGGCACCATTCTGTATCTTGCGGCCATGTCGAACATAAATCCCGCATTGTACGAGGCAGCGGAAGTCGACGGTGCAGGTCACTTCCAGCGCGTCATACACGTTACTATTCCCTGCATCATGCCGACCATTGCGACTTTACTCATCCTCGATATCGGCAGCCTGGTCGGTTCAGGCGCCGCTTTTGAAAAAGTTTTTCTATTGTACAACCCCATGACGTACGAAACGGCGGACATCATTTCGACGTACGTATTCCGTATGGGACTCGGCTCGGGGAATTACAGCTACGCTACCGCGGTCAGTCTTTTTGAGGGATTAATAAATCTCGTTCTGCTGACGATTGCGAATACGACGTCGAAAAAATTAACCGACAGCGGTCTGTGGTGAGAGGGAACGGTATGAAAACGAAAAACAACTATTATTACCGGGAATCGAGCAGGTACCGCACGTTCCGGATATTCAACGCGTTCGTCATGATTATTGTGTGCGTCCTCACGCTGTATCCGTTTCTGTATCTCGTTGCGCAGTCGTTTTCTTCGGAGCAGGCAATCATTCAGGGAAAAGTTTCCGTACTACCCGTCGATTTTAACCTTACGACGTACGCGTCCGTTCTGAAAAAAGGGGATTTCGCCCGGTACTACCTTAACACGGTCGTATACTCGGTCTCCGGGACGTTCCTCTCGTTGTTCCTGAGCATGTTCCTCGCGTATCCTCTGTCGAAACCGCAGCTCAGACTTAATAAATTTATTGCACCGTTAATTATTTTTACGATGTACTTCGGCGGCGGTCTTATCCCGAACTACGTGCTTATGATCAATCTCGGTTTGAAGGACAACATCATGGGATTCATCATTCCGGGGCTTATCAGCACGTACTACGTCCTGCTCATGATTTCGTTCTTCAGAAACGTCCCGCAGGAACTTGAGGAAGCGGCGAACCTCGACGGGCTCGGCCAAATCGGTATTTTTTTCAGAATCGTCATACCGCTGTCGACTCCGATTATTGCGACGATGGTTTTGTTCTACGCGGTGGGGTACTGGAACAACTGGTTTACCGCGTATCTGTATCTCGACAAAAAAAGTTTATGGCCGGTCGCGTACTATCTGCGCACGATTATTACGGGTGCCTCGACATCGGCCGATCCGGGAGCAGCTACGGCGGATACCATGCAGATCGCGTCGAACATCAAATCGTGTTCCATGCTTCTTACGGCACTTCCGATTATCTGCGTTTATCCGTTCATTCAAAAGTATTACGTTCAGGGCATGATGCTCGGCGGCGTGAAGGAATAATAATTATAATCCGCGGAACGCGGCGCTTTTACAGGGGGAACAAATATGAAAAAATTTATGCTGGCGGCAGCGGCAATTCCGATGCTGTTTTTCGGGTGTTCGAAAGGCACAGGCTCGTCGGAGGGCGCGGCCGGTTATACGTTCGGAGAGGGGAAGACGTTCCGTTCCGACGAACCGGTGACGTACACAATGTATTTCAGCGACGCAAGCTGGTATCCGATAACTGATGCATGGAAGACAGATGGTGTCTTCAAAAACATTACGGACAAAACGAACGTTACGCTCGAACTCACGACGTTCGACAGCGGCGACTACACCGACAAGGTAAAACTCGCCATCAACGCGGGCAGCGCCGCATACATTATTCCTAAAATTTACGATGAAACATCGTTCGTGGACGGAGGTGCCGTCGTGGCCGTATCGGATTACGTCAGGTATATGCCGAATTACGAAGCGTTCTTCAAAAAATACAATATGCAGAAGGATATAGACACGATTACCCAGAGCGACGGTAAGTATTACCGCCTGCCGGGCATGCTCGAAGCCCCGCTGCAGGACTACACGCTGATGATCAGGAAGGACATATTCGACGCGGCCGGAATCGATATCGTGGAGCTCGAAAAGAACTGGACGTGGGACGATCTGTACGACACGCTCGTCGCCGTCAAAAAATATATGGTGAGCAAGGGCGTGTGCACTGATAAGGATTATGTCTGGTCCGACCTCTGGTGCGGTTCTCAGTCGGGGCAGGGCAAAGGCGGGAATCTGCTCAAGCTCGTCGGCGCATCGTACGGCGTCCCCGCCGGCTGGGCAATTACGAACGGACTCGGCTATGATGTGCAGAAGGACGAATGGTACTGTGCCTCGACGAGCGGAAATTTTAAGAAGATGGTCGCCGTCCTCAACAAATTTGTAAAAGGCGGTATTCTTGATCCGGAAACGTTCACGCAGGACGACACGACGGCAATGAATAAATTCTACAACGGTAAGACAGTCATTACGAGCGTAAACCGTTCGCAGTACGCCACGTTCGTCTCGGGGCTCAAAACCGGAAGCGGCAGGGACGAGAGCTGCCTGTACATTACCTGTTATCCGACAGGAACAACGAAATACACGGGTGAAAACGCGCGGCTTGAAAACGGCGTCATGATTTCCAAAAACGCGCTGAACGCGCTTGGCAAAGACGGTTTCATCAAAATGCTCAGGTTCGTCGACTGGCTCTGGTATTCGCCCGAAGCATATCAGCTTACAAAATGGGGCGTTGCGGGGAAAACGTTCGAATTCGCTGCGGCTGCGGACGGGAAGAATGTTAAACAGCTGCTTCCGGGATTCAAATGCGGCGGTCTCGGCATTGGAGGCTCCGAAACCGACACTGATATCCGCCTGAAATGGGGATACGCGTGCGGCAACTTCTACTACGGACACACGGTTGCGGAAATGAGCGACAACTTTATTCCCGTCGTACAGGATTATTACGCGCGGCTCGGAAAATACCGTGAAATCCGTCCGGTAAATCCGAAAGTCGCGGCGACGGAGGACGAAAAGGAACAGCTGAATCTCTGGGGAACGCCGCTTGCTGACAATATCAACGCGTGGACGCTTCAGTTCATTACCGGACAGAAGGATATCGTCGCGGATTGGGACAAATACGTCGCAAGCTGCCGGAATCTTAACGCGGACAAACTCGTAAAAATGACGAACGACATTTACAAGCGCAAATAGACATACGTTTTACGGCCGTACCCGGCAGCCTGCCTGCCTGTATACGGCCGGATTCTGCTTTTCTCAGGTTTTTTCCCGGAATTTCTAACCAAAAATTAATATCCCGCACTTGAATTCCACTCAGGCTCCATACTATGCTTAGTATAAAGGCGGGTAATGCATGAAGAAAAATTATGTTCTGGATACGAATGTTCTTATTCACACTCCGTATGCACTTGCATCTTTTGAAGACAATCGTATTATTCTGCCGCTTGCGGTGATCGAAGAACTTGACGGCATCAAGAAAGCGGACGGCGAAAAAGGACGGAACGCCAGACAGGCGATACGTTTTCTCGAACAGTTCAGAACGGAAGGAAATCTGACTGAAGGCGTCAGACTTCCGTGGGGCGGAGAACTCAGAATTGAAATCAATCATATCGACGTCGAACTGCCCGCCGGTTTTAATCCCGAAAGTCCCGACAACCGGATTCTGAAAGTCTGCAAGGGATTAATGCAAAAGAATGAAAAAGTCATTCTTGTTACGAAGGACATGGTCGTCAGAATCAAGGCCCAGATAATGGGGATTCCCGTCGAGGATTTTACGACCGATCAGGTTCCGACTGCAACCGAATCGTATACCGGAAGACAGGAAGTGTATGCGCCGGAAGACCTGCTTGCCGATTTCAGAAAAGACGGACTTCCTTCCGGCGAACTGTATACTATTGATGAAAAAGGCAATTCCGTTCCGGTCGACTCCGCCGAAAACGAGTTTTTTATCATTCATTCCGATGTTGAGCAGAAAAAGACGCTGCTCGGCAGAAGAGTCGGCGACAGGATAATTCCTTTAAGATACGAACGGAGGAATCCGTTCGGCGTAAAACCGAAAAATGTCGGGCAGAAATTCATTCAGGAAGCGCTGCTGCTGCCGGCTGCAAAAATCCCGCTCGTCATCATAAAGGGACCGGCCGGAACGGCAAAAACGTTTTACAGTCTTGCTGTCGGACTCGACAAAATCGTCGACGACAACGGAGCTGAATACCGGAAAATTCTTGTCTGTCGTCCGAACGCGCAGTTCGACGAGGATATCGGATTTCTTCCCGGTTCGGAAAAGGAGAAAATATCGCCTCTCATGCGTCCCATTCTGGACAATCTTGAAATTCTGTTCGGCATTCAGAGCGTGCACAAAAAATCCCAGACGACGGAAGATATTCAGACTTCCATAAATTACCTGTTCGACGGCGGCATGATAGAAGCGCAGGCCATGAATTTTATGCGGGGGCGTTCAATAACGGGCTCGTGGCTCATTATCGACGAGGCGCAGAACCTTACGCCTAGGCAGGTAAAAGGGATAATCACGCGGGTCGGCGAGGGAACGAAGGTTATCCTCGTAGGCGATCCCGCGCAGATAGACAACACGCTGCTTGACGAGCGTTCGAACGGACTCAGCTACGCTGCGGACCGCATGAAGGGCAGTCCGCTCTGCGCGCAGATTACGATGTTTTCCGAAGAATGCGAGCGGTCGGAACTTGCGCTCGACGCGGGAAAGCGGATGTGAAAATTTTCCCCGGTGATTTTTTAAACCCTCAGGTCAAAAAAGTTGACAGACTGATGACAATCGTCCATACTTTTTCATATGGAATACAGAATTTTTTGCGGAGACAAAGTCTCTGCGCTCGGTTTCGGCTGCATGCGGTTTCCGCAGACGGCCGACGGACATATTAATAAAACCGATGCCGAAGCAATGCTGGATGCAGCGTATAAAGCCGGCGTCAATTATTTCGACACTGCGTATCCGTACCACAACGGCGAAAGCGAACCGTTCGTAGGCGCGTATCTTTCGAAGCTGCCGAGGAAATCTTTTTTCGTCGCGACGAAGCTTCCCGTATGGGAAATAAAAACGCCCGGCGACGCGCGGACGCTGTTTCAGAAGCAGCTTGACCGGCTGCAGGTAAAATACGTTGATTTTTATCTGCTTCATTCGCTCGACAGGGGCCGGTTCGAAAAGATGGCGGAACTGGGCGTTATCGACTATCTGGCGGCGGAACAGCAGGCGGGCAGAATCCGTCATCTCGGCTTTTCGTTCCACGACGAATACGAGGTGTTCGAACGGATTGCGAAATACCGTACATGGGATTTCTGTCAGATACAGTACAATTATATGGATACGGAAGAGCAGGCCGGCGAACGCGGACGCAGCCTGGCGGAAAGTCTCGGCATACCGCTTATTATTATGGAGCCGGTAAAAGGCGGCTCGCTCGCGGGTCTTCCCGCCGGAATTGTCCGCCCGTTTACGGAGATTCATCCCGACAAAACGCCGGCGTCGTGGGCACTGCGTTTTGCGGCGGGAAAATCAGACGTCAAAGTCGTTCTGAGCGGCATGTCGACGGAAGAACAGCTCAGGGATAACCTTTCGACGTTTTCTCCTCTCGTCCCTCTCGACGCACGGGAGCAGGCTGCCGTTTCTTCCGTGCGGGAGACAATAAAGAGCCGCATCCGCAACGGCTGCACAGCCTGCCGTTACTGTATGCCGTGCCCGTACGGCGTCGACATTCCGCGCAATTTTAAAATCTGGAACGACTGGGGAATGTACGAAAACAGGAACAGCGCGGCATACGAATGGAAGATGATCGAGGCCGACAAAAAAAGCGCTGATTTGTGCAGAAAATGCGGAGCGTGTGAAACGAAATGTCCGCAGAAGCTGCATATCCGCGGCGATCTGGAGACGCTCGGAAAAGAGCTGTCCCCGTTTGTTGCCGCGCAGTAATTTTATCGTGTGAGCTTTCGGTACGTCGTGCGCTTCGGAACTTCGGCGTCTTCTCCGAACTGCGCCTTTTTCCATTCCGCGTATTCGCTCCAGTTGCCTTCGAACCAGCGGACTTCGCTGTTGTTCTCGAACGCGAGGATGTGCGTGCAGATGCGGTCAAGGAACCAGCGGTCGTGGCTTACGACGAGCGCGCAGCCGGCGAAGTCCTCGAGCGCTTCTTCAAGCGCGCGCACAGTCTGAACGTCGAGGTCGTTCGTCGGTTCGTCGAGCATGAGCACGTTTCCCGCTTCCTTAAGCATCATGCCCAGATTGAGCCTGTTTTTTTCTCCGCCGGAGAGCATGCTGATTTTTTTGTTCTGGTCGGCGCCGCTGAAGTTGAACCACGAGCAGTACGCGTGCGAGTTTACTTCGCGTACGCCGCCTTCAAGCGCGCGTCCCTTTTCGTCGACCGCGCCGAGTTTTATTAAATCCTGACCGCCGCTCAGCTGTTCGTATACCGTTTTGTTCTGATCGAGTTTTGAGCGCATCTGGTCCACGTAGACGAGCTTGACGGTGGAACCGACTTTTATAGAACCGCTGTCGGGCTTTTCACCGCCTTCCTTTCCGTCGAGACGTTCCGCCGTCTGGCCCGCGGTGTCCGCAATCAGTTTGAAGAGCGTCGTCTTGCCTGCGCCGTTCGGACCGACTATGCCGACGACTGCGCCTGCGGGAACCTGAAAGTTCAAATTTTCAAAAAGCAGTTTGTCGCCGAACGATTTTGTGAGATCGTTCGCTTCAATGACGACGCCGCCGAGGCGGGGGCCGGCCGGAATTGAAATCTGCGTATCCTTAAGCTGCGCTTTTCCTTCCTGCGCAAGCAGTTCGTTGTAGCGCGTTATGTGCTCCTTGTGTTTTGCCTGCCGTCCCTTCGCACCCATGTGTATCCATTCGAGCTCGCGCTGCATTTCCTTCCGCCGTTCGCTTTCGCCTTTCTCTTCCTGTTCAAGCCGTTTTTCCTTCTGTTCGAGCCAGCTTGAATAGTTTCCTTTAAACGGATACCCCTCGCCGCGGTCGAGCTCAAGAATCCAGCCGGCGACGTCGTCGAGGAAGTACCGGTCGTGCGTGATTGCGATAACAGTTCCCGGATAATCGTTCAGGTGTTTTTCGAGCCACGCGACAGTCTCAGCGTCAAGATGGTTCGTCGGTTCGTCGAGCAGCAGAATGTCGGGCTGCTGAAGCAGCAGGCGGCAGAGCGCGACGCGCCGCCGTTCGCCTCCGCTGAGCACGTCCACAATCTGGTCAGCCGGCGGACAGCGGAGCGCGTTCATCGCAAGTTCAAGGTTGTTGTCGAGATTCCACGCGTCCGCCGCGTCGAGTTTTTCCTGAAGTTCTGCCTGACGCGCACCGAGCTTATCGAAATCAGCGTCGGGATCGCCGAAAGCTTCGTTTACTTTGTCGAATTCGGCGAGCATGTCCGTTATTGATTTTACTCCCTCGCTTACGATTTCCTTTACTGTTTTTCCCGGCGTCAGCTGCGGTTCCTGTTCAAGGTATCCGATTGAGTATCCCGGAGCGAGTTTCGTTTCTCCGGTAAAGTCAGTATCTATTCCCGCAAGAATTTTAAAAAGGCTCGATTTTCCCGAACCGTTCGGACCGAGCACGCCGATTTTTGCGCCGTAATAATAAGAAATGCTGATGTTTTTGAGGACAACCTTCGTGCCGTATGCACGGCTCACATCGTCCATCGTGTAAATAATTTTTTTATCGTCGAAAGTCTTTGCCATATAATTACTATACATGAGTCACATGCAAAAGTCAAAGACGGCCGCGGCAATAAACCGAAAAAGATGCACAGCCGTGAAAAATAGTATATAATAAAGAAGCAGGAAACTGATTGCAGCGGGAGGTATGCTATGAGTACGAATATTATTACAGTAAGCAGGCAGTTCGGGAGCGGCGGACGTATTGTAGCTCAGGCCGTTGCGGAAAAACTCGGCTGGAAATATTACGACCGCGAGCTCATAGAAAAAATAGCGGAGAAGAGCGGACTCGCAAAAGAATTTGTTGAGGAGCGCAGCGAATCCGCTACCTCGGGGCAGAATCTGGTATACAGCATGCCGGCCGGATTAGGCGGATTTTCCGCGGGACAATCGGTGTTCGACAAACTGTACGTTATGCAGTACAACATCATCAAAGAGCTTGCGGATAAGGAACCGTGCGTTTTCGTCGGCCGCTGCTCTGATTATGTGCTGCGGGAACGGAAAGACTGCTTCAACGTATTTGTTTATGCCGATATGGATTTCCGCATCAGGCGCGCGGAAGAAGTATACAAAGTTGAAGCGAAGGATACGCGTAAATTTCTTGAAGACCGAGACAAGAAGCGCAGGCTTTATTACAAATACAATACCGACCGCACATGGGGCGACGTTGCGAACTACGACCTCTGCCTCAAGAGCAGTTCAATCGGCATAGATACGTGCGTTCAGATAATACTGGAATTGATCACAGGGGCACGCCGGTAAAATCCTGAATAAGGTTCAGCACTTCCGACGGCTTTTTCACGGAAGGAAAACGCATATCGGCCCGCTTTTTCGGCTGGACGAGCGACTGAACCGGATTTATGCCGAGTCTGTGCGCACCTTCAAGGATATACGCCATATCGTCGACGAAAACTGTCTGCTCCGCAGGCAGTTTTATTTTTGCCAGCGCGTCTTTGAACAATGCAGTGTCGGGTTTGAACACGCCCAGCTCGTAGCTGAACGTAAGCGAATCAAAATAGTCGAAGATACGGAAATGTTTCAGCTGAAGGACGACGTCGGGCCACGTGTCCGAGATGACGCCGAGCTTTATGCCGCGCCGTTTCAGCGTTTCGAGCGTTTTTACCGTATCTTCAAGCAGAACGTAGTTGCCCATATTGTACGTCCTGTCGCGGGCAATATCCGCAGCTTTTTCGTGCGTCATACCGAGCCGGGGAAGTTTTCCGCCGAGAATTTCATAGAAACGCGTAAACTGCTCCAATTCTTCTTCGGGCGTACTCATTTTGTGACTTTTCTGAAGATATTCGGATGATTCCGTCAGCGCGCTGTTCAATTCCGGCTGCGGGACGGGGAACGGTTCATGCCATCCGCATACTTCCCGGAAACGGTTCGTAATCATCCAGTCGCCGTTGACCGGCACTTCGAGCGTCCAGCCCAAATCAAAAAAGACGCCTTTTATATCAGTATATTTATCCATATTATTTTTTCGAGCGCACGACGCGCATTCCGATGAAGTTATAACGCGATGCCGGACTGCCGCAGTTCCGGAAAAACGGCGAGCAGTCGGTCGGTTCCGAGTTCCACGCACCGCCGCGTCCCATCCTGTCGGTGTTGTCGTCAGTGCGTTCCGCTCCGTGCGGATTTTTATATTCGCCGGCACGGTAGCAGTCGTACCAGTCCCAGCACCATTCCCATACGTTGCCGAATAAGTCGTAAAATCCGAGAACTGAAGACGGTTTTAACCTGACTGAATGCGTCATGCAGTCGCTGTTGTTTTTGTTCCACGAGTGATTTTCGTCCGCGTCTTTCAATATTTTTTTCTGGGTGTTCCGAATACCGCCGCGGGCCGCATATTCCCATTCCGCTTCGGTCGGGAGACGGTAGCCGTTTACGTCCCAGCGGCATTTAACGTTATCCCAGAGATTGTTCTGCTCGTTCGGAATTTTGCTCCATTTTTCGGGATTGTCCGTTCCGCCTATCACATAGCACGGCGTAAGTTTTTCCGCGATACTGCGCTTGTTGCAGTAGACGTATGCATCGTAATGACTTATATGTTCGACAGGACGTTTTGCCTGCGATTCTCCTTTTTCCGGATTGTCGGAAAAATACGAAGGATTTGTGCCCATGATTTTTTTCCAGTCCGACTGGGTCACTTCGTGCTCATCCATATAAAAATTGTCGAGTGTGACCGTGTGTACTGGCCGTTCATCGGCCATACCGGTCGGCGAGCCCATTTGAAATGTACTGCCTTCAACCAGAATCATCATAATTATACTATTATAACACATAAAGCCTGATTTGGACATGATTTTCTTTAGAATAGCACCCTCATTGCCCGAGCGATAAACTATATGATATACTGACCGATATGAGTAACGAAAAAAATGATCTTTGCCCGTGCGGTTCAGGGAAAAAATACAGCGACTGCTGCGAACCGCTCATAAAAGGAACGAAAAAAGCGTCGACGGCTGAAGCGCTCATGCGCGCGCGCTATACGGCGTATGTTGTACACGCTGTAGACTTCATCATCAATACATGCGAGGAAGGCGAGGGGATTGCCGACATTGACCGGAAGGCAACAGAAGACTGGAGCAATCAGTCCTCATGGCACGGTCTTAGAATCCTGCACACGGAAAAAGGCCGGGAAGCCGACGACGAAGGTATTGTCGAATTTGAAGCCGACTATACGCTTCACGGAATGCGCGACATGCATCACGAGACTGCGGCTTTCAAGAAAGTGAACGGCGACTGGATGTACGCGACCGGTGCCCTCAAAACGACGACGGTAAAACGCGACGGCGCAAAAGTGGGCCGCAACGACCCCTGTCCCTGCGGTTCCGGCAAAAAATATAAGTATTGCTGCGGAAAGAATATATGAGCCGCAGCAATACGATAAATGAGCGCGAAAGCGCTCTCCCATGCTGCGGCAAAAGTATATGAGCCGCAGCAATACAGTAAATGAGCGCGTGAGCGCTCTCCCATGTTGCGGTAAAAATGCATAAGCGCGACAGTACGATAAATGAGCGCGCGAGCGCTCTCCCATGCTGAGGGCGGAATGGATAAGATCATAACCGGATTTCACGCTGTTGAAGAACGTGTGCGGCGCGCGAAGGAAGCTGATTCCGCCGCCGGCATGCGTATTCTGTACAGCAGACCGGGTCCGCGTGTAAAAAAAATTCTCGCAGCTGCGAAAGAGGCCGGCATCCCGTGTTCCGTTTCCGACGACGCGGCGCTCGACAGGCTCGTCGAATCGCTTCCGGCGGCCGCGCGCGACCACCGCGGCATTGTGCTGTGTTCGGAAAACGAAAAAAACGCCGCGAAAAACAGCGTCGACTTCGATCAGTGGGCGGCGGCGCACGAGGCGGATGCGGACGGTGCCCGCGTTACGGTGCTCGTGCTCGATTCCGTGACCGACCCGCACAACGTGGGGGCAATCATCCGCAGCTGCGATCAGTTCGGTGCGGCGCTCGTCGTGCTTCCTGAAAGCCGCGGTGCGAACGACGTTGCGGGCGACGAGGTGATTGCCCGCACGAGCGCCGGTGCGAGCGCGTGGGTTCCCGTAGCCGTCGTGCCGAACCTTGTGCGTGCTGTGCAGCGTCTGAAGGAAGCCGGTTTCTGGGTGTACGGCGCAGACGCTGGCGGCACGCATGCAGACAGGATAAACTTTCCGCAGAAATCCGTCGTTATTATGGGAAGCGAAGGAACGGGCATTGCGCGTCTGCTTTCGGAACAGTGCGACGAAAGCGTTTCGATCCCGACGTGCGGAAAAATCGACAGCCTTAACGTATCTGTCGCGGCGGGCGTTCTGCTGTACGAACTCTACAGACGCGGTGATTCTGAATAATATCGGTGAGCGCGGGACTTATATAAAAACGAACTGCAATAGTTTTATGCATTCCCTGATTTGTTCATATAATTGAGAGCAGGTTTCTCTAGTGCCGTTTCGGATCCATTCTGATAAAACACCCGCCATAATATAGCTCAGGATGATTATGATATACTCAGTCTGTTCGGGTGCCTCTTTTTTCCCCCGAAAAAAGACATTTTGCATTTTACTTTGATTTTTCCGGTGTGAATTAATAATTATATCGATCCGGTTATTCTTTACGACAGCCTCCAGTATATGTTCGTTTTTGTACCAGATTTGTATGAATTTTTTCACAATTTCTTCTGCGGAATTAAAACAGTATTTATGGTTCTGTTGCGCGATTTCGTTAAAAATCTGATCACATTTATACTCCAGTACATCTGTCACGCAGTCGAAGTGCCTGTAAAATGTCGTTCTTCCTACGGATGAAGCTCTCTGAATATCAGAAACTGTTATATCGGAGAGATTCTTTGATTTAAGGCATTCAAGCAGTCCTTCCGTGATTAATTTGTCAGAATACTCTGAACGTTTATCCTTTTTTATATGATACATTATTGGCTCCTGTGTTTCATAACAAAAGATATGTTGTTGTGTGTGATGTTTTTATATGATACAAACATACCGGAAATGAGGGAAGATAGAGCTGGTTACAGGAAGGAGAAAATATGCTGGAAAAATGGTGCGATAAGATGTGGCTGTATGTTCTTTACGCGATAGGAGCGGTTATGACTGCTGTATTGATTATTAATTGGCAGATATGGCCGGTGATACAGAAAATTCTGGTATTGTTTACTATTATTCTGCCGCTGCATGTGCTGGAAGAATGGCAGATTCCGGGCGGATTCCATTACCAGTATAATATAATGCAAAAATCTCAGTATCCTGATCGTTATCCCATGAACCGACTCACGGACATGATAACCAATTTTGGAGGGGAACTTTTTATGATCGGTCTTGCGATATATGGGGCGAATACAGGCATTATTATTGCTGTCGCCGTTTTTAGTGCACTGGAAGTTATTATTCATACTATTTTCGGCATAAAAATGTATAATCGGTTCAAGACTAAGGGCAAGCGTACAATTTACGGACCGGGAAGCGTTACTGCGTATGCAGGATTTGGTACAATGGGATTATTATCGCTTTATTGGCTCATAATATCCGGTACCAGACCCGCCGAGTGGGGGCTGGCTGGCGTAATTCTTTTTGTCATGCTTGCAGGCTTTATTCTTATTCCTGAGAATTTATTAAAGAATAAAAAAACTGCATATCCTTTCAAAAGTACCGGGTATTTCAATAAATATTTAATAAATAAATAATTCCGCATTAATTGGAACCTATTCTTGAAACGACGTGAAGTTTTGTGTCCTTCCCGAATCCGTACGCAGTGTTTCCGCCGTTTCCCCTGATTTCCGGCGACGTCAGCTCAATCAAGTCATATCTGCGCAGCGCAAAAAATCCCGCCGGGCCGGCGGCCGGATCTCCGTTCTTTGCGGAAAATGCAAAACGGGTGTGTCCGTCGCAGAGCAGAAAACGGATGCGGCCTGACTTGTTGAGCATCGCGTCCGAGACGACGCGCGCAATGACTGTTTCTCCTGCGCGGTTTTTTTCCGGCTCCGCCGCAGTTTCCGTATCCGGTGTCCTTTTCCCTGCAATGATGAAACTCATTTTCACCGACTCGCGGTCGAGTCCCGCCGCTTTCGCAAGAGACGCGACCGGTTCCGCCGGCCGCCACGGTACTTCTGCATGGCAGGTGTGGTTCGGGCCTGCCGCGAGTGCGGGGCATTGTCCGTCGGCGAGACACGGGGACAGCACTGTGAAGCCGCGTGAAACAATCATATCGCGGACTGCAAGCAGGCTGCGGCTCGTTTCGAGCAGCGCTGGCTCCGAGAGGAACAGAACGCCTTCGGGAGAAAGCCGTTCGGCAGCCTTTTCGAGCAGCGCACACCGTTTTGCAATGCGGTCACTATCTCCCTGCCACAGCTCGTTGAGCGCGTGGCTCACGACGATTATGTCGAATGTATCAGTTCCGGGGACGCCCTCTATACCGCGTTCCAGATTGACGGTGTGTGTATAAACTTTTACGGAGTATCCTTCAGCCGCTTTGTACTGCAGTAATTTTGCCGCAAGCGCGAGCGCCTTCCCGCTTGAATCGGCGAGCGTGAATTCCGTCTCCGCCGCATCGGGAATCATATGACGCAGCAGGTCCGAAAGCGCGCACGACGCCGGTCCCGGACCTGCGCCGAGGTCGAGAATACGGAGCGGTCTGTGCTGAAGAGAAAAGAAAGCCTGCGGATTTGACGACGCTGCGAGCGCAGTCTGCATGTACGAAACGGGCCAGTAGTACAGAAGATACGCGCCGAGCAGCGCGTTGTCGTCCATATATCCGGCACCGGCCAGCTGTCTGCTTCCGGTGAGTCCGCGCTGGAGGGAGAGCAGCGCGCTGCCCGCCGTTTTCAGCTCTTTTGAAGTAAGTCCGCCGCTGTTTTTAGTGCCGCGCCACAAAGAGACAAGCGCCGGAATGCGCAGGGAGAGATCGTGTTCGATAGCGGATATAGTCGTCATAATTTACCGACAGTATACAGTTAACGGATATGATTGTAATCAATCAGTTCCGGATGATATTCGAAATGCATGTTGTCCCAGATAATCCATTTGCCGCCCCAGATGAATCCTTCTTTTTCAAAAGCGTCGATCACCTGCTTCGGCGGCATCCAGCGGCGGTCGAGCGGAAGAATCATCCAGTTCTGCGGATCGATATCGCGGCGCCACGCCCAGTAGATGTTTTTCCGGCCCCATCCCTTCGGGAGTATGTCGACCGCAATACCGTAACTGTGGAACGAGCGCGAAGAACGGTCTCCTATTTCGCGCCAGTTGTAGCTGTCGACCCGCGTCAGTGTGTTGACAAAATTCTGAACTTCACTGTCGGTCTGAGCGAGCTCCTGTATCCGTTTTTCGACTCGGCGCAGCGGTTCGACGATTCGTTCGTGGACATTCGTGTTTTTGCCCAGAAAACGTATCTGCGTGATGTGCTGTTCGACTGAACGGCGCGTCGCGCTGTCGTAAACGGCATCGAAAAAATCAAGAGAAGCTCCTGTCTGTCTGCGCCTGTTTTCCGTTGAAGAAAACGTGCGGATTTCCTGTATATGCTCCAGAGTGAATTCGGCAGGATCCGGGATTTCTTTCGCGTACCTGTACAGCACCGGCCGGAACGAATCTTTACTGCCGAGGTTGTCCGCCGAAAGCATTTTTCCGTCCGCCCAGTACAGCGTAGTTCCGTTGATTTCGATTTTCCAGTCGTTCGCTTCTAAATCGTACGATGTACTGAACATAATGTCGGGATAGGAATTGCGCAGAATGCGGAGTTCAGGCGGTTCCCAAAAAACGGGAGTTTCCGCAAACGAAAATGAAATACCGAATTGAATAAGAAATAAAAAAGAGAACGTCAGTGTGTTCCGGCGTAAAGAAAAATATCGTATCATGGTACACGGGCAGTATACCAATTGGCGGAAATAAAATAAATGAAAAAGAGGTTTCTGTTCTTGTTTTTTGGACGGAACGGCTGTATAGTTACAATAAGAGAAATTCTCAGAAGGGACGATAAGGCTGTCCGATTGTGACGGTATTATCCGCTCCGTTTGACTTTTAGGAGGTATATATGCCGGCTTTTGCGAATCCCTTTCAGGGAAATGTAAACAGAAAAATGACTGCGGAGGAACTTGTCCAGGCCATCAGACTTGATATCGCGGGAGAACTGGAAGCTATCTACCTGTACGATGCGCACGTTCAGGCCACCGATAACGAAAAGGCGAAAGCAGTTATTTCGGATATCCGCGATGAGGAAAAGACACATATCGGAGAACTTATGACGCTGCTCAGAACGCTGGATCCGAAAGAAGCTGATTTTTTCCTTTCCGGTGAAAGTGAAGTCAAGGAATTGCTTGAAAGTCTTCCGGCGGGAAAAAAATCGGATGGAGCGGCCGAATCTACAGTAGGCAGCCTGCGCGATTAATGCGCCGGTAAAAGAGGTGAGAATATGAGTTATTTATCGAGAGAAAATGTATCACTGCCAGACGGGCTGTGGAAACAGATAGACAGTGCAGTCGTCGAAACTGCCCGGAGAATACTGACGGGCAGACGCTTTCTGCCTGTTTTCGGCCCGCTCGGGATCGGAACGGAAAGCGTTTCCGTAGACGACGCGAAAAATATTGCAGAGGTTTCAAAAGACGGAATTACCGTAACAAAAGGCAGAACGTATGTGGAACTTCCGCTGATTAATGCCGATTTTACACTGCTTGCCCGGGACCTGGAAAGTTCGTCGAAAAGCGGAATTCCCGTGTCCATGGCTTCCGTGACCGCGGCTGCCGAAACGTGTGCGGTAAACGAAGACCGGATGATTTATTTCGGAAATAAAAATTTCGGATACGAAGGTCTGCTTTCCGCGTCGGGTACGCGGAAAATGGAACTGAAAGACTGGAAAACGGGGGAAAACGCGTTTTCCGACGTTGCTGCGGCAATCGGAATGCTTGCGGAGAAAAATCTCTACGGTCCGTACGCGCTGGCGGTCAGTCCCGATCTCTACGTCGACCTGCAGCGTCTGCAGCCGTCGACCGGATTGCTGGAATCGGACCGGATAGCGAGACTCGTCGATCGTCATTTGTATATGTCGCCGGTGCTCGGAAAGAAGAAAGCTGTGCTCGTCTGTTCGAATCCCGCAAACATGGACCTGGTTATCGGCCAGGATATGATAACGGCGTACCTTGAACAGGTAAACCTGAATCACAATTTCCGCGTGCTGGAATCCGTCCTGCTTCGGATAAAGCAGAAAGACGCCGTCATCGTTTTCGAATAAAACGGGGATGGTTGCGAATTTCGTTTTTGGGCATTTTTTATAGAGCATATTCTGAATTTTATTATTTGGAGGTTTTATAATGGCTGTTAAAAACGCAATGACAAACAGTTTTCTTCACTCGGCATACAGTGGAGAAAGTATGGCGCATATGCGGTACCTTATCTGGGGGGACGTTGCGGAAAAGGAAGGATTTCCGAACGTAGCCCGTCTGTTCAGGGCAGTCGCCTATGCGGAAAAAGTACATGCAGGCAACCACTTCCGTGAAATAGACGGAGAAACGGCAGATGCGCTTGTTCCCGCGAACGGCGTTTTCGGATACGGAAAAACGGCGGAAAATCTGCAGGGCGCTATAAACGGGGAACTTTTCGAAGTGGAACAGATGTACCCCGTGTACATGAATGCAGCGGAATTTCAGAACGAACCGGGAGCAAAACGTTCGTTTCATGGAGCGCTGGAAGCCGAGAAGATTCATGCAAAGCTCTTTCAGCAGGCGCTTGATGCCGTGAAAGCGGGACACGACATTGAACTGAAACACATATATGTCTGCCCCGTCTGCGGACACACCGTGCTGAATGCTCCGCCCGAAAAATGTCCGGTCTGCGGAACGAAAAAAGAATTGTACGTGGAATTCTAGAATATGGGAACCTGTAAAAACTTCAGTTTTTACAGGTAACTCTGCCCATATACTGATTACATCCTCATGACGTAATCAGTATTTTTCCGACAGTAAAGCTGGAAAAAACTTGTTATCCGGCGCCTGTATCAGTTTACCGATACGGGCGTTGTCTTTTTAAACAGTTGGTATTGTAAAAAGCCGGCTGTTCGGGATACAGTACAGTCATGAACATATTTGCGCACCGCGGATACAGCGGCATATATCCTGAAAACACAATGACTGCTTTTATGAAGGCTGCCGGAACTGCCTGTTACGGTATAGAACTCGACGTGCAGCTGACGAAAGACGGGACGGTTGTCGTCATACACGACGAACGCGTCGACCGCACGACCGGCGGTACAGGCTGGGTTGAAGATTTTACGTTTGCGGAACTGCAGCGGCTGAATGCGAATAAGACGCACCCCGAAGCGGCGGAGCAGGAACATATCCCGTCGTTTGAAGAATACTGCGCATGGGTGCAGCGGACGAATCTTGTGACGAACGTGGAATTAAAAACGGGCTGCGTGTATTACAGCGGTCTTGAAGAGAAAACGCTCGATATTATTAAAAAATACGATCTTGAACCGCGCATGTTTTTTTCCTCTTTCAATCCGCTGTCCCTTGTGCTGATCAAAAGAATCGCTCCGGAAATTCCGTGCGGCCTTCTTGTGGAAAGGCCCGTCGTCCACGCGGGGAAAATGTGCGTGCAGTTCGGTTTCGAGTATTATCATCCCGGAACGGACGGATTGACCGAAGATGCCGTAAAAGAATGCCGCGCGGCAGGACGAAAAGTTCACGTGTGGACAGTAAATGAAATAGAAGATAAAACCAGACTCGAACAGTGGGGAGTCGACGGAATCTTCACAAATTTCCCGGAGCTCTGAAATTTTGATTTAACTCAATCCGGCATAAAAAAACGCGCCGGAACAAGCGGAACAAATAACATGCGTGCCACGGATTCGTATTTATGATATACTCCCGTGCGCGAGGTCCATATTATGAATACACTTCCGGGATTTTACAGTACGCTTTTTACTATAGCCGTCCCGATAATTCTGCAGAATCTGCTTCAGACGTTCGTCAACATGCTCGACACAATCATGGTCGGGCAGCTTGGTTCAGCGGAAATTGCAGCCGTCGGCCTGGGCAACCAGGTCTTTTTTATGCTTAACATGATTCTGTTCGGCATTTCAAGCGGCGGTTCGATTTTTGTTGCGCAGTTCTGGGGTAAAAAAGACATCTCCGGCATACGGCGCACGCTCGGTATTACCCTGTCGCTGTCTTTCGTCGTTTCCGTCGTATTTGCAGTCGGCGCGTTGTTTTTTCCCCGTGCGCTCATCGGTCTGTATTCCCGCGACCCGCGCGTGGTTGAACTGGGCGCGCAGTACCTGCGCTTCGTGGGAATCAGTTATCCGCTCATGGCCGTAAGTTTTGCATATCAGCTTGCGTTCAGAGCAACGGAGCACGTTAAGCTTCCGATGATAAGTACGGCCGTATCGTTCGGAGTGAATGCGCTCGGCAACTGGATATTAATTTTCGGCATGCGCGCGGATGTATTCGGACTGCATCTGGCCGTTCCCGCGTACGGAGTGAAAGGCGCCGCCGTTGCGACAGTAATTTCCCGCATTGTGGAACTCGTAATCACGGTGGGCTGGTCGTATCATAAAAAATTCGAAGCGGCCGGCACATTCAGAGAGCTTCTTTCTTTCGACAGGGGATTTCTTGCACGTTTTATCAGGATAGCGCTGCCCGTTATTATTAACGAAACGCTGTGGAGTTTCGGTATTACGACGCAGAATTCAATCTTCGCACACGCGGGAACGAATGCGATTGCCTCGTTTAATATTACGGGGACTATTTCCCAGCTTACGTGGGTGTTCTTCATAGGCGTCGGCAACGGTGCGGGAATTATTATCGGTAAAAAAATCGGAGAAGGAAACGAGAGTATGGCCCGCCGGTATGCCGCCCGCTTCGCATGGTTCATGCCGCTTATGGCCGTGGGACTCGGCACGCTGCTGTATCCGCTGTCGCTGCTCCTGCCGTATATGTTCAACGTCGGCCCGGATATAATCAGGCAGTCGCAGTATATGCTCTGGATTCTCATGTGCCTGTATCCCGCGAACGCGTTCAACATGTGTTTTATTGTCGGCATCTGCCGTTCGGGAGGCGACACCGTATATGCGGGATTCAACGACATTTTCTGGATGTGGGCCGTCGCCATTCCGCTCGGTTGTCTTGCCGCGTTCGTCCTGCACTGGGATCCGTACATGATTTATGTCTGCCTGCAGAGCGAGCAGCTGCTGAAGATGAGCGCCGGTCTGCTGCGCCTGCGATCAGGCAAGTGGCTGCATAATGTCACGAAATAACAAATTTTTAACATTACTGTGCACATCAACTGATTTCCGGTGTGTAACAAACCGCCGGTAATATGATATACTGATGATTAGGAGATACACATGAAAAGACGATTCGGATTAGTTCTTGTATTTGCCGCGGTTGCCGCAGGCCTGTTGTTTTCAAGCTGTGCGAGTACGGTAAAAGACAATGGAAAAACGTATGAGCTCGTCGTACTGAATACGAACGACACGCACGGTGCCGATCTCGCAACGGCGGACGGTATCGGCGGTTTCGCATCGCAGGCGACGTTTGTTAAACAGGTGCGCGCGCAGAACAAAAACGTGCTCGTGCTCCACGCAGGCGACGTGAATACCGGTTCCGCCCTTTCCAACATGTTCAGCGCGGAGCCCGACATCAGGAGTCTGAACGCGATAGGCTACGACGCGGTTACGCTCGGTAACCACGAGTTCGACGGCCCGCTCGAAAAACTTCAGAAGCAGATTGCGATTTCAAAGTTTCAGTGGATTTCCGCGAACATCAAACAGGGAAACAAGTACCTTGTGAAGCCGTACATCATCAGGAATTACGACGGATTCCGCGTTGCGGTCATCGGTCTTACGACACGGCGCACGCTGACTATCGCAAGCCCTGACAGGAGCCTCACGTTTACGGACGAGATCGAAACGGCAAAACAGATGGTGGAACTCGTGCGCGGCAAAGGACACGCCGACATCGTCATTGTCTGCGGTCATCTGGGCGACGTTGCGGAAACGGAAGATCATGAAACGTCCGTAAAACTTGCCGAGAACGTACCGGGAATAGATCTTATAGTCGACGGTCATTCGCATTCGTATTTCGCCGAACCGAAAATCGTCAACGGCGTACCGATCGTTACCGCGAACGTTTACGGAAAATACGTGGGCGACGGCGTCATGACAATCAGGGACGGTAAAAAAGCCGGCTTTACGTGGAAACCTGTCGAAATCACGGCGAAGGAATTTGCTCCCGATCCGGAAGTTACGAAGCTGCTTGAGCCGTACGTTGCAAAAGCGGACGAGGCTCTCAAGGACGTCGTTCTCACAACTACGGCGCCGTTCCCGTTCGGACTGCGGCTTACACGCTATCAGGAAATGGCGAGCGGCGACGTGCTCTGCGACGGCATGGTCGCATACTGCAGAAATCAGGGCATCGGCATCGACTGCGCGGTAACGAACGGCGGCGGAATCAGGTCGGAACTTCCTGCGGGGAACGTAACGCGCGGAGACATTCTTACAATGCTTCCGTTCGACAACGTGCTTTTCGTTCTGACGCTGAAAGGAAGCGACGTGATTGAACTGTTCAATTTTATCGGTTCGGTAAAACAGGGAGCGGGCGCATGGGCGCAGGTTTCCAAAGAAGTGAAATATACGATTACGTACGATGCAGCCGGAAACGGAACTCTGAGCGGATTAACAATCAACGGCGCACCGGTTGATCCGGATAAAACGTATAAAATCGCGACGAACGATTATATGGCAGGCGGCGGAGACGGATACGTGGCATTCAAAAAATCGATCGACACGTTCAATTCGTCCATGCTGCTCAGCTCGGTTTTCGTCGATTATGTAAAGTCATTCAAAGGAGCTTTTACTCCTGTTACGGACGGACGAATTACCGTAATCGGCAGCAAACTGCCGGAATGAGATAAGGGAACCTCTAAAAATTTCAGTTTTTAGAGGTAACTCTGAAAGCCCATAACCGTATTGTGAATTTAAGGGATATACCGATTAATTCACGAGGTAATAATCAGCATTAATAAAAAGGGCCGTCTTCTGCAGACGGTCCTTTTTCATTATTTTTCGGCGGAGGATATTACGCTTTCTCCGCAGTCTGCACGTTCAGTTCGTAGTACAATCCGTGCTTTGCCATAAGTTCCTCGTGCGTACCCTGCTCGGCGATCGTTTTATCAGCGATGTAGAGAATGCGGTCCGCGCTGCGGATGGTGGAGAGACGGTGTGCGACTATGAACGCCGTTTTACCCTTAATAAGTATTTCGAGCGCCTGCCGGATAAGCTGCTCCGTTTCCGTGTCGATCGAGCTTGTCGCTTCGTCGAGGATGATGACCGACGGATTTTTGAGAATAATGCGCGTGAAACTCAGCAGCTGTTTTTCTCCGGCCGAAAGTCCCGCGCCCCGTTCGTCGAGCATATGGTTGTATCCCCCGGAAAATTTAGTAATGCATAAATCAGCGTGGATTTTTTCCGCGGCAGCAATACATTCTTCGTCGGTCGCGCCCGGGCGGCCGTACCTGATGTTTTCCATAATAGTGCCTTTGAACATAAACGGATCCTGCATAAGGACGCCGACTTCCCTGCGCAGCGAACCGAGCGCCGCGTCGCGCACATCCGTGCCGTCTATGCAGACGCTTCCCTGCTGTACGTCGTAAAACCGCGTGAGCATGCTGATGATTGTCGTTTTTCCGGCTCCCGTCGGGCCGACGAGCGCAATCGTTTCCCCCGGCTTTACGTGCAGATCGAAGTGTTCGAGTATATTAACGCCGCTTTCGTACGAGAACGTGACGTCGTTGAAATCGACCTGTCCCTTAACATTTTTCAGCGTAACTGCGCCGGGTTTGTCCGCAATCGTCACCGGATAGTCTATCGTGTCGAATACCTGTTCAAGGTCGCTCGTAACCTGCGAAAGCTGCTGGATAAGGACGGCAATCTGCGTGAGCGGACCGGAGAAGAGGCCCATGTAACCGGTGAATGCGACGACCGTTCCCGCGTCGACGGCGTTGCTGCCTGCGAGAATCGACGCAAACGCCGTTCCGAACAGTGCAATAGTTCCCGCGTTCCAGCAGATTTCCACAATAGGAGTGTTGAGTTCGTTGAGGCAGAAAATGCGACGCCACTGGCGCACGCATTTGCCGTGAATGCCCGCGTATATGTCCGTGTTCACTTCCACGCGGTTGCAGTTCTTGATGATTTTTTCGCCCATAAGCGACTCGACGATGAATGCGCTCCTGTTCGAGTTTTTGGTGCGCAGCTGCGTGAAGAGCGGTTTCAGACGCGACCGCAGCAGCATGACGCCGGCCATCATCGGAACGACCGAGCAGAATACGACGAGCGTAAGCTGCGGACTGATAGAGAGCATGAAGACCGTCGCCGTTACGATCATCACGATGTACACGAGAAACTGGAGCACAAAGTTGGAGAAAAAATTCGCAAGCTCGCTCACGTATTCGGTGACACGTACGACAATTTTTCCGTCCGGGCGCGAATCAAAGTAGTCGAACGGCAGCTGCTGAAGCCGGTAAAAAATGTCCCGGCGGATTTCTGCGATGACGTTGTGGCCGAGCTTTCCCATGAGCGTCTGCTGAAAATAGGTGAAACCGATCTGCACGGCAGTAAGGACAACTATGCCTGAAATGACGAAAAGCAGCTCGCGCATATTTTTATTATTAACGGTTGCGTTGATGATTCTGCGAAGAAGAAGCGGCGGCACCATTGAAGCTGCCGACGATACGATCATGAGAGCGCAGACAAGCATGAATATTTTTTTATACGGCAGAATATACCGGAGCGTCCGCCGGAACTGCCTGAAATCGATCTTTGTCTTTACGGTCTCGTCCTGGAAATACGTGTTGCGCTGAGCCATGTTATCTGCCTCCCGCGGCAGCCGCGGATAAATTATAGTCGGGAACGGATTTCTGCTGCGCTTCCTGAACGGCATAGACTGACGCGAAGTGTCCGCCCTGTTTCATAAGTTCGTCGAACGTTCCGCGTTCCGCGATTGCGCCGTCCTTCATATAAATAATTTCGTCGCAGTCCTTCACCGACGATATGCGGTGCGCGGAAATGAACAGTGTCTTTTCCGGATAGTACTGCTTTATGTCCGCAAGAAGCTTCCGCTCCGTTTCCACGTCGAGCGCGCTTGTGGAGTCGTCGAAGACGAGCACCGGCGAGTTTTTCATAAGGGCGCGTGCAATGGAAAGACGCTGCTTCTGTCCGCCCGAAAGGCCGATGCCCCGCTCGCCGACAATCGTGTCGTATTCCTGCTGCAAACCCATAATAAAATTGTGCGCCTGCGCGTGCTTCGCAGCACTGACGATCTGCCCGCGTTCAATGCGGCTGATTTCGCGGTTGAGCGTGGAATCGTCGAGCGCCGTTGTCGTGTCGTCCGCATAACGGATGTTCGACGTGACGGTATTGGAGAACAGAAACGATTCCTGAAATACGTACGAGTAGACGCTGCGCAGTGTCCTGAGCGGATACGCGCGTATGTCTTTCCCGTCGAGCAGAATCGTGCCGGAGGTAAGTTCGTAGTTGCGCACAAGAGACTCGAGCAGCATGCTTTTGCCGCTGCCCGTACTTCCCGTAATGCCGATTTTCCTGCCGTACGGAACATCGAGATTAATATTGTTAAGAACTGTTTTTCCTCCGATTGAAAGCGTCGCGTTCACGAATTCGATGTGCGGAAACCCGATTTGAACCGGACGAACGTCTTTATCCGTGCCCGTATCGGGGACTTTCGACGGCGTATTCATAAAGTTCATCATCTTTACGCCGGACACCATCTGCTGCTGCATCTGGAAGAACGTACTGTTTATCTGCGTCACGTAGTTCACGATTTTCATGACGTAGTTCGTACATGCGACAAGGTAGCCGACTTTGAAACTGCCGTTTATGACGAGCACCGCGCTTACTGCGATTGTGCCGATATACGCCGCCTGCTTGATGCAGCTGAACACCGCATCGAACTTTGCCGACAGCCGTATCTGTGCAAGGTGCGCGTTTTTGAGACTCATGTTCGCATCGTCGAATTTTTTTTCCTCGACCGCCTCGTTCGTAAACGAGCGCACAAGACGCACCGCCTCGATGTTTTCCTGCACCGTAAGATTCATCCGGCTGTCGTTCGCGCGGATAGTCTGATAGTTCTGCCGCGCAGTCTGCTTGAATTTGTTAAGTTCGTAAACGAATACCGGCGTGAGCAGAACGGGAAGAACGAGCAGCCACGGACTGATTTTTGCGAGCACGATGATGCTGATGCACATGGCGAAGAGGCTGTCGACGATGTTCGGAATCATTCGGCAGAACATATCCTTGTACATGATCGTATCGGAATTAATCGTCTGGATCAGCTCTCCCGTGTTGAATCCGCTTATCGTTTCCGAATCAAGCTGCATGAGTTTTCTGTACGTGGCGAGACGGAGATCCGTTTCGAGGCGGAGACCGAGATTCTGGTTAACGACGTTCTTACCATAGATAAGCACGATGCGGATAAACAGCAGCCCGAAGTAGAAAAGCGCAAGGTGCCGGAACAGCGGAAACGAATGCACCGGGTAACGCGCATCGTTGAGAATGAATGAAAAAATGCCCGAACCGTCGCCGGTGTTCGCACAGACGACATAGTCGATGAACATTTCGAGCAGCAGCGGAAGCAGGAGGTCCGCGACCGTTGCGGTAAAACTCATGAGCTGCGCTGCCGCAGCAGCAGGAAGATTGCGCCTGTAGTATTTCATGCCGAATGAAACGGGCGTCGTTTTTCGCGTTTTCATGGCTCAAGAATGCACCGGAAGAGGAGAATTGTAAATCTTAAAATTATGCATGATGTTTACAAAAATCGACTTTTGTCGTATGGTCGATGAATGGACAGTCCGTTTTCAATGCAGATATGCGGCCGCATTTACAATCCCGAGTCGTGGACGCGTTATCAGTTTTATCTCACGAACAGAATTCATTACGTTATAAGCGGAACAGTTTACTACAAGAAAATCAGGAAGCTCAAACCGGGATACGTGTACATATTTCCCGCAAATCCCGATTTCAATGTGACGCAGGATCCCGCCGATCCGGTCGACCACATCTACTTTGATTTCCTTTCGTACGAAAAACTCTTCATCGACGATTTTATTGAAATCGATGCGTCGTCGGTGCCGGGAGTAAAGCCGCTGCTCGAATCCGCGGGAGAGGCGTTCAGTACCCGCGAGGCGCGGAATCATCTTGGTCCCGTTTATTTCGACATTCTGATTTCGCTCCTGCACGATTATATGCCCGCTCATAAGTATCACAGCCCCGTTACCCAGTCGGCAATCCGCTGCATTCACGAAAACCAGGTGAGCGACTTAACAGTCAGAGAAATAGCGGAGCGAATCAGCGTGAACGAAGACCACCTTATCCGCTGTTTCCGCAGGGACACGGGATTCACGCCGCACCGCTACATCGCGCTGTATAAGACCGACATCGCCACGTCGATGATAAGCCGCGGAGCCACGATGAAAGAGACTGCGGACAAGCTCGGGTTCAGTTCCGTTTCCGCATTTTCCACTTTCTACAAAACAATGCGCCGCGTACCGCCGTCGAACATAAAGACGATGTAGAAGCGGACACAGTAGCTGCGGATCGTCTGTGTTTTCTCGTACTAAACTCCGGGCCATTTATTCCGATAATAAAGTAATGAAGTCTTTTGTATTTTCGGACATGGATACCAGTTTTCAATGTTACGAACAGTTTGCACAATTTTATCAAACTGCAAAGGGCTGGATTTTTGATGATATCAAAATTACACTGAACAATTGGTTCGGGGCGAATATGAGTGCCGTTTTGGGCGGTATACTTGATAAAATAGCCGGAACCAATCAAATCAGTATAGAATCAAATAATGATAAAGTTTTGGAGATTCTTAAAAAGAACGGTTTTCTTTCCGGTTACGGGTATCAGTCTATAATTGATGCCAATAATACAACAGTTCCTTTTTTGAAGTTAAAATCGAACGAAAGCCGTTATTTTCATTTCTATGTCACAAACGAATTGCTTGGAAAAACGGCATTTCCCGCAATGAGTCCGCAATTACGGCGCAAGATTTCTGAATCAATTTATGAAATATTTGTAAACGCGCAGATGCACAGCGGCACTGATTATATCTATTCCTGCGGTCAGTTTTATCCGACGAAACATAAAATCGAATTTACTATTGTAGATACAGGTATAGGTTTTAAAAATAAAATTAATTCCAGCTTTGGTGTACATATGAATGCTGTACAGGCAATAAAATGGGCAACAACAGAAGGCCATTCAACAAAAGAAGATGTACCCGGCGGAATAGGCTTGGCGTTACTCAAAGAATTTATTAAAATGAATAATGGTAAATTTCAGATAGTCAGCGATAATGGGTTCTTTGAAACGACAGCGCAATCTGAAAACGCTCGATTTCTATCATTTCCGTTTCCTGGAACTATAGTAAATATGCAGTTTAGAACTGATGATACTAATTCGTATCAGTTAGCATCGCAGGTCAATCTTAATGATATTCTTTAGGAGGTAGATATATGGATGAGGTAAAAAAAAGTGTTTATCAGATTGTGGGAAATCCCGTCTGTGTTGAAGCCGACGATGGAATGAAAGTATATGCCGTACTAAAAGAATTTCTCGACCATAATCAGACAGTAAGCCTTTCTTTCCTGAATGTTGAAATGCTTACATCCGCTTTTTTGAATACGGCAATAGGTTTGTTATATAAAGACTATCCGGAAGAAATAATAAAGAGATATGTAAAACTTGAAGATATGCAGCCGACCGATGCGGAACTTCTCAAACGGGTTGTGAATACCGCCAAACTCTATTACAAAGATCCTGAGCGCATGAAGAAATCCGTAAAAGCCATTCTGGGAGAAGAGTAATGGCATTCCGATACCGGATAACAGATATAGACAAATTAAAAGACAGGGCTGTTTTCTTTGATGCAAATGTTCTTATTTATTTGTTCTGGCCAAATCCGCAGCAGACATGGCAGCAGAAGTATTCATTAATTTATGGGCGGCTTTTAAAACAGAAAAATCCATTAGTAGTTAACATCTCTGTTCTATCTGATTCCCTTGATTTCGGAGATAAAATAATTACGCTGCAGTGCAAAGAGAAACAATATATATTATTAACCAATGACAACGATTTTCTGCAATCGGATATTGATATTCTTTCTGTCAATTCAAAAATTTTTACTTATTGACCGAATTATAGTATTTCTTTTCTGTTCAGCACCGTGTCGTACAGACCGATTTTTTCACCTTCGTGCCGGTTGATTCCCGTGTACGAAAGCGACGCGTCCTCGTACCGCTTGAATTTATAAACGGCGTCGTTCATGAGCGGACCGTTGAACACGCCGAGCGACACAATCAGCTCGAAGTCACCGAGGTTCAGCCCGGTTACTTTATGAAACAACCCGGGTTCAAGCTGCGTGATTACGTCGCGGAGCGTATACTCGCGGTAATCGGTGAGATACATGAACACCGGAATGCGGGCGGAAAATTTAATAAGTTTTTCCTGAATAAGCTTACGTTTCGATTTCATTTCTTTTTCTTCTTCGGACAGTTCTCGCTTTTCCTGCTGCGAAAGCGGTCCGTCTTTTTCAGCTTTCGCTTTTTTCACCGCTGCCGATTTGTTGATGATTGTCTCGATGTCCTGATTCAGACTGCGGAATCCCTCGATGTTCATGAGTGCTTTCATTGCGTCTTCGTTCGCCATAAGGCGGTTCAGCGTGCCGTTGTCTACGTTTACAAGCAGCACGGATTCCCACCGCTTTGCAAGCAGTGTTGCGGACGTTCCCGAAAGTGCTATGTCAAGGATGTCCTGCGCGTTCACCTGTTTCATCGTGCTGCCGTCGTATGCGAGTACCGGCAGAAAGTGAATGAACTCCGCGACTTTCTGCTCCGGATTCGAATTATCCGCGTTGAGCCGGCAGCTGTAGTCGCTTATCTGCCGGAGCGCACGGTCGAGCGCGAAGTCGAATACGTAGCATTCTCTTTTCATAATTTCGTGCGTACCGTCGACTTTAATAATTTCCCACGGCGACTGCACACGGAACGCCGCCTGAAAATACGTCTCGGGGCTTTTGAGATTGCGCAGCATGAAGATGCCCGTCCACGGTCGTACCGTCACACCGGTTGTAAGCTTGCCGCACGAAAGCGTAATCGTCTTAGTTTCCAACGGGTCCGACATGGCTTTTAAAACCGGGACCAGAGCATTCACGCCGATGCCCGCTCCTGTTCCCGCGCACACGATGATTTTGTAGTCGTGATAAAATGCGTTCTGTTTCTGTTGAAGCAAATTGTACATGGCAAAACACGAGTTCACGTTCGGCAGAAACCACAGCGTATGCGACAGTACGTTCAGCAGCCTCGTGTCGGAGAACGGCATCGGCGGCCGTCTGTCCTGTCCGAGCTTCATGTCGTCCACGCTTGCCGGCAGATACGAACCGCGTATCAAGTCGAGCCATTTCTGCACATATTCTTCGTACACAAATTTCGCGTCGCTGCCCGTTCCCTTTGCCGAAAAAAACATATTCAAATCGAACTCGTTGAACTCACCCTGTTGTGCAATGTTCTGAATGCTTTCGGGAACACGGTACGTCATCATCACTATGCGCGGAAGTGCTTCGTAAGGATTTGGGCGTGCCCCGCCTGCGGCGGGTCGGGCTATTCCGGGTTCCGCTTCCGCTCCATTGCTCCGCAACGCGCTTCGCGCGTCCTCCATATCCCTCACGCTTTGCACACCGCTGCTCTTATCCCAGTCAGCCTTTGTCTTCTGCTCGTCGGAATACGTCCAGTTGTAAATCTGATCCTCGATGAACTCGCCGCTGTTGATTGCACGGAACGGCGTACCGGACAGGAACAGATAGTACGACGTGGTTATCGGCAGGAACGATTCGTCCCATGCGTTACCCGCTTCGTCTTTTGTGTACTTTTCATCGTCAAAATCGAAGTCGTTGTCTTCGTCCGGCTGCTCGAATAATTTTTTCGCATTGTCGCGCCACGCACCGAAGTGATACTCGTCGAAAATCACGAGGTCCCAGTTCGTCGCGTGCACCCATTCGTTCTTCGCCTTGATGCCGCCGTTTTCATTTGTGCCGAGGTAATCCTGAAACGAACCGAAACATACAATCGGTTTTGAAAGGTCCGCTTCTTCGTACGATATCCCGCCGCGGCAGATGAACTGCCATCCTTCAAAATCGACGTGCGACTGAATATCTTCCTGCCACGCCGCTTCAACAGCGGGCTTGAACGTGAGCACGAAAATCTTTTTGAATCCCATGCGTTTTGAAAGCTCGTACGAAGCGAACGTCTTACCGAACCGCATCTTCGCGTTCCAGAGAAACTTCGGCGCACGGTCTGGGAATTCTTTTTTCGCCGCCTCGTAATACTGCATCGTCCGTTCAACAGCCGCTTCCTGTTCGGGGCGCATTGCGAACGTCTGCGTGCGGTTTTCAGAGTTTTCAGAACGCGTCTTCACTGCTGCAACGGCAGCACGCACATCCTCGACCGTACAGCGGAACCATTCACCGTCTTCGTGCTGTACGCTGCCCTTTCGGTACTTCTTAAGATACGCGTGTACGTCACGGTCGGTAAAACATGTGCCGTCGCTCCGCATCGCCGATTCCGTGTATACGATTTTGTAAAACTGCTTCCCCTGCGGCAGCTTGATGTTCGCAATCTGCTGCTTTATGCGCACATCGGCAGACTTTTCGGTGTAGCCGATTTTGAGCAGACCGACGAACAGCGGGTGGTCGATGGTGTACGCGTAGATGAGCGGGTGAGCTTCGGGACGGGGAGGAAAGAAAATATCACACATGGGCATTACCTTGTGATGATGTATCCATAGGACGAATCATCGATTCGATGAACAAGATTTCTTCCGGGGTAAGATTATATTTTTTGTAAAGCTGATGATCGATATTATCTACAGATTTTGACCAGTCTATATCTGACTTTTCGGAAAAGTCTTGAAGGGGGACAAACGAATACACTTTTTTGGTTGCATCTTGAGTATTCTTTTTTAGCATTACCATGAATCGAAAAAATCTTGTCTTTATATACGATAAAACGGAAGTACAAATATTTTTTTCTTCAAATGGTCCGATTACCAGATATGTTTCTGTGCAACAAGTATTTTTTTCTGCAAGAATTGGTTTGTTAAGAATTTGATGCGGGAAATTTTCTCCTGCGCCATATGCACGCGAAATCAGAATTTTATATTTGTTTATCCAGGCCTTGTTTTGCAAAATTTTTTGTGGAGAAATATAACCTTCTTCTTTATTTGCATAGATTTTTATTTCATCAGAATTTTGCTTATAGGAATAATCGTCGAAATCTGTTGAAAATCCGAACGGCTTTCTGCTACTTACAAGTGCTTCGAATGTTTTTTCATTCAATGCTTGTGTTTTCCTCAAAATTGGTATTGCCTCATTATATCGAATAAAAACATCACTACCATTTTCAAGTAAATTCCTATCGGAAGTAGAGACTGGAGAATTGTTTTTCATCGTAATAATTTTACAAGTTCCATGGGTATCACGATTCCATAAGAAATAACAAATTCCACCTTTTATTGAAACTCCTGGAAAACAGTCATTTGAATTTGGGTAATCAATTAAATTGCACAATCTTGTATCATGCAGCATTTTATCTCTAAAATCATCCAGTCCTTTACCACCTGCATACCAGCGAGAAGGAATAATCATTATCAAATATCTCGGATTTATTTTTTTAGCTTCTTCTACAAACAGTTGATAAATTGGTCTGGCGCTTGCTGCATTCCCTCCGTCGCTCATCTGATATGGCGGATTTCCGATAACTACATCAAATTTCATTTTACTAATTTCCTCCGGAGTTGCATTGTGAATAAACTGATATGCGTGATTTTCAAGATTTTCGCGTTCTCCGTATTCCGATTCCGACGCACCGCAGTATGTGCATTTGCCGTCAACCCATGTATGCGCGCAGTCATCGAAGAAAATATTTCCGTTTTCCGAATCGAACTTCGTCACACTGTATTTGCCGTTAGCGGTCTTTGAACAGTACACCGACCGCCGCGAAAGAAGCGATGTGAGTTCCGTGATGGCGATACCGTACAGCTGCGTTTCAAAAATATGGTCGAGCCGCTTCTGCAGATTCTTTTCGCCTTCATATTCGGAAAGCGTCGTAAGTCCTGCGTTAAGCCGCTTTACAATTTCGCGCAGGAACACGCCGGTTTTGCAGCATGGATCAAGAAACTTTGCATCGGGATTTTTCCAGAGAGAATCGGGGAGCATATCGAGCATACTGTTCACTACGTCGGGCGGCGTGAACACTTCGTCGTTACTCAGATTTGCAAGGCACGACAGAACGTCGGGATTGTAATTTGCTGCAGGTGTATTCATTCGTCTCTCCTCAATTCGGAAAACGGACGAAGCGGAAATTCTTTCTGCGGATTAAAGATGACTGCTTCGTCGCCGAGGTCGCTGAACAGTGAGCAGTCGTCATCCGAAAGTACACCCCGTTCAGTCAGATTGTTGAACCGGAAGTCGCGTCGCTTGAACAGACCGTTCACGAGCGACCATTCACAAAATACGATGTTGGGCTTGTCTTCATCTTTCATCTTTTGCGGGAACGGAGTTGTAAGATCGGATGAGCCGCACAGCTTCATCGAAAATGCGTCAGCCCAGATGATATTTTTTGAAAGTATGAACGAAGCCGCGTCGGTGCATACCGAATCAGTTTCACTTGTGAACAGTTTTTCGTATGTGTGGGAAAAAATAGCGAGCAGCAGTTTCCGTGCCCTGGCCACATTGTCAGGCAGAATATCGATTCCGTAGATTGCACCGAGTGCGAGCAGCGCGTACCGTTCGAATTCAAGTCTGCTTTTGTCATACCGCGCTGTCACCGTAGCGAGCTTACGTTCAAGAATAGCAGTCATAAAGTTGCCCGTGCCGCATGCCGGTTCCAGAAAACGAGAGTCTATACGGAACGATTCGTCTTTGACGAGGTCGAGCATAGCGTTTACTTCGCGTGGAGCTGTGTACACTTCTCCGTGGTCGGTCACGCGCTGGCGGGAGACGATCTGGGAGGAAGAAGGTGTGTTTTTACCTGATAATTCTGTGTTTTTTGTCAAAATAGCCGTCTAACACACTTAGAGAATGTGTTATATACATAATTTCGGAGTGTTAAAGTCAAATCTTTATGATAAAAGCATTTTAATACTATGTATAAATGGTTGATGAACATCCTATTCTTATGTTATGGAAAAGACATTACGACAAATTTTTATAGAAAACCTGCGTTTCTATCGCCAGAAAAAGGGATTATCTCAACTTGAGCTGGCCGTGGAAATAGAAAAAAGCCCGAACTACATAAATGGCATAGAAAACAACAGTACATTTCCTTCTGTAGAAACTATTGAACAGATAGCAAAAGTGCTCGATGTTTCAGCAAAACAACTTTTTGATGAACAAGGTTGTCCGGAAAATGCCATTCAATTTGACAAGAATAAGTTCGTAGACGACGTAACAAATCAGCTTTATACTAGATTAAAAACAGACATCCGTCGTGCAATGGAAGATGTGCTGGGGAAATAAATAAAGATAATCAAAAGACCGATAGAGATTGTAGCAAATTGACGGTTAAAGTATAATTTTATAATGGAGGAGAAAAATGGATCAAAATACTATTGTTCTAAACAGAGTTTTTTCTCGTAATACTTTTTCCTTATTTTTAAAGGGTAGTTGTTCAAGTGCTTACATGAGTGCAGTGAAAAGATATATACAATTTCCGGACGAGAAAACAAATAGAACGTTAATTAGTGAAATTTATTCCTATATACAAGAAAATCACCGTAATGAGTATTTTTATAAAAATAGTCTTTTGAACTCATTGTTGATAAACAATCCTGAACATAATCCATTAACAACGGTTGCGTTAACTGAAATTCCAATTGCTAAATCAAAAGTTGATTTTGTCCTTATCAATGGTCAAGCAAATGTGTATGAAATAAAAACGGAACTGGATAATTTTGATCGATTAGAAACACAACTTCGTGATTATTTTAAAGCCTTTGATCATGTAAGCGTTGTAACTGCGCCCGTTTATGAGGAGAAAGTTCAAGATGTACTGGGGGAAAATAAATATGTAGGTATTTATATACTTAGTGATTCAGGAAAATTAAATCGAATTCGTAAACCGGAAGAATTCAGGAAAAGCTTAGATAAAACAACGATGTTCAAGATTTTAAGAAAATGTGAATATGAAGAAGTCCTTATAAAATTAGGGGCAAAACTTCCTGAAGTTACTCAATTTGAATATTATCAGGCATGTTTATCTTTGTTCAAGAGAATACAAATTAACCGACTATATACAGAATATTGCAACGTATTAAAAAAGAGATGTCATATTGAATTTGAAAAATACCTTACATTGCCTTCCGAACTAAAAGCGGTGGCGTATTTCTCACAGATAAAAAATAAGCAATATGAAGAAATTAATACTTTTTTGGATTCCAAATATAAGGAGAAGCGATGTACTACCCGTATTTAAGAGGACGCCAATTTGAATTAATTGCTCTGCGAGAGGGGCTTGAACAGAAAATAATTTCTCCATTAGTAGTTCCTATTGTTGAACCGGTGAAAGTATCATCAACATTATTTACAACCATAGAAGCATATAATAAGGCTGCGCATAAGATTGCAATTGTTCAAAATCCGGGAGTTGGTAATTTTGTTGAGGAACTTGCTAATAAAAAAGAACTGATCGAACAGTATAGGAAAATGATGGCTTATAATTGTGTCATTCCGGTTTATATTGTTCATGAAAAAAATGATATGGATAAGCTTCGAGAGATAAAAGAGTTAAAAAAAGATTGCTTGGTACAGTGTATTTCCACAGACTCTTTGTCATTATTACCAGAGATTGTTAAATATATAAATGTATCCGAGTATATCGTTCCTGACGGGACTGCTATAAGACGACGGTTGTCGGGTAAAAAAATACTGATAAATGATCATTTTAATAAATTGAATAAAAATGCTGCTTATAAGGAAAATAAAGATGAATCATTTTCGGAAGATCATTTATTTTATGAAGAAGAAGGCTATTCGGGATTTTCTGATTATTCAATAATTGGAGCAGAGTATGTAGAAACAGGTTTTGCACCTTATGCGGTAGCTATCCATATGGTATATTTTTCAGAGGATAAGGCATTACGAGTACATCATTTTGTATCAGAAAGAGATGAAGACATTGAAGATCCTTCTGGAAAATTTGGGGAAGCTGTACGTGAATTGATGGAATTTACTCCCTTGAAGAGTAATAAAACATATGCATATTGTTGTTTTGAACAGTTAGCCAAAGCAGGTCAGTATCCGGGGCTGGGATCTGTAAAAAAATTATCAATAATGCATCATATTGAACTTGCTTCTCGCTTTTTAGATAAAAAGATATGAAATTTTGTCAAAATTGTTTTATTGATAAAGAATTAAAACGTATTATTGCCTCTCAACCAGAGAAAGGCAGATGTCCAATCTGTGGCTGTGATAATACCCCCTTATATGATACGGATACAGATCAAACAATTCAGCAGGGATTTGAGAATTTGCTTGATATTTATACATTTAAGGAAGATTTACCTGTCAGCTTTCCTGAAGACGAGATACACTCATTAGCGGATGATCTGATTGATAATTGGAATATTTTTGCACCACCTTTGTCTAGTTCGAATAAACATAAAATATTGAGTAGTATATTAAAAGAACGAATAAAAAAAGACAATAATCTTTTAAATAGAAATGTTGGTATCGTTCAAAAATATGATGATCGCTATATTTTTGAATATTCGATTTTAAGAAGCGGCAAATGGGAAGATTTTGTTGATTCTATAAAGAAAGAGAATAGATTTCATAATAGTACAATAAATCTGAAAATGTTAGGTAGTTTTTGCTCTCATTTAGTAACGATGTATAAATCAGGAAAAGAGTTTTATAGAGGAAGAATTTCTGAAAATTTATGCGGGATTGATATAAAAGATATGAGCGCACCTCCTCCAAGGAATGCAAGGCCTGGTCGTGCCAATGCAGAAGGTATTTCAAGATTGTATTTAGCGAGTGATGAACGAACTGCTATTCATGAAATACGCGCAGGAGCGTTTGATTACATAACGATAGGAAAATTTATTGCCAAACAGAATGTTAGTGTAGTTAATTTCAGGTTAATTAATCAGATTTCACCATTTGACGATAGTATTAATCCTCTTATATTTGCAATAAATAAGAATTGTTTAGAAAAAATTGATAAAGAAATGGCAAAGGTTTTAAGGCAGGGAGATAGCCATATAGATTATATTCCGACGCAATACATTGCAGATTATTTGAATTCAAGAGAGTTTAATAATGAATTGCCAGTTTCATGTAATGGCGTTGAGTATAAAAGTACTATGAATCCGGCAGGTTATAATCTTTCAATTTTTGATAAAGAACTTTTTGAATGTGCAGAAATAAAAACGATTCAAGTTTCTGGCTTACAGTATAATTATTAACATCAATTTTACGAATAAAGAAGGAAAACAGGGACTGATAAGGTAACCTTCAAAACACCTGCATCTAAAAAGTGAAAGTAAAAAGCAGTACACTTCAGATCAAAGGAGCGTACAATGAAGTACAGAAGATACAGCAAAGAAGAAAAAGATAAACTGAGGACAGAATGGCAGACATCCGGAACAAGCAGAAGCGCATTCGCACGGGAACACGGGCTAAGCACTCAGACATTCATCAACTGGACAAATGAAAACAGGACAGCAGAACAGAAGTTTGTAGAGCTGCCCGTACGGGAGAATACCGTTACCGGTAAAAGGCTGGCAGTAGAAAAAGGAAGCATACGCACCCGCAGGAGTATCTGCGCTGTGTATTTGAACGTGCTCCGTTATGTACAAATGATTACGACTGGCAGAGGCTCATGCCATGGAATATTCAGATTGTACCCTTCGTTGACCGCGGGGTGTGGATTAATTGACGCTTACCTTTATTCTCTAAACTTTAATATTATCGGTGTATCGTCCTGTTTTTTATCTTTGCTTATATCAAGCGTTCCATTTGGTAAAGCAAGCAGATTTTCGATTTCTGTGGGTTCAAGAGATAGGCCTTTTGAAGATAATTCTGAAAGTAATTCGCTCCTTGAAAAGACATCATTCGTGATAAGCATTTCGACTGCATCACGTAACAGGTGTGGAGTTGGTACTTCTAGAATCCGGTCGAGAGGTTCCGAAATACGCATGTTTTTTGCATTCATGGTACGCATTAAATACTGATATTGATATTGCGTTATAAGGTTTAAATTACAGGCTCTGTAAAGCATAGCAGATATTGAAACATGCCATTTTTTCTTCAATTCAGTGTAGTGATTTAAATCTGTGTTGTAATATCTTAAATCATTTATAAATTCATCTTTTGGTAAGAGAAATGCAGATGCAAATGCATTTGCCTGTTTTTCATGATTTTTGAATTCTTCGCGGGAATATGTTTCTATATCATCAGACCAGCTATGGAGCATGATATGTCCTAATTCATGAGCTAAATCAAAATTAATCCGAGCTGCAGTTTGTTTATTCTCTGAAAAGGCAATTATATATAATGATTTTTTATTAATTGCAAAGTATTGACTGAATGCATCAATATCTGTTGTTGGAGTTGGAAACGATGTAACTATTATTCCTCTTTCTTCTAAGAATCGCAAAAGATTTGTAATTGGTTTATTCCCAATTTTCCAAAAAGCACGTACTGTTTCTGCAACGGTTTCGGTATCTCCAATATTTTGGGTAGCCGGCAAAACAAGTTCGGGAAATTCAATATAGTCAGATAGAACAGAATAAATTTCTGCTAACAGTTCAATTTTCACTTTTTGTTGAACTCTATATTTTTTGGGCGTTTTCATGAGAGAACGAAAATATGATGAACCTGATTCAATCTGAATATTTGAGTCTTGTAAGAAAAAATTACTGGGAAAATGCAATACTTCAGAAAGAAATATCAATTTATCAAATTGTGGAATGGTTTTCCCGGTTTCATATTGAGAAATCGCTTGTGAAGATACTTTTATTAATTTAGCTAAATCATCAGATGATAAACCGTTATATTGCCGAGCAAATTGAAGACGATTGCCATTGAAGCGTTTCATTTTCTTTTCCTTCTGTTTTAGTTGGCTGTTTCATTAGAAGACAGGCTCTCTTTTATACTACTGACTTCTTTATTTCCTTTTCTTTCTTCCGATTTCTTGGAAAGTTTAACCAAAGGTTTTTCTTCCGTGTTAGAAACAGTTTCGATTTCCGTTGACATAACAGGCTTAGTTTCATTCAGCCAATCTTCAACAGAAACTTCATCAAGATTCGTATCCAGAGTATGAACAGCTAATCCCATTATATTATTATTGAAGTCTGTTTCAAATACGATTACTGAATATGTATAGTCTGAAAAGTCTTCTATTGATAAATTCTGGCATAATTTTCCTAATACATATTTAAGCGTAAAAATATCATGCTCGATTGGTGGTAAATCGAATAATGTAGGTTCGGACTTTCCTTTTAAACTGGCATTTATGAGCAATAAAGACTGTATGTATAAAGGGATACCCTTGTTTTTTGTTTTTTCTGCAATGATTTGCTCGAATCGTTTTTTATTCATCAGCGAATACAGTTGATTTGTATTGGGATCTAAAAGTAAAAGAAAGTCCCAGCATCCGCTTTTAGAAACAGCAACTTCTAAATTAGAATCAAAAAGTTTTACTTTTATATTAGTGTTGACCAAATCCCATCTAAATGAGTACTTTGAATTGTGAGTTATAAGATTTAATGGATCAATGACTGATTGATAGTCTTCTTTTAAACCTTCTGAAATGGCTTCGAAAATAGATTGCTTAAAATTCACTTTTTATCCCCTCCTTGGGATTTACTGGTATTTTACAATAAATACTGTAATTTGGCAAGTAAATTTCAAAAATGATACATTTATTACTAGTTGGCTGAAATGTTATACTTTTCAAATGTATTTCTTCGGTATTTTCTTTACAAATACAATTATCTATGGTAAATTGTAGTAAAGCTACGAAATCAAGGGTTTAATTATGATTTTATCTATTTCTCTTGAAAATTTTTACTCCATAAAGGACGAAGTGACGGTAGACTTTCGGGCAGGGGCGCTGCGGTCGACGGCGGCAGAAGAACTTTCGGATAATGTGATTGCATGGAATGGAATAAAGGTACTCAAGACGATCGGACTGTTCGGACCGAATGCTTCGGGTAAGTCAAACATCATCAAAGCGATCAGTTTCTGCTGCCGCATGGTTCTTGAGTCGCAGAACAATGGGCCTGGAACGGTGTTCAATTTTAAGCCGTTCAAGTTTGACGGATGGGACAGGAAACCGAGCCGGTTTTCTATCAACTTTGTGTGTGATTCCATCGAGTATGAGTATACGTATTCGCTCACGGAAACGCAGATTTGTTCGGAAAGTCTGTTCTACTATCCGAAAGGGCGCAAAGTGAAAGTGTTTGCCCGCGACGAGTGCGACGATAATTCCCGTAACCAGACTGATAAGGAAAAGAAGTATTCTTTCGGTTCTTCGTTTTCCGGACAGACGCTTCTTTCCATTGCAAAGCTGACGGGTAAAGAAAATCTATTTTTGAGCAGGGCTGCTACGACTGACAATGAATTTTTCAGGCGGCTGTATACGTTCTTTGCTTCGAAATTTCTGCTGGGGCCGGTGCTGCTCTCCGACAGTCTTGCGGAGCAGCTGATTACTTCGAATCGTTCTATTGTTCTGCGCGCGCTTCAGCTGTGTGACAGCGACATTGTTGATATGAAACTTTCGAAGCGAAAGGTACTTGTGCAGTTGCCTGTGCCGGGTACTGACGGCAGGAGTATTGCAGCTTCTCCTCAGGTTATTGAGCAGCTGCAACTGCAGACGACGCATTCACATGCAAAGAATGTTACGTTCGATTTGTTGCAAGAGGAATCTGCGGGAACGCTCAATCTGTTCCAGATTCTGCTCCGCATTCTCGATGTTGTACGAAATAGAAAGTCAGTGATGCTCGACGAGTTTGATGCGAATCTGCATTCACTGCTTACATATTTCATCATTGATCTGGTACATGCGGGAGATTCTTCGCAACTGCTGTTCACTTCGCATAACACGAATCTGATCGACGTAAAGCGGTTCCGCAGGGATCAGATTGTATTTGTTGATAAGAAAGAAGACGGCTCGACGGAAACATATTCACTTTACGACTTTAAGGACTTCCGTGAAAATATGGATGCTGAAAAGGGATATCTGCAGGGACGGTTCGACGCAGTACCGCATGTGAACACAAGCGTTGCGGAACTTAAGCATCTTATTCACGATCAGGAAGGCGTATGATGAGCCGGAGAAAAGACGCTCCAAAGCGGAGTATGAGAAAATGTATTGCGGTTTTCTGCGAAGGCCAGACAGAAGAAACGTATGTTTCAATGCTGAAAGGAAAATATCGTCTCCCGATTCAGATTATTCCACGGATAACTGGAACCGCCATTACTCCTGAATGTGTTGAAAAGCATATACGACAGATAAAGCTCAGTAAAGCGGACAAAGTGACTCCGTTTTTCTTATATGATCTCGATCGTGCAGATATAAACGTGAAGCTTAAGTCGTGTGGTAAGACATTACTTGGCTCATGCCCGTGTATTGAGGGTTGGTTCATTCTGCATGAGAAAACCACATTCACCAGCTGCGATTCTGATGCTTGTGTTGGCGAGCTGAAATCTGTAGCATCGGTGTGGAAAAAGTATAGCAAAGGAACTTTGACTGAAGGACAGAAAGAAGTTCTTTGGAATAAAAGACTTATGGCATCACAGAGTGCACAAAAATTGTCTAGTGCTGAACGACATACCACAGTGTATCTGCTGATAAATGAACTTGAAAAAGAAAAGGCCGAAGTCGAAAAGTAATTCTTTTTCTTAAGTCCACTACCGTACGAACCGTGTACAGCGTGGTAACCATTACGGTAAGATGCATCGGTTTGAGCAGAGAATACAAACGTGTTTTTTTCAATCCCCTTAATCGCTTTATCCCCATTGCACTATCACTCTCCTTCCTCTACCGCACTTTACCTCATAAACCGTGCAGGAAAACAGCTGTACATTGTGCTGCAGGAGAGCTCTGTTTCCCGTTACAGGACAGTCTGTCCTCCCTGATTTTCTTTTTTATACGTATGTATAGTGATATTTATTTATAATTGTGTAATATTTTACAAATTATATGTTTACAAATACATGTATGTATGTTATATTTACAAAGTAGTAACTTTACTATGGGAGGCTGTATGACGACGGAATACGGAAAATATCTCAAGAAACTGCGGATCGACACGTCTGAACGTGTAGCCGATATGGCAAAGCGGCTTGGAATTTCTGCTGCATATCTGTCGCTTATAGAAAACGGCACGCGCGAAGTGCCGTCGGATTTTTCGTACCGCGTCTGGAAGGAATACAAGCTTTCACCCGCACAGGGACAGGCGCTGATGGACGCTGAATCCAGAACACCTAAAAAGACGGTTACTGTAGATCTTGAACCTGTGGAGGATAAATGGGAATACGTGGCAACGGCGGTTCTTTTCGGAAACTGTTTTGCAAAGCTCAATGATGCGCAGATACGTGAGCTTGACGAGCTGCTTCACCGGTTTATTGAGGAATCGAATATTGAAGGCGTAATCGGAGACTTCTCATGAAAAAACGTCATAAGGAAGGAGGTGATATGGAACGTGCATAAAAAAGCTGTTTACTCATGGGGATGAATAAACAGCTTCTAAACAGAATACAGAACTGACTGTACTCTTATTAGTGGTATAATAAATTTACAGTCAGTACTTCGTTCTGTCAAGCGGAATACGGGCGGTCTTCGTATGAAGTGCCGATCCGGTTTTCCGTACTCCCCGGTACGGCGCCGCCTCAGGCACCGTATACCGTGCAGTATGCGCGGAAGGAAGTATGATATGTTGAAACTTGAAAAGAAAGACACGAAACTGACTGTTCTGTTGAACAAAAATCAGCTTGACGATTCCACCCACGTTGGAAAACTTATCCGTAATACGTTTTCTGTGGAAAATCTGATTCAGGAAATTGTGGAGAACAACACCGGCATCGACTATCTGATGGTAAGCCATGCGGGTGAACTGTTCAAGCGGGAAATTCTGCGTCAGGTGCAGAAAGGATACGCGGTGAACGTGCTGGGACTCGGCACGCTGTATCTTGCACCGGGCGGTGCGGTGAAGGGCGGAGACAATCCGTCCGTCACCGACATCCCGGGATTCGCCGCGCGTTTTACGCCGTCTGCGGAAGCGCAGGAAGCGGCCTCATCGGTGCAGGCCGAGCTTGTCGTAAAAAATGACACGGCTCCGCTCGTGAGCAGTATTATGAATCTGAACACGGGAAAAAGCGACGGCGTGCTGACTGCGGGGAAAGGCGTTCGTCTTACCGGCAGCCGGCTTAAGACTGGCGGGACGGGAAGCGGTATTTTCTTTGTACCGTGCGATGCGGACGGAAATGCGGAAACGGACGAATCAAAATGGATTACCGTCCCTGCCGACTTTTACCCGCGCAACACAAACGGAACACTTGAGTTCGAGTGTCCTGCTGCCGCAGCAGAAACGAAGTTCCGTATTGCCGTGCGGACGGCGGTTACAAGCGGCGGAGAAGCTCGAAAAGAACCGGTTACCGGCATGAGCAGTATGACAGTAACGGTGGAGGCGTAACGTAACGGACCTTCTGCGGGTACTCCGCAGCGTACCGGCCGCATTCGTGCGGTCGGTACGGCTTGGGGTGCATGTGGATGAGAATCATCCTGATTTGCTTTTCCTTTACCAGTCGTTACCGGTGTACAGGCAGCTGCTTCTCCAGCAGTTTTTTCCGTTCCTTCCAGTCGGGCATAAACCGGGTAACGAGTGTATAAAATTTGTTTGAGTGGTTCGGCTGCAGAAAATGGCAGTATTCGTGCAGCATGACATATTCAATGCAGCTGCGCGGCATTTCTATGAGCTGTTTGTTTAATGTGATGATGCCGTTATTAACAGCGCACGTGCCCCAGCGGGTTTTCATAGTTCTGATTCTGATTGCCGGTTTCGGAATACCGTATTTTTTGAAAGCGGGATACGTTTCACCGCTTATTTCCGCAAAAAGAGTTTTACACTGTGTGTCGATAAACGTCGTCATCAGTTTCTGTTTCCTTTTAAAATTCATTGCATCTTCTGCAGTCAGTACAATGTGAATGCCGTCATAAAATATCCCTTCCGGTGATCCGGCTTTTACCTGCAATTTGACTTCGTTTCCCAGAATATAAAAAATTTCGCCGCTTACATATTGTTTCGGTCCGGGTTTATGCAGCAGAAGTTCTTTGAAATGTTTCTGGCAGGAAAGGATATATTTGCCTTTGCTTTTGACGAAAGAATCGATGCCGGTAAGGCTCTGCCATATATTTGCGGATACATAAACGCTGCAGTCCGATCGGATGCGGAGATTAATATTTTTCACACGTTTTCGTTCAAGGTCATACGTAATCGGTATTCCGTTATATTCGACGGTACGGGTAACGGTGTTTTGGGTCATTCTGTGTTTCTTCAGCTGAGTCTTTTTACAGGTGAAAGCGGCATCGTACAGTGAATCAGAAATCATCTGCATGTTTCCACTTGATAGAAACATACTCGATTTTTCCGGTAAATTCAACGGTGAATCTGATACGGGAAAAGGAATCCGATTATCTGATTTCCCCGGCAGAAAGAGACCCCATGAAAAGTGACCCCATGAATTGACTATAATACATTTACACTGTATATTCTTGATACATATCAGAAATATGTAGTATATTTAAAAACGTACTATCTATATAGAAAAGTTGCACAAAAAAAGAGACAGATGAAGTCTCACTTGAAGCAGAAGGATAGTATATGAAACGTTTTTTTCTTATCGTTTTTTTTCTTTTTCTGTCATTTGCGGCGGCTCAGGCACAGGAAATTACCTGGATGAATTATGCCAATGATCAGGAACGGGTAATATTCCAGAAATTGATCGATCGTTTTGAAGCCGAACATCCGGGAGTTAAGATTAAATTCCTGTCAGTGCAGCAGGCTGAATTCGGCGCAAAGATAAACGCCTCTTTTTCCGCTAATGAGCCGCCCGATATCTTCTACGTAGGACCGGAATCGGTGCGCGCTTATGTAGATAAAAACAGGTTGCTTGATCTTGAACCGTATGTAAACAGCGCAGCCGGGGTCAATTTTTCTGATTTATATGAAAATGCGTTAAAAAAATACCGATACGACGGTGAAACGCTTGGTAAAGGCGATATATGGGCTCTTCCGAAGGATTTAGGTCCGTTTGCTTTCGGATATAATGCCGATCTGTTCAAAAAGGCCGGCATTCCCTTACCCGACAAGGACAAGCCGTATACGTTTGCGGAATTTCTTGATGTATGCAGAAAACTGACAAGGGACACTGACGGTGACGGAAAAATCGATCAATGGGGAACAAGTCTTGACGTGAATTGGTCGTTCGTCCAGTTCGTCTGGGGAAACGGCGCGGACTTTCTTGATGAGTCCAAGAAAAAGGTGACGATTACTGCTCCGGAATTTATTGAGGCGCTCCGTTACTTCTCTGATCTCACGCTCAAATATAAAGTTACCCCGACTTCTGATGAATCAAAAAACACTCCTCCGTATGCACGCTGGTGCAACGGTACGCTGGGATTCTTTCCCGTGGCTCCGTGGGATCTTGTTGCGTTTGCGAATCTTCCGTTCCAATTCGACGTAATCCCATGGCCGGTCGGAAAGAAAGAAAACAAAACCGCGACGTGGCTCGGTTCCGTCGGATACGGTGTTTCTTCAGAAACGAGAAATCCTGAACTGGCTGCGGAGTTTGCATTGTATCTTTCTGCGAACAGAGAAACGATGGAAACAATGTGCGACTTGGACATGCAGGTGCCAAATCTGCAGTCACTTGCAGACCGATATGTAGGCAAACAGGGGAATCCGAAAAACAGGGAAGAGTTCATTCAGATAATAAGCGACTATGGAAGAAGCTGGCCGGCGGAGTACACATACAACGCATCGTGGTACAATCGGTTTTTCAGTTCCATTCAGGACGTCCTCGACGGTAAGGAATCCGCAGAATCCTACTGCACGCGGCTTGAACCGAAAATGCAGCGTCTTTTGGATCGCGCCGCAAAAAAACAAAAGTCATGATTTAATATTGTATTTTCAGGAGATTTATTAAATTGAAACAGATAAACAATCATAAAAAACTCGCCGGCCGAATCATACGGTTTCTGGCTGTGACGTTTCTGCTGCTTTTTACTTTTTTTGTAGTTATTCTCGTGAAGTATATACGAACTTCCATGAAAACTTTTTATGAGGAATACACGCAGAAGATTGCGACAAGCAGTGCGGATGAGATATCCCGGTGGGTCGATATTTATTTAAACGATCTTCGCATTTACACCATGAGCGACAGCGTTAAAACGGAAGACGAGGATCAAATACTCAGCTGGTTCCTGTCGCATGCGCAGCTGAAAAATGAAGATGCACAATACGTTCTTTTCTGCGGGACCGACGGTATTGCTCATATGGACAACGGGCGCACGATGAATATTAAGGATACGGAATTGTATACGGGCGTATTTTCCGGGCAGCAGACCGAATTTGTAACGCATCCTTTTACATCTGCCGGGAATAATGTATCCGTGTTTTATGTCGTCCGAACCGTATATAATCATGAAACGTGGTCTCCTATAGGTTTCTTTGCAGCCGCGATACCGCTGAAAACGCTTGAAGACATATCGAACAGCATCCAGATCGGAAAAAGCAGCGCCTCGTATATTTTTGACAACAACGGTGAATTAATGACGAGTTCTGACAGGAAACAGATTCTTAAAACCAATCTGCTAAAAGGTGACGAACAGACTGTAAAACTGACAAAATACATTATAGAAGAAGAGCTTGGAAGCACGGAATTTACCGACGCAAACGGCAGGAACAGACTCGCCGCATTCAGCTCAATTATCGGAACTCCCTGGTATCTTCTGGTTTCCGTGCCCGACTCTCAGGTTCTGGAATTGGCGAACAATATCAGATATACCACGATTTTAATTACGATTATTATCGGAATATTGTTCCTGACGATCAGCGGTATTCTCATATCGAGCGCAATAAAACCGCTTGTCAGCGTGCAGAAATCGATTGATGAAATGGCCGACGGTGCAGCGGATTTAACAAAAACAATTTCTGTAAAGACGAAGGATGAAATAGGCTTTCTTGTCTCCGGTTTTAATAAATTCGTTGCGAAACTCCGTACGATAATAGCGAGCATAAAAACATCAAAGACAAAATTATCCGATACGGATAACAATCTTGAAAACAGCATACACAGCACTTCAAAAGCAATTACGGGAATTCTTTCAAACATCGACAATATCGGAAATCAAATTTCAAATCAGGCGACAAGCGTAAATGAAACGGCCGGCGCAGTTACACAAATTGCGCAGAATATTACATCGCTTGAAAAAATGATTGAAACACAGTCATCCGGAGTTACTCAGGCCTCTGCGGCCGTTGAAGAGATGGTCGGCAATATTAATTCTGTCAATAAGTCCGTCGACCGTATGGTGAACGCTTTCTCGAATCTTTCGAACGATTCTAAAAAAGGAAAAGAAAAACAAGCCGCCGTTAATGAAAAGGTCAGGATAATCGAAAATCAGTCAGCAATGCTTATGGAAGCAAATAAAACGATAGCGAATATTGCGCAGCAGACGAATCTTCTTGCCATGAACGCGGCGATAGAAGCTGCTCATGCCGGGCAGGCGGGAAAGGGTTTTGCCGTAGTCGCGGATGAAATCAGAAAACTTTCGGAAACGTCTTCCGTACAGTCGAAGGACATCGGTACGGAACTGAATCGTATCACGCAGTCGATCCAATCCGTCGTAAACGCGTCGAAAGAATCAGAAGATTCATTTAATTCCGTTTCCAAAGAGATCGAGGCTACAAACTCGCTCGTTCAGCAGATAAGATCGGCCATGCAGGAGCAGCAGGAAGGCTCGGAACAGATTTTTTCGGCGCTGCGGGATATGAACAACAGTACACAGGAAGTTCGGTCGGCATCGAGCGAAATGTCGGCCGGAAATAAGGCGATTCTTGATGAAATCAAACTTCTTCAGGAAGCAACTGAAATGATAAAGGCGAGCATGGAGCAAATGTCTTCCGGCGTGGAAGAAATAAACAAAACAAGTGCCGAACTTTCGTCTCTGTCGTCGGACATGCGCAGCGTTATTTCGGGCATCGGTTCGCAGATTGATTTGTTTACGGTATGATACTTTCCGGCCGGAAACGGCCGGCAAATCCGTTTTTTGCATATCTATGCATTCTGATTTATATTTATGCAGAATTCGTAAAAAAGGGGTGTTCATTACTCCATTAAATATGTATAATAATGCTTTAGTATGAATACTAAAGCGTGCCTTGTCCTGGCCAACGGACTTGTCTTTGAAGGAAAAAGTTTTGGCGCTGCCGGGTGTATAACCGGGGAAGCTGTGTTTACGACTGGTATGACGGGGTATCTTGAGACACTCACGGATCCCAGTTATTACGGGCAGATAGTCACCCAGACGTTTCCTTTGAACGGGAACTACGGTGTTATCCCCCACGATTTTGAGAGCGCTCAAAGTCACGTGCGCGGTTATATTGTCCGTTCCTGGTGCGAGATTCCTTCCAATTTCCGATGTCAGGGCACCATTGATTCCTTTCTGAAATCCAACAACATTATAGGTCTTTACGATATTGATACCCGCCGGCTCACGAAAGTTCTGCGCGAAGCGGGCGTTATGAACGCGCGTCTTATTGCAGGCGATTCTGACGAGGCGAAGAAAGAGTTCGCGGCGCTCGACGATCCGAAGGCAAAGGCGAAACTGCTGCGTGAAATCAGGGCGTACAGAATCATCGACGCGGTCAAAGCTGTAACCTGCAACGCGGACAAAATTCAGGAGCCCGCGGATGTCGTGTTTGCGGAGGCTGAAAAGTACCGGGCGGTTCCCATCCGCAGGGACGGCACGAAGCTTAACAATCCCGTCGAGGCGATGAAAAACGGCAAAGGGAAAAAAGTCGTCCTCTGGGATTTCGGAGCGAAAGCGAACATCAGGCGGGAGCTTTTGAAACGCGGTGCGGATGTCGTTACCATGCCGTGCACGGCTACCGCGCAGGAGATTCTCGCGCAGAATCCCGACGGCATCATGCTTACGAACGGCCCCGGCGATCCCGCCGAAAACACTGAAATTATTAAAAATCTAAAAGTGCTGTGCAGGTCGGGTAAACCGATTTTCGGCATCTGTCTGGGGCATCAGATTCTTGCGCTTGCACGCGGCGCCGAGACGATGAAGCTCAAGTACGGACACCGCGGTGCGAATCAGCCGGTGAAGCAGCTTTCGACGGGGCGCGTGTACATTTCAAGTCAGAACCACGGATATGCGGTCGAGAACGGGAGTCTGCCGCGCGGTGCGGTGCTGAGCTTCGTGAATACGAACGACGGCACCTGCGAAGGAATCACGTACACTGATATTCCCGCGTTCAGCGTGCAGTTTCATCCTGAAGCTTCCTGCGGTCCGCTTGATCTGAACTTTCTGTTCGACGATTTCATCAGCCTTATTAACGACCACGACTACTTCAAAAACTTCAAGGCGCCGTTCAAAGCTGTCGACGCGATTTTGTCTTTCCGTTCGACGATAAAAACGACTCATGAGACAAAACGCCTCCGTGCAGCGGCGGGACACCGGAGCAGTCCGGGAAAACGGGGGAGAACTTCGGCTGCAGCGGGAAAACCTGCTGCGAAAAAATCTTCTGCTGTGGTAAAAGTTCGTAAATCTGTGAAATCAGTAAAGTCTGTGAAAGCAAAAGCGGTGAAAAAATCCGGGAGTACTAAATAATGCCTTTAAATTCTTCCATACATAAAGTAATGGTCATCGGCTCGGGGCCGATTGTTATCGGCCAGGCTGCGGAGTTCGATTACGCGGGTACGCAGGCGTGCAAGGCTCTTAAAGAACAGGGGCTGAGCGTCGTGCTCGTCAATTCTAATCCGGCGACGCTCATGACCGACCATTCTATGGCCGACGCAATCTACATTGAACCGCTTATTCCCGAGACGATTCAGCGGATAATCGAAAAGGAAAAGCCCGACTCGCTGCTTTCGACGCTCGGCGGTCAGACCGGACTCACGCTGAGCATGGAGCTCGCGAAATCGGGCTTTCTCGAGAGCCACCACGTTCAGCTGCTCGGCGCGCGACCGGACACGATAGACAAGGCTGAAGACCGCCAGATGTTCAAGGATACGATGCTCTCCATCGGCGAGCCGTGCATTCCGTCGAAGGTCGTCACCGATTTGAAGGCTGCGCTCGATTTTGCGGACAGCGAAATAGGCTATCCGGCAATCGTGCGTCCGGCGTTTACGCTCGGCGGTACTGGCGGCGGCATTGCGAACGATCACGCGGAACTTGCGGAGATTGCGCAGAACGGACTTCACCGCTCTCCGATTCACCAGATACTTGTCGAGAAATGCATATCGGGCTGGAAAGAAATTGAGTTCGAAGTTATGCGCGACCACAGCGGCAACGTGCTTACAGTCTGCTCGATGGAAAACTTCGATCCGGTCGGCGTTCACACGGGCGACTCGATCGTCATCGCGCCGACTGTTACGCTAGCGGACAAGGAATATCAGATGCTGCGTTCCGCGGCGCTCAACATCATCAGTTCGCTTAAAATGGAAGGCGGATGCAACGTTCAGCTTGCACTCAAGCCGGACAGTTTCGAATACGCGGTCATCGAGGTGAACCCGCGCGTGTCGCGCTCGTCGGCGCTAGCGTCGAAGGCGACGGGCTATCCTATTGCGAAAGTCGCGACGCTCATCGCAATAGGATACAATCTCGACGAGATTCCGAACTTTGTTACTAAGAAGACCGCGGCGTGTTTCGAGCCGGTCCTCGACTACGTCGTCGTGAAGATGCCGAAGTTTCCGTTCGACAAGTTCGTTTACGCAAAGCGCACGCTCGGTACGCAGATGAAGGCGACCGGCGAGGTCATGTCGATCGGCCGCACGTTCGAGGAAGCGCTCATGAAAGCGGCGCGCGGTGCGGAAGTGGGCGTGAACTCGCTGCGGCTCAAGGCGTTTACGGAAGAAAGCGACGAACGGATTAAACAGCGCGTGGGCGAGTGCACCGACCAGCGCCTGTTCGCGATTTTTGAGGCGCTCAAACGCGGACTCATGACTATCGACGAGATTCATGCCGTCACTATGATAGACGTGTGGTTCCTTGCGAAAATCAGGCACATCGTTGACCGCGAAGCGCAGCTCGAATCGGTGAATGCCGGTAAAGCGGTGCTTACGCCGGAGCTGTATCTTCAGGCGAAAAAGGACGGCTTCCCCGACAAGGTTATCACCGGCCTGAGCGGCGTGAAGATTCCGGGAAGCATGGGGAACACGAAGGAAGCGAAACAGGCTGCCTCTCTCGCCGCGAAAGGAAAGCTTGCGCACATTCCCGCGACGTACAAGATGGTCGACACCTGCGCCGGCGAGTTCAACGCTGAGACGCCGTATTTCTACGGCGGCTACGACAAGCAGAACGAAGCAGCGGTGTTTCTTGAGGAACGGAAGAATAAGAAAAGTAAAAAAGGGACGATTATCGTTCTCGGTTCAGGACCTATCCGCATAGGACAGGGAATCGAGTTCGACTACGCGTCGGTTCAGTGCGTGTGGTCGCTCAAAAAACTCGGCTACGACGTCGTCACGATTAATAATAATCCGGAAACAGTTTCGACCGATTTCGACACGTCGGATCGTCTGTATTTCGAACCGCTCACGCCGGAAGACGTCATGAGCGTCATCAATACGGAAAAGCCGTTCGGCGTCGTCGTGGCGTTCGGCGGCCAGACTGCAATTAAATTAACAAAATTTCTCGACAGCCAGGGAATCAGGATTCTGGGCACGAGTGCGGATTCTATCGACATAGCGGAAGACCGCGAACGGTTCGAAGCACTCTGCGACAAGCTCGGAATCAACAAACCTAAAGGCGAGACCGTCCTTACGACGGAGGAAGCGCTTGCATCCGCAAACCGCCTCACGTATCCGGTTCTGCTCCGTCCGTCGTACGTTCTCGGCGGTCAGAACATGATTATCGCGTTCAACGACGACGACGTGAAAGAGTACATGGAGATTATTCTGGCGCAGGGAATAGAAAATCCCGTGCTTGTCGACAAGTACATGATGGGAACGGAGCTTGAGGTCGACGCAATATGCGACGGAAAGGACATACTGATTCCGGGAATTATGGAGCACATTGAGCGCACCGGCATTCATTCGGGCGATTCGATTGCGGTGTATCCGTCGTGGAATCTCAACGACATCCTGCGCCAGAAAATACTGAAGCAGTCGCGCGAACTTGCTCTTGCGCTCGGCACGAAGGGACTGGTGAACATTCAGTATCTGATTTACAACAACGACCTCTACATCATCGAAGTGAATCCGCGTTCGTCGCGAACCGTTCCGTATATCAGCAAGGTTACAGGTGTTCCGATGGTCGAGCTTGCGACGCGCGCGATGCTCGGCGAAAAAGTGAAGGATTTCGGATACGGCACCGGGCTGTACCGCATCCCGCCGTACTTCGCGGTCAAGGTTCCGGTGTTCAGTTTTGAAAAGCTCATGGACGTCGACACGCACCTGGGACCGGAGATGAAGTCGACGGGCGAGGTACTCGGGCTTGCATCCACGATGGAGGAAGCAATCTTCAAGGGACTTATCGGTGCGGGCTACCGCATGAAGAAGACGGGCGGCGTGCTCTTTACCGTTCGCAAGACCGATCAGTTCGAAATTCCCGACCTTGCGCGCAAGTTCTACGACATGGGATTCAAACTGTACGCGACGGAAGGTACTGCGGAAGTGATAAGAGACTTCGGTATGGAAGTCACCGTCGTTAATAAAATTCACGAGAATCCGGACGACAACCTGCTCACGCTGCTCGACACCGGCAAAATCGACTACGTTGTTTCGACGAGTGCAAAGGGCAGAGATCCGCGCGCGGACAGTGTGCGCATGCGGCGCCACGCGGTTGAACGCGACATTCCGTGCCTTACCGCAATCGACACGGCGAACGCGCTCGCGAACTGCCTCATGAGCCACTACACAGCGGAGAACGTCGAACTCGTGAACATCAACGAGCTGCGCGAGACGAAAGAGAAACTGCACTTCTACAAGATGCAGAGTACGGGCAACGACTTTATCATCATCGATGCAGAGCACCAGGTTGTGACTAATCCGGGCGGACTCGCGGTGAGCCTCTGCAAACGGCACGCGGGCATCGGCGCTGATTCGCTCGTGCTCATCAAAAACAGCGACAAGGCCGACGCGTACATGCAGTTCTTCAACCTCGACGGCAGCGAGGGGCGGATGGCGGGAAACGCGATCCGTGCGGTTGCGAAGTATCTCTACGATAATAATATTAACGGCGTAAAGGATAAAAGCGACGAAAGCGCGCCGACGGCAAAATTAACAATCGACACGGCGAGCGGCATCAAGAAACTCACGCTGTACAAACTCAACGGAAAAGTGTCGTCGGTTACCGTCGACATGGGCTGCCCTCAGTTTACGGCGGAATCGCTCCCGACGACGCTCAAACCGGTCGACATGAAGGGCGGCGCCAGCATGCCTGCAAAGGCAATCGTCAACGTTCCGCTCACCGTCGCGGGCACCGGATACGACGTGACGTGCCTTTCGGTCGGCACGCCGCACTGCGTCGTTTTCTGCGGATTCGTCGACAAAGTCGATCTGGAGACAGTCGGCCCGCAGTTCGAGAACAACGAAGCGTTCCCGAACAGGACGAACACCGAGTTTGTGCGCGTCGTCGGACGGAACGAACTCAAGATGCGCACGTGGGAGCGCGGCAACGGCGAGACGCCGGCGTGCGGCACGGGCGCGTGCGCAGCTGCAATTGCGGCGGTCCTCAACGGATACTGTCCGATGAACGAGAACATCACCGTGAAAGTGCGCGGCGGCACGCTCGTCGTCAAATACACGGGCGATACCGTGTACCTTACGGGGCAGAGCGATCTTACGTACGAAGGCGATATTGAAATATGATTGGAATGCAATCCCAAAACATACTAGTATTGTATAGTTTTGGGATTACATTCCTTTTATTGCATTAATCTGCTGGTAATGATACTCTATAACTATGAAATACATTCCGAGGGATACGTATGTCCATCATCTCGCTTTATATAAGGATAAACACATTATAAAGGTCATTACCGGTGTACGCCGATGCGGAAAATCGACGGTTATGATACTTTATCAGCAGTATCTTACAGAGCACGGCGTTCAGCCGGAGCAAATTATTTCCCTGAACTTTGAAGATTATTCTCTGTCCGAACTGCTTGATCCGGCAAAACTTCATGCTTATATTAAAGCCCGGCTTGTACCGGACAGGATAACCTATCTGTTTCTCGATGAAATTCAGAATGTGTCCGATTTTCAGAAAGTAACGGACAGTTTGTTCCTTGACGAGCATGTTGACCTGTATATTACCGGCAGTAATGCGTATCTTTTGTCGGGAGAACTTGCAACATATCTTTCAGGCAGATATATAAGTATCGAAATGCTTCCCCTGTCGTTCAAAGAATATGAGTCGGCAGCATCGAATACGCTTTCCATTACGGAAAAATACAGACAATACATAGAAAACGGTTCATTCCCCTATATACTCCAGTCAGAGAGCACACAGCAGGAAGCTGCGGAATATCTTCGGGGTGTATACAGTACAATTGTTTTAAAAGATATTATCAGTCGGTATAAAATAAACGACACGATGATGCTTGAAAGCGTCGTCCGGTTTCTGTTCGACAGTATCGGAAGTCCTCTTTCTTCAAAAAAGATTGCAGATACCATGACTTCTGCCGGACGTAAAATCGACGTCAAAACCATAGAAAAATATCTTTATGCCCTTCAGAACAGCTATATAGTGTATGAAGCGAAACGATACGATATAAAAGGAAAGCAATACCTGAGGACGCTCGAAAAACAGTATGTTGTTGATCCCGGAATGAGGAGCATGCTCCTGGGGCACAAAAGTTTTGATGCAGGTCATATTCTTGAAAATGTCGTATTCTTGGAACTTATCCGGCGCGGTTATGAAGTATACACAGGAAAAATGGGAACCGGAGAAATTGATTTTGTCGCAATGAATCGAGAAGGCAGCGTCTATATTCAGGTTTCGGCGACGGTAAGGAACGAAGAAACGCTCGAACGGGAACTGGCCCCGCTCCGCGCCGTCCGCGATTTTTATCCGCGGCTCCTGCTTACACTCGATGAAGACCCTGATGCGGATTATGACGGCATTAAACGGACGAACGTGCTCGATTGGCTTTGCAGATAACTGACGCGGCTGCCAAAGGAATCTGGAAATTATGAATACGTAAAATCAGGCGTTTTTTCCTCTTGTATAAATCCGCTAAACTTGTTATCTTTACTGAATAAGACAAAGAGGTCGCAGGAATACTGTTATGCAACGGTATTCCTGCGATCTCTTTTTTTTGCCGCAGAGGAGGATGCCGTGAAACAAATGATTTATCTGCAGGATATTTCGATGAGTTTCGGGGAAAACAAGGTTCTCGACAGGATAACGCTTTGCATAGCGGAAGGAAGCAAGACCGTTATCATCGGACCGAGCGGTGCGGGAAAAAGCACGCTGCTGCGGTGCATGAATCTCTTCGAGCATCCGCAGGAAGGGCAGGTGTTTATCGACGACGAGGAACTTACGAATCAGCCTGCCCGCATTCTTTATAAAGCCCGGCAGAGCATAGGCATGGTGTTTCAGAGTTTTAACCTGTACGCGCATAAGACGGTGATTGAAAATCTGACGCTCGCGCCTGTTTTACTGCGTCACGAAAAAAAATCGGAGGCGGAGGAACGCGCTATGGCCAATCTTGAAAAAGTCGGGCTTACCAACAAACGCGACGCGTATCCTTCCGAGTTGAGCGGCGGCCAGCAGCAGCGCGTCGCCATCGCGCGTGCGCTGACGATGAATCCGAAAGTTCTGCTGTTCGACGAACCGACGAGCGCTCTCGATCCCGAGATGATAAGCGAAGTGCTTAAAATCATGGAGGAAGTGGCGCGCGAAAACATTACTATGGTTTTTGTCACGCACGAGATGGGATTCGCTTCCCACATCGCCGACAGAGTGCTGTTTCTCGACGGCGGGAGAATTACGGAAGACGGAAGTCCGCACGAGGTGTTCACGAATCCGCGGAATGAACGCACGCGCGCATTTCTGAGTAAAATATTAAAATCTGCATAACAGAGGAGGCAGGGGAATGAAACATTTAGGAAAAATGATTGCTTTAGGCATGGTCATAATGGCCGTGTCGGGTCTTGCGTTTGCCAAGAGCAGCGGTATAGACAAAATAAAAAAGGCCGGTGTGCTGAAAGTCGGCGTAAAGGAGGACGTTCCGAAATTCGGATATCTGAATCCGTCGACGAATCAGCATGAGGGATTTGAAATCGATCTTGCGAAGGCTATCGCAAAGAAAATTTTCGGCGACGAAACGAAAGTAAAGTTCACCGGCGTCACGGCGAAAACCCGCGGACCGCTGCTGGACACGGGGGAAGTCGATCTGGTGATTGCGACGTTTACCGTCACCGACGAACGTCGCAAGGTCTACGACTTCAGCGATATTTATTTTACCGATGCAGTCGGCATCATGGTGAAAAAGTCATCGGGAATCAAGTCGTTTGCGGAGCTGAACGGGAAAACTGTCGGCGTTGCGCAGAGTGCGACGAGCAAGAAGGCGCTTCAGGACGGCGCGGACAAAGCGGGGATAACACTTAAATTCAGCGAGTACGCGACATACCCCGAAATCAAAACGGCTCTCGACAGCGGACGTGTCGACGCGTTCTCCGTCGATCAGGCGATTCTGCTCGGTTATGTGGAAGACAGCGTTATGCTGCTCCCGGAGCGGTTTGCGGAACAGCCGTACGGCGCCGCCATCAAAAAGGGAAATACGGACCTGCTCAAGCTTGTGAACGGTGTTATTGCGGATATGCAGAAGAGCGGCGAGCTCGACGCGCTGCTTAAGAAAAACGGTTTGAAATAAGCGGGGAATTATGTTCGAGCTGTCCAGATGGCAGGAGTTGTTCCGGAGCTGGAGCGTTTTTGCGGAAGGCTTCGGGGTAACGATTTCAGTTTCCATATTGAGTCTCTTTTTTATGCTGCTGATAAGCCTTGCCGTAGGATTGATGCGCTGTTCGGGAAACCGCGCGCTGCAGGCCTGCCTTCTGGCGTATATTAATTTTTTTCAGAATACGCCGCTTGTAATTCAGATACTGTTCATGTATAACGTGCTGCCCCGCGTCGGCGTCATGCTGAGTCCGTTTATGTGCGGGCTGCTCGGACTTTCGCTGTATACGGGTGCGTTCGGGGCGAGCGTTGTTGAAGCTGCGATAAAGGCCGTACCTAAAGGTCAGAAAGAGGCCGCGTACAGCCAGGGAATGAATTATGCGCAGACGATGTTCATCATCGTGCTGCCTCAGGCGCTCCGCATCGCGCTTCCGCCGCTGGCCAATCAGAGTGTGAACATGATAAAGAATTCTTCAGTGCTTGCGCTTGTCGCCGGCGGCGATCTCATGTACCGGGCCGACTCGTGGGCGAGCGACAATTTGTATTACACGCAGTCGTTTATCTTTACGGGATTGCTGTATCTCGCGCTTTGCCTTCCCGTTTCAAAATGGGCGGAGCGCCTTGAAAAAAGGGCGGCGCACATATGAACTCGTTTCTCACAGCCGATACTGCTTTGTTTCTTCTGCGCGGTCTGGGAATTACGCTCGTCATCGCGTCGTGTACGATAGTGCTGAGTTTTGTTTTCGGTTCCGTGCTCGGAATTGCGCGCTACGGCGGAAAAGGACCCGCGGCGAAAGTCTCGGCTTTGTATATAGACACGGTGCGCAATATTCCGCTGCTGCTTTTTATTATCGGATTCCGCTTTACGCTGCCGCTTCCTCCTGTCGTAAGCGCCGTTACCGCCATGACTGTTTTTACGAGCGCGATGGTCGCGGAAATCGTGCGCGGCGGACTGAACGGTATTCCTCACGGGCAGTGGGAAGCAGCCTACTCGCAGGGATTCAGCTATGTAGGGACGCTCGTATACGTTGTTCTGCCGCAGGCAGTCAGGAAAATCAGAAAGCCGCTCATGGGGCAGTTCGTGACAGCGATAAAAGACACGTCGTTCTGCTCTGTAATCGCGGTAAAGGAACTGATGTATTCCGGTACGATAATAATGGGAAAATATGTGAAAAGCGTTCAGGTTATTGCCCTGTACGCCGTCATCGCGCTTGTTTATTTTTTGGTGAACATGCTGCTGCTTGCCCTTTCAAAGAAAATGATAAAAGAGCGGGAATAACAATTTTTTTTTAATAAAACAGGGGATAAAATCTTGACGTTCATAATAATCCGTGATAGCCTTTCTTGTGACGTGAGCTACTGCTCACGAATGATATGACCCGGAGGTTAACATATGGCATATAACGGATATGCAATCGATCAGTATCTTGATGCGGCGGCTGTGACGAAGCAGCTCGACGAACTTATTAAAAAGCCCGTTTACTCAATCAAAAAAGAATATCTCGACGATTACGTTGAGAATTTTTTCAACAAAAAATGCGCGAAGTCAAAGGCGATGATTGAGGAGGCGAAGCAGATTATTCCGGGCGGCGTTCAGCATAATCTTGCGTTCAACTATCCGTTCCCGATAGTCATTGAAAAGGCCGAAGGTGCGAAACTGTACGACATCGACGGAAACTGGTATTACGACCTGCTGCAGGCCGGCGGTCCGACCATCATCGGCAGCAACATGCCGGCTGTGCACGATCAGGTGATCGAACTGCTCAATACGTGCGGTCCGTCGACGGGCCTGTTCAACGAATACGAATACAAGCTTGCGAAAAAAATTTCCGAGATGGTTCCGTCGGTCCAGATGTTCCGCATGCTCGGCTCGGGTACGGAAGCGTGCATGTGCGCCGCCCGTATTGCCCGCCTTAAGACTCATAAGAAGAATATTCTCAAGATGGGCGGCGCGTATCACGGATGGTCGGATCAGCTTGCATACGGCATGCGCGTTCCGGGCACGAAGGGAATGATGTCAAAAGGCGTTCCCTCTTTCGTGTTCCGTCATACCGACGAATTCTTCCCGAACGATTTGAAGGACCTTGAGAAAAAGTTGTGGTGGAATCAATTCGACGGCGGTACGGCCGCCGTATACATCGAGCCGGTGGGACCTGAAAGCGGAACGCGGCCCGTTTCGAAGGAATTCATAAAAGGCGCGGAACGCCTTGCGCACAAATACGGAGCGCTGTTCATATTCGACGAAGTCGTCACCGGATTCCGCATCGGACCGGGCGGCGCGCAGGGATACTTCGGCGTTGATCCCGACCTTACCATATTCGGCAAGATAATCGCCGGCGGATATCCCGGAGCGGGCGGCGTCGGCGGACACCGTGACTGCATGGCGTATCTCGGAGCCGGGCTCGATTCTTCCGGGAAAAAAGTTCCCAAAGCGATGTGCGGCGGAACAATGGCCGCAACGCCGGTTTCGTGCTGTGCGGGATATTACACGCTCTGTGAAATTCAGCGGACGAACGCGTGCGAAGTTGCGGGACGCATGGGCGACCGTCTTACGAAGGGACTTCAGGAACGTATTAAAAAATACAATCTGCCGTTCGTCGCGTTCAATCAGGGTTCAATCTGTCATCTCGACAACGCGGGTACGATGCATTTTGCCATCGACTGGGGAAAACTGTGGCAGGTGCCGGGCATTCTCAAGCAGACGGGCATCCGTCAGCGCGAGATGGAGCACATCGGCGCCGCGTACATGGCGGAAGGACTTGTTACGCTCGCGGGCAGCCGCCTGTACACGAGCGCGGCCTATACGGAAGAGATGATAGACGACGTTCTTGCGCGGTTCGACCGTGTTCTTTCAAAGTGCGGTCCGCTGGAGGCGCAGTAACATATGGCGTATACCGAAAGCGAAGCGCGGGCACTCGTCGTGAAGGCGGGGCTCAGACTTGTTGAGACGGGGCTGATTGCGCGGACGTGGGGAAACATCAGTGCGCGCATCTCCGGTACGCAGTTCGTCGTTACGCCGAGCGGCAGGGCGTATGAAACGCTCGGACCGGAGGAACTTGTCGTCGTGAACATTGCCGACTGCTCGTACAGCGGCGGCATAAAGCCGTCGAGTGAAAAGGGCGTGCACGCTGACGCTTACCGTCTGCGGCCGGATGTAGACTTCGTCATTCACACACATCAGGAAGCGGCTACTATTGCGGGGCTTGCGGGCACGGCGCTGTCGGGGTACGGAGCGGATGCGGAGCGCGTGCTCGGTCCGTGCGTCCCCTGCGCGGCGTACGGAATTTCCTCGACGAAAAAACTGAGGAAAAACGTGGCGGCGGCAGTCGCTGCGAATCCCGAAAGCAGCGCGGTTATGATGATACATCACGGCGCGCTGTGCATGGGAAAGACGTTTGAAGAAGCGTTTGCTTCATCCGCCGCACTTGAAGACGTCTGCAGAAAAAAGATAGAAGCCGACTGCGGAATGACTCTTGAGCCGGGGACTGATTCGGATTCCCGCGGCGCCGTTGAAAGCAGCCGCATCGGAAATGTTTTCAGACTGACGGGGGACGGTACGGAGCGGGAATATGATCTCGACGCGCTTCCTCCTGATATTTCAGGAGAAGCCGCCGTTCATGCGGCCGTGTACCGGAAGTCCGGCGGAGTCGCCTGCATCATGCATGTTTTTGACCGCGACATACTTTCGGTGTCCGCGAAGGGAAAGACGATCAGACCGAGGATAGACGACTTTGCGCAGATAGCGGGTGTGAGCGTCAGGTGTGTCCGGAGCGGCGGGCAGCAGCCTGCGGCAATTGCCGGAAAACTCGGCGGCAGAAACGCCGTGCTGCTTGAAGGAAACGGCGCACTGTGTACGGGAAAGGAAAAAGGCGACGCGGAAGCCGTGCGTCTGATTCTGCTCAAGAGCTGCCGGGCGGAACTGTACGCGTCGTGCGTCAGGTGCGGCGGCCCGCTCGGTCCTGTCGATTCATTTCTGCAGCGTCTGATATATGTAAAAAAATATTCAAAACAAAAAAACACGCAGGAGAAGTGAGTGTATGTTTGAAAAGCTCTCTGAAGAAAAGAAGACGGAAATACTCGAGACGGGCATAGCTGAATTTGCCGCGCAGGGCGTTGACCGCGCCAATATCAACGTGATTGCACGGAAGGCCGGGATAAGCGTTGGAGTTCTGTATAAATATTACACGGACAAAGAAACGTTTTTTCTTGCCTGCCTTAAGCGGAGTCTCGACGTTCTCAATTCCGTTCTTCAGGAGCAGATAACGAGCAGCGACAAACTGCTCGTCCGGGCGGGAAAAATAATACGCGCCGTCCAGAAGACGTCGCGCGAACACAGCAACTACATCAGAATGTACAACGAGATTACGTCCGGCGGCAGCAGAAAGTACGCGCCCCTGCTTGCGGAAAAAATCGAGGGGCTGTCGTCTACTGTATACGCACGGTTCATCGCCGAAGCGGCGAAGAACGGAGATATCAGGGACGACATCGACCCGCGGCTGTTCGCGTTTTTTTTCGATAATCTGCTCATGATGCTGCAGTTTTCCTACAGCTGCGATTATTACCGGGAACGGTTCAAAGTGTTCTGCGGCGCGGAGAACGCTGACGACGACGAGCTTGTCGCGTCGCAATTAACAAAATTTCTGGAATCGGCGTTCACGTTCAGAAGTTCCGACGTAAAACATCTGGAGAAATGATATGACGTATGTAATAGCGTATGACATCGGCACGACGGCAGTGAAGACATGCCTGTACGGAGTTGAAAAAAACATCACGCTGCTTGCCAGCGCGGGAAAAGGATACGGTCTGTATATCCTTGAAAACGGCGGAGCGGAGCAGGATACGGACGAATGGTGGGACGCGCTCTGTGCGACGACGCGGGAGCTCTTTACGAAAACGAACGTGCAGCCTTCGCAGATTGCCGGCATCTCGTTCTGCTCCCAGATGCAGGGGCTCGTGCTTGTCGATAAGGGCGGTGTTCCCGTCCGTCGTCCGATGAGCTACATGGATCAGCGCGCGAAAGAAGAAATAAAGAAGGGCATGAAGTTCGGCGTTCAGGTTGCGGGCGTCAACGTATTCAGGCTTCTTAAAAGCATCAGCATAAACTGCGCGGCGTCGACGAGCGTAAAGGATCCGCTCTGGAAGTACAAATGGGTGGAGAATCACGAACCGGAGCTGTTCGCAAAAGTGTACAAATGGCTCGACGTGAAGGAATATCTGATTCTCCGCTGCACCGGCAGATACGTCATGACGGAAGATTCCGCGTTTTCGACGATGCTGTACGATACACGCCGGGGAAAAGAAGGGTGGAGTAAAACTTTGTGCCGCATGTTCGGCATCAGGACGGAACATCTTCCGGAAATAATAAAGTCGACGGACAGAGCAGGCTGTCTTACGGAAACTGCAGCCCGGGGACTGGGACTTGCGGCCGGTACTCCCGTATTCGGCGGCGGCGGCGATGCGTCCCTTATCGGAGTGGGAGCCGGCTGCACGACGGCCGGTACCACACACATTTACTCGGGAACGTCGGGATGGGTTTCGACTGTGACCGATTATCAGACCGTCGATGCGGTGACGGAAATTGCGGCAATCGTCGGAGCGCAGCACGGCCGGTTTAATTATTTTGCAGAAATGGAGACGGCCGGCAAATGTCTTGAATGGGTCAAGGATCACCTTGCGCTCGACGAAATCGGTATTTATCTTAAAAAAGTGCATGTGGCGGAAGGACCCGAAGCCGTTAATACGAGCCTGTACGATTATCTTACGCAGACTGTTAATAACGCGGCGCCGGGAGCGGGCGGCGTTATTTTTACGCCGTGGCTGCACGGAAACAGATGCCCGTTTGAGGATCCGAATTCCGCCGGCATGTTTTTTAACATAAAACTCGAGACCGGAAAGACAGAGCTGATCCGCGCCGTTCTCGAGGGAGTGTGCTATCATCTGCGGTGGATGCTTGAATGCGAGGAGCGGAAGGTGAAGACGTCCCGTACGATCAGGTTTGTCGGCGGCGGAGCGCTGTCGCCGGTCACGAGCCAGATACTTGCGGATATTACCGGCCGCACGATCGAAGTCGTCGCCAATCCGCAGAATGTCGGTGCCGTCGGCGCTGCCGCCGTGATATGCGTCGGACTCGGAATACTGGACAGTCTTGATACGGTCGGAACGCTCATCCCCGCGGTGCGTACGTTCGCACCGGATGTGAGTCAGAAAGCCGTCTACGACAGAATCTATGCAGTCTTTAAGAAATTATATAAAGTGAATAAGAATAATTTTGCAGCTCTTAACAGCTGACAGGAAGGTGCATATGGATTTTGATGAACTTGTCGGAAAGCAGCGGATGTATTTCCGTTCGGGAGCGACGCGGAGCCGGGCGTTCCGTCTTTCCATGCTGCGCAAATTGCAGGCAGCCATTAAGAATAATGAAGGACTTATTAACACCGCCATGAAGCAGGATCTGAATAAGTGCGCCGACGAAGTGTACATGACCGAGACCGGCCTTGTCCTCGACGAACTGAAATATCACCAGAAGCATGTGACCGGATGGATGAAAGAGCGCACTGTCCGTACGCCGCTCGTGCAGTTTCCGTCGCGTTCGTTCGTTTCTCCCGAACCGTACGGCGTAACGCTCATCATGTCTCCGTGGAATTATCCGGTTCTTCTCTGTCTTGATCCGCTCATCGGAACGATTTCGGCCGGCTGCACCGCGGTGGTAAAACCGTCCGCATACACGCCCGCAACGAGTGCGGCGCTCGCGCGGATACTCGGAGACATCTTTCCTCCCGAATATATTGCCGTCGTCGAAGGCGGACGCGAACAGAACTCGGCGCTGCTTGAAGAGGAATTTGATTATATTTTCTTTACCGGCAGTCCATCCGTCGGTCATCTTGTCATGGAGAAAGCTTCAAAACATCTTACTCCCGTTACGCTGGAACTCGGCGGAAAGAGCCCCGTTATTGTCGACGGAACTGCGGATATTCCCGTTGCTGCGCGGCGCATCGCGTTCGGCAAGGTACTGAACGGGGGGCAGACATGCGTCGAACCCGACTATCTGTTCATCCACGAGAGCGTAAAAGACAGGTTCATTGCGGAATATAAAAAAGCGCTCGTTGAATTCTTTCCCGGCGGAGACATGTCCACGATGAACGTGATTGTCAACGGCAGGCACTTCGACCGCGTTAAGGCACTGCTCGGCAGCGGCACTGTCGTTGCCGGCGGACAGACTGATGAAACGCGCCGTTTTATTGCGCCGACGCTGCTCGACAACGTTTCTCCCGATTCGCCGATTATGCAGGAGGAAATCTTCGGACCGATTCTTCCGATCATTACGTACACCGACATTGAAACGTGCATTTCGTATGTTGTCGGTCATCCCCGTCCGCTCGCGCTGTATCTGTTTACGTCTGACCGCAGAACTGAAAAACGCGTGCTTGAAACGTGTTCTTTCGGCGGCGGCTGCATAAACGACACTGTTATTCATATTGCGACGTCGGACATGCCGTTCGGCGGCGTAGGAGCTTCCGGCATGGGCAGCTATCACGGAAAGAAAAGTTTTGACACGTTTACCCATTACCGGAGCATTGTGAAGAAAGCGACGTGGTTCGATCTTCCCGTCCGGTACCGTCCGTATACGTCGCTCAAGCGCCGCCTTCTGCGTCTCTTTTTAAATTAGTTTTTTTCGAGGTAGAAAGTATGAGTACAAACCGTCGTCACGAAATTCTCCGTTCCGTAAAATTTCTTTTGTTTTCCGTTTCCGCCGGCGTTATTGAGATGGGAGCGTTCAGTCTGCTCAACGAATTCGCAAAATGGAACTACTGGGCATGTTATCTTATTGCGCTCGTACTTTCCGTTCTCTGGAATTTTACGCTCAACAGAAGGTATACGTTCCAGTCGGCGAACAACGTTCCCGTCGCCATGATAAAAGTCGCAGGGTTTTACTGCGTGTTTACGCCGCTCTCCACCGTCGGAGGGAATTATCTGGCCGGAACGCTGCTCTGGAACGAGTATCTCGTCACAATACTCAACATGGTCTGCAACTTCGTGCTGGAATTCCTGTACGACCGTTTTTTTGTGTTCGGAAAAACAATCGACACGAACGATATTGCAAAAAAGAAAGCGGAGAATAAAAGGGATTGAGGGTACGCTGATTAGATTCCGGGAACTTAACCGGCCTTTCCCTGATGTTTTCCGGTCTGACTGCACACCATGTCGTAATAATGTCCGCACTTCCGCATAAGTTCCGCGTGCGTTCCGTTTTCGAGTATTTTCCCGTTGTCGATAACGAGTATGTTGTCCGCGTCGCGGATCGTCGAAAGCCTGTGCGCGATGAGAAAGCACGTCCGCCCTTTGCGGAGCTGTACGAGTGCGCGCTGGATTTCCTTTTCCGTTTTCGTATCGACGGAGCTTGTCGCCTCATCGAGAATGAGTATGGGGCTGTTGCACAGAACCGCGCGCGCTATGGCGAGCAGCTGACGCTGGCCCTCGCTGAGCGTATCCGCGCTGCCTGAGACGTGCGTTTCGTACTGCTGCGGCAGTCGTTCGATGAACTCCGACGCATGCGCAATGCGGGCGGCTTCTTTTACCTCATCGTCGGCGGCGGACGGACGCGAATAGCGGATGTTGTCCATGATAGTGCCGCTGAACAGGCTCGTTTCCTGCAGGACGACCGAAAAACAGTTTCTGAGGTCGTTGCGGCGGATTGTGCGGATGTCGGTGTCGTCTATGGTGATTATTCCGCTGTCCGCGTCGTAAAAGCGGTTGAGCAGATTAACAATCGTCGTCTTGCCGGAACCTGTTTCTCCGACGAGAGCGACAGTGTGTCCCGCCTGCGCGGAAAAACTGATGTGCGAAAGCACTGGCGTTTTTTTATCGTACGAAAAGCCGACGTCGAGAAACGCGACGTTTCCCTGCGGGCGCGTGAACGGCGCTGCTCCGGGAATGTCCGGCGTCTCTTCCGTTTCGTCCATCACTTCGAACACTCGTTCGGCGCCGGCGAGCGCGGACTGTATCGTGTTGAAAAGCCCCGCGATTGAATTGAGCGGCGTGGCGAACTGCTTCGCGTAGCCCAGAAACGTTACCGCCGTTCCGATGAGCAGTCCGTGCGACGTGCAGAGTATGCCTCCCGCCACGGCGACGATTGTGAACGTGAGATTGTTTATTACGTTCATGAGCGGCATCATGTATCCCGCCCATATCTGCGCCTTCGTGCTGCTTTCGCACAGCTCTTTGTTCACTTCGGAAAAACGCGAAAGCGTTTCGTCTTCTTTAGTGAATGCTTTCACCATTTTAAGACCGTGTATGCTTTCTTCAATCTGTCCGTCGAGTATGCCGAGACTCCGCTGCTGCGCGTAGAAGTAATCCCTGCTTTTTCCGGCGATCGTTCTCGTGAGCAGTACGACGAGCGGCACGCATACGAGAACTGCGAGCGTAAGCGGAACATCGAGCGACAGCATGACCGCGAGCGAGAGCGCAAGCGTGAGTATACCCGACACGAGCTGCGCAGCCGACTGCGCTATCGTAGAGCTGATTGTGTCCGCGTCGTTCGTAATGCGGCTCATCGTATCGCCGCGCGGAGTCGTGTCGTAAAACGAGAGCGGCAGCCGCTGCATCTTGCTGAAGAATTCAGTGCGCAGTATGAGGACGAGCCGCTGCGAAACTTTGAGAATCACGACGCCGCTCAGCGTGTTTGCAACCCAGCTTCCGGCATAGAGCGCCGCAATCGCACAGAGCAGCGTGAAAAGCGTATGCGTGTTCACTGTTCGGGACGCCGTGTCGAACGTGTTGAACACTTTTCCGGTAAGAACCGGTACGGCGACTGTCGCCGCGGAAGCGAGGGCCGTGAGGACGAGCGAGCTTACGACAGCGCCTTTGTAGCGGAGAAAAACGGAGGCAAGTCTTCCGAACGTTCTGCGTCCGTTTTTCGGTTTTTCGTGCGGAGCGAACCTTGCGGCGCCTCCCGCTTTCGGACCGCCCATGCGCGGCAGTTCTATCGTGTTCCGTTCAGTTGATGCCATCGGTAAGTCCTCCGAGCTGCGAATCGTAGATGTCCCTGTATACGCTGCACGTTTTCAGCAGCCCGCTGTGCGTGCCGTATCCCATCGTTATGCCGTCTTCAAGCACGAGAATAGCGTCGGCCGCCATCGCCGTGGAGCACCGCTGCGTGATGAAAATGACAGTCGTGTCTTTGTTTTCCGACAGAATGGCGCGTCGGACTTCCGATTCCGTGATTGCGTCGAGCGCGCTCGTCGCGTCGTCGAGAACGAGCACCGGAGCGTTTTTTATAAGCGCGCGGGTTATCGAAAGCCGCTGTTTCTGACCGCCGGAGAGATTTACGCCGCCGCTGCCCAAATCCGTTTCAAGTCCCTTCGTCGTATTGAGGATGAAATTTGCGCCTGAAACGTGCAGCGCCCTGAGGATTTCGTCTTCGGTTGCACCGCGGTTGCCCCACGTGATGTTGTCGCGCACGGTGCCGGAAAAAAGCTGCGCTTTCTGCGGAACAAGCGAGATGTTTCTGCGTATACCTTCCGCGTCCGCCGTATGTATGTCCTGCCCGCCGAGCCGGATCGTTCCCGAGTCCGGATCGTACAGCCGTATAAGCAACCATGCAAGCGTGGACTTTCCGCTTCCCGTCGGCCCTATGACGGCGAGACTTCTGCCCGCTTCTACGGAAAATGAAACATTCTGCAGCGCGGGCCTGCCGCTTCCGCCCGGATACGAAAAAGTGACGCCATTGAAAGATACCGCCAGCGGTTTCCGCGCCGGTTCCGCCGTGCCGCCTGCCGGAGGGAAATCGTCCTGCATCATCAGCACTTCTTTTATCCGCCCGTCCGACGCTTTTGTGCGTACGAAATTGTTAAAGACGTTCGCAATCATGAGCAGCGAGCTCAGTATCTGCGCCATGTACACGACGAATGCGGAAATCTCACCGGGATTTATGGAACCGGCCGCAAACATTCCGCTTCCCGCCCGGAGAATGAGCACGGTGCCGAATCCCGACGCAAGCGTGAGAAGCGGAGAAAAGAACGTGATGACAATCTGCGCGCTTACGTTTTTTTTGTACAGCTGCATGTTGTCGCTTTCGAATTTGTCAGTTTCACTGGCGTACGTACCGAACGCCTTCACAAGGCGGACGCCCATCAGATATTCTTCGACGCGCGTAGTCATGCTGTCCATCGCTTTCTGCAGGAGTCCGTACCGGGGATACGAAAGCCGCATGCTCACGAAGAGCAGCAGCGCGACGATTGCGATGACCGCGTAAATAATAAGACTCAGTTTGAAGTTGAGCATGGAGGCAAGAACCATACTCCCGATGCACGTGAGCGGAGCTTTGAAAAAGATCCGCATCATTCCGTTGATGAAGTTCACTATCTGCGAAATGTCGTTCGTCATGCGCGTGATGAGCGAACCTGATTCGATCCTGTCGGAACTCTGCGTCGAAAAGTGCAGAATTTTATTAAAGAGATCGTACCGTAGATCGGAACCGAAATGCTGCGACACAGTGCTTGAAATGATGTTCCGCGCGACGGCGAACAGCGCGCCGCACGACGTCGCAGCGAGCATGTACAGACCCCACCGGTATACCGCCTGAAGCGCCTGTTTTTCTATTCCGTCGTTGATGATGTGCGACATGAAAGCCGGTCCGAGCAGATCGCATCCGGCTTCCCCTGCAACACAAATAACCGCCGTAACGAACGGCAGCCAGTATTTCGGAACATACTTCCGGTAGATGTTCATAGTAAAAATCAGTATATCGAACGGAAGTCTTAATGCATACTGTATAACAGAATTTTATACTTCCCGTGCATCTACAGCTTTTGCGGATCCGGCGATTACCTCGTGCATTTTATCGGTAAGGCGTTTCGCTGCAATCTGCGGTTCAAACCGCTCATAGTCTGCAATGCTGATTTCCGGCAGCTTGAAGATATTGTAATGATATTTTCCGCTGCGGCTGTAGGAGAAAAACGAGTCGTATTTTCCGAGACCGTATTTATCAGTTCCGCCGATGTACACCGGCTGTACGTCGCAGTGCGTGTCGATTGCGATGCGTGCCGCGCCTTTTTTGTACTGATTGATTCCGTGCCGCGGAGTCCGCGTGCCTTCCGGAAATATGATGAGATTCGTTCCCGTCGCGAGCGATTTCCTGCACAAATCTATCATTTCCTCGTATCCGAGCGAGTTTACGATGTAGAGCTGGCGGATGACGCCCGCATAGACTGATTTTGCAAGACTTCCGCGCACAATGCAGTCCGCGTTGGGAATAAGCCCGATAAGACAGACGACGTCTATCATCGACGGATGGTTCGCGACGACAATTTTTGACTTGAGGTTCCGGAATTCCCTGCGGTCGGGAATGCTGAAACGGGTAACGCCCATAAAGCTCATCATGCCCATAAAGAAACGGAACAGATGGGAGACGACGCTCCGCGCAGCCTTCTGAAATTTTTCTTTCGGATGAACGCATATCTTCAGAACCGGGAATACGACGACGGCGAGGACGACGCTCCCTGTTCCGAAGAACAAATAGAGGAACAGCTTCGCAAGGCTGCCGTAAATGTAAAACAGGCGGTTCTTCACCCTTGGAAGATCGCTGTGATCGTAGCGGTATGCATCGGTACCGGCGTTTGTTTCTTCGTTATCTGTCATCAGAATGATGTGTCCTTTAAAATAATTTGTTTTAAGAAAGTAGCGGGCTCCTGCGGGACGTCTTCCATATCAGTCAGACTGATTCCCGTTCCCGGTTCAGCGGAAATAAGCGCTGCAAACGCAAACGGAACGCAGTTTTCCGTGCGCAGACCGCTGTATTCCTCAACGGGAAGTTCGTCCGCGTAGACGAGCATGATCTGTTCCTCGCTTCCCGAAAGCACGGGAGCGCACGCACCTGCAAAAGCGCCGCGGAAATTCCCTTTCGACGGGAACATCACAGTGTATCCGCCGTGAAGGGCGAACGCAAGCGTTGCGAGCGCAATCGGCGTGTTGAATACGGAAAGCGAGAACGACGCAGGCAGTACGGCTTTGTCCTCAATAAGCATTTTACTGACGGAGAATTCCCGCGCAAGTTCGCCGCGGCAGGAGACGAATACCTGCCTGATAGTTCTGCCGCAGTTCGATTTTTCCAGCTCGTCGTGCACAACCTGAATCGTCATCCTGCTTATCTGGCTCAGCCGCCGGCGGAAAAGCGGATCCGTGTATTCGAGTTTCGGCGCGTCGTTCGTACGTGCTATTTCCTTTCCGCCGCGCGCCCACTGCTTCCAGTCGTCCGGAGTGACGAGCCCCGGAGCCCATGCTGTCGTATGTGAAACGCAGATTCCTCCGGACATGTTACGCCTTCTTCCTGAATAAGAGCAGCGAGTAACTGTTTGAGCCGAGGTTGTGATGTTCGCACGTGAGCGCAAAGCCTGCTTCCTCTACAGCATCGACGAGTTCCTGAAAGCGGTACATTTTGCTGTTGCCGTTCGCCATGCAGGTAAAGTACAGCGACGTTGCCTGAAGCGAATACGAACTTGCCTCAAAATGCTGCCTGTCCCACAGCGGTTCGAGCACGAATACGTTCGTGTCCGGCTTAGCCGCTTCGTGAACTTTTTTGAGAATCTTCGTTATCTGGTGAAGTGAAAAACAGTCGAGGAACTGACTCATCCATACGGCATCGGGGGCAGCCGGCAGTTTTGTCGCTGCGTCGAGCACGTTGCCTGCATATGTGCTGATGCGGTCACCGAAGCCGGCATCTGCTGCGTTTTTTTCCGCAACGGCCGTCTGTCCCGGCAGGTCGACGATTGTTACCTGTACCGACTTGTCGTAACGGCAGCACGAGACTGCCCATTTCGCCGTGTTTCCCCCGATATCCAGGAGACGTGAGGGTTTTTCGCGGAATACTATGGGAAGCGCTTCGGGAAACGCGATATCGCTGTAAAAGTGGTCGAAGTCGAACCAGCTTTTTTTCGCCTGTTCGGGAAGCGAGGAGAGTGCTTCGTAGATAGTCGTCCATTTGTCGCCGAAACACTTCAGACCGGCAGGTTTTCCTGTCTGAACGGATTTGTCGAGGTCGTAGGCTCCCTTGTAGCAGATATCGTTCGTAAAATAGAAATTTGCCTTCGTGAGATCGTCCTCGAGGAGCATCCAGCCGGTTTTTCCGATGATGAATTTTTCGTTTTGCCCGGTGCTGTCTTTTGTGAGCTTGATTACGTTCATGCCGAGCGCCATTTCGCAGAGAACGCCCACGCCGTATTCGGAAATGCCTGTCTTTTCAGAGAGTTCGCTCCGCGTAATACCGGCGTCGCCCGAATCTTCTATCGTTTTAAGAATGTTCAGATTAAGCATGGCGCGGATAGCCTGAAACGTGAGCGGTGCGAATGCAATTTTTTGTGCTTCAAATTTTGCATCGACGGCACGGATGTCGTCGGTTTTAAATTTGTCTGAGTTGTAAAAAGAGCTGTCCATAAAGTTACCCAAATTATATAGTACATAATTTTACCACAATGAAGAAGCAGTAGTCAACGCGACGGGTTTTCAGAAGAGCGGAATCTCCTCAATAAAAGAACCGGGAGTGATACCTGATGTGGGGACAGTTCCGGTATCGGGAATACTTTATTTTTCCTTTTTTGGGTTTTTGGGAAACCATCCTTTTTTCACACGCTTTTCCTGCGAGAAAAGCTCGTGAATACTCCAGTACAGCGAAAATCCCAGAACCGCCAGAAGGGCGGATAAAAGCAGCGTACTCGCGAATACTGAAAACCCGACACAAATCAGACCGGAAACGAGAAAAACCGGCCATACTTTCGTACCGAAATAATATTCAGTTTTTATGACAACCGGATGCAGTATTCCGATGATAAGGAATGCTCCGATACCGATAAGTAATCCGTCAAAATGCATATTTTTCTCCTCTCTTTCGCATTTTTAAGCTTCCGTTTTATCTGTGCCAAACAGCGGCTGCGTTCGACCGGACGAGCATATCTTCCAGCGGAAGACCGAGGGGACAGATTTTCCGGCAGGAAAGTGCCTTGCCGCATCCCTCGAAATAGAATTGCCGGTATTTTTCCAGAATCTCGTTCCGATGTTCTCCGTACTCGGCCTGATCCATAAGTTTGGAAGCTGCAACCATGGAGGCAGCTCCGGAGAATTTTCCATCCGGACGGAAGATCGGACACACTTCCAGGCAGCAGCCGCACATCAGGCAGCGGGATGACTGGTACTGGTTTTCGTGCTCCCTCCGATCCATTGAGGCGTTTTCTTCGAGCCACAGTTTTGTGCGCTTCATATTTTCAAACATGATGCTTCTGTCTACTTTTAAATCGGCAACGACGGGGAATTTGCTTAGCGGTTCAAGTACGATCGGTTTGTTTTTTCCGCCGAGTTCGCCGAGAAAAGTAGAGCAGGCAAGCCGCGGCAGCCCGTTGATACGCATGGCGCATGCTCCGCATTTTCTCTGCAGGCAGCTGCACTCCCAAACAATCCTGTCCGCGGGATTTTTCTCCGCGTCTTCCAGCGTATCGCGGCTGTTGAGCTCATTCAGTGCCTGTGCGACTGAATCCTCAGGGCTGCCTTCGTAAGCGAAAGTCTGGAAGCGGGAAGGTGTGGCGGAATCTTTCTGCCTCATGATTTTCAGAGCAAAACGCATTATACGTACCTCTCTTCAGGAACAACTTCAAAACGGATTGTGATTTCTTTACCGTTGAACCGGGCGACGCTGTATTTTTTGTACATTGCATCGTTCCTGCCGGGGTAGTCGCTGCGGGTATGTGCACCGCGGCTCTCTTTCCGGTTGTACGCGCTCAGTAAAAGCGCTTTTCCAAGCAGGCAGAGACTTTCCATATTCAAATTCTCATACGGTCCGCAGGAGGGATCGTAATTATTCCCGACTTTCTCATTCATCAGCCGGTCAACAGCGGAAATCCCCGTTTCCAGCTGAGAGCCGCTGCGTATGATGCCGAGGCTGTCGAGCAGAATACGGCTTAACTCCGCACTGATGCCGGGAACGGGAAAATGCCGGCATCCCGTCCGCAGCTCCGCGAGCCTTTGCAGAATTCCTTCGAGAGTCCGTTTGCTGTACCTTTCGAATCCGTTATCGCCGCTCCGGCACGCGTTGTCCAGTAGAGCCGATTCTGCAGCCACACCTCCGCCGTAGACGGCGCCGAGCGTGGAATTTCCGCCAAGCCGGTTTGCCCCGTGATACTGACAGCAGCACTCTCCTGCTGCGTAGAGCCCCGGAAAAACGGTCCGATGCCGTTCGTCCACCTGAATTCCGCCCATAAAATAATGGACGCCGGGAGATACGGGGACCGGCTCTATCCGGGGATCCGCGTGCAGATACGTGATACAGTCTTCGACCAAATCAGCGAGCCGCCGCTCCATCACGTCGTGAGGCAGATGCGTCATATCCAGAAAGACTGTTTGAGCGGCTCCCGGAGCGTTCATAATTTGCCAAATTTCTCGCGACACCACGTCGCGCGGCATCAGATTTCCCAATTCGGGATACTTTTCTTCCATAAAATACCAGGGAGCTCCGTCTCTGTAGACGAAAAGCCGGCCTCCTTCGCCGCGCGCCGCTTCGCTGATAAGCATGCGTTTTCCGGAACAGGCTGCTGTCGTAGGATGGTACTGGATAAATTCGCCGTCGGCAATGGGTACGCCGAGCCGGAATAGCTCTGCCGCCGCCGAACCGGTGTTCTGCAGGGAACCTGTAGTCTTTCCGAACAGTCCGTTCATGCCGCCGGAGGCGACAATGACGGCGTCTGCCTGAATGGGAATCAGCTTCTGCGTCCGCTCGTCCTGTACAACGCACCCGCGGCAGCGGTTCTGTTCGTCCTGAATCAGACTTATGAACGAGTGGTCGCTGCAACGGATAATATTTCCCTGTACTTCCTGTCTGCGGACCTCCTGGATAAGCGCGGTCATGATCTGTTTTCCCGTGCTGCTCATGGCAAACGCGGTACGCTTTTTCTTCTGTCCTCCGAAATTGCGCAGCTCGATGCTGCCTCGTTCATCCCTGTTGAACACGACGCCCATGGACTCAAGACGGCGGACTATGCCGGGCGCGGCGTTTGTAAGCGCGCATACCGCATTCGGGTCGGCAAGGTATGCGCCTGCCGCCATAGTGTCCTGAAAGTGTTCTTTCGGGCTGTCGTTTTCTCCTTTTGTATCGAGAGCGGCGTTGATACCGCCTTCGGCCATAACGGACTGAGCCCGTTCCGAAGGCATCGGGGAAATCAAAACCACCCTGCTGTGTTTTTCGGCCGCAGCAAGGGCGGCGCTCTGGCCTGCGAGACCGGCACCGATAACGATGATCGTCCTGTTCATAAGTATTGCCACCCGATGTAGTAAATCAAAACGGCGCCCGTAAAAAACAACAGAAAAACCGAGCCTGTCAGAAAGAGGTCTACCCGACGTTCCTTCTGTTTTATCACCCCGAGCGAAATCAGAAGAGGACGAATGTTGACAAAGATATGGATAAACAGCGCGGCGATCAGCAGAAGCTGCGTAATCAGTTTGACCGTAGTGAATTCCTTGAGGCCGAACGTGCCGTTTACCGTTTCGCCGTACGTGCCGAAATGGAAAAACAGCAGAATCATGATAGCGGCGCCGCTGAAGCGCCGTGTCCAGAATTCAGCGTTCTGCCGGAGGTACCATCGGCCTGATTTTCCGCCCTCACGTACAGCCTGTACCGTGAGAACCACTCCCAACCCCGCATGAACGAGAATCAGTCCGAAACCGATCCATGCAAGTATCGTTGCTGCGTTAGTACCGACGCCGAGCAGCAGAAAGCTCCCCATTACCCCGTGGACGAGGAATATCGCGAGGATTACGGCCGAAAGAATAGTGTTGATTTTACGCAAAAATTCCTCCTTGTTCTATTTGGACGTGTCTGCTGTCAACCGGTATCCGCCGGACCCGTCGGACAGCCCGGAAACATTCTTTGAAGTCACGATATCAGTCTGCCGGCGGCCGAGAAACACGAATGCGGCATCCTCCGCAATCTGCGACCTTATCCGGCCGGTTAACAGTATCCGCCTGTCAAAATCGAACTCCTGTTTCAGTTCTCGCAGTTCTGCATCGACCTGTCCGTTCCGGTAATGCCCGAAATTAAATTTCCCCCCGGATGATACATACGACTCAAAAAAATCCTGCGCGTCGCCGTATGCGGCGGTCTCGGCCGACGTCAGGAGCAGATCGAATTTTCCGTAACGTGCGCGCGACATAAAGAACACGTCGCTGTAGATTCTGATGGTGACGTCGATACCGGCCTTTTTTAACTGTGTCCTGACAGTTTCGGCACAGGTCAGGAGTTCCGCGTCGCCGGCAGGCAGTGCGAGCCGGAACGTAAGTTTTTTGCCGGTATATCTGCCGCCGTCCGCCTGTTTCTGTTCAACGGCCTGTACGACAGTTCTGCGCACGGCAGCATCGGACAGAAAAGGATTTTCCGTGTTCATCATCAGGAACATAACCGAGTTTGTATGTACGGTTTCGGTCCGTGCGCCGCTTTTGGCGAAAACGGCAGAATCCTCCCTCGGTATGTCTACGGCCGCGTCAACCGTACGGTTCTCAAGCTTCTGCGCAATTTTATCAGTGCCGGAAACGAATCTGATGTCCGCACCTTCGAGTTTCGGCATTCCGCCGTGGTACGTGTCGAACCGGCGCAGGATCATCTCCAGCTGTCCGACGAAAGAGACGGGGACGAACGGTCCGGTACAGACGGGAAAGTAAGAAAAATTTTTGATCTGATCCGATTTAGCAGCGACAATCACGAAGGCCGGATTTGCAAGCATATAGACCAGATTCGGGCAGGGTTCCGAGGTGCGGAGCGTCAACGTCAGACCTTCCGCCCGGAAAGAATCGAGTGGCAGCAGCTCCGCCGCGGCCGTATTCAGACTGACAGCGCGCTCAAGCGACTCTCCGACGCTTTGTGCGGTCATGCTTTTGCCGTTCTGAAATTTCACGCCGTCTTTCAGTAAGATTTTCCAGGTGAGCGCGTCGAGGTTTTCCCATGACTGCGCCAGCCACGGTTGAACGGAAACGCCGTCAAAAGCGAAAAGCGTTTCTCCCACACCGCAGGCGAGTGTATACATTCCGTTTCCATGCGCGGGATCGAGGTCCGGCGGAAAGGACGGAGTCGCGATTTTCAGCTCCGTCCCTTTCAGTCCGGTTTCTCGTCCGGAGAACGCCGCGTTAGTCATAACCGCGTCCCGAAGTTTTTTCAATTTGCTCGCGCCCGACACCGCATCTACCGAAGAAGTACGGCGCAGAGCCGCGCCGGTAAAAAGCAGCAGCAAAAAGGTCGCAGCGAGCAGGAACAGTCTTCTTTTCACACCACCGCCTCCTTTCCGCCTGTTTCGTCAGCTTTCTTTTTTTATCAGCAGCACGCGCATGGCATTGAGTACTGCTATCATCGCAACGCCGACGTCGGCAAAGACGGCCGCCCACATAGAGGCGAGGCCGAACGCACCGAGCGCCAGCACCGCAATCTTCACTCCCAGGGCGAAATAAATATTCTGCCAGACGATGCGCTTCGTCCTTCGGGCGATTTTTACCGCTCCGACCAGCTGCCTGATTTCGTCCGTCATCAGCACGATGTCCGCCGCCTCAATGGCTGCGTCGGAGCCCAAAGCTCCCATGGCAATGCCGATATCCGCGCGGGCGAGCACCGGCGCGTCGTTGATGCCGTCGCCCACGAAAGCGACTTTCCCTCCGGCTGACTTTTCCTTAAGCATATCTTCCAGAGCGGCGACTTTCTGATCGGGCAGCAGTCCGGCGTGTACCTCGTCTATTCCGAGCTGGCGGCCGACCGCTTCGCCCGCGGTCCTGCTGTCGCCGGTCAGCATCACCGTTTTTTTTATACCAAGACCTTTCAGTTTGCGGATTGTCTCGGCTGCGTCGTTTTTCACCGTATCGGATATGACCAGATATCCCGCAAAACGTTTTTCCGTTGCGACATAGACGACTGTTCCGATCGTCTCCGCTTTCGGGAAGGAAATTCCGTTGTCTTCCAGCAGCTGACTGTTGCCGGCGAGAACCTCCCGTCCGTCGACGACCGCCTTTGTTCCTCGGCCGGGAATTTCCTCATACTGCCTGACTTCGGACGTTTCCGGGGCAGCCGAGCAGGCTTTGCGTATGGAAACCGCGATGGGGTGGCTTGAATGAGTTTCGGCAGCAGCCGCGAGAGTGAGCAGTTCGCTTTCCGTAAAACCTTCGGATGGCCGTATCTGCGTCACCGAAAAAGAACCTTTTGTCAGGGTTCCGGTCTTGTCGAAGACCATAATTTCAATGTCCTTCAGCGCTTCCAGATAATTACCGCCCTTGACCAGAACGCCGATGCGGGAGGCAGCGCCGATTCCTCCGAAGAAACCGAGCGGAATGGAAATCACCAGAGCACAAGGGCAGGATATTACGAGGAACACCAGCGCGCGGTAAAGCCACATTGAAAAAGGATCCCCGAACAGCAGCGGAGGAAATACAGCCAGCAGCAGGGCGGCAACAGTCACGACCGGCGTATAATACCGGGCGAACACCGAAATAAAAGCTTCAGTGGGCGCCTTCCTGCTGCTTGCGTTTTCCACGAGATCAAGAATCTTGACAACGGTAGATTCCCCGAACAGACGGCTGACGCGCACGGCAATCAGACCGTTCTGATTGATGAAGCCGCCTAAAACCTCGCTTCCCTCGCCGATTTCCCGCGGCATGGATTCGCCTGTAAGCGCAGATGTGTCCGCAGAGGAAGATCCTTCCGTAACGACGCCGTCGAGCGGAATTTTTTCACCGGGGCGGACGACGATTATGTCGCCGACCCCGACGCTTTGCGGGGATACCGTTCTGATTTCCCCGTCCGCACGCAGGTTGGCGCTGTCGGGACGGATATCCATCAGCGCCGCAATCGACCGGCGCGACCGGCCGGCCGCGAGATTCTGCAGGTGCATGCCGAGTTCGAAAAAGAGCATGACAGCCACGCCCTCTTCAAATTTTCCGATGCAGAAGGAACCGAGCGTAGCAATACTGATAAGAAAGTTTTCGTCGAAGATTCGTCCCTTGAACAGATTCCTGACAGCTCTGAACAGCACAGGGGCGCCCGACAGCAGATAGCTGACGGTAAACAGGCCCACGCCGAGCACGAAAGGTCCGTTCAGCGAGGAGGAGAGAATGGCCGCCAGATAAACCGCACCCGAAAGTGCGAACCGGCAGCTTTTGTTGCGGAAAGCCCTGCTGCCGATATCTACGTCATCGTCGTCGTCGGTATCGTCACGGCTTTCATGTTCCGGCGAATGAGATTCTGCGTCTGCCGTGTCCCGCACGTCAACCTCAGGTTCAATGTCCTTTACGACAGCCCTGATTCTTTGTCCGACAGTTTCCGCATCCGCATCATTTTCCAGCGTGAAAGAGAGTTTCTTTGTTGCAAAATTCAACGAGGCGGAGGCGACTCCCGTCATATTCTGCACCGCTTTTTCTATTTTGCCTGCACAGTTGGCACAGTCTAAGTTCCGCAGAATTAATTCTTTTGTCGTGGTTTCCATGATTATTCCTTTTTACTTTTCGATGATATGTTCATACCCCTGCTGGAAGAGCGGGGCAATGTGAGAGTCGTCAAGCGAGTAATAGACAATTTTCCCGTCCCTGCGGTATTTTATCAGTTGAGTCTGCCTGAGCGTTTTCAGATGATGAGAGATGGCCGGTTGTGTCATGTTCAGCAGACAGGCGAGGTCGCACACGCACATCTCGGAAAGAAGCAGGGCATTGATGATTTTGAGGCGGGTCGGATCGCTCATCGTCTTAAAAAGTTCCGCAACCTGGACGAGCTGTGCGTCTTTTACCAGCTTGCTCTTCACTTTCCGAATAATGTCTTTATGAATGACGGTACAACTGCACAGCGCGTCCTCATCCTGTTCCTGTATCATTTTTGGGTCCTCTTTTTTATTATAAACACATAAACATATGTTTATGTGTTTATAATAAAAATCTTTCTGCTCCGTGTCAATATGACTCTTGTGGTACGAACGGTAATATCAGGGTGCTCCTTCTGTCGTCGGCCGCAGAAACAGCAGTTCCCGATGTCCCGTATATTGCCTTTTTTGTCTTGTTTGTTTATAATCGATAAAATCTACGTTAAGGAACTTTTTGTATGGATGATTTGAAGAAGCAGATAAAAGAGGTGATTGTCTCTTCACTTCAGCTTGAGGATGTAAAGCCGGAAGATATCGTCGATTCCGAACCGCTTTTCGGAACGGGACTCGGCCTTGATTCGATCGACGCCCTGGAGCTGGGCGTCGCGCTGAAAAAGAAATTCGGAATCAAGTTCTCATCCGAGAGCGCTGACAATAAAAAGCATTTTGCATCGGTTGATGCGTTAGCTGAATATATTACCGCCGAAAAGGCAAGTGAGAAGCAGTGAGATGACAAAGGACGAAATTTTTGACAAACTAAAGTCGATTCTTTCAAAGGAATTTGAAATCGACGAAGACAAAATCACCCCGACAGCTAAACTCGCTGATGACCTTGATCTTGATTCTATCGATTCTATCGATCTTATCGTAAAGATGAAGGACTTCATTCCGGGAAAAGTTGATCCTGCGATTTTCAAAACAGTGAAAACAATGCAGGATGTTGTGGACGCTCTGTATCCGTATACACAGCAGAAGTAAAATGAGGGCGGATTCCTTAACCGGAATCCGCTCCATTTCTTGAGGCAATGAAAAAATTTTTCAAAGTTTTTTTTTACATTACAGCGGCCGTATATCCTGTTCTGATTTTCACGTTTCTTGTCGTTTTAAAACTGCCGGTCAGAATTTTATCGCTATGCGTCATTGCGCTGGCATTCGCAGCCTTTCTCAGTGCAACCGGAAAGAAAAGAAATACTGAGGAACGCGCAGCGCTCGACTGGAAGCCTCTCCTGAGTTCGGCTCTTTTCCTTGCAGCGGGTCTGTTCTGTTTTTTTACAAATCAGTCCATTTTTCTGAAGCTGTATTCAGTGGTAATAAGCGCGACGTTTTTGTGCGTGTTCGGCATCACACTCTTTCTGCCGCCCAATATTATTTTCCGGTTCGCGACTCTGCAGGACAAGTCCATAAAGGGGTCTCTTGCGGAAAAACGGATTGATTCCTACTGCCGCAAAGTCACTGTGGCGTGGTGCGTGTTTTTTATCTGCAACGGCAGCATTTCGGCTTTTACCGCGTTTTGCGCCTCCGACGAAGTGTGGTCCGTATACAACGGAGGAATTTCCTACGTGCTTATGGGCCTGATGTTTGCAGTGGAATTTATTGTCAGAAAACAGGTGAATAAGAAAATGCCGCAGGTATACACAATCTCGAAATTTAAAGCTGATTCTCGTCCCGATGATTACGTCCTTTGTTATGAGGATACGTGGTCGAAAGGCATATATAAAACATGGCGTGATTTTCTTGCCGATACGGCGAAGATGCGTGCGTTTATTAATTCGTCTCCTTTTCAGGAATGGATTCTTCACTGCGGGGATTACTGGTATTTTCTCTGCACTTTCGTTGCGCTTCTTCAGTGCAGAAAAACCGTCCTGCTTACGCAGAACGTTACGAGCGAGTTCATTGCGGAAATAAAAAAGCCCGGCGTCGGATTCCTTACCGACCAGCGCGTGCCCGATTCGTCATACATTCCGGATATTATTGAAAAAGCGGCTGCTCTTTCCGAAGAGCGGATTCGGACCGTTCCTGTCATTGATTCCGACGAAACGAAAATACTGATGTACACGTCGGGAAGCACAGGAAAGCCGAAAGCCGTACCTCAGCGTATGACCGAGTTCGAACAGGACAACGCGTTCGTTATTTCGAAATGGGGCGATGAATTTTTGAAACGTAAACTCGTAACGACGGTGAGCCAGCATCACATTTACGGATTTTTATTCGGCATTTCGCTTCCGTTTGCGTGCGGCGTTCCGTTCCGGAGAACGCGCGTGGAATTTCCTGAAGAATTCGAAAAGCTCGGCGACGAATCGTACATGATTATAGCCGTCCCCGCATTCCTCAAGCGCACTGTCGAAATCGAAGAAAAACTCGACATGAAGAATCCGTTCATCTTCACAAGCGGCGGTGTTCTGCTTCCCGAAGTTGCAAAAAAAACTGACGAAGTGTTCGGCTTCTGGCCGGTGGAAGTGTACGGCAGCACCGAAACGAGCGGCATCGCGTACCGGCAGTCGAAAAACGGTCCCGAGTGGACGCCGTTCGACAACGCAAAAATCCGGAAGGGTGACGACGGCTGTCTCGTAATCGTTTCGCCGTACATCAAGGATCCTGCCGGTTTTGCTACTGCGGACCTTGTGGATGTTTTGGTCGACGGCAGATTCGTTATGAAGGGACGTTCCGATTCGATTGTTAAGATAGAGGAAAAGCGCATTTCCATGACCGAAGTTGAGAATCGGCTGCTGCAGAGCGGACTTGTCGAAGATGCCAAAGTCGTCGCGATGGAGGATATCCGGCAGTACCTCGCCGCTGCCGTCGTGCTTAATGCTGACGGCAGAAAGAAATTCGACGGGGCGCAGAAATTAACAATCAACCGATATTTTCACGACTATCTGATGCAGTTTTTTGAAAATGTCGTCATCCCGAAAAAGTGGCGCTTTGTCGGTTCGCTTCCGTGCGATATGCAGGGGAAGAAGCATAAAGAAGAGATTATTGCGTTGTTTGCAAAACCGGAAAAGGAGAAAATAGATGAGTGAAAATCTGCATAAAATTGAGAACGAAGAAATACTGTCCCGTACGGAGGACTCTGTCGAACTGCGGTTCTGCATTCCTGCCTCGAGCGATTTTTTTGACGGCCATTTTCCTGAATTTAAACTGCTTCCGGCCGTCGCCCAGTTTGAATGCGTGACGCGGTTTGCAAAAAAGTACCTCGGGACGCAGCGCTATGTGCCGCGCATCCACCGCATAAAATTTTCCGCGCCCGTGAGGCCCGACACAACGGTGCAGCTGAAGCTTGAGCTTAACAAAGAAAAGCACACTGTGTCCTACTCTCTGTGGGACGCAAAGAAGTCGGAAAAAGTATATTCTTCGGGCACATTTACGGCGGCGATTGAAGAGAATCAGGTTGTATGATGAAATCCGGTTTTGTCATTCCGGTATATAATCACGGGGCGACGCTCGAATCCGTCGTCAGCCGGCTTCTTGCATATAAACTTCCCGTTATTGTGGTCGACGACGGCAATGACGCTGACAACAGGGCCGACATCGCGGCCGTCGCAGCGGCGCACGGGGAGGTCGTCTTAGTGACGCGTCCGAAAAACGGCGGCAAAGGAAAAGCGATGAACGACGGCATCCGCAAAGCCGCGGAACTCGGGCTTACGCACGTTTTCCAGATTGATTCCGACGGTCAGCACGATGTTTCGCGCGTTCCGTTTTTTCTTGCCGAATCGGAAAGGAATCCGGACGCAATAATCTGCGGTTATCCCGAATACGACGAATCAGTTCCCAGGTCCAGAAAGAACGGACGCGAAATTTCCAACGGATGGGCCAGAGTCTGCGCGGTAAACAGAGGACTTGTCGACGTGCTCTGCGGATTCAGAATTTATCCGGTTGCCCCTTATATTAAAATTATTAACAGGCAGCGGCTCGACGGCCGCATGGGATACGACATTGATATTATCGTGCGCATGTCGTGGAGCGGCGTCCGCGTCATTTCGCACAGCGTCCGCGTGACGTATCCGAAAGACGGATTTTCGAATTTCAGAGCCGTACGCGACAATCTGCACATAGCGGGGACGTTCAGCCGTTTATGCGCCGGCATGCTTGTACGGCTACCCATACTGCTTGTCCGGGCGGCGAAACGGAGGAAACAGGGTGTCTGACGAAACACAGCTCCACTGGGCGGAGGAAAAAGAGCAGGTCCGCAGCAGCCGGCCCATAAAGCTGCTGATTCTGCTTGTCGCATATCTGCCGCCGCCTGTCGTAAATATTCTGGTTTATCCGGTGGGCTTCTTTTATCTGCTCTTTTCCTCCCGTGCGCGCAGAGAGTGCGTGTTGTATCAGAAGCAGTTCATGTCGTATGCGCACGGTAAAAAAATCAGGCGGCCCGATCCGCTGCGTCAGATAATTTCGTTTTCGCTGTGCGTGCTTGAAAAAATAGAAGGCTGGTCGCGCAAGATGAGCCTGGACAATATTAATTTTCAAAATGACGATGTGGGCACTCTGCGGGAACAGCTTGCGCAGGGCAGAGGCGCGCTGCTGATAGGTTCGCATCTGGGAAACATCGAGATGCTTCGGAGTCTTGCGACGTACAACGAAACGGGAGTCGGGAAGGCCGTTCCCGTCACCATAATAATGGAACTGGAGTCGACCGCGACGTTTAATAAAACGATGCAGGAGCTGAATCCCTGCGTGTCCATGAATTTAGTAAATTCTGCGGAAATCGGACCGGATACGATCTGCCTGCTTATGGACAGACTTGCTGCGGGCGGAATGGTTGTTATTGCCGGCGACCGGACGTCGGCAAAAGCCCGCGAAAGGGTTATTATTAATAAATTTCTCGGAAGAGAAGCGGCATTCCCTTACGGAACGTTTATGCTCGCTTCCCTTTTGAACGTGCCCGTTTATTTCTTCTTTGCCATGCGCGAAAAGGATTTGATGCTCAAACCGAAATACAATATGTATGTGAATAAATCGTCTGTAACTTTTGACGACTGTAATCGTTCTGAAAAAGAGAGCAGAATAAAGGAATTATGCCGGCAGTTTGCCGCTCAGCTGGAAAAATACTGCATTGAATATCCGTTCCAGTGGTACAATTTTTATAATTTCTGGGCGATGCCGGCCGAGACGGGCGGGAGAAAATAATGGAAGAAAAAACTATCAGTGAAGAGATCGTTTTTCCCGTGGAATTTTACGACGTCGATTCCATGCGCGTCGTGTGGCACGGAAACTATGTTAAATATATGGAAAAAGGACGCTGCGCCCTGCTCGACAGAATCGGATACGGATATCTGCAGATGGTCGACGACGGGTATGCGTTTCCCGTGACCGATGTAAAGATCAAATACGTACGTTCTCTTATGTTCGGCGAACAGGCGCGCATAAAAGCGACTCTCGTTGAATACGAGAACCGCATAAAGATAAAATATGAAATATATAACGATAAAACGGGCGTTCTTACGACGAAAGCTGAAAGCACTCAAATGGCTGTCAGGATTTCCACGGGAGAAACAAGTTTTATCTGCCCGGAGACATTTATCAAAAAAGTAGAGGAAATTCTGATTTCGCAGAAGTAACTGCAAGGAAGTGTATTATGAAGAAACGGATTATTAATTTAATGCTGATTCTTTCTGTCGCCGCGGCATCATCCGTGTTTGCTGCGGGCGGCGTGACATTCGACACGGTGTGCGCTCAGCTGGCGCAGCATCCGAATACGACCGGTGATTTTACGCAGGTGAAGAAAATTTCAGCCGCGAATCGTTCTCTGAAATCGAGCGGCACGTTCATTTTCAGCCTTGAGGGAATCATGTGGAAAACTGAAAAACCGTTTCCGTCGACGCTTGTCGTCGGTATGACTTCGGTTATTCAGACGACTCCCGACGGGAAAAAGAATGTCATAGACGCGTCGAGCAATCAGATTTTTACAAGTATCTCGACGACGCTTTCGTCTATATTTTCAGGCGATACGGAGAAACTGTACAGCAATTTTAACGTCGATTTTTCGGTTGCCGGCAGCGAATGGACTGCGGTGCTTACGCCGAAGGATAAGACTATAACGGCCGTGATGAAATCGCTGACGCTCGGCGGAAAAAGCACCGTCAGCGGCACTGAATTCGATTCGATTGTCATGACGGAATCAGGCGGCGATACGATTACGTATACGTTCTTTAACCAGCAGTACCCCAAGGAGCTCTCAAATGATGAAAAAGCCGGCTTTACCGCAAAATAAATTACTTGCCGCCGTATGGCTCGTATTCCACGCAGCAATTATTATTCCGTGTCTCTATGTCATTACGACAAGTCATACTGTCAATTTCGACGCGGATCTTTTCAATATGCTTCCCAAACCGAATATCGGAAAAGCGATGGGTGTCGCGGACGAAAAACTTACCGCGATGACGGGACAGAACGTATTCGTCCTCGTGTCGCACGACGATTTTAACGCGGCAAAGGCGACTGCGGAAAATGTATACGCGCAGCTGAAAGACAATCCCGGCTTCGACTCGCTGTCGCTGTATTCGGATTCCTCGTCGCTCGGTCAGGTGACCGATTTCGTGCACGAATACCGGTGGAATCTGCTCGACGATGAGGCCGTAAAGGAGCTTTCCGCTCCTGAAGGCGCGCGGATGTTCGCGCAGAATTCGCTTGCAAAAGCGTACAGCGCGTTCACGTTTTCGTCGCTTAACAATCTTGAGGAAGATCCGTTCATGCTCGGTGAATACAGTCTGCAGAATTATCTGAAGTCGCTTGAGAATTCAGGTACGTCCATGTCTCCGAAGGACGGCGTGCTCGCCGCGAATTATGAAGGCAAGTGGTACGTCATGATCCGGGGCATTCTCAGTAAAGAAGGATCCGCGCTCGCAAGCAAGTCGAACGGAGTCGCACAGATTTACAATATATGCAATCCCCTGGAAAAAGACGGAATACGTTTTGTGTATACAGGTACGCCGTTCCACAGCTACAAGAGCTCGACGTCGGCCAATAATGAGATAACACTTATTTCAGCAGTTACGATGCTGGCGCTTGTCATCCTGCTTATTATCATATTCAGGAATCCTCTGCCGATAATCCTCTCCGTACTGTCGATCGTTCTGTCGATTTCGACGTCCTTTTCCATAACGTATCTGCTGTTCGGAAAAATACACATTCTTACGCTTGTGTTCGGTACGTCGCTCATCGGCACCTGCATTGACTACAGCCTTCATTTCTTTATTAACTGGAAAGCGAACAAGCTGCTGAACAGCGGCGCTGACGTGCGCAAGTATCTTATCAGAGCGATGTTCGTGTCGATCATTTCGACCGAAATATGTTATTTTATTCTGGTCTTCGCTCCGTTCGGCCTGCTCAAGCAGATGGCTGTGTTCTCGCTGTTCGGTCTTTTCAGCTCATTCCTTACGTCGATAGGATTTTATCCGCTGCTCCGCATGCCTGAAGACAGCAAACGTCATATTCCGTTTGCTGATAAATATACCGCACCGAAGTGGTATAACAAAAAGATTGCGGGCCGCGTCATAATTTCAGTGCTTTTCGCGGCGACACTCACGACGCTCGCCGTTTTCCATAAGAATGTAAAGATTCAGAATAACGTAAACGAACTGTATAAACCGAAGGGCCGCGTTCTTGACGACGCGGTAGTCGCCTATAAGGTGCTTAATTATAATCCGAGCGGCTGGTTCATCGTCTCGGGCAGCAGCGCGGAAGAAACGCTCGAACGCGAGGAAGCGCTGTGCAAACGTCTTGAAAAAGTGAACGAAGGCAAACCGCTCGGCGGGTACATAGCCACTACGCAGTATATCCCGTCCATTGCAAGACAGAAGCAGTCGCGGGAGGCGGTGAAAAATCTGCTGCCGCTTGCGGAGAGTCAGCTGGAGGCGCTCGGATATGATGCGTCGGCCGCTGCTGCATTGAAGTCCGCGTATAACGGCGATTCCGATAAATATATCACGCCGGACGGAACTATTCCCGATTATCTTAAAACAGCAGTTTCTTCGGAATGGCTCGGAGAAATCGACGGGAAATATTATTCCATTGTGCTGCCCGTATCAATTACGGATGAAAACGCATACGTTCAGCTTGCAAACGAAGATCCCAACGTTTATTTTGAAAACAAGATGAGCGATATCGGACGCGACCTTGACCGCCTTACGAACACGATTCTGGTTCTGTTCGCGGTTGCATACGTCGTGATAGTCGTCATGCTCAAGTTCTTTTATAACTGGAAATACACGCTCAAAATCGCGTCGATCCCGCTGCTTGTAGTTCTTGTTATAAGTTCGGTTTTTGCGGCCAGCGGCTTGCATCTTGAGTTCTTCTCGATTACCGGCATGATTCTTGTGTTCGGTCTCGGACTCGGATACGTCATCTATATGATAGAGAATGAGAAAAAACAGGATTCATCAACGAATGGCAGGCTTGAACCGTTTGCAATTCTGCTGTCGTTCCTTACGACTGCGGTCTCTTTCGGTGCGCTCGCACTGAGTTCGTTCGTTCCGGTACATCTGCTCGGTTTGTCTATTTTCCTCGGGCTTACGACGGCATTTGTCTGTACGATGCTGTAAGCGGAAAAGAGGGATGTTCCGTGAGTAAAATTCCGGGACATCCCTTACCGTTTGACAAAGAATCATATAAAATTTACAATTAAACACTTCTTATGAAAATGTCATTTAAATTACCAGCAGCGTTTGTTTCAGGTTTATTTTGCGCGTTTCTTTCGGTGTCATGCGCGACAATGAAAGCAGGAAGCATGAAATATCCCGTATACGTTACGAATTCGCGCGTAATCGACCTGCTGCCGCCGCAGGATGCGGCCGGTCTGATTGATTCTCTGTACATGCTCAACGGAAAATTCGGTCAAACGTCTTTTTACATACAGGCGTATATGCACTCGGACGGGAACGGCATTCTCATCAGTCTGCTTAATGATTTCGGCACCGACATGGGAAGTCTTTCGTATACAGGCGGGCAGCTGTCGTTTAATTCCTCCGTGTTTCCGAAATCCCTCAAACCGCAGTATGTGGCGGCGGACATTCAGCTTACATTCTACAACCCGGATGCGGTACGCGCCGCGCTTGAGTCGGCCGGTCTCGGTTTTACGCTTGAAACAAAAGCTGACGGAACCGAAGTCCGTAAAGTTATGGACGGGAAAAAATGCGTTGAGGAAATCTCAAAGTCTGCGGGTTCGGTGAAAATTGTTAATTATCTCCGCGGGTATGAATACAACCTCACGGAGGCCGCCGAATGAGCACGGCCGCGGACATTCGGGGCGCACCTGTTTATTTTTCCGCACCGGGCGTCATATGCGGTGCGGGTGACGGCTGCGAAGAACTGTGGCATGCCTGTACGGCCGGCAGTCAGGCCGGAATAAAAAAAGTAAAATCGCTTTCAGGAAAAGAATTTTACGTCGGCCGCGTTGCCGATGAAAAATTAACAAAAACGAATGCACGATTCGACATGCGCCTTATCAGGATTGCGGATGCGGCGCTGAATCAGCTTAATGACGGGATAGCGGACGCGATTTCAAAATACGGAAAGAAACGCGTCGCCGTATGCGTCGGCTCGTGCGACAACGGTACGGAACTTTCTCTTCAGGCGCATAAAGAATATTTTTCTACGGGAAAATTCCCTGCCGGTTATTCTCTTGAGATGCAGGGTGCCGATTATCCGGCGACGTATGTGTCCGAAAAATACGGAGTGACAGGTCCGTCGCTCGCATTCAGCACGGCCTGCTCTTCGAGCGCAGGCGCAATCATCAAGGCCGCGGAGCTTATCCGCGGCGGATTTGCGGACGCGGTGATTGCCGGCGGCGTCGACGTCATATCTGACACGGTGCTGCTCGGCTTTGATTCGCTCGAAGCGGTATCCTCCGGTATTACGAATCCGTTCAGCGTAAACAGGCACGGAATAACGCTCGGCGAAGGCGCGGCGTTTTTTGTCATGACGAAGAATGCGCCTGCGGATGGTGCGACTGTCAGACTGCTCGGTTACGGTGAAACGGCCGACGCGTATCACATGACGTCGCCGGATCCTGAAGGAACGTGTGCGGCGGAGGCGATGAGAGAGGCGCTTGCCCGTGCGGGACTTTCCGCGCAGGATATCGACTACGTAAACCTTCACGGAACGGGAACGAAGTTCAACGATTCTATGGAAGCGAAGGCCGTTAATAATGTGTTTTCGGCACAGCACACGCCGGTGAGTTCGACGAAGACGCTAACCGGACACACACTCGGAGCGGCCGGTGCGCTGGAAGCGGCCGTGTGCTACACAGCAATAATAAAAAACAGAAACAAATCGGGCAGCGGAATTTCACTGCCTGTCCAGGTGTGGGATGAGGCGCAGGATCCGGCACTGCCGGTTATTAATATCGTTACAAAGGAGAGACCTGCGGCAACTAAAGGACGCGTTGACGTCTGCATGTCGAATTCGTTTGCATTCGGCGGTTCGAACGCGAGCCTTATTTTAGGAGTATGAAATGGCAGAACCTGAAGTAAAACCGGAAAAATTACCACAGCTTATAGAGCATGACCAGCTTATTGAACTTTTGCCGCATAAAGGCAAGATGTTTTTACTCAGCCGCGTGACTCAACACGATGTGCATGCCCATACGATTACGAGCGAGTACGATATTACTCCCGGTTGTATTTTTTATGAGGAAGCGGCGGACGGCGTTCCGACGTGGGTCGGATTCGAGTTTATGGCCCAGGGAATCTCGGCGATCACCGGCATTACGAATAAAGAGCTCGGCAGACGTCCGCGTCCGGGTTTCATACTGAGCGTCCGGGATTTTAAAGCCGCCGTTCCGTATCTTAAAAGCGGAACGACGATTATGATGAAGATAAAAGAGGATTACCGTTCGGATAAAACGTACAGTTACAACTGCGGGCTGTTTGCATCGCGGACGGATACTGTTCCGGCGGCGACTTCGACAATCACCGTTATGGAAACGGAAGATATCATGAGTCTGTTTAAAGACGACTAACAGAAAAGGGGTTTGCATATGTCAGACGAATCAGTACAGAAAAAAGTTATTGTTACCGGCGCAAGCGGCGGAATCGGACGGGCAATCGCCGTCGCAGCTGCGGGAGCCGGTTATTATGTTATCTGCCACTACAATCACGGAAAGGAAAAGGCGGATGAAACGCTTGCGGAAATTACTGCGGCAGGCGGACACGGCGAGCTGATTCAGTTCAACGTTGCGGACCGCGCGGACTGCAAAGCGAAACTTGATGAACTTACGGAAAAGCACGGCGCGATGTGGGGCGTTGTGAGCAACGCGGGGATTACACGCGACAACACGTTCGTTGGTTTGACGGGCGACGACTGGGACAGCGTCATTCACACGAACCTCGACAGTTTTTTCAACGTCATTCAGCCGCTTGCCATGCCCATGGCCCGTAAAAAACAGGGGCGCATCGTCACTATTTCTTCGGTGAGCGGCGTCATGGGAAACAGGGGACAGACGAATTACAGCGCGTCGAAGGCCGGCATTATCGGCGCGACGAAGGCGCTTGCGGTTGAACTTGCAGGACGGCATATAACTGTGAACGCAATCGCGCCGGGCGTCATTGAAACGGAAATGATAAAGGATGCACCGCTCGACATGATTATGCAGACGGTGCCGATGGGACGTGCGGGGAAACCGGAAGAAGTCGCCGCACTTGCTGTGTTTCTGCTCTCTGACGGAGCAGCATATATAACTCGTCAGGTAATCAACGTAGATGGTGGTATTATATGAACTACACAAAACCTAATGGAAAACGCCGCGTCGTCGTTACGGGCGGCGGCATGCTTACCGCTCTCGGCCGCGACTGGCCGGCGGCGTTTGCGAAACTGCAGTCGGGAACGAACTGCATAAAGTACATGAAGGACTGGGAACGCTACACGAAAATGAACACGCGTCTCGCGTGTCCGTACGAGGAAGAGCTTCCCCAGTTTCCGCGCAAGAAAATCCGCGGAATGGGACGCGTTGCGCTTCTTTCCCTCGTGTCGACGGAAGACGCTCTCAGAATGGCAGGTCTTCTCAAGGAAGATTCCGACGTGACGGACGAGCTCAAAAACGGGCGGACGGGCATTGCGTACGGATCCTGCATGGGAAGCATGGATGCGATTATGGACATCGCCGAAATGCTTCAGACGGGCGATACGTCCAAACTTGATTCACAGACATATATTAAAGCAATGCCGCAGACGTGCGCCTGCAATCTGAGCGTTTACTACCAGCTGCGCGGCCGCGTCATCATTACGGACACGGCCTGCACTTCCGGAAGCCAGGCCGTCGGATACGCGTACGAAGCGATTGAAGACGGCAGAGCGGACATGATGGTCGCCGGCGGTGCGGAGGAACTTTCCGCGCCCGACGGAGCAATCTTCGACACGCTCGGGGCGACGAGCATTCTTAATAAGACGCCGGAACTTACTCCGAAACCGTTCGACAAAGACCGCGACGGGCTTGTGATAGGCGAAGGTTCAGGTACTCTGATTCTTGAGGATATGGAACACGCGGTGAAACGCGGCGCGAAGATTTATGCGGAAGTTGCCGGCTTTGCGACGAACGCCGACGGTACGCACATCACGAATCCGAATCCGGAGACTCAGGCGACGGCGCTTGAAATGGCAATCAAAGACGCAGGAATCAGTCCGGACGATATTGCGTACATCAACGCACACGGAACGGCGACGGATCACGGCGACAAGTCTGAATCGGACGCGGTGTACAAAGTGTTCAACTGCGCGGTCCCCATCAGCACGACGAAGAGCTACATAGGACATACGCTCGGCGCATGCGGCGCAGTCGAAGCGTGGCTCACAATCAACATGATGAACGAAGGCTGGTTCCATCCGAACTGCAACCTTGTGAACATCGACCCGGAGTGCGCTCCGCTCGACTATATCAAGGGCGAAGGCCGCGAGATAAAGGCTGAATACGTCATGTCGAACAACTTTGCGTTCGGCGGAGTGAACACGTCGCTTATTTTCAAAAAGTTCGAACAATAAACTGATATGCATGTAAGACGGAACCGTCCCCGGTTCCGTCTTACTGATGAAGAAATAATTATTTTTTTTTAACAATTAACAAAAACGAAGGAGAGGGTATGAAGGTTGTCACTGTCAGCGGCGAAAAGCTTACTATTAACGACGTCTGCAGCGTCGCGTATGATGGAACTGAAGTCCGGTTTCCTGAAGACGGGAAATTTGCGGACATGCTTACGCGGTCGCGGGAATTTCTTGAGGATTACATTGCGCAGGGGTATCCCACGTACGGCGTAACGACAGGTTTCGGCGATTCGTGCGCGAATCAGATTAATCCCGCGAAGGCCGCCGAACTTCAGCGCTCAATCGTTCATTTTCACGGAATAGGACTCGGTCCGAAATTCAGCCGCGAAGAAGGACGTGCCGTCGTGCTCTGCAGACTCAACTCGGACGTTAAAGGCGGACATTCCGCAATACGGCCCGAACTTGCCGAAATGCTCAGAACGCTTCTTAATAAAGATATTATTCCGGTCATTCCGCAGATAGGTTCCGTCGGCGCATCCGGCGATCTTACGCCGCTTTCGTACGTCGGCGCCGTCGTCATGGGAGAACGCGAAGTATACTACAAGGGAACTGTCGTCCCGACGATGGACGCGTTCAGGGCGGAAGGAATTGAACCGCTGCCGCTTGCCGCGAAGGAAGGACTTGCCATTATGAACGGAACGTCCGTCATGACGGCAATAGCGGCGCTTGCGTGGAAAAATGCGCGCCGCCTCGCCGACATTTCGGATTTTTTTACCGCAGCTACCGCCGAGATCGTGAGGGGCAACGAAGTACCGTTCCGCCGGAAAGTCGCGGAGATGAAAAATCACGCAGGACAGATAGAAAGCGGCGAATACATCTATAATATTGTTAAGAACTCAAAACGCGTATACCGCTACGAGGACCTGCTGCAGAAAATCGGTTCGATAGGCAGACTTGCGTACGAAAAGCGCGACGTGAAAATACAGGACCGCTATTCGATACGCTGCGCGCCGCAGATAAACGGCGTGCTCCGCGATACGCTTCACATGACGAAACAATGGATAGAAGAGGAAATCAATTCGGCGAACGACAATCCGCTCGTCAACGTCGACACGCACGAACTGTACAACACCGGAAATTTCTACGGCGGGCACATCTGCGCGTCGTGCGATTACCTCCGCATTGCACTCGCGAACATCAGCGACCTTGCGGATAAGCAGGCGGAAATCATCATCGACGGAAAGTTTAACGGACTTACGGAAAATCTCATCCCGTTTACGGACGATACGGCTCCGGAAGCGGGGCTCCGATTCGGATTCAAGGCGTGCCAGATTACCATGTCCGCAATCCGCGGCGAAGTGCAGCACTACTGCGCGCCGGTCAGCGTTACGTCCGCACCGACGGAAGCGCTCAATCAGGATAAAGTTTCCATGGGCACCATTTCCGCCCGCAAGCTGCGCGACCAGACTGATTTGATTTATCTGCAGTACGGCGTGCATCTTCTTGCCGTCTGCCAGGCCGTCGACCTCATAGGAAAGGACGAGTTCAGTCCGTTTACGCGGAAAGTATACGATGCGGTCCGCACCATGTCCGCGATGGTCGTGAACGACCGTCAGCTCGACAGTGAAGCGACCGCCGTTTCCGAGTGGCTCAAGACGACTGATTTGTTCGGAGAGGAAAAGTAAAAATAAATTATCCCCGGCGCACCATATCGGCCGATATTTCGCCGAGGCTGAACGCTCCGCACATCGTCATCGCATCGGCGAGTTCTCCGGCAAGTTTCTGCACGTAAACGCTGATTCCTTCCGCTGCTCCGCCGTACACTGCCGTGACGAACGGACGTGCGATGAGCACGGCATCTGCGCCGTGCGCGAGCGCTTTAAAGACGTCCGTACCCGAACGAATACCGCCGTCGACGAAAATCTTCATATCATTACCGACCGCATCTGCGATTTCAGGCAGTACTTCCGCTGTGGCGGGACACTGATCGAGCACTCGTCCGCCGTGGTTCGAGACGACGATCGCCGCCGCCCCCGCTTCTTTTGCCTTGAGCGCACCTCTGACAGTCATGATTCCCTTGACGATGAACGGAACGCCCGCCGCCTCCGCGATTTCGCGGAGCTCTTCGACCGATTTGCTGCCGGCCGGCGGCGTCATGTTCTTCAGAAATGGAAGACCCGCCGCGTCGACGTCCATTGCGACGGCGAATGCGTCCGCCTTCTTCACAATTTCGAGCTTTTCCCTGACGATGCCGATGTTCCACGGTTTGATCGTCGGAATTCCGGTTCCGCCGGCTTTGGCGATCGCCGCCGCTGCCGCCTCCATGACTTTTGAATTGACGCCGTCGCCGGTAAAGGCCGCGATTCCGTTTTCCCTGCAGGCTGAAACGAGAATGTCGTTGTAGCGTACGTCGTCGTATTTTTCGCCGTAATGCATGTTCACCGCGCCGACAGGAGCTGCGAATATCGGATACCGGAACGTTTTTCCGAAGAGCGGCAGCGTCGTGTCGACCTGTTTATTCTCGTGGAGCGTATCCATGTTCAATCTGATTTCCTGCCATTTCTGGTAATTGCGGACGGCCGTGTCGCCGGTACCCTTCGAGCCCGGTCCCGGAATCGTGTTTCTGCAGGCGACGCCGTTGCAGACCGGACACGCTTTGCAGAAAGGACCGATGCACGTGCGTGCGTTTTTCAGTAATTCATCATACGTCATATAATTCTGCCTCCATGCATGCAGCCAAAAAATAAAAGTGTGCCATTAAGCATAATCAAAAGGGTGAAGAATGTACAGGATTTGTATGCAGCAGACAGCAGAGATGCAGTGGAAATGTACGAAAAACAGGATCGGGTGTATTATTGCCGGTTTATGCATTAACTTCGGGGGTAAAAATGCGTTTTTTATTGAATATTCGGCTATAAAAATGTATCTTTATATATATGGAGCGAACAGCATATACACAATTATACGCATGGAAGCAGAATGCGGACCGTAAACCTCTTATTCTGAACGGCGCCCGGCAGGTGGGAAAGACATGGCTGCTCAGAACATTCGGAAAGCAGGAATACGTAAATACTGCATATATCAACTGCGACGGAAATAAACAGGCTGAAGAATTGTTCAACGGTGACTACGATACAGAGCGGATTATCCGCAATATCGGTGCGCTGACGGGTCAACAGATTCATGAAAAAAAAACGCTTATTATTCTTGACGAAATACAGCAGATTCCGCGTGTACTGCCGTCGCTTAAGTATTTCTGTGAAAACGCACGCGGATATCATGTTGCGGCTGCCGGTTCTCTGCTTGGATTGAATCTTCATGAAGAGACTTCATTCCCGGTGGGAAAGGTTGATGTTATTAATTTATACCCGTTGTCATTCGAAGAATTTATAAAAGCGGCGGCGGGCGAACAACTTTTTTCTGTACTCGGGAATTCCGCGCTGTCGGAGTTGTCTGCACTCCATTCGAAATTTACGGAATTGCTGAGGGAGTATTATTTTACAGGAGGCATGCCGGAAGCTGTGTCCGCATTTATTTCAGGAAAATCCGTTCAGGAAGTAAGGCGTATTCAGCAGATGATCTTATATGCCTACGAAAAGGATATTTCAAAACATGCACCTGCGCATGAAATACAGCGTATCCATCAGGTATGGGAATCTATTCCGCAGCAGCTTGCAAAGGAGAACAGAAAATTTATATACGGTGCGGTAAAGAGGGGTGCCCGTGCGAAGAATTTTGAACTCGCAATTCAATGGCTTTCTGATGCCGGTCTGGTGTACAAAGTTCAACGCATACGAAAAGTGCAGCTGCCGCTTAAATTTTATGAAGACTTTGATACATTTAAATTATTTATGCTTGACTGCGGATTATTCGGCGCGCTCGCGGAAGCTCCCGCCGACAGAATATTAATCGGCGATGCGGTTTTTGAGGAGTATAAAGGTGCTTTTACTGAGCAGTTTGTCATGCAGCAGTTGAAAACACTTTCCGATGTATCTGTTTATTATTTCAGTGCAGACGATTCAAAGCAGGAACTTGATTTTATTCTGCAGCAGGACAGCAGGATTATCCCTGTTGAGGTGAAGGCGGAAGAAAATCTGCGTGCGAAGTCGCTTCATCAGTTTGTACTTGATAATCCGGGGCTGAAAGGTATCCGCCTGTCTATGTCATCGTATCGTGAGCAGGACTGGATGACGAATATCCCGTTGTATGCCGCTGAACGGATACTGACCGCGAAATGACATCCTGTCTGAAAATTCACCGTCTGATGTCCTGTCTGATTTAATGATTGCGTAAGTACATGCGTAATGACAGAATAAGGCTTGCGCAATGATCAAACAAGGCTTGTGCAATCATCGGCTAAGATTTATGCAGGACTTCCATAAGTCCTGTCCGGTTCCCATATAAGCCTTGCACGACTCCCGGCTGTGACACAGCTTTACACAGCTGCCGCCGCCAAAATCTTGTGATTACCAGACTCTTTTTAACGCTCATATACCAAAGAACCAAAATAAAATTCTACTTTGTCCGGATCATATGTTCTGACAACCTGCGGCTCTTCATTTGTAATTTTATAAAAAGTTACAGTTCCATGGTTTCTTAAACGGTTTTCGTTTTGTTTTAATAAATCCTTTGTCACATTGGTAAGCCCGACTTCGAAATAATCTGCAAAATCACTCTGACCGGCATCGAGCAGAGTGAATGATATGGTCATTTTATCTTCATCTATTTCCCGCAACGAGATGCCTTCAAAACTGTAAAAGGTATTGCACAAAGGTCTTAATACAAATACGTTTCCGTCTTTACAATGGAATGAAATCTGGTCTTCTCCATCAACTTCAGCAAAATCATCCGGCACCCACCAATATTCAGTTTTAACAACAGTATCGGGAACACCAAGATCAGCTGTACCAAAACCCGATGTAAAACTGCTCATGTTTACATCAATTATTTTTTCACCGGCAACAGTCAGAATGTAATTGAACGATGTATCAGAAAGTCTGGTCATAACGACTTGCGACCTATTTGAATCGTGACAGGATTCATCAAAAACGACATAACCATACGAGCCTGTAAGATGGTACGGCCTGAACCATGCGTTATATTCAAATTTGCCGTTAGAAGATTGAGGAACAGCAATTCCTTCTCCGTCATCGAAATAGTCCCCATAATAGTTGAAGAAGAGTGCATGGGTAGAATTCCTGTCATTAAAACAAATATAAACGTGCTGTGACAGCAGCAAAACTCTGAATTTACCGGAGTAATCACCGCTGACAAGCTTATCATCTACAAAATCATGCAATTTCTCCCCGGATTCCGACTGCCATTCAATCCACGGAGAATAGCCATAGCACAGAAGGTCATTATCCAATCCGCCCTGTTCAACACTTTCTCCCGTACACCATTCAGGATAGTTCGTTATAATTGTCCCTAATGTCACAGCATCCGTACTGATACTACCCCTAAGATCACAGGAGATAATATTTGTTAAAAATAAAATTAGGATAATAAAATTATTTCCGAACTTTTTAGAACCGGACATAGTAATTTTCCTATTTTCTTACTACATTGTAGTTTGCAAAATGATAGACGGGAATATACGTTTCCCAACTTCCGTTTCTTTTATTACTACAATCGACCAAATCAAGAATTTTAAACGCAGGCCATGTAAAAATCCACCATCCCTTATTTTCATAAGCGATTACCGGCCTGTAATGTGCAAAACCGTTCCCGTTAAATTTATGTAGATGAAAGTTATATTTTATCTACAATCATAAAACCTCTCTTTTACTTAATTTTATCATAATATGTATGATTATTTTAATCTTAAACCAATTCTACGGTTTTTGTCAACAAAAATTAGTGACGATTCCGGAGCAAACGCATTATAAATTAAAACAGGCTGTTTTAAACTGATGAAATAAAGTATAGGGCACCTCTAAAACTCACTTTCAGTGACTTTTTAGAGGTGCTGGCGAGTTTTAAGTCGTTGTAATATCACGACTTAAAACATCGCACTTTCAGAGTTACCTCTAAAAACTGAAGTTTTTAGAGGTTCCCTATAGTTATTCTCAGGTGGAAAATTATGACATTACTTGATGCAATGGAAAAAATAGAAGACACTCAGACAGACTGGCTGACGCGCGTAACGGGGCTGAAAAACGGGACACCGGGTGCGGACACCATTCACTGCGTGCCTGCAATGATTGACGGCAAACAGCTTGAAAAGGCGTTCCTTGCATGGACACACGGAATGTTCAAGGCAAATCCCCGCCGGAAAAAGATGAAATTGAAGTAGTCATTCTGTGGCAGTGCTGCAGAAGAACGGCGGAATGGACAATAATCGCGCATCGGCTGCCCACTGCATTCTTTACCTCTTTACCGCCGCCGCCGTTATTTCAACGCGCTGAACCTGCACCGTTTGACGCACTCGCCGCACCTGATGCATTCGCGGTCGTTTACTTTGAGCGTGTCCATTTTACACGACGCGGTGCATGCGCCGCAGTTCGTGCACTTTGCAGTATCAACCTTTATTCCGAATACGGCGATTTTATTAAAAAAAGAATATATCGCGCCGAGCGGGCAGATAAATCGGCAGAACGGGCGGTACGTGAACACGGCCCATACGATGAGCGCAGCGGCAAGCGCCGTCTTCCACGTGAAAAGCCATCCGATTGTACTGCGCAGGTTTTCGTTCAGGAGTACGAGAGGAATGCCGGCTCCGACAGTTCCCGCGGGGCATATGAACTTGCAGAAGTACGGCGAACCGATTCCGTCGAGGAAATAATACGCAAGCGGCAGCGCAATGCACAGTACGGCGAGAAATACATATTTTAATAACGAAACTTTACGCGTGATTTTGAGCGTTCGCGCGGTTTTTTTTGTTTTACGCGACGGAATTTTATAGAGCAGCTCCTGAACAAGTCCGACGGGACAGAGAAAGGCGCATACCATTCTGCCGAGTAATGTCCCGGTGAGCAGAAAGAAGCCGGTGATGAAGAAGGGGAAGCGTCCGCTTCCTATTGTGGTTTGAAGCGAACCGAGCGGACACGACGCAACCGCACCCGGGCACGAGTAGCAGTTGAGACCGGGTACGCACGCGTTCTTAAGCGGCGAGCGTGATATTTTTCCGCTGAACCAGTTCGACACGTCTGCGTTGTAAACGAGCATTGCGGTGAACTGAATCAGCTTGCGCCGTACAACCTGTGGTTCAGCCAATTCCGATGCACTCCAGGCAGATAAACACCGCTTTTCGGAATATGACGGCATTGTCGCCGAGCAGGATTCCGGCCGTAAGCAGCGCTACCGCCGCAACAATGAGGAAAACGCGCGCGATTGTATTTATCCGCGGACAGTTATTTTTCATACGCACTTATAAAATCAGCAAGTCCTGACGCGGACATTGCACCGACATTGACTTTTTCTATTGTCCCTGCTGCGGAGATAAGAACGCTTGTCGGAATACCCTGAATTCCGTATTTCATCGCGATGGAGTCGTCCTTGTCGAGTCCGCCGGTAAACGTATAATTGTTCTTTTTCATGAAATCGGCGCGCGACTTTTCCTCGTCCGAAACGCAGACGGCAAGAAACTCGAGTTTCGCGTCTTTTTTACCGGCAAGCTTTGCCGCAAGTTTGTTCATTTCCGGCAGTTCCTCGCGGCACGGCGGACACCAGGTTGCCCAGAAATGAAGCAGCACCGCTTTTCCGCGGTAATCGGACAGTTTTACCTGCTTTCCGGTGGAAAGCGTGAGTTGGAAATCAGGGGCGGTAAGGTTCTTTCTGATGTTCTGAGCAGAAGCAGAGGAAACTGCGATAAGCACGACAATAATCATGACCGGAAAAAGTTTGTTGTGTTTCATAGCAGTATCATAGCAGATAAATTGTACAAAATCAAATTTGCAGTACCGCTTTTTTCAGCGGCGGAATTATGCTATAGTTTTGGGAAAAGAGGTTTTATTTATGGATAATCTTATTGAAAAACTGAACGAAGCAAAGGAGTACATCATTTCGTGCGCAGGTCCGGATCCTGCGGATATCTGCATTGTGCTCGGAAGCGGACTGGGAGAACTTGCCGATCAGGTGGAAAATCCTGTCGTTATTCCGTACAAATCGATTCCGAACTTTCCCGTTTCGACGGTCCCGGGGCACAAAAGCCGTCTTGTGATCGGAACTCTGGAGGGCAGGCGGGTAATATGCATGCAGGGCAGGTTTCATTTTTATGAAGGATACGGCATGGATCAGGTCGTGTTTCCCGTCCAGGTCATGCATCTGCTCGGAACGGATAATCTGCTGCTCACGAACGCTGCAGGCTGCGTGAACACTGCGTGGAAAGCGGGCGACCTCATGATCATCACCGATCATATTAAGCTTGTTGCGGAAAGCCCCGTGCGCGGACCGAACTGCGGCGAACTCGGCGAGCGGTTTTTTGACATGAGCCGTACGTACGGCAGGGATTTGCAGCAGCTTGCACGGGAATGCGGAAAGTCTCTCGGCATAACGCTGCGCGAAGGCGTGTATCAGTACTTTACCGGTCCGCAGTTCGAGACACCGGCGGAAGTACGGTTTGCGCGCACGTGCGGTGCGGATGCAGTCGGCATGTCTACCGTGCCGGAGGCAATCGCTGCAAGTCAGATGCACATGCACACGCTCGGCGTTTCCTGCCTGACGAATATGGCGGCCGGTATTCTTGACAAGCCTCTTGACCATAAGGAAGTGCTCGAAGCCGGCGAGAAGGTAAAGACAAGTTTCACTGCATTGGTGAGAATGATTGTGCGGAAGTGGTAAAAGATACGTAAAACCTACATTTCTGTAGTTGATTTTAGTTCTCCGAATTTGAAATATTGACAGTATGATAACTCGGAAAACTAAAATTGTATGTTCAATAGGGCCGTCTTCAGACAGCGACGAAATTGTACGCAGACTTATTCTTGCCGGCATGAATGTAGCGCGTTTCAATTTTTCGCACGGTACATATGCGTGGCATAAATCCGCAATGGACCGTGTAAAGCGGATTTCGTCGGAATTGAAAATTCCTGTTGCTCTTATGCTTGATACGAAGGGACCGGAAATCAGAACGGGTACGACGGAAGACGGAAAGGTTATTAAAATTGCTTCCGGGGACCGCTTCGAAGTTACTGCCGACGACAGCGAATGCTACGGAGCCTTCAACGGGAAAGCGGGTCATATTTCGCTGACATGGAAGAAGGCGGCCGAGCGTATTACGCCGGGCAATAAAATACTCGTCGCCGACGGTCTTGTTGAGTTTGTTGTCGACGCCGTATCAGAGAAAACTATACTGTGTACTGCGCGCAATTCAGGTGAAATCGGAAGTAAAAAAAATGTTAATATTATCGGCGTCCACGCGGGACTTCCGATTATGTCGGAACAGGACAAAAGCGATATAGCGTTCGGAGTCGAACAGGATATTGATTTTATTGCAGCAAGTTTTGTGAGCTTTCCGGAAGAAGTCGTGCAGATACGCGAATACCTCGCCGAACTAGGAAGCAGAGCGCGCATTGTTTCCAAGATAGAAAACGAAGAAGGCCTTAACAATATTGACCATATTATAGACGAATCGGACGGCATCATGGTTGCGCGCGGAGATCTCGGCGTGCAGGTTGCTACGGAGCGGATACCGCTCGCACAGAAAAGTATAATAAGCAAGTGCAGAAAAGCGGGGAAGCCCGTTATCACGGCGACGCAGATGCTCGATTCGATGATTGTGAATCCGCGGCCTACGAGGGCTGAACTTACCGACGTGGCCAATGCCGTTTTCGACGGTACCGATGCGGTTATGCTCTCGGGAGAAACTGCCGGCGGAAAATATCCCGTTGAAGCCGTTGAGACTATGGCGCGTATTGTAACGACGGCGGAAGAATCTGATGTATATAAGAACCTCATGATGGAAATAGATCGTACGTATGAGACAGGCAGCGACATAGGCCGTCTTGTCGCGCGCAGTGCTTTCATGCTTGCTTCTGATATAAAGGCGAAGGCGATTGTTACGCCGACGCTGCGCGGAAATACTGCCCGTATGGTAAGCAGTTTCCGGCCCGGGCAGATCGTTATTGCGGTTACTCCTGATGAACAGATAGCCCGTCAGCTTATGCTCAACTGGGGTGTCTGCCCCATACTCTGCGACTTTACCAACGATTCTGAGGAAATGGTGCAGAAATCAGTAAAGACGGCGCTTGATGAAAAAGCCGTATCTCTTTCGGACAGCGTCGTAATGGTTGCCGGAATACCGCTTCACAGTCCGCTTATGGCCAATACGGTCAGGGTTATTCTTGTCGGCAATGTTCTTGCCCGGGGAACGTGCTGCGGATGCGCCGATACGTCGGCGCCGCAGGCATCGGGACGTATTATCCGCGCGGACAGCCCTTCCGAAGCGGTGAATCGCGTTGAAAACACAAAGGCTCCGGTTCTTTTATGCTGGCGGATTACAGAGAGTTATATTCCCGTTTTACGAATTGTCGACGGAGTAATTGCGGAATTCGGAAGCGATCTGAGCGACGACGTACTTCGGAAAATTAATAAAAAACTTGTATGGGTGACCGACGTTCCCGGTGCACTTCGGGATCTCGAGTCCGGACTTTCCGTAACAATCGACGGAAACCGCGGGCTTGTATATGAGGGAATATTGTAAAAAAAAGCGGAGCCGCTGCACAGGAGGAAGAAACAGCAGCTCCGCGGGACAATATCAGTCTACTCCGACCATAACACTTGTTGCTTTCACAATAGCTGTTGCCGGAACTCCCGGTTTCAGGCCCAGTTCTTTTATGGCGTTCATTGAAATTGTTGCGGACATTATGTTTCCGCCGCCGATGTCGATAGTAACGATGCCGTTTACCGCACCTTCCGTTACAGATTTGACTGTTCCTTTGAATTGATTCCGTGCGCTGAGTTTCATTTTCTACTCCTTGTCTGATTTTTCCGCAGCCGATTCCTGCTTTATTTCTTCAGGCGTTTTTCCGCTTTGAAGTTTCGTGTAATTCGTACAGGTACTGCGGACCGAACACGCGTAGCAGATTGAAAGCGGATCGGTTTCCTCTTCTCCCGTCTGCATTTCATACCACATTTTGAGTTCCGCTATTTCATCCAGTTCGTCTTCATTCTGTGCCTGTGTTTTCAATTCCGAAAAAGCACGCGCGACGTCCGTGCCCGAGAATTCGATTCCTGCTTTTTGGGCTGTGCAGATTACTTCCTGCTTGGATTTGCATTCGTATACCTGCCGGCGGAAAAGAGAATCGTTCCGGCATTTGAGAATAAATTTTTTTGCGTCGAGTACGCTCATTGACACCTCCCGTATTAATGCCGCAGCCTGTATTTTGAAACGCGCAGTCCTATGATGCGTTCGGTAATTCCGAGCGCGTCCGCGGTTTTCGCCATGTTTCCGTTGTTCTTGTCGAGCTCGTTCTGAATCACTTCACGTTCGACCGAATCAAGTATCTGATAAAGCGTTCCGTTTTTTCTGTCCCCGTCCTCCGACGGTTTCTGCATGACTGTCGGAAGATGATAGCTGTGGATTATTGCATCCGTCGAAAGTATTACGGCCCGCTCTATGCAGTTCGATAATTCACGTATGTTTCCCGGCCATGCGTATGCCATCATCAGGTTCATGGCAGGCTGCGCGACTGCTTTTATTTCTTTATTTTGTTCTTTCGCATACATTTCCACAAAATGGTTTATAAGCAGAGGAATGTCGGTACGCCGTTCCCTGAGCGGCGGTATGACGAGCGGGAAAACGTTAAGCCGGTAGAAGAGATCGACGCGGAACTTTCCCTGTCTGATAAGTTCCTGGAGGTCGCGGTTTGTAGCTGCTATAACGCGTATGTCGGCGTGAATCGTAACGGTGCCGCCTATGCGTTCAAATTCGTGTTCCTGGAGCACCCGGAGAAATTTCCCCTGTAATGAAAGCGGCATTTCTCCTATTTCATCAAGGAATATGGTACCGCAGTTGGCGAGCTCGAACTTACCGCGCTGCATTGTTTTTGCATCCGTGAATGCGCCTTTTTCATGTCCGAACAGTTCGCTTTCTATGATTGATTCGGGAAGAGCGGCGCAGTTTATTGTGATGAAAGGTTTGTCCGCTCTCCCCGAACAATAATGTATCGCCTGCGCAAACTTTTCCTTGCCTACGCCGCTTTCGCCGAGAAGCAGCACTGTCGTATTTGTCCGCGCGACCTGCTGCATCTGAATGTACAGGTTCTTCATGATTTTACTTTCACCGATAATATTCTGCGGACGATATCCGCTGTGCAGTTCCGCCTGCAGCCTGAAATTTTCTTTTTGCAGCGCCTCAACTTCTTCAATGTTCTCCTGCCGCATGTGAACGGTGAGACTTACAATTGAGGCCACTATCATAAGAAGTCTCGTATAGGACTGAAGCCTGAATTCTTTTTCCCATTTGAGCGTGATGCTGAGCGCCCCGATTACTTCCGTGTCCGTTTTTATGGGAACGCAGACGAAAGACTGCTCGACTTTTAATTTTTTGTGCTGGCCGGTTCTGTCGAGAAAAGCGGGTTCCAGGCTTATTTTGTCGACAATGACAGGATTTCCCGTATCGTATACTTTGCCGGTAATACCTTCTCCCTTATGATAAATGCCTCGTTTCGCTTCTTCTTTGCTCATTCCGTAGAATGACTGAATTTCAATCTGACCGTCGGTTCTGTTCAGAATGGTAATGGAGCCTGAAAGTATGGGGTGATAGTTTCCGATTTGTCCGAGTACGGTCTGCATGGCAATGTCAAGATCGAGATTGCTCGACAAAAATGTACTGATTTCATAAAGCAGCTGCAATTCACTGGGTGTATTATCCATAGGTATGCCTCCTTAGGAATACACCATTGTATTCTTTATAAATCGTAAAAAATTAAAACACAAACAAAAAGATGTGTCAATAAAATTCGGATTACAAAATTGAAGGTTTTGCCGCTGCCGGGCTACATAAATGTAGCTGGAAATATTATTAACAATTCGAAATTCGGTTATTAACAATTGTTTTTCATGACAATTGTTGCGGAATAACGGAAAAATTGAAGAAAAGTCCGCATTAACGGAAAAATGAATTTATTTTTCCGCAATTGGCACGAATATTGCAAATACCATTATAACAATCCGGCTTTCCGGAAAGGCGGAGTTTTCAAATAGGAGAAATAAAAATGCGAAAAATAGCTATCTATGGTAAAGGTGGTATTGGTAAATCGACTACAACACAAAATACTGTTGCAGCTCTTGCGGAAATGGGAAAGCACATGATGGTCGTCGGGTGTGACCCGAAAGCGGATTCGACCCGCCTGCTCCTGAACGGCCTTGCACAGCAGACTGTTCTTGATACGCTCCGCAATGAAGGAGACGATCTTGACGTTGACGATGTTGTAAAAACAGGTTTCAAGGGAACCCGCTGCGTTGAGTCGGGCGGACCTGAACCGGGAGTAGGCTGTGCGGGGCGCGGTATTATTACTTCAATAAACCTGCTTGAACAGCTCGGCGCGTTTGATCCGAAATATCAGCTTGATTACTGCTTTTACGACGTTCTGGGAGACGTCGTGTGCGGCGGGTTTGCAATGCCTATACGCGACGGTAAGGCTCAGGAAATATACATTGTCTGCTCCGGCGAAATGATGGCCATGTATGCAGCAAACAACATCTGCAAGGGTATCCGCAAATTTGCAGAAACGGGAACTGTCCGTCTCGGCGGGTTAATATGCAACAGCCGTAAGACTGACCGTGAAGACGAGCTTATTAAGGCACTTGCCGAAAAAATCGGAACGCAGATGATTTACTTCGTTCCGCGCGACAATGTTGTACAGCGTGCTGAAATTAACAAGAAGACGGTCATCGACTACGATCCGACCGACCCGCAGGCGGATCAGTACCGCAGCCTCGCAAAAGCGATCGAGAACAACAAGATGTTTGTTATCCCGAAGCCGCTTGAAATGCCGGAACTGGAAAAGCTGCTCATGGAATTCGGTTTAGCTAATTAAACAGAAAGTTTTTATTAATAGGAGAAAAGAATGCTGATAATGATAAAGGCAATCATCCGTCCTGAAAAGGCGAACGACGTTATGGCGAAACTGATGGCGGATGGTTTTCCGGCTGTTACAAAAACACACGTTGCAGGACGCGGCAAGCAGCGGGGAATCAAGATAGGTGAAGTAACCTACGATGAAGTTCCGAAAACCATGCTCATGTTCGTCATTAAGGATGCGGACAAGGATTTCGTCATTAAGGATATTATGGCGACTGCCCGTACGGGGGAAAAAGGCGCTTTCGGAGACGGAAAGATTTTCGTTTCTCCGGTTGATGAAATGTATACCGTAAGTTCAGGAGTAAAGGAAACGGGGGCCGACACGTCATCCGGTCCCGCGTCCGAAACTCCCGCCGGTTCCGCATTATAAACGGAGGAGCCGGCAATGAAAGAAGTATTAGCGGTAATACGAATCGGGAAAATGAACGAAACAAAACGCGCGCTTATTAATGCGGGAATCAGTTCGATGAATGCCAAGGACTGTTACGGACGTGGAAAGGGATTTGTCGAAGTACGGTATCTGGGTTCGGATAAAATCGAATTCGAGGAACATATGGATGACCCGGCGTTTGCCGGAACGCTCATTCCTAAACGGCAGATAAGCATCGTGGTACCAGATTCGCTTGTTTCCGTCGTGGTAAAAACGATTATTGAAGCGAACCGAACGGGAAAGCCGGGGGACGGTAAAATATTCGTGCTGCCGGTAGCCGACAGTTACCGGATCCGCGACGGCGAACACGGTGACGAAACACTTGATTAATATATGGAGAAGATATGTCTGACTTACCAGTTGCAGATTATATGAACTTTGATCCGAATGAGTTTAAAGCCAAAGCGCTCGAACCATACACGTCAAAGGTTAATAAAAAAAGAACAAAGCAGATCGTAATTAATAAGCGTGAACCCGATGAGGCTGTTCCGGAAATTCTGGCGAACAGCAGGACAGTTCCGGGAATATTGACTATGCGCGGCTGCTGTTACGCCGGGTGCAAGGGTGTCGTTCTCGGACCGACACGCGATATCCTTCAGATAGTACACGGTGCAATCGGCTGTTCGTTTTACGCGTGGGGTACCAGAAGGAACAAGACCCGTCCGCCGGCTCCTGAAGATCAGAATTTTATACCGTACATGTTCAGCACGGATCTTCAGGAGGACGAAATAGTCTTCGGCGGAGAGAAAAAACTGCTTGCCGCCGCGGAAGAGGCCTATTCCATTTTCCATCCGAAAGCGATGGCGCTTTTTTCGACGTGTCCGGTCGGTCTTATCGGAGACGACGTGCACAAAGTCGCACGAGAACTAGAGGAAGCTCACCCGGGATTGAACGCATTTGCTTTCAGCTGCGAGGGATACAAAGGCGTTTCCCAATCTGCCGGTCACCATATTGCGAACAACAAGCTCATGCAGAAGGTTATCGGTTTAAGTGAAAAACCAAAGCCGGGTAAATACCGGTTCAATATCCTGGGTGAGTATAACATAGGCGGCGACGCGTTCGAGATGGAACGCATATCGGAAAAAATGGGGCTGACGATTCAATGCACGCTGAGCGGAAACAGCTGTTATGACGAAATGACTTCAGCTCAGACTGCCGACCTGAACGTTGTTATGTGTCACCGGTCGATTAACTACGTAGCGGAGATGATGGAAACTAAATTCGGAATCCCCTGGTTCAAGGTTGAGTTCATCGGCGCCGACGCGACAAACCGGGCTTTCAGACGCATCGCCGAATATTTCGGAGACGAGGAACTTAAGGAAAAGGTCGAGAAAGTCATTGAAGAGGAAATGGTCGCCGTGGAAAAAGCGCGGAAAGAAGCGTACGAAATATGCAAAGGAAAGACCGTAGCTCTTTTTGTCGGCGGTTCCCGCGCGCATCATTATCAGAATCTGTTCAAGGAACTCGGAATGAATGTCGTAGCAGCAGGATACGAGTTCGCCCACCGCGACGATTACGAAGGGCGTAAAGTAATACCGAACATCGTGGTTGACGCCGATTCCCGCAACATTGAACAGATTACCGTTCATCCCGACGAAAAACAGTACCACGAGCGTAAGACTCCTGAAGAAATGGAAGTGCTCCGTAAGGAAGGCATTCATTTTAACGACTACGTCGGAATGATGAACGATATGCCGGGCAACACGCTGATTATCGACGATATTAATCATCATGAGATGGAACTGCTTATCGAGAAGTATCATCCCGATATGATTGCCGCCGGCATTAAGGAAAAATACGTCGTGCAGAAACAGGGTATCCCGATGAAGCAGCTTCACAGCTACGATTATTCCGGTCCGTATGCAGGGTACAAAGGTGCAATAAATTTCTATAAGGAAATTTCACGCCTTCTGACGCTGACGCCCTTTAAGCTTGCGAAGGCTCCATGGCAGGAACATCCTGAACTGACCGGAAGTTTCGTGTACAACGACGGAGGAAAATAATGTACTTACGACATACACCTGAAAAAGTGATCGAACGGCAGGCATTGACAATCAACGCTGCAAAAACCTGCCAGCCTATAGGCGCAATGTACGCAGCGCTCGGAGTGCATAACTGCCTGCCCCACAGCCACGGATCGCAGGGATGCTGCGCGTATCACCGCAGCAGTCTCACCCGCCATTACGACGACCCGATCATGGCGACGACAAGCTCTTTCTCGGAAGGTTCGTCGGTGTTCGGCGGTATGGCGAACCTGAACGAAGCGATAAAAAACATTTTTACGCTGTACAATCCCGACATCATAGCCGTTCATACGACCTGTCTGTCGGAGGTTATCGGCGACGATCTGGGACAGATTATTAAAAACGCATATCAGGAAGGTCGCGTTCCGCAGGGAAAAATAGTTCTTCACACGAATACTCCGTCGTTCAAGGGAAGCCACATTACGGGTTTTTCGAACATGACGACGAGCTTTATCTCGTACCTGACGAAGAAGAGCGGAACGCCGAACGGCCGTATTAACATTATTCCGACGTTTATCGAGCCGAGTGACATGACGGAAATAAAGCGCATGCTTTCCGAAATGGGTGTGAAGTTCATCATGCTGCCCGACACTTCCGACGTCGTAAACGGCCCGATGGACGGAAAGTTCCGCATGTTTCCGAAGGGCGGTACGACGAAGGAACAGATTTACAGCATGGGCGACAGCTCCCTCTCAATCGGTCTCGGACAGATTGGTGCGGAAGCGGCTCCGAAGCTGCTGAATTCCAAATTCAAAGTTCCCATGGAAATCGCTGACCTGCCGATCGGCCTTAAGGCGACGGACGAATTTATTAATCTTGTCCATGAGAAATGCGGAGCGGCCGTACCGGAAAGCCTCGAACTTGAGCGCGGACAGCTGCTCGACGCGATGATCGACAAGAATCAGTATCTGAACGGAAGAAAAGTTTCCATCGCCGGTGATCCCGACGTAATTCTCGGCATGTGCCGGTTCTGCAGGGAAAACGATATGGAAGTGATTCACGCCGTATCAGGTACGCCGACGTCCGAAGCATGGGAGAACAGACTCAGGGAAATATGCGGACCGCAGGCGGTTGTTAAGACTGGTGAGTGCGCCGATCTGTTCTATCTGCATCAGCTTATAAAAAACGAAAAGCCCGATCTGCTTATGGGAAACTCATATACGAAAGCGATTGCCCGCGATGAGGACATTCCGCTCGTGCGGATCGGATTCCCGATCTACGACAGGATAGGACAGCAGTATATGCCCGTCACGGGGTACCGGGGCGGCATGAGGCTGCTGTGCAGAGTTCTTGAAGCGATTATGGACAGACAGGACCGCGACTGCAGGGACGAAGACGTGGAATACATCATGTAGAACAGACTGCCGGACGGTATAGGAGATCGACTATGTTTGAAGTTCTTGAATCCCGTAAAAAACAGGTATTTATAAACGGTCAGGACAATTTTGAGGTTGTCGGAAATAAAGCAAGCGCGGCAGGCTCCGTGAGTCAGCGCGCGTGCGTGTTCTGCGGCTCGCGCGTCGTTCTCTATCCGATTGCCGACGCAGTGCATATTATTCACGGACCGATAGGGTGCGCCGCTTATACGTGGGACCTGCGCGGTTCCGTTTCGAGCGGACCGGAACTGCACAGAATGTGCTTTTCGACCGACATACGGGAAAACGAAGTCATTTACGGCGGCGAAAAGAAATTGTACGCGGTGCTGTGCGAGCTCATCGACGAATATAAACCGAACGCCGCCTTCGTGTACGGAACGTGCATCGTCGGACTTATCGGCGACGATATGGACGCAGTGTGCAGGCGCGTCGAGAAGGAGAAAGGCATACCCGTGCTGCCCGTTCATTCGGAGGGCTTCAAGGGAACGAAGAAAGACGGGTACCGCGCCGCGTGCGATGCGATTTTCAAACTGATCGGAACCGATAACGGGACTCCCGTATCCCGGAACAGTATTAACATATTGGGCGACTTTAATCTTGCGGGAGAGACGTGGCTCATCGAAAATTATTATAAGCGTATGGGCGTTGAGGTCGTTGCAACAATAACCGGCGACGGGCGTATAGCGCAGCTCCGCCGGGCGCACCGCGCGGCGCTCAACGTCGTACAATGCAGCGGCTCTATGGTTCACCTTGCCGAAATGATGCAGGAAGAATACGGCATTCCGTATATCCGCGTGTCGTATTTCGGCATTGAAGACATGACGCAGGCGCTTTACGACGTTGCGGAACGTATGGAAGACAAATCGATTATGGAAAGGACCCGCGCCGTCGTTCAGCACGACGTTCCCGAACTGCTTACGAAACTGGAACCGTATAAAAAGGCGCTGCAGGGAAAAACTGCGGCGGCGTACGTCGGCGGTTCGTTTAAAGCGTTCTCGCTCGTCAAGGCGCTCAGACATCTGGGCATGGAGACTGTCGTCGTCGGCTCTCAGACGGGAACGAAAGAGGATTACGACTATCTGAAATCAATCACGCTTCCGGGAACGGTCATTCTCGACGACACAAATCCGCTGGAGCTGTCGAAGTTCATACTCGAGAAGGGCGCGGAATTATTAATCGGCGGAGTGAAGGAACGGCCCATTGCGTACAAGATGGGGATAGGATTCGTCGACCACAATCACGAACGGAAGGAACCGCTCGCATGTTACGAAGGCATGCTGAATTTCGCGGAGGAAGTATATTCATCGCTCATGAGCCCGGTGTGGAAATATTCTCCGGCACGAATCAGAGCTGCACGGATACGGGACAGAAGCGAGCTGTTTGAAGAAAAAGAAAGCGGCGGCGGAATCAATATTGATGAAACCGGAATTGCCGCAGCGGCGGGAGGTCAGAAATGAGCAAAACAGTGTCTGCCGTTACAGTCAAATCAGTCCCGGAAGCTGCGCCGGCTCATCATTTCGTGTCGGCACGCAACGGATGCAAAATGTGCGCGCCGCTCGGTGCGAGCATAGCGTACCGCGGCATACAGGGATGCATACCGCTTATCCACGGTTCGCAGGGATGTGCGACGTACATACGGCGGTACGTCATCAGTCATTTCCGCGAACCGATAGACATTGCGTCGTCTAACTTCACGGAGGCGACCGCGATATTCGGCGGAAAGGAAAATCTGAGTACGGCGCTCGACAACGTGACGAGGCAGTATAAACCGGAAGCTGTCGGAATTACGTCGACGTGCCTTTCGGAAACGATAGGCGACGACATTCCGCTCATCCTCCGTCAATATACGGCGGAGCGCGAATCTTTTCGGGAATCTCATCCGGAACTCCGGAGTCCTGCCGTATTCTATGCCTCGACTCCCTCTTACAAGGGGACGCACATAAACGGCTTTCATACGGCCATCCATTCGGTCGTGACGAAAACAGTTCCGGCCGTACGGCGGGAAACGAAAGGCGAAAGCGTTAATATTATTTCCGGTCTCGTATCGCCGGAGGACCTCCGCGAGGTCCATTCGATTATGAAAGAATACGGTGTACCGTACACGCTTCTTCCCGATTATTCGAGGAGCCTTGACGGTCCGTCGTGGGAGGAATATGAAAAGCTTCCCGACGGCGGTACGAAGCTCGGCGATGTTTACAATATGGGAAAGGCGGCGGGAACGGTGTACCTCGGAAAGGCGGTACTCAACGAGCAGAACGCGGGGCTCTGGCTTCAGGACGTCTGCGGCGTGCCGCTGCATCAGGTGCTGATTCCCGTCGGGATTGAGAACACCGACGCGTTTTTTGCGGCGCTAACCGCATGTACGGGAAAACCTGTACCGGACAGTCAGACGGAAATACGCGGCAGACTTATAGACGCGTATATCGACGGTCACAAATACTGTTTCGGAAAGCGTGCGGTCGTATACGGCGACGAGGATTTTGTACTTGCGATGTGCGCGTTCCTCAGGGAAATCGGAATTGTTCCTGTCCTCGCTGCGACGGGAGCGCAGAAGACTGTTACGGAATCGGGAACGCCGCAGAAACTTGAAACCGTGAGCGACGACACCGACTTTGAGACGATGCTTGAAAAGGCCCGTTCTCTCGAACCCGATATTGTCGTGGGAAACAGCAAGGGACTGTATCTTTCCCGGCGTCTGAACGTTCCGCTCGTCCGCTGCGGATTTCCGATTCACGACAGAATAGGCGGTCAGCGTATTCTCACACTCGGATACCGGGGAACGCTGAACTTATTCGACCTTGTGTGCAACGCGCTTATGCAGCACAAACAGGAGAAGGCCGGCAAAGGATGGAGCTACGTATGACAGAGCATCAGTTTGATTTCGGTAATCATCCGTGTTTTAACGCGGCCGTCCGTCATTCGACGGGACGCATTCATCTTCCCGTTGCTCCGAAGTGCAACGTTCAGTGTAATTTCTGCAACCGTAAATACGACTGCGTGAATGAAACGCGTCCGGGCGTCACAAGCTCGGTGCTTTCACCGGCGCAGGCGCTAGCCTATCTCGATAAAGTGCTGCAGAAAGTGCCGAACATCAGCGTTGTCGGAATAGCCGGTCCCGGAGACCCGTTCGCCAATCCCGACGAGACGATGGAAACGCTCGAACGCGTCGGAGCCGCGTATCCTGAAAAAATACTCTGCCTTGCCTCAAACGGTCTGAACATAGCGCCGTATGTGGACCGCATCAGAAAACTGAACGTTTCACATGTGACGCTCACCGTGAACGCCGTAAGCCCTGAAATAGGCGCGCAGATTTACAGCTGGGTACGTTCGGGGCCGCACGTGTACCGCGGGGCGGAGGGAGCGGAAGTTCTGCTTGAGAACCAGACGGCGGCGATCAAAGCTCTTCATGACGCCGGAATTCTTATTAAAATAAATACCGTCGTAATTCCCGGCATCAACGACGCGCATGCCGGAGAAGTAGCGCGTTACTGCAAAAATCTCGGCGCCGTAATCCAGAACTGCATTCCGATGATGTGCGTCGAAGGAAGCAGTTTCGAAGGCCGTCTTTCGCCGTCGCCGGAAAATATGGCGGACGTCCGGAAAGCGTGCACAGTTCATCTTGAACAGATGTGCCACTGTGCACGCTGCCGCGCCGATGCGGTCGGTTTAATCGGCGAAGAAAATAATGCTGAAATTGTACGGATGCTCGACGACGCTTCAAAAGTCAGCCCGACTGATGAACGTCCGTACGTCGCCGTTGCAAGCAGGGACGGGTTGTTCGTAAATCAGCATCTCGGAGAGGCGTCGGAACTGTGGATTTACCGCATGACGGCAGGCGGAACGCTCGAGCTTGTGACGGAACGTCCGACTCCCGTCCCCGGAGCAGGAGACGAACGCTGGAAAGCGCTTGCCTCCTGCTTTTCCGACTGCTTCGCACTGCTTTGTTCCGGCTGCGGAGAAGCTCCCGTCCGCGTGCTTAATAAGGAAGGACTCTCCGTTATTGTAATGGAAGGGCTTGTTGAAGAAGGCGCCGGTTTTCTTATACGGACGGGAAAGGTACCGGAGATATGCAGAAAACCGGCGGGTGTATGCGGAATGGGAAAAGGCTGCGGCGGTACGGGTGCCGGCTGTCAGTAAATATTAATAATAAAGAAACGAGGTCAAAATGAGTAAACCTTCACATCACGTTTTTGTATGCGGATCATTCCGCATGAACGGAGCTCCGCAGGGAGTGTGCAATAAAGGCGGTTCAATGCAGCTGATGCAGTATCTTGAACAGGAAATAGGCGACCGCGGCATTGACGCGGCAGTGTCGAGTACCGGCTGCCTGAAGCTGTGCGACAGGGGCCCCGCCGTAATCGTATACCCGGAAGGATGGTATTACGGACATATAGACAGCGAAGACGCCATAGACGCCGTCCTTGATTCAATAGAAAACGGAAAACCTGATTCTGCACATCTTATAGCGTGATTTTTCACTCGGTCAGAAACATAATCGATTCCGGCGGTATGCAGATTTTTTCCTCGGCGTTGAAAGGCGTGTCCGAAGTAATAGTTCCGTTATTGACGGCGATTTCCCAGTCTATCGGAACCGGCGAGCCGGGACTTGAAATATATGCCGATATACTGAAAGGCGACTTCAGCCGCTGCTTTACGGTAAAAACATAACAATTAATAAGATCAGTACAGTCTGATTTGTGCATGTAGTGAGCCCTGATTCCGACGTATCCTTTTTCGTACGGGACGTCCGCAGCGGTCTGCATCTCTATGTTCCAGTCGGCAACAAAAATGCTGCGCTGTCCGGTCCTTTTGTACCCGGCGATATTTTTGCATCCGGTAAGCCGCGCAGCGGCGACAGTCTGGGGATCGACGAAAACGTCTCTGCACGTTCCCTTTCTGCAGATAGTTCCGTCGGAAATGACCGCTATGTTGTCGCATATACGGTATATCTCGTCGCGGTCGTGCGACACGAACAGAACAGTCCGGTTGAATCCCTCCATCATGTTTATGAGGTTCGTCTCTGTCTGCTGCTTCACAAAAGAATCGAGCGCGGAAAACGGTTCGTCGAGCATGATTATTTCGGGATTGTTGACCATGATGCGTGCGAGCGCGGCGCGCTGCTGCTGTCCGCCGCTCAGTTCGGTGCATTTTCTGCCGGCGAATTCCGCGATGCCGAACCGTGACAGAACGGCTGCCGTCTTTTCCTTCCGCTGCGCCGCCGGAAACCGATGAAGGACGAGCTCTATATTCTGCGCAATCGTCATCGTGGGAAACAGCGCGTAGTTCTGGAAAAGGAAACCGCATTTGCGTTCGCCCGGTTTTATATTAATTTTTTTCTCCGAATCGAATACCGTGCGCCCGTTAATCCGTATATATCCGCTGTCGGGTTTCTCTATTCCGGCAATACACTTGAGCGTCATGCTTTTACCGCAGCCTGACGCCCCGAGCAGTCCCAGATATTCGTTTTCCGCGGTGAACGAAACATCGAGGTCGAAATTGTGAAGTTTTTTTCTGACTGCGATTTCTATGCTCATTTTCTTTTTACTCCCTGCCCGAGCAGATTCATGGCGGTAATCGTGGCGAATGATATGGCGACGATGATGACGACCCACACGAGCGCCCTGTTCATGTTTCCTCCGTATGCCGCGGACCATATGGCAACGGGAATCGTTTCGGTTTTTCCTGGAATGTCGCCGGCGAGCATGAGCGTCGCGCCGAATTCGCCGAGAGCGCGCGTAAAGGCAAGCACCGTACCGGCCGTTATGCCGGGGCGCGCCGCGGGAATGAGGATCCGCGTGAAAATTTTCCATTCGCTTATTCCGAGCGTCTGCGCGGCGTTGAGTATTGATTCGTCTATCTGCTCGAAGGCCGCCCGGACGGTACGGTAAACGAGCGGAAACGCAACTACTGTCGCCGCTGCGACCGTCCCCTTCCAGTCGAAGACAATCCGTATTCCGACTTTAAGCAGCGCCTGTCCGAGGAAGCTTCTTGTTCCGAATATGCAGAGAAGAAAAAATCCGAGCACTGTCGGCGGCAGCACCAACGGAAGCGTAAAGATGCCGTCGGCGACAGCGCGCGCTTTTCCCTGTATATGCACGACTCCCCATGCGGCAAGCGTACCGCTGATGAAGGCGAATACGGTAGCGTAAACGGAAGCGCGGAGTGAAATGTAAAGCGGTGTCAGATCCATTTCTTTTTATTGTGCGGCAAGGAATCCGTATTTTGCAAACACCGCAAGAGCCTCTTTACCGGTGAGGAACGTGTAGAAAGCTTTTGCACCTTTTTCATTCTGAGTCGCTTTCAGTACTGCAACTGGATAAATTACGGGAGTGTGCGAACCTTCGGGCGCGTTGCAGACAATCGTCACTTTGTTTGAGACTGCCGCATCGGTTGAATAGACAAGCCCGGCCTCAGCTTCTCCCTGTTCGACATAGGTAAGCACCTGACGCACGTCTTTAGAATAAACAAGTTTTCCCGCGGCCGACAGCGCATCCCACGTACCGAGCTTCGTAAGCGTTTCCTTTGCATACGTTCCTGCAGGGACGCTTTCCGGTTCTCCTATTGCAATATGCCTGACAGAATCGGATGTGAGCGAGTCGAACGATGTGACGGTACTTTTTCCGTCTTTTGGAACGATAAGGACGACTTCATTTTTGAGAAGTCTGGAGAGCGTCCCGTCCATGACGAGACCTTCGTCGGCAAGTTTCTTCATGTGCGATTCCGCCGCGGAGAAGAAAATGTCGGCCGGTGCACCCTGTTCAATCTGGGCTCTGAGTGTGCCCGACGCTCCGTATACGGGAGTAATTGTCAAAGACGGATCGGTTTTGTTGTACAGCACGATAATTTCATTCATTGCGTCGGTAAGACTGGCGGCAGCGGAAATAACGATGGAGCCGGAGGCGGCTTTTTTCGTTTCTTTCTTTTTTGTCGCTGCGAACAGACATGACGTTGCAAGCAGCAGACCTAAGACGAAATAAATTTTTTTCTTCATAGATACTCCTTGTAACCCCGTTTGAATCCTAAAATATGTATTATTAAGTGTAAACTACATTTTTGTAGTTTTTTAACATTTTTTGCCGATAATGATCAGGCGATTAATTATTGACGTAAGTTTTGAATATGGATAATAATGTCGCTATGGAATTACAAACTTTCGGCAATAAACGAGAACCGGTTGAGGACTGGGATAAAATGTACGCCTCGGGCAAAGGGTATAAAAAGGCCGCGCACAATGCACGGAACCGCCCGGCTGTATTTACGCCGTCGATCGTACGGAACATATGCGCCATGGGAATAGAATCATATTTCATGGCCGTGTTCATGCACCGCGGTCTTCTTCCGCACAATCACACCATGCGCGACCTGCTTGACTATGCGGAACGTCTCATCAGCATTGAGCCATCTCTTCGGGAATCGATGCTGAAAATTGACACTCAGATGCAGCTCTGCTCGCTCGATAACATCAAACTTACCGAACCTTTACCGGGAGACATTCCTTTGTTCCTGAAGGCTCTCGACGACGTCGCGGCTATTGCCGACGGAGAACTCGGAAGTGACGCAGTATCTCCGCATACTTGATACGACGCTCCGCGACGGAGACCAGGCTGCCGGTTTTGCTTTTTCGCCCGCACAGAAAATCAGACTGGCGGCGCTCATCGACGGCTGCGGAGTCGACTGCATAGAAGCCGGTTTTCCCTGTTCTTCCCCTGCGGAATATTCAGTCTGTAAGGATATTGTGCAGGCGGACCTTCGTGCTGATATAGCCGTCATGTCTCGCTGCCTGAAAGACGATATTGTAAAAAGCGCGGAAGTTTTTTCGAAAATTAACAATGCCCGCAGAGCCGTCATGCATTTGACGATCCCCGTCAGCGATATTCAGATGCGGGTGAAACTGCACAAAACCGGAGCCGAAATACTGCACGTACTGGACGAGTCTGTCCGGCTCTCGGGAAAACTTATCGGAAAAGTCGAGATAGGTTTTGAAGATGCGACCCGGGCCGACCGGGGTTTTCTTTCGGCATGCTGCCGCACGGCCGCCGCAGCGGGAGCATTCGCTGTAAATATTGCAGACACTACGGGAAGTATTCTGCCCGAAGAATTGCCGGAGCTTATCCGGTTCCTTATTCGTGAAATTCCCTCTTTTTCGGACCGGCGTGTGCTGTTGAGCGTTCACTGTCACAACGACTGCGGACTGGCGCTTGCAAACACGCTTGCTGCAGTAAAAGCGGGAGCAATGCAGGCGGAAGTGACGGCGGCCGGACTCGGAGAGCGGTGCGGAAATACGCCGCTTGAGGAATTGGCGTATGTTCTTTCGACTCACGGAGATTTTTATCAGGTTATGACAGGACTCCGTAAAGAACATTTTGCGGAATTGTACCGCACGCTGTTTGCGTACTGCGGAACCGACTTTTCGCCGCTGAAACCGGTCACCGGCTGGAACAGCGATTCCCACGCTTCAGGGCTGCATCAGCAGGGGATACGCGCGGATCCTTCTTCCTATATTGCGAATCCCGTCGAATCGTACGGAATGGTGCACCGGAGATATGTTTTAAACAGTCATTCCGGAAAGAACGGACTTTTTGCCGTTATTAATAATCTTACGAACGGAGCAGTCGGACTTTCCGAAAAGGATGCGGAGCTGTTACTTACGGAGATAAAATCGCTGCCGGAAAATGAAGTCGGAGTGACAACCCTTTGTGATTTGTTGTACAAACACAAATTTATCAGCCGGAAGCCGCTGACTGAAGGTTCCGTAAAAACAGCGTACGAAAACGGAGTGTATCAGGTCGAGGTATCCTCGAATCAGTGCCGCGCAGAAGGCACGGGCGACACGCTGGAATCGGCGTTGATAGTGGCTGTAAATACACTTTTTTCGCTCGACGTCAGACTTGTAACGGTAAGTCTTTCCATGTACTGGGCGGACGGTATTGAAAACGGCCGGACACGGGTGTATGCGGAACTGTACTCGGGAAAAAGTAAAAAAACGTACGCCGTTTCAGCCTGCGGAAAAAATAAGGAGACCGCTCTCTTCTGCTGTCTGCTCGACGTTGTGAATGCCGAGCAGCTTTTCTGCAGTATCCTGCAAAATCAGTGACCCGCTGATTAAATCCCGGCGGCTTAACCGGTTGTCCCTTGTTGATTTTCGAACAGTTCCACAAATTTTGCGGCGAGCGGCGGCAGCGTACGCTCTTTCCGCCAGACGACGGCAAGCTGTGTCGTCAGTTTTTCGCTGAGTATATCCTTGCATATCATGTCCGTCGGATTGAGCACGCGCAGAATCGATTTCGGCAGCAGCCCGACGCCGAATCCTTTTTTTGCCCATATGTACGTCGTCCGTGCGTCGTCGTTGATGCAGCAGACGAACGGAGCGAGGTTCTCCGCCGCGAACGTTTCGCTGAAGAGCTGTTCGAAACGGCGGTAAATAATAAGCGGGGCTCCTGCAAGTTCCTGAAGCGTTACGGAGCCGCTGCTGTCTCCGACTTCCCGGTCTTTCGTCATCACGGCTTCCATCGGCTCCCGCTCCGCATACCGGCAGTTGAAATTGTCGCTGAGAAAAGGGGTGCGCACGATGCCGGCGTCGACGATTCCTTTTTCGAGCATGTCGATGATCGCGAACGTGTTCCCTTCGTGCAGTTCAAAACGGACGTCGGGGTAGTGGTTTGTAAATTCGAGCATGCGTTCGTCGGGAATAATTCCGCCGGAAGAGGAGATTGCGCCGATCGGGAGAACGCCGCTCATTCCCCTGCCGTAATTCCGTATTTCCCGCTCCGCTGCCGTCGTTACGGCAAGTATCTGCTCGGCGCGTTTGTACAGGAGCCTGCCTGCATCGGTCAGTTCCGCGTTGCGCGGTCCGCGTTTTACGAGCGTTACACCGAGTTCTTTTTCGAGCATGCCGAGTTCGTAGCTGAGCGGCGGCTGGGCTATGTGCAGTTTGTTTGCGGCCGCCGTTATCTGATGTTCTTCTGCTATTACGGTAAAATATTTCAACTGTTTGAGGTTCATGTTTCCTCCCTGATTTTTCCATACAAATATTGTATATATTACACTGAAAATATGTATTTGTTATATAGTACACCGTTCGGTATACTGATTCTAAGAAAGTTTTAGGAGAATATGATGTTCAAACTTCTGAAATATCTGAAGCATTACAGGAAGGAGTGCATCCTTTCGCCGCTTTTCAAACTGCTTGAAGCGTCGTTTGAACTGCTCGTTCCGCTCGTCATGGCGGCAATTATCGACAAGGGCATTGCGTCGGGAAACAGACTGTATATTTACGGCCGCGGAGGGCTGCTCGTCCTCATGGGGATTGTCGGTCTGTGCAGTGCGGTTACGGCGCAGTATTTCGCTTCGAAGGCCGCCGCCGGATTCGGGACGGAACTGCGGAACGATCTGTTCCGCCATATCATGGGACTTTCCCGTGCCGAAACCGACGGCATGGGAAAGGCGACGCTTATTACGCGGATGACGAACGACTCGAATCAGATTCAGAACGGAGTGAATATGTTCTTCCGCCTCGTGCTGCGTTCGCCGTTCATCGTATTCGGAGCGATGGTCCTGGCGTACACGATAGACGGCCGCGAAGGTATGCTCTTTACGGCCGTCATTGCAGTTCTGTTCGTTATTGTTTTTTTCATCATGCGGCGGTCGGTCTCTCTGTACCGCACCGTCCAGAAAAAGCTCGACGGGCTGCTCAGAAGCACGTCCGAAAATCTCGAGGGTGTCCGCGTCGTCCGCGCGTTCAGAAGGGAAGGTGCGGAAAAAGACGCATACCGGAACGCGGCCGGAGAGCTTTCGGAGGAGCAGATTCTGGTCGGTAAAATTTCCGCGCTCATGAACCCGCTTACGTATGCGGTCATCAACCTTGCGCTTGCGGCCGTGCTGCAGACAGGCGCCGTTCACGTGAATGTCGGTACGCTCACGCAGGGGCAGGTCGTCGCGCTCGTTAATTATATTTCGCAGATTCTCGTCGAGCTGCTCAAGCTGGCGAACCTTATAATCCTTTTGTCGAAGGCGTCGGCGTGCGCGAACCGGATCGACGAAGTGTTCGCAGTTGCCAATTCGATGGCGGACGGTACCGCGGACGCATCGTCGGCCGTGCCGTCCGTCGAATTCCGTGACGTCGGATTCACCTATCCCGGTTCTCCGTCGGAATCGCTGAGCGGCATAAGTTTTACCGCAGCACCGGGCGAGACTGTCGGAATCATCGGAGGAACGGGATCAGGGAAGACGACGCTTGCGTCGCTTATCATGCGTTTTTACGATGCAGGCAGGGGCGAAGTACTTATCGGCGGGAAAAACATCAGAACGTATTCGCTTGAGTCGCTCAGAAAATGCGTCGGCATTGTGGAACAGAACGTCCGTCTTTTTTCCGGAACAATCAGGGAAAATCTGCTCTGGGGTGACGGTGCAGCCGGTGACGCTGCGCTTCTGGCGGCTGCGGGTACTGCCCAGGCTGCCGGCGTGATTACCGCGAAGGATGGCGCGCTTGATTCGGCCGTGGAGCAGCTGGGCAGGAATTTTTCCGGCGGACAGAAACAGCGTCTGTCCATAGCGCGCACGCTTGTGAGAAAGCCCCGCATACTGATTCTCGACGACTCGTCGTCCGCTCTTGATTTTGCCACCGACGCTGCTCTCCGCAAAGCAGTGAGGAAAGACTGTGCGGATTCGACAGTGTTTATTATTTCACAGCGCGTAACGACAATAAAGAACGCCGACCGCATTATCGTACTCGACGACGGAAAAATGGCGGGATACGGTCCGCATCGGGAGCTGATACGGAACTGTCCTGTCTACAGGGAAATCTGCCTGTCGCAGCTGTCGGAAAAGGAGACTGCAGCCGTATGAAAAATAATAAAATAAAACAAGCGAAAAGAACGACGCTCGTCCGCGTTTTCGGCCTTATGAGGCCGTATGCGGGATTTCTCGCGCTGAGTCTGCTGCTTGCCGCAGCGGTCGTCATCTCTACGCTGTATATTCCCGTTCTGACGGGAGATGCGGTCGACGACATTATCGGAAAGGGACGCGTCGATTTTGCGGCGCTCGGAAAAATCCTTATGCGCATGTGCACCGTAATCGGAATAACAGTCGTCTCGCAGTGGTGTATGACGGTGCTGACGAATCACGCTGCGTATAAAATTGTTAAGGATATGCGAACCGCCGCGTTCGACAAGCTGCAGAAACTGCCGCTCGGTTATATCGACTCGCACAGTCACGGCGATATTGTGAGCCGCATCATCACCGACGTGGACCAGTTTTCCGAGGGACTGCTCATGGGATTCGCCCAGCTGTTTACCGGCGTGCTCACCATCCTCATTACGCTTGTGTTCATGTTCCGTCTTAACCCGCTGATTACGCTCATCGTCATCGGCGTGACGCCTCTTTCAATGTTCGTCTCCGCGTTCATTGCGAAAAAGACGTATGCGCATTTCCGGGATCAGTCGGAAAAACGGGGTGCAATGACGTCGATCGTTCAGGAAATGATTGAAGGCGCATCGTGCGTGAGAACGTTCGGCATGCAGGAAAACGTCTGCAGCAGATTCAACAGGGCCGACGGGGAACTTCAGACCGCCAGTTTCAAGGCTGTGTTCTATTCGTCTGTCGCGAATCCTGCGACCCGATTCTGCAACGCGCTTGTGTATGCGGGGGTAGGTATATTCGGCGCGCTGTCCGTGCTCGGCGGCGGCATCTCCGTCGGACAGCTCGCGGCCTTCCTCGGATACGCGTCGCAGTATACGAAACCGTTCAACGACATTTCGGGCGTCGTTACGGAGCTTCAGAATTCCATCGCGTGCGCGCAGCGGCTGTTCGAACTGCTCGACGAGGAAGAAATATCGCCCGACGCTTCCGGTGCGGCAGTACTCTCGTCCGTACGCGGAGAAGTTTCTCTTACGGACGTCGCGTTTTCGTACGTTCCCGACAGGCCGCTCATCGAAGGTCTTTCGCTCTATGCGGCGCCGGGACAGCGCATTGCAATCGTCGGACCGACGGGCTGCGGCAAAACGACGCTTATTAATCTGCTGATGCGCTTTTACGACGTGAACGCCGGCTCCGTTTCCGTCGACGGGCTCGATATCCGCTCCGTAACGAGAGACAGCCTGCGCGCTTCGTACGGCATGGTGCTGCAGGATACGTGGCTTAAGTACGGAACGGTGAAGGAGAATATAGCCATGGGCAGACCGGGCGCGTCGGACGAAGAAATAGTGTATGCTGCAAAGGAATCGTACGCGGACGGTTTTATCAGAAGGCTGCCGCGCGGATACGATACGGTCGTCGGTGAAGACGGCGACACGCTCTCTGCGGGGCAGAAACAGCTGCTGTGCATTGCGCGCGTGATGCTTGCAGTTCCTCCGATGCTCATACTCGACGAGGCGACGTCTTCGATAGACACCCGCACCGAAATCAGCATCCAGCGGGCGTTCGACAAACTTATGGAAGGCAGGACGAGTTTTGTCGTCGCACACCGTCTTTCTACGATAAAAAACGCAGATAAAATTCTCGTGATGAAGGACGGACGCATTATCGAGTCGGGAAAGCACGACGAACTGCTCGCCGCCGGCGGTTTTTACGCGAAACTGTACAACAGCCAGTTCGAGACAGCATAAGAAAGTACCGGGCAGTCAGGAGGAATGCCTGCCCGGTACGAAATCAATTCACTTCTTTATATTCGAAAAAGTCGAAGTCGGCGTGTTTTTTGTGGAGCACGCGGTCCGCGCAGGTAATGCCGGCCATCGTGCCGGTGAATTCCCCGAATTTACTGTACTCGTCGGAGAAATGCGCCGTAGCGAAATTCCTGCCTATCTGCATGAATATTCTGCCGTCGTAACTCCATGAGAAAGTCGAATTCCTGCCGTCGATTGTGAGACGGAGATACAGCGGTACGTCCTTTACGGGCGTGCGCAGATTAACAAATTCGGTTTTTGTTCCGTTGTCGAGCAGCGTTATTGAGAGTGCGCTCTTCCCGAGCGTTTCACTGTAATACTTGCGAAGGTACACATAATCCATGTTGTCGTAAAACAAAATGAGCCCCGCGCTCTGCTGATACACGTCGGGTGTAAACTCCATCTTTGTCGTAATCTGCGCGTGCAGCGACGTGAGTTTGCGCGCGAGCAGACTTACTTTGTTAAGCGAGCAGCGCGATTCCCCGCCGCGGAGGCGTACATATCCGGGACGAGACGTGAGGTCGGCAAATCGCGACGGCATCTGCCGCGGCGCGTAATACTGCGGGCCGAGCACCGGCGAATCGAAGTCGTCCCGTTCGGGAAGCTGCGGCACCGGTGCGTCGGGAAGGTCCGGCTCCGGTACTTCCGTCTTTGCGAGACTGCTGCCGTCAGCCATGCGGAGCCACCCGTCCTTTGTCCATTTCATCTTCTGTATGGCCGTTTCCCGGCCGAGCGTGCAGCACAGTTCCGGCACGAACGGACGCGAGCACAGATGCGCAAGATATACTTCACCGGCGGGCGTTTCTACATAGCTGCCGTGTCCTGATTTCTGCAGGACGGAAGCGGGGTTATAGTACACCGGCTTCAGATGATCGGGATTATGCCGCTCGTTCGACTCTTCCGGCGCTGATGTGACGATCGGATTCATCGGGTCGCGTTCATACGGGCCCCATACGTTTTCCGCACGCCCCATCGTGACGCAGTGATTGTAGCCGGTGCCGCCTTCCGCGCACATGATGTAGTACAGGCCGTTCTTTTTGTACAGATGCGGCGCTTCGATGCACCCTCTGTCCGTACCTCCGCTCCATATCCGCTTCGGATAGCCGGCGACTTCCTTTTTTTCATCGTCGTATTCGACAAGACAGATGGCGCCCGGTTTTTCATATCCCTCGCGCGTTTCCCATTCGAGCGACACGATGTATTTTTTCCCGTCGTCGTCGTTGAGTATGGCCGCATCGAATCCCGCGGAATGAAGGTACACCGGTTCGCTCCACGGGCCCTTGATGTCTTTCGCGGTGATGAGATAATTATCAACGTCGAAATAGCGCGCGTTCATGGAATTCATGACGCCGTAAACAACGTAGAACAGCTCCTCTTTTTCGTCGTACGTAAGGCACGGCGCCCATACTCCTTTCGAACACGGAAGCTTTTTTAAATCGACTTTTTCGTCGTCGGTGAGAATGTGCGTGTACAGCTCCCAGTGTTTGAGGTCGCGCGAGTGATAGACGGGCAGTCCCGGAAACCATTCGAACGATGAAACCGCAATATAATAATCGCCGCCCTTCCGGCAGATGCACGGATCGGGATTGAATCCGGGTAAAATCGGATTTTGTATCATTTTTCATACTCCTGTTGTTTATTATTAATTTCCGCAAGTATCTTCACGTCCCAGTCGTGCAGCCTGATTGTTTCTCCGCTTTCATAATGCTCTCCGCTGAGTATGTCGGTGACGTGCGCATACGGACATTTCAGCTGTACTGATGTCTGACTGTAGTTGAATACGTAGTGAATTTTTTCCTGTTCCGTGTTTATTCCGCTGCGTATGATTACCGGCCACGAACACGGGGGAACGCTTTCCGCCGGCCCCGTACTTTCCGCCGCCGCCCGGAGCAGTTTTTTGAGCACGTCTTTCCCGGTGTATGCGCCGATGTAATACGCAGTGCCCTTTCCGTACGCGTTTTTCGTAATTCCCGCGTATGTCTTCCAGTACTGATGTTCGTACCGTTCGAGTACGTCCGCTTCGTCGGCGGAAAGAAGTTCTGCAAAGCAGCTGCATTCCGCACCGCCGAGTTTCATGTGGGACGGCTGTACGAACTGACTGTAGTGCATACCGAAACAGTCGGTCATGTTGTGAGGCTGCATGTCGTGGTACACCGTCGCGTGTTCGTCAGCAAAGAACGATTTGAACGAGCTTACGAGCGTCCCCCCGCCGTGCACGAATTCCCTGAGTTTTGCAATCGAATCCTCAGACGCACAGTACAGCGCTGGCGTAATCAGCAGGTTGTACTGCGGCGGATCGAGCGCGTGTATGTCGACGACGTCGCACTCGATGTTCATCTCGTACAGACAGTCGTACATCCACCGCACGACGTCGTTATAGCAGAGAGCGTCGTCGATCGGGAACAGTTTGAGCGCCGTGAGCGACTGGTTGTCTACGACGAGAGCCGTTTTGTTTTCCTTGCGGAGGTGAATCAGTCTGCGTCCGGCACGCTGCCATTCCGCTCCGAATCCGCATGCTTCCTCGTAGGCGGGATTCGGCTCAAGATCGTGGCTCAGCAGTCCCTTCCAGTACGTTTCGAAGCTGTTGTGAATCGACTGCCACGACCAGTACATCACGCCGTCCGCGCCGGAGGCGAGATGGCTGTACGCCTGCAGCCGGAGCTGTCCGGGATACGGCGTCCAGTATTTGAACGCCTGCGCCTCCGTTTCCATGACGAGATAATTCGCATGCTTAAGACTCCGTATCTCGTCGCCGCCGAACGCAATTTCCGCACCGGTGAGACTGTCCTGCGTCGGATGGTAAATGTCGCACCCCGCGACAGTCACCGCGGACGAAGCTTCCGTGTGGTTTACGTCGGGCTGCACGCCGTATGAATAATTGCACTGATCCTTATTGCCGGCGGATTTCCGCCATTCAAAATCGAAATTGTGCGTAATGAACTGGTCGGGACGTTTGTATTCCTTCACAATACCGGACTGCCACTGCAGATACTGTGCGACACAGGTACGCAGGAACTTTTCGTATTCGCACACGAGGTTCCCGTTGATGCTCGCCCTGATGTCGGGAAAATCGTCCCACGAGCCGATTGAATTGCTCCAGTACGCGAGGCCGAACGCCCTGTTGAACGCGTCCGTCGTGCCGTATTCTGCCTGCAGATATTTCCTGAACTCCTGCTGCGCATACGGTCCGTAGTTGCCGTAATGTTTCGTCTCGTTGTCCAGCTGGAAACCGCACACGGCCGGATGCGGTGCGGTGTGCTCAATAAGTCTGCGGATAATGCGTTCCGCATGGAAACGGAAAACGGGATTAAGAATGTCCATGCTCTGGCGCGGGCCGTACAGCGCCTGTCCGTCTTTCCGCGTTACCATGACCGCCGGCTCTTTTTTAACAAGCCAAGAGGGAACGGCATACGTCGGCGTACCTATCACGGCATGCATGCCGTTTTTCCGCAGAGCTTCGAGCACGCGGTCCACGTACGAAAAATCGAACACGCCGTCAGCCGGTTCCTCCGTGCTCCACGTCGATTCGGCGATGCGCACGGTGTTCATGCCTGCGGCTTTCATCATCCGCACGTCTTTTTCAATGCGTTCGTACGGCATGTACTCGGCGTAATACGCCGCGCCGAAAATAAGTTCGCCGCTCATATTTATTTCCCCGCTGGGAACCAGCCGTGTGCAATGCATCTTCCGAGATCCCAGCTGTCCCATCCCGTCCATCCTTTCGTGTTCACCGTGTCGGTAAGCAGTTTGTAGTTCCAGTAAAAATATCCGTCGCCTTTGTCCCATGCCGCAAGCTGTGCCTTTGCGAGAGCCGTGTATATTTTCTTTTTTTCGTCATCCGTCAGTATTTTTTCAGGAGTGTTGTCCGCTCCGTTGAGCACACTCTGTCCGCCTTTCGTGTCGACGCCGCATGCAAGCGAGTTGAACAGACACCATTCGCCGCAGATAACGGGAAAGTACTGTTCCGTTTCCGCCACGCTTTTTTCAAAATTGTCCTTAATAAAAGAGAGATATCCGTCGAGCGTCTGCGGGCATCCCTGCATTTCCGCCGACATAAGGTACTGATGCGTGTCGAGGACGACGCTGCCGTATTTCGATTTATCCTGCATAAAATCATTCCACGCGGAAATCTCGAAACAGTCGTGGAAGACAACGTGTTTATCCTCCGCAAGGTTCGGAGCGATAACGTCGTACGCGTCGAGATAAAACTTTTTCATAAATTCGACAGTCGTGCCTCCGCTCCCCTCGGCGAGTTCCCTGTCCACAGGCGGGTAGCGCGTCTGAATCTTCATACGCTCCCACATATCCTTTAGGACCGGTTCATTGAGAATTTCTATTCCCCACAGTCCCGCCCGTCTGCCGTAGCGCTCCGAAAGGCGTTTCAGTACGGAAAGCACGAAGCTGATTTCTTCGGGGCTCTGCGTCCATTTGCACACACCGCTTATGCCGCCGTTGTCGAATCCGTTCTGGCTGAGCGGCGCCGTGTGCAGGTCAATCAGCACTTTGAGGCCGTACGCTTCCGCCCAGTTGAACGCTTTGTCGAGTTCGTCTATGCAGCCGATGAAGGGCGGCCGGTCGCCGAAAATAAAATACGGAATCGGAATGCGGACGGCATTCAGTCCCCACGATTTGATTGTGAGAAAATCGCGCTCGGTGATGTATTCGCTGCGGTGCGTTCTGATGCGCGCTTCGTATTCCCCTTCGGGAAGTCTGCGCGGCAGATAGTATTCGTCCTGTGCGTCGGTACCGTCGAAGAGCGCCGTATTCATCCATTTTTCAAGAACGAGCCAGTTTCCGAGATTCACACCGTGAATTTTTTCCATATGATTTTCCTCCGCAATGCCGTGTATGTATAATACGGTAAGTGTACGGGCAGTCTTTCTGAAAAAATATCAATTTTCACGGATTTTTATCATACATAACGGAAAATCATGGTATACTTGTGATATGTCCGATACTTTTTTTGAAAGCGACGTTCAGAAGCGTTTTTCAAAACTCATGTTCACGAATCAGGAGAACGGAATTTTTCATAATCCGTACGACGAGGAACAGCGTGAGTTCAACGCAGTCGAGCAGGGCGACGTTGCGCAGCTGAGGAAAAGCATAGAGGAGAATTACAACGGAAAAATCGGAACGCTTGCGCGCGATCCTCTGCGGAATGCGAAGAATCTTGCAATTGTCGTCATAACGCTTGCAAGCCGTGCTGCGATGCGCGGAGGTCTTGAACCGGAAATAGCGTATTCGCTCAGCGACAGTTACATTCTGAAAGTCGAGGAGCTTCATACGGTCGACAGCCTCGAGCACCTGATGCGCCATTCCGAATATCAGTATGCGCAGATGGTTCACGAGGTGCGTGAACGCAGGAAAGAGCAGCCGGAACGGATTCAGAACGGGCATACGAATCCGAAAGTTGACGAATGCCGCAGTTACATTGTTTCGCACCTGCACGACAAACTGACTGTCGGCGGCATTGCGGACAAACTCAGGATGAATGCAAATTATCTTTCAGAACTGTTCATTGCACAGGAGCAGATAACGATTTCCGATTTTATCGTGCAGGAACGGATACGCGTCGCGCGGGATCTGCTTCTGTATTCCGAATATTCGTGCGGGGATATAGCCGGATATCTGTGTTTTACGTCGCAGAGCTATTTCGGCCAGCGTTTCAGGGAACTGACGGGCATGACGCCGAAGACGTACCGGAATAAGTTCGGCAGAAAGGAGCAGCCGGAATGATAAAGGCGATCATCGTGGAAGACGAGCGGCTCATCCGTGAAGGAATAGCCGGGCAGGTTCCGTGGAAAGAACTTTCGGTCGATGAGGTACGGACCGCCGAAAATGCGGAAACGGCTTTAACAATCTGCCGGGAATGGCGTCCCGACATAATCGTCTCGGACATCCGCATGCCGGGTATGGACGGAATTACGCTGTGCACGAAACTCCGTGAGCTGCTTCCCGGCTCGCAGCTCATATTCATCAGCGGCTATTCTGACAAAGAGTACCTTATGTCCGCAATAGGACTGCATGCGGTCAATTACATCGAGAAGCCCGTTTCGCCCGACGAACTCAACGATGCCGTACGCTCCGCCGTGAATGCGCTCGAAAAAAACAGAAATATGAAAACGAACGCGCTTCACCTGCTGCTTAATTCACGTGACGGCGTAAGTTCCGATCCGGCAATGCTGCAGACAGGCGGAAAAGAAAACATGCTGTTTTTCGTTGCCGTGCTGCAGGGGCACGATAATCAGGGCAGGACCGAAGATGAAATAAAAACGGATATAGAGGCAGTCAGGAAGAAACTTTCCGAGTGCAGTCTTGAGTATATGACTGATTTTATCGCCGACAGGAGAGCAGCCGTTCTGTTCTCCGCGGAGGATGAGCAGCAGCTTGATTTGCTGTACCGGGACAGTGCATTCTGGCAGTCGCTCGCCGGCGGTGCGGATTCACCGGACAGTCTGTTTATAGGGATCGGAACGAAAACAGCTTCGGCGGACGGCGTGCGCCAGTCGTACGAGGCGGCGTCCGGCGCGCTGAAATGCCTTGCGTTCAAAGGCTGGGGGCAGTATGCATACAGCGGTGAGGCATATACGGAATGGAACACAGGTATTGCTCCCGAAGTACTTGCCGATTTTAAGAAGTCGCTTGCATCCGGACGCGGGCAGCACGCGCTCGGTATTCTTGCAGCAGTTTATAAACAGCTCGTCGAATCGAACGCTCTGCTTACGTATGCCGTGCGCAGCGTATATTACGCGCTCGATGAAGCCGTTGAGAGAGTGCATTGTTTTGATTCAGCGGAACAGGACGAAGGAAAAAACATCAAGGAACACGCTGAGACAATACGGGAACTGCACGACTATCTCTGCGGCAAAGTACACCGCGCATTTTCAGATGAAGATACACAGAAAAACTGTTTTACAGTAAACCGCATTACCGCTTATATCAGGAAGAACTACAGCGACAAAATGCTTTCCGTACAATCGATTGCCGACTCTGTATTTCTCACGCCGACGTACATAAGCGGTCTGTTTAAAAAGAAAACGGGAAAGACAATCGGTCAGTACATTCAGGATTACCGCATGGAAAAAGCCGCGGAATTTCTCAAAAATCCGGAATATAAAATCTACCAGATTTCGGATATGGTCGGCTATGAGGACGCTCACTATTTTACAAAACTGTTCAAGAAACAGACAGGATTGAAACCTTCCGATTTCAGGGATCAGGCGGAATAAAGCATGATGAGAATGTACAACGCGCTGAAGGAATATTTCAGGTCGCTGCCTCTGCAGAAAAAGCTGTTTTATTCATATTCCGTTCCGGTCGTCGCAGTATGCATAATCACTACGGCCGCATCGTATCTGTTTTTCTCCGCGACGTATAAACGTCAGTACCGCCGTATTCAGACGCAGTCGTGCGCGCAGGCCGCGAATTTCGTTTCGCAGTACGTCGGAAATATGTATTATATTTCGAACCTGATTGAGAACAGCGCGGTCGTAACGAATATTATTTCCGACTCCGGATTGTCGGGCGGCAGGGCGGTTGATGAACAGTACCGTGAATTCCGGCAGCTGAACAACGAAATGCTGAGAATATCGGTTTCGAATTCGATTTACCGCACCGGTATTTACATTCCCGACGAACTTGTATATGCGAACAACGATTATTATTTTTATCCCGAGTCGGCCCTGAAAAACCGTTCCGATTTTCCGGAGATAGAACGGAAACTCGCCGCGGGGAAAAAGACATTCATATCACTCAACGAGATTGCTTCATACAGTCCTGTTACCAGCAGAGAAAAATATATAGCGCTGCTCGGAACTGTTACGCCTTCAGGCGGATTCGGAGAAAAACGGCAGTTCGTTACAAAAGTCGAGATTCCCGTATCGGAACTCGAGAAAATTCTGCAGAAAGCAAATACGATGGGGAAGGGTATTGTCTACCTGCTTGATAACGACGGCAGATTCGTCGCGTCGTCGGACGCTGCGGAGTACGAAAAGCTGCACGGCAGGGGCGGCCTGCCGGCGGAGAAAACCGGACTTTGGGAAACGAAAAGACTTCCGGGCGGCGAATACTACGCGCTCTGGTACGGCATTCAGAAATACGGCTGGCAGCTGTTCTGCCTTATTCCCGCTTCAGAATACCGGAAGCAGGGCAGTTTCATTGTCGTAATAATCCTCCTGATTCTCGTTCTGCTGTCGGCGGCGGTCTTTGCCGTTTCATATGCGCTTTCTTCGTTCTATACGAAGCGGCTCACCGCGCTCGGCAGGAACATGAACGAACTGGGAAGCGGCAGGTTCAGAATGCTTGATTTTTCAGACTCGCCGCAGTCGGGCGACGAGATAGACGGAATATACCGCAACTTCAACCGAATGTCGGAAGAGCTGCAGCGTCTTATGGAAGAGCATTACCGTCAGGGAAAAAGCGTCGTCACGGCGGAACTCCGCGCGCTCCAGTCGCAGATTAATCCGCATTTCCTGTACAACACGCTCGACCTTATCAACTGGGAGGCGATGAAATACAAGGCGGGAAATATCGCCGAAATAGCCCAGAGCCTCGGACAGTTCTACCGCCTCAGTCTGAACCACGGAAAGGCGGCGCTGCTCATAAAAAGCGAACTGCGGCACGTTGAGGCATACGTGCGCATAGAGAACGTTCATTTCGACGGCGCAGTTCATCTGGAAATAATCGTTCCGGAGGAAATACAGTCGTACGCCTGTCTTGGCATTATTCTGCAGCCGTTTGTCGAAAACGCCATTGTCCACGGCATTGCGGAGCATCCTGAAATAAAGGAATGCACCGTCTGTATAAGCGCGGAGTTTGACGGCAGCGACATTGTGTTCGACATACGCGACAACGGCCCCGGCATGAGTTACGAACGCCGGAAACAGATACTCGACAATTCGTTCAGCAGTACGGGCAGCGGATACGGCATACAGAACATCAATTCCCGTCTCAAGCTCTGCTACGGTGAACACTACGGCGTTTCGTTCGACAGCGCTCCGGGCAGAGGAACGGCCGTCCACATACGGATTCCCGTACTGACGCTTGAACAGCTTGAAAGACGGCTGCAGTAAATCCTCTTCCGAAAAACAGTAGAAAAATCCTCTTTTTCGTAGATTTGTTATCTACAAAATCCCTTGTTCCCGCCTGATACTGATATTGAAAAGGATCTGCGCCATCCTGGCGCACCGCTAACGCGGAGTTTTTATAGGAGGAATGATATGGAACGCCAGTTAAAGGTTCCGAATTACCGCGGGAAAAAATACGCTGCGCTCGTCTCAATGGCTGCTCCTGCCATTATTATTACGCTTGCGTTTGCCTATTTTCCGATGTCGGGTCTTGTTCTCGCATTCAAGAATTACCGGTTTGACCGGGGCGTTTTCGGAAGCGCGTGGAACGGATTCGAGAATTTCAGATATCTTTTCCAGTCGGGGACGGGATGGCTCATCACACGGAACACGATTCTGTATAACCTGCTCAACCTGTTTACATCGCAGGGACTTGCAATCGTCATCGCAATCTTCATTACCGAAATAACAAATATGGTTTTCAGAAAAGTGTCGCAGTCGGTCATTTTTCTGCCGTACTTTATTTCGTGGGTCATCGTCGGAACGTTTGTGTACAACATATTCAATTATGAAACGGGCGCACTCAACACAATGCTCAAGGCGATGAATCTGTCGCCGGTAAACGTGTATGACAAACCCGGCGTCTGGCCGTGGATAATCTGCTTTTTCAACGCGTGGAAATGGGCCGGATACAATTCAGTCATTTACATCGCGGCAATTACCGGTATAGATCCGGAACCGTACGAGGCGGCGGAAATAGACGGGGCCACAATCGCCCAGCGCATCAGGTACATCACCATGCCGGGCATTCTGCCGACAGTCATCACCATGCTGCTTCTTCAGGTGGGACGCATTCTGCGCGGCGACTTCGAAATGTTCTACCAGATTGTCGGAAACAACGGACAGCTTTTCAACGCGACCGACGTCATAGACACGTACGTATTCCGCTCGCTGCTCCAGAATTCGAACCTCGGTATGACGGCCGCTGCGTCGCTGTATCAGTCGGTACTCTGCTTTGCGATCATTATGGTCGTGAATGCGGTCGTCAAACACATCGACGCGGATTACGCGCTGTTCTGAGAGGAGGTACAGATATGGTTTCATCATCAAAACTGCGGGACAGATCGAGTACGATGTTTTACGCTCTCTGTTATCTTTTTATACTGATTGTCGCGCTCATTTCGCTCATACCGTTCCTCATGCTCATTTCCGGTTCGTTTACGTCGGAGCATGCAATCCGTTTCGGCGGATACAGTCTCATTCCGAAAGAATGGTCGGTGTCGGCATACGAACTCATATTCAAAACACCTATGACAGTCGTTCACGCCTACGGCGTCTCGATTTTAATAACAGTCACAGGAACGTTCCTCGGATTGTTCATTACAACAATGGCCGCATACGTCATCAGCCGGAAGGATTTCAAGTACCGCAACGTGCTCTCGTTTTTCTTTTATTTCACGACGCTGTTCAACGGCGGCATGCTCTCGACATATATTTTCTACATCCGCTATTATCATCTGAAGGACAGCCTGTGGGCGCTTATTATTCCGGGACTGTTCAACGTGTTCTATCTGCTTATCATGCGCAGTTTCATTTCGACCGTTCCGTCCGCGCTTATTGAGTCCGCGGAGATAGACGGAGCAGGCGAATACCGCACGTTCTTCCAGATTATTCTGCCGCTGCTCCAGTCGGGACTTGCAACTATCGGACTGTTCATCGCGCTCGGTTACTGGAACGACTGGTACAACGCGATGCTCTACATCAACTCGACCGACAAATATCCGCTGCAGTATATGCTGTATACGCTGCTGCAGAAGACGGAGGCGATGTCGCGCATCGCAAGTTCGGCCGGCATCCCCGTCATGGACATGCCGTCGCACAGCCTCAAAATGGCAATGGCCGTCGTCGCGACAGGCCCTATCGTTCTCGTGTATCCGTTCGTCCAGAAATATTTTGTTAAAGGAATTACGATAGGTTCAGTGAAAGGATAAAACTGCAGTCAGAAGGACAGCGCCTTTTCCGGCGCACTGGTAATGTAAAGTTTTATAGGAGGAAATATGAAAAGATTGATGATGCTGGCGTCCGTTGCGGCGCTGGCACTCGCGGCCTGTATTTTAATAAGCTGCGGAAAAGGAAAAGGGACGGGTGCGTCGTCGGGCGAAGCGACGAACCTTGTCATGTACGTAATCGGCGACCGACCGGCAGGACAGGATAAACCCGATGCGAACTTCAACGAGCTGCTTAAGAAAAAAATGAACTGCACCCTCACGGTAAACTGGATTCCGTGGGCCGACTTTACAAACAAGTATCCGCTTCTGTTCTCGTCGGGAGAGGAATTCGACATGGCGTATACGGCTGCATGGCTCAATTTCACGTCGCTTGCGCAGAAAGGCGCGTTCAAGGACCTTGACGAGCTGTGGCCGCAGTACGCGCCGAAGAATTTCGCACGTCAGTCGGACGCTGCAAAACAGGAAGCGACAGTCGCAGGCCATTACTACTGCGTGCCGACGCTGCTTGCAACGTATACCGCATACGGTCCTATATTACGCACCGATATTATGGAGGGAACCGGCTGGAACGGAAAAATGGATACGTTCGACGACATCGAAAAATACTGCGACATCGTCAAGAGAACGCATCCGGAACTTGAACCGTTAGACATCTATGCGCAGGGATCCCAGTGGGACGATGTGTATATGTATTCTCTCGGATACCGCTCTTCAAAGAATGCGACGAACGATTTCCTTTTCTATAATCCGGAGGAAACTAATCCGAAGATCATAACCTATTACGAAAACGATAAGATCCGGCAGTTCCTCGATATGATGGCCAGGTGGAACAAAAAAGGATTCTTCCCGAAGTCAGCGCTTGCCGATACCGACTCGACGAAGACACAGAACGGTAAGGCCGCGCTTGCTCCCCACAATATTGATTTCTATCAAAATGTTTCAATCCTGCATCCTGAATGGAAGTTCAAATATCAGGCTATGAACAAATACGTCACGCACCTTCCGTTTACGCAGGATGCGATGGTCGTTTCCAATACCTCCAAAAATCCGGAGAAAGCAATGCAGCTCTGGGATCTTATTACGAACGACCGGGAAGTGTTCGACGCGTTCTTCTACGGTATCCTCGGCACAACGTATTCATTAAACGACAAGGGCGAGTATAAGGTTCTTGATACAAATCAATACGCACTTTCGGACATGTGGGCGGCCCGTACGGTCGAGTTTAACCGTAACGGCGAAGGCACGCCCGACAATTACCAGACACAAAAGGAAAGCTATGAGACGTTCATGAAGTCGGGGCCGGAAGCGGAACGCGCCGTTAAGTTTGAGGCGTTCGCAATCGACACGTCAAAGGTTGAGACGGAATATGCCGCGTGCCTGAACGTTCACCAGCAGTACTGGTGGCCGCTCGAACTCGGCTATACCGATGCGAAGAAAGGCCTCGCCGACTATAAAGCCAAAATGGAAGCGGCCGGAATCGAAAAGGTCCGTGCGGAAATCCAGCGCCAGCTCGACGCGTACACGGCAACAGTAAAGTAGAGCAGACAGCGGTACAGTAACGTAAAAAGAGAGCCGTTCCGTAGGTGAAATTTCGGCACGGCTCTCTTGTATTTAAAATACACTGTTTATTTATACAGCAGAAAAATCGCCGGTACCTTGTTAAGATCGGGCAGCGCTGTTTTTTTCCACTGCGCCACGGTCCGCGTATGTATGTATTCTTCCGGACAGGTGATTCCCGCCGCGATACACAGTTTCGTTTCAGGGCGCAACGCAGACAGAATCGTCTCTATCATTTTTTCATTGCGGTACGGCGTTTCGATGAAAAGCTGCGTCTGGTTTTCCTTATATACGCGCGACTCAAGCTGCTTGAGTTTTTGAGCGCGCTCCGCAGGTTTTACCGGAAGGTATCCGTTGAACGCAAAGCTCTGCCCGTTGAATCCGCTGCCCATGACGGCCATAATGATAGACGACGGCCCGACGAGCGGAATGACGCGGAGATTCTGCTTCTGCGCGATTGCGACGACCGCAGCGCCGGGATCGGCAACTGCCGGGCATCCCGCTTCGGAAATGACGCCCATGGAACTGCCGTTTCTGAGCGGGTCAAGATAGTTCCCGATCTGAGCCACGTCGGTATGCTCGCTGAGTTCGTAGAACGTGAGCGTTCCGATGTCTATATCCTTGTCAACTTTCTTGAGAAACCGGCGTGCAGAACGCACGTTTTCCACGATGAAGTATTTAATTTGTACGATAATGTCGTGATTGTACGAGGGCAGAACCTGCTCCGCGCTTGTGTCGCCGAGCAGGGATGGCACAAGATATAATGCTTTTTCTATCGGTGAATCCATGCAAAAACAGTAATGGAAAAACAGGATTAGGGCAAGAGAAAGGATATTGCAGATACTAATAGATGACAAAACTACACATTTGCAGAATCTCCTTATAGAAATTAAAGAAATATCTGTCCGAAATAAATATTCCGGAATATATGTGTTATAATGAAAACAATCACATGATTTCTACAATTGCTGTACCTGCTTATAGAATTATCCTATACGGACCCGGAAGTTCTGCAGCCTGTTACGGCCTCGCGAGATTTCTTTTTATTTTTCTCCTTACATCAATGATTTTTTTGACATTGACGAGTGGGGGAAAGCATGTACCGGAGGATATTTATTAATAAAACAGTATGATTTTCAAAGATAAAGATGATAATTTTTTGCTTTGGAACGATTTGTAATTGTTGTCGAAAAAGTTATGCTGACAGAAAATGAAAATATACGAACTTGCAAAACAAGTAAATTGGAAATAAAATAAACAAAACGATTTCAGATTTACAAGAGCCAGAATATATGGAATAGCACTAAAACAGGATGAGAGGGCTGTAACTATAGAAATTTGAGAACAAAAAATGAATATAAATACTAATGAAGATAAAAATATTCGATACGCAGAGCTGAACGATTTTCATGGGATAAATGAAATTGCAGATCAGGCGCAACACTATCATGTAGAATTGAGACCGGATATGTATAAAGAAACACCTGATGGAATACTGATTTCGAAAGAAAAGTACTTGGAACTGATAAACAACAAAAAAATAATAGTTTACTGTGAAAAACAAAAAGTAAAAGGATATATAATTATAGAAGATAAAAAGATAGAAAATCCTTTCATGAAAAAACAAAAAATTCTTTTCATTGATAGTTTGGCGGTGGCAAAGGAGGTGAAACAGCAGGGAATTGGAAAAAATCTTATGAAATACATAGAAAAATATGCAAAAGACAACAAGTACGAAAAGATAGAGCTCCAGGTAAATGGGAAAAACGAGGTTGCAAAAGCGTTGTATTATAATCAGGGCTTTACAACGAAATCTATTAATTTGGAATATTATATATAGTAAAAGCATGGTACCAACAAAACGTTCAACATTGATAATGCTTTTGCCACATTTTATGCTGTCGTTTCGCTTTTTTATTCCAAAATGAGTCGATCTGCTTCGCAGTCCGAAATTACAAATTAAGCGTATGTCAGCAGATCTATGCCAGGTTAATCGACGAAGAAGAGCAGAAATATAAAAAATAGAAAGTCGGCGTAATTTCAGGACTATAAGTCGCGATATTACGCCAATTTGTGGACTTTCAGGTAAAAATGGCATATACTGATATCATGAAAGCACGGAAAATCAGCGCATATGTACAGCATCTTTCTACCGGTTCTCTCGGGCGGATACTTGTTTTTACCGGTGCCAGACAGACGGGAAAGACGACTCTTACCCGTGAACTGTTCAGACCGTATACATATCTTTCTATAGAAGATCCCGTTGTGCGTAAATCATATGCAGCCCTTACTGCTTCTCAGTGGAACACGCTGTACCCCAGGGCGATACTCGACGAGGTGCAGAAAGAACCGCTGCTTGTGGAAAGCATCAAGTCTGCGTATGATCAGTTTCCCGAAGTCCGCTATATCCTGCTCGGATCAAGCCAGCTGCTCCTCCTTGAAAAAGTGCGGGAAAGTCTTGCGGGGCGCTGTTCCATTATAGAACTGTTTCCTCTTACCGTACCGGAACTTGAAACGCACTCATTCACCGACGAGGTACCCGATTCTCCCTTTCAGCGGTTCATGAAAAATCCGTCCGCACCGTTTGAGTATCTTCCGTCTTTTATGCTTGATCCGCATATGGCGGAGAAAAAGCAGTCGTTCGATTTTTACCGGACATTCGGCGGCTATCCGGCGCTTACAAACGATTCACTGACCGACGACGAGCGGTATGTGTGGCTCAAAAACTATACGGCGACCTATCTTGAACACGACATCCGCGACCTTGCGTCATTCCGCGATCTTGATCCGTTTATAAAACTGCAGCAGTATTTTGCGCTTCACACGGGACACATCATCAATTTGTCAGATGTGGCAACGCAGATCGGTCTGTCGTCAAAGACAGTCCAGCGGTATATCAGGTATTTTGAATTGAGCTATCAGGCAATTGTACTTAAGGCATGGGAACGCAACGGGACGAAACGTCTTATTCATGCGCCGAAAATACATTATATGGATTACGGTGTCCTTCAGTCGGTACTGCAGAAACGCGGCGGCATGACGGGATGCGAATTCGAAAGCCTCATCATTGCGGAGCTGTACAAACAGATGAAAACTGCCGGTATCGACGGGACGATGTACCACCTGCGTACGTACGATGGGTATGAAATCGATCTGCTCATAGAAATGCAGGCCGGGTATGCCGCGTTTGAAATAAAGATGGCGGAACACGTGACGGACACGGATGCGCGCCACCTTAAGACGCTCGGTACGGTGCTGGACAAGCCTCTGCTGCATTCGTTTGTTATTTCAAACGACGTGAATATGCGTGAACTGGCTTCCGGTGTGAGCGCGGTGAATGCGGCATGGATGATGGGATAGATGTAAATTTCAGAAAAGTAAGTTTTTTAAAAATTTTTATACTATAATAGTGATTTATCAATGGAGTTTTTTTATGTCAAAAATATCGCTTTCGATGCTTGAGACCTTTCTTGAAGAACAGTGCGACATTCTCCGCACGAATCTGGATGCATCGGAATATAAAGATTATCTTATATCGCTCATTTTCCTTAAATGGAGAAACGATACTTTTTCCAAGGATTATGAAAAGTGGCTCGAATATTTAAAATCGACCTATCCTGATTTGGCGAAACCGGAGAATGTTTCCGCGCTTGAAAATGAAGCAGACAGGGCAAATTTTGAAGCCTACGAGTTTTATATTCCGGTACTTGCCCGGTGGAATGTAAAGAGACTGCCTGATGACTTTGTATTTGAACAGAATGATAAAATTGCCCAGGCAGAACGGATACTTGCGGATAAAAAAACTGATAAAACAGAAAAAGCTCAAGCGGAAAAAGACAGAAAGGAAGCGGAAGACAATCTTCACTGGCAGGGTATCCTGAACGTCAAAGAGAATCTCGGTGATGCCCTTACACGGGCGCTCAAGCAGCTTGAAGATTCCAACGAGCAGATTCTGCAGGGTATCCTTTCCACGACAAAGTTCAACACGCTCAATTCGAAGGGCGACAAGATTCTTTCCGATGAGGTGCTGACGGAACTTGTCAAAAATTTCAATAAGTACACGTTTACGCCAGATAACTTTGAATTCCCCGATCTGCTCGGCGCGGCCTATGAATTCCTGATTAAATATTTTGCGGAAAGCGCCGGGAAGAAGGGCGGCGAATTCTATACGCCGTCTCCTGTCGTACAGCTGATGGGGCGTATTCTGCAGCCTGCGGAAAATGCGGATGTGTATGACCCGACAGCGGGTTCCGGCGGTCTTCTGATAAACCTTAAGGAATATGTTACAGCACGATATGGAACAGGAGAAAATCTTTCCATTTTCGGACAGGAAGTAAAGGAAGGTACCTATAAAATGTGCCGGATGAACATGATTTTCCACGGCATACGGAATGCGGATATACGCATGCAGGATACGCTCATCCATCCCCAGCATGTAAAAGACGGTGTGCTGCAGAAGTTCGATATTGTTGTGGCAAATCCTCCGTTTTCCCAGAATTATACGACGAAGAATATGGAATTTAAGGAACGCTTTACCTACTGGATGAGTCAGAAAAAACAGGCCGACTTTATGTTTGTGCAGCATATGGTAAGCGTTCTGAAAGACGACGGACGCATGGCAGTCATTATGCCGCATGGTGTGCTGTTCCGCGGAGGAAAGGAACAGGAATACCGCGAAGACCTTATCACAAAGGGACTGCTCGAATGTATCATCGGGCTGCCGCAGGGGCTGTTCTACGGGACGGGCATTCCCGCAGCGATTCTCGTCATTAATAAAAAAGGGTGCAGCAACCGGGACAGTATTTTGTTCATAAATGCGGACCGGGAATACCGCGAGGGAAAGAATCAGAACAGTCTGCGTCCGGAAGACGTGGAAAAAATTTCATATACCTATCTGAACAAAATTGAACTGCCGAAGTACAGTAAAAAAGTTTTACGTACGGAGCTTGCTTCAGAAGGATACAACTGCAATATCCGACGGTATGTCGACAATACGCCGGAAGCGCCCGTTCAGGATGTGTATGCTCACCTGCATGGCGGCATACCATGCAGCGAAGTCGCATTGTTACGCCCGTATACTGATTGTTACGGCAGAATTGCACAGTCTGTGTTTACAACACCGAAAGACGGCTACTGTACATTTAATGAAAAAATAACCGCGCGGGAAAGTATAAAGCCGTTTCTGCTTGATTGTTCCGGTTATAAGAATACCAGAAAAGAATATGAGGATATGACAGCCGCATTCTGGAAAAAAGCTTCAGCCAGGATAGCGGAACTGCCCAGAACAAAGGATGTGTATGACCTTGAAAAGCGGCTTGAATCGTTATTCAGTAAAGACTTTGCAGAAAAGAAAAATCCGGTGCTTGACGAATACCAGAGCCGCGGCGCTTTTGCACAGTATCTTGACGACTTGAAGACTGATTTCAAATCGATTGCGGCCAGCGGATGGACCGCGGAACTGATTCCCGACGAAGAACTTTTACGGAACCTGTATCCGGAAGTCCTTGCAGAACTGGAAAAAGATAAAACCCGGCGGGACGATATACAGGCCAGGTTTGATGAAGTTTCAAATCTGGAAGACGGTGAATGGGATGAAGATACGTACGAAGTGTTTCCCGATGACAAATACAAAGAGATTACCGGGAACATTTCGGATATGAGCCGGAAGCAGAAAACATATACGAAGACCGTAGCAACCGATGAAAAACGTCTGAAGGCATACAAGAAAGCAGAGAGGGTGGAAACAGATGCTGAGGTAACTGAAATACTCAGGGAAAAAGTGTCTGCGGAAAGTGCGATTGCCGACCTGCAGAAACAGATTGACTTTGGATCAGGCCGGATTGCAAAACATGTTGCACTTGCCGAAGAACTGAAGCAGCTGAAGAAAGACATCAATGCCATCGAAAAGAACAAAGAACGTCTGGCAGCCGAAGCGCGCGGAAAAATCAAAGAGGGGGATGCGAAGACGATTATTCTTTCAATCGGATATACGAAACTGCATACGACAATCTCCGGCTATCTTGACGCCCATATCCGCGCCCTGCAGCAGCAGATAGAATCGCTGTACGACAAATATACCGTAACGCTGGGAACCATGCTCAAAGAACGCGATAAAGCAGTAAAGAATTTGAATACCTACCTCAGGGAGCTTGGTTATGAAGCGTGAGGTATGGAAGAAATCTCGAATAGGTCAAATAGGACAGATAATTTCGGGTGGTACCCCATCTACTGAAATTTCTTCATATTGGAATGGCACTATACCTTTTGTAACTCCCGATGATCTTAGCAGAAGCAAAAGTGCCTATCTGGATACTACAACAAGAACGATTACGATATGGGGACTAAATAATTCGTCGGCAAATTTATTACCTGCCGATACAATAATTATTTCTACTCGTGCACCTATTGGTTATATAGCATTATCAGAAAGTGAATGCGTAACAAATCAGGGCTGTAAATCCGTTGTTCTAAATAAAGAAGAAATACCTTTATTTCATTATTATAATATACACAAATATGTGGAAATGATGAAGCGTCTTGGTGTTGGAACAACGTTTTCTGAAATATCAAAGAAAGATCTGGAAAAAATAGAAATTTTTTATCCGGAATCACTTACAGAACAGTCCCGTATTGCATCGATTCTTTCTTCCTGTGACGATACAATCAGGACAACGCAGGCGGTTATCGACAAATACAAAGCGATAAAGCAGGGGATGATGCGTGACCTGTTTACACGCGGTCTTGCTGCAGACGGTACACTGCGCCCCTCATATGAGCAGCAGCCTGAACTGTACAAACCTTCGGAACTCGGCATGATTCCGAAAGACTGGGATGTAAAGACATTGGATTCTGTAGGAATTATAGTTTCTGGCGGTACTCCTTCAACAGAAGTTAAAGATTATTGGGACGGAATAATTCCTTTTATTACACCATATGATTTAAGTTTTTGTATTAATAAATTTATTAATAAAACAGAAAGAAAAATTACAAAGGAAGGTTTTAGAAATAGTTCTGGTAATTTACTTCCTAAGGGATCTTTGGTTATATCAACACGTGCACCTATAGGCTATATGGCAATTAATCAGGAAGAATCTGTTACAAATCAGGGGTGTAAATCGATAATTTTTAATCAGAATCAACATGTGATATTTCATTATTATAATTTGCAGAATTATATTGATGTTTTAAAAAGATATGGTAGTGGAACTACTTTTATGGAAATATCAAAAAAAGATTTGGAACGTATAAAAGTGTGTTGTCCAAATAGTGATGAGAATGGTTGTAAAGAGCAGCAAGCTGTTGCCGACCGTCTGTCCGCCATAGATGCCGCTATTTCTTCCGAAGAAGCGCTTCTGGCAAAATATCAGGCAGTAAAGCAGGGGCTTATGGACAGGCTGCTGACTCCCCCTGCTGATGCTGTAATTGAAGACGAGACGGAAGGAGCGCATGTATGAGCGAATATTCATCGGTGGAAAAACCGTTTCTTGATAAACTCGGGCAGATCGGCTGGACGATTATACATCAGGGAAAAACCGCGGATACGGTTCCGGAGGATCCTGCAAAGTCGCTGCGTTCATCGTTTTCGGAATATGCGCTGAGAAATGTGTTTTTCAGGAGTATACAGAAAATAAACGGAGGATGGCTTACCGACGACCAGCTTGCATACTGTTATGAACGCATTGTTCTTCATGGCAGTGATAAACTTCTGGAAGCGAATGAATCAGCGTACAAGATGCTCCGTAAGGGCATTACACTGAAAGGAAAAAACGAAAAGACCGGTGAGGAAAATCCGACGGTCAAAATAATCGATTTTGACGACTATGAGGCTAACGACTTTACGGCGATAAACCAGTTCCGTGTCGAAACACCGAATACTTCCTATAAGTTCATCATTCCCGATATCGTCTGTTTTGTGAACGGTCTGCCGCTTGTCGTTATCGAATGTAAGGATGAAGACAAGGCGGAACCGCTGAGCGCGGCATTCGATCAGATTAAACGGTACAGCAATCAGCGGAGTACCTATTCCTATTATGCGGCGAATGAAGGCAAGGAACAGCTTTTTTACACGAATCTGTTCAATGTGGCAACGTACGGGAAAGCGGCGATCTTCGGTACGGTAAGCGCTGATTTTGACTATTACTATAACTGGCGTGATATATTTCCCGAAGAGTATAAAGTTATTGATGTGGGGAAAGACAGCGAACGGCAGGAAGTCATCATCCGGGGTATGTTCAACAAGGAAATACTCATAGACCTGCTGCAGAATTTCACTCTGTATATGGACCTTAAAAGCGGTGACCGCATAAAAGTGCTTGCGCGCTATAATCAGTACCGGGCGGTCGGAAAAATGATTATCCGTCTCCGCGACGGAAACACATGGCAGGAGCGGAGCGGCGTCCTGTGGCATACGCAGGGGTCGGGGAAGAGTCTTACGATGGTATTCCTTGTCAAAAAGATGCGTACGACGTTCCAGCTTAAAGGATACAAGATTTTTATGGTGGTCGACCGTATCGATCTTGAAGATCAGCTCGACAAGAATGCGGATCTGACTGGTGAAAATACGAATAAACCGATTCCCTGCAAAGAAGACCTGTACGAACTGAAGGACGACGATACGCCTGATTTGAATATGGTGATGATTCACAAGTTCGGAGAGAATGCAAAGTATACGCCGGAAGTTCTTGCGCAGACAGGCGTCGTTCCGCATTTTGAAGAATTTCCGATTCTGAACGAAAGCGAAAAAATACTTATTCTGATTGACGAAGCACATCGTACTCAGGGCGGCGATATGAATCATAATCTGTTTACCGCCTTCCCGAATGCATCGCGTATCGGTTTTACCGGAACGCCGCTTATGAAAAAAGCTGACCGGATGACGACGTGCAGCCGTTTCGGTCAGAACGACGACCGGTATATCGATACGTATAAGATGAACGATTCGGTACGCGATCACGCGACGGTCGACATCAAGTATATTGGTAAGAAAACGAATGATACGATACAGGATCACGAAAAGTTCGAAGAAGCGTTTGAAAAACTGTTCAAGGCAAAGACTGAGGACGAGCGGCAGGCAATCATGCAGCGGTACGGCGGTATGACTGCCTACCTTGAAAGCAGGGACCGCATTGAAAAGAATGCCGCGGATATGATGAATCATTATGTCTCTGAAATCCTGCCGAACGGTTTTAAAGCGATGATCGTCGGTTCTTCAAAAGTGGCGGCCGTGCGGTATAAGATTGCAGTCGAAAATGAAATCAGAAAGCATATTGCACTTGAGGAATCGAAACCTGAAAACGAAAGGAACGGCACGGTTCTTGCCCGCCTTAAGATTATGAAAGCCCGGGCGGTAATTTCCATGCCGGAACAGAATGCGGAAGAGTACATCCGGGCAGCGTGGAAAGAAGGTGATAGAAAGGAAGTTATCGAACAGTTCTGTAAAGACTTTAATACGGAAGATCCCACTAAAGCCGATACGGGAACTGCCTTTCTCTGTGTCTGCGATAGGCTTCTTACCGGCTTTGACGCTCCCGTTCTGCAGGTTATGTATCTTGATAAAAATCTCCGGGAACAGAATCTGATGCAGGCAATTGCACGTGTAAACCGTACAAAGAAAGATAAAACGCACGGTCTTGTTGTCGATTACTTTGGCGTACTGCGCAATCTCCGCGCCGCACTCGGTATTTATACGGACGAAGATGCGTTAGAAGCAAAAGCGGAACTGGATGATTTCAGCGAATACTTTGCGGATATAGCGAAAGAAATACCGGAACTTGAACTCATGTATAATGCACTGCTCCAGTTCTTTGATACGGACCTCGATATCGCTGATGCATCCGGATTCTTTGATCAGAAACTTTTGCAGAGCGAAGATCAGGAATTTGTGGAAGATGTTATTGAAAAAATGTCTGTCGTCTCGAACCGCGTAAAACTTGATCTGCGCGTAACAAAATATCTGAATCAGCTTGATCTTCTGTTCTGCGAACAGACTGTACAGCGGACACACTGGGTCAGAGCAAAACGCGTCGGCTATCTTATGTACCGGATATCATATCATTATAAAGACGATACGATGGATTTAAAACACGCAAGCCAGAAGGTCCGCTGGCTCATAGATACGTATCTTGAAAATCAGGGAATCGATACGAAAGTAGGCGAGATATCCATTCTTGACGATGAGTTTCCCCGGATAAAAAAGATGTACCGCGGAAAGAAATCGCAGGCATCTGCTATGGAATTCGCGTTACGCCATCAGATAAAGATTACCCTTGAACAGAAGGATCCCGGTCTGTATATAAAATTCAATGACAGAATAGACGGCGTTATCAAGACGTATAAAGATAATTGGGATCTCATGATTGCCGAACTTGATAAAGTCCGGGAAGATCTGAACAAAGGACGGAAAAAAGATACCCGTTTTACATCCGTACAGCCGGTTTTTTATGATCTCCTCAAAGGATATGTTCCTGCGAGTGAAGAGGACAAGGCTGTTGATGAAAAAATAGCCGCGCTTATCACCAGCGACGGCGTTATCTGGAAACTGATAATCGGAAAGATCGGCATACACGGCTTTTGGGAAAAGGCAGATCTGGTAAAAGAGCTTTCGGACGGGATTGCGTTCCGCCTCAGAATGTCAGGTATACCGGAGCTCAAAGAACATGATGCTGATATAACTGATGCGATTATGAACCTCTGCAGGAGTAATTATACGGAACTTCTGGAGGCTGCCCGTGCAATGGCGTGAAACGGAAGTCGTTGTAAAACGGACAGCCCGCAAAAAAACAATGAGCATCGTTGTTGAACGCGATGGTACTCTTGCTGTCCTTGTGCCCCGGGAAATGAAAGAGAGCGATATACGGAAATATCTTGATACAAAAGAATACGCAATTGTAAAAAATCAGGAATTATGGCGTATTTCAAACGACGAACGCATAGAACGGCATTTTGAAACGGGACAGTCATATCTCTTCAAAGGTCAGAATTATCCTCTTACGTATGCTAAATCAGAACAGGTCAAAATAAAACACCTGATTTTTTCCGATACTGCATTTATTCTTCCAATCGGTGTAAAAGATCCCAGAAAAGAATTTCTTCTTTTTTATAGAAATGAATGCCGGATTATGCTTTCGGAACGGTATAAAGTCTTTTCGGGAAAAATACCCGTCCAGCCGAAAAAAATAGCAGTCCGTGATATGAAGACGCGCTGGGGCTCATGCACTCCCACCGGAAATATCTACCTGAACTGGCGCTGTGTTATGGCCCCTCAATTCGTATTTGATTATCTGCTTGCACACGAGCTTGTGCATCTTAAGTATCATAAACATACGCAGGATTTTTGGGGAACAGTGTCTTTACTTGTTCCGCAGTATGAAGAGGCAAAGGCCTGGCTGACAAAGAACGGGGTGAAGATGGAAATATGAAGGACAACTGGTTTATGTTCGTATTTATTTTGAACGAATGTTTAAACTTTGTGCATCCTGATATGATGTCGCGTATTTTTTGCTAATCCTTTTAAGAGTAATTGATCCCCTTGTTTTTCTATCTGTACAATAGAAACCGCTGAAAAAAACAGCTTTGTTTATGACTGATAATTTTAATTCAGTAACGCCCATGTGCATTTCATTTGTTTCTTTATTTTCTACAGCTTCATCAGCTCTGTATGTATAAATAAGTTTTTTTGAATCTGCATCTTGTAAAAAAGATGTCGTCTCACTGGTGCTTTCTCTTTCATCAGTAAACAGACGACAGTATATTGAATAAGCATCAGGTTGTGTGATAACAAGAAATACCGATTTTTCTTGTTCTGTTTGATATTTGTATTTTATTGTTCCTGCCCATGTCCCATACATTGATGGATTTGTATCAAATAGCATTTGTAACAATTTTCCTAAATATTTTGTTTTCCAAAAAATATGGAAAATAAGCCAGTTTTCTATTGAAAGAATAATGAGAGGTCCTATTAATAATTCTATAATAGTTCCCCAAGGAGAGGGGAGCATATCAAAATTAATTTTCCTCCAGAAAGAATCAATCATTATATACAGAATAACTGTACATGTAATAAATTTATCAAAATGTTTCATTGTTTTTTTCTTCCTCATTTTGTAAAAGACGATAATCATCAACTAGTGTAGTTACTGGAACCGCAGTATATAATTTATGAATACTTTTTCTGTGGCACGACTTTACTTTTTTACCGGAACCACAGGGACATAATGAATTTGCTCTGTCATTTTTCGTAATGGCTAATGAGAGTAATGAGATGGTTACAGAAATACTCTTTATGTGAAAGAACTCAGAGTAAAATTCATATATTCCTGCAATACCGTGAGGCCGTTCTCCCCATGGCGCAATTCCGTATTTTTGTAGATAAATCCACCTGTATAAATAAGGATTCAGTATTTTTTCAATAAAAGTTTGCAAATCGGGTTTTTTATGAAAAATTATTCCTATGTCTGCTGTAACTCCCAGACAGAGTTGCTTACCGGGATTCGTATGATAGTCAGAGGGTATTTGACCATCTAATTCATATACGGTCGGTAAGTTGTCTGGATAATTTTCCGGGAACTCAATTCGTAAATTAAAATCTTGACTTAGCGAAATTTCCTTGTGACTTCCTGTAAAATGATATATGCCTGAGAGAACTGGTTTATCGTTTATCCAGCGCCACTTTAAGTCGGGATACTTCTTAGCGAGTAATAATTCTTTACGAAATATAGAACTATCCCGAATATAAAAACTAGTTACCCCAAGGATGAACCTCTTCTGTGATATTGGTCGAGAATGATTTATCGTAAACTGATTCATTTGATTCAGGAAAATCGCTGCCGAATAATGAAATCCAGATGTCACATGATTCTTTTTCTGTAGTTGCATCTACTGCATTCTTAGCCTTAGTGTTAAATTCACTAAATCTGTCAATAAATCTTTTTTGAAACTCGTCATCTGAAAATTTTTCGGTCATATTTTTATGAGGTTCGACTGGACGGGTAATACATCTATCCTGTTTAAGATTCGTAACAATTTTATCCAACGTTACTGCTAAGGCTGAATCATCATTATTATCTCCAGATGAAATATTGTTTCCTACAAGAATAGAGATGAGAAATCCGGTAATTTCATCTGAATATCCGTTATAATATGACCACTTTTTTATATACCTGCAGAGGCGGCGATATTGCTCACCAAAAGTTTCCAATTTATCATGAAACCACTGATCGAATAATTTTGGATCATTTTCTTCCCACTGTCCACTACCTTTTCTGGCTAAGTATGTTTTGTCTTTGTTTTCGGCATAGATCGCTAAATCAATATGATAGTCATTCTTGTATTGAACTCTTACACAGGCATGTTTGTCCAATGGCGATGTTGTTGTATGATTTTTTACCGCTTCAATTATTTCTGCATGTACCGCTTCTGCTTGTGGCCAATCTGATTTGTTTTCCGGTAAGTGCTGCAAGTATACACCATCGTCCAAGTCATAATCTTCACCGTCCTGTTGTATTGTTGTACGCATCGCGAATGAGCCCTGTCCACAAAACTGCGGTTGATTTAAATTTTTATCCTTATAGTATTGTTTTATTTCATCTCGTAGGGAATCTCGGCCTCGTCGCAGGTTTTCTTCCTGCGTATCCGTTAACGTAATAGAATCGTTAAATGTACAAAATTTGTTGCTGCAGTTAGCCATCTGTTTTACCCCTTGATATTGCGCGGATCGTTTCCGTGACTGTCCTTTGACTGAATCCTGCCGTCAGTACCATGAATGTAAAATTCCGTGTGCTGATTACGGCTGATATCCCGGCCACTAGTAATGGCTTCCTGTTTTGTTTCTGCGTGGACAGATGCTCTCTCTGATCCACCTTTTTTTACGTCCCAACCACCATTGTGGTTAGGTACGACATGATGAGAGTTACTCATAGTATTCTCACCTCCATAATTTTTTGGTCAGATAATAAGGTGGATTTTTGTATAGTAGTAAAAGTTAAAGGGCTGAGCTATTATAGAAAAAATTCACCGGATACTATCTGGCTGAGTTTGTATAAAAGGCGTCTTCTTACTTTGGTCGGTAGGGACGTCTTTTTTTTATGGGCAGAGCGCAACGCTGATACTCACAACAATCAAGATAATAAATAGTTTCTTACGTGTCAATAAAAAAAATACATTTTGAATGTGATAAAATCACAAATAAAATGTATTTTTCGTTGAAATGTGCCGATATATACTGTATAATTCATATATACATGGAGACGACAGTATGTTAGTACGTTTTACCGTCGGTAATTTTCTTTCATTCAATAAAAATCAAACGCTTTCCCTTATTGCGGGGCCGGTACAAAGGTATAAAGACCGGGTATATCAGGCAGATGATATGAAACTGCTTAAATTTGGGGCATTATATGGCGCGAATGCGGCCGGAAAATCCAATTTTATCAAGGCCATGAAGTATTTTAGTGCAGTGCTTTTTCTCGGACCAGAAAAAGTACCGAATGATTCCTATTTTAAGCTTGATCCTTCAAACAAAGAAAAGAATTCTTATTTTGAATTTGAAATTTGTATTGATGGTAAAATATACGCGTATGGGTTTGAGATGCAGATTGCTTTACGTCAGATTACGGAGGAGTGGTTCATAGAACTCGGAAAAGACCGTAACCGTGAACTTTTTACCAGAAATACCGTTACCAAACAGATTATATTCGATAACTCGCTGATAAAAAAAGATTCTGCAGAACGGATGAATGTATATCTTACTGATTACAAAGCGGTTCAGAACGGTTTATTTCTCTCGAATCTTGTCACCAATAAGGAAGACTTATATACCGAAAATCCTGATATGCAGATATTCAAGAAAATATACGAGTGGTTTCGTTCCCTGAATATTTCTTTTCCGGAGACGTCGATCACCGGATATGACTGCCTGTCAAAGGCAAAGTCATCACAAATGCTTGAGGCGCTGAAATCATTTGCAACAGGAATATCCAATGTAATTCAAACGGAAATAACAAAAGAACAGGCACTTGATAAAACTTCCGGCCGGTTTCGGACAGAAATAGAGGAAGAGTTGCAGAGGCATTGTCCGCCCGACTGCGAACGAGTGCCTTCCGAGTCTGAGTGCAAAGACTGCGGTTTTAAAATGAATGTTAACGGGCAGCTTATTTTTGTTACCTACAAAGACAGAAAGCCCGTGTTTACGGAAGTTACTTTTGAACATAATAATATCCCCGGTGTTGCTTTTTCTCTGGCGGAAGAATCTGACGGTACTCAGCGGCTTCTTGATCTGCTTTCCGTAATTCTCAGTACGAAAGAAAACTCTGTTTTTGTCATTGATGAAATAGACCGCAGCTTGCACTCCCAGCTTACGATTCATTTTATAAAAACATTTTTGCGGATTGCAGAAAAGCGGAATATTCAGCTGATTGTCAGTACGCATGAAAGTCATCTGCTTGATCTTGATATTCTTCGTCAGGACGAAATTTTCTTTGTTGAGAAGGGAAAAATGGGAGAAAGTGTGTTGTATCCGTTTGACCGGTTCAAGGAGAGGTTCGATAAAAAGATAGAAAAACCGTATCTTGACGGACGCTACGGCGGCGTTCCCCTGTTTGACACTTTTTTTCCTTCCGATGATGCGTCGGAGACGGAATAAGGAGTACTACGGATGAGAGTAGAACAGCCTTATGGAGAACGATATAAAGAAGATTCATTCTCTGAAGAACCGAAGAAACGATACTTTATTGCGTGCGAAGGAAGACGTACTGAATATCAGTATTTTAAAGGGATCATGGAATTTGGTGATGAAATAGGGATACATCCGCTTATAGAAATAATACCTGTCAAACATGAGAGAAATACGGGCAGTAATCCGCTTAATATCTATATGGAAGCAAAAAAAGCAATAAAGGATGTATCAAATTTTTTCCCTGGTGATCAGCTGTGTATTATTGCGGATCGCGACCAGCACAGCTTTACGGAAGTGCAGTATCAGCAGCTGGTCGACGCAGATGAAAAGAAAGAAATTCGATTCTGTATAACAAATCCTTGTATTGAGTTCTGGCTGCTGCTTCATTTTTGTGACGTTTCTGAATATGACAGGGCAGTACTGCTTGAGAATAAGAAAACTGGAAAACGTACGCAGACAGAGCTGTATCTAATGGATAAACTTGGCGGTGGATACAGTAAACGCAGTCTGCACTTCAGCCTCAATTATAAAGATAAAATCAAAACAGCAATTCAAAACTCAAAAAACTACGCGACGGATTACAGGGCTTTGGAACATGAAATCGGAACAAATATCGGACTGCTTATAGAAGAAATGCTTGCATGAATCGTCGCAGCAGGTGTTTGCCTGCTTAGAACTATGTTACCAAAAGTCAAATTGTTTTGTCAGTATGTTCAAGCTTGTTTGTTTTTAAGTCATGCCGTATGCTGGTAAGTATGAACTACAAAGAAATCATTCAGAATGCCGATCCTGATGAATTGAAAACGTTTGTCCTGAACTATGCAGAAACAAACGAAAAATTCCGGACATTGATTCAATGCGGCCTTGCTTCTTCAGGGAATGCGTCGCAGCTCAAAGCATTTAAAAATGAAATTAATTACATTTTTGCCCGCCATGGGGACAACAGCGGCTTTATTGATTACCGTTCGTCGTCAGGCTTTGAACGCGATGTGGACGGTTTCTTTGCCGGTACGATTCTCCCTCTTCTGAAAAACGGTCAGACAGAGACAGCGTCCGGACTGCTTATGCATCTGATAAAAAAGACCGGCAGTCTGCAAATAGATGATTCTGACGGCTGTATCTCCGGTATAATGGATGAGATTTCAGAGGCATGGAACACACTGCTTGTACAGGCGGATAAAAAACAGACAGCAGAGTACCGGAAATGGTTTGAAGTTAATATCGAAAATGACAAAATCATCGATTACATTCAGGATGATTTGTATAGAATTTATTTTGAAAATTTTACCGATGAGGAATCATTAAAGTCAAAAATCAGCTGGCTGGACGGCAGAATAGAACGGACGAAGAAAGGAGAAATGTACGGCAGCGGGTGGACAAACCGGTTCAAACTTGAGACTGATATAAAGCAGAAAATCGGGTGCATGCAGAAACTGAATTACAGCCGGGAAGAAATTTTTTCTCTTATGAGTACGTATTCAGAAATGCCGGAAATCTGTACGCTGCTTGTTGACGACTATTGCGGACAGAAAGAATACGACAAGGCGGAAAAGCTTTTACTGCATTTAAAAGAAAAAAACGCAATGTATCCCGGAATAATTTGTGATGCGGATAACGCATTAAAAAAAATCTACAGGGAATCCGGTCAGAAAGAAAAATATATTCAGATGCTGCAACATCTGCTGAAAACGGACAGAAGAAATAACTGGGATCAGTATCTCGAATACAAGTCCCTTTTCCAGCCTTCGGAGTGGCAGACGGCATTAAAAGAAATTCTTGCACTGAATCTGGATTCCGGGCTGGAAAACCGTATATATATAGAAGAAAATATGATCGATGATTTATTCCGTTCGGTCAGCGCACATCACCGGAAATATCATTCGCTGCTTGAACTTGATGCATATGAAAAATATCTGTACCCGGAGTATGACCGGCAGATTGCGGACATGTATGAAGAATGTCTTTCCGATGAAATAAAACGTGTATCGAACCGCGGGCAGTATAAAGAACTAACGGGATACCTTAAGAAGCTGCATAAGTATGACTCCGGAAAAGAGAAGGCTGCCTCGTTGAAGCAGCAGTGGATGCAGGAATATAAAAGAAGACCTGCACTTATGGAAGAACTGGGGAAGCTGAAATTTTAGGATGGAAGCGCCGGTATCTCGCCTTCCTGCCAAAATCTTCCGACGGACTTTTGAGAAATGAATGAAAATTACATAAACTTTCCTGCTGCAGTTACCGAATAATTTTCTGAGTTCAGGCGGCGTGAATCTTATCTTCAGACGGCATGAATCCCATGTTCGGACGGCGTGAATCTCATGTTCAGGCGGCGTGAATCCCATGTTCAGGCGGCCTGAATCCCATGTTCAGGCGGCGTGAATCCCATGTTCAGGCGGTGTGAACCTTATCTTCAGGTGGTGAGAATCTTATCTTCAGACGGTGAGAATCTTATCTTCATACGGCGTGAGTCTCATCTTCAGACGGTGAGATTCCCGGTTTCAGGACACCTGAAGATAAGATTCCGGCTTCTTTATCTGCAGTTTCAGTGGTCCTGAAACTGGGCGGTACGCAAAAAAAGCCCGGCCTTCTTTTTACAAAAGACCGGGCTTTCCGTCTGCGGACCGGTACGTAAAGAATTTCCGGTCAGCTCTTTTACTTCTGCATTACGCTGTTATGGTAAGCGTCTTTTTCCATGTTGTTTCGGTGAACGTCATTGTCGGTATGTTCCGTATGATAACTCCGTAGGTGCCTGCCGCAAGACTGGCCGGAATAACCGTACGGCTGCAGCAAGATCAACACTGTGCATCTCGTATTTTCCTTCTTTGTCGAGTTTTGCCTCTGCCGGACAATGGCTTTTGCAAAAAGGGTAAACGTTCTGTACGTACTTTATTTATTCTGATTTTCAACGGGAATTCTAATCTCGTTAAGCAGCTGATATCTATTCTGTGCCTGTATTTCGTTGTAAATATCAAGTGTTCCGCTTAAGTCTTCTATTGTTACTACAAGCGCATAGGGAATGTCATTATCTTTCTTATTCCATCTGGCGAAAGCTTCGAGCCAGATCTGCCAGTCACCTGATTTGAAACGTGAAAAAATATTGCTTGTCTGATAGCACGTATGCCATTCTTTATGAATATCTTTCTGCTCAACGGGTGCTGGAGAGAGTCCTGTTTTTGACGTCGCTTTCTTTAACGAAGTGCGGATATATGCATCCAGATATTCACTTCCTTTTGCTCTGTCTACAAAAGGTGATGATACACAAGTAGTTGTAACCCGTGCAATATCAAGTCCTGACTGTTCAGCAAGTAATTCAGGCATGTATATATTTATCCTCTCTTTTTTTGTTCTGCTTATCGATCCTGTTCGTAAAAAAGTAACTTTTGTTTCGGTCGAATAGAGAGCTTCTTCAGGATTAGATATGCCTCGACCGTACAACATGTGATAGCCGGAGATTTCTTCAGGTGAGGAAGTATCCGTGTCCCATACCGGTAGAGCAGTATGAAACAGAAGAGCTTTTGCAAGCAGGACATTTTTTATCGGAAGCATGCCCATGATTTCTGCAATATCACCTGAAACAACTGGAGCAGTGAAACTTGTTCCGGCATCAACAGTCATAAAGCCGTCTTTGTGTAATACGGCGGAACCTGTATCAAGAGGAACAGTTGGAGTGCCACTATTATTTATTATATCCCCACCATATGCAGATATATCAGGTTTTATGCTGCCTGAAAAGCCCGGACCGATTCTGCTGTATGGTGCGGGACTGTCTTTCCAGGAAAGACTGCCATTATGATTTTCTGAAACAATTGATCCGACTGCAATACTGAATTCTGAGTCTGCAGGCGCTGCTATACGGGAATCATCATCCTGAATAATATCGTCTAAAGATGTCTGTGTTTTCCATAGCATATGATTTCCGGCAGATACGACAAGTTGAATGTTGTACTTAAGTTGCAACGCATCAAGCTCAAATCCGATGATGCTCATGACATCTCCCTCTATGGGAACTGTTGCATTTGCAGAAAGATTATAAATCTGAGCAGTGTCATGAAAGTTTTCTACTGCTGACTGAATCCGATGGATTAATACATTTTCGGGAACACTGCCGTCGAGAATATTGCAGTCAATTATCCGTGCCCGCGGTTTTAAAACCCCGGATGTTGTCTGTTTTTTTAAATCTGAGAAGCAGGCTTTACCTGCCACCTTTGTTCCGTGATCGCTGTTGCCACCCTGAGAGTCAGCCGGTTTCCATTTCTGTATAAGTAGTTTATTCAGCACCGGTGGAAATTGAATACCCGAATCAAGTATTGCTATTATTGGCAGCAAGTCAATATTTATTGATTCGTCCAGTTTTGCCGTTAGTGGAACGCTGCCTGCAGAAGTGTCTGCATTTGTACTAAAAAAAACAGTTTCCTCCATCCGATAGACTGCGCTGTCATTTTCATATTTTGTGAGTGTGGATGAAGGTATGATTGCACGAATAACAGGAGTATAGTCAGAAAGACGATATGGTTCCTGCTGGATTGCACCACCGGTGTCTTTTATCTTCTGCACAACGGCCGGTACAACTTTTTTATAATCCTCTTCACTCAGATTGGGAATAAACATAATCTGTACGTCAACATTCTGAGGGGCCGTCTTTTGATAGACTTTCTGATTGAGAGACATACTGTTCTTTTCTTTACCGGAAAAAGGAGAAAAGGATTCGATATAGTCAAAATATGTTTTGTCTTCGCCGTTCCTGGTATACGTACCGACCTTTTTCTGCAGATTTTTCAATTGCTGTTCTGTTGAAGAAACGACGGCATCTGTTTTATTCTGTACGGCATTCAAGGTAAGGCCTGTATTCCTGAACAAATCCTCTTTACTCTGGATTTTTTCATCATCACACAATTTGACCTTAAAGACCCGTGTTTCCGTGTTTATGAGAGAATCGTCTGCTTTATTTTTCTCAAGTGTTTCCCTGATTGACTGAAGACCTCTGCTCAGTTTTTCTCCATGTTCGGAAAAGACAACATTCTGTGGTTTTGTTTGACCTCGCAGTATCTTTTCTACCGGCTTGACTTCTGTATCCGGAATCCAGAAATGCTGTTTTTGTTCTTTACTCATGAGCTTCCTCCTTTTTCATACGATAGCTTAGCGTTGATTTTGGAATGCCGGTAATGGCTTCCAATGTACGTATAGTGATACCGTTTTTCTGTAAATGGGACAGTGCTTTTATGAAACCGTTATCGTCTTTGTCCGAAGGCGGTACGGCAAAAGAAAGCCATATTCTGCAGACATCCTCTGCCGTAAGTTTTGAATCAGCTGATTTATGGAGAATGCAGAATTTTGCGAGAGACTGCATAAATGACATGATTGCAGAACCGCTCATTCCTTCTGTGAGTGTAATGAGTGTTTTTTTATCCGGCTCATACGCACTCAGGTGTTCTGTAATGAAGCGTGATATGATTTTTGTACGCTGTTTAAAATCCGGGGTGTCCATGAAAACAGATAAATCAAAACGGCGCCAGACTGCCGGATCAAGAAGCTGCTGATGATTTGTGGCAGCAACAAGAAAAACAGAAGCTGCCATTGCATCCATATTCTGCAGCAGCGTAGTGACCACACGTTTTAATTCACCGAGTTCATGTGTATCGTCTCTTTTTTTTGCGATGGCGTCAAATTCGTCCAGAAAAAGCATAATGCGGTTATTCTTTACAAATTCAAAAATCTTTCTGATATTTACACCTGTCTGCCCAAGATATGACGATATAAGACCGTCGAGTTTCACGTAAGCGATTTCCAGCCCAAGTTCTTTTGCAAGCGCTGTAGCTGTCATTGTTTTTCCACATCCGGGAGGACCATAGAAAATAATTCTGTTCGTAGGAAAAATACCCGACTTAAGAAGCTGTTCAGTCTGTTTTTGCTCTTCAATGACCTGATTTAAAATATTTTCTGCCTGCTCAGAAAGTGCAATATCCGACAGATTTACTGTCGGATGTACTATTTCTATAAGGTCAAGTGTATTGTCGCGGTCTTTTGGGAGCGGAGCTGCCGACTGAGCAACAAAAGACAACGTTGAAGAAGGTGACCATGTATACAGATCTGGTTTTCTTTGTTTGTTCTGATATGTTTTACGTATGGAAAGTGCCAGAGCGGCATTTCCTTTTTTCTCTTCATCATTGGCCAGCGAGGTTACAGCTTCACAGAAAGCTGCTTCCCTGCCACTGTTGTGAGCTGTTATAAGATTTAAGATTAAATCTGATTTCATGATTTCCTTTTTGGACAACTGTGTCCAATTGTTCAAATAATACACCTGATATAATTATAAAGTCAATTAAAATTGGACAGCATTGGACATAAAAATACAGAGTGAAACAGCATATCTTTTTTTAAGTATGGTATAGTAATGGATGAGAGAGATGTCCCTGATGGAAAGAATTGTTGCGTAAAAGCGGCGGTGCGGAGCGGCCTGTTCGAATCAGATTCCGGAAAGAACCAATTATATAGTAGAAATTGTACTTGATGCCATAAAGAACTGCGGTGTACATTTGACAAAAGAACGGCTCTGCGGATGGCAGTCGCGCCTTTTTCCCTTTGGAATGTCGGGGGGATATAAGATTACGACGGGCAGATACCGCCTTGATGAATACGGGCCGATGCGTGTCGTTTCCGGGAACAAGGGGAAAGAAACAGTTCATTATACGGCTCCGCCTGCGGCTGCACTGGATACTGAGATGAACCGGTTTTTCAGCTGGTTCAACGAGAGCGCATCAGCATGCGGAGGATTTTCGGTAAAAAGCGCCGTCGCTCATCTGTATTTTGTAAGTATTCATCCGTTTGATGATGGCAACGGACGGCTTGCCAGAATCCCTGCCGATATGATTCTTTCGCAGCGTGGAGGCGACCACCTTTTCAGCATGTCGACGCAGCTGCAGAAAAACAGGGCCTCTTATTATGGCGGACTTGAGAAAACACAGCACGGCGGACTCGATATAACCGGCTGACAGGGAAAACTGACGACTACGAAATGGGCAGCAATCTGCAGCTGTTCTCAGGATACCGCCTCCCGCGATATCAATCAGCTCATTAAAGCCGGAGTTCTGGAGAAAGAAGCTGCCGGCGGAAGAAGTACGTCGTACGAGATCGTACGGAACCTGAAATAAGAATTTGTATTAAAAAGTTATTAGTCGACAGATTTATATTCTATGGTTATGGTATAGATATCATCAGTCATTGGACTGATATAAAACAAGCTTGTAAAAATCTGAGATCAGACTGATAATTCAGAAGGAACTTTATAAAGACTGCAATGTTTTTTTTATACGGAGAGAATAATCATGTTTGAGAGTATAAAAGGAATCAAAATTCAGGGAAGATGTTTTTCAGCGGAAACTGAGTTGGATTTCTTTCAGAATGAAAAAGAGCGGCTTTCGATTGTTTTCGGCCGCAATGGAAGCGGTAAAAGCACGGTCAGTGAATCTTTTTCGTTATATAGACAGAATACACTTGATGATTCTTTACAAATTCAGCCTACATCTTTTACCGGAGATATCAACATAGAACCCGCACAGAGAAAAAGAATTTGTGTTTTTAATGAAAAATACATTGAGGAAAAAATAAAGATAAAAGAGGACGGTATAAATTCTATTGTTATGTTCGGCCCACAGGTTACTCTGGATGCACAGCTGGAGCAGGTAAAGGCAGAAAGGAAAGAACTTGATAAAGAGCAGATTAATTTACAGACAAAAGATGATAAATATAAGGATTCTTTGAATGTATTGTCTCCTGACTACCACTATAATAAAGTTTGTTATGCTTTAAAATCAGATACGGGATGGGCCGGGAATGAACGAAAAATAAGAGATTTGCGGCGTAACCCTTCATTGAATAATGATACTGTAAAATCTATTATAGAATGCAGAACGGATAAACAACTTGATGAATTACAGAAAGACTTCGATTCAAAGTATCAGACATATATATCAGTTGATAAAGATTCTCATGAAATAGTAGAAAAAGTCCCTGTTTGGGATATCCCGGCAGATATCGATACACGTACCGTCACGGTACTTAAAAAGAAAATCGTAAAACCGCAGCTTACTGAGCGGGAACAAAAGATCATGTCTTTGATACAAAATGGTGACGGACTGACGAATATACAGAATGCACGGAAACGATTTTCTGATCCGGATGTTGATATGTGTCCTTATTGTTTTCAGTCAGTTACGCCTGACTATCGGGAACATCTGTTATCAGAAATCGATACGATTTTAAATAAAGATGTGGAGGATTATAAAAAAGAATTACAGTCTTTGAAGATTTTTCTTTTTCCATATAATGTAAACGTATATGAACAGCTTGATGGTAAAAAACGTGATAAAGTCCGGAAATGCATAGAATCAGCAGAAGAGATAATAGAAAAGCATAACAGTATTATTGACGGCAGAGAGAATGCTCCGTACTCTGATTTTGATGAGAATACGTATACACTGACTGTTTCGGATATTGTTCTGGACGTTAACGAAGCGCTGTCGGAACTTGAGTCTGCACGACAGGAATTTAACCGGATAATTTCAGACCGGAATAAGATAAAGACTGAATTATGTACACTTAATAATCAGATTGCCTGCAGGACGATAGAACACGATTATAAAACATATTTAAAACAGAACGCGGAAAAGGAACAGATTGAAAGAAACAGATCAAGACTTACGGATGCAATAACTGAAAATGAGAAGCAGGAAAGAACTCTTGAGGAGCAGAAGAAGAGTATAAAAATTGCACAGGAACGGATCAATGCACTTCTGGCGTATGTTTTTTTCTCGCGGGAAAAACTGACTGTTGAACCAATCGATGGTACTTATCATATAAAATCAAACGGACAGCCAGTAAAGCCTGATCAGATTTCCTGCGGTGAACGGAACATTCTCGGGCTTTGTTATTTTTTTACAGATATATTTTCAAACGAAGATGAAAACGATCTCTATAAAAATGAATACCTGCTTGTAATTGACGATCCCGTTTCAAGTTTCGACAGAGAAAACCGTGTCGGTGTGATGTCATTGCTACGGTACCAGTTTTTTCATTTTCTTTCTGGAAACCAGAAAACAAAGATTATCGTCATGACCCATGATCTGGGGGCGTTTTATGATTTTGCAAAAAATGCAAAGGATATGAAAAATTTGAAAATTTGTGAATGTGCATTTTATGAATTATATAATATGTCACTCAAGAATTTAAACAGCGCTGATGATAAGAATGAGTATTCTGAATTATTTCAATTTATCTATGATTTTGCTTTAGATAATAATCAAAATGAGAATGATGATTTTTCTATAGGAAATGTAATGCGCAGAGTGCTTGAAGCATATTCAACATTTGTCTATAGAAAAGGTATTGATGCTGTTTCTTACACACCGGAAATTCTTGCTTTATGTAAGGATAATAAGCTGGCAGAGTATTTTGAAAATAGTATGTACCGGCTTGTTTTGAATGGGGAAAGTCATTCTGAAGAAAAAGTAAAATCGCTGGATGATTTTTATACAGGAATATCGCATGAAGAAAAAGTAAGAACCGCAAAGGATGTACTTTGTTTCTTGTACCTTATTAATGAACTGCATGTACGATATCAATTAAATAATGACGGCAGTGCCATTGAAATTATAAAAAAATGGTGTGACGCACTGCCCCATGAGGACATTCAGAAAACTGAATCTGCTGCAAAAAACAGTAGTTCTGAGAACCCTGCCCACCAGAGCCTTTTTCCACCGGAAGAACCGGCAGAATTATCTGCGGTTTAGTACGTAACCTTGTGTATCTGTGTTTTGTTGTATATACTGTAAAGTGAGGTGTAAACCGATGGTAGATGACGGCATGCATATAACAAGAAACTGTCCGGGGGAGAAGCTGTCAAAGCAGCCGCTTGTACTTGTTTTAATCCAGATCCGGTTTTCGCCCGTCATGAACCTTGAAAGTTACATTCCACAGATTCAGACCGCCCTCCGGATGGCCGGCTATCCGCTTATTGAAGAGAATGACAATCTTGCCGTTACCGTTACACCGGACGGTGTAAGACCTGTTCATACAAAGCAGTGGCGTTTTAAGACTAGTGATGAATATTCCAATGTAATACTTGACGGTGGTCAGCTTTCTTTTCAGACGTCAGAGTATGTCTGTTTTGAGCAGTTTTATGAGCGTTTTGAATCTGTCTGTACGAACGTGTTTGAAAACATTGCCGGCTTTGTTCAGGCAAATGTAATCCAGCGTTTAGGTCTCCGGTATGTGGACCGGATAATCCCGTCTGACACAGATGATACGATTGATTCGTATATTGCAGACGGTTTCAAAATTTCTCAGGCACCTGTCTTTGGCAGTCAGCCGAAAATCTGCACAGTTTCGCAGGCAGGAGAAGCGGAAATCGAAGGGAATAAAAAAGGGGTGCTTGTCGTACGGATCACCCAGGGTGAGAAAGGCCTGTTTCTTCCTCCCGATCTTATGTCAAAACCGCCGAAAATGAAAACAGGAGTACCGGAAGGCAGACTTATCGGTATGATAGACACGGATCATTCCTATCTGCCGCCGCTTCTGTTGAAATATGATGCGGCTGAGCAGAAGAAGCTGTTTTACCGTATGCATGATAATGTGGAAAAAATTTTCCACTCAGTCGTAAGTGAGGAGGGAAGGACGAAATGGCAGTAGCACTTGCCTGTCCTACGGCACCGGATTATTTCGGAATATCGGTCTGCGGAGAGAGTTCCAGATATTGCTTTGACTGTAATAAATGGAATGTTTCTACATTTTCCGGTTCATCAGCTCCTGAACGAACGGGGGCTGATGAAGACAGACTGTCTGTTTTAACAAAATCTTTGTTTGACCGGCTGGTGCCGTTCTTTACCATTATAAAAGAAGAAACCTCTGCCATGACAGTTCCGGCGGCAGAAAAAATATCCGCCGTACTTACGTTTTACAGTCTTGGAAAAACGCACCTGAGTTCAATAGCTGCTGTTTCACGACCTGCTTTATATGCATGGATAGACGGTTCCTCTGAACCGGACGTACAGAATTTTCATAAAATAGATGTATTGTACCGTATTGCAAAAGACATTGATCCCGGACTGCAGAACTGCCTGTTCAGGGGATTTGTTGAACGTCCGCTTGCCGGGTTTTCTCAAAGTCTTTTTGATGTCTTTGTCCGGAATGAAACGCTCGATACTCCTGCCGTGCGCGCTCAGGTAAAAGATGCATTCGATAAATCCGTTGAACGGGCACAGAATATCGCACAACGCAGGAAGACAGACTTCCGTATTCCCCACAGCGCGGCAGAGCAGGAATTAACGCTGGAAGATAATCTTTTGGACAGTAATGCATGAAGACGCTGCGGACACTCAGACAGGAAGACTTATTCGAAACCTGAAGAAAGAAATTACTTGATATCGCTTTCTTCAGGATGATTTTCAGACTGTTGGTTTGAATCGTTTCCTTTACTTTTCTTGCAATAATGCTATTTTCTGGATAAGCTTAAAAAGAAGGTACTATGCAAACAAAATTTAACGAACAAAAACTACAGGAAAGTTTGAAAACAAGCCTTTTCTGCTCAGACAAAAATAATTTTCCAGAATTTGGCCCTAACCTTATTCATAATGATTATAAAAAATATCGAAAGGTTTTGACTTCTCTTGTCGACGAATTGGATACGTGTGAATCGTTCGATTTTTCTGTTGCATTTATTACTTCTGATGGATTGGCGTGCCTTATAAATAAATTCCATGAACTTCAACGACACAATATTAGAGGTAGAATTCTAACCACAAACTATTTAACCTTTACAGACCCAAAAGCTCTTGAAAAATTGCTTCTTTTTCCAAATATAGAGCTTCGTGTTTTTACAGAAAGTGCATTTCATCCAAAAGGGTATATATTCAGCCAATCCAATTATTATTCAATTATTATTGGTAGTGCAAATTTAACACAAAATGCTTTAAGTCGGAATCAAGAATGGAATTTGCGCGTCATTTCTTGTTCCAATGGTGAGCTTGTATTTAGTGCACGACAGGAGTTTGAACGACTTTGGACTAAAGCAGAAGTTGCCACACCTGAATGGATAACTGCATATGAAATTTTATATAGAAATCATAAACAGAAGAGTAGAGTTATACCTGTTGATAGTATAGAGGACACGACAGAGCAGGAAGAACTGCTATTGTCAAAACAGATTACCGCAAATACTATGCAGCAAGATGCTTTGATTAATCTACAGAATTTACGGGAAAAGGGAGAAAATAGAGCAATTATTATTGCAGCGACCGGTACCGGTAAAACATATCTTGCTGCCTTTGATGTACGACAGACGAATCCTAAAAAAATGTTGTACATTGTCCATCGAGAAACGATACTTAAAAAAAGCGAAGAAAGTTTTAAGCTCATTCTGGGAAATGACATTAAAACGGGGTTCCTTACCGGTGCAGTTGATGAAAAAGATTATATGGCACCATATTTATTTGCAAGTGTTTACACTCTTGCAAAAGATGAAACACTTCGACTTTATAAACCAGATGAATTTGATTACATCATTATTGATGAAGTTCATCACAGCGGAGCTGCAACATATAAAAAGTTGATTAATTATTTTCATCCAAAGTTTTTGCTTGGTCTTACAGCGACTCCTGAACGGACTGACGGTTTTGATATTTTTCAATTCTTTAATTATAACATTGCATCAGAAATCCGACTAAAACAAGCACTTGAAGCAGACCTCTTATGTCCATTCCATTATTACGGTATTACTGATTTAACGATTAATGATGAAGTAATAGACGATACATCAAAATTTGAAAAACTTGTAACAAAAGAACGCGTTCGTCATATAAAAGATGCAGTCATATTGTATCGCAATAATAGTGAACCAAATAGAGGACTCATTTTTTGTAGTAGAAATGATGAAGCGCAGAAATTGTCAGAACTTATGAATACTGAGGGCTTTACTACGATTGCACTTTCTGGAAATTCTAGTGATGATGAGCGTGAAGCAGCTATTTCAAGACTTGAAAATAATGACGATCCTCTCGAATACATTATTTCTGTTGATATTCTAAACGAAGGAGTTGATATTCCGTCTGTTAATCAAATCCTTATGCTCCGTCCTACAAAATCGGCAATTATTTTTATTCAGCAGCTTGGTCGAGGACTCCGAAAAAATCAGGGGAAGAGCTATCTTACCGTTATAGACTTTATCGGAAATTATACTAACAACTTCATGATTCCAATTGCATTATATGGGGATAATAGTTTAAATAAAGATACGCTGCGCAGATGTATAAATTCAGGAAGTTCTTCAATTCCGGGGGCATCTACTATAGATCTGGATTCCATTGCAAAACAAAAAATATATAAAGCCATTTCAAACACAAAATTTGAAAAACTTTCATTGTTGAAAAATGAATATGATAAAATAAAAGCACGTATCGGTAAAATCCCTCAGATAATGGATTTTGTTGTGAATGATGCAGTCGATCCAATCCTTTTTATACAGTATGCAAATTCATATTATGAATTTTGTTGCAAAATGGAAAATGCAGAACCAAAAATATCTAAGAAACATATTCAAAGTCTTGAATTTATTTCTCTTGAACTTGCAAAAGGAATTCGACTTCATGAGATAGTCATTTTGCAGCTAGCTCTGAAAAATGCAGAATTTTCGATAGAGCAAATAACACAAATGCTTGAAAAATATAATATTCAGATAAGAAATACAGATATAAAAGGTGCTATAAATGTAATAAACGGAACTTTTTATACAGATGCAACGCAGAATAGATATGGTAATATTACATATTTAAATTTTAATGGCAATAAATTTTTAAGAACACAAGAATTTTCTTCTTTGCTTGAAAACACTACATATAGGCTACAACTTGACCAGACATTACGCTATGCTTTTTATTCATGGCAGAGATACTATTCTGATAATCCTGACGAATACAATCTTGTCCTTTACAGTAAGTACAGTAGAAAGGATATATGTAAATTGCTTGATTGGGATTCTGATGTATCTTCTACAATCTATGGCTATAAAACAATGCATTCAAAACCTCCTTATACTTGCCCAATATTTGTTACTTATATGAAAGCTCTTGAAAAAAATTCAAGTACAAATTATGACGATCATTTTATTGATAATAATTTATTTAACTGGATGACACGAAATAAAAGAACGTCAAAATCTGAAGAAGTCGCTATCATCCTTGACCAGAAGAATAATGGTATAAAAATTCCTTTATTTGTAAAAAAGGATGATGCAGAAGGATATGATTTTTATTATATGGGCGACTGTCTTGTGTATCAATTTGATGATACAAAAATGCCAGATGGTGATAAGATGGTTCCTGTTGTAAATATTATGTTTACTATGAAAACACCCGTTCGTGAAGATATATTGAGATATTTAAACGAAAGTTCGGAATAATAATGATAAGGAGAATTCCATTATGCCCCATTATGAAGTCGTAGCAGCAGTCATTACCCGTTCCTCTGAAAATGGCACCACGGAAATATTCTGTGCACAGCGTCCCGGCCCCAAACCGGGCAGGGAACCGAACGAGACAAATTACAAGTGGGAATTCCCCGGCGGTAAGATAGAACCGGGGGAAACGCGGCAGCAGGCGCTTGCCCGTGAAATCAGGGAAGAATTCGGTACGGAAATCGCAGTCGGCGCATACATCATGACTGTGGAACATGAATATACATCATTCGGCATCACCATGCACGCATTCTACTGCACCGTACTGAGCGGCAGTCTTCTGCTGAAAGAACATCTGGACTCAAAGTGGCTGTCCCGCCCGGAACTTGTACAGCTTGACTGGGCAGCAGCAGATATTCCTGTTATGAAGGCTGTTGCAGATTAATGAAACGAAGATAGGAACTCTGCCGGACTTCGTATATTTTTACATAAAAAGACCGGACTTGCGGTATTCAGGAAGAAGAGTTTAACAGTAAAGTTCTATGCCCTGAATTCCGGATATCCGGTACATTTAAGTTCAAATACCGGTTCTTTGAAGTTCTAAGAAGCAGTGTTTGAACTTCAAAGAAGGGCTGTTTGAATAAGTTCGTATCAGACTTCCGGAATCCAGACCTTCATTTTTCCGGTTCCTCTGTTGGACCATGCAAAATAGGGAACTGCCGTAATGCCGTCACCTGACAGAACAGTGACCCCGTCCAGAAAGTTTTCCCTGAACGAAGCGGTAACAGTTGCAAAACGGACGGCCGTTACCTGCTCTATGGGAACGGAACAGTCCTGTTCTTCTATGCAGTAAACGACGGGACCCCGCTGCAGGGCCAGAAAACCTTTGTCCGCGGCAACATGATCATCGCATTTTACGATTCGTACCGGCATGGGGAGAGTCAGGCTTACCGTATCGCCGTCGTTCCACTGCCGGTCGATTTTCAGATATCCGTTTTCCATATCTGCTGTATACTGCTTCCCGTTCACGGTCAGAGTATACGGCTCTTCCGCTGTCCCTGTAAGGGGGAATGACCGGTACAGGTTGCCACCCATGACGGCTCCTGTCGTCCAGGCGGGAATCCGCAGATACAGCGTGCACGCCTGCATTTTTTTTGAGCAGCGTACGTTCAGTCGTACATGACCGTCCCACGGATAGAGGGTTTCCATTGAGAGACGTATAGTGCCGTCAGGAGTTTTTATCGAGGCCGTGCCGGCGATATACAGATTGACGTATACCGAATTTTCTCTGACCGCAAAGATATAGCCCCCGAGTGACGGAAGAAATCTTGCCAGATTCGTCGGGCAGCAGGATACGTCGAACCATTCTTTTCTGGTGGCGCTGCCGTTATTAAACGGCGTCGTACCGTCGGATTCGAGCGGATTTGTATAAAAGAAGCGGTCGCCGGAGAGCGATATACCGGACAGCAGTCCGTTGTACAGCGTCTGTTCGATGCAGTCGTAATACCTGCCGTTCCCGTGCAGAAGAAACATCCGGTGATTCCACAGCACTGAGCCTATGGCCGCGCATGTTTCGTTATAGGCGTCCGCATTCGGCAGTTCATAGTCAGCTCCGAACGATTCGCCCTGCCGACGGGAACCGATTCCGCCGGTAAGATATGTCTTTCTGCCGGTACAGTTATGCCAGATGGCGTCGAGTGCTTTCATATACCTGCAGTCGCCTGTTATGGCCGCAATATCGGCCATACCGCAGTACAGATACATTGCTCTGACCGCGTGCCCCGCGGCCTCCGTCTGCTGCAGCACCGGTATATGATCCTGACTGTATTCCGGAATTCCGTCAAACTCATATAGTTTCCGGTTCTGATGATTTCCGCGCTGTTCGATGAAAAATCGGGCCGTTTCAGGAAAAGAGCGTTCACCGGTTATCCGGTACAATCTGACAAGCCCCATTTCTATTATTTCATGTCCCGGCACGTCGTGCCGTCCTGCGGGGCCGAACGTACTGCAGACGAGCCGGGCGTTTTTCAGCGCGACATCCAGCAGCGTCCGTTTTCCCGTCGCCTCATAATGTGCCGCCGCAGCCTCGTAAAGGTGACCGCAGTCGTATAACTCATGGCTCTGGACTAGCGAGGACCAGCGTTCTTTTCCCGCAAACTGATGCACGTGCTCCGGATCGATTGTCCGGTTCGTATACAAATACCCGTCGGGTTCCTGTGCCGCTGCAATATATCCGATGATCGTATCAAGGTACGTATCAAGCTGCTTATCGTACTGCAGCGCAAGCGAATAGGAAGCACCTTCAACAGCCTTGTACACATCGGTGTCGTCGAACGGCATTGTGCCGGCGAACGCTCCGGGAATCAGTTTTGCGGCCTTACGAAAATTGTCGATTCGGCCTTCCTTTTCACATTTTTTGAGAACGGTCGGAATCGTTACCGTCCTGACTGTTTCAAGTTTTTTCTGCCAGAAAGCGTCCTGTATCTTAACCGCCGTGAACGGTACGCTCTGTATAGGATAATCATTCATGCAATGCCTCTCAAAATAGTGAATTTTTAATAATGGTAATTTTTCTAATCTTTCATTCCCGACGTTTTTATACCGGCGATAATATATTTCTGCCCGATGAGATACAGAAGAATCGGCGGGATAATCATGAGCGTAGACATGGCCATCGTTATATTCCACTGGGTTATAAAAGAGCCCGCCATTTTAAATGTCGTCAGCGCTCCGACAGTCAGCGGTTTCCATACTTCGGAATTAATATAAATCAGCGGCTGAAACAGTTCGTTCCACCAGAAGACCGACGAAAGTATCCCTATTGTAATGAAAGTAGATTTTGAAAGCGGAACAAATATTTTTGCATAAATCTGGAACCTGTTGCATCCGTCTATGAGCGCTGCTTCGTCCATGCTTTTGGGAATACTCTTAAAGAACTGCCGGAACAGGAATACGTTGTACGGATAAGCAAAGAACGCGGGAATTATCATCGGCAGCGGTGTGTCGAGCCATTTAAGCCGTGCGAATAATAAATACTGAGGGATGATTGTCGTTGTTGCCGGTACCATCATGGTTGCAAGAATCATTGCAAAAACTATTTTTTCTCCGCGGAAATGCATCCGTGCAAGCGGATAGGCGACCAGGGAACTGGACAGCAGCGTGCCGGCCGTATTACCGACAATCAGAATCAGTGTGTTCCGCAGATACAGCCAGATTGCCGGTTTTGATATGACCTGCCAGTAATTTGAGAATTTCGGATGTCCGGTAAAGAGCCGGGGAGGATACGCGTTTATTTCGACCAACGACTTAAAGGAGCTGGAAATAATCCACATAATCGGAAAAAACATGATGACGGCAACCAGTATCAGCAGCAGGTACAGAAATACGGATGCTGTCCCATTCTTTAAATAACTACTCTGTTTCATAATATACCCACTTCTTTGAAAAATAAAACTGCAGCAGTGCGAGTGCTGCTGCAATAAGGAACAACACTACCGACAGGGCGGATGCGTATCCCATCCGATAGTTTCCGAATGCGTTATTATAAATCGACAGACTCAGAACGTTCGTCGCGTCGTTCGGGCCTCCGTTCGTGAGCGGGAATATCAGCGAAAACGAATTATTCAAAGAGCCTATGCAGGCCGTTACCGTGTTGAAAAGTAAAACAGGGGATATGGACGGAAGCGTTATATGCAGGAATTTTTGAAAAAAGCCTGCTCCGTCGATTTCCGCAGCTTCGTACAGTTCACTCGGAACGTCCGCCAGCCCGGCTTTGAAGATAAGCATCATCTGTCCGGCTGCATACGTATAAATCGATACAAAAACAACTGAAGGCAGAACCCGCTGGATGTCAAACAGCCAGTTAGGCTGGGATTTGATACCAATGAATGCCAGCAGGTAATTCAAAATCCCGGTATGCTGATTAAAGATAATCTGGAATGCGAAGGCAAGCGATACAGTGGGAATTACGGCCGGTATAAAATAGAAGAACTGAAAAACGCCGTTCAGCTTTGTCTTCATGTTTAACAAAAGCGCCGTAAAGAGTGCCCATACGACGGTGACAACGACGCTGAATCCTGTGTAGAGCAGCGTCACCTTGAGCGAGTTAAGAAAGCCGGAACCGGCGGACAGCATAGTGATATAATTTTTTAATCCTATCAGTTTCGGCGCTTGTATAAGATTCCAGTCGGTAAGGCTGATGAAAAAACTTGCAAGAATCGGAAGTCCCGAAAAGAGAATAAATCCGATGAGCCACGGAGAAAGGAACAAGTACGCGGTAAGCGTATTGTCAAGTTTCCGCCGGGATCGTTTCTGTACAGTGTTCATTTTATAACCCTTTTATTTTTCCCGTAGATATGAGTGAAAGTTCCCGGAGAATTTTTTCTCCGGGAACTTTTACATTATTGGTGAATCGCTTTGATTGCGTTTTGTGATTCTTTTATCGCCGTATCAATGGAAATCTGGCCGAGAACCGCAGCCTGAAATTTTCTGACGAGTTCATCGGTTAGTCCCGCCGGTGCTATAACATAGCCGAATTCGCCGAACTGTGCCGTTTCGTCGAACGTTTTCCAGTCAGCAGGTCCCTTTGTTCCCTGAACTTTATATGCGCCTTTTTCTGCAAAGGGGACTACAGCAGACGGATTATTGTACGCTGTTGAAATTATCTGCTGTCCTTTCTCGCTCATGCAGAATTCTATAAAGCGCCATGCGGCTTCCTTGTACTTTGTATCCTGAGAAATGGTAAAGAAACCCGTATGTAAGCCTGAATAGCTGCGTTTGTCTTTCGGAAGCGGCGCAATATCCCAGTTAAAATCCTCTATCTGCCGATAGGCTGAGCACATCCAGCTTCCGGCTCTTGTCATTGCGGCTCTCCCTGCGATGAAGAGATCGGAGCCTGCAGAACTTGCAGACGGTTCGGGAGCAACTTTGTACTTGTTTACCAGGTCATACTGGAATTGCAGAGCTCTGCGTGCACCGTCGCCTATTTTGATGTTTCCGTCCGCGTCGATAACCGGATCGCCTGCAGCCCCGATAAGCGCGTACCAGATTCCCTTAAAAGTTATATCGTCGCATCCCCATTGTACTGTCTGGCCGTTTTTAACAATTGTTAATTTTCTCGCAGCATTCAGGAAATCTTCCCATGTCCATGTCTCGTTCGGATACGCGACATGTGCAGCGTCGAACATGTTTCTGTTGTAATACAAAATTTCACTCGCATAGCACCACGGAAGGCCGTACGTTTTACCGCCGCTTATCTGCTGTATTTTTTTTACCGCGGGAATCAGATCCTTTTGATTGAAGGCTGAAGTATTCTTTATATACGGATCAAGTGCAATCAGCTTAGTACCTTTTGCGAAAACGGGGAGATCGCATTCCCATACCAGCATTACGTCCGGAGCAGTGTGAGTTGCTACCATCGTGTTCAGTTTTTGCGAATAGTTGTCTGAAGGTATATTAACTACTTCGACGCTGATATCGGGATTTTCCTTCATAAATTCCGCAATAAAATTATTATTCTCGGGAACAGCATCCCACATGGAAAATTTGATATGTGTTGCAGCAGTCTTTTTTTTGCCGGCGGCAAAACCCATCGTCAATGGAACACATAACATAAAAAATACTAAAATGCTTCTTGATTTTTCTTTCATTTTATTCCTCTTGTAAAAATTTATGCGGAACTTATCCGCCGTGGAGAGTGGAAAAACGATGATTATACATAGAGGTATAATCATGCTCCTTCTTGGCATTTCCTGAGTGATCTGATATACTTTCTATAATTTATTCGGAATGGACGTGCGGGATTGGTAGAATCTGACCGTTTTCCTTTTTCCGCACGTTCATTCCTTCTTTTTTTTATTCATTTTTCACCTCCCTGCACGATTTTCTTATTATCAGATCAATGGGAAATTCCGTTATTATTGCCGGAGTATCGGTATCGTCCAGACGCTCAAGCAGCCGGTTTGCCGCTGTATGCGCCATCTGCCGTGAATACAATTTCATGGAGGTGAGTGGGGGTGTTGATAATTCCGCCATTTCAGAATCGTCGAAACCGATTATACTGATATCATCGGGCACGGTAAGTTTCTCTTCGACTGCAGCCGACAGAGCACCGACTGCAATCAGGTCGTTCGCACAGACAACCGCCGTCGGTCTGTTATTCTTTTCCAGTAATTCTTTCATACCTGTGTGTCCGGCTTCCGCGGTCCATCCGGTGTTACCCGCAACAAGATCTTCGGGAATAGAACAGGTCAGCTGCTCCATTCCCGTTCTCCATCCTTCATAACGCAGCCGCGCTGTCTGCAGATGTAAGGGGCCGTTTAATATTCCGATTCTGGTGTGTCCGATAGAGACCAGGTATTTAACTGCTTTCCGTATCCCCAGCCTGACGTCAAAGGTAACCGTATCGAATCCTGCAGCGGAAACACTCGGAGCAATAAGAACGGTCGGCAGCGCAGACTGCCTGATTTTGTCCAGAAATCCGGTATTGGTCGCTTCTTCTATAATAAGCCCGTCTACTTTTGCAAGAAAATTATTGAAACGTGGAATTTCATCCGGGTTAAAATCATCTATGTAGGTAAAAAGGACATGTCTTCCTGTTTTTGCGGTTATTTCTTCTATACCCGAGAAAACGCTGAAATAAAAAGCTTCCTGAAGCAGCGGTTTTTGAACGGATTTTTCCTTGCAAATAACATAGCCGATATTGCCGCTCATTTCTCCCGCGGCTTTTTTCTGTATACTTTCTCCGATTAACGGCAGCTTAACAAACGTTCCCTGTCCGGTCTTACGTTCGAACAGACCTTTTTCCGTGAGATGCAGTATCGCATTCCTGATAGTTATTCTGCTCACCCCAAGTTCGTCGGACAGGTCCCTTTCGGACCGGATTTTGTCGCCCGTTTTCCATTGCCCGGATTTAATCATGTGCAGCAAATACGTTTCAACCTGTACCTGCTTGGATACTTTGTCGTTCACCAAATACCTCTGAATGGTTATATAGTGGTTATAACCTATGAGTGGAATTATAGGGATACGTAGGCAAATTTGTCAAATTTAAAATAAAAAAAGCGAAATGGATATAACCAATTGATGTATATAGCAGTAATTGTTTTATATTTTTTGATAATGCGTTTTGCACTGAATGATATGAAGCGTTCCCTCAGAATCAACCCTGTAAACAAGACGGTCTTTTTTATTTATCTCACGACTGCAATACGCATTCAGTTCCCGGAAAAGATTGAAAATCCTGCCATGCCGCTTCAATCCATACACTATTCACTTGCCAAACTCCATTTCAGGTGAGGCAGCAACAAGATCAACAGTATGCATTTCGTATTTTTCTTATGTTTATAGAACATAAACCGATAGTACCAAAAGTCAAATTGTTTTGTCAGTATGTTCAGACTTGTTTGTTTTTAAGTCATGTCTTATTCTTGTATATGAATTATAAAGAAATCATTCGGAATGCCGATCCTGATGAATTGAGAACGTTAATTCTTGAATATGCGGAAACAAACGAAAAATTCCGGAAGTAGAATACCGGAAATACTATTCACTGCATGAACTTGATGCGTATGAAAAATATCTGTGCCCGAAGTATGAACAACAGATCGCGCTCATGTATGAGGAATGTCTTTCCGATGAAATAAAACAGGCATCGAACCGCGTGCAGTATAAAGAACTGGCGGGATACCTTAAGAAGCTGCATACGTACGACGCCGGAAAAGAGAAGGCAGCTGCGTTGAAGTTGCAGTGGATGCAGGAATATAAACGAAAGCCTGCGCTTGTGGAAGAACTGGGAAAGGTGAAGTTTTAGGGGGAAGGGGAGCGTGTCATCCGCAATTCATGCCGTAACCGGGTTCAGCGTCTGCATAAAGTTTTGTTACTTATTGTTCATATACACTGACTGTAATAAATATGTCGCACTCAGGAGCTGTACAAAGTGTACACAGGAATGGGACAAGCCTTGCGCAGCTATTGCGTAAGTACTTGAATAAGGATTGCATAAGCCTTACGCAGGCATTGCACAAATACATAGACAATCATTGTATAAGACATGCACAGGCATTGTGCAAGTACATACGGAAACAATTGTTTCCGAGTGGATTGAGACTACTCAAGCCAAACAGCGGACAATACCAGTTCCCAAAGGAATTGCGTTTGTCTGATATAAAAAAATGACGTAATTTCAGGACTTTTAGTCTCGGAATTACGTTATTTTATGGACTTTTGAGTAAATCAGGGGTGTACAGGCACTATGAAAGCTCGGAAAATCAGCATATCTGTACAGCACCTTTCCTCAAGTTCTCCCGGCCGGATCTGGTCTTAACCGGTGCCAAGCAGACGGAATACGTCTGTCTGATCTGAAACCGCTGTTTACCTGTCCCGGAGTGTTTCTTTTTTTGCTTTATATTCCTCTTCGTTGATTTCGCCGTTGACAAATCTTTTCTGAAGAACGTCGAGCGGAGACTCTGCTTTGCTGCTGTTGCCTTTCCAGATAAAATAGATAACAGCTGCTGCCAAAAGAATTCCGAGTATCATCATAATCATACCTCCAAAATTAAATCCCCCGTAACCGGGAAATCCGTTACAATACCGTTCAAAAGCTCCGAACATATTAACCTCCGTTCATTTAAACCTATTAATACAGTAGGTAATCGCTATGGTTAATATAATTCTTACTATATCAGTAGTCAATTAAAAAGGGAAAACTTATGAAGCTGTACATTGTGCACTCTTTTACACCTCTCCTTTTACCGTCCGTCCTCCCCATTCGTGCGAGTGCGCCCGTTCGCGGGCAATTGTTTTGTCGAAGTCCGCTTCAGGGGAGCAGTTCTGTTCTATCTGCTGCGTCGTTTTATACAGCCGTTTAAGGCAGTCGGATTTGTCGTTGTCTCCGAGCTTTGATTTTTCGATGCTGTCTCCGAGCACGCGGATTGTTTCGTCGTATATGCGGCAGGGAACGGGGAACGGATGTCCGTCCTTTCCTCCGTGTGCGAACGAATAGCGCGCGGGGTCTGTAAAGCGCGACGGCGTACCGTATACGACTTCGCTTACGAGCGCGAGCGACTGCAGTGTGCGGGGACCGAGCCCCGGCGTAAGCAGCAGCGACTCGAAATCCTCCGGCTGGCTTTCGTATGCTGCTGCAAGTACTCCGCCGAGCCGTTTCAGGTCTACGTCCTCCGCGCGTACGTCGTGATGCGCGGGCATCGTGCAGGTACGGGAGAGGCCTGCCGGTTCAAGCTTCCCGTCTTCTGCAGACGGGGGAAACAGTTCTCCCTGTACAGCAGCTGGTATGATGACGGCGGCCGCCGGCGCCATTATGTGCGAGACTTCGCGGATGATGCGGTCGGGGTTTTCATGCGCAATATCCACAATCGTATTGCGTGCGGAGCGTGCACCCTTGTCGGTAAGATTCAGTATTTTTCCGCGGCTTTCGCCTGTGATGCCGGTATGCGGCTCTTCGACGAACGAGCTGAGGTTCGACGAGCACCAGTGGTAGCGCCGCGCCGTGCGGGATGCGGCGTTCATGCCCTGCTGTACGACTGCCCAGTCGCCTTCGTCGGTGAGAATAAAATTATGCTGATACAGCTGGAAACCGTCCTGAACCGCGGTGTTGTCTACTTTTGCACAGAGTCTGCTCGCGCGCACGAGCGTACCGCCGTCGAGTCCCGCTGCGTCGGAAAGGTACATGAGCTCTTCCGGCGTTTTCCGCGAATACTTCCCGCGTCCTCCGCAGACGCAGATGCCGAGTTCCTTAGCACGCGGATTCAGTCCGCGTTTCAGGGCGTACATGACGCTCGTCGTAATTCCCGACGAATGCCAGTCCATGCCGAGCACGGCGCCGAACGACTGAAACCACAGCGGATCGCTTAACCGTATGAGCACTTCCTTTTTTCCGTAGTTCAGAATGAGAGATTCGACGATGAGCGTGCCGAGCTGCATCATGCGGTCCGCAAGCCATTTCGGAACAGTTCCGACATGAAGCGGAAGATCGGCGTATCCTGTGCGTTTTGCCATAGTGTTAATATATTCTCCGACGGTATGAATGTATAGTAGTAGAGGGATTCTTCAGTACTACTTTCGGAGCAGCCCGGCGAGCATCGAAACTCCCATGAGCAGAAGAGGGACTGCGATGCATGCTATCATGATAATACCCGCGAGCTTCAGCCGCGGTGAGAGACCGCCGTCTTTTTGTTCTCCGCGGCTGCGGAGATAGCGGCGCGTAAATTTATGGACATACGGATTGTCTTTCTTTTCTTTCATGAACGGATTCCTTACAATAGTATATACGAAACCCCGGTTGAGGTAAAGTTTTTGCAGCAGTATGCCGACACTGGAAAAGTACTGGTCTCCGCGACAATAAGGACAATTATTATGGTGAGAATAATACGTTTACAAGCTGTGATGCTTATCCCGGCTGTTTGCGCAGCGGTCGTTTTCTATGCCGGCTGCAGATTTACGTCCGGCAATTCTGATAAAACAACGTATGAGGCTCCTCAGGCGGATTCTTCTTCCGGCGGAATTACGCTTTCCATTGTTCCCGTCGGCGGTACCGATTATATTAATGTCTACCGCAGGGAAGTGTCCGGCACCAGCTGTTCCGATCCGGTCAATATCGGAGAAATAAAACCGGCCGGCGTCGGACAACGATTACTCCTCGCCGTCGGCAAATATATTAAAAGCTGCGGAATCCGCCGCAGCCGGTTTGTCAGATTATTCGGAATAGTTGAGACGTCTGTAAAAAGCAGACGGATTTTGCGGGCGCTTTTTCAGCAGCAGCGCAGTTACCGGTTCTGAATAATGCCGTCGACTGCAAGGTTGAGAGTGGCGCGGACGTCGTCTATGCTGTCCTGCGCCAGAACCGCAAGCCGGAATATTGCCGCTTCAATCAGTCCGTAGAACATGTCGTTCACGTCTCTTACGTTCAGCTGCTTGAATTCGCCTTTCTTCATGCCGCGGATAAGTATGGTGCTCATGACGTGCCGCAGTTTGATGACGCGCCGCATGACTCGTTCGTTCGGATCTGTTCCCGATTTTTTCAGCTGCATAAGGTATACGAGCAGCACGCTGAACAGTTTTTTGTTCCCTTCGAGTGAGTCCACTATTTTCATGAGCATTTTACGGAAGCACTGTTCCGCATTGAGAGACTTGTCGTTTATTATTTCCATGATTGAAGCTTCAAGGCCGGAGGTAAGCTGCTTGATGCTCCACAAAAATATTTCGCGCTTGTTCTTGAAGTAAATATACAGCGTCGTGCGTGTAATACCGCACCGGTCCGCTATTTTCTGGAACGTGACATCCTCATATCCCTCTTCGATGAAAACGTCGAGGGCCTTTTCGAGAATTTCACGCTTTCTTTTGTCATGTTCAACAACAATTGCCATATGAATCAGACTCCATTTATTTTCCCGCAGTGTTTGTATACATGTAAAAGAACGTGTCGAGGTTGCCGGCTTTCAGGCTCTTGAGCAGCGTAGCGTAATGTCCGAAACATTCCTGGAATTTTTTGTTCGGCGTGATGATGCCCATTTCCCAACCGGGAAAATTCGTCCACAGGGAGCTCATCTTTTTATAAAGCGCTTCCGCTTCCGCCTCGTCTCCCAGACGCTCGCCGTACGGCGGATTGCAGAGCAGCAGACCTTCCTCAAACGGCGCGTGCAGGTCTTTGAAATCCGACTGGATGAAATCCGGACGCGGAATACGGTCGTTTCTGCCTGCAAGCTGCAGCGCGCGTCCTGCCATGACGCACGCGTGCTCCGCGTTTTCCTGTGCGCGTTTGACTGCCGCTGCGTCGATGTCGCTGCCGGTAATGCGCACTTCCACGTCGGTGCGGATTTTTCCCGCACATTCTCTGCGGATTTCCGCGGCGCGCTGCTGATTGAAAATAGGGAGCGTTTCAAGTGCAAACCGGCGTCCGAATCCCGGAGCGACGTTGTATGCGTAGAGCGCCGCTTCAATGGCGATAGTCCCCGAGCCGCAGAACGGATCGTGCAGCGGAGTTTTGCGGCGCCACATCATTTCCTGAAGCATGACGGCGGCAGTCGTTTCACGCAGCGGTGCCGTTCCGCCGTCGGTGCGGTACCCGCGCTTATGAAGCGGCAGCCCCGAGAGATCGAGCAGAATGTACGCAGTGTTGTCGTCTACATAGACGCGCACGTTTTCTTCATCGCCGCTTTCCGGCAGTGTCGTCATGTGCCATATGTCGCCGAGTTTTTTGTAAATTGCCTTGTGGACCATACCCTGAATGCTGTGCTCGGAGTTGAGCTTTGAACGGTACGTGCGTACTTTGTCCACGACGACGCGGGTATCCTTTTTGAAAAAATTCTGCCAGTCGACAGTATACGTGCCGTCAAAAAGCGCGTCGAAATCATCGGCAGGGTAGCAGGCGAGCTGCAGGTAGAGACGGTCTGCAGTGCGGAGACAGAGGTTGGCGCGGAACATGGCGTCGTCGTCGCCGAGAAAACTGACGCGTCCCGGCGCGTTTCCTGTCAGTTTGTAGCCTGAATGTTTGATTTCGTTGCCGAGTATTTTCTCGGCGCCGACTGCGCATAGTGCGACTAGTGTATTCATATAGAAGAAATTAACACTTTTACATATTTTGCGCAATTGTCATACGTGTTAAAACTGCTTTTCGAAATGCCGTTTTACCAGGACAAAAAATGTTTGACTCTTTCCAGCTGCGACAACGCGTCCTGTCGTCCGAGGTTGTACAGCCCGCGGATTTTTTCAGGGTCTTTTTCGGTGCGGCTTACGTTGAGATGCTTCGACGGCCGTATAAGCAGAATCCTGCCGTCCGCTGCCTGCCGTTCGGCGTCTGCAAGTTCTTCGTTGTAGCGGATGTGACGTATCGCCATAGCGTGAACGAGCGCCGGATATTTTTTCATTCCGATCCTGATAAGCGGAAGGAGCGGATTTTTCTTCTTTTCATAACCGGCCGGCTGCGTAAGAATCACGATATCTTTTATGTATCCCATGTTCTCGAACGCTTTGAGCGGAATTGAGTCAGCGACGCCCCCGTCGAGCAGTTTATACCCGTCTACAGCGACGACCCGCGAGGCGAGCGGCATTGAGGCCGAACCCTGCATCCACAGCATTTCCTTTCCGCGGAGCGTTCTGCACCGGTGGTACACCGGTCTGCCCGTGAGTACGTCCGTGCACGTCACGTAAAACGCGGCCGGCGACGATTCGAACGCGTCGTTGTCGTACGGATCGAGCTTTTCGGGAATCTCATGATAGCAGAACTCCGCATTGAACAGATCACCCGTCGTAAAAAGAGAGTGCACGCTCATATACCGTTTGTCCCGGCAGTACTTTTCCGTATAGCGGACGGAGCGTCCCGTCTGCCCGGATACGTAGCTTGCCCCGTGCACCGCCCCCGCGGATACGCCGATAATTCCGTCGGTGAGAATGCCGTTTTCCCGCAGCACGTCGAGGACGCCGGCGGAATAAATGCCCCGGTGACCGCCTCCTTCCAGAACTATGCCTGTCTTCTCTCTGTCCATTTCATCACCTTAGTACCGATTATTAATTATTCACAATCTGCCATCCGCCGTCCAGCAGCAGCTGGTGGGGTTCGTAGGCTGATTTGTATACCATCTTTTTACAGTCGGCAATCCAGTATCCTAAATAATACCAGCTGAACTTAAGCCGTCTGCACAATTCAATCTCGCGCAGAACGCTGTACGTGCCGATGCTCCGTTTCATGGTCTCCGGTGAAATATCGTAATAAAAATAGTTTGAGGAAAGCGAATCTGCTCCCGCATCGATGATTCCGACTCCGATAAGCTTACCGGGCGTATCACCGTCTGCCGTAAGCCGGTACTCCATGTTGAACGTGCCTGAGTAGGATGCGCAGACAGCTTCTCCGCCGGGCGCGGCCTCGTGAACGCCGTTCATCTGCATAAGTTCCGCCCTGTATTCGTCCGGCGATTTTACCGCGCCGGGATTGTGGCGTTTGTCGTATCCGCCGTAAAGCACGGTCTTTTCCTCTGTAACGAAATCCGCCGGGTTCTGCGCAATACGAAGCGTAACATCGCCGTTGCGTCCGAGCACGCGGCGCTGGCTTTTCGACGGTTTAAAATCTGCGGCTGCAATACGGATAGGAATGCATTTTTTACAGTCGGGACAGTCCGCCCTGTATACGAAATCGTCCGCGCGGCGGAATCCGTCGGCAAGCACGCTGTCGAATACTATCTGCTGACATGTTTCTGCGTCGGGAAGGCGTATGCTTTCCTGATTTTTCTGAGCCGCCATATCGTATGCGTCTTCAGGAGACGGCAGCCGGAATACGGCGTAATGGGACATACGCCCGTCGAAATATCCGCAGGGAGATGCGAACAGATTCGGAAACGGATCGGAATTTTCACCGGGCTTTGCAGTCGTTCCCATTATTCAAGCCCTGTTCCCTCGTCAAGTCCCATCATTATATTCATGCATTGTACGGCCGCGCCCGACGCGCCTTTGCCCAGATTGTCGAGGCGGGAAGTAATCACGATGCGGTCGTCGTTGCCGCACACAAAAATCTGCATGTTGTTCGTCCCCGACAGCGTGTTTGCGGCAATCAGCTGATCCGTAAGTGTTCCTTCGCCCATAAAGCCTGCAACTTTAACAAAACGGCAGCCGTCGTAGTGGGCGCGGAACATATCCCATATATCGTGTGCGGTGACTTTTTTTGCAAGCAGCCGGGCGTAAAGCGGGACGGTGACCGTCATGCCGGAAAAATAATCGCAGACGTACGGATCGAATACGGGAAGGTAATCAAGCCCGCTGATTTTCTGCATCTCCGGCAGATGTTTGTGCTGCTGCGTGAGCGCGTAGAGCCGCGGCGAATCGAGCTCGCTGTTCCGGTTTGCGTCCTCGTACTGTGTGATTGCTTTTTTGCCTGCGCCGCTGTAACCGGAGACCGCATGGCACACGACCGGATAGTCGCGCCCCATGATGCCGGAAGAAACGAGCGGGTAGCAGATTGAATTGAATCCGCTTGCGTAGCAGCCGGGGATCGCGACGCGGTGCGACTTCTCTATGCTGCGCCTGTATGCCGCCGAGAGCTCGGGGAAACCGTAATCCCAGCCGTCTGCAGTGCGGTGTGCGGTCGAGGCGTCGAGTATGCGCGTGTGCGGATTCGTGCAGAGTCCCGCCGATTCGACTGCAGCTTCGTCGGGCAGACACAGGAACGTAAAATCGGATTCGTTGATAAACTTCTGCCGTTCGGCAGGATCTTTCCGTTTGTCCTCCTGAATCTGCATGAGTTCAATATCGCCGCGCCGTGCGAACCGTTCATATATTTTGAGACCTGTTGTGCCGTCTTTTCCGTCAATAAATATTTTATACGCCATGAATGTACTATATCGCAGAAACAGCAGTGTTTGCAACGTATCCGCACAACACGTCGATTGAATAAATCGCGCTTATTTCCTATAATAATAGACATATTTTTTATGAGGACAGTATGCCGAAGATTGAAGTTAACGAGAATCTGTTTTTTAATTTGCTTGGGGAAAAATACGACTATGACACGCTTGAAAAAAAGCTTACCTGCGCTAAAGCCGAGCTCGATGAGAAGCCCGACACGTCGAAACCTGCCGGCGGGCGCGTTATAAAAATCGAACTTAACGACACGAACCGTCCCGACCTCTGGTCTACGAACGGCGTTGCGCGCCAGCTTCGTGTGCACGAGGGCGCAAAACAAGCTGATTACGGCAGATTCATGTCGAAACCGGGCGCGGTGAAGGACTGCGGCAGCCGTATTGTAACGGTAGACCCGGAGCTCCGCAGCATCCGTCCGTACATGGTGTCGTTCGTTATTTCCGGCAAGGCAATCGACGATCCGATGCTCAAGGATATTATCCAGACGCAGGAAAAACTCGCGTGGAACTTCGGACGGAAGCGGAAAACAATCTCCATGGGTATTTACCGCGTCGCCGATATAAAATTTCCCGTGCATTATAAAGCTGTCGATCCCGACAAAACAAGTTTTGTTCCGCTCGGCTGCGACGCACCCATGACGTGCCGTCAGATTCTCACCGATCATCCGAAAGGAAAAGATTACGGCTGGATTCTCAAAGACATGGAAAAGTTCCCGCTGCTCTTCGACGACAAGGGTGAAGTCATGTCCATGGCTCCGATTATCAACAGTGCGACGCTCGGCGCCGTACAGGTCGGCGACAGGGACCTTATGGTCGAGCTTACCGGTTCAGACATGGAAAGTCTTATGCTTTCGGCGAACATAGTCGCATGCGATTTTGCCGACTGCGGATACGAGATTCTTCCCGTCCGCGTCGACCATTCGTATGAAACGGGACTCGGTAAATCGGTCACGGCGCCGTTCTATTTCCAGCCGGCGACGAAAGCATATTTGAGCCATATCGACAGGCTGCTCGGCTCTTCGTTTACTGCGGACGAGGTGCTTGCGTCTCTTTACTCTATGGGCGACACGGTTACGGCTGCAAAAGTAACGAAGGACGGCGTCGAAGACGTTGAGTTTACGCTGAATCCGCCGCCGTACCGCAACGATTTCCTGCACGAAGTAGACGTTATAGAGGACGTCATGATCGGCCGCAACGTCGAGACGTTCGAGCCGGAAAAACCGAACGATTTCACAATCGGCCGTCTTCTCCCGCTTACGCAGTTCAGCCGCAAGGCAAAAACGCTTATGGTCGGCCTCGGCTATCAGGAAATGATTTTCAACTACGTCGGCAGCAGGCACGATTACATCGACAACATGGGAATCAACGCGGCAAAAGTGATCGAAATCGCGAATCCGATGAGCGAGAACTATCAGTTCATCAGGCCGGAAATCATCTCGTCGCTGCTCCGCGCCGAAAGCGGTTCCGCAAACGCGCAGTTCCCCCACAAAATTTTTGAAATCGGAAAGGTCGCGTACCTCTGCGACGAAGAAAACACCGGAACACGCACGCGCCAGCATCTGGGTTTCCTTACCGCGGCGTCGGGTGTGAACTTCAACGACGCAGCAGCCGAAGTTTCCGCGCTGCTGTACTTTCTCGACCATACGTACGAGGTGCGGGAAAGCAGCGATCCGCGTTTTATTCCGGGACGTCAGGCGGCCGTCATGGTAAACAGCAGACAGGTGGGCGTGTTCGGAGAAGTTGCTCCGCAGGTACTCACGAACTGGGCGGTCACGGTGCCGTGCGCTGCCGGTGAAATAGACTTGGAGGAGCTGATGTAATCCGCCGGTTGATACATGCGGCGAATCTTTATATACTTTTCTGAATGAAACATCGTATTCATACTGCAAATACGCAGCTTTTTGCATATTTTATTTTTTTTGCGCTGCTCGGCTCGGTTTTGTTTCAGATTCCGCAGCTGTATGTGTCGGGGAAACCCGTTCCGTACGTCGACGGACTGTTTACGACAGTATCGGCCCTGTGCGTCACGGGTCTGTCGACTGTCGACATGAGCGTCTATAACGGTGCCGGGCTCATTCTGCTTTTGTTTTTCATCGAAACGGGCGGGCTCGGACTGGTAACTTTTTTTACAGTATATCTTGCCGTTCCTTCCAAAAAGATTTCGCTCGTCAACAGAAATTTCATACGCGATTTTTTCGTCGAAGACGCCGAAGTCAATCCGCGCCAGATTATCGTACGCATTCTGCTTACGACCGTCGTCATTCAGACGGCGGGAGCGGTGCTGCTGGCTTTTCTGCTTCACGGTGCCGGCGAAACGCACAGCATCTTTTACGGTATTTTCCTTTCCGTGTCGGCGTTCTGCAATGCCGGATTTGCGCCGTATTCCGACAATCTCCACCGGTTCTATGCGGATTACGGAATCTGTACCGTTGTCAGTCTGCTTATCATCGCAGGTGGTCTCGGTTTTACCGTTATAAACGACATTGCCGTATATGTGTACCGGCGGCTTCACCACGGAAAACGGTGCATGCTGAGTTTTCATACGCACATAGTTCTGTTTATGACGGCTCTGCTGATTGCGTCGGGTGCGCTTCTTTTTTTTGCCGCTGAATACACCCACGCTTTCAAAAATATGACGATTCCGCAGAAAATCTGCAGCGCCTTTTTTCAGGCGGTTACGCTCCGCACCGCAGGTTTTGATACTGTTGCGCAGAACACGTTTTCTGCTCCGTCGACAATCGTGTCGGTGCTGCTCATGATGACGGGCGGTTCTCCCGGTTCGATGGCCGGCGGACTTAAAACCACGACCGTTTTTCTTGTCTGCTGCTATGCATTCAAAGATCAGGAAGACAAAGGCGATCTGTCCGTTTTCCGGCGCGATATTCCGACGGCAGTGCTGGAAAAGGCCGTGGGAGTTTTTGTGAAAGGATTCTGTATTTTTATCGTATCGCTGCTGCTGCTTGCGTTCTCGGAACATGCTGCCCTGCAGTCCCGGATATTTACGCTGAGCGATCTTATCTACGAATCGGTATCCGCGTTTGGAACTGTCGGCGTGTCGAAAGGAGTTACGCCGCTTCTTTCCACGTACGGAAAAATCGTGATTATTCTGACGATGTTCGCCGGAAGAACGGGAATTATTGCCATGACGATGAATGCGGCGCACGGACGCGTACAGAAAGAACTGACTGATTATCCGTACGGTACGGTTATCGTCGGCTGAAGCGGAACGGTAGGAGGAAATCAATGGTTTCTATTGCAGTTATAGGGCTCGGTACCTTCGGGTGCCGCGTCGTTGAAGAACTTGAACAGGCGGACGCCGACGTCATCATCATCGACAAGGACCGCGATATTATTGAAAAATACAAAAGCAGCATTCATTACGCGTATATTTCGGACGCGATAAACGAGGCGTCGCTGAAAAAGATTCTCCCCGACGATCTTCACGCGGCCGTCGTCGATTTAGGCAGTCAGCTCGAAACGTCCATTCTGGTGACGAATCATCTTCATAAAATGGGAGTGAAGCATATTGTCGTAAAGGCTCGCTCGGACGAACACGGAGAAATCCTGAAGCTTATCGGCGCGACGGATATTGTGTATCCCGACCTTGACGCGGCGCTCCACATAGCTCCCATGCTCCTTTCTTCCGCACTTTTTAACTACGTGCAGGTGTCCCGGAATTTCGCACTTGCGGAGGTAGGCGTGCGCGACGAACTCTGCGGACGGACGCTCGCTGAAAGCAACCTCCGGCAGAAATACGGACTTAACCTGGTCGCCGTGAAAAAATCAGCAGAAAATGACTTTACCTCTGCAGGGGCTCCCTCGATGATACTTGAACAATCCATGATTCTGCTTGTTGCCGGAACGAACGAAGCGCTGCGTGAATACGCGTCCCGTACCGATGACGACGGGAAGAAAGAGAAAAACGCGAAGTTTTTTGCACATCTGCTCAAAAGATGACGGAAGACACCTCCTTCACTTTGCATACGGGTGAATCCGACAATTCAGCCTCTAACGCTTCCGTTCCTTTTTTTGCAGCGCTCTGCCTTTTTCTTTCCGCCGTCGAATACGCCGTTCCCAAACCGCTGCCGTTCATGCGGCTCGGCCTTGCAAATCTTCCGATTCTGATTTCTCTTGCCAAACTGCGGAAACGCGACGTGCTTCTGCTCATTGTGTTCAAGGTGCTCGGTCAGGCGCTTATCTCCGGGACGCTCTTTTCCTACGTGTTCGTTTTTTCTGCGGCAGGTTCAGTCGCGTCGGGGCTTACGATGCTTGCGCTGTATCTGCTGTTCCGCAGGAGCGGCGCAGTGTCGAACACCGGTCTGAGCGTCGCCGGTGCGTTTGCGAACAACTGCGCGCAGGTTGCGGTTGCGCGCGTCATGGTGTTCGGCGCGAACGCAAAATATATTGCGCCCGTTCTTTTTGCGACAGGTCTTGCAACGGGGCTTGCGCTCGGTGTGTTCGCGGACGTATTCTGCGCGAGATCCGAGTGGTACAGGAATCTCACGGTCGGCAATACGGAGGGGGAAGTCTCCCCCCCGCTCCAAAGTCCTCGCTCCGCTCCGGTCTTTTCCACTTCCCCTTCTACGGGGGTATCCCCCGTAACGCCCCGGATTCAGTTCATCATTGCAATGATATTGTTTCCCGTATTTCTGATGCAGCAGAATGTGTTCGCCGTGTGGGGCTGTACCGCAGTTTTCTTCATCATGACGGCGGTTAAAAAACACGGTAAAGTCAGACTTCTGCCGTCGCTGTTCATGACGCTCGGCGTTACTTTTTTTTCGCTTTTGTCTCCTTACGGTAAAGTGCTGTTTTCACTCGGTTCGTTTCATATAACACAGGACGCGCTTGTCACGGGGCTGCGCAAGAGCGGCATTCTTTCAGGCATGGTGTTCCTTTCGCAGTTTGCGATTTCGCCGCGGCTGGAACTTCCCGGCAGAATGGGCCGGTTCCTCGGCAGCATGTTTACGACATTCGACGAACTTACGTCGAAACGTATTTCGTTTAAACGCGGGCACGTGATTGAAGCGCTCGACGCGCGTCTTGCGGAACTCTGGAAATAGTCATGAATGAATCGTATCCTCAGGCGGTTCAGACGCTTCCGATAACACCGTATCTCGATGCGGTCTGCGCGGCGCTCGAATCGTCGCCGTCGCATTTTCTTGTCCTTACGGCGGAAACTGCTGCCGGTAAATCGACGGCAGTTCCGCTCGCGCTGCTCAGACACTTCGACAAAAAAATACTCATGCTGGAACCGCGCCGCCTTGCAACGCTCGCCGTCGCGTCGCGCGTGTCCGGGCTGCTCGGCGGAGACACCGGCGGACAGGCCGGATACATCATGCACCTGGAGACGCGCGTGACGGCGGGCACCCGGTTCGTCGTGATGACCGAGGCCGTTCTTACGCGGATGCTGCAGGACGATCCGTCGCTTCCAGGCGTCAGCGTCGTCGTCATAGACGAATTTCACGAGCGCTCCGTACACGCGGACCTCGCGCTTGCGTTTCTCAAGGAATGCATGGCGCTCCGCGACGATCTTTTCGTCGTCGTCATGTCGGCGACGATCGACACGGAACAGCTCGCGTCGTATCTCGGCACCGGCGGAAAATCCGCACCGGTATTCGCCGTTCCGGGGCGGCAGTTCCCGGTTACTGTGGAGTATGCGGGTCCGGTTTCCGCGTCCGCTGCGGTGATGAACGAGCTGCGTACGGGCGGCGACGGCAGCATCCTCGTATTTCTGCCCGGAATCGGAGATATCCGGCGGACAGCGGCGGAGCTTGCCGCCCGCGGCGCCGGTGCAGACGTACGCATACTTCACAGCTCTGTAGGTTTCGACGAACAGAAAAAAATACTGACGCCGCCTCCCGCCGGCGGGCCGAGGCGCGTTATCCTTTCGTCGGCGATTGCGGAGACGTCGCTCACCGTGCCCGACGTGACAGTCGTCATAGACAGCGGACTCTCGCGCGTAAACCGCATGAACATTGCAGCCGGTATGGAAACGCTTTCGACGGAACCCGAAAGCGCGTTTTCCGCAGCGCAGCGCCGGGGACGCGCCGGCCGCGTCCGTCCCGGCCGCTGCGTGTGCCTGTGGAAAGAGAACGACGCGCGCACCGCGAAAACGCCGCCCGAAATTCTGCGCACAGATTTAACGCCGCTCGTGCTCGAGTGCGCGCAGTGGGGCGTGTACGATCCGGGAAAACTTTCGTGGCTCGAAAAGCCTTCCGACGCGTCGTGGAACAGCGCACGCACGCTGCTGCTGCAACTGGGATGTCTGTCGCAGAACGCGGACTGTTCCGTACTGCGGATTACGCCGCTCGGAAAAGCCGCGCTTACGCTCGGCCTGCATCCGCGTCTGGCGTGCGCCGCGCTTGCCGGAAAAAACGATGCGTCCGGCGCCGCGGTGAGATGCGTGCTCCGTTACAGCGCCTATGCGGAATCTTCGCCCGCGATGCAGCGGAAATTCTGCGCAGACGTAGAGCAGCGGGTGAAAAAATGCGCCGTGCTGTTTCCCCAACGGCCGGACAGCGGAACGCTTTCCGGGCTGTCCCCGGAAACACGGGTGCTGCTTGCGGGGTTTCCCGACCGTATCGCCCGGCTGCAGAACGCGGACGGCACGTATCAGTTTCCGTCGGGACGCATTGCGTCGCTTCCGTCAGGCGAGCGCCGGAATTCGAGCGGCTTTCCCGAGTGGATCGTCGCTCCCGAAGCCGACGCGGGCGAACGGGAAGGGCGTATATACCGCTATGAAGCCCTTCCTCAGGCGGAAGCGGAAGCGTGGCTTGCGGAACGGGCGGTCGTGAATACGGAAGCCGAATTTGCAGACGGTACGCATACGCTGCGGAAAATTGAATACCGCCGGTACGGCAGGCTCGTGCTGGCGGCAAAAAAAGTGAATGCAGGCGCTGACGATTTTGCCGGTGCAGTCTGCCGTGCGGTGGAGAAAAACGGAATCGGCTGGCTGCCGCTTGCGGACAAAACGAAAGAGTTCCTTTTACGGGCGCAGTTTTACGAAGCGCACGCCGGTGCGGAGAGCGCTGACTCTTCGGCGGATTCGCTTCAGCGGACTGTCCGGGAATGGCTTCCTCCTTTTCTGACGGGCAGCACCGTTACGGAAGACGCGGTGTACGAAGCGCTGCGCTGGCATCTCGACGGCGGAACGGTTGATAAAAACGTGCCGCAGCGTATTACGATGCCGAACGGAAAGTCGTATAAACTTACGTATGAATCGATTGCCGGAACGCATAAAACGGAAGACGGTATCCGGCAGTACGGCGTGCGTCCCGTCCTCGAAATAATAATCCAGCGCATATTCGGCTGTCTTGAAACGCCCCGCGTCATGGGTGAGCCCGTGCTGCTCAAGCTGCTGTCTCCGGCGAATCGTCCGCTGCAGATTACCGACGATCTCGCCGGGTTCTGGAAAAATACATGGCCTGAAATCTGCAAAGAAATGAAAGGGCGGTATCCGAAACACAATTGGGATTACCGTTCCGCAGAAAAAGATTAACAATAATTACACAATTTGAATAAATTAAAAAATATTGCTTAATTGCGGGAAATAAGATAAACTTAAAATTCAGCTGTTGTAGATACACATCATGATAGGGAAACGAATCATCGGAGGATTGATGATTGCACCTCCGCGGCGGACATGTTCCGCCTGATTTTTTATAGGAGATTAATCTGTGGAAAAGAAGACACATGGTGCCGGAGATAAAAAACGTAAAAGCCTTGTTCTGCTTCTTGTGTTGAGCATCGGCGGGTTCATTGCAGCCCTGAATACGATTCAAGTTATTTTTATTGCGGAAAAAATGAAAAAGACGGTTTCGGCGGAATATGAGGCAAACTGTCAGCAGATAACCGCGGCGTACGCGCAGTCGCTTGAAAACAAACTGTGGGGATATTCGAAGGAACTTGACGTTTACGTTCATTCCGAAATCGTGCGTACCGGAGACGTTAATAAAATCGGGGAATGGCTCGAAACGCAGAGCGGCATCCGCAGTTCCGACTTCGATTATGTTATGTTCTGCGGGCCCGGCGGACTCGCGTATACCGACATCGGAAAACGAACTGATATTGCCGACAGACCGTATTATGCCGCCGTTATGGTAAACGGTCTGGAATCGTATATCGACAATCCCGTCATTTCAAAGACGACTGGTGACGCCGTGTTTCACGTCACGTGTGCCGTGAAATATGACGGTAAAATCATCGGTTTTTTTGCGGGCGTCGTGAACATCGACGGTGTAAAGAACACCGTGAACAGAATCAGGCTGGGGAAAACCGGCAACGCATGGATTATCGCAAGCGACGGAACAGTCATCGCGCACAAATACGCGCCGTACGTCATGAACAAAAACTTTATTACCGGTTCTGCAAAAGGTCATGAAGACATGACCGCGCTTGCAAAAAAAATGGTTCTGGGCGGCAGCGGTTCGGCATGGGTGAATGCGGAAAATTCCGGCAGAGAGTTCGTAACCTATAAAAACATTCAGGGAACGCCGTGGAGCTTTGCATTTTCGATTGCCGATGAACAGATTTACGAAACGGTCAACAACCTGCGCATAATGATGATATTTCTGAGCGTAGTGCTCGTCATCGCTCTGCTGTTCCTTGTTAATATTCTTACGTATACTTCTGTCAAACCGCTCCGTGTTGTTGAAAAAACAATCACCGGCATCGCCGCCGGAAACGCAGATCTTACGCAGCGCATTACAGTCAGATCGAACAATGAAATCGGTTCGGTCGTATCAGGATTTAATAAATTTACTGAAAAGCTGCAGGATATCGTTACGCAGCTGAAAAAATCGGAAACGGTTCTTATTCAGGCGGGAGAGGAACTTCATCAGAGCACTGACGATACCGCCGCTTCCATTACGGAAATTCTCGCCAATATCGACAGCATGGGTTCCCGCATTACGAACCAGGCCGCGGGCGTGGAGGAAACTGCCGGTGCCGTACATGAAATTGCGTCCAACATTGCGTCACTTGAGCATATGATTGAATCCCAGGCGGCGAGCGTCACGCAGGCCTCGGCCGCTGTTGAGCAGATGATCGGAAATATAAACGCGGTGAACGAATCAGTCGAAAAAATGGCCGAATCGTTTACGGCCCTTGAACAGAATGCGCATGACGGCGCGGCCAAGCAGGATACGGTAAACGAACGCATTGTGCAGATTGAGAACGAATCCGAAATGCTGCAGGAAGCGAATGAGGCGATTGCGGGCATTGCGGAGCAGACGAACCTTCTTGCAATGAACGCTGCGATTGAGGCGGCTCACGCAGGCGAGGCGGGGAAAGGTTTCAGCGTCGTCTCGGACGAAATCAGAAAACTGTCCGAGACTTCCGCCGTTCAGTCGAAGACAATCGGCGACCAGCTTAATAAAATCAGGGAATCAATTCAGAGCGTCGTCGATGCGTCCGCCGAATCAAGCAGGACGTTCAATGCCGTCGCCGCAGGAATACATAATACGGATGAACTCGTTCATCATATTAAAGAAGCGATGACAGAGCAGACCGAAGGTTCAAAGCAGATAAGCGTCGCACTTCATACGATGAACGACAGTACGGTGGAAGTTAAGACCGCGTCGGAAGAAATGTCCGCCGGCAACAACGCGATTCTCGAAGAGGTAAAGGATCTTCAGAACGCGACGATGAGCATGAAGGACAGTATGGATGAAATGAAAATCGGCGCGGGAAAAATAAACGAAACGGGAGCGCGGCTTGCCGACATCGCTTCGAAGATGAACGGGACAATAAGCGATATCAGCGGGCAGGTCGACCAGTTTAAGGTTTGACGCGGATGTGCTCTGCATCTGCCGGCATCACGGCTGCGCGATGAGCACGGCTTTCGTTCTGCCGCCTTCCCGCTGCGGATATATGAACAGTATTTTGTACACCGTGCCGGGACTCGATGTGCCGCCGGGCGACAGCGGATTGACGCCGAATTCGTCGTACTCGGTGAACGAATATGCGGTGCGCGAACTGCTGAAGTCCGTGTATTTTTCCAGCGCTGCGCGGTGCGCCTCTTTCGTATAATTATGTCCGCACCATGCAGGAAAGCTTCCTTTTTTTCCCGCCGCAATAAAATCGAAGCGCAGCAATTCAGTCAGTGCGGATGAATCGTCGTGCGGACGGGAATCTCCTTTTATAAAATCGGAAAGCAGCTCGTACCAGAAAGCCGGTTTCCGCTGCATCGAAAAAACAGCCCGTTTTCCGCAGTAACCGGCGAGCGCGCGGAAAAACGACCAGAGGCTTTTTCTGCTCTGCACGAAGCGGATTGTCGTGTCGAAGTTGTGCGAATTCCAGTATGCGTCGAGCAGAATTTCCACGTCTTTGAGAAACTGAATGTCGTCGTAGCCGAGATACGGCGTCGAAAGAACTTCATATGGAGCGTCGGACATCCACTGCCATCCGTGTTCCCTGCAGTACGACTCCATCTGCGTGCCTGCGAGAACCTTAAGGAAACCGAGCTGAAGCGCGTCGGGAGTAAGCGCGAGCGTTTTGTCCAGCGACTGCCCGAAGCTGTCGAGCCCCTCGTACGGCAGCCCGGCAATCAGATCAAGATGCGTGCGGATCGTTTTCGGAATGCTGCGGACGTTCGCGGCGAGCGTACCGATGTCCGGCGATCGGTGTACCGCTTCGAGCGTCCGTGCGTTCGCCGACTGGACGCCGATTTCAAACTGCATGATACCGTCCGGTACTGTGCCGAGAAAGTCGAGCGCTTCTCCGCACAGATGTTCCGCCTCTATTTCAAAATGAAACATGGTGATGCCGTTGTGGTGCGCGCAGATATATTTCCAGATTGCGATATACCGTTCGGGCTGCAGGTTGTACGTGCGGTCGACGAATTTAACAAGTTTTACACGGGCGTCGAGAAACCGCTGAATATCCTCATACACTCTTTCAAGCGGCATGAACCGTACGTGTCTGTCGAGCGACGACATGCAGTACGCGCACGAAAACGGGCATCCCCGCGACGACTCGTAGTAATAGATGCGGTTTTCAGGGTCGGTGATTTCAGGATAGGGGAACGGAAGCACGCTCATGTCGGGCAGCAGACTGCGCGGACCGCCGTATGCAATGTGCGTGTCCGGTCCTCCGCCGGTTTTTGCGCAGACGCCGGGGATGCGTGACGCTGCCTTAAGCCATTCAGTTTTATTAAACGAACTGCGCTGAGTCCGGTACAGTTCCGCGAGTTCCGCCGCCGTCTGTTCTCCTTCACCCGTGATTACCATGTCGAGTCCCGTTTCCTGCATAAGTATCTGCCGGGCGCGGTAACCTGCCTCCGGTCCCCCCGCGCCTATGACGCATCCGGGGAGTATCTTGGGCAGTTCGTGAATCACTTTCGAAACAATGTCGATGTTCCATATATATGTCGAGAACAGTATTATTTTCGGATGATGTCCGGTTATACCGCGCAGTATTTCCTGTTCCGGCTGATTGATTGTCCATTCGTCGAATCCGACGAGTCCGGGATCGCCGCAGTATAAGGAAATTGAACGGACTGCAATATTTGTGTGATTGTACCGTGCGTTTACCGCAGCAAGAAGTATGTCCGCCATATTGTTAAAAAAGCGACGAGCGTATAAGTTTTACGCTGCCCGCCCTGCTCACCGAGAACGTCGCGGTTTCCTTCTGAGGTTCAAGCTGCATATGCAGGAGCGCGTCGCCCGTTTCTTTCGTAAGCTGCAGCGGCGTTCCGAGGAACGTCTGCTGTTTTGAAACGTCGCTGCCCGAAGGCATGGTAATCTCCAGCATGTCTTTCGACGAGATTGCGCTTTCGATGAGCCGGAGTTTTCCGAGAAAGTCTATACCGCCGGCCTCAAGGTTCTCCGCGTGCACGGTATTTCCACGGAACTGTTCCGCGGAAAGTATCATCCTGTGATCGATTCGCTGCGCGAGTCCGTTTTTCTGCATCGGCGGCAGATTAAGATTGTCGAGCGCCTCATGGAGTTCTTTCTGTACATTTCTGCCGTCGTCCTGTGCGTCCTGCTCCGTAACTCCGTCCTCTGCGTTCTGCAGCACGGACGGATTGTTTTCAGTAAGGAGAGGAAAAGCGGCGGATTCCGTTTCCGTGTTCGCACTCTGCACCTTGCCGATGAAATCGAGTCCGCACGTGTCTGCGAACAGCGCCGCTTCGTCGTCGTTGTGGATATTCAGCAGGTAAATTCCCTGCGCAAGTTTTGATTTAATAAACTGCGACGAATTCGGATTCTTCTCGATGAACTGCGCGTTCTTTTCGTCGAGTTTCAGGACGTACCCTTTGTACATCGTCGCCGAGGAGTATGAATTGTTCCAGTCTTCAATGCTGATTCGGAGATTCTGCGGAATGTCGTACGGTGCGTACCCGGAAAGCAGCCTGTAAATTTCTCCGGCGGTATACCCCGCGTCGAACGCACGGATTACCGACGTGCGGTTGATTTCGAATTCGGCGACAGTATTGCAGCGGGTGACGCTGAGGAACGAAACGAACGGCAGCAGTTCCTTCAGCGGCAGACCGGGCATTACAGTGATTGTGAAACCCGAGTCCATATTAACGACTTTATCGTACGGCTCTTTGTACGGTTCATCATTTACGAGCGGTGCGCCCGGTCTGTAGATTTTTTCGCGTTTTTCAGTTCTGCCCGTTACGTCGAGCAGACCGAACGTTTCGGCCGAGTCGATGATTCTGTCGAACAGTCTCCCCGCCGTTTCTCCGGGATTCGGCTGTCCCTGCCGCGCCTGCTCAATCATGCGGCTGAATCGGTTCTGCCTGACGGCGGAATCTCCGAGCAGAACGGCAGTACGCAGCAGCACCGACCGCGTGGCTCCGCCGGAAGGAATCGACGCGGTACAGTCGAGAAACAGCTGCGCCTGAGAACGAAGTCCTTCGCGGCTGAGCCGGCCCGTCGAAGCGGCGCACAGGTAAGCGTACTGTTTTTTCTGCGACAGCTCCGCAAACGACGCAAATCTGTTCCTGTCGGGCGTGACCGTTTTTTCGTTCTGTTTTACAAGCTGCAGGTTGAGGAAAGCCGTGAAGAGCAGCTGCAGGCATTTCGACTTACCCGGAAATATTTCTTCGAGACGCGCTCCGTTGTTTTTTTTAATCGTGCCGTCAGCTTTGCAGAGCTCGGGCTTTTCCATAATGTACGAAACGAACGCCGCAATGAATTCAGGGGACAGACGGAACCGGACATCGTCTGTACGGACGGCGCAGACAGCGGACGGCAGAATACGTCCGATGCTGATGTACGGAGCGAGTACGTCTTCAAGCAGCGGGTTGATGCGGATGTACTGCTGCCCTGTTTTTTCCTGTTTCGCGTTATAAATAATAAGCCGGTCGGTGAGATTAATAAGCTGCGGATAAAGCTGAGACAGCGTGTATTCACCCGAAAAAAAATCGGAGAGCCGGGACTGGGTGACATCGGGAAGGAACGAAACTGCCGTTATTATTTCCTTGTCGAAATCGTCGAGCATGGCGGCGAGATTTTTCCTGTTCTGTTCTTTGTGGAGAAATGCGCCGAGCTGTTCGATGAGACGCTGTTTGTTGTACGGAGTTTTGATTTCACCCAGATACACGCGCATGATGTCGAAAAAACGGTTGTCCGGAAGCGTCGCGACGGCTTCCTGCCACGCAAGTATACGCTGTGCGCGCAGTCTTGTGTCGGTTTCGTTTTTCAGCATGACTGCTCCAGCGGTTCGGTAAGTTCGTCGAGATCGCTTTCCGTATTGTATCTGACGATGCGGTACGCATATCCCTGCTCGGCCAGAAATTTCTGCCGGTTGCTGCCGAAATCCTCCTCGACGGTATTCCGCGTTATCAGCGTAAAAAACCTCGACATCCGTTCTTTGGGGCGGAGAATGCGTCCGAGACGCTGCGCTTCCTCCTGTCTGCTGCCGAACGTTCCCGACACCTGAATCGCAAGAGACGCGTCGGGCAGATCGATCGCGAAATTCGCGACTTTCGAGACGACAAGCACGTGTATTTTTCCGCTGCGGAAATCACTGTAAATTTTATCACGCTCGTCGACAGGCGTCTTTCCCGTGATAATCGGCGCGTTGAGCAGCTTCGCGATATTGTCGAGCTGATCGAGGTACTGTCCGATGACGAGAATTTTATCCTCCGGATACCGCTCGATTATTTCCCTGGTGACCTCTTCCTTCACGGGGTTTTCACTCGCGATGCGGTGTTTCATGCGCGCGCCGGCCACTGCGTATTCGATTTGGATTTTTTCGGCCAGATCGAGGCGCACTTCAATGCACTCCGCGGTTGCGATCCAGCCGGAGTGTTCGAGCTCCTTCCACGGAACGTCGTACCGCTTCGGGCCGACGAGACTGAACACGTATCCTTCGCAGCCGTCCTCCCGAACGAGCGTCGCGGTGAGTCCGACGCGGCGCACAGCCTGAAGCTCTGCCGCGACGCGGAATACGGGGGCGGGCAGCATGTGCACTTCGTCGTAAATTATTAATCCCCACGGGCGTTCGCGGAACAGAGAGAAGTGCGGATACGGACCGTCCTTTTCCGGCCGCCACGTGAGTATCTGGTATGTCGCGACAGTCACCTGTTTTATCGTTTTTTCCTCACCCGTGTATTCCGCTATCTGAGCGGCTGTAAGGTTCGTCTTGTCGATCAGTTCGCTTATCCACTGATGCACGGCTGAGATGTTCGTCGTGATGATGAGCGTGCTTGTTCCGAGCATGGTCATAATCTGCATGCCGACGATTGTTTTTCCGGCGCCGCACGGAAGTACGATCGTACCGAATCCCGTGCCCGGTCCTTTATTGCCGACGAGCGCTTCCGCCGCGCTTTTCTGATAGCCGCGGATTTGAAGAGAGCTGCCCGAAGCCGTCGTTTCACGGAGCGTCACGTCGAGCGGTTCCCCGTCCGCGAGCTGCACTTCGTCTTTTACCGGCCAGCCGGCTTTCAGCAGTTCCTGTTTTACCGTACCGCGGTCGGTGAGCCGGAGCAGAAATGAATATTTGGAGGGACCGTCGTCCGTGTCGATAAGATATTTTTTTGCAGCCGGATTCACGCTGATTTCCCTGTAGACAAGCGGGGAATCAGTCGTAAGATACAGATGTTCTTCCGGAACAGTCTCTTTAGTTTCCGCCGGTGAGTCGGGATGAAGCGGAACGATGATTTTCGGTCCGGGAACAAGACGGAGTTTACCGAAGCGGTCCGCTGTTTCGTGAATCCATACGGCGACATTCTGCGGAACATCGTACCTGCTGTATTTTTTCAGCACGTCGACCGCATCGTCGGCGGAAAAACCTGCGCTCGCAGCGTTCCAGAGAGAAAGCGGTGTAAGGCGATACGTATGCAGGTGTTCGGGCGAACGTTCAAGTTCCGCAAACGGAATAAGATCGTTTGCACATTCCTTTGCAAGAGACGCGTGTACATCAAGAAGCAGCGTTCTGTCGCTTTGAACAATGAGCGGGTTATCGTTTTGCATAACAGTCTATTATATCGTAACAGTATTTTTTATGCTATATTTTTGAAGAAAAGAAACTCTCTCCGTCTTCAATTATTTTCTACGTAAGCGGACTGTTTTTCTGTATGAGGTGGCTTAATCGTCCATCTGTGAATCGCCCGTTCCGTGTATAATTACCGTCCGCGCGCCGCCGTATGGCGGAAATTCTTAAAAAATGATATACTGTAGCCGAGGTTTCGTATGACCAGAGAAGATACCGTTGCCAACCGGGCTGTCAGAAGCTCTACATTGAAATCGCTGCGGGCAAAAAAAAGAGAACGCATCAGGCAGATAAATCAGAACTACGATAAAGAACTCCGCGAAGTGAACATTCAGTATGCGAAGGACCCCGAGCGCCTGCGGGCGAAATATGCCGCGGGGGATTATGCACGGTCGGAACGCGCACGAAAACGTGCCGAGCGGCAGATTGAACTTGAGAATAAGCGCGTGGAACGGGAGAACAATGAGCGGCAGTTCAGCATAGCGGAGGAAATCACGAGCTCGATTCTGCAGGGAATCGGAGCGTTCCTGTCCGCCGCCGCTACGGCGATACTTGTGTACCGGGCTGTAACGCACGCGCCTGCCGATGTCCGCCCGATATACGTTTCCACGTTTGCGTGCAGCAGCGGAATAATGATTCTCACGTACGTCATGTCTACGCTTCATCACGCGCTTGTTCCTGCTGCGGCAAAGGAAGTGTTCAACCGTCTTACCCACGCTTTTATATTTCTCGTGCTCGGCAGTGTGTATACGTCTTTTACGCTGACCGCTCTCCGCGGTGTGACCGGCTGGATTCTGTTCGGCATCGTGTGGTGTGCCGCCGTCGTAGGAATCGTATTGTATTCAGTTTGGGGCAGCAGGCTTGAACTGGCAAACATGGTATTTTATCTGGTAATCGGCTGGGCCGGTATAGTACTTGCAAAACAGCTGTACCATGTGCTTCCTCCTGAAGGCTTCGGGTTTCTTATGTCGGCAGGTCTTACATACAGCATTGCATGCGTGTTTATAATGCTCAGAAAAGTAAGATTCATGCATGCAATTGGTAATGCAATTATGCTTATGGGAACGGTGTATTTGTTCATCGCTATGTTTTTTGCAGTCATATGAGTTTTCTGGAATTAGTATTGCTCGGTATAGGGCTTTCAATGGACGCGTTTGCCGTCAGTATTTCCGACGGCATGGCGTTTGATAAGATTACTGTAAAACGGGCGCTGGCAGTTTCGCTTACGTTCGGTATATTTCAGGCGGCCATGCCGCTGATCGGCTATTTGGGCGGATGTCTGTTTTATGAACAGATAAAAACGATCGATCACTGGATTGCACTTATCCTGCTCTGTTTTTTAGGCGGCAGAATGATTGCCTCTGCCGTCTGCGAACGTCACGCGAAAAAATTTGCGGAAGCGCCTGAACTGATTGCGGCGGATATCAGGGCACAGCAGTGCTGCTGCAGGGAAAGGCTGACTGCCCGTCTGCTTTTCGTACAGGGTATTGCCACAAGCATCGACGCGCTTGCCGTGGGTATCAGTCTTGCGGCCGTCAATGCCGATATGACTCTTTCCGCGGCGACAATCGGCGTTACAACGACAGTCATCTGCTTTCCTGCCGTGTATGCCGGCAGAAAAACCGGCGACCTGCTTAACGACAAAGCAGAATTCGCCGGCGGCTGTATCCTCATAGGAATCGGTTTAAAAATATTTATAGAACATATGTTCTTTTCATAATTATTCAGTTTGACCGTTTGAACTGTACGTACCGGACGTCGAGTCCCGGCTTCGTATGGTTGAGCGAAACAGTATAGTATCCTTTTTCAAGTTTTACCTCTGCGGCAGTGACGACGGCAACTTTTCCCTGCGTACCCCGGCTGTCGAGCGCCGCTGCGGGCTTCCGGTCGATCATGACATTGCAGACTGACTGCGACAGCTCTTTATCAGTTACCTTCGTATACGCTCCGCAGACGGCATACGTGCCTGACTGATGTACGGCGAGCACTAAATCCGGTTCTGTATCGGTGAATACGAGTTTTTCTTCGATGTTGCATATTCTTACGCCGTTCCCCGGTGAGGTATGTGCGGAGCGGTATGAGGCGACGGGCGTAAGCGCATGCGGAAAGCGTTTGGCGGCAGGCGACTGCAGGAGGAAAAGCAGAATATCTTTCGCGCACAGCTGCAGTTCGCCCAATGTTAATTTTCCGCTGTCGAGCGCGCTCAGCGTATTGTCGAAATACACGTTGTGTTCTGCGCCGTCGTTGTCTACGACCATGTACACGTCGTTCCGGGCGCGGAGCATGGCGGCCGTGTTGTTGAACGTACCGGCACCGCCGGAAACACAGTCGTTCATGAACGCCCACCAGTCGGTCATGACGAGTCCCGTGTATTTCCATTCGCGGCGCAGAACAGTGACGAGAAGGTCGTAGTTCGACGCCGTGTAATGTCCGTTTATGAGATTGTACGAGGTCATGAGCGAAACCGCGCGTCCTTCCTTTACGGCGATTTCAAATCCCCTCAGGTATATCTCACGCAGAGCACGTTCGGAAACGACGGAATCTGTCGTGTGACGGGCCGTCTCCTGATTGTTGCACGCAAAGTGTTTTATTGTACCGGACGCGCCGCCTTTATGCAGTCCCTGAACGACGGCTGCCGCCATTTTTCCGGTAAGAAGCGGATCCTCGGAATAATATTCAAAATTGCGGCCGTTAAGCGGATGGCGGTGAATATTCATGCCGGGGCCGAGCAGCGTGTCGATTTTGTTTTCGACAAGTTCTCGTCCCTCGTCCGTATAGAGCGATTTAACAAGCTGCGTGTTCCACGTGGACGCGAGCAGTGTTCCGATCGGCAGAAGACTCGCCTCTTCTCCGGTGTCCATCCGTATTCCCGACGGACCGTCCGAGCAGCATCCGCAGGGGATTCCGCAGGCATGAAGCTCGTGCGTTATGCCGCCGAATGCCGCAGCCGTTCCCGACGTGACTTTGCGGCTGCACATGCCTTCGCCGCGGACCATGGAGGCAAGTTCCTGCGGAGAAAGCTGCGCAATAAAATCGTCGAGTTTCGACAGCCCCCATTTTACCTGTCCGAATTTTATATTTTTGTTTCCCGTCTGCGGTATTTCTTCCGGCATCCGTTCCTGAATGCGTTCCGCAATATCCGTGTGGGAACGCGGAACAGCTTCCTCCGAAACCGGAAAAGTGCCGTCGCTGTTCTGCGTTCCCGGCTTTATGCGGTCGAACGCATCAGTCGGGGCAAGCGCCTGTTCAAGACGCCCGGTGACGACCGTTTCCGGAACAGTGTATACGCCCGTACCGCCCAGTCTGACGGGAGCGGCGGACCGGACGTCGGTGCCTGCGTAAACAACGTAATCGCCCTGCTCAAGAACGTAGCATGATTCGTGGCCGGTTGCGCCGCCGTCGTCGTAAGACGCCATATCGTTTACGTCGAAGGAAAGTTCGAGCGTCTGCGACATGCCCGGCCGGAGCGTGCCTGTTTTTTCGAATGCGGCGAGTTCGCGCGCAGGTTTGCCGAGTCTGCCCTGAGGAGCCGCGTAGTAGAGCTGGACAGTCTCTTTGCCCGGATATTTTCTGCCTGTGTTCTTAACGGCGGCACGTACGACGACGGTACCGTTCTTCACTTCGGCCGATTTGACTTCGATGCTGAACGTCGTGTATGAAAGTCCGTATCCGAACGGGAACATGACTCGTTCCTTCGCGAACGTTTCGAACCACCTGTATCCGACGTAGATGTCTTCCCGATAATAATTTTTCGTAAGGCTGCCGAAATTCCTGTCCGACGGATAATCCTGAATGTCGTACGCGATCGTATCAGGAAGTTTTCCCGACGGCGTAACCTTGCCGCAGAGAATCTGCGCCGCAGCGTTGCCGCCTTCCATACCTCCGTGCCATACGTACAGCACCGCGGTGATGTGTCCCCCGTATTCCGGTTCGTCGATGAATTTCATGTCGATGATATTTGAAACGTTGAGTACGACTGCGACGTGATCGAATGCGCCGCAGACGGAACGCAGCATGTCTTTTTCGGTCTGCGTAAGAAGATAGCTGCCTTCCGCAATCCTGTTGTCCTTATCCTCTCCGGCCGTGCGCCCTATGACGACGACGGCTTTGTTCGACGTTGCGGCGGCGCGTTCCGCGAGTTCGGCGCTTACCGGCATTTCCTCCTGACTCCACGGTTCCGCCGCCCACGCACCGCCGCCGTTGTCGAACGGATGTTCTTTTATCCATTTTTCATATATGTCGATCAGTTCGCCGTTCAGCAGCGGACAGCCGGTAAGTGATTTCAAATTGAGCATGCCGCCCGTAAGCGTTGTAGTGTACGGCACATGGACGGAGCCTCCCGAACCGGTACCGCTCCGGTAGTAATCAAACTGACATCGTCCGAAAATGGAAATTGTATCTGTTTTTAATAAAGGAAGAGTATTATCCCGATTGCGTAAAAGAACGGCGCCTTCTGCAGCCGCTTTACGAATCCTGTGTGCAAAGTCCATAAGTACCTCGGTTGAGATAGTATCATTTATATGTATAATAGGCAAACGACAAAAAAAATCCGGGCAGATTTGTGCCCGGATTTCGGAGACTGCCGGATAAATCCCGAGGATTTATCCGGCGCCCTTTCGTAAAAGGAACGGCAGAAATTACTTGCGGTTAAGGAAGAACCCGACGACCGCGATACACCAGCCGATAATTATCAGATAGAAACCGATTCCGAGAAATTTTCCCGCAAGCTTGATTCCTATGTCGTTCGTGTTGAGGAAGCAGTACAAACCGCCCGCAATTGTGACGATGAGCGCGATGAGCTTGTACAGGGAGTTGTTCGGAACGAACTGGAGAACAATTCCTGCGACAGCACCGATGAAAACAAGCAGTACTGCAATTTTCATCACAGAATCGCCTTTGCCTACAAGATCAAATCCATTGAGCGTGACATTTCCGCCGAATGCGCTGAAGACGGGAACAATAAATCCGATTGCGGTGATTGCCATACCGATTACGTACAGGTAACCCGTAATTGAAACGCTTTTTTTTGCCATACTTACTCCTTTCGTTCGTATGAGATTTAATTATTTATAATTCTATCATGCCGTCTGCTGTTTGTCCATTTTAGTAACGCGGTGCGACAAATTCGATGTTTGCATCTCTGCAGACGACCTGTGCGGCACGCCTGCCGGACCAGACCGTGATCGGCAGACCTCCCGGCATCATGGACCGTTCTCCCGCAAAATAGACGCCGTCCGCCGTTTTTGATTTTGCGGGAAACGTAAACGACGGTCCGCCCGGTTCCCATACGCTCATCCATCCGCCTTCAAAACAACCCGTATAGCGCTCGTACGTGCACGGCGTCGCAGCGTCCGTTACTTCAACGTTACCCGCGATTTCGGGAATGTGTTTTTCCAGCACGGCGATGAATCGCTTCATAAGTTCTTCTTTTTCCTGTCTGTATGTTCCGCCGGCTTTTTTTGCCTTCCACCAGTCATAGCTTGGACCGAGCAGCAGGCAGGTGAGGGCGGTGCATCCTTCGGGAGAATGACCTTCATACTCTGCATAATTATTAAGACGGAGTTCGCCGAATGAAAGTCCTGCGGCCGTAAACGGTGTATCGAGCGGAATGACCCATCCTCGCGGATAGTTCGACAGATCCGCCCTGACCCCCAGACAAAGGAACATATTCTGCTCGGATACGACCGCGCTGCGCATTTTCTGCGCCCATTTTTCATTGAGCGGCGGATTGAACAGCGTGTCGACAGCCTGCCGGGTATCCTGCGTGACGACCACTCTGTCCGCCGGAATAAAATTGTCTTCCGTACTGACGCCGGTTACCCGTCCGTTTTCGACGGCGACATTATTAACTTTCGTACGGAACAGAATTCTGCCGCCGAGGGCGGTGAATGTGCCGGCCATATTCTGAGTCATACGCAGAGAACCGCCCTCAGGATAACCGCAGTCGCCGGAGGCAAACGATGCGAGGGTGTAGATGAACGACAGCGCGTTGTACCGCGTGCCGATTACACTTTGCAGCAGATGCCGTATGTCTTCGTTTTTAAATTGAGCGACATAATCGATGTACGACTGCTTTGCCAGCGCGGGCAGCCGCAACACCGCGGGAGCCATGGCACATAGTTCGGTTACGGAGGGATGTGTGTGCAGGTCCGTTTTTAGACCGCATACGTCGCCTACCGGCATGTGGACGTTCATAAACAGCCGTATGTCGCGGCACATGCGCCTTATTGCCGGTTCGTCCTCGGGGGCAAAACTGATAAAATGTTTTTCCAGTCTGTCGATGTCGCGGTACAGATTCAGCGTTCTGTCTCCGTCTGTCAGCGTGTAAAACGGATCTTTGTTGAAAACCGGATTATTATCCTTCAGCGCTCCGACTTCGTGCCATATGCGGTTCAGCGTCAGTTTCGGCGACGAGCCCGTAAGCCAGTGCATGCCGCCTTCAAACAGATACCCTTTCCGCGTCCAGCTTGTGGAAAGACCGCCGGGAATGACGTGCTGTTCAAGGATTGTAACGTTGAACCCTGAACTCTGCAGATACGTGCCGGCAGTAAGTCCCGCAACTCCGGCTCCGATGATGATAACATTTTGCTGTGGCATGCTGATAATATACCACGACACATATCTGTCCGCAACCTGCACCGGTCGGAATTAACTGTAGGGAACCTCTAAAAACTCACTTTCAGTGACTTTTTAGAGGTGCTGGCGAGTTTTAAGTCGTTGTAATATCACGACTTAAAACATCGCACTTTCAGAGTTACCTCTAAAAACTGAAGTTTTTAGAGGTTCCCTGTATTCTAAAATTTCCCGCCGCCGAGTTCGGCGGAAAGTTTTAACGCAGCGTCCGGCGACTCGTCGAAGGACGACCACACGACGTAGGGACCGGCGCCGAGCGTTATTTCGTTGATGGGTGAATAGTACAGCATGGCCGACGCTATACACAAATCCGCACCGAAGTTGACATCCCCGTACACCGATGCAGTCAGGTCCGTCGTAAACACTTTTGCAAACGATACGAGCGCCGCAATGTTGTGGCCGTGGGTATATGTGTCCCAGCTGTCTTCGTCGTTCCCGTCGTAATAATACTGGGCGGCGAACGTAATCTGCGGTTCCTTCCATGTGTACGATCCGCCTGCGGTAGCCTGCCAGATGCTGTCTTTCCCGTCCCAGTTTACGTCGTTCGACCAGCTCGTGTCGGTGCCGTACGCGTAAACACACTCGGCGAACGTGCTCACTTTGTTGAACAGTGTTCCCGATGCGGTAAAGATGCCTTTCGGCGCGCTTTCGTATTTATAGTATGCGCCCAGTCCGAGTTCCCAGCCGCCGAACACGACGTCCCCCTTTGCCGCAAAAGCCGTGTCGCTCGCCATTGTATACGTTGTTTTCGTTGAATCCGTGGTGCTGCTTACCGAAAACAGCGACGAGTCGGGAATCATGTACGCCCAGATGCAGTTCTGCGAACCGCTGAACACAATCTGCGTGCGGAGAGCGAGCGGCCCCTCGACCTGCTTTGTCGTGTCCTCGGGGTCTATCGCGCTCAGATTCACCGTGTTGCCGGCCGGACTGAAGAAATAGCCTGTTCCCCAGGTGATTGTCTGTTTGCCGAAACGGAAATACGCTGCGTCCCCGAGAGCAAAATCGGTGAACAGTTCCTTCACGTAGAAAAGATTCTGCATGTATTTTTCCGTATTGGACGATGTCAGAATATCGCTTACCGTTGCATTTTCTTCCGTAAGATACGGATAATGTATGCCGCCCTTGAAGTACATGCGCAGATTTTCGGACGGACGCGCGTCTATCGTGAAGAGGGCGTCGGCGAGCGGATTGAGCACCGTCTGCCTGACTGATTCTCCCGCGCTTGTGTCCTTGTTGAATACGGTGAGCGACGTAAGTTTCATGTCGAACTGACCGCCGACCTTCACCGTGCCGGTCTGGAAAATAGTTCCGTGCGCAAGGTCGGAACTTGTGTCTGGCTGCGTTGCGGACGTACTGCCGGATGACGCGCCGCCGCCCGGAGTGTTAGTCTGCGTCGTCGCATCGATGACGGTGTCGCCGAAGAGATCGTCGTCTTCTGCGGAAACCGATGCTGCCGACGCAATTACCATAAGAACGGCCGCCGCCGTGATTTTAATAATTTTTTTCATACGTTAGTTTAATCCCTCCAGATAGGCTTTTGTAAAAATCCGGTCGGGGAGCTTGTCGAACGTTAAGTCGGAGATGACCTGCTGGGTCTGTTCTCCCGGATTGAGTTCGTCCCGGAGAATCACCTGCGTCGCGACGTATCCCTGCGGAACTTTCGTATATTTCGGAAACAGAATCTTGCGCATAAGGCGGCCTGAGCCGCTGAAATTTTCCTGCTTCAGTACAAGCGGAATATCCTTACGGATGTAGTACGTCGTTTTTACATACGACGGTTCCGTCGTTATTGCGTGCAGCGTTATTACCGAGACGTCGTAATTGCCGAGCTTTTCCTCCGAAAAACCGACGACTTCGTAATTTCTGCGCCATTTTGATTTTCCTTTCCGCATATCGTCGACTTTGACGTCCGAATCGCCGAGCGCGTCCTTGAGAGACGAATGCGTGAACTTTCTTCCGACAGGGTCGTATGCCCAGATGTTGTCGCCGTCGCGGAGCCATCCGTTGCCTTTATCAGCTTCGGGAAAAAGCTGCACCATCGTGAATTGATCGGTATCCACACGCTCGAACATTTTGTACTGCATGTTTTCCTTCGGTTTGCCGGGTTTTTCCACGACAAGCGAAACCGTCGCCGAATAATCTCCCTGATATGCGAGGACGTCTTCTGTGGATTCCATAATCGAAAAAGCTTTGTCGCTTATTTCCTTCGGGACCGGCGTATCAGTGCCGGCCGCAAAGAGCGGAAGTGTACAGAACAGACATCCCGTCAGCAGAATAGTCTTATTAATTTTCATGGTATCTCCTTACTGATTTACTTAACCGTCCGCAATGCCGCGGCCGGACTGATAGTCGAAGCATTCTTCGCCGTACTGTGCACTGCAAGAATGGTGAGCACAATCATCAGAACATATTGTCCTGCGATTGAAACAGGCGAAAGCACGAATGTCGCGTGTCCGTTGTTCAGAAAGAACGACATGGTGTCGCTGTTGAAACGGAACAGTCCGAAAACCGCCATGCCTGAAAGACCGAGCACGAATCCCGCGACGGCGCCCGTGAAGGAAAGAATCAGCGCTTCCGTCGTGAATACTCTGCCGGTATCCTTCCCTGTCATGCCGAGTGCGCGCATCGTGCCTATTTCCCTGATGCGCTCGTACAGAATCATCCGGTACGTGTTCGAGATGCCTATCATGACGATAATCAGAATGACGAGCAGTATGATTGTCGTTACGATGTGAACCACCGAAAGCACCTGATTCAGCTGGGGAACGGCATCGTTGAGCGAAACGACCAGATATTTCGTTCCCTCCCACGAAGAATCCTTGAGCTGCTTCCTGATTGACACGGTCGGGTTCTGCGGATTCGCTTTCAGCGCCTCCGCTCTGCTCGTCACAAGTTTTCCGTCGTCGCGGATAAGCTGTTCGATGCGGGCGGCGACCTTGTTCTGCTGCTTTTTGTCGGCAAGCACGATCGCAAACGTGTCGTAGGCGTTTTCCGGCATCTCAAGCAGTTCGTTGAGCGCGTCCTGCCTCACATACGCGGACATGCTGCTCATGAGTCCCGCATCCTTAATAATTGCGACAAGCGTGAATTCGCCGACAGTATTCTGGCCGTTGATTGTCTGCGTCGTATACAGAACGGAATCCCCCACCTGCATTTTGAGCGAGTCGGCCGTTTTTTTGCTCAGCACGAGCGCGTTGCGCTGCGACAGATTATTGAGGTCACCCGAAAGTACCTCGAACGATTTTACAAGATTCGGTTCCTCTTCAAAATTGCGTCCCATGAGAGCCGCTATAACGCGTTTGCTGTTGAACAGCAGCTGTCCGTTTGAGCTTGTATACTGCGACGCGTAGCTGTACTTTATGTTGTTTTTTTCGAGCAGCGACCGTACGTACCCGGGATCGCGGATGACTGTCATGAGCTTCCCCTTTGTATCTCTGTCCGTCGCGGGTCCCCGTTCCGACCCCTGAATGAACACCGTTCCGCCGACAAGCTGCGTTATCTGGTTTTCAAGATTCTGAACAGCTCCCGAGGCGAGTCCGTCTATGACCGTAACCACAAAGAAACCGAAACCGATTGCGACGGCGAGCATAACGCTCCGCCGTTTCTGTCTGGTCAGATTGCGCAGCGCGAGCTGTAGTATTTCTTTCATTTTATTCACCATCCTTGGAAAGCGCCTTGAGCGGTGTTATTTTGAGCGCCGCCGACACCGGATATACATTCGCGAGCACGCTGCCGGTCGTGACGAGCAGTATGGTGCCGAGTATGTTTTTAACAGTCGGAATAAAAGCGATAAGTCCGCCGCCGAGAATAAGCTTTACCGTGTCGTTGTCGACTGCAATTTTAAAACTGTTGATGACGGCCATGCAGACGAGCGCAATGACTGATCCGATTACCGACGACAGCAGACCGATGGAAACCGATTCGGTGAAGAACAGCCTGCGGATAAAATTCTTTTCCGCGCCGAGCGCGCGCATCGTTCCGATTTCGGACGTGCGTTCGATTACCGAAACAGTCATCGTGTTCATGATGATGATGAATACGACGACCGCTAGTATGACGACGAGCGCCGTGAATATTCCGGTTATGCCGTCGACGGACGCAGTGAACGTGGACGACGCGCTTTTCCAGTTCAGCGCGCGCGCCTCCGTCTTATTTGCCGCAAACGCATTGTTAAGCTCCGCTACCGTCTTTTTTGCGGTCGAGCCGTTGTCAAGTTTCAATATGATGAAATTCCACGCACCGTCGTCGGTTTTGTTAAGCTTGTCCCGCAGCGTCGTATCACCGAGAATTTCGTTGAAGTTTTCCTTTCCTTTTGCAAGTATGTCGCTGTCCGATTCTATCATGCTGCCGCTGCCGCCGAACAAATCGTCCTCGGAGCTTTCGGAAATCGACGTGTCGACTGACGACGGGAGTTCCTGCGCGAACGCAGCGCCGTATGTCAGGTCCGCGAACGCCCGTGCGAATGACGGATTGCAGTATACGAGCGGATACATGGCGGAATGTTCTTCCGGCTGCGTGTAGAAACCGCTGATTTTCGCCTCCCTCACGATGCTCTTAGTACCGTATCCCGCGACGAGGATGGAGTCGCCGACTTGCAGTTCCGTTTTGTAATACTTGTAGTATTTGTCCCTGAGCCGCGAATCAATCAGAAGCGTGTTTTCGTTTTTATCGGGATAGGTGCCTTCCGAAATATGCTGGCCGGGGAACATTTTGAAATACGTGTCGTTTTCTCCGGCGAACAGAAAGCATGTCGGCATGCTGCCCGAATCCCCGTCCATGTCGAACTCAGCTTCGTCACCCTTCATGAGAAGGGCTTTTGCGGAAATCAGTTTTGTTTCGCCGCTTACGCCTTTGAGCGCCTTCACCTGCCGGTCGACGGCGTTCAGGTCCGCAATTGCGGGAATCTGCTGGATGTCGCCGAGCGACGCAAGGTTTGAAACGCCGAACATATCCATCTTTGCGTTTTCAGGCGCAGGCGCTGAAATAACGACGTCTCCCGTGTAGTGCGCGCGGAAATCGCGCTCCAGTCCGCGGTTCACCGATTCCAGAAATCCGTTTCCCAGCTCCACAATCGCCGTCCCCAGAATGATGAACACGCCGATGATGACGGATTTTGCCTTGTGCTCCGTGATATTGCGGAACGCGAGGCGTACTGTCACGTTCATTCCTGTACCTCCGTCTGTTCGTACGAGTCGGAACCCGATTTGCGTTCGTCCTTTATAATTTCACCGTCGAGCAGGTGAACGACGTGGTCGCACATATTGACGATTCTCGTGTCGTGCGTGGAGAAGATGAACGTTGTCGCAAGTTCGGGATCCTTATTAAGATTTTTCATGAGGGAAAGAATCTGCCCGCTGTTCTTCGAGTCGAGGTTTGCTGTCGGCTCGTCGGCGAGAATGACGGGCGCTTTCGTTACGAGCGCGCGCGCAATGGCAACGCGCTGACGCTGTCCGCCGCTCAATTCCGCGGGTTTATGCGTTTTCCAGCCGGTAAGGCCGACCTTCTCAATCAGATAGTTGATCCATTCTTCTTTCTGTTCCTTCGTAAAAGAATCGACCGGACTTTCCGCGCTGTTTCCCTTTTTCCCGATGAGAACAGGAAATTCGATGTTTTCGTACACGTTGAGAACGGGAATAAGGTTGAACGTCTGGAAAATAAAACCGAGGTGCGAGCGGCGCAAACCGGTGATACGGTTGTCGAGCTTCGCGGGTATCGTCGTTTTTATTTTCTTTTTATCAGCCGCCCCTTCCAGACGGCCGCTGTCCGTCTGCGTTTCTTCCAGATTTACGCCCTGATATACGTCGGTGCCGTCAATCACGATTGAACCTGCCGACGGCAGGTCAATAAGTCCTATCATATTGAGGATAGTTGATTTTCCTGAACCGGACGGCCCCGAGATTGCCGCAAATTCGCCTTTTTCAACAGAAAGTGTCGCGCCGTTTACCGCAACTACCTGCTGCTTTCCGAGCGGATACACTTTGCGCACATTGCTCAATGTTACAACTGCCATAAAAACTCCTATAAAATTGTAAATGTTTTTTCTGTATATCCCTGTATTGTAAAAGTAATCCGCATCAACAGGGGTTAGTATGAATTTAATCATTTTCCCGGTGAAAATTTATTAAAATTTGATAAAAATTACGGATTTAATCCTGTATCGTCATTCTTTATCTCCGTATTTTATGGGCAACCGCAGTTTATATATCAGACATATTTCGCCTTCTATAATATTTAGATAATCATCTAAATGCAACCTAACCTGCAGCGTGTGTGAAAGTCAATAGAAACCGGCGGTTACTGTTCTGAAATAAATTGCAGTTATGCCGTATATTGGATATATTTGAATGACAGGGACACACTGATTGGACCCTGATGACGTAATCAGCGTATTGTCAGTGCTGCGCCCTGCAGCAGAGGCACAAATCATGTTTACAAAAACTATACCCGTGACGCTTTTAACCGGCTATCTCGGTTCCGGTAAAACGACTCTTTTAAATCATATCCTCAACAATCAGAGCGGTTACAAAGCGGCCGTGATTGTAAACGACATCGGTGAAGTCAACATCGATCAGACGCTTATTGAAAACAACGGCAGGTCCGGTGCGGACAGCGTTATTCCGCTTTCGAACGGATGCATCTGCTGTACGCTCAAGAAAGATCTTATGAAGCAGATTCAGTCGCTTATTCATTCCGAAAAATACGATTACATCGTGATAGAAGCGAGCGGCATCTGCGAGCCTGCTCCTATTTCCCAGGCGATCACGCAGCTTGAAGGAGCGCGGCTCGACAACATCGTTACGGTCGTCGACGCGCTCAGACTTGCGGACGAATTCGGCTGCGGCGAAAAACTCGTGAAGTCGTACGACGAGACACATCATCTTGAACACAGAAACGGAAGCAGCGTTGCAGCATCGGAGGAAATAGAACGGCTGCTTGTCCAGCAGATAGAATTCTGTACGACGATACTGATTAATAAAATCGACACGGTAACGGAAGAACAGCTCAAAACTGTCCGCAGCGCGGTTGAGCATCTGCAGCCTTCGGCGGAAATAATAGAAACGACGTTCGGAAAAATCGATTTTAATAAAATTCTGAACACGAATCGATTCGATTTTGAGACAGCGTACAAAAGCGCCGGCTGGATTCAGGCAATGCAGGAAGACGACGGCAAAAAACCGGAAACGGAGGAATTCGGCATAAGCACGTTCGTCTATTCCCGGAATAAACCGTTTGTGCGCGAATTGTTCGATTTGTGGGAAAAGCAGATTCCTCGGAATGTGATTCGTGCAAAAGGACTGGCGTGGTTCTCGGACAGGGACGACCGTTCGTATATTTTTGAAGAAGCGGGCAGTCAGGTTATGACCAGGGAATTCGGCCGCTGGAACGAAGGCAGCCGGATGATAAAGCTCGTTTTCATCGGCAGAGAAATGGACCGGAAGAAAATTGAGCGCGACCTCGACACATGTCTGGCCCGGGAATAGCGGAGATACCGGTTATTTTTTATGTATTAAATCAAAGGCAAGATCCATTATCAGCGGAGAATCCTCAAAGTTGATTCTGATTTTTGCGCGCCGTTTCCGCCTGTCGATTCTGATGATGAATCCCTCGAGCCCTTTGAGCGGCCCTTCGACGACGACGATGCGCTCGTTTTCGTCGAAGTACACCTGCGACGGTCCCGCCTTTTCTCCGAAATTCATGAAGTGTTTAAGAATTTTCAGATCGCTGTTGCAGAGCGGCGTGACGTGCTGATTGCTTTTGAGAAACCGGTAGAAATATTCCGACTCCCGTATGAGCGAACGGGAATCAGGATCGAGTTCTTTGTCCGTTTCAAGAAAAACGTAGCCGGGGAAGAGCGGCTGCAGTTCATTTTTCATGACGCCGTGCCGCTGTACGTGAAGCTCCCGCCGCAGAAAAATAAACTGCTGCACCGAAGATTCCTCGGGAAGATGCTGTTTTACCTGATCGATAAATTTCTGTTCCCGTCCGGTATGTACCTGTGTTGCATAATAAATCATACAAAGATTCCCGAGTTACCGTTTGCTGTAGTTTTTTTCTATCCACTTCGTATATTCGCCGGAAAGAATGTGATCCATCCATTCCTTATGCGACAGATACCATCTCACCGTGTGCCCGAGCCCTTCCTCGAACGTCACTTTCCGCGTCCAGCCCAGTTCCGTCTTGAGCTTCGTGCAGTCGATTGCATACCGCATGTCGTGTCCCGGCCTGTCCTTCACGTGCACGATCGTCTTCTCAACTGCCGCCGGGTCTTTGCCCAGTTCCGCGGACGTCAGCTCTATGACTTTGTGCAGCAGGCTGATGTTCTGCCATTCGTTTTCGCCGCCTATGTTGTATTTTTCGCCCGTCCGTCCCCTGTTCAAAATAAGCCGGACTGCGCGGTTGTGGTCCTCAACGTAAATCCAGTCGCGGATGTTCTTTCCTTCTCCGTACACCGGCAGGTTCTTTCCGTCCCTGATGTTCGCTATCATGAGCGGCAGCAGTTTTTCGGGAAACTGATACGGGCCGTAGTTGTTTGAGCAGTTCGACAGCGTTACGGGCAGCCCGAACGTGTGGAAGTACGACATGACTATATGGTCGCTCGACGCTTTGCTCGCCGAATACGGGGAACGCGGATCGTACGGCGTCGTCTCGGTAAAGTATCCCGTATCTCCGAGCGAACCGTACACTTCGTCCGTGCTGATATGGTGGAAGAGCACGTCGTCGCGCATGGTGCCGTCCGCCTGTTTCCAGTAATTCCGCGCGCAGTCGAGCAGGGTGAACGTTCCCATGACGTTCGTCCTCATGAACGTTTCCGGCCCAAGGATGGAGCGGTCCACGTGGCTTTCCGCCGCAAAATGAACGACAGTGTCTATGTCGTACTGTTTCAAAATCCGCTCAATCTGTACTCTGTCGCAGATGTCGACTTTCTCGAAAAAGTAACGCTTTCCGCCGTATTCAGCTTCTATGTCCGCAAGGCTTTCGAGGTTGCCCGCGTAGGTCAGGCAGTCGACGTTGATTATTCTGCCGGAGAAGGCGCTTTCCTCACTGAACAGAAAGCGGATGAAGTTGCAGCCGATGAAGCCCGCTCCTCCGGTTATCAGTATGTTTGTTAATTTTCGCTGCATAAAAAACTCCTATATCCCGACCCATGCACCGGTGATGTCGAAATATTTAATATTTTTGTCGAAAGACGGATGTTTTCCGTCTTTCTCCGAGAGAACGGGCGTGATGTCGGGCGCCGCTTTATTCCACTGAATGCCTATCTGCGGATCGTTCCACATAATCCCGTCTTCTCCCGACGGATCGTAAAAGTCAGTGCATTTGTACGCAAATACGGCCGTGTCGCTCAGCACGTAAAATCCGTGCGCAAATCCTTTCGGGATATAAAACTGATTCTGCTTTTCCGCGTCGAGGACGACACCGTAATAACTTCCGAACGTCTTCGAACCGTTCCGGAGGTCGACTGCAACGTCGTACACCAGTCCCGAAACGGCACGCACGAGTTTTCCCTGCGGATGTTTTGTCTGGAAGTGCAGTCCGCGCAGCACGCCCTTTGAAGACGACGACTGATTGTCCTGTACGAACTTCATTCCGAGACCGGCCGCCTTGAATTCCTTTTCGTTGTATGTTTCGAGAAAATACCCGCGGTTGTCGCCGAATATTTTCGGCTGTACTTCAAAAAGGCCTTCTATACTGATTCCGCCGGCAGTGCACGGTGTAAATGTAAACGGCATGATGATTTTCCTTATTTTTTTCCCGCAATATATTCCAGATACCGTCCGTACTCGGTTTTGTATTCCGAGGCAAGCGCGAGCAGGCTGCTGCGGGAAATCCATTTGTTGGTGTAGGCTATTTCCTCTATGCACGAGACGTACAATCCCTGACGCTTCTGGATTGTTGCAATAAAGTTGCCCGCTTCCAGAAGTCCGTCGTACGTTCCCGTGTCGAGCCACGCCATCCCGCGGCCGAGCAGTTCGACTGAAAGTTTTCCCTGTTCAAGATAGGTGTTGTTGACTGTTGTTATTTCGATTTCACCGCGGGCGGACGGCCGCACGCCTGCCGCTATATCGACGACGGTGTTGTCGTAGAAATACAGTCCCGGAACGGCGTAGTTGCTTTTCGGCTGCTGCGGTTTTTCTTCAATGCCGAGAACCTTTCCGTCTGTGTCGAATTCGACGACTCCGTATGCGGTCGGATCCTTTACAAAGTAGCCGAAAATAGTCGCTCCGCCCTGATTGCTTACGCGTTCCGCGGCCTTCCTGAGGCTCTGCGTAAAGCTCTGACCGTAAAAAATATTGTCTCCGAGAACGAGCGCGACTGTATCCCTGCCGATGAACCGCTTACCCACGATGAACGCATCCGCGAGTCCGCGCGGTTTGTCCTGTACCGCATACTCGAATTTCATGCCGAGCCATGCGCCGTCCCCGAACAGTTCCTTAAAAAGCGTAATATCCCGGGGAGTGGAAATGATGAGCACTTCCCTGATGCCTGCAAGCATAAGAACCGACAACGGATAGTAAATCATCGGTTTGTCATATAACGGAAGTATCTGTTTCGATACGGATTTTGTAATCGGATAAAGACGTGTGCCTGACCCGCCTGCCAGTATTATTCCTTTCATAGGAGAATATTATAACACTCTGAAGGCCGTACCGCAACTCAGCTCAGGGTGATGCGTACGGCAAATATATACGGGAAAAATTTCCTGTAACTGCTGCTTTTCAGAAACCCGCGACTGCCGGCAGCGATTCTTTTCCCGAATAGCGGCCGGAATCTGTGTTTAATTACCGAACAATTCTTTGAACAGCTGTTTTCCTGTCTCCGTACGGAAAATGTTTCTGTATGCTGCTTCCGCCGCATCCCTGCGGACTGCCGCTTCGGGAAAATCTTCGTACAGGTTTACAAGAAAATCAGCTTCGACGAGAATCTGATAGTCTGCTGCGTTTATGTTCGTATAGGTGTGGTGATGGCCGACGAGCCAGCAGACGCGGTCGATGATGTTGTCGGCATAGTAGAGGCCGGAAAGCATTTTCCGTGCTTCCGCCGGCCCCTCCTGTTCCTGATACTTGCCGCCGCTGCTGCCGTATTTCTGCTCGCTCAGATGAATGCCTATGTCGTGAACGATTGCCGCCGTTTCTGCAGTCTGCCTGATCATCGTGTCGACCTGTTCCCCGTCGCAGATGAGATGTGTGAATTCGTATACTTTGAGGAAATGCTGAATCCGCTTCGGATCGTCTTTATCGTAAGAAATCATTGCGCGCAGCAGCGGTGTGTTGTTCATATTATGCCTCGTATGCCCCGTTATTTTTTGAGCAGCGCGGCGAAAGGATTGTACCCGTCGTCGTCGCTGTTCTGTCCGGCCATGTAACGGGCTGTTGTCTTGTCCTGTTCCACGGATGTTGTCGGCATAAGGGAAATCCGCTTTTCAGCGGGATTTGTTTCTTTTACTTCAACAGTCATTTTGTCGCCCTTTTTAAATAATTTGCTCAGATTAGAGTTCCGGTCGATTCCTTCCATTTCCGAAACGTGGACAAGGCCGTCGAGTCCGGGTTCAAGTTCTACGAATACGCCGTACGGAGCGACGCGGGAAACAACGCCGTCGTGTTTCGAACCTGCCGGATATTTTTCCGCGACTGAGTCCCACGGGTCCGCGAGCAGCGCTTTCATGCTTACGGAAACCCGCTCGTTCTTCCAGTCGGTCTTAATTATTTTTGCTTTGATTTTCTGGTCGGCCTTCAGCACTGTGCTGATGTCGTCGACGCGGTCGAGTGCTATTTCGGAAATCGGAAGAAGCGCCTGAAATCCGTCGATGTCGACGAATGCTCCGTAGTTCTGGAGCGATTTCACCGTTGCGTCGACAATCATGCCTTCCTGTAATTTTCCCTGCAGGGCGACCATCGATTTTGCGTGCTCGTCTTCCATGATGGCGCGGTTCGACACGACAATGTTGCGCCCGTCGTTTTTATATTCCTGAATTTTGAACGTCAGGTGTTTGCCTACAAAAGACGCGCTCTCGTCTTTCTGTTTGTATCCCATCTGCGAGTAGGGGCAGAACGCGCGGTTTGTTCCTATCATAACGTCGTATCCGCCTTTAATTTCCTTCTCGACGTGTCCCTCGACCGGAATCCCGTTTTTGAAGGCGTTCTCGAGCATCGATTTGTCCGCTTTTCCGCCGCTTATCTTCGTCGTGAATTTCATCTCGCCGTTTTCGGTTCCGGCGAAGTACGCTTTTATCCTGTCGCCTTCCTGCACGGTGCATTTTCCGTTCTCATCGGTGAGTTCGGCGCGGTCAAGAAATCCCTCGCTCTTCGCGTTAAGGTCAAGGAAAATTGTGTCTCCGGAGACTGCAACAATCGTTGTCTCAATCTGCTGTCCGGGTTCAAACATGTTCTTCATACTGGGTTAGTACTCCTGTAAAGCCTGTGCTTCACTTCTCCTGATGTTTTACTGAATGTGCAATACCGCGCATTTCAGCTATTGTAGCATATCCTTTGCGTTTCATGAACGCCGTAAGTCCCTCGAGCACTTCGATCATGGTAAGCGGATTTGCGAACGTATTCGTTCCCACTTCGACGGCTCCCGCTCCCGCCATGATGAACTCGACAGCATCCTGCCACTTCTCAATGCCGCCTATGGCGAGGACCGGCACCCGTTCGTTTTCCGGCAGCGTGTCTATTGCCTCGACTGCCTCCCAGATGAGGCGCACGGCGATCGGGCGCACCGCGGGGCCGCCGAATCCGGCTTTTATTTTGTCGAATACGGGAACGCCTCGTTCAATGTCTATTGCGACACCCTGGAACGAATTGCACAGACTGATTGCGTCCGCGCCCGCTTTTACACAGCTTAAAACGACGCCCGTAAGGTCGGGAGCCTGCGGCGTAAGTTTTACAATGAGCGGCTTTTTGGTGACGGCGCGCACCGCGCGCACCGCAGTGTCGGCGTTTTCGCACGTCATGCCCCATGCCGCTCCCCCCGCCGCGACGTTCGGACAGGATATATTGAGCTCAATAATGGGGGCATTCGTTTTGTCGAGCAATTCGGCACCTTCGACATATGTGTCGAGAGTGGAACCTGAGAGATTTGCAATCGTGACCGGCTTAAGACTGAGCATTTCCGGCAGTTCGTGTTCAATGAAGTGGGGGATGCCCGGATTCTGAAGCCCGATGGAATTCATGAGCCCCGACGGGGTTTCCCACAGGCGGATTCCCGTATTTCCCTCGCGCGGCTCGATCGTGAGTCCTTTGCTTGCAATGCCGCCGAGTCTGTTGACGTCGAAAATCGGTGCGTATTCCGAGCCGAATCCGAACGTACCCGACGACCCTATGACGGGATTGCGGAACAGAACGCCTGCAATCGTAACGGACAAGTCAGGCTCAGAGGAGAGCGGCGCACGGCGCGGCTGCGAGACAGGCACAGGGAATTCCAGTATGCGGCTGTCGAAAACGGGACCGTCCTTACAGCAGCGTTTGTTTCCTTCCGTCGTGTGAATCGTGCATCCGAGGCATACGCCCATGCCGCACGCCATGCGCGATTCCATGCTTATCCAGCACGGAATGCCCGCCTCTTCGGAAATCTTTTTTACGTACGCGAGCATGGGGGCGGGACCGCACGCGTAGACTGTTCCGTAGTTTCCGGCACGCAGTGTGTTGGCCGTAAGAGCCGCGGGAAGCATACCGTGAATACCGCTGCTGCCGTCGTCGGTCGTAACAGTAAGCGATGCGGGGTGAATGTATTCCACGCCGTACGAGCCGCTTTTGAAGCTGGCGAAAAAGTCGTATGAACCTGACGGCAGCGTTTCGGCAAATCCCGCGACGGGCGCTATGCCGATGCCGCCTCCCACGATGCACGCTTTTTTGTTTTTTTCGGGGAGCGGGAACGTGTTGCCGAGCGGCCCGAGCAGCTGAACCTCATCGCCCGTTCCGAGATTGCAGAGCTCAGCCGTTCCCTGTCCTTTGAGGAGGATAAGAAACTGAAGCTCCGCACCGTGTATCGTTTTTTTCGCATGGAAAATGCTTATCGGACGTCCGAGCAGTACTCCCGTTTTCATTGCGCGAAGCATGTAAAACTGACCTGCAAGCGGCAGCACTGCTTCCTTTCCGCGGATGTCGAGCTTGAGCAGCCAGACACTTCCTTCCGGGGCAGCACCTTTTTCCTTTCCGCAGAACGTTACTTTCCCGGTGATGTATGCGGGTACGGGACTTCCGCTGCAGTCTGTAACTGGTTCCATAATATATCCTCCGGATGTGTAAAATTGATTTTATTCCCTAGTAGTAAAGTAATAAATTGCACACAAAACGTAAACAACTGGAGAAAAACAGTATAGGAAACACTCTCGTGACGTGCGTTTTTTTTCAGTCTTTGTACTTCGACCGCAGCAGCTCGATTTCCCGCTTATAGCCGTCGTGTTCGTTCGGCGTTTCGAGTATGAACGGCAGATTTTTGAGGGCAGGGTGATTGATGACTCGTGCGAGCGCTTCGACGCCGATTTCGCCCTCGCCGATTTTTGCGTGGCGGTCTTTATGCGCGCCGAGTACGTTCATGCTGTCGTTCAGGTGCATCGCCTTGAGCCGTCCCAGTCCTACCGCTTTATCGAATTTTCCGATCGTGCCGTCGAGGTCGCGAACTATGTCGTATCCGCCGTCCCAGATGTGGCAGGTGTCCATGCACACGCCGACGCGGCCCGCGAGCGGTGCGCCGTATTTTTCTTCAGCCTGATCGAGAATGGCGCGTACCTCTTCGAACGTCTTTCCTATTTCCGAGCCTTTTCCCGACATCGTTTCCACGAGGAGCGTGGTGTGGCAGTCTGTTCCTGTCTTTGTGTTTTTTTCGTCCACCTGCTTCAGGGCGGCTGCAATCAGTTCCGCGGAGAGCGCTATGCCTGTCTCCGTCCCCTGTCCCGTATGACTGCCGGGATGGAAGTTATACAGACAGCCGGGCGTATATTCGAGCCGGGCGAAGTCGTCTATCATCATTTCAAGCGCAAATTTTCGGAGCTCGGGATTTGCCGAGCACGGATTCATCGTGTACGGAGCATGTGCGACGAGCGGGGCAAAATTGTGTTCCTTCATGAACGCGCAGAGTTTCGCCGCGTCGGCCGCGTCGACTGATTTTGCCGAGCCGCCGCGCGGGTTGCGCGTGAAAAACGCGAACGTATCCGCGCCGACGCTTACGGCTTCTTCCCCCATCGCGGCATATCCGCCCGATGTCGATTCGTGATATCCGATATGCAGCATGTCATGCCTCCACTGATTTTTTTGCATCGAGCAGTTCGTCTTTTGCGGCACGGGCCGCGCGCGCTGCGGCGTCCGCAATGTCGCTGATGCTGAGCGCGCCGCGTTCCCGCTGTTCCTCAAACGCGGGGTCTTTCTGCCACGCGCAGAGAATGCCGCGCGACGAATTTACCGTACCGCCGGCTTTTCCGAGCAGCGCTGCGGCTATGCGTGCCGCTCCTCCCTGCGCGCCGTAACCGGGAATGAGAAAAAACACGTCGGGATACGCGTCTCTGAGCTGACGTGCGTCGCTTTCTTCCGTGCAGCCGACGACGGCTCCCGCCGGAGAACACGTCTGTTCCGGATACAGTTCCGCAAACTGATTCGAGATGCGCCTGAGCTCAGCCCCGACTTTGTCGAGCACGCGCCCGCCTGTTTTAAGTTCCTGCCGTTCGATGTCCGTCATCCCGGGATTCGACGTACGCAGCAGAACGAAAATCCCTTTGCCCTTGCCGGGCACGCAGTAATTCGTGAACGGTGCGAGCGTGTCGAATCCCATGTACGGATTCACGGTGATTATGTCGGTCTCGAAATCCCCTGAGAAGTGGGCCCGTGCGTACGCGTCGGCGGTGTTTGCAATGTCTCCCCGTTTTATGTCGGAGATGCAGACGAGCCCCGCCTCTTTTACCGCGCGCAGTGTCCGGGCATATGCCTGCATGCCTGCAACGCCCATCGCCTCGTAATAGGCAATCTGCACTTTGCAGCAGCACGCGCTTTTATCCGACGCGATGCGGCGTATGATTTCTTTGTTGTAGGTAACGACCGCCTCCGAAGGACTTCCGAATGTGCGGAGCAGTTTCGCGGGAATATATGAAGGATCCGTGTCGAGTCCGACACAGAGCGGACCGTTGGCTGCGGCCAGCTCCTGTACTGTCTGCATGTTGTGTTTCATGCGGACAAGTATATCAGACTTCTATCTTGTTTTCCATAAGCCAGCCGGTCAGACCGAAGTATGCTGCTCCGAACGCGGCGAAGCGCCAGATATAATTCCAGCACAGCCCTGCGGAATCAAGTCCCTGGAACTGCACCTGATCGATGCCGAGAAAACCGAGCCTGATGGGAATGTAGAACAGGAAGAAGAGAATTACGAGGATAAGAAACCTGTTCGGCTTTTTCGTACGGATGAATGCGGAGTAGAGGGCGTACGCGCAGTTGATTGCAGCCTGCAGCACGACGAACATGATGATTCCCATTGCGAGAATCTGCAGCGTGCCCGCCCAGTTGTCGGCAAGCACGTATTTGTATAACTGGCGCACGCTTTGCCAGTATGTCTCGGCCCCGTTTGAATTGTACACGACGCCGTTGATTCTCGTATGCATGACGAGACCGGCCGTCGGTCCCATGAACGACAGATAGACTGCAGCGGGGAGCGCGTAAATCAGATACTCCGCGAGATTTATGAGCTGCTTGGCAATCAGCAGCGTATAGCTGTGTTCCGGCACGAGCAGCATAAGATAGTTCGTGTCGCTGAAAAGCAGCGGGCGCAGGTTTCCGCTGCCGCGCACGAGCGAGTAGACGGGGATGGCGAGCGCGCAGAATATTCCGACGCCGTACATGAACATTCCGAAAAACGTCACGTGGTTCGACTGAGTTTCATATGCGATGAAATTTGTTAATGCCGCGCCGAGCAGCACGATTGCAAGCACGATGCTTGTGTACAGAATGCGCGGCCTGCTCGCCTTCCATTCCTGTTTAAAAGTAGCTTTCATGTTCCGTTTCCCCTTATTCAGCATCTGTCTCTGAACATCTGGATATACAATGCGTCTATATCCATGCCGCGTTCCGTACGGAGCTGTTCGGCGTTGCCGGACAGCAGCACCTCTCCCTCGCTGATAAAACAGACGTCGTTGAACATCCTTTCAATATCGTGTACAAGATGCGTGCTTACTATGATGGACGATTCGGGATTGAACGTCTGCGCGATCGTCGAAACAATCCGTTCCCGCGCAACCGGATCAACGCCGCCGAGCGGTTCGTCGAGCAGGTACAGTTTTGACTTCCGCGAAAAGCAGAGCGTCAGGTTGAGTTTTTCCACCATGCCCTTCGACATGTCGGACACGGGAATGTTCTTTTCAAGATGCACGAAATTGAGCATATCGTACGCTTTGTTTACGTCGAAGTCCGCGAAGAAATCGTGGTAATAGTCGATTGCATCCGCCGCAGTCATTCTGCGCGGCATAATGTTGCGGTCGGGCAGAAAGGAGACGAGCTTTTTGCTCTCTATGCCGACCGGATTGCCGCATACGCGGACTGTTCCCCCGTTTGCTTTCTGCAGTCCGGCAATCACTTTCATGAAAGTCGTCTTGCCGCTGCCGTTCGGCCCCATGAGCCCCAGAATTCTTCCCGGTTCAAGCGTCAGAGAAATGCTCCTGAGCGCAGGTTTCATACCGTACCGTTTCTGAAGCCCGTCAACATATAGTATTGGTTCCATAATAGTTCCTCGTACTGAAGATGCTGTTAATATAATCATTTTCGGATGATTATGATAGATAAAACGGCATTGCACGCGGCTGTATTTGGGTGTATAGTAGTTTTATCACTCAACAGCCGTATTAAAGGGGTAAACATATGTACAAAGCGGATGATTCACGATATGACGGACGGATGCAGTATCTGCGCTGCGGAAAAAGCGGAGTAATGATGCCGCGCGTGGCGCTCGGCTTGTGGCATAACTTCGGTTCTGTCGACGATTTTGAAAATCAGAAAAAAATGATTTTTAAGGCGTTCGATCTCGGCATTACGCATTTTGATCTTGCGAACAACTACGGTCCCGCTGCGGGAAGCGCGGAAGAGAATTTCGGACGCATCATGCAGAGCGACCTGAAAAGTTACCGCGACGAGATTCTCGTTTCGACGAAAGCTGGATACGGCATGTGGCCCGGTCCGTACGGCGACAACGGTTCGCGGAAATACCTTATCGCGAGCGTAGACCAGAGTCTGCAGCGCATGCATCTCGACTACGTCGACATTTTCTATCATCACCGTCCCGATCCCGATACGCCGCTCGAGGAAACTATGGGCGCTGTGAGCGATATTATAAAGAGCGGGAAAGCGCTTTACGCCGGCATTTCAAATTACAACAGCGCTCAGACGCGCGAGGCGGCAGTCATCCTTGCGCGCAACGGAACTCCGCTGCTCATCAATCAGTACAGATACAACATGTTCGACCGATGGAGCGAAGCCGACCGCCTTACGGATACGCTTGCAGACGTCGGCGCCGGTTCGATTACGTTCAGTCCGCTTGCGCAGGGACTGCTTTCCGACAAGTATCTCAACGGGATACCTGAGAACAGCCGCGCGTCGCTGAATCAGTTTCTCAAAGCGGACAGCATTACGACGGAGAAGATTGCAAAAATACGGAAACTCAACGAACTTGCGCACGGACGCGGACAGACGCTTACGGAGATGGCTCTGTCGTGGAACCTCCGCAACAACAGAGTAACTTCCGTTCTTATAGGCGCTCATAATCCGGAACAGATAGAGGACAACGTAAAAATCATCCGGCATCTTGATTTTACTCAGGAAGAACTGGGCGCAGTCGAAGCGATACTGGGCAGCAACTGAACAGATGAAGCACCCGGACATTGAAAAATCGGTTCAGAAACAGTTGTTTGCACTGCAGGACGGCGCATATCAGGCGTTCCAGTGCAAACTCATGCCGAACGTTGCGCCGGAACGCGTCATAGGCGTACGGACTCCGGCACTGCGTGCATTTGCAAAAGAATTTGCCAGAACTCCCGACGCGGCAGAATTTATTAAAATTCTACCGCATACATATTATGAAGAAAACAACCTTCACGGATTTATTCTTGAGACGCTGAAGGATTTCGATGAAGCAGTGCGTGCGGTCGACAAGTTTCTGCCGTATGTCGACAACTGGGCGACCTGTGATCAGATAAAGCCGAAAGCGTTCAAAAGGAACCTTCCCGGACTGTATGAAAAAATCAAAGGATGGGTTGCGTCGGACAGAACGTATACGGTGAGGTTCGGCGTCGAAATGCTCATGAACTTTTTCCTCGACGGGAATTTTACGTCCGAATCCGCAGAGCTTGCATCTCGTGTCCGCTCGAACGAATATTACGTCAACATGATGGTTGCGTGGTATTTTGCGACGGCGCTTGCAAAACAGTACGACGCGGTTATTTTTTATATCGAACAGAACAAGCTCGACATATGGGTGCATAATAAAACGATTCAGAAAGCGGTCGAGAGCTACCGGATTACCGAAAAACAGAAAAAATATTTACGGACGTTGAAAAGGTCATAAAATGAGCGATACTTCTTTGGCTGATAAAGCGCTCGGCAGCGAGCCTGTCGGGAAACTGCTTGTCAGACTTTCGATTCCTGCCATTACGGCGCAGATCGTCAATATGCTGTACAACATTGTGGACCGGATTTACATCGGTCATATTCCGGGAGTCGGCGCGCCTGCCCTTACCGGGGTCGGCGTGTGCATGCCGATTATTATGATTATTTCGGCGTTTGCCGCGCTCGTGAGCATGGGCGGCGCGCCCCGTGCGTCGATCTTCATGGGCAGACAGGATAAGGAGTCGGCGCAGAGAACGCTCGGCAACTGTTTCATTCTGCAGATTATTATTTCGCTTGTCCTTACCGTCGTCGTCGTTGCATGGAACGGGCAGTTTCTCATGGCGTTCGGCGCAAGTGCCAATACAGTGGGGTATGCGCACAGCTATCTGACTGTTTACGCACTCGGGACCATATTCGTTCAGCTCACGCTCGGCATGAATGCGTTCATTACCGCCCAGGGATTTGCGGCTACAAGTATGCTCACCGTCTGCATCGGAGCAGTGTGCAACATCATCCTTGATCCGCTGTTTATATTCGGCTTTCACCTCGGAGTGGCGGGCGCCGCCGTTGCGACCGTCATATCTCAGGCCGTTTCCACCGTCTGGGTGCTGTTGTTCCTGTGCGGGAAAAAAAGCGTGCTGCGCCTGAATCCGCGTACGTTTATGTTGTCCCCGAAAATCATACTGCCGTGTCTGGGACTCGGTTTTGCGCCGTTTACGATGCAGGCCAGCGAAAGCTTCATATTTATATGTTTCAATTCGTCGCTGCTGAAATACGGCGGAGATATTGCGGTCGGCGCCATGTCCATCTGTACGAGCATCATACAGTTCGGACTTCTGCCGCTTAACGGGCTGGGACAGGGCGCGCAGCCCGTTACGAGTTACAATTTCGGCGCGAAGAATGTTCAGCGCGTAAAGCGGACGTTCAGACTTCTTTTTACGGCGAGCATGATATATGCGGTAAGTGTCTGGCTGCTCGTGATGCTTTTTCCAGGGATGTTTGCCCGCATATTCACGTCCGACGAAACGCTCATTCCGTTCACGGCGAAAGCGCTGCGCATATACTGCGGGGCTATGTTCATTTTCGGCATACAGACGTCGTGCCAGATGACGTTCGTCGCGATCGGCAGCGCCGTGTCGTCGGTGCTTGTTGCCGTAATGCGGAAATTCGTGCTGCTTCTTCCGTTTATTTACGCACTGCCGGCTCTGAGCCGGGCGGGCGCCGGCATTCTCCCGGTAGACCGCACGACCGCCGTATACATGGCGGAACCTGTCGCGGACATACTCGCGGTCACGTTTACGGCGATTCTGTTCACCGTGCAGTTTAAAAAGGCCGTGAAAGGCCTTTCGGATTAAATCAGTTCGGCGTTCATTTCCGTTTTGAAATTCCTGCAAGCATGAGGACGGGGAATATAATCGCGGCGAGTATTCCGATGCGGAGGTTGTCTGAGAAAACGCTTGAGACGATGCCGACAAGCGTCGGTCCGCCCGAACAGCCCAAGTCGCCAGCAAGCGCAAGAAACGCAAACAGCGATGTGCCGCCGCGTTTTATTGAAGCGGCGGCTTTGCTGAACGTACCCGGCCAGAGAATGCCGACTGACAAACCGGTGAACGCGCAGCCGACGAGCCCTGCCGCCGGAATCCGCACAAGGCCGATGCACAGATACGACGCTATGCAGAGCACGATGCTCGCTTTCATGAATTTGTCAAGATTGATTTTCTCGCCGTGTCTGCCGTAGAACAGCCGGGCCGTTCCCATGAGCACTGCGAACGCCATCGGTCCCGCAAGATCGCCGAGCGTTTTGTTGATGCCGAGTCCCTTTTCCGCAAATGCCGACGCCCACTGGCTCACGGCCTGTTCGCTTGCTCCCGCGCAGAGCATAAGCAGCATGAAAAGCCAGAAGATTTTCGTTTTAAACAATTCCGGCAGCGTCATGCCTTTCCCTCCGTCGGCGATGAGATGCGGAACCGGTACGCGCGTAAAAAGGATCATGTTTGCGGCGGGAACGCAGGCCCAGACAAGCGAAAGGATTTTCCAGTTGGAGACGGAAAAGAGTTTGAAAAATATTGTCGAGAATAGTACGACGCCGACATATCCCCAGCAGTAGAACGAGTGAAGCATGCTCATGGCTTTTTCCTTGTTGTCTGAGGGACATGCTTCGACCACAGGGCTCACAAGCACTTCGAGCAGTCCGCCGCCGACGGCGTACAACACGACGGCGATTAATAATCCGGAGAAAGGATCAGGGAACAGACCGGGAAGCACGGCGAGCATTGCAAGTCCGGCAGCGGCGCATACGTGTGCAATGATCATCGATGCGCGGTACCCGATTCTGTCGACGAACGTCACCGATAAAAGGTCAACGCAGAGCTGCAGCGCAAAATTGATTGTTATGAGCATTGTTATTTTTTCGAGAGGAATACCGTATTCGCTCTGGAACGTAAGGAAAAGCAGCGGGACGAAATTATTTACGATGGCCTGCACGATATAGCCGATAAAACAGGCCGTTATGGTTTTGTTATACTGATTTTTCATCGGAATGATACTAGCACATACGCCGTTGATGTGCCAGCGCCGCAGCTTATTTTTTCGACACTACTTTTTCCGCAGTATAGAATACAAGCTGTATGAGCGAGCACATAATCAGATAAATAATAAATATGTCTATATATGCTTCTATATAATTGTAGCCGTACGATGCTTCTATTTTCGCGATCGCGGTGATGTCCTGCACGGTCATGAGGAAGGAAAGGGACGTTTCCTTGAAAAGATTCACGGTGAGCGTGCCGAGGTTCGGCACCGCCTCGACGACAGCCTGCGGCATAATGATGAGACGGAACGCCTGACTCCGATTCATGCCGAGCGCATACGCAGCGTCGAGCTGGCCGCGGTCGACAGTCGTGATTGAGGCGCGTATCACTTCGGAAAGCATGACCGACGCGTGCAGCGAAAAGACGATGACCGCATAAATAACAGGATGCGCGTTGAATACGTTGAACGAGCTTCCCGTCCGTACGGCGACCGCGTTGATGAGACTCGGAAGCAGGCTGTATATGAACAGTATCTGCACGACCATCGGCGTACCCCGCACGAGCGAGATGAAAACGCCGATAATCCGCGACAGAATCTTTACGCGGTACAACCGTGCGAGCGCCATGTAATATGCGGGAATGACGGCGAGCAGCAGCGATAATGCTGTTATTTCGAGCGATACGGGAATTCCGCGCAGTGCGAGAATAAATGTTTTTGCAAGGAAAGGCAGATTCAGTTCCATCCGCTTACATCCCTGCCGGGAAAATCTTTCCCGCGCGCTGCCCGCCGTTCGAATATGCCTGCAGCCCGTTCGATGATGATCGACAGGCCCCAGTAAATTACGGCGAGCGCGATGTACGTTTCAAGCCCGTGCGCGCCGTAATTCCGCGCAACAATAACGTCGGTCTCCCCCATAAGGTCGATGAAGCCGATTGTGAACGCAAGCGCACCCTGTTTAAGAAGGGCTATCACTTCGTTGCAGAATACGGGAATTGCGGCGGTGAGCGCCTGCGGTATAATGATGAGGTACGCTGTCTGGAACGGCGTGAATCCGCAGCAGAATGCGGCGTCCCGCTGACCGTCGTCGACGGCGCCGTATGCGGCACGGAACAGTTCGCACATGGCCGCCGCGAACAGCAGCGACAGCGTAACCGCGACGTACAGCAGCTTGCCGTTGTATCCCGCGCGGATGCCTGTCGCCGATTCAATCAGTTTCGGAAGACCGTAATAAACGATGAAAAGAAGCACGATCGACGGCGTGCATCGGATAATGTGCACGTAAACGGCAGAAACCGCGCGTGCGGCGCGGGAACGGGACAGCCGTGCCCATGCAAGCAGTGCGCCGAGGAGCGTGCCGCAGACGACGGAAAGAACCGTTACCTGCAGCGTTCTGCCGACAAAGGGGAGCAGCCTGCAGAAATATTCCGCAATATAAACCGGATCAAACGGACGCATTGCGTTTCAGCATACTACTTCTGCACGTATTTTGAAACATCTTCGCCGAAATATTTGTCTGCGAGCTCAGTGTATTTTCCGTTTTCATGGAGCGTCGTAACCACCTTGTCGTAATCGGCGGCCAGCTGCGTTTCGTTTTTGTTGAAGAGCGGCCATGTCGGAATCGCCTTGTAGACGACATATGAAAGCCTGTCCGCAAACTGATGGTACGCGCCGTCTTCCGCAAGGACGTTTCGTTTGTACGCAACCTGAAGGTCGAAGAATCCGTCGTACCGTTTTTCGAGCACCCACGTGTACGATTCGGGAATGTTGAAGACGTCCGACGGCACGAGCTTTATCTGTGCGCCGGGGTGCGCTTTATTAAAATCAGTGATGATCGAATACTGAGCGGATTGCGGAGAAATGGGAACGAGCTTTCCGCTGTATTCCGCGAAGCTCTCAAGGTCGTGAATCTTGTCCGCGTTTTCCGTGCGGAACGTCAATCCTATGACGCTCGCTCCCAGATAGTTTTGAGGGAACAGGTATTTCTCACGCCGTTCGTCCGTGGACCACGCGCCTTTTATGCCTACTGCGTATTTTCCGGTCTGCACGCCGATGAGCAGATCGTCGTCGGACGTCGGGACAAATTCGATTTTATACTGCGGATACATCAGACCGATTTCCTTCCAGACAGCGACCTCGAATCCGTCTGATGCTCCCTTGTCGTCGACAAACACGTACGGCACATACGTCTGGGTATGTGCAACATATATTGTGCGTGCATCAGCAGCGTCCTGAACCGCAGATGCTGATATTCCCTGTTTTTTACTGCATCCTGCCGCCACAAAAGCTGCGAGTACAGCGAAAATGGCAGCCGGTATTCTGTTTTTCTTCATGTTATAGCCTCCGTTTTAATTTTCCAGTTTTTTGGTAGGAAAATAGTATAATTAAATATAGAGATAGTCAACTATCGGTAACGTATATTATAGAACGCTCTTTACCGGCTGTTGCATGATGTGGTACTGTTGTATGCTGAGGTAACTGCTATGGCGTACACAATTGTCCGCACGGACGGAACAAACGAGGATTTCGTTGAACTGTGCCGGCTGCTTGATGAAAATCTTGATGAAATTGTAGGAAAGAAATTTCAGCGTTCGCAGTATGTACAGTATAATACGCTGGAAAACATACATCACGTGCTTATTGCTTATGACGGTACAAAAGCAATCGCATGCGGAAGTTTTAAGGAATACGATGGAGAGAACGCAGAGCTGAAGCGCGTTTTTGTCCGGAAGGAATACCGCGGGCAGGGAATCTCGAAGACAATCGTACTTTCCCTTGAGCAGTGGGCGCTTTCCGGTGGATTTTCCCGCATGATTCTGGAGACAGGTGAACCGCTCGCGACTGCGATGTCCCTGTACCGCAGTCTCGGGTATGCCGTTATTCCAAATTACGGACAGTACAGGTGTATGAAGAACTCTGTCTGCATGGAAAAGAATCTGCAAAAAAATACATTCGCCTCTTCGGGAAACGACAGGCTGGACAAACAGCTTGAATTTATTGCGGAGATAGACAAGATGACGCACATACTGCGCCATACGCTTCACGTCGACGGCTCCGGCCGGGAGAACGACGCGGAGCATTCATGGCATCTTGGTGTTATGGCGATGCTGCTCGGCGAATATGCGGAAGGCAGTCCCGATATTAACCGTGCGATAAAAATGGTGCTCGTTCACGACCTTGTGGAAATCTACGCAGGGGACACGTTCGCATACGACGCTGCCGGAAACACGACGAAGGAGCTGCGTGAGAAAGAATCGGCCGACAGACTTTTTTCCCGGCTTCCCGAAGATCAGGGACAGGAAATACGCGCGTTGTGGGAGGAATTCGACGCGGAGCAGACTGCGGATGCTCAGTTCGCCGCATGCATGGACCGCATCCAGCCGTTTCTGCACAACACGCTCACGGAGGGGGCAACGTGGCGCGAGGGGGCAGTTCATGCAGCCGACGTATTCAAGCGCATTTCACCGGTGAAAGCGTACATGCCGCGCCTCTGGCCGTGGGTTCAGGCGAATGTTGCAGCCGCAGTGGAACGGGGGTGGATTCAGGACTGAACCCACGGCGGCAGAATGAATAACACCGCTTCCTGATACTGGTAATTTGCAGGGCTATACGCTAGTATACTTGTGTATGTCCGTTGTTGTACGTGAAGTCGCTGTAAAAGACCTTCTCACAAAATCGAATCTTCCCGCGACCGACTACGTTATTAATCCGTACGTCGGCTGTCCCCACGGATGCCGGTACTGCTACGCGAGCTTTATGAAGCGTTTTACGGGACATACCGAAGACTGGGGAACGTTCATAGACATAAAGCGATGCAGTAAAAAAATCGACATAAAAAAACTCACAGGGAAAACAGTATTTCTTTCTTCAGTGACGGACTGCTATAATAAATATGAAGAAACGTACCGGTGTACTCGCGAAGTCCTTGAGCAGCTTGTACACTCCGATGCATATGTGAGCATTTCGACAAAATCGGATTTGATTCTGCGCGACGTCGATTTGTTAAAACAGTTCAGACATCTTACAGTCGCCATGTCCGTCAACACACTGGACGAAACATTCCGGCGCGATATGGATGATGCCTCTCCGATCGCTGACAGACTGCATGCGCTGAAAACGATGCACGACGGCGGCATTACGACTGTGTTGTTTATGTCGCCGATATTTCCCTACATAACCGACTGCAGGAAAATACTGGAATGTTCGCATGAATTCATAGACGAGTACTGGTTCGAAAACCTTAATCTGCGCGGAGCTTATAAACCTGTCATTCTGGAATACGTGCGGTCTCATTATCCCCGGTATGCGGAGCAGTACCGGCGGATTTATATCGGAGGCGACGACTATTACTGGGACGTACTCGCGCAGAAACTCAGCGGGTACTGCAGGGCACACGGCATACAATGCAAAAATTATTTCCATCACTCAAAACTGGTACAGAACAAAAGAAACGGCACTATACGGAGTCAGAAAAATTATTACGACTCATCTTGTTAAATTTCTGTACTGGAGAGGCCCGCCAAATCAGGCTGCCGCCGCCGTCCTATGTACCGCGGCCGAGCGTATAATACCGACGGGTTGTTCGTAAAGAGAAATTCATATAATATATTTTATAACAGGAGGATATTGTCTTATCAGTAGTTCTGCATATTCACATCTGATTTCGGATCTTGTCCCGTGCGCGCAGTAAAGGCGTGCATATTGCGGACGTAAGTTCCGGCTGCCTTTACTGCACTCTGCATCATATTTTTTATACGGAGCGCACTATGGGCTATGTAAAAGCGGACGACGTGTTGCCTGGAAATCTGCTGGAAGCAGTACAGGAATACGCCGACGGCATGTATCTGTATATTCCGCGGAAAGCGTGCTGCAGAAAGAAATGGGGTGAGGTTAAACACACCCGGGATCTGCTGCGGGACCGTAACCGGGAATTATATGGAAAATATCTGAACGGCATTTCAGTCCCTGAACTTGCGGACCGGTACTTTCTTGCGGACAAGACGGTCTACAGGATTATCGCGGAACTGAAACGGGAATCATAAAGAGGGAGGCACCGTATATGGGGCAATAGAATGTCCTGCATACGGTGCTTTTTTGTTTCTGAAACGAATACGGAGTACCATTTACAGGAATTTACTGATACCATTTCTGTAAATGCCGGTACACATTGTGCGCGCAGACCGGCTGTTACATACAGGAGGCTTCTATGTCTGAAAAAAACGGATCGATTTATGCATTCGACTATACGATGATATGTGAGTATTTTGCTTTACTCAAACGTCAGGGACCGGGCAGCCCGGAAGCGACGCTGCGGGCGCTGGAGTTTATCGAAGGGCCGGACAGGAAGCCGCTGTCCGGATCAATGGTTCCGATACAGGCTGCCGACGTCGGCTGCGGTACGGGAGGTCAGACCATGATCCTCGCGGAACACACGGCTGCGCGTATTACGGGGATCGATCTGTCTCCTCAGTTTATCGGCTTGTTCAATGAAAATGCGGCGGCCCACAATGTACAGGGCCGCGTGCACGGCATAACCGGGACGATGGAAAGACTGCCATTCGAAAAAGAATCGCTCGATCTTATCTGGGCGGAGGGCTCAATTGCCCACATCGGTTTCGAACGCGGCGTAAACGAATGGAGACCGCTGCTTAAAACGGGCGGGTATATTGCGGTAACGGATGCGACATGGTTTACGGACGAGCGGCCGCAGGAAATCGCGGCATTCTGGAACGATGCATATCCTGAAATCGGAACGACGGCAGTTAAAACAGCCCGGCTGCAGAAAGCGGGATATATGCCTGTCGCTGCGTTTGCACTGCCGGAAACCTGCTGGACGGACAATTACTTTACGCCGGCTGTCGAAGCCAGGCAGCAGTTTCTGAAGAAACATCCGGGCGACAAAGCCGCCGCGGAACTGATGCGCTTCCAGCAGCACGAAGCCGAACTGTACGAAAAGTATAAGCAGTATTACGGCTATGTGTTTTATATCGGAAAAAAACTGCGGCCCTGACAGGAGGAGAGGCTCGGCAAACTGCGTGAAGTTTGTTATGACCGGCGGATGACAGTCAGAGTTTAAAGATACTTTTTACATCTCTGTCCGGTTTCTGCGCGGTTAAATTAATAATCAGTTCTTCGATCGCCGATACCGATGCGATGCTGCATGCAGCAATAAAAGCCGCCCCGGGCGACAGTATGTACAGGAACGGAAAACAGAACAGCGTAAATCCGGCTGCTTTGTTCGCACAGGTATGCAGAAATACGATTTCTTTGAAACGCACCAGCCCTGCAGCAAGCGAAGCTGCGCGCAGCATGCAGACTGCGGTAATCCATGCAGTAAAAACGAATGAAGGCCTGAGCGTGCGCACATATACAATGACGATGATGATGAAGAATACGGCATCGGCCGTACTGTCGAGAATCTGTCCCGTTCTGCTTTCCGTGTGCGTTCTTCTTGCGATAAAACCGTCGAGCGCGTCGCTTACCCCGCATACTGCATACAGAATGAAAAATACCGGTGAGAAAGCGCGGACGAACAGCAGCGGTACGGCGCAGACTATGCGAAGTACAGTTATGAAATCCGGCAGGTACTTCATGCGAGCGGCAATCCGTCGTACGAGCCTTTGTGCATGACGCATGCTGCCCGCGGAACGGCGTCGAGCGTTTTGACAGAGACTTTTGTTATCCGGGAAAAAAGACCGATTCTGTACATGTTACCACCTGAATTCTCTCATTGAAGCAGCATAGCATATACCTGCCGCTGCTGCCAATACGACGAACAAAGCAGGTTCATAGTCCGAGAAAATTCTGATACATATCCGGCGTAACAACTGTTACACCGGCATCAGGATACCGGTTTGTAAAGGCTGCGGTAACACGGCATTTTTTATCCGGATTCCATTTGAACTCGTATGCCGAAAGAGAACCTGCACATTCCTCTATGTAATCGATTTCCATCCCGTCTGTTGTCCGCCAGAAATACGGGGAAGCAATCGACGTTCCGTTTGCAGGGGACGCATTTTTGTTCGAAAGATATTTAATGCGCTCGGAGACAAGATAATTTTCCCATAATGCGCCGGTGTCTTTTCTGGCACCGATAGGAGTAAAATCTCCGAGAACCGCATTGCGGATTCCGTTATCACAGAAATATATTTTTTTGGCCTTCTTCAGTTCATTCCTCTTATTCGTGCTGTACGCATTCAGAGTAAAGATAATGAATGATTGTTCGAGCAGGGAAATGTACGAATCAACCGTGCCCCGCGAAACGGAAAGCGCTGATGCAAGTTCTGCTGTTGAGACCTCGTTGCCGATTTGATATGCAAGCAGCCTCAGCAAGTCTCGAAGCAGCTTCGGCCTGCGGATCCCCTCATACTCGAAAAGGTCGCGGTACAGATAACTGTCGGCAATCAGCTGCAGAAGCGACTGGGCCTCGTCTGGCTTTGTAACGACCTCAGGATAGGAACCGAAGAGCAGACGCTGCTGCAGAGCCTTTCGTTCATCGGGAAGACTTGCAGCACCGCATAATTCAAGAAAAGAAAACGGATACAGACGATATTCGTATTTCCTTCCGGTGAGCGGTTCCTCTGTTATATTCGCAATCCGAAATGAACTGGAACCTGTCAGAATCACCTGCACATCGGGAAAGAAATCTATGAGAATTTTTACGGCGCGTCCTATGTCGGGAATACGCTGTGCTTCGTCAATGATAAGCAGTTTATACGGACCAAGAATCTGCGGCCAGACAGATTTTGTTACGGTGGAGAATATTCGCACGTCTTCATCATCGTCGCCGGAAAGCCACACGGCCTTTTCCGATGACGCGTCGATGTCATACGAGTCACCGTTGTTTTGCCGCACTGCCGTGCTCCGTACAGAATGACCGCTTTTCCTTTATGGAGATTCGCCTGTATAACGTTCTGGAGAATTCGCTGTATCATACTACTAAGTATACGTCGGTCTGTCAGAAAGTCAACAATATGCCAGTATAATAGCATAAATACACGATAAAACGCTGTTATAATGACAAAATACCGACTTTATGCAGCTCTACCACCTGAATTCCCTCATTGAAACAGCACAGCATATACCTGCCGCTGCCGCCAATACGACGAATCTGATTCCGTCGTACGGGCCCGTTATTCCGAGCGCGGCGTCTGCAAGCAGCAGATTCGTATGCGTCATCGGGAATATTCCGGCAATAATCCGGAGCGTGCGCGGCATCAGTGCGAACGGAATCGTTGTTCCCGACAGGATAAGGGACGGAAAATAGAGCAGCGTGGTGACCGAGTTGCACGTCTGGATGTCGGGGACAAGCGCACCTATAAGATTTCCTATGCTGAATATGACGAATATGTTGAAGAGGTAAATGAGAACAAAGTGCGGAAGAGATGCAGCGTGCACATGAAACACGAACTGTGCGATGCACGAGACAGTCGTGCCCGAAAGCAGAACGAAGAACACCTCCAGTATCGTGTCGACAGCAAGCAGCATGAACGGATTGAGCGGCGTTGCTTTGAACTGACGGAGTACGCCGTCGTGCCGGTACTGTGCAAGCGTCGCGGGAATGCCCATGAATCCGGTCGCAAGAACGGCGATGCTTGAGACTCCTGCATATGAGGCAATAAGATTCTGTTCGGGAACAATCAGACCGATGACGAACATAATCACAGCCGGTATCGCGATACCGAACACAAGTATATTGCCGTCGCGAAGAATAAGTTTGAGTTCTGCGGTAAAAAGCGCTTTGAATGCATTATTATTTTTCATATTTCATCTCCGAATTTGTTAATTGATTTGTTCTCGTTTTCCTTTTCCGTATATTGCAGGAAAAGTTCTTCGAGGTTTTTCGATCGATGCTCAGCGATAAGCGACGAAGGCGTTCCCTCCGCACATATCGTTCCCTGCTTCATGACTGCGATGCGTGTGCATAAATATTCGACTTCGTTCATAAAGTGCGATGTAAGCAGAATGGTCATACCCCGTTCCTGCAGCGATTTGATTACTTCCCATACCGCGTGGCGCGCTTTCGGATCGAGCCCCGTTGTAAGTTCGTCAAGAAACAGCAGTTCCGGCTGCGGAATAAGCGCCAGCACGATAGCGAGACGCTGTTTCTGTCCGCCGGAAAGAGCGGCGACCGGCATATTCCGTTTCTGCAGCAGCCCGAATTCGTCAAGAAGCTTTTCATACGACGCGGGGTTTTCGTACAGTCCTTCGTACAGAGCGCACATTTCCCGTACGCGTATCTTATCCGGAAATTTCGTCTGCTGAAGCTGGACACCGATTTTGTTAAGCAGCACTTTACGCGCCGCTCCTGACTTGTCCGCCGGATTCATACCCAGTACGCTGATAGTTCCGCTGTCGCATTTCCGGATACCCGTCATACATTCGGAAAGCGTCGATTTTCCCGCGCCGTTTTCTCCGATGATTCCGAAAATCTCGCCGTGAAGAACGGCAAGACTGACGCCTCTGAGTGCCGGAACTTCCGGACGTGCATGTCTGCCTCGTCCGCCTGCCGGATACGTTTTTACGACGTCCCGTACATCAATTACCTGTTCTGAAGATTCCATTTTTCCTCCTGATTATTATCCAGCCTATAGTCTGCCCTAAGTGGAGAGTCAATCGTATAAGATGCAGGCATACGGGTGTGCGCCCGTTTGTGTTAAGGATAGGACTATTGCGGATTATTATCCTGTCATTTATTGCTTTTATCCGGCAGAAAAAATATTTTCGTTGTTCTAACAACATCCTCAGGTGCGGAAAAATTGTATATTTTTCGCATATACAGGGAGGTATTCCGTATGAACGCAGAAATGTATATCAATAAACATCGGTAGCTCAGGAAGGATTTGAAGCGGATTGAAGAAATGGATCTTTCGCAGCGCTGTACAGCCTTTCACGATGCATGGAGTACCGCCTCGAAAATTCTTGCCGACAGGACCGGCTTTCTGAATCAGTTCAGAGTAATCAGTACCGCACTCGCGACGCGAATGGACCGCGAGGAGCGTGAACTGTATCAGTTCTGAAATTTTCAGCCGCTCGTGCCGCAGCAATACGTCATCCCCTGAAATGTGTCCGTTTTTCTCACCGTTGCAGACTGATTTTTCACTTTACAACAAATCGGGTTATCATTTACAATGTATGGAATGAAAGAACTAATAAACGCAGTCCTTCAGCAAATTGAATTCGGCATCAGTTTAATCAGCATTGCGGTCGTGATATACGGTGCGCTGCGTGCCGTCATTGCTTTTATCAAAACGGAAATCTGCCGTTCCGACAACGAGAATAAAATTCATGCGCTTATGTCGATCAGAGCGGATTTAGGCGTTTATCTGCTGCTCGGACTTGAACTGCTTATCGCAGCCGACATCATTACGACGATTCTGAATCCCGCACTGATGGAGCTTGCGATACTTGCAGGAATAGTAGCGCTGCGCACTGTTCTTTCGCTGTTCCTGAACAAGGAACTGAAAGAACTTCAGTAGCGGCATTGTAAATCCTGTTTTAGTTTCTTACGTCAGCATAGGTGCATATGCCTTCCTTCTTCCATTCGCAGTCACTGCATATTTTATTATAAACGTCTTCGTTCAGTTTTTCCTTTATTATTTTTTCTATATCTCCGTATGAATAGGTTTGTTTTTTCAGTTCCAGATATTTTACCGTATTCCGGTCAAGCGTGGTAACTTTTTCTTCCGATCTGCATGTTCCTTTGTTATTTTCGGGACACGCGGAACAGATACAATCCGTTCCTGATTGCATTTCAACCGGCTGATTTTTCTGCAGCTGTTCAATCACGTCGCGCATGTTATTAATAAAGATGTCCGAATATCCCTTTCCTTTGAACGAACGTGTGCATAAAAGATGATGTGGCCGTATTTTCATTTCTCCGGTATAGCATATTTTGTGCAGCTGATAAAGGCATTGATTCGCTGAACATACTGCATGCTGATTTTTACTGCGTGACGATTTTCGAAATAGTATGTATATTTACTCCATGAATAAAACTGAATCTGTGCGACTGATACCTGCGCCGGCTTCCGACCTTCCGGAGATATTCGGGCTGTACAAAGCCGCAATTGCGCATCTTGACGCATGCGGAATGCACTTCTGGGATTTTAACCGGTATCCGAACGCGGAAGTGCTTACCGCGGACCGGATGCGCGGCGAATTATACTGCGCGCGCGACGGCGGGACAGGCCGGATTGCCGCATGCATCGTACTCAGCACGGAGTACGACGAACAGTATAACAATGCGCAATGGGAATATCCGTCCGATCGTCCGCTCATCGTTCACCGGCTCTGCATACATCCCGACTTTCAGAATAAGGGACTCGGGAGGGCCGTCATGCGGGCGGCCGAAGCGTTGGGTAGAGAACGCGGCTTTACGGTAATCAGACTTGACGCGTTTTCCGGGAACCCGGCTTCGCTTGCGCTGTACGGACATCTCGGTTTCCGTAAGGCGGGTGAAGCGAATTGGACAAAGGGGATGTTCTGGCTTATGGAGAAAAGCCTGCACGGAGGACCCGCCGATTAAACTGCGGCGGCAGCAATTTCTGCAATCATCTGTTCGTGTATTTTCATGTGAGAATAATAATCCGGTACGAGAAATTTCAGCGTAAGCGGACTGCCGCCGTCCTGCGGCTGCCATGTATGAGCGACACAGTCTTCCTTTATATTGCCGATGAGCTCGATAAGGTACTCGTTGTACAATTTCCACAAAAGAATCAGCTGATCGAATTTCATCAGCCTGATGCCTGACGCATCGACCCACGGCTCCGCTTCGTAACCGGGAAGCACGACGTTCTGCGCAAGCTGCAGGCGGACAAAGCGCTGGTGGTTGTTCGATGCGGAATCGATGAGGTGCGCGACGTGATTCCTGATTGTCCACGTGTCCGCGCCGGTACGTGTGTCTGCAATATCCTCATTGCGGACAAGTAATTCGTAAAAGCCGGTGAGCTGATTTAAATATGTGTCTGTCGGAAAGTATCCCATCGTTCTGCCTCCGCGGGAAATAATAACCAGTTGCTGCGGAATAGTACAGGGAAAACGCGGAGAAACTTGCAGGGCAAACGCATTATAAATAAAAGGAGGCTGTTTAAAAGTGTCCAAATAAAGAATAGTTCCAGGAAGAGGGGAATAATGACATTACTTGATGCACTGGAAGAAATAGAAGACACGCGGATTGACCGGTGTAAAAAGCATGAACTGGTTGATATCCTGCTGATCTGCCTGCTGGGATTTTTTATAGGGCTTACAGATATTGAAAGTATAGCCTATTGGGCGAAGAAACAGAAAGACCGGCTGACGCGCATAATCGGGTTGAAAAACGGGACACCGAGTGCGGACACAATTCACCGGGTACTGGCAATGATTGACGATAAGCAGCTGGAAAAAGTGTTTTTTTCATGGACACACGGAATGTTCAAAGCACATCCGCCTGAAAAAGATAAAATTGAAGTAGTGGCTCCGGACGGCAAAAGGCAAAAAAGGCGCGCACATCGTTTCAGCATGGGCAGACAGGCTGGGAATTGCACTTGCACAGGTCAAAGTAGATGAAAAATCGAACGAAATCACGGCTGTTCCGGAACTTCTGAAGCTGATGGACTTACAAGGGGTGATTGTGACGATTGATGCAATGGCTGTCAGAAGAAAAAAGTTGAAAAAATCACAGAAAAGGAATCCGACTATCTGATTTCCCTTAAAGGGAATCAGTCGGCTCTGTACGATGATGTGAAAGAGTTTTTCAGCAGAGATGATAAAAAGTTTTTTGAAAAGTTCGGCGTAGAGGAGTTCACATTCGGAATAGAAAAGGATCACGGCAGGACTGAAAAACGAGATTACAAACTCTGTACCAGCCTCGGCTGGCTTACACAGAAAGACGACCGGGCAAATCTGAAAGGCGTCGGAATGGTAAAAAGTACGCGGATTACCGACGGTAATAAAACCGTCGACGTACGCTGTTTCGTTACATCGCTTGCAAATGTGGAAACAGCTGCAAAATCCATGCGGCCGCACTGGGGAATCGAAAATAACCTGCACTGGACACTCGACATAATGTACAACGAAGATTATACGTGAAGCCTGAAAGACCACAGCCCGCAGAATCCTGCCGTCCTGCGGAAAATTGCACTGAATCTTTTTAAGACCGCTCCAAACCCGACCGGCAAACCGAACTTTTCTCTTCATAAAAAACAGATTACCTGTATGTGTGATGATGATTACTTACAAACTATGCTGCAAATATTATAATGCGTAAGCCCTGTGCTTTTATTAATACACTGATATGTAATGCAGTTCCTTATGTGCTTTCCAGAAGTCTATGCCTTCCAGCAGCATTTCTGTCTGTCGCTCTGTCAGTTCCTGTACTGCTGCTTCATTTTCAGGCCACGGCCATCTTTTCTGTTCGAGGCGCTTTTGTGCCAGCCGGAATCCGGTTTTGTCCCACCAGACCGTCTTCAGCAGGTGCCTCGATTTATTGCAGAACAGAAATACGTTCCCGCTTAACGGATCGCCTTTCATTCAGTCCTGTATTATTGCACTTAGCCCGTTTACCGCTTTACGCAGGTCCATGTATCCCGGCCGTATATATATCTTTGCTTTTCTCAGGTCTGGAATTATATGCTTTCCAGATTTCATCGTACACTCCTTTCCTCTGAAGTGTACTGCTTCCGTTCATCCTTTTTTAGGTGTACCTGTTTTGGCGCTTACGTATTCTCGTCAGATATAATAATGTTGTTCAGTTTTTCTTTATTTTCTATAATTTTTTTGATTCTTCTAAAACCTTTAATTGGTATTCAATTTTAAAATGCTGGTGACTGATTATATTTGGATTTGTAGATGATTAAATTGAGACAGAGTCTTCAGCTACTAAAGATTTGACTATCTCAATAGAATCATCATAAGTAATATGAAATTCCCTTGATAATCACGCAGGGGAATTCCATTAAAATCAGGTGATTCAAAAAAAATGTATATGCGAGTAAGTACTTGTTGCTTAACTTTTTGTTCTGATGTTTTTTCAATTTAAACATAATTTATTTTATTTCATCTGGAGTAAAGTTTTTGCAACATAGAATTTTAATTTCAGTAAATTTCGCTTTTTTGCAGAAAGAATAATGTATACTCCACTGAAAATGATTGTACTTTGTAATAAATAATAGATGTACTCAAAATCTGTTTTTGGTTGTAATAGAGTATTTATGGTGGGAAGTGAATTAAGTAAAAAAGTACTTACTATAGCAATTATTGCAGAACCAATTATTGAATTATCTTTATAATCGTCTATTTTGGCATCAAGATATTCTTTTTGAGTCAGCAAATCTGGTTTCGAAAAAGAAAAAGTACATTTTGAATAAAACGTAGGAAAGGCATTATAATTTGAAGGAATGAAATGTAAACCATTCTTGTAGTATTGTGAGGTTTGGTTTGTAACTCTGTAATAATAGATAAAAATTAAAATCAATAATATAGCCAATGGAATCAATGTAAAAAAAGTTTTAATTTTAAAATCCAGAAAGAGATATATGCCTAAGCATATAAAATATGCTCCAGCAAAAAAGCAATCAATAAGATTTATCTTTTCGCCAGAATCAGAAAAAAAGCCGAAAAGCATATTAAACTTTTCTTCAAGGTCATCGTGTATAGCGGTGTTTTTATCAGTTTTCATATAGTTTCTCCTATAGTTTATGATAGAATTGTTCATTGTATGGAAAATGTATTTTTCCATACAATGAACAATACATTGTTAAATAAACATCTTTTTGACAAGATGTTTATCTTCCCAGTAGCTGCATCATCTGCGGGGGAAGCCGTATAGGCATAGGCGCAGGTCCCTGAATCTGCATGGTGTTATCATTGTTTATCGAGATAACATTTGTTCCGGCTGGAATCTGATCGGTCGTAAAATCCTGCACTAGTCCAAAATCTTTTGCCTGATCAGGTGTAAAAGTTGTACGTGCATTCATGACGTTTTCAATCTGTTCAACTGTTTTGTCTGTGGCATCAGCAATGATGTTTGCAATGTTCTTTTGGTCGATCTTAAGGCCTTTGAGCATTTCTTCAAGTTGCTTTTCATCGAATTGAATAACACCTTGGCCCTGAATGTTCAGCTGAACGCCATGAATCAGGAATCTCGCATGCGGAACACTCAATCGTTTCTTTCCTGCACAGAAGATGATTACACCGATTGAATCTACACTGCCGAAGTTATACGTGTATACTTCTGCGGGAAGCAGCTTCAAATAGTTGTAAATAGAAATCCCCTGTGCAACGTCACCGCCTGGTGATGAAAGAAACAGATGAACACGATTGGTATCGGCCTTCATAGCCGTATCAATAGCTCTGAATAAATTGTCGGCACTGTTAGATGCAATAGGTGCCAATAAACGAATGTACGTCTCTGCCATAGGCAAAGCCTCCTGGAACGTCCCTGAAGTTGCTTTCTTGACAGCAGTGTAAGTTTTTGTTACTGTTTATCAACATTTTTACAGTTCCTTTGGGACTTGATTTGTTGGGGCAGACTAATTACGACTTGGTTCTGCCCCTTTTCATAGGTTCTGCTAACTGCAGCTGACTACTATACACAATATACGCATATGTAGTTTTAAAATCAAGTTAATTTACGAAAAATCCGTAAATATTTGACTTAAACAGCGAAATAAATATGAATAAATCAGAATCACGTGAAAAAAATACAAAAATAGCTATTTTCATTTGAAAATTGTGTCGATACTTACTATATTAGTAGTTGTATGGGGGCACAGTATGCTGGTTGAATTTACGGTAGAGAATTATCGCTCATTTAAAGAGCGCCATACATTTTCGCTATTAGCATCAAAAGACAAAAACCTGCTCGAAGAAAATACCTTTTCTGTAAATGAAAAAACTCGTCTGCTTAAAACGGTGCTCATTTACGGTGCGAATGCAAGCGGAAAATCAAACTTATTCAAAGCGCTTCGGTTCTTCTTAAAATTCTCTGTTACATCAGGACAGAGACTTCAAAAAGGTGATGAAATTGGGACTCAGTCATTTTTGTTTTCAAAACAAACACAAAAGAAGCCTTCTCAGTTTGAATTAATTTTTTATATAAAAAGTAATGATTTATTTACTCGATATCGATATGGTTTCACCGCTGACAATATGCATATTTCAGAAGAACATCTTTTTGTGGTGAATAAAGTACGGGAAGTAATGCTTTTTGTAAGGAATAATCAGAATTTTGATTGTAGCAAAACTTCATTTAAAGAAGGAAATAATGTGAATTTTGAAACTGTGCGAGAAAATGCAACATTTCTTTCTGAATGTGCAAACCGTAATGGACCTGTTTCAGGAGCAATTATTTCTTATTTTAGAAATATTTCTATTACTTCCGGTTTATCTAATTTATCACGTTTTACTCTTAATCGGATTGAAAAAGGTGAGAAGTTGGATAGGATAGTTCGTTTTCTTCAGTTTGCTGATATACAGGTAAGAAATTTACAGAATAAAAAACTTCCTGTTGATTTTGAAAGCGATGTAAAAGATCCTGCTCTGGCAGAAGCTTTTAAAAAGAGTTTCCCGAATATGATGTCTGACGAAGTATATTATGGGCATGCATTATATGACGGTGAAAACGAAGCCGGTGAATATTCATTACATCAAGAGGAAGAATCAAACGGGACTAGGAAGTTGTTTTCGTATGCTGGTCTAGTACTTGATGCTCTCGATAACGGCAACATTCTCTTCATTGATGAATTTGATTCATCGCTCCACCCGCTCATCATTGAAAACATCATGAAGCTGTTTAATTCTCCGCAGTACAATCCGAAGAATGCGCAGCTTGTTGTTTCATGCCAAGCAGTGAATATCATGACGAATAAGTTTTTTCGCCGGGATCAAATATGGTTCTGCGAAAAAGACATGTACGGTGCAACTGATTTGTATTCACTATTTGATTTTGATGAACCGGTACGCAAGGACGCTTCGTTCAACAAAAATTATCTTGAAGGAAAATACGGTGCTGTTCCGTCAATTGACGTAATCAAATTGCAGATGGGATGTAAAGAGTAATGGCTAAGCCTAAATACGAGACCAGACCGGTAGTACTAACTCGTAAGCCTCGGCATATCCGCAAGCTTCGCCGTATTCTTATTGTCTGCGAAGGAGAAAAAACGGAGCCGAATTACTTTAAATCGTTTCCGTCAAATCCCATTGTCTATGATACCATCGAAGTTACGGGGATCGGAAACAATACAGTGTTTGTTGTCAATGAAGCAATACGGCTGCGGAATAAAGCGCTAAAAGATGGCGAACCATATATAGAAGTATGGGCTGTTTTTGATAAAGATGATTTCCCCGTTTCCGATTTTGAAAAAGCCGTGCAGCTTGCGATGGAGAATCATATTAAATACGCATACTCAATTGAATCTTTCGAACTGTGGTATCTTTTGCATTTTAATTATTACGATACAGGGATGAGCCGTTCTGTATACATTGAAAAGCTGTCTTCCCTACTTGGTAAAACGTATCGCAAAAATGATGTAACGATGTATAAGACGCTTTCCCGAAAGATGCATACGGCGCTAAAAAATGCATCTACATTATATACGCGCCAGTGCTGTAAACCGATCGCGGAACAAAATCCAGTTACATTAGTATTTCTTCTTGTACAAAAACTGGCAGGCAGTGTGTAATGCTATCCTTCCCGAACTGGAGTTTTTTCCTTACCTCTTTACTGCTGTGGCATACATTGGAACGTATGGCAGGGGAACGTTGAAACGCATTATGAGGTGGTTACTGGAAAAGTCAATATCCGTACGGGCCTCCAGTCTTCCTTTTGGGAATAACATACCTCATTCCTTGTGTCGAGGTCGCTGGTCGGGCACTTTTACCGCACTCCTCCTGCCATACAACGACAATCAAACATTTCTCCCGCTTGACAATAATCAGCTGTTCGTATATAAAATAACCGTGTTAAGTTAACTATGTTATTTTATAAGGATTGTATATGCGTACTGCCGATCCGGAACTTGAAAAGATGATTATCTCGAAGACGCTCTGTCTGTTGATGGATCACGAGCCGGGTGAAATCGGGATGCGCGACATTGCACAGGCATGCAATGTGTCCGCTACTGCTATTTATCATTATTATCAGGACAAAACGGCCCTGTTTGAGGCGGTGAAACTCGACTGTCTCGCGGATTTGAAGACTTATATGGAAACGAAGATAGCTGCTGCACAGACGACATACGATAAAGTCAGAGCCTCGCTTGAGTCGTTTGCCGGGTGGTGTTTCGACAATCCGCAGAAGGCGCTGCTCGTGATGGGCCGGCTTAAGGCGAACACAACGGCATCTGCGGAAGAGCTGAAACCGTATTATGAATGCAACGAACTGGGACGCCGTCTTCTGGAACAGGCGGTGCGCGAGCATACCGCGGTATCCGACGATCCGCAGCTCGACACGTCGATTGCGGTGTCGGCACTGTGGGGAACGATCGAAGCTGTTCTGCTGAATCGTGCGGATCCCTCATACTGGCAGTCGGGCACGGCGTATACCGGACGGTTCATCGACATGTATCTGTCAATTATATTTCCGAAAGGGAGGAATAAATAATGAAAATCAAACATATGATTAGTACAATTGTTTTCGGGCTGCTTGTCTGCTCTGCCGGTCTGTATGCTTCGGAGCCGGCTAAGGAAGGAACGCTGTCTGTTACTATTACGCCCGGAGCGTCATGGAAGACGGAACGTGATCCGCAGTTCGCGGTCTGGGTGGAGAAGGCCGACGGAACGTACGTAACGACGCTGTACGTGACGCAGCGTGCGGCGAAGAAAAACTGGCTGTTCGCTCCGAAAGGCGGACGACCTGAATCGCTGCCGGTCTGGTATCACGCCGTGGGAAGTGCTTCCGTTGTTGCGAAAGCGCAGCCCGATCAGTCTGATACCGATGCGCTTACGTCCGCGACTCCCGGTGCGGCGGGCGACGTAAGAAAGTCGGCTCGGCTTTCTGCGGGTGAAGTGTACGTTGTAAAGGTCGAGGTGAACCACAGCTTCGACTACAACGAATCGTGGCCGAAAAAGGCGAAGAAGGGCAGTGCTCAGTATTCGGGTGTGAACGGACAGCCGTCGGTTGTATATGCCGGTACGCTCGACATGCGGTCAGCAGGCAGCGGGACTAATTACGCTGATGTGCGGACGGCGCTTGTACCGGCCGGTACCGGTGCGGTGGACGGCCGCGACGGAAATCTGCACGATGATCTCGGGAAGCTTACGACGGCGCTGCAGATTGTCGGGAAAGCGGAAGCGGCGTGGAGTGCGGCGGAATGACGAAGACTGTCGTCGTGGTAAACGGCAGTCCGCGCAGAAACGGAACTGTCGCACAGCTGCTTCATGCAGTGTCGGACGGCTGCGGCGCGGACTGCGGCGTTCACTGGTACGACGTCAACGAAATGACGGTTCGTCCGTGTACGGGCTGCATGAAATGCCGCAGCACGGGTACCTGCGTCCTTCCGCGCGACGACGCGCATGCGTTTGCGGAAGATATACGCGGCTGCGGTGGTATTATCATCGGGACCCCTGTATACTGGGGTAACATGAGCGGCCAGCTCAAACTGCTGTTCGACCGCGTTGTCCCGGCGCTTATGGGAGAGTCGCCGCGCGGGATTCCCGTCCCGCTTCACAGGGGAAAGCGTGCGGTGATTATCACGGCATGCACGACACCGTGGCCGTTCAGCGTACTTTTCCGGCAGACGGGAAACGCAGTCCGTTCGCTCAAAGAGATACTCCGGTATGCAGGATTCCGCATTACCGGAACACTCGTGCTGCCGGGAACGAAGAACAAACGCGGCATTCCCGGACGTTTGCTGAAGAAAGGGTGCAGACTCGGAAAACAGCTGCACTGCAGTCTGTAAAAATAGAAATTTAATAAGGATGAATGAATTATGAAACGACGTGTTATATTGATTTTTGCTGCGGCTCTGTTTGCAGGAACAGCGTTTTCACAGGAAACGGAAAAATCGCCGCTGGATTTATCGATGACGACCGATTTTGCATGGTATACGGCAAGCGCATACCGTTCGGGGAATACTCATTTTGCGCCTGTCACCGGTTTGTACGACGGAATACAGGCACGGACCACACTGAGTGCCTCTTACCGTATCCCTGTTGCTCTGCCGGGCCTTCCCGAAGACGGCATGCTGTTCAGGGACAATAACGTCACGCTCACCGGAGAGTTTGAGCTGACTCCCGTCTCTCTTATGCCGAAGGTGTCTGTTTCATTTACGCCTGTCGCATTTCTTGTTTTTTCTGCCGGCGGAATGGCGGGAACCGGTTGGGATTTTCTCGGCATACAGGGAATGTCGGAATACAATACGGCGACGCAGAAATATGACAATCTTACGCCGTTCAAATCGTGGTATCTGTGCGGATATGCGAACGGAACGTTCATGTTCGACACGGCGGCGCTCTGGCCGGGAGACTGGCATCATATTATTATGGCTGCAAGCTACGAGATTGAATACAGAACGCTTACCGGTACTTCAAGTACTGTGTGGGACTGGCAGACGACGAAGAACTGCGCGGACGGCTGGCAGTACGACCAGTATTATCTGCTCGGATACCAGATGCCCGGAGTCGTTTCACTTGCCGGCGTGAGTACGGAGCTGTACGGGCACTACAATGCCTCGGATTACGGTGAGATTGCAGACACATTCGGCGGCGATTTCATGACTGTTGAGATATGTCCGCTTATGCAGCTGACGCTTTCCCCTCGCGACACAGTGTTCGTTATGCTGAATTTCAAAGCGCGCCGCAGCTTTACTGAAAAACATACGGGCGAAGATGAAGAACCGCTCCTGACATACGACGGCCGTGAATGGTATTTCCAGTATGCAGGACTCCGGTGGAAACATACGTTCTGAACGAAACGGGCGTTACTTATCTGCCGTATTTTCTGCAAGCTGATTGAGCGTACTTCCTGTTACACGATATACAGTCCAGTCATTCATCGGCACTGCGCCGAGCGACAGATAAAAATCGATGCTCGGCTTATTCCAGTTCAGACATGCCCACTCCAGTCTTCCGCAGTCTCTGTCGGCCGCGATCGACGCAAGCTTCCGAAGTATTTTTTTCCCGTATCCTCTGCCGCGGTATTCAGGGAGAACGAACAGATCTTCCAGATATATTCCCGCCCTTCCGAGAAAGGTTGAAAAATTATGAAAAAACAGCGCGAATCCGACTTCCCTGCCACCAGTGACCGCAAAAAGTACTTCGGCCTTTTCCTTGTCGAAAATCCATTCTTCGAGAAGCTGTTCCGTTGCGACGACTTCCTGTTCCATCTTTTCATACTGTGCAAGAGCTTTTATGAACTTGAGAATAAGCGGAATATCCTTCCGCACGGCAAAACGAAATTCGAGTGTATTGGTGTTCATGTGTATTTTTCCTTCCTGTAAATATAACTGATAGATTTTACTATGTACAGATTAGCGTAAATATAAAACAGTGTCAGGTTTGAGCGTGAATATCATTATAATCAGCGTCCCCGTATTCTGTGCAGAAAGAGAAATGCATATCGTGCGGAATCAGGATGTACGAAGCGTATGCAGCGTGGTGTGACGAAGCTGAGCAGGAATTAAACGGAAGGCCGTGAGCCGAGTTCAACCCATGCCGGACGGAAGCCTGCCGCTTTTGCGGTATTCTGCGACGGTATGTTTGACCATGCACAGCTCTGAAACATGCGTTCGGCATCATTGCTTGCTCCGGCAATACCGGCAAGTTTGCCGTCAACATATCCGGCCGCAGCAAGTACATCTTTGCGGCCCGTATCGGCGCCGTAATCGAACGCATTATGAAAGCGGCTGTCCGTATAAAACTGCGGTAGCCGTTGTTTTTTTCAAGAAACGTCTTCATGAACGGAATAAGTTCCGGCGCAGCCGCTGCAACTGTACCTTTCCCGTAGCATGCCATGGAACAGAAATGCGGCAGATCATAGCAGGATTTACGCTTCGCGGCAGTCCGGTTGTTTTATCCGTTCCACCCGAAGGATGAACGAAACGACGAGAGTTGTGGTTCCCGCAATAAGATATGTCCAGCGTGCTGAAAAATCCATAAGTATTCCTGCCAGTGGATAGAACAGTGAAATAATAATCCGTTCAACCATCGAAACTCCCGACAGTACTGTTGCCCTGTTTTCATTTGCCGTCTGCGTATTCATGAGTGTCGTTAAAAGCGGTGCCCGGAAGGAACGCATCATGGTAATGCCGAAAACTGCGGCGAACACGACCGGCATGAAATGCGGAAAAAGAAACAGCAGCACATACAAAATTCCGGGAATCAGAGACGACAGAAAAAGTGCGTTCTTCGTTCCGACTTTTTTGTTTACGAAGCCTGTTGCAAGCAGCAGAATCATCCCGCCGGCGTTAAATCCTGCGGAGATAAATCCGTTCCACGCGACAGGTACTTTGTTGTCGAGCAGCAGCGACTGGTAAAACCAGAACATGAGAAACGTAAGTGCGGACAGCACCGCATAATTGAGACTGAAGCGGAGCAGCAGTTTGTTTCTGAAAACGTATGTAAATCCTTCGTACGCATGGTGCAGCGCTTTTTCTCCTGCCTGCGGTGCGCTGCGGGGGCCTTCACTGACGAACAGAACGGCGAAGCCCGCGCAGATAATGCATATTCCCGTCGCGATGAATACGAGGCCGAGTGCATCGATATACGGCACGATTTTGGAAGAAACAAAAAGACTCCCGGCCGGAAAGGCGATGAACATGCCGGCCGTGCTGAACGCATCGTACCGGGAGGCGGCAACGATTGCCTCTTCATCGTTTTTGCTGCGGAATTTTGCATTTTCATAGACGAGTGCTTTGTCTGCTCCGCTTATCAGGCTGAATCCGCATGCCGAAACGACCTGGATTAAAATGAACACAGGAACGGAATATATGATGCCGAGTACCGTAAAACTTCCGCCCAGCAGCAGTGCGCCCAGAAAGAGCGACGTTTTCCGTCCCCGCCTGTCTGCTACAACTCCCGTCGGAATTTCAAACAGGAAAAGACAAACGGAAAAAATTGTTTCCATAAGAAACATCTGGGTATACGAAAATTTCATCCGCTGCAGATAGAACGGAACGGCAACAGCGCCGAAGAATTGAAGACTTTTCAGGAAACTGAAGAGATAAATCATGTTGTTTTTTTTATGCCCCCGTTATGTTATAACGGCTGCTGTACGTATACTATTTGAAAAAAAGCAGAGAATGCAAGCAGTTTGACTTGTGAGTTCAGTCGTGCTTTTTTTCTATATGAATATGCTCCGTTTTCCGCAGCAGCGTCGTTCCGTCGAAATCGAGTTCGATGATGTACGGCATCCGGTCGAGAATGCGCATGAAATCACCGCAGGAGAATTCCTGATCATAATAATTCAGGATGGAGCTGAGCGCTGTTCCGTGCGTACCGATGACGATATTTTTTCCTTCGTTTGTTCTGAGAATGTCGGACAGGGCCGCAATGTTCCGTTCCTGAACCATGGAGATCGATTCGCCGCCTTTTTCGCGGAATGTATGGTCGGCCCATCGCTTCCGGAACATTTCGTAATTGTTTTACCTGCCTGTTTCTATACCTGTAGAATTATGCTATGCTTCCGGCATCATGCATACTATACAGGCAAAAAGCATCCTTTCCGCACAGAACGGTATGAACGTTTACCGCGGCTGTACGCACGGCTGCATCTACTGCGACGCGCGGAGCACATGCTACTGGCGGGAGAGCAGCGCACACGCATTTGAAGATATCGAGATAAAAGCAAACGCACCGGAACTGCTCGAAGACGCGCTCCGCCGTAAACGCAGCCGCTGTATGGTCGGAACGGGGGCGATGAGCGATCCGTATCAGCAGTGCGAGAAAGACCTGCGTCTCACCCGCCGCTGCATTGAAATAATAGACAGATACGACTGCGGACTTGCTGTTCAGACAAAATCCGACATGATTCTGCGCGATGTTGATGTGCTCGAGCGCATCAACCGGAAGGCGAAATGCGTGGTTCAGATGACGCTTACGACGTATGACGAAAGCCTGTGCCGCATTGTCGAGCCGAACGTGTGCACGACAATGCGGCGGGCAGAGGTTCTGAACGTCATGCGCGACAAAGGCATTCCGACTATTGTGTGGTTCACGCCCGTTCTGCCGTTCATCAACGACACGGAAGAGAACGTGCGCGGCATTCTGGACTATTGTATTAATGCTCACGTTTACGGAATTATTATATTCGGCATAGGATTGACGCTCCGCGACGGCGACAGGCAGTACTTCTATAAAAAACTCGACGAGCATTTTCCGGGAATGAAGGAAAAGTATATGCGCACATACGGCGACGCGTACGAACTGCCTGTGCGCGAAAACGACAGGTTTGTTACCCTGTTGCAGAACGAATGCCGGAAAAATAATATTGTGTGCGACGCAGCCGAGCTGTTCACATATATGCGCACGCTCGACACGTCGAAAATTCCGGGACAGCCGGAGCTGTTTTAGGATACTGTTATTTCCGTTCTTCCGTAAACATTCCCGCGATTTCCTTTTCATAAATCTGGCTGAGGCGGAAACGCATGATTTCCTGTTTTGCGGAAAGCTCGACGCCCACTTCGAATTGTTTTTTTATAAGGACGAACTTATTAACACGCTCGAACATTTTGAATCCGTTTTTCGAGTTGACAAGGCTGTTTACTTCGCTTTCGTACAATTTCTGTATGTCTTCGGAAGCGAGCAGATTGTCGTATGTGTCGTACTGAATACCGTTTTCCGCTGCATATCCTTTTACTTCCTCTTCGTCGACGAGGATGAGTGCGCCGAGATAGCGTTCGTCCTGTCCGACGACGACTGCCGCCTTGATGTAGCGGGATTCTTCCAGTTTCTGCTCGATCGGAAGCGGCTCGATGTTTTCTCCGCCGCGCAGAACGATTGTATCCTTCATGCGTCCCCGGATTACGATTTCGTCGTGAATCGTAAGCAGCCCGATGTCGCCGGTGTCAAGCCAGCCGTCGACCGTCATGACTTTCTCTGTAAGGTCGGGGCGTTTGTAATAGCCCTTCATCACGGTGCCGCCTTTTACCTGAATCACACCCTGTTTGCAGCGACCGAGCACGTAGCCGTCCTGGTCGACTATCCGCACTTTTACACCGCGGATAGGGGAACCGACGTTGCCGAAAACGGGAGCAGCGATCGGACGGACTGAAATAACGGGCGCCGTTTCCGTAAGGCCGTATCCTTCGACTATGTTTACGCCGATTGCCCAGAAGAATTCGTCGATGTTCGGCGGATATGCTCCGCCGCCCGCGATTCCGGCGCGGAAATTTTTACCGAGCATTTCCTTTATTTTACGGAAGACAAGCACGTTTCCCAGCAGCTTGAACGGGTACAGCAGCAGCCACGGAAGAACAAGCAGCACCCACATTGCGCCGATGTAGTCAGAGCCGAACCGGTTGTTCTGACGGAAAAGAATACGGTTCATGCGGCTGTGGATAATCGCGACGTTGACGAAGAATCTGTACAGCGCATAGACGAATCCGCCCGTCTTCCGCATTTTATAATTGATGCCGTCGTAAATGGCTTCGAAGACGCGCGGAACGGCCGGCATGAGCTGCGGATTGATTTTTTCGAAATCGGCAAGAAGAATACTCCCGACAGGTTTTGAATAGCAGATAGCCGCAGCCTGTACGAAGATGACGTATTCGCACAGACGCTCGAACACATGCCAGACGGGAAGAACGCAGAGCGCACGTTCTCCCGGATTCAGATAAATCCGTTCCTGAAGTTCGTCGAGCTGTGTAAGGAAATTACCGTGCGACAGTTCCACTCCCTTCGGAATACCCGTCGTTCCCGATGTGAAAATAATACACGCAGTATCGTCCCGCTGTCCTTTTTCAAGTTCAGCCTCGATTTCCGCTTTGTGTTCTATATTATATTTCTTCCCTTCGTTGAGCAGACTGCTGAAAAGCATGAGGTCTATTCCGGCCTTCTGCGCTTCCTCACGGATATCGGTTTTTGATTCATCGAACGTTATAATCAGATTAAGCGCCGGCAGCTCCTTCCTGATGGATACGATTTTTTTTACCTGTGAGGAATTCTCCGCAATGACGATCCTGCATTCAGTAATGGAAAGAATCTGCTTCAGATCCATAAGCGTTGCGTCGCATCCGCGCGGAACGTCGACGGCTCCGAGCGCCATAATGCCCATGTCGGCCTGTTCCCATTCCTTTCTGTTGTCGGAAATAAGACCGATTGCCTGTCCGCGTACAACGCCGAGCTGTCTGAGTGCGGCTGCAAAATCAAGCGCAATTTCGTATAGTTCGCGGTATGTTACCGGTTCAAAAACACCTTCTTCGTTCTTCGAGTACTGGGCCGCAATTTCAGGGAAATCCGCTGCGGTTTTTCTGAGCATTTTAGGAAGTGTCTGTTCCATAGTCGATGTACCCCTTTCGAAAATGACAAAAAAATAATTTTTGTAAATCCAAATAAGTATATCTGCAAATTATGCCGAACGCAAGAGGAATATATAGCGTGGATTGCGCCGTCCGTCTTTCTGTGGTATTCTACAAAACACATTATGGGAAAAAGACGCATCGACCGCGATAAAATAGTACAATCTTTTCTGGCCTCCGCATTCGATAAAAGTGCCGGTGCAACGTCTCTTGCGGATGTTGCGGCGCTGCTCAATGTGAATAAGGCTTCCCTCTACAACCATTTTGAGAGCCGGGATGAAATTTACGACGCGACTCTCGATTTCTGTGCGGAATACATGGGGAACGTGCAGTTTATTCCCGGCAGCATGGATTCGCTGCTCGAACTTACGCCGGTGGACGCGCTCGCTAAAATAATACGGCAGTATTTCCGCTCGTATGAGCTGGAACCGCTGTTCCAGATGTATACGTTCGTTCACAGCAATCAGTTTTTTACGAAAAAGGCCGCCGATATTGCGTCGTGTGAAAAGAACAAGATTGCGGGCGGCATCACTGATCTTGCCGTTAAATTTTCCGCGGCGGGAAAACTGAATCAGCATCTGCTTAAAGATACCCAACGCCACGCCGCATTTTTTGCGACGGCGCTGAGCGAACAGCTTAACGCCTATATTACGAATAAAAAGGAAACTGTGCGCCGGAATCCTGAGTCTGGGACAGGCAGCCTTTTTGCGCTGCCGCCCGACGACAGGGCGCTTAACGAAATTCTCGAGCAGGACATTCTTTACTGGAACAGCTTTACGAAATAAGCTCCCGCAGATAATTATTTTCTTGCCGCTCTGCTCTGAAAAGCCGCTTTGATTTCATCCGCGAACAGTTTGTTCTGATCGTTCCGTTCGGGAACGGAGAAGAGCGGCTTGCCGTCGTCGGAAGAGACGCGGTAAATCTGCATCGGCGGTGCGGAGTACGCGGGGCTGTCGGGATTGTTTATCCACCAGTCGAGCACGGCGACGATGCACAGCGTGTATTTCAGCAGGTTCGCGTTTGTCGCGTTCGTGTTCGGTCCCGTATTCTGGCCTCCGAGGAGCACGTCGAGGCGTTTTGAAATTTCATTCGGAATATCGAACTTGTAGTGTTCCCACGGATTTTCCGCGCTTTGTACGGTACCGCGGCTGCGGGACGCCGTATCGCACTCGTTTACGACAATCATAAGATACCGCCGGATAAAATCGGTGCGTAAGCAAAGGGCGCGGTATTTGCTTTCGTCCGCGGGGCGTTCAAGAAGAAGCTGGTCGAATTTAAAATTGGGCAGAAAATGATATGTCGTCTGCCAGAGTATGGAGGTGATAAGTTTCTTCCCGAACTGCGACGAAACAAAATCAGCCTGCGAGTATGTCTGGTTTACGAGATGTTTGAGGGGTTCGCAGTACAACTTTTCAAAAACAGTCTCGCGGTATGCGGACCATTCGTCGAGTACCGTGCCGATTGAATCTTCCGTCCTGGTGACGTCCGCCGTACTCTGGATGTTGAATTTAATATTGCGGCAGCCCTGGAAAAGATCTTCGATAATGCGCAGCAGTACGACTGTTGTCTGCATCGGATTTACCGGCGAGAGCATGTTGAATCCGTCATCGAATTTATACAGCGGCTGAAAATACGGAAACAAATCGGGACGGGAATCAAGCTTTTTGAAACCGGCCTGCGGGAAAAGGCGCTCGAGCAGGTTAAGACCGGTGTCGACGACTTCATCTCGTTTTCCTTTTATTTCCTTTACGACGACTTTTTTCGGTTTTTCTTCCTTCTTTACCTGCTTGTCCTTTTCAGGGAGAAGCAGGTCGAATTTATGCAGACCGACGAACTGAAGTACGGCCGCGATTTTTGCGGTAAAAAAAACCGGATACTCTTCGAACGTGTCGGAGCACATGCGCATCAGCAGCGGATATAATTTGTGGATGATTTCCGTATCGAGGTACAGCCATTCCGTAATGGCTTCTTTCGCCATGCCCGAAAGTTTTTCCCGCGGGGCGTCAGGATAGGCTGCTTCATCGGCGTAAATTTCCTTTATCAGTTTCGGGATTTTCGTGTCACCGTAATAATACACGGACATGAGCGGCTTGTAGATTGCGCGGACGAAGGGTATGAGATCAGCCGTGAGAAAGGGAACCGGAACGTCCTGCAGGCCGATGTACGCAAGCCTGATATTCTGCATTGTCCAGCCGGCCACCATCCGCAGAAATTTGAATTTAGGTTCGGTGCCGTTCGCTATTTTTGCCTTATACGTAGCCGGTGCAATCTGAATGAGCGTCTTGACTACCGTGATGAACGCTTCCATGTTTTCAATGTACATTTTGAGCGTCACCTCGCAGAACGCGGGTACGATGCGTTCCTCTCCGTCTTTCTGGAATTTGCGGATGAAGTTGAAGAAACCGTAATTCGGCTTTATCTGATAATCCGGGGACATCATGAGCGAATCCATCGCCGCGCTGACTCTCGGCGCAATCGACGGAAGTTCGTTCATATTGCGGCGGTGCCGTAATCCGGCATATGCACCGGACTGCTGATTGTTTTGAGAATATCCCTCTGCCGGAGAATTTGAACTGCCTGAGCTCTGCGAGCTTCCCGCAGGGCGGTTTGTTCCGCCGCCGGAAGCATGAGAGGATGATCTGCGGGAGATATTCCCTGCTGCAGCTGTCGAATGTACACGTTCCGATCGTTCGTTCAAAACCTCTCCTCCTAATTTCCTCGCCATGAGCGAGGCTTCATCCGGAGCAATCTGCCCGATGGCTTTTCGTGTCTGGTCAAGTGTACCGGGAGCCCAGTCGGCGGTTTTATTACGGGATGGCCGTTCTTCGTCCATTTACACTCCTCCAAATCAGTTTTTTGTTAAATCCGCAGCAGGTTCTTTTTTACTATGCCGGGGAAATTCTTCAGGGTTATTTTTTCTCCGCTGCCCGTAAGCAGCATGCCGTCGAACGTTCCGTATATATTATTGTAATCGGTACGCATGACGAGAATGTTGAGCGTGCGGTGATTGACGGAAACCGGCGTAAACGTGAGATCGACCATCGTCTCCGTGTCCTGTATAACCCATTTGTGGTTGATGCCGAACGGATGCGTCATACAGACTGACGGCATCGGCGTAACCTGGTCGTCGATGACGACGACGTTTTCGTTGCTGTAATCTGCCTCGTGCGGATCCATGCTCGTTGTGACGAATCGAAACAACAGTTTTTTGCCTTCATATTCGCCGAGTCCGCACATCATCTCGCTCTTTACGTGATATTTATAGTACGTGCGGTTGAGTGCCATGAAAGCGAGTCCGTCCGCATCCTGCATCGGTATTCCCTGCGTTTTTCTGCCTGCAAGGATATTCAGCGAACCGTGAATCGGCATTGTTGTGAGCCACGTCGCGGAACACCGCCGCATGGTTGGTGCCGGCGTTACGACGAGCAGTTCTTTGTGCAGCGGATCGCTGAAATGCGCGGAAAACGAGCCTTTGACCGCAGGCCTGCCGCCGCCCGCGCGCAGACTGAACGAAAGGGAAATGCGGTCGTGTTTACGGCTCCACATGACGCGGATGTAGCGCGCCTTGTTAAAGCTGACGCAGACGGCATTGTCCAGCCTGACCGGAACAAACCTGCGCCGCGGCGTCATGAACGTATGATACGCAAGTTTTTTCCCCGTCGTTTTATTCCAGAATATGATTTCAGCAAGCCCGAACATCTTGTCGTCGAAGAATTCAGCCATACCGATATAATCGCCTATGGAGAACATATAGGCGATACGGCTTTTTATGCGGATATTTGTCAGAATGGAGGGAAGCGGAATCCCTCCGAAAGGAGCTTTTACTCCCCTGATATCAAGTTTTGCCGGTACGCTGGAAAACGTGCCGAACGCAACTTTTCCATTCGTAACAATGGATTTCGGGGGCTCACTTATCGGTCGTAAATACACAGATGCCTCGGGAATCTTCGGACCGCTGATTAACGCTCTATGCATCAGTCAGCGTTTCTTTACTCACTAATGTAGTGCAATTATACCGGAAATTATGTGTTACTGCAAATCTTTTTACACCGTGTTACCACCGTGTGCCGCCGGCGGTTTTACTTGAGAAATTGCAGAAACAGGGATAAAATAAACGGAATGATTAAATAACTGCTTAACAGAGGTACGTTTATGGGAATCAGTTTGTATTCATTGGGAGCTGCCGAAGAGGTTACCGGTTCCAAACATATTTTTGAGATCAACGGACGGCCGTTCATGATTGACTGCGGTGCATTTCAGGGGAAACGGAAGGAATCTGACGAGAAAAACAGAAATTTCGACATAGATGCCGACAAACTTGAGTCGGTTATCCTCACGCACGGGCATTACGACCACTGCGGTCTTCTGCCCGTTCTTTCGAAAAAGGGTTACACCGGCAATATCTACGCGACGCCCGCTACGCGCGACATAGCGAATCTTGTGATGATGGACAGCGCCCGTATTCAGGCGCGCGATGCCGATTATCTGGGAAAGCAGGCTGCGAAAAAGGGCGAGCGTTTTACCTGGAAGCCGCTGTATACGGAGGAAGACTGCATCGCGACGGCGAATCAGATCGTATCCGTGTCGTACAACAGGAGAATGTACATAGCGCCTGACGTCGAACTTGAGTTTTTCGACGCGGGGCACATTCTCGGTTCGGCGTTCGCGAATATCACTATAAAGGGACTGCACGGGCACATTACGGCGCCGCATCCGGGAAAGGCCGGCAGCGACGAAATCCGCATTTTATATACCGGCGATCTGGGCAGACAGAATCAGCCTATAATCCGCGATCCGTCGACGGATGTTCCCGCTCCCGATTATCTGTTCATTGAAAGCACGTACGGCGACCGCAAACACGAAGACAAGGAATTTGCGATGCACGAACTCGAACAGGTCGTGCGCGGTGCGGTTGCAAAAAAGGGGAAAATCATCATTCCGTCCTTCGCGATCGAACGTGCGCAGGAACTTGTCTTTTATCTGCACCTGCTCGTTGACCAGAACAGGATTCCGAACATTCCGATATACGTCGATTCGCCTATGGCGACGAACGCGACGAGTGTGTTCCGCGTTCATCCTGAATGCTACGATAAGCAGGTAAACGAAGCGTTTTTGCAGCATCATGAGAATCCGTTCGGTTTCGGGGCTCTTACGTTTACGACGAGCGTCGACGAATCGAAAGCGCTCAATAAAAAGGAAGGCCCCATGATTATCATCAGCGCGGACGGCATGTGCGAAGCCGGGCGCGTGCTTCATCATCTTGCGAACGGCATAAGCGACGACCGCAACACCGTGCTGATTGTCGGCTATATGGCGGAGAACACGCTCGGCCGCAGAATCCGCGACGGTGAAAAAGAAGTGAAGATAATGAACGACTGGTACAAAGTGAACGCTGCGGTCGAACAGATAAACGCGTTCAGCGCACACGCGGACTACACGGAACTCACCGCGTGGCTCGATAAAATAGACAAAAGCCGGCTCAAGCAGATTTTCATGGTGCACGGCGAAAAGGATTCGCAGGCGTTCTTCAAGCAGTACCTTTCCGAACACGGATACGACGACGTGACGATCGTGAAGTACGGCGAGGTATATACTATAGAATAAAGCTGTAAAAATTACAGTTCGCCCAGTTCTCCGCTGCCGACGAGCCGGACGCCTGCTTCCGCGAGCACTTTTTCCGTCGCGGGGACGTCCGTTGCACGGAGTATCATGCAGGCGCTGTTCGTTCTGCATCCGGTAAATCCGTACATGTATTCGACGTTGCACCCTTTCGAGGCGAGGAGCTTGAGAATCCCGTTGAGGCTGCCGGCTTCGTCGGGAATTTCAAGCGCGAGGACGGGCGTTACTTTTACGACGTATTCGCTGTTCCGCAGCAATCCCGCAGCATCATCGGCGTTGTCGACGATGATGCGCGCTATGCCGAAGTCGGACGTATCCGCAAGCGACAGTGCGCGCATGTTTATTTTGTTTTCAGCGAGCGTTTCCGTAAGACCGGAAAGCGTTCCCGGTTTGTTTTCAAGGAATACCGAAATCTGATTGATTGTCATAATAGAATCTCCTAATTGTCGTGCAGTTTACGTGTGTCGATCACGCGCTTTGCCTTGCCGTTGCTGCGCTCGATTGTTTTCGGGGCGACGAGCGTAACTTTCGCTTTTATCTGCAGGATTGTCTGAAGCGCATTCGAGAGTTCGTTTTCCTTCCGGCGCACGTCGCCGACGACGTCGGAGAAATTGTTCTCCGTCATTTCAACCTGCACTTCAAACGTGTCGTTGTTGTTTTCTCTGCCGACGATAATCTGATATACGGACGGATATCCTTTTGAAAGAAGCACGCCTTCGATCTGCGACGGGAAGACGTTTACGCCGCGGATTATGAGCATGTCGTCGGTGCGGCCCATCGGCTTAGACATGCGCACGAACGTACGGCCGCACGCGCACGGCGTTCTGTCGAGCACGCCTATATCCTTCGTGCGGAACCGGAGCAGCGGGAACGCTTTGCGCGTAAGACAGGAAAAGACGATTTCACCCTTTTGTCCGTCGGGTACCGGTTTGTGCGTTTCCGGATCGAGCGCTTCGACGATGAAGTGATCTTCGTTCACGTGCATGCCGTGCTGTTCTTTGCATTCGTATGCGACGCCCGGTCCCATTATTTCGGTAAGGCCGTAAATGTCGTACGCCTTAAGTCCGAGCGATTTTTCGATTTCCCGCCGCATTTCCTCCGTCCACGGTTCGGCGCCGAAAATGCCGGCTTTCAGAAAGATATCGTCGGGCGTCATGCCCATGTCGTGAAGCGTTTCACCCATGTACGCCGCGTACGACGGCGTGCAGGCGAGTATCGTGCATTTGAAGTCCTTGAGAATGGTAATCTGACGCTGCGTATTGCCGACTGATACAGGGACGACGGTGCAGCCGAGCTTTGTGGCTCCTCCGTGAATGCCGAAGCCGCCGGTAAACAGGCCGTACCCGTATGCGACGTGGACGACGTCTTCGCTTGAAGCGCCTGCCGCGACGAGCTGGCGTGCGACGATGTCGTCCCAGATGTCGAGGTCCTCTTTTGTGTATCCGACGACAATCTGTTTTCCGGTCGTCCCCGACGAAGCATGAAGGCGGACGACGTCTTTCAGCGGAACTGCGAATAAACCGTACGGATACGTCGCGCGGAGGTCGTCCTTGCACATAAACGGCAGCCTGTCCAGATCCTGCATGCCGCGTACGTCTCCCGGCCCAACTCCGGCTTCCACGCAGCGGTTCCTGTAAAACTCAATGTTATCGTACGCCCATTTAAACTGTGCGGCGAGGCGTTTTCCCTGAAGGTCCTTAATCTGATCCTCCGGCATCGTCTCCATGTCTTTCTGATAATAGTGTTCACACATGCTCTTTTATCCTTGGTGATTGTATCTGTCCATACTAACACAAAAACGCGTTTCCGGGGAACTATTGTACGCTGATAAAATTCCGATTTATCGTAATTGCGATTTCAGTACATTCTCGACGCACAGCCGCACCTGTTCATTCAGAGCGGCTGAAATCTGCCTGATAAACGTATCCTTGTTGTAAAAAATCGTGTTTACCGGACATCCGTCGGCTTTGAATAGTACCGCCGGATCAACTTCCAGCGCGGACGCTATTTGCTCTACCATATCTATAGGCGGCATGCTTTTTCCGCATTCGATTGTGTTGATATAGTTGAATCCCTTATTGAGCAGATTCGACAATTTTTCCTGGGAGAATCCTTTTTGATTTCTATAATATTTGAGATTCTGGATAAATATGTCTTTCAGAGATTGCTTCATTTGTAAAGAATGAAGCATAAATAACGGTTTTGTAACATTATTATTGTAAGATATTGTTAGTAGACACAAATAAAATTCGATAATATAATGTGGTAATACATTATATTATCGATAGTTTGATACGAATCATCATTTTTACGCTATGAAACAGGAGAAATGATGACTGTACACGGAGAATATGTGGTTTTAAAAAAGAGGTTCCCGGTTATATTGCACAAAAATATGAGGTAAAGATGTTTTCTTCCAGTTTACAATGCAGCACGACGGATGTGATATTACCGGGTTCAAAAGTGTTTGATGAAGAACTGTCCCGCTTTATTGCTGATGCCGAAAAGAACAGCGGAAATTTCGTTCTTATGCTGCTTGATATAGATAATCTTTGCTACATAAACGACCTTTCCGGTAGAAAAACAGGCGACAGAATAATAGATACGGCGGCAGCCGTACTGGCAGGCCGCAAATCAGACGTAATTCACGTGTACAAACTCGAAGGGAACCTTTTCGCACTGATCGCTGAAAATATCTGTAAACAGCCGCAGGTTACCGGATTGTGCGAAAATATGTTTATAGAATTCGGCAGATACAGAATAAGCATTTCGGTAGGGATTGCGGTATATCCGGAGCATGACAAATCGGCGTCCGCGTTATACAGAGACGCTGATTTGGCGCTCAGGTACGTCAAGACTAATTTTAAGGGAAACTTTTGTATATACAAACCCGAAATGTATACGGATTTTTTTACTGAAATACATATCAGGAAACGAATGTGCGACGGTCTTGAAAACAAGGAGTTTCTCCTTTATTATCAGCCGCAGTTTTATACGCAGGATCACAGGCTGCGCGGTTTTGAAGCGCTTATCAGGCGGTATGACACTATAGACGGGCTGCAGAATCCCGACTCGTTTATTCCAGCCGCGGAAAGGACAAATCTCATAGGCAGAATCGGTTCATGGGTGATGGAAAACGCGGTAAAAAATCTGCTGGAATTACAAACCGACTACAGCTTCACCGGTAAAATTTCAATAAACGTTTCTCCGAAGCAATTGCTGTCGCCGCTTTTTCTCACACAGTTCAAATGCCTTCTGCGGAAATATAAAGTCAATCCGGCTCAGTTGGAAATAGAGATTACGGAAAGTTCTTTTATAAACGATGCGGTACGGGCAGCGGCAGTTCTTAACGCGCTTAAAAAGACAGGCGTGACAATTTCGATCGACGATTTCGGCATCGGATATTCGTCGCTTTGTAATTTAAGCACGATGCCCGTGGATACGATCAAAATCGACAAGTCGTTCATAGATACAATACTCAAACAGAACGACATGAACAATGAAATTATAAAAGCCGTTGTCGGAATTTCACAGAAGGCCGGAATTGAAACAATCGCGGAAGGCGTGGAAACGACGGAACAGCTCGATTTTCTTACGAACGTGTCGTGCAGCTGTATTCAGGGATTCATATGGGGAAAACCGATGCCTTTGAAAGACTGCATAATGTATCTGTAACCGGTTCCCGATAAAACCGCCGGCCGCACTATACGACCGGCAGCCTGCATGCGTTCACAGCCGGATTAATCAGCTTTTCCGAGCGCGAACGCTTTTTTGTTCACGTCGAGGAATTTTGACGGAACAATCTTTTCGAGCGCACTCATCCATTCGCTTTCCGGAAAATCGAAATACTTCGAGAGATGTCCCATAAGAACGATGTTCACCGCTTTTGCCGTTCCCGCCTGTTCCGCGAGGGAGAGGCAGTCCAGTGCGTCGACGCTGACGCCGAGGTTCCGCAGTTTGTCCGCAAGATTTTCGGGATATGACGCGGCCCCCGTAATGACGGGCATGGGGTCTATCTGCTGCGTGTTCGTGACGATTCGTCCCGAGGGAGCGAGATATCCGGCATAACGCGCAGCTTCGAGCAGCTCGAACGAGACGATGAAATCGGCTTCGCCCTTGTCGACTATGGGGGAGTATACTTTGCCGCCGAAGCGCACATACGTGACGACGCTTCCGCCGCGCTGGCTCATGCCGTGCACTTCGGAAACTTTTACGTCGTATCCTTTGTCGAGCAGTACCTGTCCGAGCAGTTTGCTTGCAAGCAGCGAACCTTGTCCGCCGACGCCGACTATCATTATATTAGTTACTTTGTTTGCCATGTTGTGCTCCGTTATTTCTCTCCGCTGCTTTTGAGCGCGCCGAATCCGCACATCTGCCTGCATACACCGCAGCCGACGCACAGTGTTATGTCGACTTTCGCCTTGCCGCCTTTCATCGCGAGCGCGGGGCATCCTATTTTCATGCACGATCTGCAGCTCCGGCACTTGTCCGTATCCACATGGAACGGCTGCTCGTGCTTTACTTCCTTGAGCAGCACGCACGGCCGCCGGCTTATAATGACGGACGGTTCCTCTGCTGAGAGTTCTTCCTTCACTGCCGTTTCACATTCTGCGATGTTATACGGATCGACGACGCGGACGCGGTTAATGCCCATCGCTTTAACGAGCGCCTCAAGGTTGATTTTTCCTGCCGGTTCCCCGTACAGGTTTTTCCCGGTTGACGGATTCTGCTGATGGCCCGTCATGCCGGTTATTGAATTGTCGAGGATGAGGACTGTCGAATTTGACTGATTGTACGCGATGTTTGCAAGTCCCGTCATGCCCGAGTGGCAGAACGTCGAATCGCCTATGACTGCGACTGTTTTTCCTTCACTGGCTTTTCCGAGCGCCTTGTTGAATCCGTGAATCGACGAAACGGACGCGCCCATGCAGAGCGTCAGTTCCATTGCGGAAAGCGGTGCTGCCGAACCGAGCGTGTAGCAGCCGATGTCGCCGAGCACTGTTATTTTGTTTTTGGAAAGCGCGTAGAACATGCCGCGGTGCGGGCATCCCGCGCACATGACGGGCGGCCGCACGGGAATCGTTTCGTCGAGTTTTTTCACCGGTTTGTCGGGCTTCCCGAACGCGTGCGCGAGTATGTTCTGGCTGAACTCGCCGCAGAGCGGAAACATATCCTTCCCGTGTACATGTATGCCGAGTGTTTTGCAGAAATTTTCTATGATCGGATCGAGCTCTTCGATAACGACTACTTCGTCGACTTTCGACGCAAAATCACGTATCAGTTTCGGCGGCAGCGGATTGACCATACCGAGCTTCAATACGCTCGCTTCGTCTCCGAAAACTTCCTTTGCATACTGATAGCACGTCGACGACGTGATGATGCCGAGCTTTGTTCCGCCTTTTTCCACGCGGTTTATTTCGGCCGTTTCAGCCCATTCGGTGATGTTCCTCAGCCGTTCTTCCACGACCGGATGACGGCGGATTGCGTTTGCCGGAGCCATGACGTATTTCGCTATGTTTTTTTCATACGGTTTTACCGGCTGTTCAGTACGGCTGCCCGTCTCGACGACCGACTGTGAATGGGAGACGCGCGTGCACATTTTAAGCAGGACGGGCGTGTCGAATTTTTCCGAAAGCTCGTATGAGAGTTTTGCGAACGAAAGCGCCTCCGCGGAATCCGACGGTTCGAGCATCGGGATTTTCGCCGCGATTGCGTGGTGGCGCGAATCCTGTTCGTTCTGGGACGAATGCATCCCGGGGTCGTCCGCGACGCCGATGACAAGGCCTGCGTTCACGCCTGTATACGCCACGGTAAAAAGCGGATCGGCTGCGACGTTCAGTCCGACGTGCTTCATGGCGCAGAAAGCGCGCTTTCCTGCAAGACTTGCACCGAACGCCGTTTCAAGCGCGACTTTTTCGTTCGGCGCCCATTCGCAGTAGATTTCCCTGAATTTGGCGGCTTCTTCCGTTATTTCGGTGCTCGGCGTTCCCGGGTAACTGGAAATGATGTCGCAGCCGGCTTCATACAGCCCCCGTGCGACTGCCGCGTTCCCCAGCATGAGTTGTTTCATAGATGCATCCTCTATTTGAGCCGCTTTCAAAGCGTGTTTTGCTGAAAGCGGTTTCGCAGTTTGTATAATTTATCTATGATACAGTATAAATACGTTTTTTACTACCGTGATGCGGCTACAGCTCCGACTCCGTTACCCGTACGCTGCCTATCCAGACGTCGTTCGTGTCGAGACCCATGTTGAATTCCAGACGGGCCGTCGCGTCGGTTTTGTTTCCCATTGTAAAGAAATACGAGAAATGCTGCACACTTGTCGTAAGTGCCGGGTGATATTCCGGCGAGTAAACTGTCCAGTTGTTGTCTGCGTCTCCGCCGAGTTTGACGGCTATTGTGCGGGGCGCGGACGCTTTTGCGTCGAATTCGATAGTGTACGAATATCCTGATGCGACGGGAAGGTGCTGAATAAGCTGCACCGAGTAATTCTGATTTCCGCCGTTTGTAATTCTCACGTGCCGGAAATCCGCTCCGTCGATTTTATCGGCGGACGACGACGCGTGTCCGCCGTATTCGGTGAGCGCAAGAAAATACCAGCTGCGGGAACGGACGTCCATATTGTTTTCCGCCGCCGGTTCCGCACTGCATGCGGTTATGTTTCCGTCGAAGATAAAGCTGCCGTCCGTGTCTTTTACGAACGTGCTGAACGAATCCTTGTCACGCGCAGGCTCCGGACGTTTTACGTTTTCGGCGTACGGCTCGTTCCTGTCGTAAACACGCACGTAATCGACGTACATGCGGGCCGGAATCGAATTTTCGTCGGGCAGAACGTTGTTGTCGAAATTTCCGCCGACTGCAAGATTGAGCAGAATGTAGAACGGTTTGTCGTACGGCGCAGGATACGGATACGGCTTCGACGCATCCTTTCCCATGCTCCACCACTGCGACGTCTCGTAGTACACGTTCCCGTCGACGAGCCAGCGCAGAAGTCCCGGTTCCCACTCGAGCGCGTAGACGTGATAGTCCGTTATGTCCGTGCCGTCCGGGAATTTGTACATGCCGCCCGAGTACTTGTTTCCGGGCCACGTCTGCCCGAAGTGGACCGTACCGTAGACGCGGTTGGGCAGTCTGCCTTTTGCCTCAAGTATGTCCGCTTCTCCCGACGACGCCCACTGTCCGTAGTCTGTCGTTGCGGGCAGCATCCAGAATGCGGGCCACAGCCCGTTCCCCTCCGGCAGTTTTATGCGCGCTTCAATGCGTCCGTACGTCTTGGAAAACAGAACCGTTCCGTCGTCCTTTGCGGTGCGCAGACGGGCGGAAGTGAACGGCTTGTTTTCCTTCGTTTCTTTGCGGGCTTCGAGGACGAGATTCCCTTCTTCGATGAACGCGTTGTCTTTTGTGTAGTATTCAAGCTCGTTGTTGCCCCAGTCGGTAAGTCCGTACTGACTGCCCGTTCCCGTCTGGAAATCCCACTTTGACGAATCGATCTGATTTTCATCGAATTCGTCGCTCCACACAAGATGATATCCCTGCAGTTTGTTCGACGCACAGCTTGTGTAAAAGCATAAAACGGCAGCAAGCGCCGCAGCGGAAAGCATGCGTTTTTTCATCGTTTCTCCGTATTGATAACAACAGTCTGAATCGCCCTCGGCGGGCAGAAGAATGTCCCGGGTACGTCGTCAGCCGCCGTCGTCCTGAGCTCGTAAATCATGTCCGCTTCCGTACGGTTCGTCACGACGAGCACCGTCGTCCTGTCCGCGTTGCGGAATGAGCAGCATTCCATCGTGTTTCCCATGCGGCCGTCCACTGTCGCCGGCGTCATCCCTGAATTCATGGATGTGCCCAGTCTGACAGCTCCCGGCCTGATGAAGCGGCTGAAGTGTCCGATGTAGTAGTATGAACTCTGGTAATACAGTTTTTCCGCGTCAGCGTCTGCGAGAACCGGCGCGTCGCAGAAGTTGCCCGCGTGATTCGGGCCGCCCTGCATGTCCAGCACGACGTTCCAGTCGACCCACGCGGTGCAGCCGCTGTTCAGGTCGTTGATTATGTTGTGCGCGTACCGTTCTCCGGTGAACCAGGCGCCGCTACGGGGACCGCCTTCGACGCAGCCTTCGGAGAATATAAGCTCTCTCCCGGGAAAAGTATCCGCGACGTCGCGCACTGTTTCGTACTGGTCGCCGGAGTACCAGTGGTACGCCGCTCCCGCAATGTATTTGTCGGCGCCGGGAACGGAAACGGATGCCTTGAACCGTTCCGCGAGAAGATCGCGGTTGTGGTCCCAGACAAGAATGCCGGTGTCCGACAGACCCGCTTTTTCGAACGCCTGACCGAGAAACTGCGCCGCAAATATTCCTTCGTCCTCCGCGCTCCATTCGCACGAATCCCACGGCTGAACTGCGGCCGGTTCGTTCTGAACGGTCACGTATTTTACTGTAAGACCGCGGTTTTTCAACTCACTGATAAACCGTACGAAATAATCGGCCCACAATCTGCGGTATTCCGGCAGCAGGTGTCCGCCGCGGTTCATGTCGCCGTTGTCTTTCATCCACACGGGGGGTGACCACGGACTGACGAGCAGCGCAAGTCTGCCGTCCGCGGCGGCATCAGCGGCTTTAAGCAGCGGCGTAACGTACCGGTCGGTGCGTTCCATGGAAAACGACGCGAGTGTTTCGTCCTTTTCGGGCACGCACGCCCAGTTCTCAAGCGAGAAATCGCAGGAGTTCATGTGCGTGCGCGCGAGCGTATATCCGTTGCCGGTTTTTCGGTCGAAATATGCGCGCACAGCTTCGTCGCGGAGCTGTACCGGCAGTTTCGACAGCACGTATCCCGACGACTCTGTAAGCGCTCCGCCGAATCCTTTGAAAACCTGATGCATTTCGTCCGGTTTTATCGTGATACTGCACGAAAGCATGCGTTTGTCATGCACCGAACGTTCCTGCGGCCGAATTTCCGAAATCAGTCTGCCTGTGTCTTTTGCCGTCTCAAACAGTGTGCTGATTTTCATACAAGACTTCCCGCCGTGTTCAGCCGCACGTCTATTGATTTGACTGCGCCTGTCCTTCCGAACAGCGCCGCCGTTTCCTCTGCGGTGAGCGACGTACCGCTGCGTTCCGTTTTTTCACCGGAACCGGAAACGACTGAAATGCCGTCCTCATCCGCAGTGTGATACGTAACCGGTACTCCGCACCACGTAAAACCGAGTGTCCCGTCTTTTGCGAATTCGTCGGAATGCAGCAGCACAGGTTTGAACGACGCCGTTCCGTCCGCGACCGTAACTCCGAGTTCGCCCCATCTTGTTATGATTTCTTCTTTTACCTGTCCCGTCATGCCGGGCTGTTTCGCCCCCTGACCTGAAGGCGTGTGCGAGTACGGGTCGCACGGGAACGCACCGTAGAGTTCGGGTGTTTTGTTGAAACTTATTCCCCTGCGTACGTCGTAATACGCTTCCGCAAGCGCCTGTACGGTTTTTTTGCTGCACGTGCCTTCGTGTTCTTTCCGCACAGCGGCAAATACGTTTTCCTGTACTGCGAGCAGCAGTTTCGACACCATGTGCCAGTAAATGCTTCCGAGACCTTCGTATGCGTAGAACGTACCGGAACGACCCGTGAAACTCTGATGATTGAATGTTTTTTCATACAAAATGCGGAGTTTCTCTTCTTCCTGTGCAGCCGGCTTTTCCTGTTCCGGCAGTGTTGCAACATATTCTTCCATAATATGTCCGTTACGGAAATCGGGATTGAAGTGATAAACTCCGTTGCAGTCTTCGGCGAGCAGTTTTGTTCCCGTTCTCGAAATAAGAGCCGCAAGCGGCTTTGCACTTTCCGCCGGAACGCAGTTTTTTACGCAGAAGTGGGGAAGCTCTTTGTCCGGATAGAGCATGTACGAATACTGCCGATTTTCGAACATACTGCCCGATTTGAGCGCGCGCAGCACGGAAAGCGCTTCGTCCGGTGAAAGTATTCCCGAAGAAAGAACTGCAACCTGACCTTCCAGCATTTCCTGGAGATACTCGATTTCCATCGTGCTGCCGGTAATCTTCATCGTGTTGTATGAATGATACAGTCCGTCGCTGCGCCTGTTGAGCCTGATTGTCTGTTCGATATGCGTGTTTATGACCCAGAGTACGGAGAGAATCTGGTCTCTGTTTAATACCTGTTCGCCCTGCGAATAACCGTACGCGTACAGTGCGTTGCGCTCCGCTTCGAACAGTGCACCCGCTTTGTCTGCAAAAACGCGGCGCAGTCTGCCGTCCGCAGCAGTTTCCGCAGGTTTGCTTTCCTCGTACAACCTGCCGAGAGCCTCGAAACAGTCGGCGATTTCTCCGGGGAGCGTAAACGATTCAATCGGCGTGTTTTCATACATGTCGGAAAGGAACGCCAGATATCTGCGGAGATAACAGAGCGTCACCATCGAAAGTCCGTAGCCCGCGAGCGCGTTGTTCGCATCGTTCCATTCGGGGCGCTGCGTGTTGAGCCATATGCCGCCGCCCGGAATGAAATTTGCGGCTTTTGCGATGACAATCTGCAGCAGCTTTGCGGTGAGCGGGATGAGCGCCGGCTGTCCGTTTTTTCCGGAAACAAGCTTCGCGTCCGAACCGCGTTCCTCCGCGGCTTTCTGCAGCTGCGTGCTCAGCGCTCTGTCGAACACGATCGTGCTCCGCGGATCTTTGAGAATGTCCGCATACGGCCGGAGCCGGTACGGAACGTTCGCGCTTGCGTAAATCCGGTCGTTCAGAGAGGCGAGCAGTCCTTTACGGTTCGTTCTGTTCTGCAGCTCGAGCAGTTTTTCAAGATAAATCACCTGATGGTCGCCCCAGTAGCCTATCTGCGCCCACGGATTGTCGGGTTCAGGTATTTCCCAGTCGATCCCTTCGCGGGATATGCGGTACGGATTAAAACCGTCCGCCGTCATTGCGTTGAGAAATTTCGTGTACATGTTTTCCGTGTACTGCGGGTAGGACCACGCGAGCGCTTCCCAGTTCTGGAAGATGTCGCGCCAGTTGCCTTCGTAATTCAGAATGGGATTTCCCTTTTCGTCGCGGAGCTTGATGTTGAAGCGGTTCCACGGCCGGCTCGGATCTCCGTGGCGGCGGGAGAACGTAAGCGGCATATATTCGAGGAACAGGCGGGTGAGCTGCGGGTCATGCGCGTTTTGCACCGCACTGCGCAGACCGGCTGACACAACAGTACCTGCCGTATTTTCCGCCGCACATTTTCTTGCTGCTACTGCAGCACTTTCGGCGGCCGGTATTTCGGCCTTGTTGCGCTGTCCGACAAATGCAACAAAATCGGACGGATTGATTTTTCCGTTGTCCGCAAAAAGACCGCCGCGCATTATGTTGAACATGACGTTCGCACTGTGATGCGCGCACGCCATCGTATCTGACGTGTGCTGAATTCCGTCCGCAGCTCCTATGTACTGCGTCATGAGCGTTTCGCCGGCCGCAATATCAGCCGCAAGCTCCTTTGCCGCGGTTTTCCTGTCGCCGAGCCGTTTTTCGAGGGATGCGATCCGGACGGCGTCGAGCGTCGTGTCGAACGTCTGATACCAGCCGTCTGATTCGTTGCTGCCGAGTTCCGCTGTGCGGCAGATGAAACAGGCAGGACGTTTTCCCTTCACGACATCGACAGGAGAAAGCGTGCGGGGCTGCAGGAGTTTTTTCCCGGCCGCATATGTTGAAAGAGCCGCGTGCACGAACTGCTCCGGGGTATCGGGAGAAAGAAGCAGCGTGTCGTCCGTTGAAAACCAGCAGGTGTTTGCGTACAGTCCTTCGCACGGCTCGGCTTTGTCCGAAACGATGGAAGAGACCGCGAAAAGGGCTATGTTTGCGGTTTTATCAAAATCAGTTTTTTTGTATGCGTCGAGGAGAACACTGTTGCCGTTCTGGAAATCGGCAGTGCAGCAGGCCGGAAGAATGTTGCGGCAGCCGTCGAGTACCGTTACTGATACGGGCGCTGCGGAGAGGTTTTCAATATGTACCCTTCGCACAAGGCCGAATTCCGCGGACGATGTCCAGCCGTAGCGGAAAGCAAGCGAAAGCTCCGTGTTTATTTCCTCAAACCATACGGAAGTGCTTTCCGCATTTTTGTAAATGTTGCGCGTTATGTTTTTACCCGACTGAGCGCGGAGCGCCGCAGAACCGGCAAGCGCCGCGAACGGTTCCCAGATATGCAGAGCGCCGTCTTTTATAAGCGCCACCGCGGTGTACGGGCCTGTATACGATTTGGCGTCGGAAACTTTATCGGCAGTATAATAGGGGAAAACCGCGTGATCGCAGTCTTTCCGTCCGGCGGTAATTCCGCCCTGCGACCAGCAGAAATTCCATACGTCGGACGAACTGGTGATTGTCATGAAAAAATCTTCCATACAGTCGTAGTTTTCGATTTTGTAGTACTGTCCGCCGTCAAGCCGGGTGAAAAATCCTTTCACTGTTTTGTCTGTGCTCATAGGTATTCCTTCCTTGCTGTATTTCTCATAGTAGGAGAATAAGAGAAGAATACGTATCTGTCAATTTGAAACCGAAAAAAAGACACCAATCTGAAAAAGATGGTTCTAGTGTGTCTACAGACCGGGGGCTATACTCCATAGCTGAAGGATGTAAAAGACATGAAAAACAAAAAAAAGGAACAACCGGCGGCAGGTATTCAGAAAACATTCCTGCAGCGGTTCCGCGAGGAAAAATATCTTCAGATAATGGCACTCTGCGGGATTGCGTGGATGCTGGTTTTCAACTACGCGCCCATGTACGGTATTCTTATCGCATTCAAGAAAAATTTCTACATTACGACTCCGTTGTTCAGTAAAAAATTTCTTACTTCTCCCTGGGCTGCAAACCACGGGTTTCAGCAGTTCATTGATTTTTTCCAGGATGACGAATTCGTAAATATTATGACCAACACGCTTGGAATAAGTCTTTTAAAGCTTCTTATCAATTTTACGCTTCCGATAGTCTTTGCCCTGCTTTTAAACGAAGTACGGAACGTGCATTTCAAAAAGCTGATTCAGACTATTTCCTACATGCCGCATTTTCTTTCGTGGGTCGTTCTCGGCGGCATTCTTACGACATGGATGGGGGAATCAGGGCTGTTCAACGAGCTCCTTATAAAAATGGGAATTCTGAAGGAAGGGATTACATTTCTTGCCTATCCGAAATATTTCTGGGGCATAGCAATCCTTTCCGATCTGTGGAAGGAACTCGGCTGGTCGGCGATCATCTATCTGGCGGCTATCTCGGGCATAGACCAGGAAATGTACGAAGCCGCGAAAGTCGACGGTGCAAGCCGCTGGCGTCAGATATGGTCCATTACACTTCCTTCTATTGCCGGTACGATAACAATCATGTTCATTCTTGCAGTCGGCGGACTGCTCAATTCAAACTTCGATCAGATACTTGTTTTGTGGAATCCGCTCAACGCCGACCGCAGTAACGTAATAGACATTTACACGTACAACACGGCAATGAGGGGGATGCGTTTTTCGTATGCATCCGCAATCGGTCTGTTCAAATCGGTCGTCGCCTTTTTCCTGCTGTTTATTGCAAACCAGGTGACGAAAAAAATCAACGACACGTCGTTGTTCTAGAGAAGGAGACGGAGCATGATAACTTCAAAAAAATTAGGTACATCTACAGTCAGCGACACGCTTATTAATCTCCTTATGGTCATTATCTGCTTCATCGCGCTGTATCCGGTCTGGTATACGATTATTATTTCGTTCAACGATTCCGCCGATTCGATGCGCGGCGGTATTTACTGGTGGCCGCGGAAGTTCAGTCTGGAAAGTTACAGGACGGTGTTTCAGGATCAGACTATCATTAAAGCGTTCATTGTGACTATTCTGCGAACGCTTATCGGAACTGTTACGAGCGTATTTTTCACGGCGATGGTCGGATATGCTTTTTCAAAAAAATACATTATGTTCAACAAGTTCTATACGGTATTCGGCACAATCACGATGTTTTTCGGCGGCGGCCTTATCCCGTATTTCATCACGATTAAGAACATAGGATTGTACGACAGTTTCTGGGTGTATATAATTCCGAATCTGTTCAATTTTTACAATATGATTATTTTTATGTCGTTCTTCCGTGAACTTCCTGCAGGACTGGAAGAATCGGCAAAGCTCGACGGAGCGAATGATTTGAGGATTTTTATACGCATCGTTCTGCCCCTGTCCATGCCTGTTGTTGCAACAATTGCGCTGTTCAACGGGGTATGGCACTGGAATGATTATTTCTCCGGCGTCATGTACATTAATAATTCCGACCTGCAGCCGATCCAGACGTTCCTGTACCGCGTTGTCGCGAGCGCGTCGGCGTCGAAAGCTGTCGTCGCAATGCCGGCCGGAATTACCGCACAGCAGGTCAGTTCCCAGTCGGTACGCCTTGCAACTATGGTTGTAACGACAGCACCCATTATGTGTGTGTATCCGTTCCTTCAGAAATATTTTGTGAAGGGAATAATGATTGGTTCTATAAAAGGCTGACGGATCAGTATCCGTCGTGCTAATTGCGATAATAGGAGGATGTATGAAAAAGGGTAAGGTTATAGCCTTAGGAATGCTGATGGCGCTTGCTGCATCATCAACTGTGTTTGCATGGCCTTTCGGAAATAAAAAATCCGACACAGGCAATACGAAATCGGGGACCGCGAAGACACCGGGATGGACGCTGAATGCATCGAAACCGGTTAAATTCGACTGGTATATCAATTTCAGCTGGTTTGCACGCCACTGGGGTGACTCGGAAGTGTCCAAATACATAACCCAGAAAACCGGCGTCGACGTTAATTTTATTGTTCCCGCAGGAAACGAAGCGGAAAAACTCAACACAATGATTGCCGGCGATGCGCTTCCGGATCTTATTACGCTCGGCTGGTGGGAAGGCCAGGTTCCGATGATGATCGACGCGGGCCTCGTCGAACCGCTCGACGAACTTGCAAAAAAGTACGATCCGTATTTCTTTACGGCAGCGAACGCCGACAAGCTCGGCTGGTACCGCCAGCAGGACGGACACGTATATGGATATCCGAACGCGTCTTACACACCTGCCGACTATAAAAAATATGCAGGAAAACTGACATCGAACGAAACGTTTCTTGTCCGCAAGGATATGTACGAGGCTCTCGGCAGACCCGACATGACGACGCCGGAGGGATTCCTCAAAGCGCTCCGCGCCGCAAAAGCAAAATATCCGTCGATTAACGGACAGCCCGTTATTCCGTTCGGAACGAATGAATTTACGGATACCGGCTGCGGTATGCTGCAGAATACACTGGCTCATTTCCTTGCAATCTCTCCCGAACAGAACGGCAATTTTGCAGACCCCGCAATCGGCCTTACGGAGAATCCGGAGTACGTGCGCTGGCTCAAAGCGCTGCGTCAGGCACATCAGGAGGGACTTATTCCGACTGATGTGTTCGTGGACAAACGGTCCCAGATTGAGGAGAAAGCCGCTCAGGGACGCTATTTCTGCATGCTCTATCAGAACTGGGATATGCAGGCTGCACAGAACGCTCTGTATCAGAAAGATCCGAACATGATTTACATCGCAGTCGACGGTCCGAAAGATTCGAAAGGCGACGCACCGACTCTTGCCGGCGGCGGAATTTCCGGCTGGACAATCACGCTCATTTCGAAGAACTGCAAAGACAAGGCACGCGCAATACAGTTCCTTACGTATCTTATCAGCGACGAAGGACAGATGGACACCAACTTCGGAATCAAGGACAAGACGTATACCGTCGTCAACGGAATTCCGACACTGACTCCCGACGTGAAGAAACTCGATCAGAACGACAAGAACAAACAGGAAACGGATATCGGTATTCAGTACACGTACTGGATGCTTATGGACACCGCATGGCAGGCACAGTGGGGGATCGAGTACGGTCCCGCCAACGGCCAGCCGCAGCTCTGGACACGTCCGTATGTTAAATCTTTTGCCGTATACGACGGACTTACACTGCCTGTCGGTTCCGACGAGGACCTGATCTATCAGGAAATTCAGCGGAAGTGGGGCAAGGTCCTTTCCGACCTGCTCCGTGCTCCGACAGAGAAGGACTTCGACAAGATTCTTTCTGACTACAATCAGTTCAGAAAGGACAAGGGAGTTGATAAAGTTGTTGCTCTTCAGACGAAGCTGATGAACGCAAACAAAGCGAAACTCGGAGTAAAATAATAATCTGAGTTTTGGAAAAAATCCGGGGAAAGACGTTTTTTGTGCAGAAGCCAATCGTTTCTCCGGATTTTTTTTGTCTTCAGAAAGGAGTAGACCGCATCCTCCTCACGTACTTCCCGATGCGGAGTTTCTATAGGAGATACAGAAATGAAAAAATGTTTTCTTTTGTATGCGACAGTTTTTACAATCCTGCTTACATCCTGTTTAACTGTTAACCAGAAAAAAATAATTGAACCGCCTTATACGCCTCCGGTACAACAGTCCGCCGATGCGGGTGAAAAAGAAAAATTATTTTACGTGTATTATTCGGCTAAAGACAAACCCGTCATCGACGGTGATTTTTCCGAGTGGGACGGGCTTCAGGGGATTCATGTCCGCCGCATGGTTTACGGAGGACTTTTCAATCCTGAAGATACTGACGGATTGTTTGTTGTGCGTGCAGACGACCAGTATCTGTATTTATACGCCAAAATTGACGATAACGATCCGGAGATCAACACATTCCCGGCTCCTCAGGCATGGCGCGGCGATTCGATTGAATTTTTCTTCGGAACGGATACCGGCCGCCACACTTTCTATAAGGGTACGGACCACCGCGTCCGTATTGTTCCTCAGAGCAAGACGAATAAATTTGCGTATGATTTCAGCATAGATGATGTTTCAATGAAAAACAGCGAAATTAAGGTTGCGGTCGTTTATTCTGAGAAAGGCTATCAGATCGAAGCCGCAATTCCGTTCTCTCTTATGAGTATTGCGAAACTTAAACCGAAACAGAATGTGCGGGGAGATTTCCAGATCAACGATGCTGACAACGGGAAAGAGCGTTCACGTCTTATTCACTGGAACAGCGGCAAGGACAACACGTATCTCGATGCAAGTTCATGGGGAAACGGGAAAGTCGTTGGGCTGAACGATGAAAAAGGAGAAACCGGAAAATGAACAGAAAAAATATTATTTCGCTGATTGCGGTGTTGTTCTGTCTGAACATATCTTTGTTTGCGCAGTACATAAAGGTGCAGAAAGACGACAAGGGCTGGCGCCTTATGAATGATAATACGCCTGTCGAAGTAAAAGGCGTTGTCTGGTCCTATACGCCGATTGGTGAAACATACACATACGATTTGTGGAGCCACAGCGACGAATACATCAAGCTCATGATCGATACAGATATGCCGCTTCTTAAGGCAATGGGAGTGAATGCAATCCGCTGTTTTTCCACAATTCCTCCTAAATGGGTTGAATATATTTATTCCAAATACGGTATTTACACGATTATTAACGACATGCTCGGGCGCTGGGGTGTTTCCGTAAACGGTACCTGGTATCCGAATACTGATTATTCCGACAAATATACGCGGGATACGCTTGTTGCGGAGGCGCGCAGGACTGCCGAGACGTATCGCGCTGTGGACGGCGTTCTTATGTATATGTTCGGCAATGAAAGCAACTACGGTCTTGTATGGTCGGGATCGAACATAGAAAACCTTCCGACTGGAGAACAGAGTATTGTAAAGGCCGGTTATCTGTACAGTCTGCTTGAAGAAGCAATGGCGGCCTGCAAAGATGTTGACCCGTTTCATCCTGTCGGAATTGTTAACGGGGATACGCAGTATCTTGATCTTATTAAGAAACTCTGTCCGTCTCTGGATATACTCGGAGTGAATGCATACCGGGGATATAAATTTTACGATTCGTTCTTTGAAAACGTGGCGGATGTTCTTGATAAACCTGTTATGTTTACTGAATCGGGAGCCGACGCGTTTAATGAAATCAAGCGGCAGGAAGATCAGAACGCGCAGATGACATACCTCCGGAGCCAGTGGCAGGAAATATATGAACAGGCGTACGGCAAAGGACGTTCACAGAACGTCATCGGCGGGTTCGTGTTCGAATGGGTCGACGAGTGGTGGAAACATTATCAGAACAAAGATCTTTCAATCCATAATACCGAAGGAACCTGGTCGAACGCGGGGTACGAACTCGACTACCGGGACGGTCTTAACAATATGGACGAGGAATGGTTCGGCATCTGTGCACAGAGCGAACTGACCGACAGGGGAATCAACAAACGCATACCGCGTGCCGCATATTATATGCTGTCGGATGTATGGAAGCTCTCTTTGTACGATTCCACGAACACCGACGTTCAGCGCACATTCAGTACCCTTCCCGCTCCGCTGTATCTCGGAATCGGCAACGAACAGTCGGTAAAAGAGACACTCAACGCGCGCAGCATGGTGAAAATCGATACGCTCGATACGACTGTTCAGACTGTGACGCCGTGTTATGTGAACGATTTAAAAGGAAGCGACTGGAAAGACTCGTTCAGATACACGAACTCGGACGGCGACGCGGATCAGATGACGACGAGTGCGGAAACGTCGCTCGGTATTACGGTACAGCCGTTTGAAAATTTTACCGCATCCACCGTACTCAAAGCGTGGACAGACGCGCCGTACACGAACCTCGGAGACGAATGGTCGTGCTATTACAAAAAATCTCCGTTCGAACAGGCGACGAAACCGGACAGCGACCTCCAGTACGTGGACGTGTATTCCGCGTCGTTCGACTACGAGCCGGCGTATTTCGGACTCAAGGGATATTATCACGTCGGACACGGCAACTTCGAAACGAGCGGCGACGTGTTCAACATTGCGAAGGAAGCGTACGACATCATCGGATACGACACGTACGGTTCAAAGGCTCCGATCGCGCTCGAATTCGACGGAAAAGACCTGCTTTCGGGATTAACAATTATAGGCGGACCGGAAATATGGGGTGCGGCAAAACCGCAGGTCATGGCAAACTATTATCACATGTTCCCGTCTTCGTCGGTGTATATGCCTGCTTTTGCTGTCGGTGCGATGTATGCGGAAGAGTTCGGCCCGAAGACGAACGTAAACCTTGATCCGTACAGCGGATTCGGTCCCGGGCGCAAAGCATCTCTTTACGGTGAGGCCGTTCTTGATCCGTGGGTAACAGTAAAACTCGGTTTACTCAACGCCGGTTCGGAAAAGGTCGGGGCAAAATATCTCAACAGTTCCGGAAAATCGACCACGATTACCTGGGCGGATACACTCGGCGGATATGCGCAGGTCGGAACGAATATGTTCCAGCACATGTATATTTATGCGAACGCAATTTACCGCGGTCTCGTTGCGGACACGAATGCGGCGACAGTACGCGGCAGTTTCTATACGGCTGATTCCGGGGCGGGCAACCGCTTCGAAATGCAGGCCGGTGTCGACGCCGGATACGGCGACTTTGTATTCAAGCCGGTGTTCCGCGCCCGCGTTCCGCTTCAGAAAGCGATGGGACGGTCTTTGTTAAGCGGCTCTCCGTTCATCGTCGGGCTCGGCAACAGGCAGGCGCTGGAAGCTGAAGCGGTACTCACATATGATCCTGAGGGTGCCACGTGGTTCCATGAATGGAACAGCAGCGACATCGAGGGCGCGAAATTTGCGGCTTCTCTGACCGCACTGTACACGCTCTACGCGGGAAAGACCGATGTTATTCCGTACAAGAGTTCGGCCTGGACGACGAAACCAAATTCCGACGGAACGACTCAGGGCGGCTATGTCTGGTATGCGCCGTCAAGCGGTCTGCCCGAACAGCACAATCTGTGGCAGGCCGGAACCCGTGTCGTTTCGAACCCCGTTCCCGGACTGCGCCTCATCGGTACGTTCGAGGGCGGTCAGCTCGGAGCAACTACGGGAGAATATACGGCTACGGAGGAAATCGTGAGCTTCTGGAAGGCGGGACTTTCCGCCCGCTACGGCCACTGGATCGGCGGCATGTCGTACTGGGCGAACTGCTGGGGCCCGGAATCATGGTGGAGGAATTTCAACCAGACGTTCCCCGTTCAGTATTCGTTCGACATCGCGTATGCGTTCAAACCGAATCCGTCGTTCTATGACACAAAGAACCGCATCGGGCTTAAAGTCGCGGGCCGCGTATACGGCGAGAACAGTTCGGACCCGTACGGTGCACTTCCCGCCGGAGTTGAAATCAACGGTGCTTCCTATATGGAAATCACCACATACTTTAATATAGGACTATAATATGAAGCGGCAGCACAAAGGCATTTTACCGGTGCTGCTGCTCTGTGCAGCAGCTGCCATGACAACATCGTGCATATTTGTTCCGGAAGAAGAAGAAAAGCTGACGAAGGACGGTATGACACTTGCATGGTCCGACGAATTCGACAGCGGTTCAGTACCATCACCATCGAACTGGACATATGAAATCCTTCCCAGAGGAAAATATAATAATGAAAAGCAGGCATATGTGCAGAATTCAGCGAATGCATACGTGTCCGGAGGAACCATCAAGATAAAGGCTGTTAAAGATTCAAACGGCAACTGGACAAGTACCCGTATAAATACTTCGGGACACCATTCCTGGAAGTATGGCATCATAGAAGCACGTATAAAGCTTCCCGGTTCGAATGGAACATGGCCCGCATTCTGGATGATGCCACAGAACAGCGTATACGGCGGCTGGCCGGCAAGCGGTGAAATGGATATCATGGAAAATGCGCCGACGACAAAAGGAAAGTATTTTGCGTTCAGTACGCTTCATGCATCCGGTCATTACGGCAGCAACGGAAAAAGTATCGGCGGGAAAACACTTGATTCTTCATGGCATACATATGCAATAAAATGGACCTCGGACAAGATAACTGCGTATTATGACGATGTTGCGCAGGAAACATATTACAACGACGGCAGCGGCTCGGTGAACTGGCCGTATGATCAGTCTTTCTATGTCATCCTTAATCTTGCAATGGGTGGAGATCTAGGGGGAGAAATAGACAGTTCTCTTTCTTCTGCGATTTATGAAATAGATTACGTTCGTGTTTATCAGTAAATAATAAAAAGTTGTGTTCATCATATCCTCCTGACGCAGGTCTGCCGGAAACGGCGGGCCTGCGCTTTTTTATATTTCTGAAGGAAAAACACTTTTCTGAAAAAAAACATCCTTTCGTTTTTTTTAAACCTGCCTGAAGATAGTAAAGAAAGTAAATTGGAGGCTATGTATGAAACATTTGACAGCTGCGGCGATGGCACTGCTCTGTGCATGTACCTTTTTCTCCTGTTCTATGGGGCTTGATACGGCAGACGCTTCGTCTTCCGGAAGCTCCGCACGAACAGCCGTGAGCGGAACAAACGGGTCTATTACTGTAAACGGCATGACGAACTGCAATCTTACGGTATCATACGCTCCGGGTTCGCAAAAGAATTATGCGCGCCTGTACGTGTCCGAGGGAAACGGCGCGGGACTCGTGCTTGCGAATCAGGATATGGCGTATTCGTCGGGAACGTATTCGTATACGCTCAATCATGCGACGTTCACGTCCGGTGCAAAAATATACGTTTGTGTACTGGTGAACGACGGCGGAACTGAGAAATGTGTACCTCAGGGGTCTCTTTCGACTACGACGAGCTGGGCGCAGATTACGTACGGTTCCGATACGTCGTCCGGTTCTTCGTCTGACTCGAACGGCATCGTATCGGGCGGAACATATGAGGTTGTTGCGAAATGCAGCGGCAAAGCACTCGACGTAGACGGCTGGTCGAAATCCAACGGTGCGAATGTCCAGCAGTGGACGTGGGGCGGCGATCAGGACAATCAGAAATGGATTATCACGTCGACGGGAGACGGATATTATTCGATTATTAATAAATACAGCGGACTCGGACTCGATGTCGCCGACTGGTCCACCTCCGCAGGCGGGAACATCCAGCAGTGGGCGTACGGCAGTCAGGATAATCAGAAATGGGCTATAGAAAAGCTTTCCGACGGATATTATAAAATTACGAACAAATACAGCAGCAAGGTGATGGACGTCTCTTCTTCTTCGACGGCTGACGGCGCCAACGTTCAGCAGTGGGGCTGGAACGAGTCGAGCGCCCAGCGCTGGGCGCTTACGTACCTTACTTCTTCTTCTACCGGCAGCGGTTCATCGGGAAATACGGGTGTTTCTCTCGTTACGCTTAATTCCGGCTACGAAATGACGTTCCAGTTTGCAAACAACACGAACAGCAAATACGCCAACAGCAGCATTTACATCTGCTGCATCGGACGCAACTCAGCCGGCAATTTCTGCTATCTGCAGCCGAACGGTACGCTTGCTCCTATTACTTCAGGTTCTTCGAGCACGTCGTGGTCGTATAAGCTCAGCGACCTTTCCTCCGGCATGCAGGTTCCGACGACGCTTACGTCGGGGAGACTTTACATTTCCATGGATAAACCCGTCGTCATGTCGGGCATTGTCGACGGTGCCGGAAACATCGGCGTAGTCCAGCCGGACCTTAATAATTCTTCAGACGCAAACGCGGCGACAATCTTCGACTGGATTGAATTCACGGTGAAAGAAGGCGGATTCTGGGGAAACACGACGCAGGTCGATCAGTTCGGATTCCCTGTAACGATGGCTATGTACAACGACAGCGGTTATTACCGAACCGTCGGTATTACCGAATCGCGCGACGCGATATTCAGCGAGTTTAAATCCGAGGTGCCTGCCGCATTCCGGACGCTCGTTCAGAGCCCGTACCGCATCGTTGCGCCGTGCAAAGGTGAGTTCCGCACGGGAAAAACGTACGGTTCGTACATGTCGAGCTACGTGAACGAAGTGTGGAATTATTACGCGTCGAATACTGTTTCCGTAAGCCATCCGCTCGGCGTGTTCAACATTCACGCGTCCGGCGATCAGCTGATTTTCACATGCACGAACGGTTACGGAACTGCTGTAACGGGACAGAATTATTACATTACCGGCAAACCCGACAACAACGCGCTCTTCGAAGGCTCCGGTGTTCTCGCATCCGGCAATACGGTCGAGCTTGCCCTTCAGGCGCAGATGTGCGCGGCGCTTAACCGCCACGTTGCGACGAATCCGTCCGCATGGGCGACTCCTTCTTCCTATTACGGTTCTGCTCCGGCCAATTATTATGCGAAGTTCTGGCATAACCACAGCGTCGACGGATATGCGTACGGGTTCTGCTACGACGACGTTGCCGATCAGAGTTCAATCATCGAAACGCACTCGCCGCGCGGACTTGTCATAGGAATAGGATTTTAGGAAACGAACTGATTAGACTCCGGTGATTTAATCAGAGGTTTCCGGTTGTGTTTTTGATTCAAAAAAGCGCTTCTCCTTACCGGCGTTTTTGGCTGCCTGAACTAAAAAATCAGGCAGCCGTTTTTTTGAAACTTACCGAAAAAAACACACCTTACTGAAAAAAAGTGTTCTTTTTCTTTTGGAAAAGGGGGGTGAAAATGAAAGAAGAAAGATAAGGAGGATTCTCTATGAAGCATTTTACAGTTGCGGCGCTTTCGCTGCTCTGCATTTTGTCCGTTACGTCGTGTTCTATGGAACTTGACCGTTCGGGGAGCACTTCAAAAAGTACCGCGCGTTCCGTCGTAAGCGGGACGAACGGCTCCATTACGGTAAGCGGCATGACAGGCAACGCTCTCACCGTGTCGTATTCACCGGGTTCCGAGAAGAACTACGCACGTTTATACGTATCCGAAGGGAACGGAACAGGACTCGTGCTTGCGAGTCAGGATATGACGTATTCTTCAGGAACGTATTCGTACACATTGACCAACTCGACTTTTACATCGGGAGCGGCTATTTACGTGTGCGTTCTGGTGAACGACGGCGGAACGGAGACATGTGTGCCGCAGGGAACGCTTTCCTCTACCACGAGCTGGGCGCAGATTACGTACGGTTCGGACAGTTCGGACAGTTCGTCTTCGGACGACACAGTAACTGACGGTGCGACCGACGGTACGAGCGTAACGGGGAGCGCCACCAGCTATGTTGCATCGGATACGACGTGGGATACGATCGTCTGGAGCGACGAGTTCGAGGGAACGTCTCTCAAGACGGCCAACTGGACGTATGACACGGGTACGGGCAGTAACGGCTGGGGAAACAGCGAGCTTGAAACGTATACGACGAGCAACGCGGCCGTTCACGGCGGTGTGCTCGACATTACAGCGGACAGCAGTCTGAATTCTTCGCGCATAAAAAGTTCCGGTCTCAAGACGTTCAAATACGGAAAGATTGTCGCACGGATTAAGAGCAGCCAGGGAACAGGCTCGTGGCCCGCGTTCTGGATGCTCGGTACAAGCTCCGACAGCTGGCCGTATCAGGGTGAGATAGATATTTTTGAACACGCGAACAGCGACACGTTCACGTATCAGACGTGTCACTGGAACAGCAGCGGCAAGAGTACGAGCACGTCGTACAGCCACGCAAGCTGGGGACAGACGACGAACGATAATTACTGGAACGACATTTCTTCACTGGACGTGACGGAATGGCACACGTACGCAATCGAGTGGACAAGTTCAATTATAGAATTCTATGTGGACGATACGAAAGTAATGGCAATGGACATAGGCGACTCATCGAACGGGACAGACACGTTCAACTATCCGTTCTACATCATATTCAACTTTGCTATGGGCGGACAGTTCCCGAACGTTTACAGCAGCAGCAGTTTTACGAATCTGCCGTGGCACATGTATGTGGATTACGTGCGCGTATACCAGTAAGAGCGGTACGTGCGGCATACGCTGTGAAAAAAATATGCGTATGCCGCATATTAAGGAAAAAGTAGTCGGCATCAAGATGGCTAAAATAATATAATAAGGGAGATTTTGTATGAAACATTTACCAGCGGCGGCTCTTTCGCTGCTCTGCGCTTTGTCCGTCATTTCGTGTTCCATGGAACTTGATCGTTCGGGGAGCACTTCAAAAAGTACCGCGCGTTCCGTCGTAAGCGGGACGAACGGCTCCGTTACGGTAAGCGGTATGACCGACAACGCTCTCACCGTGTCGTATTCACCGGGTTCAGAGAAGAACTATGCGCGGCTGTATGTGTCCGAAGGCAACGGAACGGGACTCGTGCTTGCGAATCAGGATATGACGTATTCATCGGGAACGTATTCGTACACGCTGACAAACTCGACGTTTACGTCGGGCGCGGCAATTTACGTATGCGTTCTGGTAAACGACGGCGGAACAGAGAAGTGCGTGCCGCAGGGAACGCTTTCCGATACGACGAGCTGGGCGCAGGTTACGTACGGTTCGTCTTCGTCCGGCAGCGGCTCGTCCGATGACGATTCGTCGGACGGTTCGGATGCAACGCTTGTTACGCTTAATTCCGGCTACGAGATGACGTTCCAGTTTGCAAACAACACGGACGGCTCGTATGCCGACAGCAGCATCTACATCTGCTGCGTTGGGCGTAATTCGTCGGGAAATTTCTGCTATTTGAAGCCCGACGGTACGCTTGTTGAAATTACTTCAGGTTCTTCGAGCACGTCGTGGTCGTATAAACTCAGCGACCTTTCTTCCGGTATGCAGATTCCGACGACGCTTACGTCGGGCCGACTCTATATCTCCATGGACACGCCTGTCGTCATGTCGGGCATTGTCGACGGAGCGGGCGATATAGGCGTCGTTCAGCCGGATCTTAACAATTCGTCTGACGCAAATGCATCTATAATCTTCGACTGGATTGAGTTTACGGTGACAGGCGGCGGATTCTGGGGAAATACGACACAGGTCGACCAGTTCGGATTCCCGGTGACGATGGCCATGTACAACGACAGCGGTTATTATCGTACCGTCGGCATTACCGAATCGCGCGACGCAATATTCAGCGAGTATGAATCCGAAGTACCCGCTGCGTTCCGGACGCTCGTTCAGAGTCCGTACCGTATCATCGCACCGTGCAAAGGTGAGTTTCGTACGGGAAGCACGTACGGTACGTACATGTCCGACTACGTCGACGAAGTGTGGAATTATTACGCGGCGAACACGGTTTCCGTAAGTCATCCGCTCGGCGTGTTCGACATTCACGCGTCAGGCGACGAGCTGATTTTTACCTGCACGGACGGCTACGGAACTGCGGTAACGGGAACTGATTACTACATTACCGGCAAACCCGACAACACTGCGCTTTTCGAAGGTTCCGGTGTACTTGCTTCCGGCAACACGGTAGAGCTTGCACTTCAGGCGCAGATGTGCGCGGCGCTCAACCGTCACGTTGCCGCCTCTCCGTCCTCGTGGTCGACTCCTTCTTCCTATTACGGTTCTGCTCCGGCTAATTACTATGCGAAGTTCTGGCACGATCACAGCATCGACGGATATGCGTACGGTTTCTGTTACGACGATGTTGCCGAGCAGAGCTCAATCATCGAAACGTACACACCGCGCGGTCTTGTCATAGGAATCGGATTCTAAGGATACGCTGATAAAATTTTGATGGCTTCAGTATATCCCTGAGAAACAGCTGTCCAAAAAGCAACAAGCAGCAGGCTGGTATGCTTTTTGGACAGCCATTTTTTTACCGCTGTCATGACGTCAGCATGTTCCGCATAATAATTTTATACACGAGATTTTATATATCTACCCGAAAAAAACACCCCTTTCAGAAAATAAATTCCTTTCTGTTTTGTGCAGCATATCGGAAAATATACGCATAAGGAGGAGCGGCGGTTTACACAATGCACGCCTGCGCGCGGTGCTACGATATTACATGCGGCTGCCGTTTAAAAAAAATGAAGATAAAAGTAATTCCCGTACTGTCTCTGCTGTTTGCTGCATTTATATCCGCGGCTGTGTTTACAGGCTGTACGACATCGATGGATGATAACAGCACCGATTCGGGTAGTTCGACCGTCGCAGTTACAAGCGTCTCGATAAGCGGCAGCAGTTCGGTAACTGCCGGCAGTACGATTACTCTGAGCGCGACGGTAAGTCCGGGCAACGCGACGAACAAAACAGTGTCGTGGTCAAGCGGCAATACAAGCCGCGCGACAGTCAACTCGTCCACGGGAACCGTTACGGGCGTTGCGGCCGGCACAGCGGTCATAACGGCAACTGCCGGCGGAAAGTCTGCAACGAAAACCATTACGGTAAATGCCGCTTCCTCCGACGGGACGGTGACGCTGTCCGGTACCAACGGCAGCATTATCATTTCCGACATGAGCGGCACGTCGTTCACCGTATCGTACACACCGTCGGCAGCTATAACTTCATGTGCTGCATACGGCTCCGTGGGAGACGGTACTGGTCTTGCGTTCGCCAGTGCGGCAATGACGGAAAGCAGCGGAACATGGACATATACGGCAACCGACTCGTCGTATGCGAGCGGTGTAAAAATATTCATACTTCTTTACACAAGCTCAGAAACGGCCGTTCCGCAGGGAACGCTCAGCGACGCAACGTGTTCCGACTGGGCGTCGTTTACGTACGGAACAACCGACTCCGGCGATGATTCGGGTTCCGATTCCGGCGACGACAGCGAAAACGATACGGTAACTGACGGTGCGACCGACGGTACGAGCGTAACGGGGAGCGATTTAAGTTATGTTGCATCGGATACGACGTGGGATACAATCGTCTGGAGCGACGAGTTCGAAGGAACTGCGCTTAAAACTGCAAACTGGACGTACGATACGGGTGCGGGCGGCTGGGGAAACAGCGAGCTTGAAACATACACGACGAGCAACGCGGCCGTTCACGGCGGCGTACTCGACATCACTGCGGACAGCAGCCTGAATTCTTCGCGCATAAAGAGCTCCGGTCTTAAGACGTTCCAGTACGGAAAGATCGTCGCACGCATCAAGTGCAGCCAGGGAACCGGCTCGTGGCCCGCGTTCTGGATGCTCGGCACAAGTTCAAGCAGCTGGCCGTATCAGGGTGAAATAGACATTATGGAGCACGCGAACAGCGACACGTTCACGTATCAGACGTGCCACTGGAACAGCAGCGGCAAGAGCACTGGTACGGCGTCCAGCCACGCAAGCTGGGGACAGACGACGAACAACAATAACTGGAACGATATTTCTTCGATGGACGTGACGGAATGGCACACGTACGCGATCGAATGGACAAGCTCTCTGATTGAGTTCTACGTAGACGACACGAAAGTAATGGCAATGGATATCGGCAGTTCTTCTTCAGGAACGGACACCTTCAATTATCCGTTCTACATCATATTCAACTTTGCTATGGGCGGCCAGTTCCCGAACGTTTACAGCAGTTCGAGCTTTACCGGTGTTCCGTGGCATATGTACGTGGATTACGTGCGGGTGTACCAGTAAGCACGGAACAGTAATTTTGTTAATGGGAACCTCTAAAAACTTCAGTTTTTAGAGGTAACTCTGAAAGTGCGATGTTTTAAGTCGTGATATTACAACGACTTAAAACTCGACGGCACCTCTGAAAAGTCACTGAAAGTGAGTTTTTAGAGGTGCCCTAATGTAAAAAAATTCTCTGTTTCGGCAGGTATACGGAAAATCGTATACCTGCCTTTTCGTTTTAAATTATTAAGGACATTTTGCAATTCGGGAAAATAAGACACTAAAAATAAAATAAAAGACTATACGGCAGTGAAATTCACAATTACAGTTAAAAAATACCCGGCAAAAGGGAAAGGAGAACGCTATGTGTAATTTATAGCATGATATGATAATTCTTTGTTGTTTTGATTATTGTTGCTAACTTACCATGTTATAAAGAATTACATGCTATACCGAAGAAAAGGCTCATGATAAATATTTCCTGCTAAAACCCCGTAAAAACCCCATTTTAATACCAAAAAGAAGCCGATTTTATGCTTTATCGTTACCCGTTTTGTTTACCTGTGAAAACCTTTATTTACCTCTTGCAAAATCAGTATTTTAGTGTAATATTATAAGAAGTGGAGGCTACCACGTCATGTTGCGTGTGAAGCCCCCGCTTCCCGAAGAGCGCTATCAGGCGCTCTTTTTTTATATTATTTCTGTTGAAATATTGCCCTTGTACAACAGTAAAACAGACATTTTCCGGTTATGCTTTTCTCCTTTCCAGCGTAAAAAACTTCGCACAAGTTCATCGTTAGGCATCGCATCAGGGATATTCAAAACAACATGAGACAGCCCTTGTTCATAAGCACTTTTTATCCTGCCTTTTATGGCATTTGATGTCATTTTTTCCGGTGTCTTAATATCGGATAAAGTACCATTGAGTATAATATCAGGATTAGACCATGATATTTTATAATGCGTTTGTACGTTTTCAATTGCCGGAATTACTTTGATTTTGTACCCGGAATTACTAAGCTTTTCGACTACAGGTTTGTTGTCTGTATTCCAATCATTCGGCGGATTATCACACAAATCGAACCATCCTCCGTTTTTCCCTTCCGTCCGGGTATATCCTTTCCACAATGAATCATAATCCGCGAATATGTTTTCTTCTCGGTTGAACTCTCCGAGAATACCAAATTTCATAGCTTGCATTGCCTGCGATGGAAGCATCATCCACCAGTTTCCGTTATCAAGAGGATTGCCCCCGAACCCGTCGAGCGGTTTGAACTTTGCAAGTGACTTCATACTAGGATTGTCCGTGTTTATCCCGTCTTTGCCAATCTGCGATGCGTGTATTGCACGGAATGACGTGCGGCACTGATAATGATAGGGAGGAAATCCGTATGTTTTCCAGAACGGATGATCCACAGGAAGAATCATCCCGTGTCCTGATTCTGTAAGCAAATGTCTGCATATAGTACTAGTCCTGCTGTCCTCAATAACAAAAAGCTGATACGCGACAGGATTTGTCTTGTCATACTGCATGAGTTTACCGGCAGAATATGCAGTCTCCATGTTTGTCCGGTATACGTTCTCCCAGTAGCCCGGAAGAAAATTTTCCGCTTGATCAGCATCTGCCCAGGCCTTTGCATTTTTCCATGTTTCTGCAAATCCCGTACCATTTTCAATCGAATCAATAAGCAAACCTTTTACAGCTTCTATATAGGAACATTCAGACAAACGGGAAACGGTGAATGCACGGAATCGTACTTTCGGCTCCAGTTTGTCCCATTCTGATTTAGTAATCGGAACTTGTCCTTTCAGAAATTTTACTGCATCGGAAAACGCAATCTTTGGAATGTCTGTAGTATTATCTGCTGCATTAATTTTTGTAGATGCATGTTCCATTCCGAGCAGCAAAGCTCCCGAAATAAGCTGTTCACAGTTCTTTAATAATTTTTTATTTTGGGGGATATCATACGGTGCAGTAATCCTTGCTTTTGAAGGTATCGACCCGTCCGGTGAAAGCCATTTTAAATAGTCTTTTATATCTTGTGAAATGAATGAAAAAGAACCTTTTTGAGCAGCATCAGTAAGACTATCGAGTTCATCGAGCTTACGTTTTTCTTCCGTAAACTCGACATCACTCAGATAGAAAATTTTATCATTTTTCTGCTTGGGACTTTTTTTTTATTGTTATACGGATCACTTAAAGACAGTCCGTTTTCTGCATTTCCGCTGTTTGCAACAAATGTATCAGCTTCATCTTGTGGTTTTTCGATCCCATAGTTATCATACATCCATTGTTTTGAAACAGGAACACCTAATTCCAGCGCTTTCATAAGTTGTTCAAACGAGGCAAGATTTTTTATATTAAACCGATATTGTGGAGAGACAATTCCCGCCCCGAAGTTAAGATAAACAGTCCAGTCAATCAGTTTCTGGACTGCAGACTGTACCTCAAGCGCGATTCCTTTGCAATCCTCATAGAGCATATCTGCCTGTACTTCTCCCAGGGCAAGGGAACCGCCGTCAGTCTTGCTTGTTGCAATTGACTGCCCTGTCAGGCCGTAACTTATCTGCACATCACACGCATCAACAAGCGTATTAAAATCAGCCAGACTTCCGGCCATACCGATTTCTTTCAGGTCTTTAACATTTCCGGCCGCAGCCGCAGAACCTGATTCCAGTCCCATAAGCATCTGTGCAATACTGTTCGCGCGACTTTGAATTTTCTCGTCATCGCCTTCCATCTCAAAAAGGGCGATAATGGATTTAACTGAAAATTTCTCTGTTGCCTGCAACCAGAATTCATATCCGGCTTTCTTGAACATCCACGGCCAATAAACGGAACGCAATTCCGATGTACCGTAGGGATTCTCGTCATCAGGATCATGCTGCATCTGCAGAAACTTGTATGGCTGGTCAAGCAGCTTTCGTGTGCCTAAAGAGGTATAATACAATTTCCAGTCTGATCCAAAATAAAAACGTTCCGGTTTTCTGGTAATGATATTCTCCGGTATCCATTTACCATTGTTTTCGGCAGGCAGTCCCCATACAATTTCAGATACAGAAAAACCGTAATTCAATGCCGAAAGCATGCGTTTTTCTTTTCGGTACAAATTATCAAATAAAGGTATGTTTTTAATAAAATTAAAAACATTGTCAGGACAATCGCCCTGTGTAAATCCTGCCGGAAAGACAAGGGAAGATGTCTTTTTCTTATTAATGAGCGATTTTATCCGCGGGTCTGTCATCATCTGCCGGTACGTCTGATATGATTCAACAGTACCGGAAACAATATCATCAGGATTCGGCATAAAATTGAGAAAACTGCCGAGCATATTATCGGTTATAACCTGCGTCGTCATCGTTTTTGTATCAGGCGGTATAGTCTTCTTCATCGTATTCCTCTTACTCTGTTAATAATTGATTTTGCTGTACTTTGAATATGTTTTGCCGCTGCTTTTGAAACCGCGACGCTGTTGTTTCCTTTTTCAATGGAATTGACGGCATGAACGAGTGCATCACATAAGTCGTCGAAAGCGCCCATAGGAAACTCTGTTAATTCCTGAATGATATTTTCCGCCCCGTGTTCAGGAAACCGGATAATACCGTTTTCAATAAGCATTGAGATTGAACGCACACGAGCTTCTTTTGACATTCCGCCGACGGTCAGTTTTTTAATAGGCAGGTAAATATGCTCTTCCGCCGCCATTTTCTGGACGTAATTTCCGTAGATTCCCGAGAAGACAACATCTTCCCAGCCGATCAGGTTAAAGTGATACATACGGTAATACAGTACAAGCTGCCGCATAGTCATTGTTTCCGAGCAGGTTTTAGCAAATGGGGGAAGAACATAAATAATTCCGGTCGATTTATCTACTGCAATTGGAACGATTGCTGTTCTATCATGCTTGCCGGTCGCCGGGTCTACACCACAAAAATGAGTAAGTTCTGTTCTCGGAGGAAGTTCGTTAAGAAGGTATTTATAACTCTCAATCCATTCTATATGAATAATTCTTTCTTCATCCGACAAAGGTTCATTCATGTATTCCGTCGAGAACGCTGCAATTCCGATCGTCTGCTTCTTTTCAAGGAGATCATCTATAGACCAATATTCAGGCCAGAGCGGAGTTCCGTCAGGTTTAATACATGACAGACGGACTGCAATCCACCGTTTCAGATCACCGTTTGCACATTCCCGGCACAGACGGCTTATCGGATCATCATTGTGAAATATGGTGTTTACCCAGATGATAAACGCCTTTTTTCCGAGGTTTAAGACAACCCGTTTAAGCCACCGGTAGATTTTATTCCGCAGTGTGTATGAATCGACCGCATCGTCCTTGAGCACATCATCAAGGACAATCAAATCAGGGCGGTACTGGCGGAAACGGGTACCGCGCATCGAAGCACCGGCACCCTTCGACTGTATGCAGGTTCCGTTTGAAAGTTCCAGACGTGTATTAGTCCACACCTTTCCTTTCAATTCTCCGTAATCTGCAAGCAGTTCCTCGTTTTCTTCAATTTCCGTTTTTATGTTCTGCAGATTCTCGCTCGCCGCATCTCCTGAAGCACCGATAAGCAGAACATACTTTGATCTGCCGGTAAGTACCCGCCAGAGAACGTACGCAAAAGACCATCGGACTGTCTTACCATGTTCACGAGGTTCAATGAACATGGCACCTGCAAGTTTTTCAGTCGGTTTGAGCAGCGGATGATATTTCTCATTTACAAACGGTTTTAATTTGTCTGCATCACTTTCTGATAATGACTGTGTATTTGCAACATTGTAAAGAATCTGCTGATATTCAGCAGGGTCTTCGTAGAAATAATCCGACAGATATGTCCGGCAGAAAAAGCCGAAGTCATTCTTTGCCTTTTTCAACCGGTCTGCTTTTGCCAGAGACGATATATCTGTACCGACAATTTCCGCGAGTAAATCACTCATTGCACTTTTGCCTTGTCTATAATCTGCAGCAGACGGTTAAGCAGTTCCGGATCCGCCTGTATTTCCTTACGCAGTTCACTTTTCAGCTGCTCCTTTGCTTTATCCAGTGCCTGTACTGCCTTCGTCCGGTACTGCGACATTTTAAGCTGAGCTTCCGCGAGTTTAGCCGCAGACTGCACCATGTCGGCAGGATCATCAAATTCCAGAGAATCAACTGACCTGATATCCTGTGCAATAAGATGTGACAACTGCATCAGCATTGATTCAGAAACTTCCGTCGCGGGATAATCCTTCAGGACTTCTGCCATTTTTTTAGCGGCCTCGACGGCGCGTTTTGTATCTTCTATTTCTTCCTCATGAGATTTTATAACACGTCTGATTGCCTCACGGCTTATGGATATCCGGCAGCCTTTTTCATCAATCTTTTTCGCCACTTCATCGGTGACGTATACGATAGTATTTTTTCCGCCGTCCCATTTATTAACAATAAATTCCACCATTCCGGGAATGGATTCCGGTTTTCCTTTGCGTCCCATTGTTACGCCTCCGGAGAAAGTGTAATACCGGGATCAGCATCAATATTACCGTCTATAAGGTCGATGCCCTTCGGAAGAAGTTTGTATCCGACGATTTTTTCAAGCGGTTTATACGGATGGGGACTTTCAAGTTTGATTAAATATCCTTTGTCAGTCAGATACTGTAATGATGCCCGTATATCGTCGGGCTTATAATACTGATAATAAATGCCGACAATTTCTGTTTCGTTGAGTCCGTCCGGATAAACTTCTTTCAGCAGCCTGATAATAGTCCCGCGCAGCGTATTCGCTTTAATTGCCATTTTTATTTTTCTCCTCGAGAATGTATTTATTCAGCAGATCGCGCAGGTCTTTAAATTCTGTCCGCCAGCCGCCCCAATCATTGAAGTATTGTTCTTTCTGAACTGATTCGTCCTTGACGCAGTCAATTTTCGTGTTCAATTTTGTCAGCTGATCCAGCAGCTGTGCATCTGCCTTATCCGACGCAGTTTTCAGGTCAGCAATTACCTTCTGCATGGCTTCGTTATTTTTCTTTTGTTCACGGAACAGGAAAAAAACAACCACGGCGCAGAGCAGCAGTGTAGGTCCAATCCCGATTGCCACAATGAGCTTATATACATCATTTGCCGCAGCAACGCCTTCCATAATATTCGCTCCTATTTAATAAGCTCGGACACAAATCGGAGACCATATCCGAAAAGAATCCCGCCTGCTGTCCAGAGAGGAACCTGCCACACCGGTACCGTATATGCATATTCTCTGCGCATCTGTTCCGCATCAGCTTTGAGGGAGTCGTTCAGGCTCTGCAGTTTTATAGTCTCCGGTTTGTATTCAAGCAGTCCGGCTTTATATCCTTCGTTGTATGCATTGGTAATAGAAGTTTGCGCTTCTTCATCCATGATGGTCAGCAGGTTCAGAACTTCATTTCCGCTGTACGTTCTGTTCAAATCGATTCCGAACACGTTCTCTGAACTGTTGCTGTTCATCTGCGATTGCTGCGCTGTGAGCCGCAGCATCGGGAGAACCAGCAGCAAGGGCAGAAGCATCAGTTTTTTGTATTTCATTCTTCACCCTCCCAGCCTCATCCGCTGCTTTTTTTTCGGCAGTTTTACCGGCCTTTGAACTGTCTTCTGATACCTTTTTAGTACCGGTAAAACTGCGCCAGAAGAACACTACAACCATAAGACCGCAGACAATCCAGCCGGCAGCCGATTTTATGCGGCTGCCTATATTTTTAAAGAGTTGCAGCATCGTCACTGGCAGCGGAAGCTCCACTGTCCCCTGATGCAGTTGTTTCTGCCTTTATACCGGCAGCCTGTTCTGCCGCTGTTGAACCTTCTGCGACAGCAGTATGAAGCTCTTTCGCCTCCGGTGTGTCTACGACAGGAGGATAAGACCGTACATTTCCTCTCGATTCGAGCCATGCCTTGAAGTTTTTATATATGGCCGAATACCCGAATACGGAAATGCCGAAAATTACTGCCCAGTAAAACGGCAGCTGCTGCACAGGAAACCATTTTCCGAACAGCAGCATCGCCGCAAACAGCAGGGAAAAAGAAAAAGGCAGACAGACATAAAAACGTTTGAAACGTTTTTCTTTATCCGCCTTTTTGACATTTTCAGAAAAGACAACAACCATCACTATCGATATGATTACAAATGATGGAAAAATAAAATTCTGTATCATAAGATACCTCCATTTAAGACTTCAATAGACCGGAGAACTGTCATCTGCCGGTTATTTTCAGGCAGCCTGTCCGTAAAAATCCTCGACTACTTCGCCTGTCAGTTCGTCTCCGGAAGAAATTCCTCCATCCCGCAATGCGGCGTTGAACAAAGCAAGATCGGCCGATGACAGGATGATACAGCCCGCAGACCATGCGTAATTTGTGTCGTGTCCGACTTTTGACGAGTAGCGGTCATGTATGAGCCAGCGGCCATTCTGGTATCCGTCAGCAGAAATCTGCATTGCATTCCTGTCAATAGTCTGGCCGTCTTTATCAATTGTACTGGTGATTGCATGTATCTCTCCGTGGAATGCCCGGGGCGGAACAAAACAGCGGAGTGTAAATTTACCTTCCGCTATTGTATCTCCATAAGAAACCGTATCTCCCGGACGTTCTTTCCCAAAGCAGTAGTTGGCGACAGACTGACATCTGCAGGAGAACAGTGCTTTTCCGGTATCTGTATCTATAAGCTGCAGCAGGTCAATACTGTTGTTCTTCCAGTTATTTTCAAAACTGTCAGGCTTTTCCGGACAGACCTTAAAATCATAACTTCTGCGGTTACGCCAGACCTCTACCTTTAACATTTTTCCTCCCGTGAAAATTTCTATCTATTCCGACAATCTTGTCATAGAGTAATTGATAAACAGTAACAAACCTCAACTCAGGGCAAAGTTTTAAAAACAAAAAAGCAGCAGAACGAGTCTGCTGCCATAAGATTATTATTTGCTATTTCAATTCTATCGGATAATTCGCCGTGAGAACTTCTATTTTTTCTTTTGTAACACCGGAATGAGCTGTCATCGGTTTTGCCATATGCAGTTCAATTTGATACCAACCTTTTTTTACGGTGAATTCTTTTAGTACCGGATGTCTGAAAGAACTCAATAGAAATTTACCTTCGATATTTTCGAGTACTTCAAGAAGTTGCCGAAAATCATCCGCAGAATAACCATCATAATGTCCCTGGTCAGTATCAGGGTATGGAGGATCACAATAAAAAAAAGTATTTCGGGTATCTCTACTGCGTATGATTTTCAAGGCATCATAACACTCAATCTGAACATTCTGAAGACGAATTGCAAGTTCCTCTGTAAATGCAGTTCGTTTGTTACTTATTTTTTTTGTCGTTGTCCCGGCTGCATCATATCCCCATCCGGCTTTCCATCCGGCACCGAATGAAGAATTGGCAATTACCCATACAGCCCAAGCCCTTTTTATGCGGTCAAACATTTCAGGATTCTCATTTATCACACGTGCCTGTCGGTGAAGTTCTCTGCTGTGCAGACTGATAGAAACTTCCTGTGCAAGAAGTGAAAAATCTTTTTGTATTACCTCATAAAAATTAATAAGTTCACCGTTAACGTCATTGATTATTTCTGATTTTGACGGCTGTTTCTGAAAGAAGACTGCTCCGCCGCCTACGAATGGTTCGCAGTATATTTCGTGTTCAGGTATAATACTGATTATTTTACTTGCAAGCTGCTGCTTACCGCCATAATAAGTAATTGGTGTTTTCATATTGTATACTCCTTCAGGCTAAACCTTATGACCATTGATGCCGATGCTTTTAGTACCTTGCAAGGTCAGGTGGAATCAGGACATCCTGTAGGCGGTGTCTGCCGTCTGTCTCCGGGTTACAGCCCGGAGGTTTCTGCCTGTTTAAGCAGTATACAAATGTAGTGTAAAAACTCTTCAAAATAGGACATAAAAAAACAGCAGACTTTCCATGCTGTTTTTTTCCTTTTTACCGGATTTTACTTCATTTGTCTCACTCAGCTGCTTTCCGTTCCCGGATGGCTGCTTCGTTATTTTTCCCTATATCACACTTGACGTTTTGGGCCTTATATGTGTTAGATGCCCCGTCTAACCACGTTGTAGTAGTTGTAGATTTACCGTTTGAAATCGTGCGTTTTTGTACTTGAGGCTGGAAACTTCCATTCCCGATAGTGAAATAGCGGTATTCCCCGGCATCTTCAAAACGGTAAACCTGAACACCATCCTTTTCAAAAAGGAAAGTTACACCAAAATCATCTTTACCTACTTGTGAAACAGAAACGGGTACACCTTCTTTTGCACAAGACGCCAGCGATATAACAAAAAGCGCCACAATCAAAATCTTTTTCATAGAATCCTCCGGTTTAGTTCGTGTCAGTATAGTCGCCGTTGGCGGATATACTGCTAAAGAATCCGTCTAACATTGAGTTGAGCGGCTTTAGTCCGCTCGAACTCGTTGTTAGAACTTTGCATCTGGCAAACTATCGACATAAGCCGCTTTAGTTCGCCAGCTTCCATGGCACCCCAGTCTAGTACATCTGACCTCGGAATAATCTGATAGTGTTTTATGATATCCGTTGAATGCGGAATAATTGCAATTTCTTTGTACAACTTCGAGGGCTGTATGATCCCCTCTTTTTCTTCCGCATGTACACGATATATAAGCGCTCATTTCTCCTCCTTCGCAAATTGTCAGGATAGTGCCGAAGGCGGTATCCTGCTGTTTGTCGTTCTAACACATTTTTTTCTAATCCGTATAACCTGCCTGTCTTTAAAACGGCAGCATCAGCTGCTGCACGTTTACGCATTTCCGTTTTTGTCTATGTACGCTATCACGTCCGAACGGAGAGTGCACCATGTTCCGTCTTCGTCTTTCCATGATGGAATTTCCCTGTCTTCGACCATAAGCCGGTATGCACCCCTGTTGCTGATATGCAGACAGGCCATTACATCCGGCATATCCATTATCGGTGACGGAAATTCCTGTTCGATTATCGCTTTGAATTTGTCGCTTATCATAATAATCCTCCGCAGCATCGACAGAGATCCGCCAGCTGGTGCGAACCTTGAATGCGTCAATAACACACATACGGATCAGATAGTAAATATGCTGCCGGTCATCACCTGTAACGGCTGCAAATTCACCCACTGTCAATGCTACACTCATACAATCACCCCCTGTCTTTAGTATCAGGATTGTAACCGGCGTCTTCCGCAATTTTACGCAGCGCCAGAATTAATTTTGTTGCATCCGCCTTATGACAAAACGAAATATCATCACCGCCTGTAATACGTTTACATATCGCCCGGAGGCTTTTTTCATCCCGTTTTCTGCTTGCCAAATCCCACAGTCCTTTGATGTAGTATTCCTGCTTTGCAGATATCCAGTCCGGATTCCGGCCTGACTGTTCCTGCTTCTGTTTCAGCGGACGTGCAGAGAACCCCAGTTTTTTAAATCCTGTCATGACAGTACGATACTGTTCCCACGTCGCTATTTCTTTTGCGGAAGAAACTCCTGCTGATGAAAGCAGCGCACGATAGGCATCGTCGTCCAGTCTGCATTTTGATTTTGCAACATGAATTATTTTTACCCACCGAGACTGTACGGCTGTCATTTCTGAGCGTCCTTATTAACTTCGCCCATAGCTTTACTCAGAGCGGACAAGTCCTGTGCAAAATCAGAAAAAGTGTAGTCCGGCTTGAACTTTTTCATCATATAAAAGCTGTGGAGAAAATTAAACATACTTTGCGAACTGTCGTCTGATTTTTGCAATTAAACATTTTGTGACAGCCCGCAGTAAAATCCCAATAAGAAAAGATTCATCTGTATGCCTCCTTAGGCAGTAGCTGGGTGTTCTTATCATGGCGGAGTGCTGTTTCCCATTCGTGCAGGCAGCCAAGACTTTTCCTCCATCCGTGCATAAAAAATACAACGTTGGACACAATAATCATTGCATCATTAATAGGCAGATACCTGTCATGCGGCATTCCCTCCGGCAGAAAAGTCGGGTTCAGGACTATATAACCTTTTTTGGATAGATACCGTTCTGCCCGGGCAAACTTTTCTTTATAATCCGGGTCAAGCGTTATCGGTCCGGAAATATAGGCAATCAGCCGACCATCTCCCTGATATGTCATCGGGTTGTCCCGTCTGTCGGTTACCATGAGAATATCCATCCGAACACTTTTACTGCCAGCTTAATCACTGCGGCAGCAGTACCCAAAAGAACAAGGGCTGCAAAAATTATAATAAACCAGCCGATTACCGTACCTATGATTCTGCCCGCAGTCGTCGCCGCCTTATTTTTATTAAAATCTTCTGTCTTCATATGCCTCCCCCTGCAGCGTGAAGCCGGACATCCAGAACGGCCTCGCGTTGTTTTAAGCAATCTGTGCAGTATCTTGCGAAACTGATTCTGTTTTTGCTTCACAGAAGAAATCATCTGTGACCTTTCTGCAGGCATCAATCTGGCTCAGAGATTCATCACTCATATCTGCCATCTTGTCCTTGTCAGGTTCTTCTTTTATACGGATGAACTTTGTAAGCTTGAGTTTTTTCATAAGCTCAAGTGTCGTTTTTTTCACGCTGATTTTCGTACTTTTCCGATAACCGAAAGAACCGAATGAAAGTTCCATCGTTTTCTTATCCTTAAACAAGTCAGTCTTGTTATATTCGGCGTATGCCTGAATACGTGTCGAAAGGTCTGCAATCTGCTTTCTGAACGGTTCAGCATTTTTTTCTGCATCACTTTTCAGTTTTGCCGTTTCCTTCGTAAGAGCTGTATTGATTGTTTCAATTTCCCGCTCAGCAAGACCTATGTCACGCAGTGCCATGTTCACATCGTCAACAGATTCCAACTTTCCGGCAGCATCAGGTTTGTACCTTATTCCCATAATCATTCTCCTTGTGATATATTTTTCTAGGCGGCGTCTCCGCCGTCATCGTTATTTGATTCTGCCGGAATGCGCAGTGGTGTGCGTATTCCGGCTTTTTCGTCAGCAACAGAAGACTCGAGCATTTCACAAATCTGCTCAGGAGTCTGCCCGACGGTGTTCATCGCAAGAAAATATCCTGCAGCCGCTATAAGCAGACCTCCATATGACAGACTTTGTGCAGCATGACGCGCCTTATCCGGATTCAAATCATGCGGCTCGGCACTGTCCATATACGGCGGCTTTAATCCGTTCTTCCATATCTGTATCATGCGGTCACCTCACTTAAAAACTCTGCACGGTAAAATACATTTTTCCAGAAGCAGTACAGTTCCGGCTGATATCTGTATTTCACACACATCCGGGCAGCCGTATCATAAATAAACCCCGGATTAATTATTTTACAATGGTGCTCAGTTAGTAATTTAATCCGCAGATCATCATCGATTATCCGTGTCCTCTCCAGCGGTCTACCGTCATAAGGAGGAAGATTTTCAGTCGTTCTTATCTGCATCCTTCTTTTCCTCCTTATTCGCCTTCCGGGCATCAATATGTATGTCGTAGTTATATCTGATTGCGGAGTCCAGAATAGTGCTCGGATTATCCTCTTTGACTGCAGCAAGTTCATAGCCGTTGTCCTCTAGCAGTTTTGTAAGTGCATCAATCAACTGTTTTTTCATTCTGCATTCTCCTGCGCGTTTTCCTCGCGCTCATAAACTGAATAGAATTTTTCCGCCGCCTTCTGAAAATCTTTAAGCATTTCGTCATGCGCAATATTCAGCGCGTTGTTATCGCTCTTTGATACTGCATACACATCCACAATCTTGAGCGGCTGGTTAATCCCTTTCTTGACGATATACAGCTCATGATCGTTCGGCGCCTGCACCCGGTAATTTTCCAGCTTCACCTTCGCAAGCGGCTTCTGGTCAAACAGCGCGTCCCAGTCATACTCCTGTGCGTTCTCGTCCCCCGCATATTCAATCCGCTGCCGCTCTCCGGCTTCTTTCCTCACTTTATAAAGTGCCAGTGCATCGGCAAGTGTTGTGTTTGCTATCATGTCCGGAGTCTTCTGGAACGTGCGGTACACTTTAACAGCCGTGTTTATTTTCCGGCTCGATACCTTGAATGCCTGTTCAAGAACATCTTTGTTGAGCCTGCCGTGATAGCTTTGCGCCCAGTTGTTTATAATTTCGCCTGCGTCGTAGTATGCCTGCGTCATCGAAACGAACAGCCCGTTTATTTTTTCTTCCGCCGTATCAGTGCTTTTAATCAGGGCTTTAACACGGGTTACAACATCCTTTGCAGGCAGCTGCTCTTTTGCAATCGTTACCTCTGTACTCACCGGAAGTTCCTCCTGATAATGCGCTTGGCCGCCGTTTCAACCGCTTCAAGTGTCGGTTCCTTCAGCTTATTAACCGCCATCGTGTTTTGTACACGCTCAATGATTTTCGTAAACTGGCGGATGTCGGTCTGTGAAATTTTATAAATTGCGCTGATAACTTCGTCGTCGACATTCGGCCATACCGCCGCGGCAACTTTTTTAGCATCTTTCTGCGTAAGACCTTCCATCGGCAGATAAATACCGATTCTGCTTTCAAGCTGCCGGTGATCGTTCTTGAGGTTCTGGATAATCCCCTTGAGCCGCGGTAATCCGATAAGCACCAGTCCGCTCTGTCCCAGGTCGTATACGAGGCGCCGGGTAAACTCGAGCGCATCATTTTTGAGATAATCCGCCTCGTCGAGTATGACTACCATGTCGCGCCCTGCGAGTGTGTCCGATATCTCGTGTATGAGCGTCTGCTGCGGGACTCGTACCGTGTCGAGTGACAGGTGGCGGGCGATGTCGTTGATAAGCGTCCTGCGGTTGGTACCGGAAACAATGTTCAGGTAAATTGTCGTCGTCGGATTGTGCTGTTCGTAATACTGTGCCGCTTTCGACTTTCCGGCTCCTGCATCCCCGACGATGAGCGCTATGTCCCTGTCCGTATGGGCCGTGTCTATGGCGTTCGTCATGATTTTAAGTGCATCCGTTTCAACAACAGGTACCCGTTTCCGGGAGAGCGCCTTTTCGTTTCGGGCAATCCACGACAGGATTGCATCTTCCAGCTTTTCCACGTCGCCCAGATACTTCCCCGACCGGTACGAGCTGAGCACCGCACCGGTATATCCCATGTCCATAGCTGCGCGGTTCTGCGACACGCCCAGTTTTTCCAGCTCTTCGTCGAGCCTTTTTTTAATGTCCTGATTCATTCTAGCCCCCTGAATCAATTACAAATAAGCTTTATCGTCCGTCACTTCAAACGGGTCGATAAGACTGCTTTTATTCTTATGCTGTTCTGCCGACTGCGGTCCGGATGCCGGAGCAGGTCCGTAGACAGGCCCCGCCTGTCCGGCAGCTTCCGGCAGTTCCAGCACTTTGTCCACATCCGGCAGGCTGGCGTCGCCGTACATATGCTCCGCCGCTGCAACCATCGACCGGTATTCCGGTGCAGGCTGCACCTCGTTCGTTCCCTGTTCTGCAATAAGCGCAAGCGAACGTTTCCGCGCCCCTTCGAGCCGTGCAATATCGGTTTTGAAATCTCCCGATTCCTTGAAGTAGTCACCGTAAGCCGTACATACAAACTTTCCGTGCGGATCATAAATCTGAACTTCGTTGTCTATGACAAGCGACGTGCGGACGATTACATCCTGCCCTGAATACATCGCAAGGTCGGGTGACCAGTAGTTCGTACCGCCTATCTTTACACCGTTCCGTCCGCACCTGCGGATATCCCCGGTAACAAGCGCGGCCTGCAGCATTTCCTTCGTTGCATGGCGTACGTCTGACGGCAGGTACATATCGAAAACTTCACTGCGCGTCTTCCCGTTCATTCCCTTGCCCGTACACGGCATTTTGTCGTTGATGTACTCGACCATACAGTTGGCCGATTTAACAAATTCCTGCCAGTCAGGGATGTCGTGCCGCTGCTCCATGCCGTTAATGCCCCGCCACATGAGCTGCGCTTCTTCCGGACGGGAACGCGAATCACTGCCGACATACGTTCCGAAATCTTTTGCAAGGTACTCGCCGATGACACGGAAATACCGCTCCTGACGCCCCTTTGATTTACCGTTATAGACCCGGGTAAAATTCACCGTGCTGCCTATATTCGTAAAGACACCGTTGAAATACACTTCCTGTTCTTCCGTAATACCTTCCGGCGTCAGCACTTTGATTGCCTCATTGTGTCCCTGCAGCAGTTTTGAATGGTAGTCTTTGCCGTTGTCGAACAGCAACCCGAGCGGGATGCCGTACCGTATCACCGTCATGTAATAAGCAACGATAATCGACAGGCTGGACGGCTTCGCGCAAACACACCAGCCGAGTACTTTCCCGCTGCGGTAGTCCTGCATCGTTGTTATCCACGGGCGCATAAGCTGGCCGTGGTACATGCATACGCAGTCAAGGCAGTGGTGATCCGACACAACACAGTCAAGCGACTTGTACCGCTCAATATCCTGTTCCATATACGGCAGGTGCGCATTTTCAAACCGTGATTTTCCCTTCCGGTAGTAGTCGGCGATTACCGGAGGTATCTGTTTAAGGTACCGCGATGCAGTCTGATAGGTGCATACCGAATAGGGAACGTTTACTTTCATGAGCATGAGCGCATGTGAAACGCTCGGCTGTGTATCTTTCAACCAGAACGTGCGGAGTAAATCCTTTTCAATGTCGGAAAGCGATTCTCCGGCTCCTCCACGGTTAATTCCGTATTTTGGGATTACGCCGCTTGCGCCGTCTGCTTTGAACTCTTTCAACCAGCGGTAAAACGTAGGTACCGAAAGCTGCCCGAGCTTTGACAGCAGCAGGGGATTTACATCACCGTGGTTGTATGCCTCAATAAAACTCTGGACGTTTCCGCCGTAGTTTTTATATTCAAAAATGAGCGACGAACGCCAGTTGGCAGTTTCCCGTTTTTTGTCGTCCGCATTCGTATAGACATCCTGCCGTATGTCCACTGGTTCTTTCTCCGGCAGAGTTTGCGGTGCCCCGCACTGGAGCGCAAACCGCACGTCAAGCGGCAGCCTGTTTTCCACCCAGAGCAGCGCGTTTCCTTTTCTGACGCACGGCCAGTGTTCCTTTTCCGCGCGTTCCAGCAGCGACTTTTTTGTAATCCGCAGAGCGGCCGCGCAGTCGATTGTTTTTACCGTTCCCGTCATGCAGCGCCCCGCAGTTTCCGCCGCGCTTCCGCCCTCCGCATTTCGTCAATCTCAAGCTGCGACCGCGGAGGAAACAGATAGTCGCACGGCAGCTTGAGCAGTTCGGCAATCTTATGCTCGCAGCCCGGGTACCGTTTGCGTCCGCTGATAATCGCAGATGCAAACGGTCTTGAAACACCTGCACGGGCAGCAATATCGGTTATGGTCATGCCTCGTTTTGCCAGTTCAACCATGACGCGCCGTTTCCTGTCAATGTCGACCGGCAGCGGCTGTGAATCTCCCAAAAACATGGCGTCCTCCTTGTATAGTAAAATCAGCCGGCAAGTTTTTCACATTCAACTGTCCAGTAATAAATAGATGCAATGTCATACAGCATTTCATACGTCGGCTCATTTTTTACGGTTGTCATTGCAATCATATCCGCTCCCCGGAATATCCCTGCCGAATCAATCCCGCCCCGTACCTGCGGTTCTGCATGCCTGCCGTCCTCTCCGACGTTTGCAATCAGATCAAGATCAGGATTGAGTGTACGGAGCATAAACCCCATGAGGGAGAAAACCCGCTGCCGCTGGGCAAGCTCCAGTATTTCGGTATCAGTCATTTCCATATTTATTCTCCTTGAAAATCCGATAAATCAGGCTGGGCGGCTTTCTGTTGTACCTCGTCGTATTCTTTAATCATCCTGTCAACGATGCTTTCCGCGCTTTTTGCATCCCGTAACCGGGCAGGATCGCGAGTCCTGAAATACTCCCTCTGCAGCCGCCGCATATCAGCAACAATCTTTATAAAATTAATTTCTGCAGATAATGGTTGTACGAACAAAGATGCTGCTTGCACAGGAGTGCAAAGTATTTCATTATTTTCCGGGACTATAAAATCTGTATCAGCTTTCATTTTCCGGAAAATCCTATTGGAGCGTCATACTGATAACTCCACAGATAATCTGCAGTTTGTCTATCCACCAGAACGGCTCCATCTGGAGGAACGGTAATTGTTTTTTCCATACACACCCCCTGTGTAAGTTTAATAAGATAAATCCGTCCGCCCGTGATATACTGGAATAACCACAAGCCATATAAATCACAGGAGGACGGAAAATTGACTGAAAAAGAAAAGGATAGGTTTTACAGGCAGGGGATCGAAAAAGGAGAAGGCCCTGCTATAGTTCTTTTTAAATATCTTGAACGATATTTTTCCGGAGCACTGTATATCCGTTCACCATTTTCCGGTACAACACTTGCAGCGACTCTGTTTTCCAAAGTTGCAGAATGGAGTGCTGTATATGAACGGGAAGCGCTGTGCACCGTACTGCATACCGTATGTGGGCACGATATGCACGATATGATGGAACCAAAAGCAAAAATAACGTTTCAAGAATTTGAACAAACTGTAATAACCAAAGTAGAACAGCGGCTTTCCTCGGGCCACATATTCCCATAATAAGCCGTAATTTATATTCATACTGCCAGTTAAGCAGGATTGCTATAAACTGTTTCATACTTCCTACCTTGCACAGCGCGGAAGGAAGTTATCTGTCAGGCTTCCTGTTCTGCGGTTGAGTTTGTCTCTGATTCCTGTACAGTCATGCAGAAAATTGAAATCGTTGAACTTCAGGAGCTTATACAGGTCAAGAGGTAGCCTTGCATGTACCGCAGCTAAATCCATCTCACAGTCAACCTCATCAGAGTAGACATTCATCTGCTCTGCACGTGCAGCAATCTGTTTCATAACCGGCTCAAACCGGAATTGCACTCTTTTCATATTTACCCCCGTAATCGAAAAGATTGTCCGAGCGGCGGTCGGACGAGCCCCGAAGAGTTGTGCTCGGGGAGTACCTTGTCTCTTCTTTTGGAGATCTCCCTTTGCAGGTCTGTTGGACCGGCAGCCAGGCAAAAACATCGTGCACCGCACAGCTTTCTGCTGTTCCGTTTTTGCCATTTTTTAAAAAATAATTTGAGGTACGGGCAGGATTTGAACCTGCGTCTCTCCGGTTACCCGGCGCCGTCTCCTCATCATGACTGGCAGCTGAATAAGAGACCGCCGCTCATGCCTCTTGGCTTACTTCGTACCGTAGCCCCTCTGTTTCGGGGCTGTCCTGTAATATTGTCTTTTGGCTGCGCTCGGCTTGCAGTACCGGGCAGTCAGGAAAAGTGCATCCGTTTCCGGGCTGTGCACCGTTTACCACTGTCAAAGAACTGTATTCAAAACTCACGGCATTTACGCCGTTGTTTTCTTATTTCGTCTCACCAACCGGCCTGTTTGGACCGATAATATAAGAGTTACGAACCGTAACCAGTTTTTACATTGTTGTCACTTTTTGGTTACGGTTCGTAACTAATACAAAGTATATCACCATTTTGGTGATTGTCAATACATATTGGTGATTATAATCACCAAAAAGGTTAGTTATGAGTGATTTAGATATACAAATTGGAGATAGATTAAGAATCATTAGAGAACATCTTGGTTATAATGAACAAAAGAAATTTGCCGATCTTCTGTCCTTGATGCCCCAGACTTATGCCAGATATGAAAAAGGGGAAAGAAATTTACCTGATGATATAAAAGTTAAGCTCATTGAGAAAGGTATTGACCCAAATTGGCTATTAACAGGTTCAGGTGAAATGTTTTTTACAGATACAGCCGAAACCGCCCCGTCTGCTACACAGGATAAAATCCCGCTACTGAGGCAGACTGTATCCTGCGGTCCCGGGCAGTCATGGGGTGATGCAGACAATATAGAAGAATACATCGAACCGATTTCCATCGTGCCGGCCCCGAAAGGTGCAAAGATATACGCATTCCGGGTACGGGGTACGAGTATGGTCGGAGCAGGGATAAACGACGGGGATGTTATCCTGTTCGACGGACAGACCGCACAGGACCTGCAGGACGATCTCTATGTCTTCGCTCTTGACGGTAACGTTTATTGTAAACTCGTAAAGTTTGATCAGATCAGCCGCCGCATCCAGATATACAGCGTCCAGACGCCGGACCTTGCAAAAGCTGAGCTGATAAAGACCCTTGACGGCGGCTCGGATGAGGCCGTCAGGACGTTTCATATATTCGGCCGGGTGCTCGCATGGCTGCACGAAAACCGGATCGTGAGAAGGTAATCAGAAATTCAAAAAAAGGCCATTCTGCGCGTCAAAACCGCGCGGATGGTGGAATTACCCAGTTTTCGGAGAAACGGGGAAAACAACCGTTAAAAAAGTGTTAAAACGGCAAAGAAAAATACCTGTTAAGACCGGACTCTTGCAAATATACAAAAATAAAGCAGTTTTTTTGATTTTTCGACGCCTTAGAGATATAATTAAATAAACTTCTAATGCGGAGAACAATCATGGATAAAACCAATGCACAAAATATTACGATTACAGTATACGAAATACATCCTCAGGAAACAGGTATAACAGAAATAAATTTGAACAAAACACTATTTGACGCTTTAAATGAGACGGAAAGTGTTAGAGCGAGACTTATGCCTCTGTCATCCGACCCGGATAATAGCGACAGCGACTTTATCGCGAGTTTTACAGCAGGGAGAGGCTATCTCTTTGGTTCTTTTGCCCGGTTAACAGAAGGAGAAGAATCGATTGTAATGAAGGAGCAGTTAAATAAAAAGACGGTTTCCTTGAACGAGATGATTTCAGAATCATCCGGCAAATCTGAAGGGTCTATAAAAACTTCATCGTTTTTCTGTATTCACAAGACGTTATTGGCTGTAACCCATTCACGCACAACGGTTAGACCTCTTGAAACATATGTAAACTGGTTGTTTAAAAAACGGGATGAACACGACAATTATTGTTGTTTCGTGCCGAAGAAAAACACAGCTGCAGAAATTCCCTTAAGAAATATAAAATCGATTCAACTTGGTGAAGCATTTATGAATGCCAAACTTGATACACGGACAGAAATTGTGAATCTAAAAAGCAATTTGTTCAAAAAGTTTTTAAATGACGTAAAAAGTGTTTCAGATTTAAATGATGAAGAATTGCTTTCTGCTGTCCTCACATTAAAATTCAACAAGAAAAAAATGAAAGGAGAAAACGCAAAAGCTCTTGATACGGCCCTGAAAATTGTCGATAGTGAGGACGTTGTTATTACAGGAAAAGATGGAAAGAGAATTCGGGGAACCCAATTTTTAGTAAAGGCTGTCAGACCTGTCGAAAAACTAAAAAATGGGTTATTCAATGAGCAGGAAATTGAATCAGAAATGAGTAAGATTCTGAAGGCAGTCGAAAATGGTGAAGTGGTTTCTTAGGATATTAATAATTGTTCTATTCTCAATCTGTACATCATCTTTTGGTGTACACTTTTCTCAGGAATATTTTAATACGATGTTTACAGTACTGGGAATTATGTTTTCAGTGGCATTAAGTCAGGTGCTGACTTTTTCGTTTACAGAAGTCACTAATGAAGATTTCGTAAAAAAACAGAGGCAGCAACTAAAAAATATACAGAATATTTTTATTGTTCTTTTTGCAGTTTTGACCATGATATTTCTCTGTTCCTGTAAAGATATCATATTTATAAAAATACGTTTTATCTCATTATCGACAAACAATCTGTTTGGGGTATTTAACCTTTTTTGTATTTATTACTTCATTAGAAATTTCATTGCACTTGTTAACTTAAAAAATGAAATTGATGATCGAATAAGAAAAGTAAACAGAGATAAGAAATAAATCCGTAAATGTTATACACCTGTCCCGCCGGTACGTGTGGGGCTTTTTCTGCTATATAACGAGACGAGTCCGTAAACTTTTTGTTAACAAAATATTAAAATAGGTGTAAAATTATTTAACAATTCAGAGGAGAGTTATATGGCTATACAACAATCAGAAGACGATATGGAGGGGATTCTCCAGATTAAAAATTTTGCTCAGATCAATCTTAGTGATCCATTCTTTGATTCATTGAAGCAGGATTATACAGAATTTGAACGATGGTTTTCTGCACACCCAGAAAGAACTGCATATACCTACTATAACGCAGACGGAAGTTTGTGTGCTTTTCTCTGCTTAAAGATTGAAAAAGGTCCTATTGAAGACCTTCAACCTGTACTTAAATGTAATAATGCAACAAAAATTTGTACACTTAAAATTGATGCACACCACACAAAACTCGGGGAACGTTTTCTCAAGAAAGCTCTCGATTATGCGGTATCAAACAATACGGCTTTTTGCTATGTCACACTATTCGATAAACAGCAAGGTCTTTTATCCCTGTTTGGAAATTATGGATTTGAACAATATGGTACAAAGGTGACTCCAAATGGTACTGAAATTGTACTGCTAAAAAATCTTGGAATAAATACAGGAAACTGTATGTACGATTATCCCAGAATAGATACAAACGGTCATAATAAATATCTGCTTGCTATAAAACCTGAATGGCATACAAAACTTTTTCCTGATTCCATTTTGAATAATGAAAGTATTTCTATGCTGGAAGATGTTTCTCACACAAACAGCATTCAAAAGGTATATGTGTGTGCCATGAGGGGACTCGCCTCTGTCAGAGCTGGAGATCTGATTGTCATTTACCGCTCGTCAGATGAACAGGGAAGAGCATTCTATAGAGCCGTTGTTACCTCCGTGTGTACGGTTATCGAATGCAGAAGCAGCACTTCATTCGGTAATTTCAATGAATTCTATGAATATGCAAATCAATACAGTGTTTTTGATGAATCCGGATTGCGATACTGGTTTAACAAGCCTGGATGTTTCGTTATCAAGATGTTGTACAATGCGGCTTTCTTGAAACGCCTTACGAACGGTATGCTGATTGAAAGATTTGGCTTCAATCCCGCTGATTACTGGGGATTTCGTCAAATGACAGACGAGCAGTTTAATGCTATACTTTCAACAGGTGGTGTAAATGAAAGCCTTATTATCCGTTAAGCCGGAGTTTGCAAGCAAAATACTGTCCGGCGAAAAAAAATATGAGTACAGAAAACAGGTATTCAAACAGCCTGTTGAATCTGTACTTCTGTATTCGACTATGCCTGTAGGAAAGATTGTCGGGGAATTTACAGTTGAGGAGATTGTATCTGGAACTCCGCAAGCTCTCTGGAAAAAAACAAAAGATTATTCAGGAATATCAAAAAGTTTTTTTAATTCATACTTTTCAGGAAGAGAAAAAAGTTTTGCGATTAAAATCGGTGTAGTTACAAAGTATGAAAGCTACATTGATCCTTATGAACTTGATCCAACCTTTGTTGCTCCTCAGTCGTATAAATATATAAAGTAATAGATTATTCAACTCATCAGCCCCGCAGCACAGTACTGCGGGGCTTTTTCATTTTAAACTGCTTGCCTACGTTTGAGAGCCGTCTCTTAACAACTGCCATACTGGCGGTATGAAAACACGAACACGGGAACTTGCAAAGGTCGGTATATTCGGCTCGCTCGATAATCCGACAATTGTCACGGAAAAGGACCTCAAGGAAATCGCAGAAACGTTTCCCGACCAGAAAACCGCACCGATAAAACTCGGCGGTCACTGGTCGGAAGACCGCCCCCGCCTCGCACAGGTAACGTCAGTATCATACGATCCTGCAACAAAAACACTCTCCGGTACAGTCGACGAACAGGATGCACTTGCCCAGGCTGTAGATGAAGGATTTTATCCCGATGTCTCAATCGGTGCCAAACAGCGGGCGTCTGACGGGAAAATGTACCTGCATCACCTTGCCTACCTCGGCGATGAGCCTCCTGCCGTAAAAGACCTTGAAAACACTCTCGACAAAAAATTGTCAGGCTCGGAAGAAAATGCGGGCGAAAAGAAAGTCGCCGCATCCGATGCAGACAAAGATATCCGTGTTTTCCCAGGTACAAGTGATAAACGCCTGTACCTGTCAGACCAGCCGGTACTAAATACCGGAAAGACAGCCGTTCCCGGTACAACCCCCGTACCGGGGGCTCCGGCCAATCCGAATAAAAATCCTGAACAGGAGGATCCATCGATGGATGCAGATGAAATTAAAGCTATGCAGAAAGAAATTGCACGGCTTAAAGAAGAGGCCGCAGCGAAAGATAAACAGCTTTCCGACAGCTTCAATGTAAAGAAGGAGACGGAAAAGTCAGCCCTGAAAAAAGCGGCCGCAGGAAAACTTCCCGAACCGGAAATGAACAAACTGCTCGCACTTGCGGACAGCTTTGACGGCGGAAAAGTACTGGAGTTGTCGGACGGAGAAAGCAAACGAACAACCTCCCCGATGGCTGTACTGACAGAGATTTTTGACAAGATTCCGTTGCCGGTAGAACCTGGTGAGTTGAATCTGTCCGACCTGTCAGGCACCGTTGTATCAGAAAACAGACCCACAAATGCAGCCCGCATGATAGCACATATGTAAGGAGAAAATCATGGATGCCGTTATTGGAAAAATGAATATTTCACAGGACTCGGTCCTGTATGGTGACCATCAGATTACGGTAGGTTTACCGCTTGCAGACGGCCTTTCTAAGTTGAGGGCCGGAATGATGCTCTACAAAACTGCAGGAGGATATACTCCGCTGCCGGCATCATACACAACGGATCAGAAACCGACTGCAGTTCTTTCTGAAAACATTGACGAAGAAACGGAAGAGACATCTGCCGTCTGTGTAATCCACGGTGCTGTCCGTGCAGAAAAGATTTACTTTGCAGATAGGACTGCCGTTACAGCAGCTGCTGTTGAGCTGTTGCGCGGATGCGGAATCTACGCAATCGGAAAGGCCGCTGCAACAGCACAGGCACCCTCTGTTGTACTCGATCTTGCCGATGCGTCGGCAGCAGTAGGAGAAAGCCTCCAGCTTACATTCGGTGTAAAGGTCGCAGACGGAGGCACGATTTCATATCAGTGGTACAGGAACACGTCGGCAGCCGCTTCCGGCGGTACTGCAATTAAAGGCGAAACAGACAATACGCTTACCGTCGATACATCTGCAGCAGGCACACTTTACTACTACTGCACAGCCACGAACACACTCGGCCTGTCGACAGCGGTAAAGACATCAGCAGCAGCAACAGTAACAGTTGCATAAAATACCGGGTGCCGGAAAATCAGCACCCGCATAAAGGAGTTAATTATGGGACTTAATCTTTCAGCAAAACTTTCACCGTATATGACGGCGAATGCACAGACTGATATGGTCGCGAATATGCCCAAGACCGTAACCCCGGTCAAAGACCTTCTGTTTCCTCCGGCGCATCAGCGCCAGAAAACAAGTCCGTTTGTAAAGATAAGCGAAGTATCTGCACAGACCGGAGCAATTCCGCTTAATATCCGCGGTACTCAGTCATATGCAGTCGGCGGAAACGGCAGCGGTAACCAGCTTATTGAAGTACAACCGGTTAACCCGTCCAATTTCTGCTCGGCAAAGGAAGTGAACGATCTTATTGCGCTCGGTGACAAGGAATCAATCCAGCAGTTCGTTCAGGACCAGGAACAACAGCTGCTTGACGTTGTCTCCAATACGACGGAAACGCTTGTCCGTCAGGCTCTTTCCGGGAAAATCAGCTATCCGGTTTTCAACGGTACAAATGTCGACGGCAAAGTAGAAATCAAACTCGGAGACCTTGCCGTTAATGATGCTGTCGATATCAGTAAAGCTGATATTGCCGTTCTGCAGAATGTTTTTGCCGGCATGTATCAGAAACAGGCAAAGACAGGAGGAGGTGTTGATATCGCGTTCCTTATCGGAACGAAAGTGTACTCTGCAATTCTTAAAATTGCGATTGCATCAGGTAATCTTGCAAATGTCATCATGACACCGACTTCTGACGGTTTTAAGTTCCTGAACCAATACCACTGCATCAGCATGCCGTATACCTATGTACTGCCAAAGGAAGGTTCAAATGAGATTCCGGTTATACCTGAGAACTGTATCCAGACAGTTGACCTTGCAAATCCCGGAATTCTGTTCTATGCAGCGGTAGATGATCTCAAGGCAAACCTTGCACCGCTGCCGTTCTTCGTAAAACCTGTCGACAGCGACGATCCGTCAGGCATTAAGTTCGTGGGACAGTCGAAACCGCTGCCGGCAATGGCAATGGCACGTATGACACGCACGACATTTAAGACCGCATAAGGAAGGAAAAATGCCTGACGAACTGCCCATAGATGATATTCCGTCCGTAACGTCCGCAGAGGCTGAACCGGATATAAATCCGATCGGCACCGCCGTAACAGCGGAAGAAGTTTCCGCGCGGCTCAGTCCGAATCTGTATAAGCAGCTGTCGGACGGCTCGGACGGCAATACGCTTGAAGCAGTCCGTCAGGCTGAAATTTATACCGGAGCAATATTCCGGCGGCTCGGGGTTGTCTATAACCTCGATGATAAAACACAGCGCGAAATCGTACTGCTTATGACGGTATACGAACTGCATATGCGGCTCGGCCATGAGGAAGCAGGACGGGAATACCGACTCAAGGCGAAGGATATTATTCTTGCCAGGTACGGCTCGTATCCGGACACCGAAGACAAAAGCGCCGCAGCCATACCCACGGCGGCGGTAGCTGTAAACAGGCCGCATTCACGGTATACGGATGCGCTGCATATCGGAGACCGTTTTGGCATCTGATAGTGTGACACTGGCTCTGGCCGGTATTACATCGCAGCTGAAAGACCGGTCGACAATTACTTTGGCCGGAGTTATGGCGGCAGATGATATACGGGCACATATCAACAAAGGATCAGGTTTTGCTCCTTTGTCACCGGCAACAATTACATACCGGGGTGAAGGACAACCGCTCAGGGAAAAAGGTGTCCACTTACGGGACTCCATCACCTCCGAAGTAATAGATGAAAAGACCGCTGTCGTCGGAACAACGAATATTTCTGCGCGAATTCATAATAACGGTGGAGAAATCAAAGCTAAAAAAAACTGGCTTTGCATACCCGCCCGCTCCAGAAGTTCTTATCCGCTTCAGAAATACCGGGGAGGACCAAAGGAAGTTCTGAATGGATTGCGTTCAGACGGATACAGCGTTTACCGCGCAGGGCACACTTTATGCTATCGGAAAAAAGGTTCTTCGCGGGCACAGGCACATATTATTTATTACCTGAAAAAATCAGTCATCATACCGAAACGTGAGTTCTGGTATCTGACAGATGATGAGCTACAAAACATTATGAATGAAATAGCCCCGAAGGTGTGAACATGAAATCTTTTGATGTTTTTAACAAATTTACCGCCCAGCTGGAGCGGCATATACAGTCAACGGACAAGTTCCGGACGAAGGTTGTGCAGACACCCTCGAGTGTGGATGAAAAAGGCGTAGTGATTAAAATTACGCTGCTCAAGACAACGCTTGCACAGACACCCGGAACGGCGACAAGGCTCGTCCGCTGCCGCATACAGGTATCCGGTACCGCCGAAAGCATGACGGGACTCGAACAGGCATGCAGTGCGGTCGAATCGCTTGATGCGTATCTGTGCAGAAAAAATGCAAGTAACGAACTGCGGCTTGAAAATGCTGATGGAAGTGAAATCAGAAACACACGCCTCCTTACGGAGGTAACTGCAGATGATTCTTTTATTGATTCGCCTGACTCTACGGCAGTACAGGAAGTTGAGGACAACAGGACCGTAACAATCTATGTTCCTGCGGAGGAAATATGACGTATACAACGGAATATGAAACAAGAGACGGAAAAACCGTCAGAAAGGAAACGGATGCCGAACCCAAGAAAACAGTTTCGGCAGAAACACCAAAATCAGCCGGAACAACAACCGGTAAAAGCAAGGAGTAAAACATGTCGACACCAGACGAATTAACACTTATCGGCGACGACAGTGACCTGTATACGGGCAAAGCTGCCTCGGTGGCTCTTGTCGGAGACGGAACAAAAACGCTCGACGTACTTTCAGGAGGAGCTGCCGGAGACAAAAGCGGAGCAGGATTCTATATCATTTCGTCAAAAGCCCCTTCTGGCAGTATCTTCCCAACAGGTATGCCCGTGGGGAGTATGTACCCGGCACTTGGCTCAGAATTGATGGCTGTAGGAGATACCTGCAAAAAACTGAACCTGACGAAACGCGGGGATGTGTCCGACTGGTCTCTTGATATTTCCCGCAGCAAGATTGAAACGACACTCCTCAAACACAAGTTCAAAAAATACCGTTATGGTAAAAAAGATGCCTCTGGAAAGATGAGCTCAATCTTTACGATGGGAATTACTGATCAGGCAGACGGACATATCGGCCAGACAATGACACTGTTTACACGCAGCGGTAATACGGTAACCGTAACAGTACCGGAGGATGAAAGTATTTACCTGCTTGGGTATGTCCGTAAAGGCGCCATTGCAGGAGAGTTTGATGATTACGTATTTGCCCAGATAAATCTGAGCAATGTTTCTCTCGGCGGAAAGTCCGGAAGTGCACAGTCATATGACTCGGAGTTCAGCCTTACAGGCGAAGACCCAATTTTCTACAGCGTCGAAATTCCGGCTGCTTAATAAAAGTACCATAAGGAGATTTGAATGGAGTACCAGTTATCAAAGACAATCACTTTTTACCCGGAGTTTGACCACAACGCGGAAAAGGCTGATGTTGACAAAATAGTCGTCGAGTATAACAATCCGACACTCACAATTATGCAGCGTCTCAAGCCGAAAACAAAAAGTACAGCAATAGTTAGTCTCGACGGAAAAATCGACCATACAGAACTGACGATTGATGATGATGAGTCGGCCATACTGCGTGAAATGCTCAAGTCCATTTCATCGAATGTAGTCTACACCTATGACGGCAAAACAAAAAACTATATCAGGAATGCGACCGATCTCATGGCGGCACCTAAATTTTTTGAGCCGCTCCGGAAAGAAATTATTGCTAAAGCCCGCGAGATACTGCGCGATACGGACATCGACGAAAAAAACTCCGAATAGCGTTCCGCATTGTTAAAAAGGACAAGCAGAACGCACGCATCAGACCTCAGCTGCGTGATACCAAACGGTGGGACACCGGGGTGATCGATCCTGATTCAGGAGAAATAAATCCCGAATCAGGAGAGATTGATCCCGATACCCGGAAAACAGTCGTCATCCTGCTCAAGGATGCGAAAAACTATCTGACAGATAATTTCTATCTGGCAATGTACGTTTTTACGACGAGCAGGAATACCAAGACGCCTGTCTTTTCAGGAGGATGGGCAAACTGGCCGTACTGGGTTATCCGGGCAATTAATGTGCTTACGGAAGAACAGAACCACTGGGAAATGCAGCAGCTTGAAGAAAAAAGCAATAAACCGAAAACAAAATAGAACCCGTCCTTTGTGACGGGTTTTTTATTGCCAGTCTTTGAGTCTTTTACACCTTATTAAATAATAATAAAACTGCTATGGCGGATAAAAAAACACTGGAGTTGGAAATAAAAATTGCCTCAGAAGAAGCACTGCGTGTCGTCTCATCTATGTCGGAATATTTTAAGACGCTGACCGTACAGGCAAAACAGCTTGCAGGGGACTCCTCATCGCTTTCCTCCCAGCTGCAGACGCTGCAGGCTGCAGCCTCGCGGACTGCGACCAGTTTCAAACTTTTCGGGGCAAACACCGATGAAATCCGCAGTATGCAGCAGCAGCTCAAAAAAGCCGCACTCGACCTGACCGACCAGGGACTTGATCCGCAGTCGGACGAAATTCAGAACCTCGTCCGTCAGTATAAATCCCTTGACGAGCAGGCTGAAAACGTCCAGTCAAGCCAGGGCGGACTGCTGGGTGCATTTGAAAAATTAAAAACAGAAGCAGGAAGCCTTGTCACTGTTCTCGCAGCGGTAAAAGTTGACAAGGCCGCAGCCTCAATGACGGGATATGCGCTTGATCAGGCAGACGCCATACAGACCGTCCGAAACAACTTCGGGACCATGCTTAACGACATGCAGGCAGGAGCTGCACTTGCAGCAGAAATTAATAATTTCAACGTAAAAACTCCGTTCAACCTTGATCAGATCTCACTGGCAACTGAAAAACTTAACACCGCAAAAGTTGCCGTCGCCGATACGTATGAATGGCTCCGCCGGTTCGGCGATCTCTCAAAAGGCTCTGCTCAATCGTTCGAAAGTTTTACCAGCGCATACGCTAAATCATCTGCAAAGAATAAGGCAGACATGGAAGTACTCAATGTGTATGCAGACCAGGGTATTCCGATTTTTGAGGCGCTCGGAAAAGTACTGAATACGGACACTGATAAAATTGCCGACATGTCGAGTAAAGGCGAAATCAGTTTCGGCGATTTAACAAAAGCAATTAAAAATCTGACGGATGAGGGCGGCGGATATTACGGTACAATGGAACTGGCCTCGCAGAGCTGGGCGAGCGCACAGGCAGGCCTCAAGGAAGCGACCAATTCCCTTGCGGCGAGCATCGGGCAGGTACTCATGCCGGCAGCACAGGGAGCCGTCGCTGTACTCACCAGCATTGTTAATGCGATAAACGGCAGTCCCATACTCAAGGGACTGCTCGTTGCGGCAATCACTGCACTCGTAGTCGTCATAAATACAAAAATGATTGTTGCCGTCGTCGGCCTGATTACAAAAATCTGGGCCGAATATGCTGCGCAGACTGCGCTGAACAGTGCGCTTGCCGTTACAAATCCGCTCATGCTCGCAGGTATTGCGGCCGCGACGGCAGCCGCAGGGGCCGCGGTTTATTTTGCGACAAAACAGCAAAAAGTCGCAGAATCAACAAATGCTGCAACGTTACAGCTCTATCAGCAGAAAGAGAGCATTGATCAGCTTGTCCAGTCGCTGCACGACTACAGCGATGCAGCCCTCGATTTTAATGTTGATCAGATGACACAGAGCCTTGCCGCCGCAAAAAAGAACCTTGCCGACCTGCAGGCGCAGGCAGCAACCGCATCCCGGTATAGTCCGTCGTCGTTTACCGTCGCTGGCAGCGGCAAAGAAGGTACATCTCAGTACGACGACCTCATGAAAAAAATAGAGCAGCAGCAGAAAGACATTGCCGACATGGAGGCGGCGCTTGCCGCATACAAAAACGAACAGACAACCCGGGCTGCCAAGTCGTTTGCAGACAGTATACATAATGCCTCACCTGCATTTGAATCCGACTGGAACTCAAAACTCCCGCAGGTCAATCAGTATGCCGTTCTGCAGGCGGAACGGCTAAAGGCGGAAGAAACGCTCAATAAAGCGGCTCTCAAGTCGTTCGGCATACAGTTTAATACAAAAAAAGAATACATTCAGGAAGAAGCAGCTCTTACACAGTACTATGACAATAAGGAAGCAGAGCTCAGACAGTCCATTCAGGATAAACAGCTCAGCGATTATCAGAAAAAAGCATCGGACATAATCAAATCGCTGCAGAATGAGGCCGATAAGGCCGCCATGAACGGAGACTGGGTCGGCATGGCAAAAAATACTGCAGCATCTGCAGTACTGTCGTCCACCAGCAGCACGGAGGCCGGACAGGTCGCGCAGGGAGCTATGCAGGGAGGTCTGATAGGAGCTGCTGCCGCGGCACTTCAGGCATTTATTTCAGCTATTATAAATGCCCTTTCTGAGCTGGAAAACGGGAAAAAAGCACTTAATTTTATAACAACAATTGTCAGTAAGATATTCGACGTCATTGGACCTTTTGTTAATGACGCACTTGCTCCGGCAATAGAATTTTTTGAAACACTTGGCACGACTATCGGAAAAATAATAAAACCGCTGGCGGCAATCGCCGAGAACATCGCCGAAATGGAACCGATACTGCAGATTGTAACAGGATTACTCGATCTTATCGGAACTCTGTTCGACAAACTCTGGGAGGTCACCAGACCGTTTGTTAATTTTATTGCGAAGCTCTATAACACCGTAGTCAGCTGGATAAACAGTGTTTTCGGAACAAGCATAAAAATGATGAAGACTTTTTCTGAAGATGCTTCGGATACTGCAGACGCACTTGAAGCAACGGAAGATAAAATCCGGAACAGTTTCCAGAATCAGATCGATGCGGTAAATGATTTATTGAGCGCACAGGTCAGCAGTATTAAAACGCAATATGAACTCGGACTCATCTCTCGTGAAAGTTATAACACGCAGGCAGCTGCCTACACAGCAGCAGCCGAAGCGGAAACAACGTCTCTGCAGAACAAAATGAACGAAGCTCTGCAGAAAATAGAATCGACAACGGCGGACACGTATCAGACACTCGCCGACGACTGGGCAAGTACAAACAGTCTGATCAAAGACGTCATCAAGGCAATCGGCAACATAGCGACAGGCGGAATTTCCGGTACTGTAGGCGATATCGTTAACGATTTTAAGAGCGGCGATACGGGAAAAGGCATAGGAGAAACTATAGCAGAGGTCACAACTGGCGGATTATATGGCATAGGCGAAGGCATCGGACATGCATTCGGCTGGTGGGATGTCGGTTCAACAAGAATACCTGCTGATCAGTTTGGCATGGTACACAAAGACGAGACAATCATCCCTAAAACATTTTCAGACGGTATACGTTCAGGAGAAATGGCACTCGTCGGCGGTAATGGATCATCAGGAGGCAGTACGGTTATATCCATATCACTGAATGTAGAAGGGTCCGTTTTGACGAAAAACGAGCTGATTGACGACGTTTATGACGGCATCGCCGCAGGAGTTAAATCCGGACGATACACGGGAGTTGCAGCAGCATGAGTACAGATTATAGCGTAGTATTAACTGCAGACGGGTCACAGTACACATTCTATCCGCAGTCATGTACGTTTACACGACCGCTGTGCAGCAGAGCACTCCGGCACGAGGAACAATCGGTTTCGGTTGTGCTGCCGTATTCGCCGACACTCCTTGCGTTATTTGTCGAAAATGAACAACTCCCGGCTGTAATAAAAGACGGTGTGACCGTCGTTTTTACAGGGATCATTTCCGTAGAACTCAACTGGGATGATGCCGGAGCACTCGAAGAAATAGAATCATTTAATGCACAGGTAAAAGACAATACCTATCTGCTTGATGCGTCGTCCACCGACGAAATTGCATTACCAAATACCACGGTCGGCGCTGTAATAACATCATTCTGTACTGTCCGGGGCGTTACGATAGCCTCCGAATCCGTTCTGCCGTCGGCTGCACTGGAAATCTTCCAGGCAGATTCGGGCTCAAACTACAAAACTCTGCTCGATGATTTGTGCTATCAGTATGGATATGTATATTTATTTAATGATAACGGGCATCTGATGCTTTTTGACTTTTCGACAATACCGGACAATCCATCCCTATTGGATGATTCGTTCCTGTCTATAAAGGTCAGTATACAAAAATCTAAAAGGGATTATACAGGTGTTAAAATAGGATATAACACCATAACTAAAAAAGACAATGAACTTATTTATTTTTCCGGCAATGGATACAAATCGGATTCGACAGTACAGCCGTATATAATCCAGCCGAATGTATATTTCCCATTCGACAGCGACCCTGCACTCGAAGAAACAAACGGACAGATTTACCAATCATATGAATCAGGGTACGCACAGACACTCGTAAAACTAAACGGCGAACAGAAATATCAGCGCAGTAGCGGAACTACACTGCTGCATACGGAAAATCAGTATCTTGTTAATGACTGGGACGGCGGTACATTATCTGTAAACCGTACAGAGTTCGGCTCTAAAAAAGCATCCGTCAGGCTGCTCAATACCGGTACAACAGATGTAAAACTGTATTCTCTCTCAATCAGAGCTACAGCCTGGTACAGGGAGACTGACGCATCTGTTTCTGCCGGCAGGACAGATAATCCGTTCGAATTCTCCGCAAAATATATTTATGCGGCAGCATCTGCAGAAATACTCGCAAAATTGCTTACCCGGTATTTGTGCATCGGGCAGTATCAACTGCAGACTCAGACCGAAGAAAAAATCCCCCTCGGTACATTCAGGACAATTGCAACAGGTGCGACAGGGTATACCGTAAAAGCGCTTGCCATTTCCTACAATCATGATCCTGATAAGGGATACTACACAACAACATGGATAAGCGTTTCTGACGCAAAAGTAAATGTCACAAAAGCCGTTTATCAGGGATCGTCGACAGGAGATGCTGCAGCACAGACGACTCCGTCGAAATCTCTCGACAATGGCAGCTTGACCGTAAGTGCCGCCGCCTCAGTGGACGGTATAACGATAAAAACAACAATCTCCGATAATCTGCAGACCGCAGTCAGATCCATACAACTGCAGCTCCGTAAATCAAGTGCGGATGCGTGGAGCAGTTCCATCGATTCTGCACTCGGCTCATATTTTTACACATTCGTCCGCAGTACGGACGGATATCCGGAATCAGCGGCCATCACAGCATATCAGGTACGCGTCCGCTATATAAATATTTACGGTGCGACGTCTGACTGGACTAATGGAGTATCAGTATCAGCAGACGCTTACGGTACGTGGCAGCTGCAGACGCCGTCAGTGACGGCCAGCATAACAGGCCGATCGATAATATTGTCCCTGTCACAACCTGCCCGCAGTGATAATAAACCTGTCTATGGTACCGTCCGCAATAAAATCTATATACGAAAACCTAGTACCGATCCAGCGGGAACATGGTATAAACCGGCAACATCGTCAGATCCGTATGCATCCGTTAATAACTACAAAGACGGTAGCGGATACATAACGGCAGATCAGCAGTACTCGCAGACAATGCCGCTCGACGGGCAAAATGCTGCAGAACCACTCCCAGTCGGTACGGCATATCAATATAAACTCGTCGCATACAACGAAGCCGGAGAATCGACAGCCGCGACCATAACCGTAACAGCTCTCGCGACCAGCGCACGCGATATCGTTGCGTCGGCGATTACAGCAAACAAGATTGCGACAGGAGCAGTTACTCAGACCGCCCTTGCTGACAATGCTGTAATCGCCTCAAAAATTAACAATGGAGCCATCACGGAAGCCAAAGTTGCGGCGGCAGCTATTTCTAACAGTAAATTGGCAGACAGTGCTGTAACAGCTGCCAAGATCGCCGCAAACACGATAACCGCTGCGGAAATTGCAGCAGGTGCCGTCACGACGGATGAGCTTGCCTCAAATGCAGTCACCGCCGAAAAGATAGCTGCAGGATCCGTCGAAACAGACAAGTTGGCAGCAAACGCCGTTACCGCTGATAAAATACACGCAAGCACTATAACCGGAGATAAAATCGCAACAACCGATCTCGCGGCTAACGGGGCGGTTCTCGGCAGTATATCCGGTAACAAAGTCGGCACAACAAGCAGCAACTTCTGGTCAGGGCTCGATACAAATACACCGGAGTTCCGCATCGGCAACGATCCGGCTCTCGAGAATAATGGTAATGACAACGCCGTATTTTTCCATTTTAAATGGGTTGCAGGTGTCGCCACACTGACAATGAAACTTGTCAATTTTATTCTTACTTCCGTCGCGTCGATTATAAAAGGTGTCTTCCGTGTTAAGGCAGCAGCTGCCACAGATGCAAACAGCTTCATGACAGTTAATCCGGAGAGCAGCGCAGACAGTACAACAGGCACACCGGCACAAACAGTAAATGTAAAAGGCGATGTACGTGCATTGTCATATTACACGAACGGTAAACTGCTCCCGCGGTATTACACGGTTGATTTATCATCGCTTTCGACAGGCAGTTTTTATCCGGTGACCTTCGGTGTAAGTGACAATTTACTTGACTGTGAAATACATTCACCAAATTTAGGAGGGGCGGCTGCCTACAATCAGAACATCATACATTTCCAGATGTTCGCTTATGGATGGAGCGACACTCCGAAACTGTTTGATGTACTGCAATATGGAGTATATGACGGTAACGAAATAACAATCGGCTGTATCGGATATGGTAATACGTTTGGAGAACGCTGTGTATGGCTCCGCGGCGGTATGGTATACCGTTTTTATTGCAATGCAGTTCCGTGGTTACACGGTGAAAATTACACAAATGGAAGTTCATCGACAGAAGAAATATATACGGTAGGAACTAATTATTACGGCGGAACAAACACAAACATCACAATTGTTTGGACACCGGCCACGGATATACAGAGTCAGCATTCAGGAAAAGAAAGGGTAGATGATTTAATAATCGGTAATTCTTTGACCGTCGCCGGCGGAATAACAGGTAATCTTTCGGGAACAGCGACAACAGCAACGAAAGTACCGCTGCTGACAGCCACACCTTCAAGCGCTGCCGCCGCTATGGTCTGGGTAAACTCAAATAACTAGTCATTTCTGTACTTTCCAGTTTAATTGCAGTATTATTTCAATATTGGATAAATGACTATATATGTGAGGCAAAGATGAAAAGAACGTTTTTTCTGATTTTTGTTGTGGTAATAATTTTATGTAATGGATGCAAGCATGACGTTAATTATAGTGATATATCTAAGGAGGATAAAAAAACAACCGTGGCAACACTAAACGGAACAACAATTACTTACACTGGATATAATCTCGGCTCATCCCCCGGTGGAAATATATCATCTCTGATAGATTATCATGAATTAACGAGTGGCTATTCCTGGAATATAACCCCTCAGCCAGTTATGGTTAGTTTCAGTGGGGACACCGCTTCTTTTTCAACATTTCACTTGAGTTTCACGACTCATGTCATGAATATCCGGTTAAAATTTGCATTAGTATATACAAATAGCAATTTTCCGGAACCCTCCGTAGAGATTAAAAATTCTTCACATACTCTTTATTCTTTTTCGATTCCTTACCTTCACACACAAGATGATGAAACAAATAATAATGATGATGTTTGCATAGACAAAGAATATCTCATTGATGATACAGAAGCAACAATAACTTTCTCATATCCATACGGGGGCGGATATAATTTATATTTATTTTGTATATACCCCTATACCCTTGACGGCAGTCAGCTCTGCGGCTG
>DHDP01000002.1:392408-490581 GCA_002399405.1 Treponema sp. UBA4873 | reverse complement strand
TTATTTTCGGACATTTCAAACAGTGCGGTCCGGACCGCCTTCTTTTTCAGACCGGCTTGAAATCTTCATCATCCTCGAATGAAATCGCATGTCCGATCTCTTTTCTTCCCGCTGTTCCGTTTTTCTGCTCGGGCTTTACCCCGGTAACGGTTTTTACGGCTGACTTTGCACCTGTTTCCGTATCTTTCTTCGTCTCCGCACCCTGATGTGCAGCCGCATCGTGCGCCGCCGGGTGTGCCTTTCCTTCCCGGAATTTCGCGGCGGCACGGGCGTCGCTCTCTTCAGCCCCGCCGGAATACGACTTCCCGCTCACGATGAGGTACAGGTTGTCGACTATGTCGTTGAGGCTCGTCACCTGCCCCTGGAGCTCTTCGGCAGCGCCCGCCGTTTCCTCGGCGCTCGACGCGTTCGTCTGCACGACCGTGTCGAACTGAATCATCGCTTTGTTTACCTGACCGATTCCCTCGTCCTGCTGGCCCGACGCAGTTTCAACTTCCTTGTTCATCTCCAGAACCTTCTTTGAGTTATCAAGAATATCCTTGAATATTTCCGACAGTTCCTTCGAGATTGACATTCCCGACTCGACGTTCTTGAGCGTATCTTTAATCATGGCCGCCGTTTCCTTGGCTGATTCCGACGAGCGGTTCGCAAGGTTCTTCACTTCGTCCGCAACGACCGCGAATCCCATGCCGGCTTCTCCCGCGCGTGCCGCTTCGACGGCCGCGTTGAGCGCGAGCATGTTCGTCTGGAACGCGATGTCGTCTATGACGTCGATGACGTTTTTGATGTCTTCGGTAGACTTTGAAATATTATTCATGGCCAAGAGCATGTCGGTCATCTTGTCGTAGCCGTTCTGACTCGCCCCGGTCGCCTTCTCGGACAGAAGACTCGCCTGCCGCGTGTTCCCGAGGTTCTGCTTCACCATGGACGAAAGTTCTTCCATGGACGACGTCGTCTCCTCGATGCTCGACGCCTGCTCCTGCGCACCGTTCGCTATCTCCTGCGACGCGGTTGAGAGCTGCGTGCTCGAGATGCCTATCTGTGCAGAGCTGTCGGACAGGCTGTTCACCATTTTCGTCACCGGTTTCGTGATGCTCCGCGTTATCGTGATTCCGAGTATGAGTGAAATACCGAGTCCGACAAGTATTGCCGTGACGATAATCACCATTGAAACAGTCTCTGTCTGCTGACTCTGTTTATACGCTGCTTCCGCATCCGAGGTCTGAAGACTTACCATTTTTTCGAGCACCGGCTGCAGTTTGCTGCTTATGGGTACCAGAACAGTGTCTATGTAATTGTTGGCGCCGGTTATATCCCCCTTCAGCGAATAGTCGAACATCTTTGTTCCCTTTTCCGCCATCTGACCGCCAAGATCCTTCGCCTGCTCAAGCAGTTCCCTCCGCTCGTCCCTGACGATATTCGTCGCTTCGTAATCGGCTATCGTTTTTATAAAAAACTGTCCGTTGTCTATATAGACCTGTTTCGACTGGTTTATTCCTTCGGTCGTCTTTCCCGGCCTGTTCGCTATCATCAGCTCGGTCATGCCCGACTGCAGCAGATACTGCATCTTTTCAGCATACAGAACCCTCAGAACGTCTTTCTGATACATGTCTGTAACGAGTGCGCTGACTGTCCTTGTCGTGTACAGCCCGATAAATCCGACGACTGCAGTAATTATCGAAATAACAACCGCCATCGTAATAATTCTGAATCCGATCCCTTTCTTCGTGCCTGTCTTCATACCTGTTTTCTCCTAATGTAGATTCTCTTATGCCTTTTCTTCTGCCGGCGGCAGAATCCGGTTTCTACTTCTTCGTTTCTGACTGTACTTCCGCCGTATCCTTTACTGCGGCAAGTTCCTCTTCGCTGAGAATTCTGAGTACGTCGAGCACTATTTTCATCCCCTCCGGCGTGTCGGCCACTCCCCGTATATACTCGCTTTTAATATGCGCGCTGATGTACGGAATCTTCGACAGCTTCTCGTCGGGAATGCTCACGACGTCCTGTATCGCGTCCACAACGAACCCCATGAACACGTTCTCTCCGCCGTATGCAATCTCCACGACGATGATGCACGTCCGCTTCGTGTAATCCTGAAATTTGAGCCCGAACCTGAGCCGCAGGTCTATTACCGGTATGATTTGTCCCCGCAGATTTATTACACCCCTGATGAACGCAGGTGTCCGCGGCAGCGGCGTAATCGCCGTCATACCCATGAGTTCCTTCACTTTAAGGATGTCCATGCAGTAGTTCTCGTTGTCAAGCGTGAAGCTCAGGAAACGTGCTCCGTTCAGCAGTTTCCGCCTCGTCATTTCCATCTTCAATGCCTCCTTGTATACGTCTTTGTATACATTCGTTGCAGTGTTATTTGTCTGTGGATTTTTGACTTGAAAATACGACGAATGGACTTTTCCGGTCCATGCAGACGCCGTCCGTAAATTGAAAATATGTCAAGCAGCATTCTCCTTTGAGAACTTAATATTTTGTAATTTTTGTTTAATTAATAATAGAAGAATAAAACGATGGTGTCATTGATTTAAATCAATCGGATAAATATCTTTTCGACGGGAAAAATCAGTCCGCATTTCTGATACGGCTCAACGTTTCGGGGGTAATTCCCAGATACGAGGCAATATCCTGTCCGCTGAGATATTCGGCAAAATCACCTTCGCCGCGCATGAATTGTTCGTACCTGTCTTTCGCATTGTCGGTCAGAAGCAGCATGGCGTGCTTTTCAAGTTTCTGAAGTCTGCTTTTTTCAAGATAATACAGAAATTCAAAAGCATGCGGATCAACGGTGGCTCTGCGTCTGAACAAATTCTGATCGATTATCAGAATTTTGCATGAAACAACCGCTTCAATAATAATTTCGTACTCGGAGGCACCTGCGGAAAAAGTCACAGAATCGATTATATCGCCCGGACGCAGATATTCCAGCGTATATTCATGACCGGAAGGCGTTCCGTAATAAACGCGGAAAATCCCGTCAAGAATAAACCCGAATGTCGGCTGCAACGTACCGTATTCAAAAAAATGATCTCCCGCGGAACAGTAGCAGAACCTGCCGTTATTTTTTAAATAATTGAACAATTCGTTTATGCAGGTAATATCGTTTTCGTATTTCGACGCGAATGCCTGAAAATCCTCGTGTGCTCTTTTTTCTTTCATGTTTTTATTATCATTAAGCGGGGAAAGTTCGGAGTCGGCGGATGTATCCTGTATGACGTTAATATACTGGATTTTTGTTTCTCCCCTCATACAGGATAAAATTTGGACTTCCAGTTCCTTCACACTCCCGTCTGCAAGACGATGTACCGTGTGAAATATTTCTTCAGATCCGTCACCTCTTTCTCCACCTGATGCGAGCCGCAACCGAATGACATCAGGCTGACTCGTACTGATTTCATAAATAGTTTTTCGAAGAAACTGCTGACGGGACCAGCCGTAAAACCGCACCGCTTCTTTATTTACTTCCAGTATTCTGCCGGTAGCGCACTCCGCTACAATCTTCGCCGGCCTGCTGAAGAAAAAATAATTATGATGCGGGAGAGGTTCATTCCTTTTTCTGCCTGCGGTTTTATGAACAGGTTCAGCCGAAACAACAATACGGCCGGCAGTCCGGGAAAATTCGCAGATATACCCTTTACCGCTTACTCCCGTGTAAAGAATCAGATTTACACATTCTCCCGTTTTCCATACCGTATTGCAGGCAGAGAGAATGATGCTGAAATGCTGATAAAAGACACGCAGCAAAAGCGCACCGCAGCCGGCTGTCCTGCTTTTCGGACCATCACACACAAACGGCTGATCTGCATCAGGAGATTCAAGATCGACAATTTCGTCGTCAGTATTGAATACCGGTTTAAAACCGCATTTCAGACGGCCGGACGCGCCGCAGGAATCATCCGCATTGCCGGTTCCTCCGTCCGTTCCCGACGGAACTACCGCTTCATTTGCAAAAAATGTCCGGAAAAACTGCTCGTTCTTTTCAAGCAGCATCAGACCGGAGTCTGTAAGAGCGGAAAGCACCATACGGCGGTCGCTATTTTTAACTTTTTTCTGCAGGATATTGCGTGATTTTAACCCGGCCACCATTCTCGACACATCGAGTACAGGCATATCAAGATCCGCTGCCAGACTGCTTATGGAAACGGAACCGTTCTGCTTGACGGACAGGAGCAGATACAATTCCTTCAATGAAAGATTTTCAGGTCCGTGCATTTTTCTTTTATATGTGTTAACGAAAGAGAGAATTTTAAATAGCGAAGGATTGTTATTTTGTACGGCTTCCGTTTTTTTATTCGCAGCAGCTTTACCCTCGCGCCGTCGTCCTGATGACGAACCGAAAAGATCTTCAATATCAGTGTCCATTGCGTCTGCAAGACGAAAAAGCACCGTAAGCGTCGGAATTTTCTTTTTTGATTCTATATAATAAATATAGCTTCTCGACAAATTCGCCCTGGTTGCAAGTTCCTCAATCGATATTTTTTTAGCGATACGCAAATGTCGTATTCTTTCAGTAACGTCTGCAATTCTCGTATCTTTTTTCTTACTCACATGACTCTCTCTAGTTAGCTGAAGATTTAAACGAACTCCCCTTTCACCAATATTTTAATTGGAAAGTAAAAGGTCCGCGACTCTCTATAGTGAGTCTCTGTTTTGAGATGAGTACATACTTATAAATAAAACACGAGAACGTAACTGCCGGAAAACATCAAATCGTATAAAGCAGTTATTATTTTATTGGACCTTACTATATCTGAAAATAAAGCCGAGCACAACCGGAAATACCGCAGCAATCTGTCACCGCTTTCCGTTTCCGTCGATTCCGAGACCGAACAGCGCGAAATCTCCCCTGCACGGATCGTCCGGCCAAACCTGCCTGAGCACGCCGGTCAGCATACGTGCGGTTTTCGCCGTACCCGCGCTTCTTTCCGGAATAAGCCCGAGTTTCGCCGCTTCCTGAAGCACGTGCGTATCGAGCGGTATTACTAAATCCGCGGGCGAATACCACGTCCACAAACCAACATCGACGGGAGAATCAGTCCGCACCATCCAGCGCAGGAACATGTTCACCCGTTTGTTCGCCGACTGCGCCGTATGAGATACCGCTCTGCATCCGGAAAACACTTCGGAAACGACTGATGCAAGTTCAACATGACTTCCGCCGCATTCAGCACACGCCTTTTCATAACGGCGTTTCATATATGCACCGAACGTCCTCTCATCAGTCAGTATTTTCTGCAGCACAGTAAAAACGGCGCGCATATCGTCATACGAATAGAAGCGGTAAAATTTTCCGCGGCCTTCGGGAAACTGTTCCTTCCACGCACCGCTCCGTATCCACCGCGCTGGATGGGCATCAGTCAGAGAAAATATACTGCCGGCTTTTTTCATAAACAAGTCGCGGCGGCCGAACGAAAGAACGGACATGATGAACGCGGCAACCTCCGTATCCGATGCGGATCTATACCTGCAAAGTATACAGCTCGGATCATTATCGGGAAAGCAGCAGGTTTCGTATTTTGCTGCAAGCCTGCGGAGAAGGCGTATCGTTTCTGACGGAATTTTAACATCGGACATTGTTCTAAATTTATTAAAATAACGGGGAGGAGTCAATCTTCATTTCTGCCAGCAAATCAAAACTATGCAAATTGACTAAAATTTAAATAATGGATGTTATATCCAGAATATAAAAAATATACAGTTCAAATTTGTGCAATTTTCAGTTCAAAACGGTCCATTGCGCGCTAAAAAAAACAGTGTTAGCCTTCATTTATTCATGCAGGAGGAAAAACATGAAAAAATCATCTTTATATGTACTGATTGCAGTCGTTGTTCTTGCGGTCGTCAGTTCAATCGTCGTAGTCCGTGCAAAGGGACCGCTCAATTCACCTTCGCAAAAAAGCGGAAAGGTCACAACGCTTACGTTCGGCAGTCATCAGAGCGGACTCCCGACTTCGGGGATTGTACAGGAATTGGCAAAAGAATACGAATCGGAGACCGGAATAAAAATCGATTTTCAGATTACGCCTGACGCTCAATGGCGCGATTTAATAAAGGTAAAAATGGATTCGGGAGAGGCACCCGATATTATCTGTGTCGATACACCGATAAATCTCGCTTCAAGTCTCAAAATGGCGAAATACTGCGTCCCCCTTACCGGCGAAGAATGGGTAAGCAGGATGTACCCGACTTCAGTAAAGGCAGTATCCGACGGCGGAAACGTTTACGGCATCACATTTCCCGGTCCCAAAATGTATTTCTACATCTACAATAAAACGATATTCGAAAAATACAACCTTACTCCGCCGAAATCATACGCAGAGTTTAAACAAGTATGCAGTACGCTTCTTAAAAACGGAGTAACACCGGTTTTTGAGGCGACGACGAACGGTTGGCATCAGGTTCTTCCGTTGTTTGAGACAGGCGGTCTGTATCTGTCAAAAGATCCTGAGCTATATGACAAGCTTAACAAAAACGAAATAAATCTTGACCGGATTCCCGACTTACTCAAGATACTAAAAGAACTCGACGAAAGTGCACGGCTGGGATATTTCGGAAAAGATTATTTAAGCAACGCATGGGAGAATGCAAAAGAAGCGATGGGAACGGGAAAATGCGCCATGACCATTGCGGAAATCGGGTTCAAAAATGAAATTCAGGCTGATTATCCCGATGCAAAGGCGGAAGATTTCGGACAGTTCGTCATGCCGTGGGGCGACAACCAGATTATCGGGGTAAATTCGGCGAGCAACGGATATTTTATTAACAAGGACAGCAGGCATATCGAAGAAGCGAAAGGTTTCTTCAGATTTCTCGCGCGGAATGAAAATCTTATTAAACGCCTCGAGGGACAGCCCGGAATCAATGAGGTATGCTGGACCGGAATCAAAACAAAATATTCGGAACAGGAGAACGCGTACATCAACTCTCTTCAGCGGGCCAACGTCGTGCAGACGTCGGTGAACTACATAGACAGCCAGTGGATGGATGTCGGTAAAGATCTCGAATCCATGTATATGGGGGCAAAAACTCCCGAAGATGTCCTCAAAACTATAATCACCCGAAGAAACGAACAGGCCGTGCTTCTCCGTGATCCGGGTTGGAATTAATCAACAACCCCGACGCAAGCGTCGAGGTATGTTGTTCTCTAAAGGTATCGCAGTCGGGATTTAATACCCTTCATACGCCCCAAGGGGCGGGATATTAAACCCTCCGCACGAATAAATAATCTCGGACAGTTCAGTTCTGCAGGAGGAAAAATGAATATAAAACGAACCTACCCATGGTATTTTACGTCAGGGGCCTTGCTGCTCTACTTTGTTTTCTTTTTTCTTCCCAGTCTCATGGGAATCGGATATTCCTTTACAGACTGGAATATTTATTTCGACGATATTAAATTTGTCGGACTTGAAAACTATAAAAGGGCGTTTTCATCCGACTATTCCGTGTATATCCTGCATACCATTTATTTCACAATCTGCACTACAGTCATCAAGACCGTTCTCGGCTGTTTATTGGCTCTGCTGCTGACACAGAAATGTGTCAGGACAAAAAATTTTCATCGGATGGTTTTCTTTCTTCCGCAGGTCATGTCATATCTTGTCGTCGGACTTGTCTTTAAAAGCATGCTTCATCCCACCAGAGGCTTTTTGAACAACTTTCTGCGCGGCGTAGGACTTGAAAAGCTCGCAGTAAACTGGCTCACCGATCTGCGCTTCGTTTTTCCCACCGTGATAGCCGTCGATGTGTGGAAGGGAGTCGGCTATATCATGGTCGTCATGATCGCCGGCCTTATATCAATCTCGCAGGATTATTATGAAGCTGCGGATATCGACGGCGCAAACAGTCTTCAGAAATTTACGAAAATAACGCTGCCTCTGCTTTTGCCCGTTATCATCAACACAACGGTCCTTAACGTGACATACGGACTCCGCGTGTTCGACATGGTTTATTCGCTTACGAACGGAGGGCCGGGAGACGCTACAGGCGTTATAAACACCGCAGTCTACAAGGAATTCTCCAAAGGCAATCTGGCGATGGGAACCACTTTATCCGATATTCTGTTCTTCATATTGCTCATCTTCATCTACTTTACAATCAAATCCGGCGAGCGCAGTGAGGTAAAACAATGAAAGCGGGTTCATCGAAAATCACATCGCTTATTCTGAACGTTGCGGCCATAATCGGTTCGTTCATCGTCATTATTCCGATTTATGTTCTGGTGATTAATTCCGTAAAAAATCCATCAGAAGCGAACAGCATGTCAATTGCTTTTCCCACGGAATTCCATTTTGAAAATTTCTATACGGTTATTAATAAAGGAAAATTAGTATCGTCGTTCTTCAACAGTGCAGTCTATTCGGCTTTCAGCGTCGTTCTCATAGTTGTATGCGTATTATTCGCGGCATTCGTCATCTCCCGGAACACGAGCGGATTAAATAAAACAATTTATTATTTCATAATAGCGGGAATCGCCATGCCGATTAACAACGTCACGCTTATGAAAGTACTGCAGACACTGAAACTGATGAACACGCGGCCGGGAGTCATTCTTATTTATGCTGCAACGAACATACCTCTCAGTCTGTTTCTTGCATACGGATTCGTCGGCACCATACCGCGGGAACTCGACGAAGCGGCGCTGCTTGAAGGCTGTACTCCGTTCAAAATGTTCACGAACATCATTTTACCGCTGCTGAAACCTATCGCATCGACCTTAATTGTATTGAACACTATGTCCGTGTGGAACGATTTCATAATGCCGTTGTACTATTTAAATACCTCAAAAAAGTGGCCCATGACGCTGGCCGTATATAATTTTTACGGCATATTTGAAAATTCATGGAATCTTGTGTGTGCGGATATTGTGCTGACAATACTGCCCGTCCTGATTGTCTTCATTGCCGGACAAAAATATATTACCGGCGGAATTTCAGCAGGAGCAGTAAAGGGATAATACCATAATTTAATAATATTATTTCCGGCTGAGTCTTCTGAACTCAGTCGGTTTCAATCCGGTCTTCAATTTGAACATACGACAAAAATAATAACAATTCTCACCGTATCCGGACATCTCAGCCACTTTGTATATATCCATATCGGGATAGTTCGAAAGAATATTCTTTGCATTCTCTATCCGCAGATATGTGATGTATTCCGAAGGCGTCATATTAATTCTTTCTTTGAATATCTTTCCAAGATATTCAACGCTGTAACCGAATTTTATACTCAACTGAGAGAGCGATATAGTTTCCTTGTAATGCAGCTTGATGTATTCAACGAGATACTGCGATATTTCGCTATGGTTCAATTCTCTATCCGGCAGCGGAAGCGGATTATCAATCTGTTTCCGGCCGATTATATTAATAATCGCTTTCCGCAGCTCATTCTCCTTCACCGGTTTCAGCAGATATTCGCTCACCCTGAGGCTTATGGCCTGTCTGGCATATTCAAAATCGCTGTAGCTGCTCAAAATAATATATGATATATCGGCATAATACTGCCTTGTTTTTTTAATAAGCGTAAGCCCGTCCATTACGGGCATACGTATATCGGTCAATATAATATCGGGATACGCCGTTTTTATCATATCATAGGCGGTTTGTCCGTCCATCGCTTCTCCGACTACGGAAACGTTAAGATCTGCCATCGCTTCAATTTTTTTTACGATATTCTTTCGAAGCAGTATTTCATCCTCCACAACAATGATTTTTGTTTTATTCTCCATTGTCTACAAGTCCTCCGATGACGATTGTCGTATAACCTTTAACGGAATTGTCTATAGTAAAAACCGCCCGCTCTTTATACCTCATTATCAGTCTGATGTAAGTGTTCTTCAGTCCGGAACCGCCTATATGAAAATTATTCAGTTCAGCATCGATATCCAAGTGTAAAAATTCCGTTAAAATTTCGTCCCGCTTCTTATCGCTCAGAGTTCCGCCGTTATCCGTTACTTTCAGCGTCCAGTTTTTTCCGTCGCTTTCGACTGTAACTGAAATTTTCCACGGCGGACTTTCAATGAAGGCATATTTGAATATGTTCTCTGTTAATGGCTGAATAATAAATTTCGGAATGCTGACGGACAGCAAACCATCAGGGCAGTATATTTTATATGAAAAGTTTTCCTGCCCGTAGCGCACTTTCATTATATCCAGATAATTCTTAGTCATTTCGAGTTCCTGCTCTATGGTAACCAGCGGTTCATCGGATCTTGTTACATACCGCAAATAGGACGTAAGCAGCTCACACATGTCGGTAATCTCATCGTCCATGTGCTCCTCCGCCATAACGCTGATATTGTTAAGTATATTATACAGAAAATGCGGTTCTACGAATGACTGCGAAAGCTGAAGCTTCATCCTTGTCTCCTCGGATTTTAAAAGAAGCAGCTTTTTCGCGGACAAAACAAGATGCCTCTTCATGGCAGTATACGTTTCCCAAAGCGATGTTATCTCTCGTATGCTGCCCGCCGCATACGAGTCTTCTGTCTTTCCTTCAACAACATCCTCCAGCTCGAATCTTTTTATTGTGTCGCTCAGCTTATTGATGGAGGTCGTTAACTGATTTGAAATAATAAAACAGATAATCGTGGTGTCTATGAGAACCGTAATAAGAAGAAGCAGATAATAATATTTCGTATCACTGATGAGTTTTGCGACGGCAGTTTTATCTTCAAAGAGATATATCGTCCAATCATAATTCTCCAGATGGCGTATCTCAATGAAATTATTTCTTCTGCCGTTCTCAGGCGAAACGAGGGAACTAACATGACGTCCGGCGGAATATGGGAAAACAAATTGTCCTTCGCTGTCGAGAATATAAATTCTGATATATTTGTTATCAGTCTGCAATTCAACCGGTTTCTTAAAAAGTTTACTGCAATCCTGCACAACTTCCGCGATACCTTCGGGTCGTCCCGAATTGTCGTAAAAAAGACGTATGAGGGACAGATTATATTCCCCTCTCAGCTGTCCTGCGACCGGAGACGTGATATATTTCTTACCGGCACGTTGCATCGTCCGCTCATACCACGGATAACCGGGCAGATCGATTTTTTCAGTTTTGACACTGTCGCCGACACTTACCAAATAGCCGTTCAGCGAATAAAGATTAACCTGTCTGACTTTTTGAAACGCACCGAACGTAATGAATATGTAATCGCTTAAATTCCACGCCTTGTTATGGACATCGATGGTGGTATTCCTGTTATCCCTCATTGCAGTTCCTGAATTCACCGTTTCAATAAACTGGTTAAAACTGTCACGCACCGCATTTGAATAAACGATATTCATCGAGATAGTGGACAGAACATCCATTTCCTGCGTCAGATTATCAGCAACGGAATCAGCATATACCCTGATTTCCTTCTGCTGAGATGCGTATATGCTTTGCACGTTGCGATAATACGATAAAAGGAAAAAAACGGAAATTATGACAATAACAAAACTGCTGAATATATAAAAAAGATATAATCTGTATGATATTTGTCTGAACTTCATTCTATATCTACTCTAAACGCAGAGTACAATCCGGTCAATATTTATTTACTGCGGACTGCTTCGAAACAAAAATGGTCCATATTTTTAAACTAAGTTAAACGGAACTTCACAAAAAATACCGACAGCAACATCACTTCTTTTTGTCTTTCAAAACTCCGCCGTCTGGTATATACTTTGCGCACTATATATGAATCGTAGTTCCGAAATCAGAAAGATTTTTTCTCTTCTCTTTGTCATATGCATTTGCGCGGCTCTCCTGTTGTTTTACTCGCTTCCGGTCCGCGGGCAGAAAGATATTTCCGAAGAGGAACAGCGTACGCTGCAGCACGTTCCGTTCTTTTCACCGGCGGATTTTTTTTCGGGAAAATATCAGAAGCAGGCGGAAGACGCCGTTGCGGACCAGCTGCTGTTTTCGGCTGAAATAAAATACGGCGTAAAACAGGCGCAGAACGGACTGACGGCGGCAACGGCGAAACTGGTGCAGAACCGAAAAAATGATGTACCGGCCGCCGATCAGTCCGGTGAAGAGGCTGCAGAAAAATCAGCCGAAAAACCTCACTATACGTATACAGAGGTAGTCGCGGATACTGCCTATAAACTTGACGATTCCGGCTATCTTGTGAAAAAACCTGTCGCGCCCGATCAGTTTGTGTATACTATCTATGACCCGTCCATGCTCAGGCGGGTTACATTTCCGAAATATCTGTACTTCATCAATACGAGTGTTTCCGTCGATTTCAACGATATTAATAAATACGATGCATTCGATTACGTAAAGAAAATGTTTCCCGACATGGCCGGTTACGCGGAATTAACTTTCGGCTCCTTCGAGGAATATAAAAAATATTTTTATCAGACTGACCACCACTGGAATTACAACGGTTCGTATATCGGCTATACGCAGATTATGCGGATGATGGAAGGTGATTCTGTCATACTTCTGAAGCCGCTCGGCATTCGTATATACGACGTCGTCTACAACGGTTCTCTTTCACGCGACAATCTTCTTAAGTACTCGACCGAAAAGTTTACCGTATTCGACTTCGCCGTTCCGAAATACGAAACATGGATAAACGACAAAAAAGCGGTGTACGGGCAGCGCTCAAGATATGTATCGTCGACGGAATGTCCCGACAGCACATACTCCAACCATTACGGGCTGTATTACGGCGACGATTACGCGAAAGTCGTCTACAAATTCGACAATCCGAACGCGGAAAACATTCTGATTCTCGCAACGTCTTTCTCGAACGCAATCAACGAACTTATCGCAAGCCATTACAACGAGACGCACGTCCTTGATTACAGGCATTATCCGCAGGTATACGGAGAAGAAATCGACGCGCAGACATATATGCGGAAAAATCATTTATCAAAATTATTAATTATTGGGGATCTTCCTTCACTGGGATTTCAAAAGGATAAAAAATAACATGTTATTCAGCAGCATGATTTTCATTTTTGTTTTTCCCCCCCTTCTATGTACGGCATATTACGTCGTACCGAACAGAACGTACCGGAACATTCTGCTCTGCGCCGCATCGCTGCTGTTTTATGCATGGGGAGAACCGCGGTATATTTTTCTCATGCTTGCTTCAATAAGCGTAAATTATTTATTCGGCATCGGTATTGAAAAAAACCGTTCCGCCGGCAGCGGAAAATTTCTGCTTATATCGGCGGTCGTATGCAATCTGGCAGCGCTGGGATTCTTCAAGTACGCCGGATTTTTCGTGCGGAACATCAACGTACTCTTCCGTACGTCGGTTACCGTGCCCGATTTACCGCTGCCTATCGGAATCAGTTTTTACACGTTTCAGGCGCTTTCATACATCGTCGACGTATACCGGGAAAAAACACATGCCCAGAGAAATTTTCTCAATCTCACGTTGTACATCGCGCTTTTTCCGCAGCTTATAGCGGGTCCCATTGTCCGCTACACGGATATTGAAAACGAAATCAACAACCGGCACGAATCGTTCGACAATTTCATTAACGGTCTCGAACAGTTCATTGTAGGTCTTGCGGCAAAGGTGCTCATTGCAAACAACATGGCCGTCATAGCGGACTCCGTATTCGGCAGCTACAGGGATGCAGGCGCGCTTGTTCTCTGGATTGCCGCTCTGGCGTATACGTTCCAGATTTATTTCGACTTCGCAGGATACAGCAGGATGGCAATCGGACTCGGCAGAATGTTCGGGTTCCACTTTCCGCAGAATTTCGACTACCCTTATGCCGCAACCTCCATCACCGACTTCTGGCGGAGATGGCACATTACGCTGTCGTCGTGGTTCAGAGATTACGTATACATACCGCTCGGCGGAAGCAGATGTTCGCGCGCGAAACTTATCAGAAATATTATTATTACGTGGCTGCTTACCGGATTCTGGCACGGTGCCGAATGGAATTTCGTACTCTGGGGATTTTATTATGCGGTGCTGTTATTATTCGAAAAATTGTTTACCGGGAAATTAATGGCGCGGCTGCCGAAATGCGTAACAATCGCCGTTTCCATGTTCTTCGTCGTTACCGGATGGGTACTGTTCCGCGTAACGGACATCGCCGATCTGTGCGCGGTTCTTCAGCGCATGTTCACGCCGTCAGACATTTCGGCGCGTCAGTATATAGCTGAACACGCGGCTGTCATGAGCAGAGCGTTTTTCTTTATTCCTGCGGTCATCGCGTCGCTGCCGGTTTTGAAAACCGCATACGGGAAACTTCACGCACACACAACGGGCTTCGCAATCGAACTATACTGCATCATCTGCCTTTTTGCGGCTTCAGTATGCATGCTCGTCGCATCAACGTATAATCCTTTTATTTATTTCCGGTTCTAGAACAGGGCGTCCCGGAAGTTTCATTCACGGAACGGTCCCGTTCTCTGTATTTCCGGCGATTATTAATTCAGGTTGTTTTCGTCCTCTTTTTTCTTATCCATTGCGCGTTTCACGAAGAAAATAACAAGAACGATTACCGCAATAACAAGAATAATCAGCAGCGCGATCGTAAGCGCCGGCAGTCCGGCCTTTGTTCCCGCCGTTTCGGGCGCCGCCGGCTGTACTTCCGTGTTCTCAGGTTCTGCGGCTGGAGCTTCCGCCGGCGGTTCCGGAGCGGTCACTTCGGGCTGCGGTGCCGGTTCAACCGCATCGGGCACAGTCTCCTTTATCAGAACGAACGGAATGACAATACGCGTCTTTCCCGGCCAGTTTTTGTACGAGCGTGCAAGACCGATTACCGACGTCTTGTTTGCAAAAACCTCGCGGATGCGCACCTGGAAATTCGCCTTAAAATACGCCTTGTCGTCGTAATGATTCGTGTTCCAGTAGCAGACTTTCCCGGCAATTTCATCGGCCTTATCCATCGGAATATCGTACGCACGTTCAATATACCCGGATACGATGCGGCGCATATTCCGGATTGTATTTACGCCCGCGTGTTTTTCGACGTAAATAACATCAGCTCCCGCTTTTGTTCCCGGATAGACACGCACGGCTTTGTACTTAAAATCAGGAGAGCCGCCCGCATACGGAGATTCCGCATGATTCACCTGCTCCTGATATTTAATTTCCGCACCGAGCCTGCGGCCCATATCCCGGATCTGTTTGCCGGTGTTGTAGTTTTTCCATGACACAGGCGCTGCATCGTCGATATACGTCTCGGCATACGCTTTGTCAAGGATTGATGTATCAATCTGAGCTGCTTCCGCAGCAAAAAGAAAACCTGTTGCTGCACACAGCAGCAAAGAAAAAATTGCTTTCCTGAACATAGTTTCTCCTATACTAGGAATATCGGAACAAATTATGAAAATCAGTACTTTTTTCGAAATGAAAAAATGGTATTGATTTCAGCAATACTATAAAAAATCAGCGGTATCCTGCCGTTATTATTGGTTATGGAAATAAACGATTTTAACGTTAATATCGCGCTTCCGCCGAAGTACGGCGATACGGTTCGGCGTTTCCCGGTGGTCTATCTTATGGGCGAGACGGACGTCGAACAACTTATGAAACTGCTTGCTCCGCACTTCGATTCCGGCTGCAAACCTTTTATCCTGGCCGGCATTGAAGGAAAAGACTGGAATACGCCGTTTTCACCGTGGCCCGCGCCGAGACTCGGTAAAAACCTCGGTCCGTTTTCGGGCGGCGGACCGAAGTTTCTCCTGCTGCTCGAACAGCATATTGCACCGGCGATAGACAACGTTTACAGAACTGTTCCGACTCCCGAAAACAGAGCGATTACAGGCTATTCGCTTGCGGGACTGCTCGCACTGTATGCGCTTTACAAAAGCAAATACTTTTCGAGCTGCGCATGCGTGTCCGGCTCCTTGTGGTTTCCGCAGTGGGTGGAATATGTTCGGACGCATGTGCCCGAAGTGAAGACGCCGCGTATTTATATTTCGCTCGGCGACAGGGAAAATGAATCCCGCAATTCCGTTATGGCAACGGTAACGGACTGCACGCAGCGGACAATTGAAGCGCTCGCGCCGTATGCGCCTTTTTTTGAAGTCAATACGGGCGGTCATTTCAAAGACGTGCAGCAGCGTATTGTGAAAGGACTGCTGTATATCATGGAAGCAAAATAATAATACTGATTCAGGTATGCGGTTTGCATAAAAAATCGAAAAAAGATATAATTTATTCAGTCAGACAAAAGGAATATATCTTTTGCATTTTGTAGAAATAAGTCGGAAGGCGTAGTCTATCAAATCACATAGATTACGTCTTTTTCTGACTTAACTTTATTAACAAAACAGGAGATATCTTTCATGCCTAAAACAAAATTCCAGGGATTTATTTTCGGACTCGTCATGTCGTATGCTATGGCATACGGAATGGAAGTGTATAACGTTGCAATCAAAACGGGAGTGACGTTTGCTTCAGGCGGTTTCAGCAACATGACGAACGGCATTTTTCTCGACGCGCTAAAAGAAACTTCTTACATGGGGCTTGTCGTTCTGCTGTTCTCAAACTTGTGGGGCAACCGGACAGGAGCCGCAGTTGCCTCAAAATATGTCGATTTTTCCAGAGACAATCCTTTTTTCTGCAGAATAATACGTCAGGCCTGTACGGTCGGAATAATGTGTCCGACGATGAGTCTGGTCGCTTCCATTCTGTTCAACATGATTCTTGCCAAAGGGGTATGGTCGCAGCTGCCGGCTGTCTGGGTCGGCACTGTAATCAGGAATTTTCCTATGGCCTTCTTTTGGAACATGTATGCCGCTGCGCCGTTCACGCACCTGATTTTCGGTCTGCTGTTTGAACGAAGTAAATAATTCTGGTTTTTATTTTATAAAAATTGGTATGACAACAGCCTGTAGCGCCGTATAATGTTGCAAAGAACCGCAAAATAGGTGATAATTTTCCAAAAGGTTATCCTAATAGGAGTTTTACATGAAAAAAATCATCTCTACTCTGCTGGCTGCGGTTCTCGCCGGAGCTGTTTTCACCGGCTGTGCCAAAAAGACGGCACAGGCATCCGACAAAGTCTATCTCATTGCGACTGACACTACGTTTGCGCCGTTTGAGTTCGAAAACGCAGACGGCAAATTCGTCGGAATCGACATGGACATTCTCGACGCCGTCTCGAAGGACCAGGGCTTCAAGTATCAGCTGCAGGTTCTCGGCTTCCACGCTGCGGTTCAGTCGCTTGAATCGAAGCAGTCCGACGGCGTTATTGCCGGCATGAGCATCACCGAAGAGCGCAAACAGAAATTCGACTTTTCCGAACCGTATTTCGATTCCGGCGTCGTGATGGGCGTCGCGAAAAACAGCGCAATCGCTTCCTACGACGACCTCAAAGGCAAAAAAGTCGCGATTAAAACGGGAACGGAAGGCGCTGCTTTCGCGGAATCAATCAAGGACAAATACGGATTCGACGTATCCTATTTTGAGGATTCCGCGAACATGTACGAGGACGTCCGCACGGGCAACACGGTCGCCTGTTTCGAGGATTATCCGGTGCTCGGCTACGCCATTTCCCAGAACGTCGGCCTTAAAATCGTGACGCCGAAAGAGCAGGGAAGCTCGTACGGATTTGCAGTAAGCAAGGGTCTCAACGGAGACCTGCTTGCGAAGTTCAACAAAGGTCTTGAGGACATCAAAGCCGACGGCACGTATCAGAAGATACTCGATACATACATTAAAAAATAATAATTATAACGAGGTATTTTCAAAAGTCGAATGACTTTTGAAAATACTACTTTAATATAATAGGAATTGATTTTATGAATCTGTCTGTAGTATTAACAAGACTGGCGGCAAGTCTGCTCGTAACCGTACGGCTGACCGTCGTCTCTCTCGTGCTGGGTGCTGTTCTCGGTATGTTGTTCTGTCTCATGGCGCTCTCGCGGAGCAAGGTCCTCAGAGTCATAGACGCCGTGTATCTTGATATAATCCGCGGAACGCCGCTCATCGTTCAGGCGTTCTTTATCTACTTCGGCATACCTCAATTACTGCAGACAATCATTCCCTCGTTCAGACTTTCTCCCGACGTGGCGGGCATCATTACGCTTACGCTGAACGCGGGCGCGTACATATCGGAAATATTCCGCTCGGGAATCATGGCCATCGACAAAGGACAAATGGAAGCGGCGCGTTCGCTCGGTCTCCCGAAGTCCCGCGCCATGATTAAGGTCATCATACCGCAGGCGATCCGCATCGTCATTCCGGCGCTGCTGAATCAGTTCATCATTACGCTCAAAGACACGTCGATTCTTTCGGTCATCGGCATACGCGAGCTTACGCAGACCGGAAAATTAATAATTGCCACGACGTTCGAATCGTTCAAAACGTGGGCGCTCGTCGCCCTCATGTATCTTGTCCTTATTAAGCTGCTCTCTATGCTTTCAAACAAATTGGAAAGGAGTCTCCGCAATGGCAATGGTAAACGTCACTAATCTGAAGAAAAGTTTCGGCAGCCTCGAAGTCCTCAAAGACGTCTCGATTTCGGTAAACCGCGGAGAAGTTCTGAGCATTATCGGGCCGTCAGGTTCGGGTAAGAGTACGTTCCTCCGCTGCATCAACGCACTCGAAACGCCCGACAGCGGCACCGTGGAAATCGACGGAAGAATCATCACGAAGAAGCACGCGGATATTAATAAAATCCGCGAAAACATAGGTATGGTTTTCCAGCAGTTCAATCTGTTTCCGCATCTCACCGTGCTCGGCAACATCATGCTTGCACCCGTGGACCGCAGACATTGCACGAAAAGCGAAGCTGTGGAAAAAGCTCATGAACTGCTCGCGCAGGTCGGTCTTGAAGAAAAAGCCGACTGCTACCCGAAGCAGCTTTCCGGCGGCCAGCAGCAGCGAGTCGCCATAGCCCGTGCGCTCGCGATGGAACCTGATCTCATGCTCTTCGACGAGCCGACAAGCGCGCTTGATCCCGAAATGGTCGGCGAAGTTCTCGAAGTGATGAAAAAACTCGCGCAGAACGGCATGACTATGATCGTCGTCACGCACGAAATGGGATTTGCGCGGGAAGTTTCAAACCACGTTATTTTCATGGACGGCGGCTACATCGTCGAGCAGGGGTCGCCGGAAGACATTTTCGCTCACCCGAAAGAACACCGGACCATAGATTTTCTGAACAAAGTGCTGTAACGGTCGTTCTGCCGCATAAAAAAGCCGGCGTATCCGTTTTGAGGATACGCCGGCTTTTTTATGCGTACGGAGGTTTTAATACCCCGCTGCATGCTTACGGCGGAGTATGTTGACCTGCCGATTCCGAAGGCTACTGAATGATATGGTCTTTCGTCTGTACGGAAACGCCCGTATCGACGACGGCCGGACTCACTTTTTCGCCTTTAAGGGCTTTTACCGTGCTCTTCATCCCTTCATATCCCATCACCTCGGGATTCTGAACCATCGTCGCGAGCAGATATCCTTTTTTAATAAGATTCTTAATCATATCGGAATTGTCGAATCCGACGCCGACGACTTTGCTGCCCGCTTCCGCAACGGCGTTTCCGACTCCGACCGTCGAACCTTCGTTCGCACCGAAAATTCCGACGCATCCCTGCGTAATGAAGTTCGCGGCTGCGTCTTTCGAACGCGCTGCATCGCCGTCGCAGAACTGCGTAACGAGAACGTCATAAGCAGTTCCCGCAAACGCGGAACGGAAGCCTTCCTCTCGCGCTACGGTAGACGCCGTTGCAGCATTTACGGAAACAATGCCGATTTTTCCCGACGCGGCTCCCCGTGCCTTGAGTTCCTTTATCATCGTTTCGCCTGCAGTCTTTCCGGCCGCTTTGTTGTCGGTGGAAAGAGTCTGCACTGCCGGAAAATCAGCAGGGCTGTCTACGTAAATAATTTTTGCGCCTTCCGACGCGGCCTCTTTCAGCGCGGCTGTTATTGCCGTCGGTCCGTTCGCCGCAATCATGATTGCGTCCGCTCCGCCGGCGACGGCATTGTTGACGCACTCGATCTGTTTGTTGTCGTCCTTAATATCGGGAGCGGACCACTTGTAGTTCACGTTCCCGAGTTCGTCCGCGGCCCGTTTTGCGCCCGCGTTCACGTGCACCCAGTGCTGGTCCATCTGATCCATCGTGATGAGATACACGTTGTACGCCTTTGCCTTCTTCTTCGACGTCTTTGCGAACGATGCCGTTGCAAGAACCGTCAGCCCCATTAAAACCGCAATAACCTTTTTCATACTTTTCCTCCAAAAGTGCTATCTAAACCGTCTTTCAGACGGCCGTTACCGTTTTCTTTCTGCCGATATGTTTTCCGCTGCGGATAATAATGTCGAGCAGAACGGACAGAATGACTATGATGCCTATGACGATGTTCCTGATTGCGACGGGCGCACCCGCGAACTGCAGTCCGTTCTGCAACACGGACCAGATCGACGCGCCGATTACGGTGCCGAACAGCAGTCCCTGTCCGCCGAGCGTCGAAACGCCTCCGATGACAGACGCGGCCACCGCGTACATTTCGTACATGTTGCCGCTGTCCATCGTTCCCATGCCGCTCGTCGCGCACGTTATTAATCCGACGACGCACGACACAAACGCAGACACGACGTACGCTTTCGTAGTCGTCGAAACGACATTCACACCGGAAAGACGCGCCGCATCGATGTTCGAACCGATTGCGTAGATGTGGCGCCCCGTACGCGTACGCATCAGATAAAAATTGAATATGAGCCACAGCACAACCGCTATCCAGATAGTGTTGAACACCCCGAACGTTTTTCCGTAGTAAAAGAAATCGCGGAATCCTTCGGCCGCGTCGCCGATCGAGTCGGTGTTGTAATTCCCGTTCACAATCTGCGCAATGCCGCGCGCGATCGTCATTGTACCGAGCGTCGCGATGAACGGAGGCAGCTGGAAGAACGAAACGAGCATTCCGTTCAGCACACCTATGATAAGGCAGCAGATTAACGTGACGACGACTGCGATCCACGGATTCACGCCTTTCGACATGAGCGTGGCGCTTATCATACAGCTCATACCGACGAGAGAACCGATGGAAAGATCGATGTTCCCGGTAATCAGGACGTACGATTGCCCTATGCCGATAAGCAGTATCGGTGCAATCTGGCGGAGCAGATTCGCTATGTTCCGCGAGCTGAAAAACACCGGATTCATAATGCCGAACGCGACGTACAGCACGACGAGCCCCACGGCCACTGTCAGCACCTGCCCCATCCCCCTGATAGACACAACCTTCTTAAACGGATTCATTTTAAATTCGCCGCTCATTTCATTCTCCATCCTTCATAATTTTTTTATCCTCAAACCGCGTCGCATAATACAGAATATTTTCCTGCGTTGCGTTTTCCGCCGCAAGCTCGCCCGTAATCCGCCCGTCGCACATGACAAGGATGCGGTCCGCAATACCGAGTATTTCAGGCAGTTCGCTTGAAACGAATATCACGCCTTTCCCTTCTTTCTTGAGCTTGTTCATCAGGTTGTATATTTCGATTTTCGCACCGACGTCTATACCTCTTGTCGGTTCGTCAAAGATGACGACTTTGCTGTCGCGGGAGAGCCATTTCGCAACGACGAGCTTCTGCTGATTTCCGCCCGAAAGGGAAGCCGCATTCACGTCGCCGTTCGCAAGTTTTATGGAAAGCCGTTTTACGGCATCGTTCAGCATGCCGTTCTCTTTCTTTTTGTTAACCGTTCCCGTTTTGCGGCAGAGAATGTCCAGATTCGGCAGCGAAATATTGTGCCGAACGGAAAGTTTCGTACACAATCCGTCCTTCTTTCTGTCCTCAGGAGCGAGAACGATGCCCTGCCGTATCGCATCCCGCGGACAGTTGATTTTTACTTTGTTTCCCTCTAGTTCTATCACCCCGCAGTCTTTCCGGTCGGCTCCGAATATTGCGCGCGTCGTTTCCGTACGGCCCGCACCCATAAGTCCCGCGATTCCGAGTATTTCCCCCTTATACGCGTCGAACGAAACGTCTTTCACCATCCGGCCGGAGCTCAAATGCCTGACGGAAAATATTTTTCCGCCTCTCTGCATGGTCACGCGCGGGAACTTTTCCCTGATTTCGCGGCCGACCATATTTTTAATAATTTCATCCATCGTTATATCTTTGAAATTGCACTCTGTGATGAAACGGCCGTCGCGCATAATCGTAACGCGGTCGACTATATCCTTCAATTCCTCAAGGCGGTGCGAAATGTACACGATGCCGACGCCCTGTTTCTTCAACTCGTTAATAATGTCGAACAGCTTTTCTATTTCCTTGTTCGTCAGAGCGGACGTCGGCTCGTCCATGATAAGCACCCTCGATTTCGTCTCGAACGCCTTTGCAATCTCGACCATCTGCTGCTTCGAAACCTGCAGGTCGCCGACGACCGTGTCCGGCGTAATATCGTCGATTTTAAGCGCCTCAAGGACTTTCCGCGTACGCCTGTTCATCTCGCGCTCGTCGAGCAGCCGGCCTTTGCACAACTCGCGGCCGAGAAAAATATTCTGCGCGACAGTAAGATGCCTGCACATGTTCAGTTCCTGATGAATGATTGTTATGCCGAGTTCCTGCGCTTCCTTCGGCGTGAGATCCCCTTCGATATTCCGGCCGAACAGCTTCATTTCCCCGCTGTCGCGCGTATACACGCCGGACATAATTTTAACAAGTGTCGACTTGCCCGCCCCGTTCTCACCAAGCAGCGCCATCACTTCGCCTTTGCGTAAATCGAACGAAACGTCGTCAAGCGCACGTATGCCGTAAAACGATTTGCAGATATGTTTCATCTCGACAATTGTCTGAGTATCCATTTTTTCTGCGCTCCTGTTTTTTTTGTTATAAACAGTATTGCATCGCTTTTTCCGGCGCGAAAGTATAAAAAAATAGAGAAAAGGTGGATTTTCTTCAGATTTCCGGACAACTGATTACAGCGGACGCGAGCCTGAAATTCCGGGATATGACGAGAAATCGGAGCGGTTGTATTCACGGTCGATTTTTCCGTCCTTGATGACGAGCAGCCTGTTGGCCACCTCGAGCGAATCGGAAAGCGCAAAAGCCAGAATGCACACCGTCACTCCTTTCCTGCGGAACGCGTCGAAATATTCAAGCAGGTGCAGCCGCATCATCATGTCAGCCGAAGCGAGCGGCTGCATGACGCACACGAAAGAAGGATGCTGCAGCAGCACGCGCTGATACACGATGTCGTACAAAACCCCGTCGTCGAGTTCGTACAACGACGGCGCGTACAGTACGTCGCCGAACACCGGATACAAATCCTGCGCAACAGCGTTTCGCTTTCTGTCGTTCAGCCAGAAATTGCGTATTTTACCGTCGAGCGTGAAACATATATTGTCGAGGACGGGCAGCTGCTGAAAAAGCAGCGTCGTCGTCGGGTGGGACGGAATCAGTACGTACTGCCTGTTTCCCCGTTTCCACGGCTTTCCGTCGACGCGCAACTGCGCTTCGGGAAAAGACCACGGATCCTGCATTGCGGCGAACAGAGAATTAATAATCCGGCTGTCGCTGTCGAGCAGTACGACGGTCTCGCCCTGTTTTATCGAAAACGAAAAACTGCCGAATCTGCAGAAAAATCCCTCTTTATCCTGCACGGACTGACTTTCGTACAGTTTCTGATGCTGCTCCGTATGCACCCAGCTTGTAAAAGCATAGCTGTACCGCTCCATGATCGCGTCGTTCATCTGCTCCTTCTCAAGGCATTTAACAATCCGCCCTTTTTTCATAAGGAAACAGCGGTCGCAGTAATGGAACGCCTCCTGGTGGTGATTGCACACGTACAGGAACGCCATTCCGCGCGACACAAGAATCCTGATTACCGCAACAACGCGGTCAACCTCTTCCGCTGTCAGAAATGTCGAAATATTTCCGAGGATGACGAGCTGCACGCCCGAAACCCACGCCTTTGCGAGTTCAAGTATCGTTTTTTCACACGGCGAAAGTTTCCCCGCAGCCGCTCCCGGATCAACCGAAAAATGAAGCGGATCAAGCACCTGCCTCGTCTGGCTTTCTATAAGACGGTAACTTACGTAAAATTTACGGTATCCGTTGCGCACGACGAACAGATTTTCCGCCACCGAAAGAGAATCTATGAGCGTTGATTTTTTGGTAACAATGGAAATCTTGTTCGAGCGGCACAGCATTCCGTTCTGGTCGTTGACCCTGATTCCGTTGTAAAAAACTCGTCCGTAATGGACGGGACTGTTGTACTGCAGCACGCTGAACAGATAATCCATGCCGATATAATCTATTCCTATAAGCGCATCGAGTTCTCCGGCGTACACGGCGATATTGAAACCGGACAGATACGGAGGAGCAAAAACCTGTTCGACGCGCAGAACTTCCCGCTTCATTTTTTATCACCGTCCGCGGAAAATTCCGTCGAAACAGTCGTCGTACACGGCAGCGAAATATGTACGTCGGTTCCGACTCCTATGCAGCTCTCAATCGTCAGACCGAATTCCTCTCCGAAAAGTATTTTGATGCGGTTGTTGACGTTCTGCAGTGCGATTCCGCTGTGCTGTCCGCCTGCACCGCCCGTCACGTAATTGAACGAACGGACCGTGAAACTGTTCCGGATTTCATCAAGCATTTTCTCGTCGATTCCCGTTCCGTCGTCGCTCACCGTAATGAGAAGCCTGTCTTTTGTCGTGACGACTTTTATGCGCAGATGACCTTCCCCCATTTTTCCCTCGAGCCCGTGGATGATCGAATTCTCAATAATGGGCTGCAGGGTAAGCTTCGGTATCTTGTATTTGAGCACCCGCTCCCTGTCTTCCTCGTCGATTTCGACGGAAAGATGAAGCCGCCTGCCGAACCGGTACTGCTGAATGAAAAAATAATTCTGCGTGTTGTCGAGCTCCATCTTGAGCGTCACAAGGTTCTCTACCTGGCTGATTGTATACCGGAAAAAAGTAGACAGAGCCTCCGCCATGCTTGCAACGCTCTCCAGACCGGACGTGAGCGCTTCGGACCTGATTCCTTCGAGCGTGTTGTACAGAAAATGCGGATTTATCTGATTTTGCAACGCTATGAACTGAGCCTGCCTTTTTGACAGATTCATCATCTGGTCGGTGTTGAGCAGTTCCGTCACTTTTGTCTGCACGTCTTCCATTTCTCTGCTCAGCGGATACCGTACGTCTGAAATTCCGCTGAACGAATATCCCGACGCGAACAGCGAAAGCATGTGTTTTGCGTGACGGTACGGAGCAACACACCAGAACCACGCCGTAATTCCGTCGGCAGACAGCACGAGTGCGGGGATAATTACAAGCAGCGGCGAGACCGCCGTTTTTTCATAATTAAAAACCGCGGACAGAATCATAAACAGACATACGCTGCATGCGACAAGGAAAACGACAGCAGCGCGGGTTTCCAGATATATCTTCTTCATCTACTCCTACTCATACAGCTGACGGTATTCGTTCGGTTTGATGCCGGTGACGCTTTTAAATATTTTGGCAAAATGTTTCGGGTCGCCGTATCCGACCTCGGCAGATATCCACTTAATGGGATTTTTCGTTTTCGACAGAAGTTCTTTCGCCCTCGTAAGCCGCATATCCTGCAGATAATCGGCAAAACCGATGGAACAGTTCTTTTTGAACAATCCGGAAAAATAATTACTGTTCAGCCCGACGTATTCCGCCACGCTGTTCAGACTGAGCTGGGAATCGCCGTAGTGTTCCTGTATATACTGCTGCGCCTCACGCACGGGCCGCACATACCGTTCCCTGCAGCTGCCTGCAACCGCGTCATAGACTGTATCCAGAAAGAGCAGCAGCCCCTTCCACAGCATTTCGACGGAGCACGCCATTTCCACGACGGGCGCAAGCTGTTCAACTTCGCGGTACGCAGGATCTTCAAGCTGCAGGCGTGACTCCTCAAGCATCTGATTCTCAAACTCGGTGACTATCTTCGTCAATTGATACAGTGTACATCCGCTGTTTACGACGAAAGAACGGAAAGCTTCCGCCGTCGACGTAAATTTTCCCCTGTCGTCCTGAATTACGGCTGCAATAATCGTCTTTACGTATACAGTGCAGTCAAATTCGAAAACCGAAGCAGGGACTTTTTCGTGATACAGACACAGCGTTCCGTTTTCAAGCCGTTCGGCCAGTCCCTGAAACGCAAGCTGTACGCCTGCATAATAATCTTCCTCTTTTTCAACGCAGGAACCTTCCGCAACTGTAAGCGTGAAAGTTCTGAACAATTCAATCTGTTCCTTGCACCACGCAAGCAGCGTCTCGGATACAGCGGAAGCAGCTGGCGTGTTTCCCAGAGCCGCAACAATATACGTCCCGGAAGCGACGCACACTGAAGGAACTTCCGCAGCGTCCCCCATGTGATTTACGATGCGTCTGACAAGCACGTCGGCCGCTTTCATGTCGTACGGCAGAGTGCGGCCGTCAACTTTAACCGCGACAATCGAAACAGGAAACGGCAGATCGATATTGCACGCTTCCGTATTGTTCCCGTCGTCAAGAACGGACAGCAGCGCGTTCTGCTGTTTTTCCTTAATAATACGTTCTATTTCTTCTTCAATCGCCTGAGTGTGCGACACTTCCTGCTGTCTGCGTTTAAACTCCGCGGACATCTTCTGCAGCGTGTCGTTCAGTTCAATTTTTTTAACAGGCTTAAGCAGGTAATTCACGACGCCGCACCGTATGGCCGACTGCGCATAATCAAACTGACTGTATCCGCTTATTAAAACAACCTGCAGGTCGGGCAGTATTTTCTTCGCTTCTTCTATAAGCTGCAATCCGCTCATTCCGGGCATGCGTATGTCGGTAATAAGAAGATCCGGCCGGACCTTCTTAATAAGTTCCAGTCCGCTTATCCCGTCTGAGGCCGTTCCCGCCTGTTCCAGACCGAGCTTGTCCCATTCAATAAGCGTGCAGATAAGGCTGCTTACTTTCTCTTCGTCATCAAGAATTACGACTTTCACAATTTCAGTATTATAAACTACATTTCACAAAAACGCAAAAAACCGGGCTTCTCTAAAAAACGCACAGACTTTTCCCCATTACGTATCCCCAGTCCTTTTCCCGGACAATGCCGAATCCTTCCCTTTCGTAGAAACGGCACGCCTTCTCGTTTTTTCTGTCTACGCCGAGATGCACGCCTTTCACACCTTTATTGACCATTTTAATGAGCAGCGCGCTCATCAGCTCGTGGCCGCAGCCGCCGTGCTGCATTTCGGGGAGAATATCGATGTGAAAATGGGCAGGATATTTCTTGAACAGTTCTTTGTCTTCGTCCGAAGTTTCATATCGGATCGAACTGAGTATCGTTTTCTTCATCGACGCTTCGTATTCCGACTTGTCGTTTTCCGCATATCTGCACTGCGCTTCCAGATGTACAAGCCATTTTTTCGAACGCGCCGTATAAAACGCAGCCGAATCATCGGTCCCGAGTATGTATCCCTTAGGAATACGGCTGGTCTTATCAACTAACACGAACGAATACTCCGGGGAAAAAACAACGTACGGCGCAGCGTAATACTGCCCGAGCAGAAACGGATCGGTATAATACCCGGACGCATCGCCGCCGCTGAATCCGGTCTGAAGACATATTCTGTACAGATACGGAATATCCGTAAGTACCGCGGAACGTATTTCGGCCCGTTCGAGCATTACCTGCCTCCGTGGAATAATTTTTCCCCGCTTTTCCGCTGCAGCGCAAAAAGATCGTCCCAGCTTATGTGTGAGTACGAAACAGTTCCTTCAAGGTCCGGAATTTCGAACATTTTCTGAAGGAACATCAGAGCGGCTCCCTGCGCGATTTCATACTGATTTTCGTCCATAATAATAAACTCCGAGCCGCATCTTTCGACAACATCATCGAACTGCGGAATTTCTTTGCGGATGACGTTCGTTATTATGTTCTTCCGGACAGCGGGCTGTCCGTGCATGAAAATCGCTTTCGGCTCGAGCAGCGGCACGAACATTGTAAGCGTCGAAAATAAATCTATGAGCCATTCTTTATACGAATCTTCGCTCGTCACAATAGTGTTCAAAACCGCTTCGGGAAGGCCCGTCTGTCCTTTTTTATTCCTGGACCATGTGCGCGAAATGTATTCGCCGATTGCGTAATTGTGGCCGTGCATGACGCGTCCGTTCATCGAAATTGAAAGTCCCACGCCGATTCCGTTTTTGTAATTTCCCGGATAGTCGAGCCGTTCGTTTTCCTGATAATCCTTCGCAAGCACGCAGAGAAAATCGCGTTTCCCTGCATCGTTGTGAAGCGCACACTGCAGCCATGCGCAGCACTTCGCGTCGTTCTCCATGAAGAGCGGCAGTCCGTAGCGTTTCCCGAGCGACTCGGCGTATTTAAACGATTTCAGGCTGAACGGATCCGAGCGGATTATTATTCCCTTATCTATATCGACTATTCCCGGCAGACCGATGCAGATTCCCAGCGGCGGAACGGGCAGTTTCTCAATTTCGGGAATTATTTTTTCAACGATGTGGTCCATAATAAAGAGGAATGATTCTTCCGGCGAAGCGATGAGACTTTCGTTCAACGGCGTCTCGTCCTGCATCGAAAAAATCTGCTTACCGTCGAAAGTAAGCGCCACGACGGTAAAAATATTCGTCTGCAGCTCTATTCCGATGATGCAGCCGAACGCCTTGTTTATGGAAAGGAAGACGGGTTTCCGTCCGCCTTTCTCGGTTACGCTTCCACGCTCACCCTCGCATATAACATTGTTTTCAAGCAGCGTTCCTATTATGTTTGAAACAGTGGAGCGGTACAACTCAAGTTTCCGGGCTATGTCGATTCTGCTTATCTCGGAATTATTCCAGACTGTTCCGAACACATGGGAAATATTTGAGTTACGCTGAAAATCATTATTAATATGCATATTGTTTATTTTAACCTTTTACCGCTCCTGCCGCAACTCCATTCGTTATCTGTTTCCGGAATATCAGATAAAAAATAATCATCGGTATGACGCCGATTACGAGCGCCGCGAACTGCTTGCCGTAATCCGAAGCGAGCGCCCCGGAAAATTTCTGAATACCGACCGGAAGCGATTTTATTCTCTCGCTGCTTGCAAGAATGTTGATGAGCATGAACTCGTTCCACGTCCCGGTAATCGTAAGAATCGAAAGTGTTACTCCGACAGGTTTCGACATGGGAAATATTATTTTGTAAAAAATCTGCAGATACGGCGCCCCGTCGATACGCGCCGACTCGATGAGCGAAGTCGGGATGCTGCGGATGAACTCCGTCGCAAGGTATATGCCCATCGGCATGCCGATTCCTATGTAACAGATTAACACGCCGGCACGCGTATCGTACAGACCCGTCCAGTTCGCCATGAAAAACAGCGGAATCATAATGCACTGCAGCGTGATAAGAACGCCGATGACGAAGCTTTTGTACAGCCATTTGGTCGACCTGTTCGGCAGTTTGGCGAACGCGAATCCCGCGGCGATTGAAAACACGAGGATTGCGACCGTCGTCACACCCGTGTACAGAATACTGTTTATGAACAGCATACCGAAATTTCCGCGCACCCACGCGTCGGCGTAATTCCGCCACCACCATTCCTGCGGCAGCGCGAGCTTGCTCGTAAGCTGATATTCCTGCGTCGTCTTGAACGACGACATCAGCAGCCAGAACAGCGGATACAGCGCCATAAAAGTAAAGAAAAGAAGAACTATATAAATAAGAATCTGTTCTATATGATGTCTGGTACCTTTCGTTTCGTATACATTAGCCATACTATTCCTCCTTACGGTTAGTTGCTGTCTTCCTGATCACCGAATCGTTTCTCAAGGCTCTTCACAATCACAATCAGCACGAGACTGATTACGACCATGATCGTCGAAATCGTATTGGCCATGGGATAATCCGCCGCGCCTTTGAACGCCTTATCGAACATATACAGCGACAAAACGTACGTCATCTTCGCAGGGCCGCCGCCGGTCATAACGTAAATCAAATCGAACGACTTCAGCGAACCGGATATGGCAAGAATCGCGGAAATAACAAATACTCCCGAAAGTTCCGGGAAAATAATATACCACAAAGTCTGGCCTTCCGTTGCGCCGTCTATAGTCGCAGCCTCCATAATCTGCGGATCTATTTTCTGAAGATTCGCGAGGAAAATAATCAGATACGTTCCCGTATACATCCAGAGTATGACGAAAAGAACAGGAACCATCGGATGCGAATTCATGGCCCACTCAAACTGCGGGTTAAAAAAGTGCATTATTTCCCACCATGCACCGTGAGCGGAAAAAAAGGTCTGGAACAGAACACCGATGACGACGGTCGATATGACGCACGGCAGATAAATCATCGTCTGGAAAAAATCCCTTCCCTTAACAAGGCCCCGGGTAAGTACGTATGCGAGCAGAAAACCGAGCGGCAGCTGTCCGAAAACTGAAATAAGGACGACCCACAGGTTATTCTTCAGAGAAAGATAGAAAACGGAATCTCTGAAAACTTTTGCGTAATTCCGTAAACCGATGAACTGTATTGAGCCTTTTTCAAACAACTCACCGCCGCCGTAGTTCGTAAAGCTGAGAAAAACGGAGAACAACGTGGGGAACGTCATGACGCCGAAGTAAAAAATAATCGCGGGCAGAGACAGCATCCAGTACGACCGGCGTTCCTCTACTTTCGTCGAAAGACTTGTGTCGAGGAGGGACGAATACAGGTAAAGAACAAACGAAACGACCCATCCCGTTATAATAAAATAATACCCGGCCGCAAGTTCCACATCCTCTTCCGGAAGATTCTTCACGGCGGTGAATACAAACACACCTAAGAAAACCTGCAGCACGAACAATATGATATTGACGGCGTTTTCCGCCCCGGAATATTCTTTTTTTAATAAAACTGATTTGATTACCGTATAGAGAATGCTTACGACGGTTAAACAGAACAACGCACTCAGGGCGTATCCGATTGCAGCATATAAACCGTTATTACTTTCTCCTAAAAAATACGCCGCCGACTGAAAACCGTTCGACTCGTCACACAGAGGCAAACAAAATCCAAGCAGCACGAACAGCAGGGCAAGCTTGCTTGCCAGTATCATGTTCTTTCTGTTCACAACAGGGTCCTCCTTACTTTGTTTTTGAAATGCAAAAATAAAGTATTTTTTATGTATTCTCTTTACAAGAAAACAGGCATGATATCGAGTGTTTATACCATGCCTGCCTTTCAGACTCTACAAGACAATTCTGCAGTTGTTATTTTTTGGATGCTTTCCACTCGTCGAATGCTTTCTGCGTTTCCGCGCAAATCTGCTCGGGTGTTTTCTTTCCGAGACCGAGCTGCTGAAGATCGGCATTAAACACGGTGTTCACGCTTGTATCGAACACACCGTCGAACACCGGAGTTGTCGCAGTGGGCGTCTCGTAGAACTTGCCTCTCTTTACGGAGAGCGGATCCATTTTAGCATTGTCGTAAACGATGCCTTTAACAAGCGACGGGAACGATGCTCCCGTGTCGAGACGGCGCTGCTGTGTGTACGGACCGCTCAGCCATTTAATAAGCTCCCACGCAGCCTTCTCTTCGGCCGATCCCTTCTTAAGTTTAGAGCTCATACCGTAGCCGACTCCGACAATGCCGGAGTTTGTTCCGTGGGCGACTTCGCCGGGAATCTCAGGGAAATTAATAACTTCGATGCTGTTCTGCTGGTCTGCTTTCGAAATGAGAGCCTTACCGGTCGACTGATCCGTGATAAACGCGCCGACGCGCCAGTCGCCGTCGATAAGGTAAGCGCCTTTCTTTGAAGCAAACAGGCCGGGAACGTCGCCGTATGAAGTGGAAAGCGTCGTTTTTGAAATAACGCCGTCGTCATAAAGTGTTTTGATGAATCTTACCGAATCAATGAAATTTTTGTCGGTAAACTTCGCTTTGCCGCTCAGAATTTTATCCGCCCAGTCCTTTCCGCCGAACCGTCCGGCAACCATCGAGAACATGCACGACTCCATAACCCAGTCGTCCATATTGGCCATAAGAATCGTTTCATAACCGTGATTTTTGAGGACGGGAACCTGAGCCTTAAGCTCGTCGTATGTCTTCGGGATCGAAAGCCCGCATTCCTTGAGAACCGCGGTGTTCACGTACAGCATGTGGGTTACCGTGAGACCGAACGGGATCTCCGCAACGTATCCCGATTCCTGCTCTTTCGGGCTGATGCAGACCGGGTTGTAGTCGGCAATCAGGCCGTCCTTTTTGAGGAACGGAGTAAGGTCTTTTGCAAGATGATTTGTGTGAATAGGACTCGAACGTCCGCTCGGCCACATATAGAATACATCCGGCATTTTTCCGGAAGCTGCGTATGCCGCCGCTTTCTGATGGAACGGCTCGTTAAAAAGCACTTCGCGTTCAATTTTAATATCCGGATGAGCGGCTTCAAATGCGTCCCAAATCAGCTTGTTGTCATCAAAAGAATTCGGGGCTGTCGCATCCTGATAGTCCAGGACTGTAATAACCGTCTGTTTTTTGTTTTTCTTGTCTCCAAGGGCATACATGGAGCTTACCATGGCGCCTGCCAGCAAACAAAGTGCAACGACTTTCTTCATAACGTTTCCTCCTGAAAATTCATTTTCATTTATGTACAGACACTGTACAAACATTATCCTATCCCCTTACTATCCGCTTGTCAACAATTTTTTTTCATCTTTTCAGGCTAAAAATATAGTAAATTGTACTGTCCGTAAAACTCATCCGCCTTTTGAGCATGTCTGATTACGCATGAACATCAGGCACGTTTGTATTCTCGCTGGACAAACACTGGTTATTGATTTATCATGGAGTCATGAACAAAGAACTACCGCTGATTCCGTATCCGCAGTACGCAGCCGTACACGACGGGATATTCAACATTCCCGGCAGGAGCATTCCTTTCCTTTCCGATTCATTTTATGAAAAAGATAAACCGGTTTCGTGCAGTATTCTGAACGCCGCAGGGCTCGCATGTTTCCCTTCCGTCGAAAAAAGTTTCTCCGAATCTATAGAAATCCGCAGAGAACAGACAAGCGGTCCGTATTCCCTCGAAAACCCGGAATCATACAGTCTCGAAATAACCACCGGTAAAATCACCGTTACGGCGTCTTCGGCGGCGGGCGCATTCTACGGAGTACAGACGCTGCGTCAGCTCGTCATGACGTATGCAAACGCGCTTCCCTGCCTTTTTATTTACGACAAACCGGCGTACGAGTGGCGGGGATTTCTGCTCGACACAAGCCGCTCGTTTTACTCGGTCGATTTCATCAAAAAAATAATCGATATTTCAGCATTCCATAAAATGAACCGTTTCCACTGGCATCTCACCGACGATCAGGGCTGGAGGCTTCCGGTTCCGGAATATCCTCTGCTCACGAAAATCGGTTCGAAGCGCTGGGACCGCAACATGCCGGCACGCGAACCGGCGGAAACCGAAACGAGGCGTGAATACTACACCGACGATGAAATTACCTCCGTCGTTCAGTATGCGGCGGAACGGCATATCACGATAGTTCCGGAAGTCGAACTTCCCGGCCACGCGTCGGCGCTGCTCGCCGCGTATCCGGAATTCGGATGTACGGGCGGGCCGTATAAAGTGGAGTCGTGCTGGGGCATTTTTCCCGACGTACTCTGCGCCGGCAACGACGCGATTTTCGACATATATAATGCGATATTCGACACGCTTACACGGCTGTTTCCGGGTAAATGGATTCACATCGGCGGCGACGAATGCCTTGCCGACAGATGGAAGACATGTCCGAAATGTCAGGCGCGAATTAAAAAAGAGGAGCTCGACAATACCGCACAGCTCCAGTCATGGGTAACGGAAAAAATGGCCGCGCTCGTACTTGCGCACGGCAGAATACCGATCGGCTGGGACGAAGTCCTGGACAACACGGAAAAAAAGCCGCTGCCCGAATCGGTCATCGTACAGTCGTGGCGGGGTACCGAAGGCGGGAAAAAAGCGGCGGAATTGAAACATAACGTCATCATGTCGCCGCAGACAATGTGCTACATGAATCTGCAGAATTACGATTCGATCGAAGAACCGGGGCGGCTCGGGTTCATTACGGCAAAGAAAGCGTACTCATATTCGCCCGTTCCGGAAAATCTGTCGGCGGAATATGCGCCGTATATTCTCGGCGGCGAAGGCGCGCTCTGGTCGGAGGAACTCCCTTCGTCGCGGGTTGCGGAATACCTTCTGTTCCCGCGGTTCAGCGCGCTTGCGGAATGCCTGTGGCTGCCGGAAGAAAAAAAAGATTTTTTACGCTTCGTACATAACTGGGATGATCACAAAAAACGGCTTACGGAGATGCATGTTCTGTATTACGACGGAAAACTCGAATAGGAGAATGAATGATTGCGGGCAGTAGAGCCGCAATCATGAATGTCTCATATCGAAAACAAAGAGAAGCTTTGTTGACTTTTACAGGAGGAAAAATGATTTGTCTGCATAATGGAATTCTGCTGAACGGAATTTCAACGGAAGAAAAAAGCGCCGTTCTTATCGACGGCGGAAAAATCAAAGACGTATTCAGTGAAGAGCGTTATCTCCAGAAAAAATTTTCTTCCGACGTTCAGATAATCGACGTTCACGGAAATTACATAGCGCCGGGACTCATAGACACGCACATCCACGGATTCATGGGGCACGGAACAGACGTGTGCACGACGGCAGCCATTCTGCAGATGTCGAAAGACCTCGCTCAGTACGGCGTCACCTCTTTCAATCCGACAATGTATCCTTCGTCCGAAGAGGAAATGATTCACTGCATCAGGGAAATTGTTGCGGCGATGGGATACGAGGAAGGCGCGCACGTTATGGGCATTCACCTCGAAGGCCCGTTCATCTCTCCGTTTAAGCTCGGCGTTCAGCGTCCGGAAACAGTGAGACTTCCCGATATCAGTCTGCTGGACAGACTGTGGGAAGCTTCCGGGGGACACATCGTCAACATGACTGTCGCGCCGGAGCTCAAGGGTATGCGCGATCTTGCGCTTTCATGCATCGACAAGGGAATCGTGCTGCAGGCGGGACATACGAACGCAGAATACAGAAACATGGAGGAAGGCGTACAGGTGGGCATTCTCCACTCGACTCATTTCTTCAACGCCATGAGCCAGCTGCATCACCGGAACCCCGGCGCTGTCGGAGCGATCCTCATCCACCCGGAAATGTCGTGCGAAATCATCGCGGACGGCGTCCACGTTCATCCCGATTTGTTCAAGCTGCTTCAGCGCGATAAGACGCCGGAACAGATTGTCCTCGTCACGGACGCGCTCACGCCGACTGAACAGAAAGGCGGGCAGCTGTTTGCGAACAACGAGGAAGTGGTCTTTGAAGGCGGATGCTTCCACCGCAAAGCCGACGACGTGATCGCCGGTTCCGCGCTCACGATGATACGTTCCATTCAGAACACGGTGGCGTTCGGTTTTTCACTCGCCGATGCAATCCGTTTCGCCACGGCGAACCCTGCGCGCATCATGAAATACGTGCACAAAGGAATTATTTCGCCGGGATATGATAGCGACATCATCGTTTTCGACAAAGACTTCGCGCTTCATCTCGTTCTTATCGACGGAAAAATAAAAAGAAACGTATAGGAGAAACTTATGAGACTGATTATTAAGAAAGATTATAGCGACTGCGCAAAATGGACTGCCGACTACATTGCGGGCAAAATAAAAAAATTCGGGACGGAAAATCCCGGCAGACAGTTCGTTCTCGGACTGCCGACGGGAAGCACTCCGCTCGGCGTTTACAACCGCCTCATCGATCTGTACCGGAAAAAGGCGCTGTCGTTCCGGAACATCACTACATTCAACATGGACGAATACGTTGGGCTGCCGGCAGACCATCCGCAGAGCTACCATTATTTCATGAATCACAATTTTTTCGACAAAATCGATATTAACAAAAGCAGCGTTCACATACTCGACGGAACGGCGGAAAATCTCGAAGAGGAATGCGAGTCGTACGAGCGCGCCATCACTGCCGCAGGCGGAATCAATCTGTTCCTCGGCGGGGCCGGATGCGACGGGCATATCGCGTTCAACGAGCCGGGATCGTCGCTCACTTCACGCACGCGCGTAAAGACGCTCACGGAGGACACGCGTATTGTTAATTCACGCTTTTTCAGCAACGACATGAATCAGGTTCCGAAGACGGCGCTGACTGTCGGAATCGGAACAATTACCGACGCGAAGGAAGTGGTCATCATGATGACCGGACACAACAAGGCGGAGGCGCTCGCGCACGCCGTCGAACAGTCGGTCTCGCAGATGTGGCCGGTGACGATTCTGCAGATGCACCGCAACACCGTCATCGTCTGCGACGAAGCGTGTACAGACGAGCTTAAAGTGGGCACGGTAAAATATTTCAGCGGCATCGAAGCAACGATGAAAGATCCGTTCGAATCGTGCTTTGCGGAGGTGTGATCATGGAGCTGCACGGAAAAACCGCCGCGTTCCTGTCCGCACACGGATTTATTCAGCCGGCGGTCGAATCATTAAACGACACGCTGCTCTACGATATGGAGCGGGGACTTGCGTCGGAAAGCGACGGTTCCCCGTATTCCGCCTCAGAACCGATGATAGTCGCTCCCGGCAGCATTCCGTACGCATGTCCTTCGGGAAGAAAGGTCGTCGTCGTCGACGCAGGCGGCACTAATTTCAGGTCGTGTCTCGTCACGTTCGCCCCGGACGGCAGCTTCGAAATATCGAATCTGAAAAAAACGACCATGCCGGGATTTGAACGCGAATTAACAAAAGAGGAATTTTACGATTCGCTCGCCGAAAATCTCGATTATTTAAAAGACATGTCTCCGCGCATAGGATTCTGTTTTTCATACGCCATGCAGATAACGAAAGACGGCGACGGACAGATTCTTGTTTTCTCGAAAGAAATAAAAGCACAGGAGGCCGTCGGCACATACGTCGGGCAGTCGCTTTCGGAAGCGCTCGTGAGACGCGGCTGGAAAAGGCCGGAAAAAATCACGCTTCTGAACGACACTATGGCCGCGCTCCTTGCGGGAACGGTAAACTGTACAACCGGAAAACGGTTCAGCTCGTACGTCGGATTCGTTCTCGGTACGGGAATAAACAACGCGTATATCGAATACGCGCCCGTTAAAAAAGCGGCGGGAGACGATTCGGACAGGCATATCGTTATCTGCGAATGCGGCATGTACGACAGACTGTATCAGAGCGAATTCGACAGGGACGCGGACAGCAGATCCGTAAAACCGGGCGCGTCGATACTTGAAAAAATGTGCTCCGGCGTATACCTGGGAAAAGTCGCATTCAGCATGCTGTCGCAGGCGTGCACGGACAGGCTGTTCTCTGAAAATTTCCGCAGTGGTTTCCGTGCAGCCGGTTCCGTTTCACCCGCCGACATCGACACGTTCCTTTACACCCCGTTCGATCAGGAAACGCCGTTCGGAAAAATTCTTTCGAAAGGGACAGAGGAAGACAGGAATATTCTGTACGTTCTTCTCGACACGCTCATAGAACGGACGGCACGCATCGTCGCCTCCGTTCTTTCCGCCTCAGTTCTGAAAAGCGGGAAAGGAACGGTCCCCGCCGAACCAGTGTGCATCGTCTGCAACGGCACGACGTTCTGGCGTACGCACGATTTGTACGAAAAGGTTCAATATCACATGCGTGATATCCTTACGAACACATACCGCAGATATTACGAAATTGTTAAAATCGAAAACGACATAACGCTCGGTACGGCTACCGCCGCGCTGATGTGAAGTCATCTGCCATTCGCACGGAGGGTTTACTACACTGCCGCCTGCGGTGAAGTGTGTTCGTAACCGCTCTTATTGAGTTTACGCGAAAATCCCGTTACACTTTCTCAATATATAGGGGAAATAAAATGAATTCGTCCGTATATGAAAACCGCATAAAACGCGTATGCGCCGCAATGAAGGAAAAGCAGCTCGACGCGCTTATCATAAGCGATCCGCAAAGCATCTGGTATCTTTCGGGCATCAGAAACGAACCGTACGAGCGCATGTACGTGCTCTATCTTGAACAAAACGGGACGGGCAGCCTTTTTGTTAATAAGCTGTTCAACATACCGCATACCGGTTTCAGGGAACACTGGTTCACCGACAGCGACGACGCGGTGCGGATACTCGCCGGCGGCACCGCGCAATCCGGTACGATCGGGATCGACAAAAACTGGCCGGCCCGCTTTCTCATACCGTTCGCCGGATATAATAAGAACGTCCGCTGCGTTCTCGGCTCGGACTGTGTCGACGACGCGCGTGCATGCAAAGACGCAGCGGAGCAGGCGCTTATGAAAGAAGCGTCCCGCATAAACGACATATGCATCGAGCGGGGGTTCGCCTTTATCAGGGAAGGCGTCACGGAAAAAGAAGTCGCGGAATATATCGAAGCGCAGTTCAAAGCGGAAGGCGCGGAGTGTCCGAGTTTTGAAACGATAGTTTCATTCGGTGCGAATGCGGCCGATCCGCACCATTCGCCCGACGACACGGCCGTGAAGGACGGAGACTGCGTGCTCATAGATATGGGCTGCAGAAAAAATCAGTACTGTTCGGACATGACGCGGACAAACTTTTTCAGACGCGCACCCGCAGAGTACGCAAAGCTGCACGATATTGTCCGGACAGCGAACGAGGAGGCAGAACGCATCATAAGACCGGGAGTGCGCTTCTGCGACATAGACGCCACCGCGCGCAGTATTATCTCCGACGCGGGCTACGGCGAATATTTTACGCACCGGCTCGGACACTTTATAGGGCAGAGCGATCACGAAACGGGAGACGTAAGCAGTTCCAACACGTCGGAAACGCGGGAAGGAATGATATTCTCCATCGAACCGGGAATATATCTGCCGGGAAAATTCGGCGTCCGCGTGGAAGACCTCGTGCTCGTTACGAAAGACGGATGCGGGCTGCTTAATAAAGTCGACAAGCACTGGAAAATCATCGGCTGAAAACTAATACGATTTTTTCCCATAAATCGGGATACATCTCTCCGTACTTGACAATATTATAATGTAACTAATATAGTTACATATGAGGAGAAGTGGTAAAAAGTACATCCGTGTACTTTTTACCACAGGCTGTTTCCGCAGAGCGGAAACAGCTATCTGCGCCGTCCTGGCGCACCGCTAACGCGGAGTTTTTATAGGAGTCCCTTATGAATATTCGTTCTGTACTTGTCGGAATAGCCGCATTCTTCGGATGCAGCTCATGTTTTTCTGCAGGCAATCCGCAGAAAATAACACCTGATCAGGGAATGTCTCTGTTCACCGGCAGCGGGCCGTATATCCTTGTGGACGTGCGCAGACCGGATGAATATGAGGCCGCTCACATTCCGGGTTCGATCCTCATTCCGAATGAGACGATAACAGACAGCCGTCCGGCCCTGCTTCCCGACCTGAACGCCGTAATCGTCGTATACTGCCGGACGGGACACCGCAGCGGCATAGCGGCGAAAAAACTTGTTAAGATGGGCTATACGCACATTCTCGATCTGGGCGGAATTGTCGACTGGCCGTATAAAACCGTAAGCGGTTCAAAACCCGGAAAATTCTGATGACGGCGGAATTCCTCGTCGCGGCTCACGCGCTCGCGTATCTCAACCGCAAAAAATGCTGCGTTTCAAGCGAAGAGCTTGCGTCGACAATCTGCACGAATCCGGCCCGTATACGAAAAATCATGCTTAAGCTCAAAAACGCGGGGCTGATAGAGACGCAGAGCGGTAAAACAGGCGGATATATTCTTACGAAGGCGCCGGAAGACGTGACGCTCGGAGAAGTCGCGGCCGCGACGGACGGAGAAATCGTCGACGCAAACTGGCGGCCGGGAAATCCGCATGAAGACTGTCTCGTCACGTCGGAAATGGGACAGGTGATGGATACCGTTTTGGCCGGACTTAACAAAGCCTGTTTCTCATATCTCGCAGGGATTACCGTAAAGGATATAGACAGAAAGCTTCTGTTCGTGAACAAAAAGAAGCAGCCCCGCTATAACACCGGCAAATAGAAAAGCACGGAACAATGCTCCGTACATTCGGCAGCAACCTTTTTACCCGAGCGTGTCGAGATGCGGCTGGGTTTCTTTTTCCTTCTGGTTTTTCAAATAACAGTCGCGGCACAGGCACGTGTATTCGATGTCTCCCACGACGATGTCGCTCGTCTTCAGCCCCTGTTTGTAATACGAATAATTTCCGAGCTGACTCCCGCACTGCGTGCACACGCCGTTCAGTTTAATAACCGAGTCGCAGTACGGCAGCAGCTTTACCGCTTCACCGAACAGCGAACACTCGGACGTGGCGAGAAGCCCCGCAAAATAGACGTCGTGCTCCGTCCGACAGGAGCACGCGAGGCGCCAGCAGTCCTTTATCATGAAATATTCGTCGACGAACACCGCGTCGTAATCGTCAAAGCGTCCGCAGTCGGAAAATCCGGCGACAGCAAGCGTGTCGATTTTCCGGGCGTCGGCGAGTTTACAGAGTCCGTTGTCAAGCGGAGAATGCGAAAAGAAATTCCGCGTATCACGTTCCGGGCGCACAAGGGCAACTTTTTTGTGCGCGTATACATAGCGCTCCATTTTCTGAAACAGCAGCGTCGACTTTCCTGAAAACATCGGTCCTGTAATAAGCTCGATCATAATACCCCGCGGACGTCTACTGTACTACAAAAAACGGGAACTTACAAGGAAAAATACCGTTACTTCGCACCCTCGATAACCGAGCGCATCGCCGCAAGCTTTTCGCACGTCTCCTCAAATTCCCGATCGGGATCGGACGCATTAACAATACCGCCGCCGACCTGCAGATTCCACACGCCGTCCTTCTTCACTGCGCACCGTATCGCAATACAGAAATCAAGCTCGTTGTACGACGTGATGTATCCGACGGCGCCTGCATAGAAATTGCGTTTATTTTTTTCAAGCGTCGAAAGAATCTCCATCGCGCTTATTTTCGGGGCACCGCTCACCGTTCCCGCAGGAAACGCCGAACGCAGCACTTTTACCGCCTGTTCTCCATCGAGTATTTTTCCCGTTACTTCCGAAACAAGATGGATAACGTGGCTGTACAATTCCGTCGTCATAAAACGCGTCACCTCGACTGTGCCGGCCCGGCACACCCGGCCTAAATCATTGCGGGCCAAATCGACGAGCATCAGATGTTCCGCCTTTTCTTTCGGGTCGTTCAAAAGTTCTTCGTGCAGCTTTTCGTCCTCCGCGCTGTTTCTGCCGCGCCGCCTTGTGCCGGCTATCGGGTGAATCGCGGCCTCACCGTTTCTTACGCGCACGAGACTTTCGGGAGAAGCGCCGGTAAATTGAAAATCGCCGAAATCAAGATAAAACAGATACGGCGACGGATTCACCGAACGCAGCCGCCGGTATACTTCCAGAGCGGGCACACCGCTCTTTATCTGCAGCCGTCGCGACGGAACTGCCTGGATAATGTCTCCCGCACGGATACGCTTCTTCAGTTCAATGACTTTCTCAACATATTCGTCGTGGGACTGCCGGACATCGGTCAGCACCGTCGAAGGAAAATCAGTCTCGGGCTCCGCCATATATGAAAAGTCAAGGTCGCCGAGGCGCTTCTTAACAGTATCGACTGCCGCCTGCAGATCGATTTCATGTTCTCTGTAATTCTGAGCGCACACGTAAATTTTTTCGGAGAAATGATCGAACACGATGAATGTGTGTCCGATAATAAACGCGGACTCGGGAATTTTGAGCTCGTCGTCCTGCTTCGCAAGGCTGATTGTGTCGCAGCGCGCACAGAACTCGTAGCTTAAATAGCCTATTCCGGCCGCCGGCAGCGGAAAGCCGGCTCCCGTCTCCGTCTGATTTTCGGCGGCTATTTCCTGAAGCACGTCGAGAATATCGCCGTCTTTCATCAGATATACGGGCCGCCGTTCGCCATTAACAACAAACGCCACGCCGTCGTCGTCCTGAATAACGCGGAACGCCTCGTCGAGCATAAGAATCGAATAACGGTCTTTTCCGCCGGTAAACGAAGCTGATTCCAGCACCGCTTTTGCCCCGAATTTTTTTGCCAACGAAAACGGTGTGTATCGTTCGCCCGGAAGCGTTTCAACAAGCATATAATCTCCTGCTGCTGTTACTGTATATAGTAACAGCTTACAATACTATATGCCGTAATGATGATTCTGTCAAGAGAAACAACATGTTTTCCGCTGTTCGGGGTACAGGCTCAGTGTATATCGGGAAGCGCAGGCGTTTCGTCTTCAACCGGAGTGAGTACGTACGTTCCGTCAAGCAGATACTCCCACAACGGTTCATCGTTTTCCTTTCCGTGCCAGTAATTGCGCGCATACATCGCCGCTTCGTTGTACGAAATTCCGGCGGGGACTCCGGTGAACCACGACATATCGTATCTGCCGAACGAACGTTGTTCTTTAATTTCCACCTGCATTACCGTACCGAAATCACCGTAATAATCCTCGCGGTACTGGTCGGCGTCGAATTCGTTGTCGAACAAAAAAACTGATTTTCCGCGTGCCGGAAGGTCTGCGTTTATGCGGTGCCGTTCCTTTTCCCACACGTAGTCCCACATGCATTCGCGGTCGGAGTCCTTTTCCGTAATCCACGTCTTTACCTCACCGCACAGCTGCTGATACGTTTTCATGTAATCGATGAGCGTTCTGATTTTTATTTCGCGGTCAATCATGAAGCAGCCGATATCGCCGAACGACACTTCCTGTCTTCCGGAACCGAGTGCGTTTTTAAGCGGAGGAATGTAAATTTCGGGAAACGTCGCAATATTCATCGCAACGTCGAGTTTCACGTCTTCCTTCGATGAGAAAGTTCCGATGCAGTCGAACAGTTTATACAGCTGATCCGCCCGCACTTTTCGTGCGGATTTCTGCACACAAACCCTGCTGTCGAGTTCTTTCCCGGACGGTTCAATTAATTCATCAACAACGCGATAATACAATCTCTGCAGCCTCCACTATATAATAACTAAGAATCACGGTCCGGCAAAGAGGAATATTCCATATTCCCCAAAATATAAACAGCCTTCCCTGTCCCAACCGCCGTTTTTTTGGTATATTTAGTACAAACATTTTATATTTCAGGATCTGGTATGAACGAACAACTTATAACAAACTACAAAGATTTTTTAAACAACGGCAAAACGGAACGCGAATGCGTAAAACAGCTTACCCGGCTCGCGGAAGAGCACGGGTACAGGGATATTTCTTCATATACGGCGCTCAAACCGGGCGACAAAGTGTATGTGCAGAAAATGAACAAGACGATTGCGTTTTTTGAAATCGGCGCAGGCAGTGCTGAAGACGGGATGAACATTCTCGGCGCGCACATCGATTCGCCGCGGCTCGACGTGAAGCAGAATCCGCTGTATGAAAAGGATTTTGTCGCCTATTTAAATACGCATTACTACGGCGGCATCAAAAAATATCAGTGGGTAACGCTCCCGCTTGCAGTGCACGGAGTCGTCTGCAAAACCGACGGCACGACCGTCGAAGTAAAAATCGGAGAGGATGCGGACGATCCTGTCTTCTGCATCTCCGATATTCTTCCGCACCTTGCGCAGGATCAGCTCAAGGATAAAGCTTCCGATTTTATCCCCGGTGAAAATCTTGATATCGTCTTCGGTTCGGAAATCCCTTCAAAAAACGACAACTCAAAAGATGCAAAGGACTCAAAAAACAAGGATAAGGATAAAGCCAAAAAGGAAATCCTCAAACTGCTCAAGGATGCGTACGGCATCGACGAAGAGGATTTCGGTTCGGCGGAACTTGAGATTGTTCCTGCGGGCCGTGCACGCGACTGCGGATTTGACCGGTCGCTTATTCTCGCTTACGGGCAGGACGATCGCTCCTGCGCATATACGTCGGCACTCGCACTGTTCGACAGCAAAGCGGCATCGCGCACAAACTGCTGCATCTGCGTTGACAAAGAGGAAATAGGCAGCGTCGGAGCAACCGGCATGGGTTCGCATTTTCTTGAAAACGCCGCCGCAGAGATTATTGCGCGCATGCCCGGAGGATACAGCGATCTGACGCTCCGCCGCTGTCTTGAAAATTCTTCGATGCTTTCCAGCGACGTAAACGCCGCGTACGATCCCATGAACGGCGGCTTATACGACAGGGACAACGCGTCGTTCCTCGGCGGCGGACTTGTGTTCAACAAGTACACAGGCAGCCGCGGAAAATCGTCCGCGAGCGACGCGAATCCGGAATTCATCGCAAAAGTCCGCGGAATAATGACGCAGAACAACGTCACGTTCCAGATGGCGGAACTCGGAAAAGTGGACCAGGGCGGCGGCGGGACTATCGCATACCTTGCCGCAAAATACGGAATGAACGTGCTCGACGCGGGCGTTTCGGTTCTGAGCATGCACGCACCGTGGGAAATCACGAGCAGGGAAGACATCGTTCAGGCGTACAACGGCTATAAAGCGTTTCTTACGCTGACGAATTAAACACTCCGCACGGAATAAAACGCCCTTTTAATACGAAGCGGTGAATCCCAGCACGAAAACGTACGGATTCTGACCGGCCGTTCTGCGGATCCGGTATTTCAGTTCCGCGCCGAAATTGAACGAAAATGCCGACGTCGCAAGACCGCCGTAGTTCGGGACCATTGTTAAGACCGCCTGCAGGCCGACGGAATCATAATAATCCATGCCGCCTGCGAACAGCCGATTAACAAGTTCCGGAGTGCTGAAAAAATCCCACGATCCGCTGCCGTCATATTTGAACGCGCCGGTATATTCCGCCGAAAACCGGTACCGGCTCATATACAGCAGCGTGAAGAACGGAACAGCCTTCTGCACCTCGCCCGCAAACAGGACGACGGTTCCCGAACTGCTCAGAAACGTCGATTCCGCGGGAAACAGCGAAGACTCAATCCTGAACGGAAAGTTGTACGTGTATCCGTAACTGCATATGTACGGCAGAAGGAACGGTGATTTAATAATAATGTCGGATGAAACGTCCTGATAAATATTGTTCCACGACGGCTCGTCGTCCGCAGCGGCGGTATACGACACGAGATACGACGCAGCAACGGAAAAACCGCCCTGCTCGTACGTTCCCGGACCGGTCTTATGAACGTTCGTATATCCCGCTGAAAACTTATTCCGTCCGACAACAAGCGCCGTCGTATCATCGCTTTCAAGACAGCCGAAAACCTGTTCCGTAGTAAACGTATCTTCTGAAATTTCCGTCAGGCTTTGTCTGCCTTCGAAAAAATCAGTTTCGTTTCCGAACGTGACGGACGAAACGCTGCCGACCGGCAGTTCCGACGAAAGCTTAATGATATTCATCGTCTGCTTGTATCCGTACCGGTCGAATTCAGCCTGATTATGCAGCGACCATGAAAACAGAGACGTATCCGTTCCGCTCGTGAAATACGTCTTTACCGCGCCGCTGTTCGTCAGCGGATTATAGCCCGCCGACAGTTCGACGATGCCTGAAGTCCACGGATTCGACGATGCGTATGTCACACCGAAAGGGAGCGGAATCGTCGTAAATGCGCCGTCCTCATACGCGTACGTTGCGTTGTCGCTGAAAGGTAAAAGCAGTCCCTTCCGGTAATAATCAAACGGATTATATTTTTCTGCGTTTTCAAGCTGCGGATATTCCTGCGGAACAGTGCCGGCAGTATCGTCAGTTCCGGCATTTTTATTATTATTAAACACGCCGGCTGCCGGCTCCGCCGGTTCAGCATCGTTGTACACGACGAACGTATCCGCAGCTGTTTTCTCAGGGTCGACGGTAATAAGACGTCTGTCGCGGAAAAATTTTCCCGAATACGCTATGCGCCCGGTTTTGAGTGCAACCGGATAATATACGCCGCCCGACACGTCGTCGGCCTGCAGTTTCATCGACGCATCGGGACCTGAACCGACGCGAAGCTCGCCGAACCGCGGCATGGAACCGGGTTTCGCCCACGAGAACGTGTACGTCTTTTCTCCGCCGGAACCGCCTGCAAACGAAACGTCCCTTATTACCATGCGGTCGACAGGCGCCTTGTATTCGGCCGTCGTGCCGCCTGCAATCGAATAGAACCGAACGGACCAGCTCATTCCGCTTTTATACGCGTATACGACGGAGCCGTCTCCTCCGTCGGCAGGTGAAAACGGAACATCGCCGGACGGGAACGGAATCCGCTCAAGCAGTTCCGCACTGCGGATGCGCGTTCCCGCCGTATTTTCATTCAGCGCGTAGATATAAAGCGCGGCATTCTGCGACTTCGTCTTTACCGCCGCAAGATATATTTTTCCCTGATTAATAATAATCGCGGCGTCGCGGAGCCCCGTTTCTTTCACCGAATACCAGCTTCGGCTGCGAAGTCCGTATATCCGTACCTCGTTTTTCGTCACGGCGTGACCTTCGCTTGTCAGACTTACCGCCGCGTATTTTCCGTCTGACGAAAGGACCGCCCGTTCCATGTTCTGAACGGTAAACAGCTTCCGGCTTCTTTTATACTTCCTGTTTTTTTCGTCCCATTCCGAAAACAGGAAGCTGCTGCTGTAATCGTCGCAGTACGCAACTCCGCCGGCGCCTGCGGACAAAGACGTATACAACGAACCGCGGCTGTTTTCATGCGATCTGACTGCCGTTCCCGAAAAAAAATCAGCGTATCCTTCTGCCGCGAGCGGATCGGGCGGAATGTCGGGAACCGCGACGGAATCCTCGAACTGCTTCCACGCATCCTTTACGGAAACGCCGTACACCGATTTGAATGCAAGCGACTGATGAATTGTCTGAAAATTCACGCACTTGTACCAGAACTGCGCGTATTTCTGCATACCGTACGTCTTCTGCAGCCACGAGTCGAACGCGCTTCCGAAATAATAATTCTGATTCGCGGGATATTTGTCGTGCGCGCCGTATATATCGGCATAGCCGGGAAACAGCCCCTCGAGTTTCGCCTGCCGAACCATCTGCGCGCTGTACGAATCGTTCAGGCGGCCTTCTCCGTCCATGCTTTCCGACGCAACGGCCGCGCCTTCCGCATGCGAACTCGTCACGAAAAGCAATCCGGGATTAACGGCGTCTCCGAATATTTTACCGACCGTACGCCAGAATTTATTTTTCATATTATACGTAACCGCATGAGTCAGCTCGTGGCGGAACGTCGACAGCAGCGTATCAGAAAAAACCGCCATATCCTCCGCCTCCGGCGTATCGTACAAAACAATATGATTATAATATGCCGGTGAAAAATACGCGTTGAACTCGTCCCGCGCCGGAGTCAGTACGACGGGAAACCGCGCCCACTGCTCCGTCCCGAGCGAAGAGCAGACGTCCACGTAAATGGAATCGGCGTTTTCCGCAAGGAGAGCCGCGGCCCCCGCCGAATCCTCGGGATAAATAATATCGAACCACGAGGTTCTCACAACCTTAATATTCTTTTCTCCGGACATAACTCCGTCAGCCGCAGCAGCGGAAAAGCAGGCAACAAAAGCGCATATCACCGAGGCCAATAACTTTTTCTTCATAAATGGTTCTCCCTGCTGAAATTATTAATTATTTTTTATTTCTGCTGATTTTACCGCGTTCCATAAAGCTCATGTGTGCAAGTTTCCGGCCGCTCACGTGTTCTTTTACCTCGCGCTTCGCCTCGCTGTAAATATCGTGTTTCGCGGCAGTACGCTTTGCGTCGAACGTTTTCTGCCAGACCGGCACGGCGGGACGCGCGTCGCCTTTCCTCACGTATTCCAGCCATTCCTCAGGCTCCGGCACTTCGAACTTCATATGCCTGCCCGTCTCCGGGTGGGTAAATTCGAGCGTCCGGGCGTGAAGCGCGAGCCGCCCGAACGGGTCCGTCTTTGCGCGGTAATTCTCGTCGCCGGCGAGCGGATATCCCTTCGACGCAAGATGCGCGCGTATCTGATTTTTTTTACCCGTATCGAGACTTAGCTCGAACATCGTGTAAGTCGGTCCGCGTTCCAGCACTTTGAAATGAGTCCGCGCCGCGACCGTCTTGAATTCAGCCTTCCCGTCGGAACGGCCGAGATGACGCTCGTAAATTGATTTTTCCCCGCCCGATTTTTTCCCACGGTACGCTGTTTCAGACGGAACGTCCCCCTGCTTCGGAACAAAACCGACGTTATACGCATTGTATGCGAGCGGATCATCGATGACGCCGTAGCCGGGAAGCTCCCCTTCCCGCGGGTTCTCGGCCACCGCGCGGTACAGCCGCCCGGTCACCATCGTCTGCCAAGTGTTCATTATTTTCTGCTGCATATGTGCGGTCATCGCAAACATCATGACCCCCGACGTGTCCCGGTCGAGCCTGTGGACGACAAACGGCCGGTGTCCGGCCGAGTATGTCCCGTTTTTCCGCATAAGCTGTTCCAGAACCTCTATCGCGGTACGCGCGCGGCTTCCCGGATACGGGACCGAAAGCATTCCCGTCGGTTTGGCAATCACAACGATCGAGTCGTCTTCATACAGAATTTCGATTTTTTCGCGGCCGAAATCGGATTTATGTTCCCGTTTGTATTGTGTGCTGGCTTTTTCCATACTGTTCCTTAATTGATTTCACCTCCGCCGGTTTAATAATGCGGCGGTTTCCTGTTCGGGATTTCATCAAGACTGTCGGACAGGTCCTGCAGTTTTCCCGACATCAGTCTGTTTTCCTGCTTGAGGATATCAATCTGCTTTGTCTGCGCCACGGACACTTCCTGCAGCTGATTAACAAAATCCTCAAGGTATGCAAGCTTCGTCTCGAGCGCAATCACGCGGTCTTCTGTTTCTTTATCCATATTCTGCTATTGTAACTTTTTCATTATTTTGTGTACAGTTTTTTCCGTGCCATGATATACTATGAAAAAGGGGAACAGGCATGAAAAAATTCATTGTTTTATCGGTCTTTACTACAACGTTGTCGCTGTTTTTGTCAGGTTCGTCAAAATTCAAACCGTTTCAACAGAAGGATACCGGACCTAAAATCTGGATGGAAACTGGCGTAAATCAGCTTACAAACGGCGATTTCAGCCGCCAGAACACAGGCTGGAACCTTTACTTTTCCGGCGGCAGCGCTTCTATCCGCTACAGCGGAAAACGCGCCGTGCTTACGATTTCGTCGACCGGCGGCGTCGATTACGGCGTTCAGTTCTATTACGACGGATTCCGGCTGTATCAGGGCGGAAAATACACGCTGAAATTTACGGCAAGCGCCGCCGCCCCGAAAGGATGCGAAGTGCGCATCCAGCTGAACGGAGGCGATTATCATCCGTATGTAAGCGGCATATACACGTTCACCGACGAGCCGCGCACTTATTCTATGGAGTTTGAAATGAAGGAAACATCCGACGTCGCACCGCGGCTCGCATTCAACATGGGAAATTTTCCCGGCAGAGACGAAGGCCGGCTGCCAGTAGACGTTACGATTCAGGACGTCTCGCTTGTCCTGAACAATACTATTTCGGCGGCCGAGAAAGGAAACGGCGGCGCCGATTATGTGCGGATTAATCAGGTCGGATACCGTCCCGGCGACGTAAAAACCGCGTTTGTAAAAGTGCAGAAAAACGGGGGTACGTTCAGCGTATTCGACGAATCGGGTACGGAAGTGTTCGGAGGCAGATTGTCCCGGCCGGTCAGGGACGAAATGGCGGCCGAATACACAGCCCGCGCCGATTTCTCCGCCTTTAAGAAACCGGGTACGTACACGATACAATCGGGAGAACATGAAAGTTTCCCGTTCGTCATCGGCGATGCCGTATATACTCCGCTTCTCACGGACGCGTTGCGGTATTTTACGCTGTCGCGCTGCGGAACGCCGGTCGAAGATTCCGTATTCGGCCACCCTGCATGCCACGTCGGAAAAGCGCGCATTTTCGGAACGAACGATTACACGGAAGCGGACGGAGGCTGGCACGACGCGGGAGATTACGGCCGGTATGTCGTGCCGGCGGCAAAAGCGGTGACGGACCTCATGCTCGCGTACGCAGCCGCAGGCAGCACGTACACCGGCTTCGATATACTCGCCGAAACAAAATGGGAGCTCGACTGGATGCTGAAGATGCAGCGGGCCGACGGCGGAGTGTATCACAAAATCACGTGCAAAAAATTTCCGCCGTTCGTAATGCCTGAGTTTGAAACGGAACAGCTTATCGTTTCTCCCGTGTCTACCGCGGCGACAGCGGACTTTGCCGGTGCAATGGCGCTTGCATCAGTGTATTACCGGAAAAGCGATCCCGATTTTGCGGATACGGCGCTCGCGGCGGCGGAAAGCGCGTGGAGCTATCTGGAGCGGAACACAATGCAGGCTTTTTCAAATCCTGCGACGGTGGAAACGGGCGCGTATCCGGACAATTCCGACGCCGACGAGCGGTATTTCGCGGCGGCAGCTTTATGCAGAGCAACCGGCGGTAAAAAATACGCGGCGGCGGCGGAAAAAGTAAGAACAACACCGGCGGCAGCTTCATGGAACGAGGAATACGGCTGGGCGCAGATGGAGGCGTACGCGGATGAACTCATACTAACGAATCAGGATCTTTTTTCTTCATCCCTCGTAAACGCTGCAAAAAGAACAGTTACGAACCGTGCCGGAGAACTCGTATCGGTGGCGAAAAAATCAGGATTCGGCCTTACAATAACCGACCCCGTATGGGGAAGCAGCATGGAAGTGCTGAACAACGCGCATCTTCTCGCGGCCGCATACGACGCGGTAAAAAACAGGGAATACAGGGACGCCGCCTGCGCACAGGTGGATTACATTCTCGGCTGCAATCCCGTCACCGAATGTTACGTCACCGGGTACGGTTCGCACAGTCCGCAGCATCCGCATCACCGCCCCTCGATCGCAAAGAACACGCCGATGAAAGGCATGCTCGTCGGCGGACCGGACGCCCGGCTTGAAGATCCGTTCGCGCAGAATATTCTCGCGGACAAACCGCCGCTGCTCTGCTACGTCGACAATTACCAGAGTTTCAGCACAAACGAAGTGACAATCTACTGGAATTCCGCACTTGTATATGCGCTCGCAAAATTGTACTATGCAGAAAACTGAACAAGGAGAGCGGCGATGTCGTCTATTATTATTATTTGTGCTGTGGCAGTTGTATGCTTTGCCGGATACGCAGCATGGAAAAACCGGAAGAAACAGTCCGCAGCGGAAGATGTGCCGGCGTCCGACGACGCAAAAAATACGGACGAATTCAGCAAAGCGTTTTTCGAGCGTGCCCAGGCCGGCGAAACAGCGCAGCAGTTCCTTCAGCTCTCAAATCAGACGGACTGTGCGCTTCTGCAGGGAATGCTTCAGTCTGCGGGAATCCCGTCGTATACCGACTTTACGCATATTAATAAATTCTACGGACCGCTTACCGAGGCGACGCCGTCGGGGTTGAGCATCAGGCTGCAGATTCTTATAAACGATTACGACGACGCACTCGCGGTCGTAAACGACTACACAAAAACGAAGGGAAGCAGCGCGGGTATAACCGTTTATCCGAAGCAACAGTAGCGTCTCCTTATGTTTTCCGCCGGACAATCACGGAATCAGGCTGAACAGCTGCCGGCGTATTTCCGCATCTGTTTCTTTTCTCAGCGTCTCCGCAAAATCGGGCCGTTCTATAAGCGCCGACGTAATCAGCGAAAGTGCGGACAGCTCATCATGCGTCGCTTTTTCCGGAGCCACAAGATACAGGACCGTCGTTACGGGCCGGCAGCTTCTGATGAGACCGGCAACAGGTTTCGACACGACGCTCGAGCGGCAATGAAACAGCCGTATGTTGTGCATCTCGAGATAGACAGAACCGCCTTCCTCGCGTCTGTCGAAATCATTTTTAAGCTTCTGACGCGAAGCTTTTTCATCCAGAAGAAGCATTGCGATATAAGCGGTGATCTTCCGCTCTTTTACCGGCCGCTGCAGTTCCGTTACTTTGAAACTGCTGAAAATGCTTTCTGCCTTTTCAGGTGAAATCTTTTCTGCAAATCCGCCATCAGTATCAGGCGCTTCCGAAGAATCAGTACCGGGGACGGGCATTCTGCTCAGATACGACGCGAATTCGCTGCGGAACGTCTCTTCGCTGAACGGCGGCCGGACGAAAAAACAGGGAATGCCGGCGTCGTTTATCTCCATCGTGGAGACAAGAAGGTCGATATGCCTGTTTTCAAGATATCCTGATGTGAGGGCAACCGCGCCGACAATGTCAACAACTGCGATATCCTGAAAATACTGCCGGAGAACTGACGCTATAAGCTGTGCGAGGCATATTCCTTCGAAACAGCTTACGGCCACGCGGACGCGCCTGTTTCCGGGCGGACGGACTGCATCAGCAGCTTTTATTAAGACGCGGAACGGTTCAATATCGCGGAGCATCAGCTCAACTCCGTACCGGTTTTTAACAAGAAGAGACAGTATCTGACGTATAGCCATGCCTGTTTGACGTACCGGCACGCCGGCAGAATAATCGCGTTCGCTGCACGGAATACCGTACATCTTTTTGTAAATCACGGATGAAAGTATGCTGCACAGCAGATTGCGCAGGCCGGTTTCAAAAGGAGCGTGAATGTTTCTGTTTTCCAGAAGTTCCGTTTCCAGATGATCCACGAGCGGAGCTATGTCCGCATGGATATAGCCCTGTCCGGAAAGCTGCGCCGGTTCAAGTGCGGACAGAAAACAGCGGAGCCGGAATATTTCTTCAGGTCTGTCGATCTGTTCCGGCGCAAGAATATCCGCCGCGGCCTTTTCCGAAACGGCCGGTTCTATGGGAAAAACAGCAGTATCATCAGTTCCTTCCGGATGCGAAAGCGTCATGCACATATAGAGGTAAAAAAGTGAAAAATCAAAAAGCGAGTAATACGAATCGGTCTCCTGTTCCGCACGGCGTATTATGCTCATGATTCTGTCGTATCCCGCGGTGAATCCAAGCGCAATTTGAAGCTGTTTGAGTTCGGCATTCTCCGTGTTATTTATGAGCGCCCGGCCGAGCTCTTCCGCAGGGATAATCGCGATGATTCCCGAAAGCGCTGACATGCGCAGATACCATTCAGAGCCGCTTATCTCGGCTCCGATGCCCCGCCTGCATTCGAGGGAAAGCCTTGCAAACACACCGTCCTTCATAATCGAACGGGACGCGTCGTGCAGATCCGCACTGACGCAGGAATCGCTTACCTGAAGCAGGTTTGCAAGTTCGCCGAGCTTTACCGTGCGGCGGATATTGCACAGATAGACTATCTCGGCATACTGGCGTTTCAAGGGCGTCAGGTCCGCCAGATACGACTTTATTCCGCCTCTGCGCCGGCAGAGATTTTCAACGTTCCCGCCCAGACGAATTCCCGATCCGTGTTTTTTTTCTATCACAACGTCGTATTTCGAAAGATTATACGACAGTTCGCCGATGTCGCGGAAGATCGTGCGCTCACCCGTGTTCAGATGAAGAGCAAGATCCTGAATCGACACGTAGCTGTTGGAGGAAAGAAGCAGTTCCAGAATACGTTCCAAACGGAGCTTCATTACAGCAGCCTCCTTGCTTCCAGAAAGTCGTGCGCTTCTCCGCGTACTGCTTCCGCCGAAGGAAGAACAAGCGCGCGGTCGACAAGTTCCGAAAAATCTTTTTCGGAACACGTGCGGATTATTTCCTTTACGGACGGAATCGCGGCCGGCGACATGCTCAGCTCGTCGAATCCGATGCCCGCAAGAAGCGCCGCACCTTCCGGACGCGACGCGAATTCTCCGCATATCCCGGTTTCCATTCCCGCACCGCGTGCGTCGGTCACAGCTTTTTTCATAAGTCCCAGAACACCCGGATGGAATTCACTGTACAGATTCCCCAGCCTGCCGCTTTCGCGGTCGACCGCAATCGTATACTGCGTAAGGTCGTTCGATCCGATGCTGATAAAGCCGGATACCCCGCGGAATGCGGAAACAGTCACCGCGGCCGCAGGTGTCTCAACCATCATGCCGGGAACAGCCTTTCCGCCGGTCCGCGGCATTTCCTCGTCGATGATTTTTTTCACGGCTTCCATTTCGGAAGGACACGCTACCATCGGCACCATGATGCGCACCGCAGTTCCCGTCGCTGCGGACGCCAGCAGCATGCTGCGTATCTGCGTCCTCAGAATGTCGGGATTATCGAGCAGGAACCGGATGCCCCGCCAGCCAAGAAACGGATTTTTTTCCGCCGGATGCGGCATGTACGGGAGCGGTTTGTCTCCGCCTATGTCGAGCAGCCGGAAGATGACGGGCTTCCCCGGAACCGTATTAATAATTTTCTCATAATATGTCGTCTGAATCTCCTCGTTCGGAAGACTGTCCTGCTCCATGAACAGAAATTCCGTACGGTACAGACCTATGCCGTCGGGATTCGCCGCAGCGACGAGCGGAAGGTCCCTGATGCTTCCCGCGTTGGCGTACAGACCGAATCTTCTTCCGTCCGTAGTGACGGCAGGTTTTCCTTCGAGAGGCGCAAGACGCTCACGCCGTTCCGCCTGTTTCTTTTCCAGTTTTTCCGCCGCCCTGCACGTTTCCTCATCGGGATCGACAACGACAGAATCATTCTCCATGTTAAGAACCACGCGCATGCCGTCTTTGAGGAGCGAGCTCATATTCTCGGGAATCACGACGGCGGGTACGCCTATGGAGCGCGCAAGAATCGCCGCATGGGAATTTCTGCCGCCTTTATTGACGATGAACCCGAGCAGATTTTTCTTGCAGAACCTGACTGTTTCTCCGGGAGAGAGCGTATCCGCGACCACGACGGCGGGCGCGGGAGGAAACACGGCAGAATCCTCCTCCGTGCGGCCGAGGCATGAAATAAGGCGCTGTCCTATGTCGCGGAAATCGGCCGCACGTTCGCGGAGATACGAATCCTCGAGTTCTTCCATTTCGATGGCGTTTTTTTCCGCGACAACCTGAACGGCATACGATGCCGTATATCCGCTTCCGTCAATCAGCGCGTACATGTCGTTCTGAAAATCCTCGTCTTCGAGTATCACGTGATGACATTCAAAAATGGCGGCCTTGTCGTCTCCGAGCGTTTTACGAACCTCGTCCGCCAGCTGTTCAAGCTCTTTGAGCGAAGCTTCCACGGCTTTTTCAAGACGTTTCTTTTCGAACGCCCGCTCTTCCTGAGGAATGTCTTTTCGTTCTTCGACCGCAGCCGCCGGACGGTAGTTCAGAACGCTGCCTAGAGCTGTTCCGTCGGAAAGCGTGACGGCCGCTATTTTATACATCGCCATATCACCCTGCCTCTGATGCCGCTCAGGCTTTTATTGCGGCGATGAATGCAGCAAGTTCTTCACACGCTTTCTGTTCGTCGGCGCCGTTGCAGCGGAGTGTGACTTCCGTTCCGCAGCCTATCCCGAGTTTCATCAGTTTAATAAGATTCCTGCCCGGGCTTTCCTTCGATCCGTTGCAGAGCGTCACATCGCATTCGTATTTCTTCGCCGCTTCAGTAAAAGCTTTCGCAGGGCGCGTATGCAGTCCTTCCGGAGCGGTCACTGTAATTTTTTTCTCTGTCATATAAGCTCCTTTACCATAATTGCTACCGTATTGCGCCAGGACATTCGAGCTCCGCATTCCGCGCCGCACACCAGTTTCCCTTCGCAAGAGAAGCGGCGACATCGTGCGCTTTCAGATACTCATGAAGAAATCCCGCCGAAAAAGAATCCCCGCACGCAGTCGTATTCACAACCGCAACGTTTTCGGCGGCTTTTTCGAACAGCGTTCCTCCGTCCGCTCCGTACGTCGGATCTTTCCCGCGTGTGACTACGATAATATTATTAAGACGTCTGCTCTGTTCGCACACGGCCTTTTTTAATTGTACACTGTCGATCGGAAAAGTGTATCCGAATGTAGCGCAGAATTCCTCTTCATTGATTTTTATGATGTCGGGCGTACAGACTTCAAGCGTCCGCTTCAGATCTTCACCCCAAAAATCAGCCATACTGATTCTGCCCGCATCGGCTGCCTTTCTGCATATCCGCGCGCACATGTCCTCCGGCCATATTCCCGGTCTGCTTCCCGCGAGCAGCAGCGCATCATTCTGTTTCAGGGTTTCCGCAACGGCGTCGAGAAGTCCCTTCACGGCTCCCGAATAATCTCCGCTGCCCACAGGTTCTCCCACGACAATTTCGGTAGTAGTGTGATTCACCCGGTCGAGAACTGTCCAGCATTCGCGTATATATCCCGGAACGGAAATTCCCGTAATCTGCAGCTCATCAAGCCGCGCAAGTTTCATGAACCGCCCGGCGTTTTCCTTTCCGAGCGGACAGATAACGTTCACCGCTCCCTTTTCAAGCTGATTGATGACCCGGGCCGAATTGACCGCCTTACCCGAGGCATATATCTGATATTTCTCGGATCTGTTTACGTGGTTAAGGCGGAAGTCGCTGAACGTTACAGTACGCTGAAGCGTGGAACTCAGGCATACGGCTGTTATCTTTTTCATACTCCGCGTCTCCTATTCCGAAATATCGGGCGCGTGCGCCAGCAGATAGTCTTCCGCTTTTTTGCACCAGAGACCGTTATTGTCGCTCACAATGTCATTCAGCTCTTTGTACAATGCCGATTTCGGCGCAAGCACCGGCAGGTCGGCGATCGCAAAGAGCGGAAATTTCTTATGCGTGTAAATCAGTTTTTTCCCGCCGCCAATTTCGGGAAGGTTCATCGTCGCCGGAGCGGCAGCGTCGAGTCCGCCGATATGCGTGACGAGCGCTTCAGGGTGAATGAGTTTTTTCTCCATCAAAGAAAGCGCTTCCCGCTGATCGTCGGTGTTGCCGCCGGTCGTTCCCAGCACGTGATGTTCCATGTAATGAATATCGTAAAAATTAATTTTCGCAGCAAGATCCGTGTGGATAGGACCGGCAAAAAAATTCATGCAGCCGTTAAAACCGAGCAGACGGTCGGCAAGCTCGATTATCGCGGGAACGGGAAGCATCACGAGAATGTCGTCGAATTTTTTACCGTCCGTCAGATCGCAGCATATCTGATAATCGTCTTTCCCTTTCGTATCGACGATATCGAGCTTTATTCCGCGTTCCTTTGCGACCGGATCAAAGATGAGTTTTGCACGGCTGATTTTCGCTTCGTCCTGGTCGGTCACGACAATGTGCCCCGGATGATTTTCCGCGGCGAGACCGTAGTCAAGCGCGGCGAGACCCATAGGACCGCAGCCGCCGAGAATCGCAAGGTTCCCCCCGGCCTTCATACCGATGTCGTGCAGGTGATTCTGCCTGCTCGTGCGGAAAAGCGAATGCATCGCTCCGATAACGCACGAATACGGCTCCGAAAGCGCCGACATGAAAAATCCGTCCGCCTCGACGGGAAGCAGCGCGTCGACAATCATCACTTCGGGCGGCAGGATGATGTATGTCGCATCGCCTCCGCAGTACTTGTACGAATAACCGGGCGAATCCATCGAACCCTGATAATTGAGCGCAGGCTGAATCGTCACCATCTGTCCGGCGTGAAATTTTCCGGACCACCGGCTTCCGATCTTTTCCAGAATTCCCGTAAGCTCGTGGCCGATGATAATCGGATTTTTGTCCACGTCCTTCGGAACGCGTTTATGTTCTGCTCCGGCCTGCACGGCTTTCCACGTGCTCATGCAGATAGAATCGGCCTGCACTTTCAGAAGTATTTCATCGTCTTTTATTTCGGGCAGCTCGAACGTTTCAAGCCGCAGATCGTTTTTTCCGTATAAACGGACAGCAGTTGTTTTCATTTTTTGTTTCCTTTGATTTTTTTCAGAAATTTCAGTATTTCATCGGAAGTATTCATGCTGCGGAGCGCTTCGATATTCTCCGCGTCATCGCAGAAATCCGCAACCTGACACATCGCATCCTCCACATGAGAAGCCGCAGTCTTTGCGGAAATAAAAATCAGTATGTCTATAGGGTCGTTTTCGGGATCCTCAAAAACGACGGGAGTTTCCAGCGTGACAAGCGCCGCACCGTCGTCAAGGCCTCCCTTTTCAGGACGCGCATGCGGCATGGCGATTCCCCTGCTGATTACAAAATACGGACCGTTCATCTCGCAGGTTTCTATAATCGCGCTAATATATTCCGGGGTACACGCACCCGTTCCGACGAGTACTTTCCCGCCCTCGCTTATAGCTTCTTTCCAGCTGTACGCCTGTATCTTCGCGGCAACCGCGTGCTTGGTAATCAGGTAATCGGTAAAATCCATTATTCCTCCGTACAAAGGCTGTCCAAAAAGTTTACGCAACAAACTCAGTATGCCTTATCCGCAGTTTAATAATTCTTGGACAGCATCATTTTAATTATTTTCTGGCCGCGGCAATCTGATCGACAATCGCCTGATATTCGGCGGCATTAACAAGATTACTGATTGCGAAAATCTGAGCGCCGGGGCTCGCTTTCTTCGCCCTGTCTGCAAGCGATTTCTGGCAGATAACGATGTTCGCCGTCGGCGGAATAGCGTCGATGGAAGAATGCTCGACTTTCACATTCACAATCCCCGCTTCCGCAAGAAGCTTTTTGAGACGGCTTGCGCCCATCGCGCTCGTACCCATTCCGGCGTCGCAGGCGAATACGATGGAATCCGTTGTACCGAGATTCTTCATATCCTTCACCTGGGCCTGCGCAGCTGCAAGCGCGTCTCCGCTGTCTTCGTTTTCGAGCTTCGCGGCATTTTTCTTAACAAACGGAACCGCAACGACGAAGCTTGTCACCGCAGACGTGAGAACGCCCGCAAGAACGGGAAACAATCCGCCTTTCGGCGCAACGGCTATGAGCGCGAAAATAGACCCCGGCGACGGCGTAGCGATTTCTCCGGCCCCGAGAAGAACGAACGTCAAAGTTCCGACGAATCCGCCCGCAATAGCCGCCAGAATCAGAACAGGCTGCATGAGAATGTACGGAAAATAGATTTCGTGAATGCCGCCGAGAAAGTGAACAATGATAGCTCCCGGCGCGGAAGCTTTCGCAGAACCCTTTGAGAAAAGCGCGTATGCCGTAAGAATTCCGAGTCCGGTTCCGGGATTAGTCTCAAGCAGGAAGAGAATCGATTTTCCCGCCTCCTTAACCTGCTCAACCGCGATCGGCGCAAGAACACCGTGATTTACCGCGTTGTTAAGGAACAGAACCTTTGCCGGCTCGATGAAAATCGCCGAAAGCGGAAGAAGCCGATGTCCGACAATCCAGTTGACTCCGGCAGTAAGCACGGCAAGAATCGCATTCATAACCGGCTGAATAACGACGTTCGCAAGGAGACACAGAAGAAGACCTATAATGCCGGCGGAGAAATTCTCAACGAGCATTTCGAATCCGGGTTTGATTTTTCCGTCAGTCAGTTTGTCGAATTCCTTGATGCAGGCTGCGCCGAGCGGTCCTATAAGCATTGCACCCATGAGCATTGTCTGCTGGGAGCCGACAATGACGCCCATGGTTGCTATTGCGCCGACGACACCGCCGCGTACTCCGTGCACCATTTTTCCGCCCGTGTAAGCAATCAGAAGCGGAAGCAGATAGGTGAGCATCGGGCTGACAAGCGCATTAAACCGCTCGTTCGGGATCCACCCTGTAGCAATAAATAATGCCGTAATTAAACCCCAGGCAATGAACGCGCCCAGATTCGGCATAACCATTCCGCTCATAAAGCGGCCAAACTGCTGAACCTTTACACGTCCGCTGTTTGCACTTCCCATAATTTCCTCCTAATAGATAAAATGAGACAAAATGCCGAAACATGCCGTTTAACCGCATCACGCGCGCTGTGACCGCGGCAGCAGGTTTCATGAGTAATTACACCATGCTTTTCCTGATCTGACAAACAAAACAAATTTTCTTTTGGCAGTAAAAAAGTTTTCCGATTTTGGCAGAATTGATGTGCCATTTTTTCGGAATTACCTGAGTCACTTCTTGTTTTCCCGGCATTCCGGCAGTATATTCAAAATACGAAACACAAAAGGCATTCTGAATGAATTCTATTGATAAGCCCGGCAATCAATGGTATCCTGATATTACGATATATAGTTTTACTAGGAGGTATTTGATATGGCTATGGTAAAGTATAAGTGCGAAGAGTGCGGAAAAGAAGTGACAGCGGACGCAAAAGCCGGCACACCGGTATGCTGTAACAGGAAGATGAAACAATTGCCTCTTGATACCTGCTCAATCACTCACGATGCAGAGTCGTATAGATTTCATAATGACGATGATGCATGTGACGAAGGTTACCCAAACGTATGAACCGCCGGATTTAACCGGGCGGGTTTTTCAATACTGGTAACAAATGCTCTTTTTCTGACCTCATCTTCTTTTGTAATAAAGGGGAGACGGATAAATGTTTTTACGCAGATTTCTCAGAAACTCCGTATCCCCTATGAATCGTTTTGGTTCGGCGAGGTGTTAAGGAAAACAAAAAAGAACAGGTAAAATTATGGAAGCAGTGCTCATAGAAATAAACTGCAGCTGCATAAAAAGGCCCGGACCAGTTACCTGATCCGGGCTTTATCTTTCATCTTATTCGCCTTTCCGGCGGATAAGCACCATCCGTACCGGAACCGGCCTGCTGCCGACGGCTATCGGCCGGCTCGTTCTGTCCGCCGTCGTATCAGGCAGCAGCGATTGCGATTCTTTTCGGTGCGGCAAGCGCCTTACGCGGGATGTTTACCGTGAGTACGCCGTTTTTGAAAGTTGCGGCGACATTCTCGCCGTTCACATCTTCAGGCAGTGTGAATCTGCGGCTGAACTCGCTTACGCGGCGTTCGCGGATGAGCCATTTTGCTTCATCCTTCTTTTCATTCTTGTCAGATTTTTCCTCTTTGTTCTCTTCGTGATGAGAAGAAATTGTCAGGACATTGTGATCAAGCTCGACGTTTACATCTTTCTCGGTCATTCCGGGAAGATCCATCTGCATAACATACGCATCCTTGTCTTCTTTTACGTCGACTTTCGGCATGCCAAGCGAACGCCCGAAATCGAAATCAGGGATTGCATCAAGTGCATTGTCGAAAAAATTGTTGAAAAGTGATAACTCGTTCATATAAAGCCTCCAATCATTGTTTATATTTTTCTCTAAGCCCTGCGGCTTACATTAATAAATATAGCAATTATTATGCCAAGCTGTCTGACTTTGCAAAAAAAATTGTGAAAATACAAAAATCAGCCTTTATCTCCAAACAAAAGAGCTGTTTGAGGTATTTCCCAAAAGCCGCACGGATTTTAAAAGCTGTCAGGTTTTCATACATGCGCAAAATGCATCAAACGGGTCATTAATACCCAGTTAAACTGAGTCAAAATTACTCAAAAAAGATTTTTTGAAGAAAAAAATTGGTTCAGACAGTACGAAATCCGTAAAAAAAATCCCGGAATACCGCGTGATATTCCGGGATACGCATTCATTCAGCCGATGCTGTCCGAAGCTTTACTCAACGCTGTACATATCGCGTTTCGTATATGCGGTGTGCAGATATTTTTCCGCCTTTTCGCTGCCCGGCACTTCGAGGAAATCCTTATAGATTGCCTTGATTTCAGGATTGTTGTGACTCTGACGAATTTCGCTGTCTTTGTCGTCCTTATAGAGCGCGGCCGCGCGCTTTTTGCGGATATCATCCGTTACGCCGTACGGCTGTCCGCCGCCGCCGACACATCCGCCGCGGCATGCCATCACTTCAATGAAGTGGAAAGACGGTTCCTTTCCTTCCTTGAGTTCCTGACGTACCTGCCGGATAACCTGATCGACGTTTCCGAGCTGATGAACGACAGCGATGCGTACTTTCGTTCCCTTGATGTTGACTTCCGCACTCTTAACGCCGTCAAGTCCGCGGGCCGGCATGTATTCGACAGGGCCCAGTTCCTTCTTCGTAAGCGTGTGATACGCCGTGCGGAGTGCAGCTTCCATAACGCCGCCCGTTGCACCGAAGATTGTTCCCGCTCCGGTATATTCGCCCATGAGGCTGTCCGCTTTCCCGTCGGGAAGATTGTTAAAATCGATTCCCGCCTCGCGGATAAGCTGTGCAAGCTCACGCGTCGTAATGACCATATCGTAATCCTGAACGCCGCTCGCTTTCATGTGCTTGTCGCGTGACGCTTCATACAGTTTTGCCGTGCACGGCATGACGGATACGTTGTAAATTTTGTCTTTCTTAACGCCGATTTTTTCCGCAAAATACGTCTTAATCATGACGCCCTGCATCTGCTGCGGCGATTTGGCCGTTGAAAGGTGCGGCAGAATATCCTGATAGCGCTTTTCCGCATAATCCACCCAGCCCGGACAGCAGCTCGTAAACATCGGAATCTTACTTCCCTTTGTCGACAGGCGCTGAACAAGTTCGCTCGCTTCCTCCATGATCGTAAGGTCGGCACCGAAGTTCGTATCGAGAACGTACTTGAATCCGAGCGCACGGAGCGCCGAATAGATTTTGCCGGTAGTAAGAGAGCCGGCTTTCATGCCGAACTCTTCGCCGATTGCAGCGCGGACGGACGGTGCAATGGAAGCGACCGTTGTAAGTTCTTTGTCCGCAACTCTGTCGAACACTTCTTCTATCGGATTCGTATAGGTGATTGCACCGACCGGGCAGTGTACCGCGCACTGACCGCAGTGCACGCACGGACTGTGCGCCATATCGACACCGCCGACGGGACCGATGACCGTCTTGTCGCCGCGTCCGTTGTATTCGAGCGCCCAGACGTTCTGAACGTTCTGGCACACTTCAACGCAGCGTCCGCAGTTGATGCATTTGTCGCGGTACAGTACGACCTCTTTATAAGAAGCGTCCGGTTCCTGTCCTTTCAGAATCGTGTCGAAACGGACCGTGCGGAGACCGAATTCCGAAGCAAGCTCCTGAAGCTCGCACTGATGATTGCGCGAACATTTGAGACAATCGTTCGGGTGGTTCGAAAGAATCAGCTCGAGAACGGTGCGGCGCGCATTGCGGAGTTCCGCATCGTCGGTGACGATGTTCATGCCCGGTGTTACGGCCGTACAGCAGGAACGGGCCATACGTGCGCGTCCTGTCCTCGGATCCACGTTCTTAATAACGCAGAGACCGCAGGAAGCCCACGGTTTAAGATCCGGGCTGTAGCACAGCGACGGAATTTTTATACCGATTGATTCGGCAGCGGTTTTGACCGTAGTTCCCTCAGGAACGGAAACCTGCTGTCCGTTTATAGTTAATGTTACCTTAGCCATAATTTAAACTCCTTGACACAGGGCCATGGATGGCCCGTGGCTTATTTCTTCCAGTAACTGGCAGTTTGCCTGCAAACTGTCAGTGAAAAAGTACATGGATGTACTTTTTCACTTTTTTTCGATAGCGTGGAATTTGCAGGTCCGTTCGCAGGCACCGCACTTCAGGCACTTCGTCTGGTCAATGACGTGACGCGTCTTGATCTCGCCGGAAATACAATTCGCCGGGCACTGACGTGCGCAGGCACCGCATCCGATGCATTTCTCAGTGATGAAGAACGTAAGCAGATGTTTGCATTTTCCCGCCGGGCACTTTTTATCCTGGACGTGGGCAATGTATTCATCATGGAATTTCTTGAGAGTCGAAAGCGTCGGATTGGGGGCCGACTGACCGAGAGCGCACAGAGAGCATGCTTTCATGGCGCTTCCGATGTCTTCGAGCTTCTGCAGATCCTGCATTGTGCCGTTTCCGCGTGAAAGTTTTTCAAGGATGGAATACATCTGGCGGGTACCGATACGGCACGGAGAACATTTGCCGCAGCTTTCGTCGACGCAGAACTCCATGTAGAATTTTGCAATATCGACGACGCAGTCGTCCTCGTCCATGACGATCATACCGCCGGAACCCATCATGGAGCCCATGCGTACAAGTGCGCCGTAATCGATCGGCGTGTCGAGTTCCTTCTCGGAAATGATGCCTCCCGACGGACCGCCCGTCTGAACGCCCTTGAACTTTTTGCCGTTCTTTATGCCGCCGCCGATTTCAAAAATAATTTCGCGCAGCGTCGTTCCCATCGGAACTTCGACAAGACCGGAGTTTGCAATCTTGCCGGTAAGAGCAAATACTTTGGTTCCCTTTGAATCGGCATCGCCGATTTTATTATACCAAGAGGCGCCTTTCGTAAGGATGACGGGGATGTTCGCCCACGTTTCGACGTTGTTGATGATCGTCGGTTTTCCCCACAGACCGGCCTGTGCCGGGAACGGCGGTTTCGGCGTCGGCATACCGCGCATACCTTCGATCGAGCGGAGCAGAGCGGTTTCCTCACCGCAGACGAACGCACCCGCACCGAGACGGATTTCGATGTCGAAGTCGAATTTCGAACCGAGAATGTTCTTTCCGAGCAGCCCCTTTTCCGTCGCCTGTTTGATTGCGACTTCGAGCCGGTGTACAGCGAGCGGATATTCCGCGCGGATGTAGATGAATCCGTGGTGGGAACCGATTGCCTTGCCGCAAATTGTCATGGCTTCAAGGATCGAATGCGGATCGCCTTCAATCGTGGAGCGGTCCATGTATGCTCCCGGATCGCCTTCATCGGCATTGCAGACGACGTATTTCACGTCGCCCTGCGCCTTAAGACCGGCTTCCCATTTAAGACCGGTCGGAAATCCTGCGCCGCCGCGTCCGCGGAGACCGGAATCCTTAACTTCCTGAACAATCTGCTCGGGCGTCATTTCAAACAGCGCTTTTTCAAGCGCGAGATATCCGTCGCGTGCAATGTATTCCTCGATGCTTTCAGGATTGATGACGCCGCAGTTGCGGAGAACTATACGGATCTGTTTCTTATAGAACGGAATGTCCGAAACTTCTTCCGTCGATTTTCTGTTCTTGTCGTACAGCAGGCGCGGAACTTCGCGTCCCTTAACAATCTGCTCGGCGATGATTTCGTGTGCGTCATCCGGTACGACGTTTACGTAGAATGAATCTTCCGGCAGAACCTTTACGATCGGTCCCTTTTCGCAGAAACCGAAGCATCCGGTCTGAACGATCTGCACTTCATCGGCGACGCCCAGAGCTTTCGCTTCGATCTTGAGGTTTTCATAAATTTTTTTCGATGAACTTGATTCGCAGGCAGTTCCGCCGCAGACAAGTATGTAATGTGAATATGCCATCGTTGTCTCCTATTTTTTTGTTATGATGTCGGCAGCGGGTTTGTCGATGATGAGGTTGTCGAGCAGTTTCTTTCCGATAATGTGCTGCTCGACGATTTCCTTCGCCACATCGGCTTTGACATCACCGTATATAACACGCGGCATATCCGGTACGACGACTTCGACGGTCGGTTCGTGTGCGCACAGACCCATGCATCCTGTCTGACGGAGCATAACGTGATCTGCAAGCCCTTTTTCTTCAATAAGTTTAAGGAACGTGTTGAACGTATCCTTCGCTCCCGAAGCAATACCGCATGTTCCCATACCGACGATAATCTGTGTGGTTTTTCCGGCGGTCTCGCGTTTTTCAACTTCTGTTTTCATCTGATTGCGCATTTTGCGCAGTTCTTCCAATGTCATAGCATTCTCCTAGAACATCGATGTAAGTTACGGGGTCGTCCCGAACTTTTTTCATACTTCCTGAGATTCGATGAACTTTCTGAGCAGTATCTGAGATTCGGCAGATTCAAGCTCTCCGCCCAATGCATCCTTCAGCTCGTTGCGGTTGACCGTATAATCAAGTCCCGCCGCGTTATCCGTCCGGTGTATATCCATGTCGTAATTTCCAGGAAGCGTAAGTACATCAAGAAATAAATCCGGAAGATTTCCGACAGGCGGTGTATCTATGTTTGCCAGATTGAATTTCATGGTTACCGTCGTTCCTTTGCCCGGTACGGATTGAATATCCCAGGAACCGTCAGTCTCTTCGGCCGTCTGGATAAGAAACGGAATACCCAGTCCGACTTTTCTGTTCGGATGTTTTTTTCCGTCGGTAAAAAACGGATCTTCGGCTTTCACGAGCGTTTCGCTGCTCATACCTTTGCCGTTGTCCGCTACCGTAACGTCAAGCGCATCCCGGGTCTGTATGCATTCAAGCGTTATGTGAGTTGCTCCGGCTTCAACGCTGTTCGCAGTTATGTCGGCAATCATATCGCACAACGTGTAATGCATGGCAGACCGCTCCCTTTATGCGCTGCGGTATTTGTCCAGAATTCCCTTCACCTGATTCTTGGTGAGTTTCCCGTAGACATCGCCGTTAATAGACATAACAGGAGCAAGACCGCAGCATCCTATGCAGCGGACCGGTTCTACAGAGAAGAGGCCGTCTTCAGTTGAAACCATTTTGTCTGTAAGTTTGAGTTGAGCGCGGGCTTCGTCGATAATATCCTGACCGCCCTTAAGGTAACAGGCTGTACCAAGGCAAACGCTGATTTGATTCTTTCCGGGCTTCTGCGTTTTGAAGAAGTGGTAGAATGAGACGACACCGAATACACGTGCAACTGGTATTCCGGCGAGTTCAGAAACTTCCATGGCTGCATCTTTTGAAATGTAGCCCTGTTCCTCCTGCACACGATGCAGGATCATGATGAGATTGCCCGGCTTATCCTTCCAGACCTTTATAAAATCATAAAGGTCCTTAGAGAATCCGGCTTTTCCAGCTTTTGCCATTTTTATTCTCCTGAACAGCAAATATATTTTATATTCCCGATTTCTTATCGAAATCGATGGATTCAATTTTGTCTTCAATTATAAATCGAAACAATCGTTTTGCAAAGGGATATTATGTTTATTAACTGAAGATTACCACGACACCGCATACGTAAGCGGTTTCGTCGCGGTAAGAATGTCGGTAAGCGGAACAGTCGCTGTTTTTTTGACGCCGCTTCCGTCAGGTCCATACAGCGTAATACGGACATTCGCCGCGGCGATTTCACCGCTCAGCGGCTTCCCGTACACCGACGCGACAAGATCAACGTAATCCTGCGCCGTCATAGGTTCGCCGCCGAACACCGGCGCCATGAACAGGTCGATGTACGACTGGACCGCTTCCGGCAGCGACGCGTAAAGCGCGGAGAGCTTTTCGGGAGACAACGTAAGCGTCACGCTGCGCGCAGTGCCGGAAATGCAGCCGGAAGCGGAAACAGGATCTTTTGCACCGGAGGAAAGCAGCGCCGAAACCGCAAGCGACGCGTCGTTCTGCGACGACACCTTTGCGTCCGGTATGCCGGCTTTTTGAAACTGCTCCGTCATCGTCTGCGTGTCGAAAAGAGGGCCGGTGCCCGCATCCGACAGAGACTTCATCACTTCGACAAAAGCGGTGCCGAACGCCGCATCGTACCGTACGGACGAACTTCCGTCAGAGCGGGCACGGACTTCAACGGACGCCGTGCATCCCGAAAAAAACAGCACGCCCGGAAGGACGACCGCCGGCAGCAGATATTTCATCAGTTTCATGATTGCACCTCGTTTTCCCGCTATTTAGTAAACATGGAAAGCGGAAAGGTTACACGTACGCCCGTTGAAAAAACAAGCCCCGCAGTCGCCGATTCTATAAATGAAAGCGCCGCACCGTCCGTGTTGTTGAATACCGTATAGCTGATATCCTGGATAATCCGCACCTTTACGTCTCCCTGGGTAAACGACGGCAGACTGAACGACACGCCTGCAATTCCCGGGAAGAAAGACGCGCGTATCTCCGTGTCGGTCGCAGGCAGCGAGCATGAGCCGATTGTAATGACGGGGCCGGCGTATATGCGCATAAAATCAGTAAACGACAGCGTAAGTACGAGCGGTATCTGGAACGAACGGGTGCCGTAATTCCAGCGCATCATGACGCCCGCACCGGGATTCAGCGGCCACTTCGTCACCGTCACGTCCGCCTGCGTATTGAGACCGCGGTAGTTCGGCACGAACTGATTCGTCGTAAACAGCGACCAGTCGAGCGACAATGAAAAATTGCACACGAGACTGTCGAAGAAAGACGTACCGCCCGCCGTGCCGTATTCCGCGGAACTGATTTCCCATGCCGATTTTTTCTCCGGCGCAGATTTTACGGGAATGCCCGCACCGGCGGCGCCGTCTTCCGTATCATCCGCAAAACTGTACGCAGGATCGCCCGGTTCGAGAAATTTCCCGGCCCCCGCATAATGCGCTTTCCAGTACGCCTCGTTGAGCGACGACGCAATCACGCCGTTGTTAGGACCGTCGCTTGCCGCGTGAATGAACTGTCTTTTGCCGATATACAATCCGACGTGGGAAACGGTTCCCGATTCCGTTGTTTTGAAAAAAACAAGGTCGCCCGGCTCAAGCTTGCTGTCGGGAATCACTTTCACGAAACTGTATATCGCCTTCGCGGTACGCGGAAGCTGCACGCTTACTGCATCGCGCGCAATAAAGTAAATAAAACCGGAGCAGTCGAAGGTATCCGGGCCGATTGCGCCGTCCACATACGGAGAACCGATATATTTTTTCGCATCAGCGACAATCGTTTCGCGCTGAACCTGCGCACGTGCCGAACTTATTTCCTCAGCCGTAACCGGGATGCACACAAAAAGAAACACTGTACAAACAACCGCAGCAGTACGGCAGAATTCTGATAATTTATTCATATCTTCATTATAGGCATTTTTCGCAATTTTTTTTACTCCTATCTGCCGATTTATGGTAAAATATAATCTATTGAGGTAATACATGACAGATAAAGAAATACACCCATGGACGTTTCTGGACGCATACCGCGGCAGATTCTTTAATACAAAGTGGCCGACATTCCCGCAGGTTCTCATGATTTCTGCTGACAGGTATCCTGACAGCCCCTGTTTTACCGATTTCGAAGGTTCCGACTGCACAAAACGTACGCTTACCTATGCGCAGGTACTTGCGAACGTCAGGAAGCTTGCAAAATGGATGACCGCAAACGGAATCAGAAAGGGCGACAAAGTGGCCGTTACCGGCAAAAATTCACCTGAGTGGAGCACAGTGTATCTTGCAGCTCTTTTTGCTTCGGGAATAATCGTTCCGCTTGATTATGCGCTTCACGACAATGAAACGGAAAACCTGATTCAGACTGCCCAGCCTAAAATCATTTTTGCGGATGAGGAAAAATACGATATTCTCCGCCAGCATCCCGGCAGAAACGTGTATTCCCTCAGCCCGAAATATCCCGAGACGTACGTGTACGATCTGGAAACCGCCGGAGACGTACCGGAAAATCCGCCGGCAGTACCTGACGACGTTGCGGCGATTCTGTTTACGTCGGGTACGACCGGAACCCCGAAAGGCGTCATGCTTACTCACGAAAATTTCATTTCGGACTGCTACATCGCGCAGTCGAATTTTAACCACGGGAACGGCGACGTCTTCTACGCGCTCCTCCCGATTCACCACGCGTATACGATGCAGGCGGCGTTCATCAATCCGCTGTCTACAGGCGCGGAAATCGTGTTCGGTAAAAGCATGGCCGTCTCCCGCCTCATGAAGGAACTGCGGGAAGGTAAAATCACCGTCATGCTCGGCGTTCCGCTTCTGTACAACAAACTGCTCGCCGGCATTACGAAAGGCATACGCGAAAAAGGTCCGCTCGTCTCCGGCCTCATGAAATTCCTTATGGCTCTTTCATACATCATAAAAAAAATTACCGGAAAAAATCCCGGAAAAGTTCTTTTCAAAGCTGTTCTCCAGCAGGCGAACATCTATACGCTGCGCGTTGCAATCTGCGGCGGCGGACCGCTTTCGTCGGGTGTGTTCAAAGCGTACAACGCGGCCGGAATCAACTTTATTCAGGGATACGGCCTTACGGAAACAAGTCCTATTCTCGCGCTTAATCCTATTGAGCATTTCAAAATCGAAAGCGTCGGCAAGGATTTTTACCCGCATGAAGAAATAAAAATCCTTAATCCCGACAAAGACGGCGTCGGCGAAATTGCGGTAAAAGGCCCGATGGTCATGAAGGGATACTACAACATGCCGGAAGAGACGGCGAAAATGTTCACGGAGGACGGGTTCTTCAAGACGGGAGACATCGGAAAACTCGACAGCGAACATTACCTTATCCTCTGCGGCCGGGCAAAAAACATCATCGTTACGTCGGGCGGAAAGAACGTATATCCGGAAGAAATAGAGGACGCGTTCCAGCTCTACGACGACATTCAGCAGATTACCGTCCAGAGCTACATCGAGGACCAGAGCACGAAGTCCGAGGGTATCGAGGCGCTCATTTATCCGAGCGATGAAGTGTTTACCAAGCTCGGCGTAAAGCGCGAAGAGATGTTCGCCTCCGACGACGTTAAGGAAATTATCCAGACAGACGTCGACACGGTGAACAGAACGCTGCAGCCGTACGCGCGGATCAGCCGGATCGAGATTCTCGAAAAACCGCTCGAAATGACGACGACGCTTAAAGTAAAACGAAATTATAAAAAATAGCCACTATACACACGTAAGTCATACTCCGCCCGATTGCCGTACTGTACAGCAATCGGGCGTTTTTTTACGCCGGACCGGTTTTAAAAACGCCCGCTTTGTGATATTGTGGAGCCGCAAGCCCTGCTTGACTTTTATTGGGAGTACACAAAGTATGAAAAAATACAACGGAAAATCAATTTACCGGGGAGTCGCGGTCGGTAGTATAAAATATTACCGGAAAGTCGAGATCGACACCGCCCGCCGCGAAATCACCGCCGCAGAGGCGGAAGTAAAACGGTATGAAGACGCGCGCGACGCCGCAATCAGACAGCTGAACGAAGTCTACGAAAAAGCAAAACACGAGGTCGATAAAGACACTGCCGAAATTTTTGAAGTGCAGGCGATGATGCTTTCCGATGACGATTACAACGATTCAATCTGGAAAATGATCAGGGAACATCACGACAACGCCGAATATGCCGTACAGACAACCGGCGATACTTTCGCGAAGACATTTTCCGACATGGACGACGATTATATGAAAGCCCGTTCCTTCGATATTAAGGATATTTCGCGCCGCATTCTCTGTATCCTCTCCGGGCAGGAACCGGAAAGTCTTACAAGTGCAACTCCGTTCATCCTTGCAGCGGACGATCTTACGCCTGCGGAAACGGTGCAGCTCGACAAAAGCAAAGTGCTCGCGTTCGTTACGAAATACGGCTCGTCGAACTCACACACAGCAATCCTTGCGCGCACGATGAACATTCCCGCAGTCACCGGGGTCATCGTCAACCCGGAATGGAACGGAAAGCAGGCTGCAGTCGACGGTTTTACCGGCGAAGTGATTATTGAACCTGATGAAGAGACGCTTGCCGTTCTTAAAAAGAAGCGGGCGGAGGAAGAAGAGCGCAGAGAACGGCTCATGGAACTGAAAGGTAAAGACGACGTCACGAAAAGCGGCAGACATATCAGTCTGTATGCGAACATCGGAAGCGTAAACGACGTCGAAGCGGTGCTCGAAAACGACGCGGCGGGCATCGGTCTTTTCCGCAGCGAATTTCTGTATATCGGACGCGATACCTATCCGACCGAAGAAGAGCAGTTCGTCGCATATAAGAACGTCGCCAGGAAGATGAAAGGAAAAAAAGTCGTCATCAGGACGCTCGACATAGGCGCCGACAAAAAGGCCGACTATTTCAAGCTCGACCACGAGGAAAATCCGGCGATGGGATTCCGCGCAATACGCATCTGCCTTGAACGCCCCGAACTGTTCAAAACGCAGCTGCGCGCCATTTACCGGGCAAGCGCGTTCGGCACCGTATCAATCATGTATCCGATGATTACGTCGCTGCAGGAAGTGCGCCGCATTAAAGAAATTTCCGCGGAAGTCCGTTCGGAACTGAGCAAAGAGAATATCTCCTACGGCAACGTCGAGGAAGGAATCATGATTGAAACACCCGCCGCCGTCATGATAAGCGAGGACCTTGCCGCCGAAGTCGATTTCTTCAGCATCGGTACGAACGACCTTACGCAGTACACGCTTGCTATCGACCGGCAGAACGCAAAGCTCGACAGATTCTACGACCAGCATCATCCGGCAGTCCTGAAAATGATTAAGATGACTGTCGAAAGCGGCCACAAACACGACTGCTGGGTCGGAATCTGCGGCGAACTCGGCGCGGACACGACGCTTACGGAAACGTTCATCGGAATGGGAATAGACGAACTTTCCGTCTCGCCCGCAAGCGTTCTTACTGTCCGCGAAAAGATACGCGAAACGGCGTAAATACACCGTTCCTTCCGCATAAAAAACTATTTTTCAAACCATACCGGACCGTCCCGTGAGTAAATCTCTCAGGACGGTTCTTTTTATCCTTTGATTGCGCTTCGTGCCCGAAATTGATTTAATTTGACGTTTTATGATTTATTTTGCTTGACTTTGACGAAAACCGGACTTACACTGATATCCGGTGAGGTACGCAATGCTTACGGAAGAACGGCTCGGCAGAATAATTTCGCTTGTCGACGCAAGAAAAACGGTAACAGTTCAGGAACTTATGGCGGAGCTGGGCACGTCCGAGTCAACCGTCCGCCGGGATCTCAATACGCTCGATTCGGACGGCCGCCTTACCAAGGTGTTCGGCGGTGCGGTTGCGAAAGACGTCACGTTCAGCACAAAGGATGACACGATTCCGGCGCGCGAAAACTGCAATCACGCCGAAAAAATCGAAATCGCAAAGTACGCCGCTTCGCTCATCAGACCGGATGATTTCGTTTACCTCGACGCGGGCACGACGACGAATCTCATCATCGACTTTATCGTCGAGAAAAAAGCTGTATTCGTGACGAACAGCTTTTCACACGCAAAGCATCTTTCGGAAGCGGGATTCCACACGTACATTCTCGGCGGCGAAATAAAGCAGCCGACGGAGGCAGTCGTCGGAGAAGAAGCCGTCGAATCGCTTGCAAAATACAACTTCACCAAGGGATTCTGGGGAACGAACGGAGCGAGCCTTGCAACAGGATTCAGCACGCCGGACGTAAACGAAGCGCTCATCAAAAAAGCCTCAATGGCGCGGACCCGTGAAAAATTCGTCGTCTGCGACGCAAGCAAGTTTTCTCAGATTTCATGCGTCACGTTCGCCGGTTTCGCGCAGGCTACGGTCATCACTTCGAAAATCGAAGATGATATATACACAGAATGTAAAAATATTGTGGAGGTCAGCAGATAATGATTTACACCGTAACAGTAAATCCTTCACTCGATTATATCGTCGATGTTGAAAAATTCAAAACGGGCGTCGTGAACCGGACGACAGCGGAGCGAATCAATGCCGGAGGAAAAGGCATAAACGTTTCCATCGTGCTGCACAATCTGGGACTCGACTCTGTCGTGCTCGGTTTTACGGCGGGATTCACCGGGACAAAAATCAGCAGCATGCTTTCGGAACAGGGAATCACGTCGGATTTTATCCCGGTGAAATCGGGCATGTCCCGGATCAACGTAAAGCTCAGATCGGACGAAGAAACCGAAATCAACGGACAGGGGCCCGTCATTACCGCTTCCGACCTTGCGCTTATTTTTGAAAAAATAAACGGACTCACCGACAGCGACATTCTCGTGCTCGCCGGCAGCATTCCTTCGACGATGCCGGAAACAGTATACATGGACATCATGAAACGGATGCAGGGAAAAAAAACGAAAATCGTCGTCGACGCGACGAACGACCTGCTCAGAAACGTCCTGCAGTATCATCCGTTCCTCGTCAAACCGAACAATCACGAACTCGGAGAAATTTTCGGCGTCGAGCTCAGGACAAAGGACGACGTCATCACGTATGCGGAAAAATTCAGAAAAATGGGGGCCCGCAACGTACTCGTCTCGATGGCGGGAGACGGAGCCGTCCTCATCGACGAAAACGGAAAAATATATAAAAGCGCGGCTCCGAAGGGAAAAAAGAAAAACTCGGTGGGTGCGGGAGATTCAATGGTCGCAGGCTTCCTCGCCGGTTATCTGAACGGCGGGTCATACGCGGACGCATTTAAAATGGGACTATGCACCGGCTCGGCAAGCGCGTTCTCGGAACAGCTTGCAACGCGTGCACAGGTTGAAAAACTTCTTCACGAACAGCACTTCGACTTCTGATTTTCTGATATTAAAAAACGTACAATGCATGCGTGTCGTTTTTTAACATAATAGGAGGAATGTATGAGAATTAAGGATTTGCTTGATCCGAGGAGCATCAAACTCAACGGATCGGCGGAAAACAAAGACGATGCCATTGCTCAGATTGTTGATTTAATGACGGCAGGCGGCAAAATTGAAGACAAAAAAGCATATCTCGAAGGCGTCCACGCCCGGGAGCGGGAAGCGACAACCGCAGTCGGCGACGGAGTCGCCATTCCGCACTGCAAAGGTCCGTCGGTCAGGGCTCCCGGACTTGCGGCAATGACGCTGCCTGCCGGCGTCGATTACGATGCGCCCGACGGCGAAAAAGTAAGGCTGATGTTCCTTATTGCCGCGCCGGATACAAAGGACAACGTGCACGTCGACGTGCTCAGCAAACTTTCAACGCTGCTTCTTGACGGGGATTTTATAAATAATCTGCTTGCCGCAAAAAGCACTGAAGAATTCATTTCCATCGTCGATGAAGCGGAAACGTCAAAAGACGCAGCGGCAGGAACCGATACCGCCGTTAAGAGCGTCAGGGCAAAACTGCTCGCAGTGACGGCGTGTCCGACAGGAATCGCGCATACGTACATGGCCGCTGAAACGCTGGAAAAGACAGCCGTCAGAATGGGTTGTTCCATGAAAGTCGAAACACGCGGAGCGAGCGGCACGAAGAACGCGCTTACTGCAGAAGAAATCGCAGAAGCGGACTGCATCATCGTTGCGGCGGATACAAAAGTTCCGCTCGGCCGCTTCGACGGCAAAAGAGTGATTCAGTGCAAAGTCGCGGACGGAATCAGCAAGGCGGAAAAACTCATCGAGGAAGCGGCAAGCGGCAAAGTCGCAGTGTACCATGCTGAGAAAACCGCGGCAGGAGGAGGCGACACGTACGGAAAAGAAAGCTCCGCACACGTCGTCTACAAGCACCTGATGAACGGCGTTTCCTACATGCTCCCGTTCGTCGTTGGAGGCGGTATTCTTATTGCAATCGCGTTCCTTATCGACGGACTGAGCGTCGACTTAAACTCGCTGCCGTTCGACCAGCGCTCGTCGTTCGGTTCAATCACACCGGTCGCGCGCATATTCAAAACGATAGGAGGCGGCGCGTTCAGCTTCATGCTTCCCGTCCTCGCCGGATTCATCGCCATGAGCATCGCGGATCGTCCGGGACTCGCGGTAGGTTTTGTCGGCGGATTCATCGCATCGCAGGGAAAAAGCGGATTCATCGGCGCAATGATAGCAGGTTTTGCAGCAGGTTATCTCGTTCTGCTCCTCAAGAAACTTTTCTCAAAACTGCCGAAAACGCTCGACGGACTCAAACCGATTCTGATATTCCCGCTCATCGGTATTTTCATCATCGGACTGTTCATGACGTTCGTCGTCGAACCGCCGATCGGCGCGCTTAACACGCTCATGCACAACGCACTTTCGAGCATGTCGGGCGCGAGCAGCATCATTCTCGGAATTATTCTCGGCGGCATGATGTCGGTCGATATGGGCGGCCCGGTGAACAAAGCCGCGTACGTATTCGGCACCGCATCGATCGCATCCGGAAACTACAACGTCATGGCGGCAGTCATGATAGGAGGCATGGTTCCGCCGATCGCAATCGCAATTTCCACGATTCTCTTCAAAAACAAATACACCGCGGAAGAACGAAAGGCCGGACCTGCAAACTTCGTCATGGGATTCTCGTTCATCACCGAGGGCGCCATACCGTTCGCGGCGTCCGATCCGCTTCACGTGCTTCCGTGCTGCATCATCGGCTCCGCACTCGCCGGCGGCATTTCGATGGCTGCCGGCTGCACTCTGATGGCTCCTCACGGCGGTGTGTTCGTATTCCCCGTCGTAGGACATCCGTTCATGTACATACTTGCACTGCTCGCCGGCTCATTCCTCGGCGCGGTACTGCTCGGCATAACGAAAAAGAGAGTCACGGAATAATTACGAATTACAGAGGAACTGCATGAAAACATTCGATTATACAATTACCGACACGCTCGGCATCCACGCCCGCCCGGCAGGCGAACTGGTCGCACTTGCAAAGACGTTTGCCAGCAGGATTACCATAGCAGGAAACGGAAAATCAGCAGACTGCAAAAGAATGCTTGCCGTGATGAGCCTGGGAATAAAGCAGGGGCATACAGTCAGCGTTACTGCCGAAGGCGGGGACGAGGACAACGCCGCCGCCGCGCTGAAAGATTTCCTCATGCGGTCCCTCTGAAACGCGACGGTGTAACGGGCGGTCCCCGTCCCCTGTATCCTTTGACTTATGAAGACAATACATCTGTATTGACAATATTCTTCCCTTATTATAGTAAGTATATAGCACTTCACAACTTACTATACTTCGGGGTCATTTTATGGGTACATCTCAAAAACTCAATGTACAAAAGTACATCAGACAGCACTGGCTGGCGTACACTGTCGGTCTCACCGCCATGCTGCTGAGCGTGTCTCTCGACATGCTCTCGCCGCTTATTACGCAGCATATTATAGACGACGTCGTAATTGCGCGGCAGATTGAACTGCTGTGGAAATTTCTGCTCGGCTATCTTGCCGTCGGCGTCGGACGCTGCATTTTTCAGTATACGAAGGAGTACCTGTTCGACACGACGGCGGCAACCATCGGCAGTCAGCTGCGCATCGATCTGTTCCGCAAGATTCAGTCGCTCTCCGCAAATTTCTTCGACAAAATAAACAGCGGCGAACTTATGTCGCGCGTAAAGGACGACATCGACCGCATCTGGGACGGACTCGGTTTCATCGGCATGCTGATTATCGAAGTCGCTGTTCACACGCTCATCGTGCTGTACTGCATGTACTCGATGTGCTGGAAACTCGCCGTTATTCCGACAATCGGAATGGTGATTGCGGGCTGCGTCGCAGTATTCATGGAGCGGAAGCTCGGCGGCATTTATGAAGACATCTCGCAGGAAAACTCGGTGCTCAACAACACTGCGCAGGAAAATCTTTCGGGAGTCCGCACGGTAAAGGCGTTCGCACGGGAAGCGTTTGAAATCAAAAAATTCTTCGGACACAATTCGCGCTATTACGATCTGAACGTGAAGCAGTCGCGCGTTTTCGTCACGTATTATCCGTTCATTCTGGCAGTTACGCATCTGCTTCCCGTGCTCGTACTGCTTTCCGGCGGACTGATGGTAATCCGCAGGGAACTGACGCTCGGAGAGCTTTCCGCGTTCGTGCAGTATTCGATGAACATCGTATGGCCTATGGAAATGCTCGGCTGGCTTACGAACGGACTTTCGTCGGCACGCGCGTCGGCACGGCGCATAAACGCAATCTATGCGGAAATGCCGCAAATCACCGAAAGCGCGCATCCGGTGATATTGCCGGAAGTAAAAGGCACGATCGAGTTCGACAACGTTTCATTCGTAAAGGACGAATCGCACGCAATACTGCGCGACGTTTCATTCACGGTACCTGCCGGCCGCACAATCGGCATTATGGGCGCGACGGGAGCAGGTAAGACGACCGTCATCAACATGCTCAAACGCATGTACGACGCGACGGGCGGCACCATCAGGCTTGACGGCACGGACATCCGGCTGCTCTCGCTCGAGCAGCTGCGGACAAGCATCGCGTGCGTCATGCAGGACGTATTTCTGTTTTCGGACACAATCAGCGACAACGTAAAGCTCGGCCGCAAAAACAGGCTCGACATGCCTGCGGTAAAAGACGCGGTGCACCGCGCGCAGGCCGGCGGTTTTGTGGAAAAAATGGACGAGCAGTACGAGACGGTCATAGGAGAGCGCGGTGTCGGACTGAGCGGCGGACAGAAGCAGCGGCTTACTATCGCGCGCGCGCTTTCACGAGGCGCACCGGTGCTCGTTCTCGACGATTCAACGTCGGCGCTCGATACGGAAACGGAGCAGGAAATACAGAAAATGCTTTCCCGTCTTACCGGCACGACAAAAATTATTATTGCGCACCGTATAAGCGCAGTCCGCAACGCGGATGAAATCATCGTACTCGACAAGGGAGCTGTTGCGGAACGGGGAACGCACGGGCAGCTGCTTGCACGGAAAGGGCTGTACTACGAAACGTATAAAACGCAGTACGGCGGTACAACGGAGAACAACTAATGGCAGTCAATTCATACAAAGACGACGAGCAGTCCGTAAACGCGGACAAACACGTTACGCTGCTCAGACTTTTCAAATACCTTCTCAGATACCGGGCGCGTATAACGGGAGTGCTCGCACTTATGGCGTTCTGCACGGCCGTGTCGCTCGCGAATCCTCTGTTCATGCAGCGCGCCGTCGACACGTATGTCGCTGCCGGCGATATTCCGGGTCTTATTAAATTATTAATCGTTGCCGCCGCACTCAACATCATCATGATAGTCGCGATAAAAGTCCGCATGTTCCTTATGTCTAAAGTGAGCAACAGCGTCATTAAGGAAATACGACAGGAACTGTTCAACCATATCCAGACGCTCGACTTCACGTTCTTCGACGGACGTCCTACGGGGAAAATTCTCGCACGGCTCATCGGCGACGTGAACTCCCTCAAAGATGTCATTGAGAACAGCGTCACTACGCTGATTCCCGACCTTACGACGGTCGTCTGCGTCTCTGTCATCATGTTCGCAAAAAATGCAAAGCTCGCGGCGGCGGCGCTGTGGAGTCTTCCGTTCATGATTATAGGCATACTTATCATACAGAAACACAGTCACGCGCACTGGCAGATTTTCCGCAAGAAGTCGTCGAACATGAACGCGTTCATCAATGAAGACCTGTCGGGCATAAAAATCATCCAGAGCTTCAACGCGGAAAAGGAAACCGACGCCACGTTCAACATGCTCGTCGGCGAACACCGAGACACGTTCATCAGCGCAGTCCGCTGGAGCGACGCGTTCGGTTCAGTCATCGACCTGTGCTGGGGGCTGGGCATGCTCGCGCTGTACTATGCGGGAATAAAGATTCTCGGCGTCGGCAGCGTTTCAATCGGAATGTACCTTGCGTTCGGTACGTACATCGGTATGTTCTGGCAGCCTATCATGAACCTGAGCAACTTCTACAATCAGCTTACGACGACGATATCGGGTGCGGAACGGATTTTCGAGATTATGGATACGCAGCCCGGCATTAAAGATGCACCGGGAGCACCGGACATGCCTGCAATAAAAGGCGGCGTATGCTTCGACCACGTGACGTTTTCGTACGACAGGGACACGCAGGTGCTTCACGACGTGAGCTTTACGGTGAAGCCGGGCGAAACGATCGCACTCGTGGGACCGACGGGGGCCGGAAAATCGACGATTGTTAATCTGATAAGCAGATTTTACGATCCGGAACGCGGCGCCGTAACGATCGACGGCGTAAACATACGGGACGTCGCGATTGAAAGCCTCCGCAGTCAGATGGGAATTATGACGCAGGACAACTATATATTTTCCGGAACAATCCGGGACAACATACGCTACGGCCGCCTTGACGCAACGGAGGAAGAAATTATTAACGCAGCCAGAGCAGTTCACGCTGACGACTTCATTTTGAAAATGGAAAACGGATACGACACTGCGCTTACCGCACGCGGGGGCGAATTGTCCAACGGACAGCGTCAGCTCATAGCATTCGCGCGCACCATGCTTTCAATGCCGCGCATCCTCATTCTCGACGAAGCGACGTCGAGCATCGACACGCACACGGAGCAGCTCGTCCAGCAGGGAATCGCAGCGCTGCTCAGGGGACGCACGTCGTTCGTCATAGCGCACCGGCTGTCCACAATCAGGAACGCGGACCGCATCATGGTCATAGACAACGGCGGAATCGCGGAACAGGGGTCACCGATGGAACTGATGGAAAAGAAAGGCGAATACTACAATCTCTATACCGCGCAGTTCAACAACTGAGCGGATTAATAATGGCTGCGGACAAAATGCCGCAGACTGACTGCTTCCGCAGGGCAGATTTCGTGGCAGCAGAAGCAGTGCAGGCAGCTGCTTCTGCTGCCGATTGTCACCCTTTTTCCTGTTTTCCGATCTTCCGCAAAGGAAAGTATATGTACCGGACAGATTTCCACGCAGCGTTCGCAACGCACGCATTTTGCTTTATTAAACGAAGGACTACGCGTAAACAGGGCTTTTGCCGCCGCGTTAACCCATGAGGGAAGCATGGCTTCGAGCGCGGGAGCTGCAGTTTTAACAATTTTAAACGACGCGGGCTTCACATCTTCGGCCGTGCATCCTGCGGTCCGTATCCTGTCGGGAGAAGCGAACCACACGCCGCGCTGCAGCGCTTCCTCCAGATAAACAATATCGTGCGGATTATATCCGACGATTGAGGCGCATTCCCAGTCGAGCGCCGCAATATTGTCCGACGCGGCAAGAAAACCGAGTTTGACGGGATCTCCGTTTCCCGGTCCGCCGCTGCCCTCCATGCCGACGACCGCATCCATAACGGCATACGACGCGTCCGCCGCAATATTCAAATCCACAAGAAACATCCCGAATTCTTTTTTATCCGGAAAACGGTAATGTGTCTGCGCCTTTTTCAGGCCGACCATAAGGCCGAAAAGATTTTTCATGGCGCCGGTGTACGACATAAGCTGATGCGTTTTGAGCTTTGCAAGAGATACGACTACGTCCGCCCGTTCGAACTGCGCCGCAAATTCAAAAGACTTAACGAGTCTTCCGTGAGGACACATGACGGTAACCTGATCAGCGCCGAAATCTGCCCATTCGCCGCCGTTTTTGACGACCTCATCGTACACCCCCGTCGCTTTTGCCGCGGAAATCGAACTTCCGACACCGGGGGATTCGCCGGCCAGTACACGCGCAGCTCCGAGCTCGACAAATGATTTTACGACCGCTCCGACAACGACCGGATGCGTACAGACTGCGTTCTCCGGTTTCTTGGGTGAAAGAATGTTCGGTTTCACCAATACCGTTTTTCCCCGGACGTCGGGCGGAGGAACAAGACGGAACAGCTGCTGTACGGCTGCATACACTTTATCAAAATCGTATTCATCACATTTCTGCAGAGCAACTGTTGTCGTCATAAATTATTATTTTTTCCCCATGCTGACCGACTTGTCGTACGCGGCCTTCACCGCATCGAACACTGCGTTCCGGAATCCGTCTTTTTCAAGAGCGGCGACACCTTCTATCGTCGTACCGGCGGGGGAACACACCGCATCCTTGAGAGCGGCCGGACAGCGTTCATCGGCAAGCGCCATAGACGCGGAACCTTTCACCGTCTGCGCCGCATACACGTACGCCTGCGCCCGCGGCATGCCGAAACGTACGGCCGCATCGGCAAGCGCTTCAATAAACATAAACACATACGCAGGACCGGAACCGCTTACCGCAGTCACGCAGTCCATCAGTTTTTCGTCGACCTTTTCAACTTTCCCCGCACATTCAAGAAGCGCGGTTATATCCGCAAGCCTGCCGGCTTCGACGTCGTCGCCGCAGGAAAGTGCCGTCATCGCCTCGCCTATCTGAGCAGGCATATTCGGCATGATCCGCACGACGGGTCTGTCGGTCATAGTGCGGAGTTTTTCGAGAGAGAGCCCTGCAGCCATGGAAATAACGACCGCATCGCTGCGAAGAACCCCGGCAATTTCTTTCATGACGTCCGCGACGTAGGCCGGCTTTACCGCGATAAACACATATTTACCGGCAGCGGCGGCTTTTGCATTTGAATCGACGGCGGTACATTTTACGTCGAACGCAAGATTCTGCGCATGTTCAAAATGTTTCGCGCTAATCGTCACCGTTTTCGGATCGTACTTTCCGCAGACTGCACGGATAACCGCGCCGCCCATGGAACCGCATCCGATAACGCTTACTGTAATATCACTCATATATGCCGCCCCCGGTCTTTTATTTCCTGATATCCTGAATCAGCTTCTGTTCGTCCGCCAGAAACAGCGTGCCGTGGGCTTTTCCCGCAGCAAGGTTTTCAAGCACGTCCTCAGTCGATCCGTTCGCGAGCAGAAGCGGAATGCCGTACGACGTCGAACATTCCGCGGCCTCCAGCTTCGTTTCAATGCCGCCCGTGCCGAACGAATTTGCGCCGCCTATCGTAATCGCCCCCCGCAGCGCCTTTATGTCGGTGACTGTTTCGACGAGCTTTGCATCTTTGTTCGTTTTCGGATTATCCGTGTACACGCCATCTATGTCGCTGAACAAAATTAATAAATCAGCGCTCCACAGAACGGCCGTAAGCGCGCTCAGATTGTCGTTGTCGCCAATACGGATTTCGTCGAACGATACGGAATCGTTCTCGTTTATAATCGGCACGACCCCTTCGTCGACAAGCGTAAAAATCGTGTTGCGCATGTTGAGCGTACGGTGGTCGTCCTCAAAATCCTCTTTCGTCAGAAGAAGCTGACCGATGTGCAGACTCTGCCCGCCGAAAGCCGTGCGCCACTGATTCATAAGCTCAACCTGTCCGATTGCGCAGAGCGCCTGCCTGTAATGAACGTCGCGTTTGCGCGCCCAGCCTTTGATTGTCGCAAGACCGCTTATCTGCGCACCCGAAGAAACAAGAACGATTTGCTTCCCCTGATCAACGAGCGTTTTGCATTGACGTGCAAAATTTTTCATAAACTCGATATTCGGGGTTCCGTCTTCCTTTGCAAGCGTATTGCTGCCGATTTTAATAACTATTTTACGCGACTGTTTGATGATTTTCGCAATGTTTATGCTGTTCGTCTCGGAGATTTCTGTGCTCACCTTATCTGTCCTTCACCGTCGATTAAATATTTTGTGGTCGTCAATGCCTTTATTCCCATCGGTCCGCGCGCGTGCAGTTTCTGCGTGCTGATTCCGAGTTCCGCGCCGAAGCCGAATTCGCCGCCGTCAGTAAAGCGGGTCGAACTGTTCACATACACGCACGCTGCGTCCACCTGCGTCTGGAACTGCCGGGCATGAGCACGGTCGTTCGTCACTATGCATTCCGAATGCTTCGTATTGTGCGCGTTGATAAAGGCAACCGCCTCGTCAACGGAACCGACGGCGTGCACGGAGCAGATATAATCGAGAAATTCATATCCGTAATCTCCCGTTTCCGCCGGCACGACGCAGTCCTGTCCGTACTTACCGCCGTCCTGCACAGCAGCCGACGCGGAATCCTTCTCCGCGGCGGCTTTGAGTACCGGCAGGCATATTTCGTCGGCACGCATCTGGACGCGACCCGCAAATTTCTTTTCAAGCATCGGCAGGAAGTCGCTCGCGATTCTTTTATTAACAAGAATGCACTCGACCGCGTTGCACGCTCCCGGCCGCTGGATTTTCGCGTTCTCCGCAATGACGACCGCCATCTGCAAATCCGCAGCATCGTCGACGTACAGATGACACACGCCGCTGCCTGTTTCGATTACCGGCACGCGCGCATTCTGAACGACGGTCTGAATCAGCTTTTTCCCGCCGCGCGGAATCACCACATCGATTTTACCGACAGCCGTCAGTATCTGCTGCACGTCCTCGTGACCGGTACTTTCCGAAAGCTCGATCGCGCCCGGAACGCCGGAGGAACCGGCCGCATGCAGTCCCTCTTTTATACATTTTACAAGCGCTTTGTTCGACTCAAGCGCAGACGACGAGCCGCGCAGTAAAATAGCGTTGCCGCTTTTATATGCAAGACAGAACGCGTCGACAGTGACGTTCGGCCGTGATTCGTAAATGATTGCGACAACACCGAGCGGTACGCGTACCTGCCTGATCTGCATGCCGTTGGGCGCAGTCCAGCCGGCAGTTTCCTCTCCGACGGGATCTTCCTGGTTTATCACGACACGCATGCTGTCCAGTATGCCGTCGATTTTCTTCTCATCAAGTGAAAGCCGTTCGACGAGAGCCGCCTGCATGCCGTTCGCCTCTGCCCGCTCAACGTCGCGGGCATTTGCGGCAAGAAGAATATTTCTGCTGCTGCCGATGGATGCGGCAACGGCTTCAAGCGCCCTGTTTTTCTGAGCAGCCGTCTGCTGAGAGAGTTTTTCAGCCCCGGCACGAAGATCCGCGCATATACCTTCAAAATCCATATGCATGCACCTCAAAAAAAAGCCGGGAAACAATCAGTCCCGGCCGTCGGATTAATAATTTGCGAGGAAATACATCCCGAGCAAAATCGCATTACGGCATTTTTCCTCAGGCCAGTCTGCGTCCTGCGGAAGATTCTTCACATACCACCAGAATATTCCGAATTCCGGATCTATGCGCAGCGCGTATTCGCCGAAATCCTCAGTCTCAACCTGCTGGCCGAACATAAGGTACACCGCGTTATACAGGATTTCCAGAAACGGTTTATACGAACTTTTCCACGTAGTTCTTCCGTCGGAACGGAACTGTTCAAGCTGATACAAAACCTGCTCTTTCAATTCAACATCAGTTTTTTCCACCCATGTCTTCTGAATAAGCAGCGTAAGGTTGTTTTTAAAACTTATTATGAGCTTCCTGTCGGCAGCTGCGTTTTCCTGCGAAAAGGTTCCGGCATCGGAACCGAAGGCTTCCGCGATTATATCCGCAGCTCCGGAAAAATCAGCTTCATTACCCGATTCAATAAACGTGGTGAGTGCTTTGATAGTTTTTTTATCGATAAATTCTTCTACAAGAGCGTCCGTTTCTTTTCCCTGTCCCATACCGTGATAATATCTTTTTATCGGCCTTTATTCAATAACAGAAATCCCGCTGCCAATTCAATACAGCGGCAGTCCGCCCGTTATAGAATCGATTCCGTCCGCCGGTGCCGGCCCGAGCGCGATGCATGTGGGAGTCTTTACGCCGTGAAACATCGTGAACCCGTCGTCCACGATAAGGCAGCTGCGTATGCCCGCTTCCCCAGCCTTCCGTTCCAGGTCGTACAGCGCCTGTTCCGAATCCACTTTGACGCAGATTTTTGCCTCTCCGCCTTCGAGCCATGCAAGCGTGTCCTTATCCGTTTTTACGTGATTCAGTTCGTCCTTTTCCGCATCGTACGTGTATCCGCTCCGGGAGAGCAGCGACCCGACGACCGCGTGGCATGCCTGGGCGATTTCCTTGCCGCGCGTCATGTGCAGGTCGCGCCGGATTGCGATTACAAGTTTAATTTCCGACTTTTCCGCCATATGATTTCCTACCATTTCGCCTTTACGCCGCATTCCAGCGATATTCCCGGCATGGGATAGTCGGGTACCGACTCGTAGTCGGTGTCGAGGATGTTGTCCGCCCGTATGTACGGCGAGAAATATTTTCCCGCCTGAACTGAAACGACCGCGTTCAGCAGCACGTACGGCTCAAGATAAAACAAATTGCTGTTGTCAGTATACCGTCTTCCGACATAATTTACCTCGACCGTCACCGTTACGGGATTCCCGTCGTACGTCGCGGAAAACGCTCCAACGTTGTCGGGCGTATACATAATCATGTTGCCGTACGTGGAGCCTTCCGCAAGCAGCCTGTTGTACAGCCATTCCCAGCTGCCTTTCAGCGTGACGCGGGAAAAGAGCGTAACCGCGGCATTCACGTCGCATCCGATGTAAAACGCAGACGCGACGTTCACCGGCTTCCATTTTCCGCCGGTGCTCTGCCACTGGATTTTGTTAAAATAATAATTGCTGAACACGCTTACGGAAAACGGCATGAATACGTCGTGTACGCTGCACGCCGCTTCTCCGCCCCACCCGTCCTCGGGCTTTAAATCGGGATTCCCGGACGCATAGCCCGAATCTTTCCAGTACAGCTGATTCATGTCGGGAAAAAGAGACATGCGGTACCCGTCGAGCACAAATGTCACGCGCTGCAAATCGGCACGCAGTCCGAGCTTCGGTACGACTGCGATATTCTCTCCCGAAAACGACAGCGCGACGGGAATGCTGGCTGAAAACACGCTGCCGGCATACAGTTTCGTCGTCTCTTTCACGTATCCGGAAGCAAGGCTGTGTGTGCCGTCGTTCGTTGAATCGAGGAACGAAACGTTCACTGCAGTCCCGAGCGACTGCTTTATCCCGCTGCTCCCGTACCACTGCGCCATTCCTGTATACGAAACAGTATTCAGCAGATGCGTGCTCGATTCGGAAGTTTCGTCGTACAGCTGATTGTTCGACTGCCACGAAACCGTTCCGTCGATTTTAAACTGATTCAGCACCGCCGGGAGCGAAAACCCCGCGGCAAGTCTGTTATTGTAATCCTGCTGTATGCCGGGCGTCGTCGACGTTTCCGTACCGGGGATATGCTTGTATCCGTCGTATGTAGTGTCGCCGACATACCAGCTGTTCCCGTTTCCGAAAAAATGAGTAAGCTGTGAGTCTGTCGCGCCGTCCGTCACCTGATTGTTTTTGCGGTATTTTATGGAGTCGTCGTATGCCGTAAAGGGAAAAGCGTTCCGGGCGAACGTTCCTTTGAGGTTCGTTTTAAAAAACGTGTTTTCACCGAACTGCCCGCTGTATCCGAACGCAGCCGAAACGGTATCGAGCGGCGTCGCCGCACTGAAGTACGTTTTTGCGGAAATATCCGCGGAAAAATTATTTCCCAGAGTCTGTTTCTTCGTCGTAATATACACGACGCCGCCTGCCGCACCTTCACCCGAAACGTCCTCCGTAAATCCGCCCCGCACGATTTCGATTCTTTCTATGTCGTCGGGATTGAGCGACGTAAAATCGAATGTACCGTTCTGTGCGGAATTCACGCACACGCCGTCTATGACGACCTTTACAGTACTGCCCGTAAACCCGCGGATGGAGGGCGCAGACTGATTTCCGTACGCCCCGTACGACAGCGTCTGTATACCCGCCGATTCAATCAGCTTCGGTACGCTCGCGACGTGCAGTTTTTCAATATCGTCGTGCGTATATACGATGCGCTGTTCCGCAACAGGCGCGTCGATGTATGTATACAAATGCGGGAGAACAGTCACGCCTGCGGAATCAGAAGCATCTTCGGAAGTATCCGCCGCATCATGCTGCTCTGCCGTGTCCTCCGCGAAAAAAGGCGGACACAGCAGAAAAATCAGTAATGCCGCAGAAAAAATACAATGTTTCATGAAAGTCATTATTCCGAATATGAGTACGATCCGTAATAGGAATAATAGCCGTTGTCTATAGTAAATTCCGTCACGGCCGCTGAAAGCGTGCTTTCACTGTCCGCACCGTCCGATTTATACGCAGTGGCCATCTGTGCGGATGTCGATGCGCTCAGACTTTTATAGGAAACAGCTATATACGTCCCTACAAGCGACGAATCCATTGCGCTGCCGACTGAAGTGTATTCTACATATATATATCCGGAAGTACTGCTCGTTTCATATTTTCCGACCGGAGTACCTACCCAGTCGTAATTGTATCCTCCGTCATAATAGATAACAGACGATGATGTAATGGCGTAAGAATCATTGTAACTTGAAGTCCACGTACCGATAAAGCTATCGCTGCTTGTTACCGGTTCAACAACAATAACGGTTGTTTCTTTTACCGTCTCAGAATCCGTCGCCTGTTTGCACGACAAAGTGCCGAATACGAACGCTGCCCCAAGCAGCACCATGAACGCAGACACAGCTCTGCCTGCACGTTTGTGGGAAAAAATAGATGTGAACATGATGTGTTCTCCGGAAACCCGAGTGCTGAGTTCCCAAATAAACGGTTTGCCTCCCGTACGGGAGACATGAAACTGCCCGCCCCTTTTGATGCAGCCGGTTTCAGCGTGTACCAAAGTTTCCTGACTCCGGAACAAGTACGTTCGTACAGGGCGGCACTCTTCCCGCTTCCGCAGTGAGTGTCACCGGAAAATCAATCCCAAAGATTCCATTCCCGGTCGCCGCCGTCGTCTTCCGATACAGTTAAGCATCCAGCGCAGGCATTTCACCTGCTTCCGTTGAAATACACATAAATACTGTACATTCTTTTTTACCGTTAGACAATCGCTTCTGTTATGCGGGCAAATCTCCGGCAAGAGTTTCTCTTTTTTTTATCAGAGCAGACTGCACAATCCCCTGCCGCGCAGCTCAGTGAACAGTTTTCTGCCCAGAATGGCCGCAAGTTCCGCGCATTCAATACCGGCTTCCGCAGACTGCCCGGCCGCTTCCGGACGGACGTCGTACAGCGTATCCGCAATTTTCTGCGCCGCTGATTTTTCGACATCCGCATACAGCAGATCGCTCATATAGGACCAGCACAGCTGCGGCTTTCCTCCGGAGGAAGCAAGCACGACTGGTTTGCCGCCGAGCCATACGCACCGCCCGCCGTTCATATCCGCAAACGATTCGTCGCGTTCTTTTTCATACTCCGCAATCAGAGAATTAATAAAATTTTTTTTCACCGACGGTTCGGGCATTCTGAACGTAAACCAGCCGGTTACCGGATTATTAATTTTTTCGCCGTTCATCCAGCTTTCGAGGGACGCATTCAATGCGGCCGAATACCGTTCGCTTTTTCTTTCGCCCTGAAACCTCACGTCGTTTTCCGCAAACGCATCTTCCCTGCCGGGCTGCGGATGCAGGTCAGGATGCAAGCCTTTCTCCCATTCGCGGTACACGGTCGAATGAAGTGTAAGCGAAAACTTATGCCAGAACGCGGAGTCGATCAGTTCCGCGGCAAAAAGCTGGCGCAGCGTTTCCATCGAATCCACCAAATCCTGTTCGCTCTGATTCCAGAAGCCGTAAATCATATAACTGTGGACGAGTATGCCAGCTTCCTTGAACGCGCAGCATGCGCCCACGATGTGCTTCATGTCGGTTCCCTTGTTGACCGCCGCAAGTCCGCTGCCCGTCGCTATCTCAATACCGGCTGATACTCCGGTCATGCCTCCGTACGAGAGCAGATCGGCAAGGTCGCGCGTGAATGTTTTTTCAAACCTGATGTTTCCCCAGTACGTAAACCGCGGGGATTTGTCATTCCGGCAGTTTAATAATGCAAACTGCTGAAGCGCCGACGGCGGACACGCCTCGTCTACAAAATGCAGGCCGTATACGCCGACTTTCCGCGCCTGTTCGCGAAGACCTTTATACAGACGTTCTATGTCGGTCATCAGGTAGCCGCGTACGTATTCGAGCGTCGTGTCGCAGAACGCGCACCGGTGCCAGTAGCAGCCGTACGCAAGATATACTTTCATCCAGGTGCCGTCGTTCCAGATACGCTGCATCGGATTGGCCGTATCCGCAAGATGCGGATACCGGGAAAAATCAATGTCGGAATAATCGGGAACAAGCTCCTTCGTAAGCTCATTTTCAGCGTGCACATATTTCAATATTTCACCGTCATGAGTATCGGGCGACGGAGCCGCATGTTTCCCCGAACAGAATGTACCGGAATCCATCCCTGACGGATTACTGATTTTTCCGCCGTGCATATACCGTACTTTGTAAAAAACGCGGCCGTCCAGCACGTCCTTTACCGGATTATTTCCCGCAGCGTCAAGCAGCGCGAGAAAACTGCCGTATCCGCGGTCGTAGCTTATAAAATCGACATACTTGAACAATCGCTGTTCATGCACGTTCCGCAGTTCAGTATTCACGTACCCGCCGCCGAGCGCGACGACTGCGTTCCCGCCGTAACGGAGCTTTACGTACTGCGCGGTAAAAAGCGCCGCCGCCAGAGTTCCGGGGAACGGCACCGAAATGCAGAACAGCACAGGCTCTTTCACGTCCGCAAACGTCTTTTCAAGAAGCGGCGCATAAAACGCCGTAAGCACGGGCGAACGAAGCGCGCTCTCGACGCTGCCGAAATCTCCCGTACTCACCGCAATAGATTCGGCATACCTGACAAGTTCGAAATTTTCGTCGTATACGGCCGTAATATAATCGGCAAGGTCCGCAAGCGCAAGGCTTGCAAGAACTTCCGCATCGTCGGCCGTCGGCCCCCTGTCCAGCCCTGATACATATTGTTCCATGCGCATTCCGCGCGGTACGTGAGCCGAACGCACGAATTCATGCACGAATTCACGGCCGGAAAAATCAGCACCGCCGCATACAATCGCCGTAATACGGTCTATCCATTCGCACCACGAACAGCTTTCGGACACGTACCGCCTGAGCTGGAATGCCGTATTGTCGTCTCCGCGCTGTTCCGCAACAGCAGCCAGAGAAAGCGCATTGTTTCCGCTCGCCTCGAACAGCCGCCGCAGTCCTTCTTTACAAAAAATAGTATGAAACAGCGCCTCGCTCAAATCATACCAGACGACGACGCCCGGAATATGCCGTTCCGCATACGTTCTGCGGAAAAATGCGGACAGGTATGCTCCCGCCGGATAAGGGGTATTAAGCTGCACGAGCGGAGGCTGAACGATGACTGTATTCATACTTCGATAGTATCATTACTCTATTTTTTTGTCAGATTTAAAAATCGGGCGAAAACTGGACAAATTCCTACTAATAATATATATTATTATTTAGGTAGGAAAATATGAAAATTTCGACACGGGGAAGATATGCCCTTCGATTCATGATTGATCTCGCGCAGCATAAGCAGGATGCTTTTACGCCGCTTAAAGACATCTCTGATCGTCAGGACATATCGATTAAGTACCTCGAACAAATCACATCTCTCCTCAGTAAATACGGGCTTCTGCAGAGCGTGCGCGGTCCGCAGGGCGGATATAAACTTGCCCGCGATTCAAGTCAATATACTGTCGGAGAAATTCTCAGGATTACGGAAGGCGATCTCGCACCCGTTGCCTGTCTCGAACCAAACGCCGCGAAATGCGAACGGAGCCAGATCTGCCCTACGCTGAAATTGTGGCAGGGACTCGACAAAACTGTGAACGATTACCTTGACGGTATAACACTCGACCAGCTTACGGCAAATCCCGAAACGCTCGATTATAGTATTTAATCGTAAGTTTTATGAATAAATACTTGACAAATACAATAGGTATTTGTTACACTAATTACATACTTAATCAATAGGTTTTTAGGGAAACAAAGTTTTTTATAGGAGGCAATTTATGTCAGAGAAAATCGCAAAGAAAGTCCCGGATCTCATCGGTCACACACCGCTGCTGGAAATCTCAAACACGGAAAAGAAGCTCAGTCTTCAGGCACGCGTTATCGTAAAACTCGAATACTTCAATCCGACAGGCAGCGTAAAAGACCGTATCGGCAAAGCAATGATTGACGACGCTATTAAAAGCGGAAAAGTAACGAAAGATTCCGTCATTATTGAACCGACGAGCGGAAACACAGGCATAGGGCTTGCATCCGTCGCCGCAAGCTACGGCCTGAGGATTATTCTCACAATGCCTGAAACAATGTCGGTAGAACGCCGCAATCTGCTTAAAGCATACGGCGCGGAGATAGTTCTCACGGACGGCTCTCTGGGAATGAAAGGCGCCGTCGACAAAGCGGACGAACTTGCAAAAACAACGCCGCACAGTTTCGTTCCGGAGCAGTTCAACAATCCGGTAAATCCGCAGATACATTTTGAGACAACCGGCCCGGAAATCTGGGAAGACACGGACGGACACGTCGACGCGTTCGTTGCCGGTATCGGTACGGGCGGAACGCTTACGGGCGTAGGCAAATATCTGCGCGGGAAAAACAAGGATGTGAAAATTTTCGCGGTGGAGCCTGCAACGTCTCCGCTTCTTTCGCAGGGACATGCCGGTCCGCATAAAATTCAGGGAATCGGCGCAAACTTTGTTCCGGCTGTGCTCGACACGAAAATTTACGACGAAGTCATCCCTGTCCAGAACGAAGACGCATTCGCAACCGCGAAGACACTGGGAAAAACGGAAGGTGTACTCGTCGGTATTTCCTCAGGCGCCGCGCTGTGGGCGGGCCTCGAGGTTGCAAAACGTCCGGAATTTAAAGGCAAGACAATAGTTGTACTTCTGCCTGATTCGGCAGACCGCTACCTGTCCACGCCGCTGTTCACGGAGTAAGCCGCATCAGACTGCAAGCGTTTTCTGCACGCTGCCGTCCAGAGCATATAACGTAATCAGACGGTTTTCATACACGGCAAATCCTGCCGGAGAACCGTTTTTCGGCAGGGAAACAGAGCCGGGGTTGCATACTGCAATTCCGGCTTTATTTTTATACAGCATCTGAATGTGGATATGGCCGAACAGTTCCACTGCAGTTCCGCTGAGCGGCGGGATTCTGCTGCCGCCCACGACAGGTTCGTCCGCCGCTTCTTCCGCGGGCGCATAAACGTGTCCGTGAGAAGCGAAAATACGCACACCGTCGTCCACAACATACGCATAATCGGCCTGCACGGGAAACGAGAGCACCATCTGGTCAACTTCACTGTCGCAGTTTCCGCGGCATGCGATTATCCTGCCGGCAAGCGGATTGAGCATTGCGCAGACGGCTTTCGGGTCATATTTATCCGGCAACGGATTCCGCGGACCGTGATACAGAACGTCGCCCAGCAGTATGATTTCATCGCATTTCATCGCCTCAAACTGATTCAAAGCTTTTTCACATGCCGACGCGCTTCCGTGAATATCGGACATAATAAAATATTTCATGTTTACACCTCAAATAATTAATTATTTACTCAGTTCATACAGAATGACGGACGCCGCCTGCGCGACGTTGAGACTTTCAACCTGCGGCTCCTTCGCTCCTTTTCCCATCCCCGCGAACGGAATAATGACGAGCGCGTCGCAGTTTTTCCGTACTTCGTCGGAAATGCCGTTCTCCTCATTTCCGAGCACGACAAGCGCCGGTTTTCCCGCACATATGCCGGCAAGCTGCGAAACCGTTTTTTCCGCCGAAAGATCGGTACCGACGCGCACCATTTTTCCGCGCACCGCTTCCATCAGGCGCGGGATGGAATTGACCGAATAAATTTTGACGTATTCCATGCCGCCTTCAGCGACGCGGTACGAACTCGTCGTAATCGACGACTGAGCCTCGTCGTTCGGAATAACGATATTCTTCATGCCGAAAAACGCTGCGCTGCGCACGATTGCTCCGAGGTTGTTCGCGTTGCCTATGCGGTCGAGTACGAGCGCGTTCTCTCCGGCCGCAGCCCAGCCGTCGGTAACGTCCGAATCGAGCGGTGCAATCTGCGGCGCATAAATCATTGCGACGACGCCCTGATGATGCACGCTGCCGCACAGTTTTTCCAGGTCTTCACTTTCGACCATATTGTAAATGCCGTGATTTTTTGCAAGTTTTTTGCAGAGGCCGCCGAAAAGCGGCGCCGTTTCCTTCGTAAAGTACAACCGCCTGATGAGGTCGCCGCGGTTTTTCTCCAGCTTCTTAACGGCCGATAATCCGCACACCGCCAATTCGTTGTTTTGAGTATTCTTCATATACAAACAGTATAAAAACTTTATTACATATTGTCAGCAATCTTTATTATCGTCTGCGTAATATAATCGTGCGGCTGATTCTTTCCTTCCTCCATAAGCCAGCTGAAAAGGCGCATCACGCCGGTATAGCCCTGCAGCTCCGGCTCCTGTCCGATGGTAAATCCGATGCCGCCTTCCTTTACGGCCTGCTTTATTTCCGGCAGCTCGTCGAAAGCGAGAATGATGATTGTGTCCCGTTTCAATTCCCTCACCGCGCGGTATGCACCCGGAACGCCGCCCGCTACGACGAAAATGCCCGTAATTTCCGGATGTTTCATAAGGATATCGCGCGTCAGCTTATACGAATCCTCGTTGTCGTCGAACGCCTCGACAGTGTCGACAATATCGTACGGAATCCTGTGCTCTTCCAGTCCCGACTTGAATCCCTTTATGCGCTCGTTGTGTCCGCGGATTTGAAACGAACCGCTCACGATTAATATTTTCTGCCTTTCTTTTGAAATAAGCGAAAGCATACCGGCTGCCGTGCGTCCGGCTTTTATGTAATCTGTCCCGACGTAGCATATCCTGCCGCTGTCGGGAATATCCGTGTTGACGCTTACGACCGGCACACCGCTCTGAGTAATAGTGTAAATCTCTTTTTGAATTTCCGGTACGTCGAGCGTCGTCAGGCACATGCCGCTGTAGCCGGCAGCCGCCATTTTTTTTATTGCATCGATATGAGTCTGTACGTTGAATCCGCGCAGATGGATAATTTCAACAGTAACGCCGTAATCCTTCAGCTCGGATTCCGCCCGTTTGAAACCGTCGATGACTTTATCAAAAAACGGATTTCCCAGATCGGGAAGCATGCATCCGAAACGTATCTGCTGTTTTCGGGCCGCAAGAATTTTTCCGGCCCTGTTGGGAATGTAGCCCATTCTGTCCGCAAGTTCGCTTACCTGCCGTGCAACATCGGGATTAACGTCCTTTCTGTTGTGAAGAACTCTGTCTACTGTTCCGCGGGAAACGCCTGCCGCAGCCGCAATTTCTTTTATCGTTACTGCCATAGTTATAATTACCGGTCGCTGGAAAAAAACAGGACGCGGAGGAGGAAAAATCCACGTCCTGTAAAATCATCATGTAATAACAGAAATATTATTACATATAAGTTTTAATTGTTAATCCTGAAACGGATTCTCGTCGCAGTAGAGCTGTCCGGCCGGTTTGTTGTACGCAATATCCTCTACGCCGAGATAGTTGAACACCGTGTAGAGCGCTTTTCCCGCATGACCGAACGCGACCGCACCGTGATGCGGATAATGCTTCGTAACCAGAACGTGGCGGTAGAATCGTCCCATTTCCGGAATTGCGAACACGCCTATTCCGCCGAACGAGCGCGTCGCCACCGGCAGAACTTCTCCCTGCGCGATGTACGCGTGAAGCGCCGTATCGGCCGTCGACTGCAGACGGAAGAACGTGATTTCGCCGGCGGCTATGTCGCCTTCGAGTGTTCCGCGCGTAAAGTCCGGTTTGCTGTCCTTCGGCTCAAGCAGACGGTGCTGGATAAGCTGATATTTGACTGCCGGTTTGCTTGCGGGATTCAGGCGGCAGAACGCCGTGTTTCCGCAGTGGAAGCCCATGAACGTGTCGGTAAGCTTATAGCTGTACGCGAACTTTCCTTTGATTTCGCTCTCGTACATATCCGACGGAACGGAGTTGTTGATGTCGAGCAGCGTGACGGGCGCTCCCGTTACGCACGTTCCGATGTACTCGCTGAGCGCGCCGTAAATGTCCACTTCGCACGCGACAGGGATGCCGCGCGTTGCAAGGCGGCTGTTCACGTAGCACGGTTCAAATCCGAATTCCTTCGGGAAAGCAGGCCAGCATTTATCAGCGAATACGACGTACTTGCGCGCGCCTTTGTTCGCTTCCGCCCAGTCAAGGAGTGTAAGCTCGAACTGCGCCATGCGCGGAAGCATATCCGGGAACTGATTTCCGCCGGAACCGAGTTCCTGCTCCATATCCTTAACGACTTCGGGAATGCGTTTGTCGTCCTTGTGCTCGCGGTAAGAAACGAGCAGGTCGAGCTCGGAGTTCTCCTGAATCTCGACGCCGATGTCGTAGAGCGCTTTGATGGGAGCGTTGCACGCGAAGAAATCCTGCGGCCGCGGTCCGAACGTAATAATTTTGAGGTTCGCAAGGCCGATGAGCGCGCGTGCGACGGGAACGAAATCGGAAATCATCTTCGCAACGTCGTCCGCCGTTCCGACAGGATATTCGGGAATAACGGCCTTCAGATGACGGAGTCCGAGATTATACGAGCAGTTGAGCATACCGCAGTATGCGTCGCCGCGTCCGTTGATAAGGTCGTTGCCGTGCTCCTCTGCGGCTGCGGCATACATAACCGGGCCGTCGAAATATTTTGCAATAAGCGTTTCCGGCGTTTCCGGACCGAAGTTTCCGAGGAATACGCAGAGCGCGTTGCATCCGGCCTTCTTCACTTCCTCGACGGCTTTAATCATGTCGTTCTCGTTCTCGACTGTCGTTTTCGCTTCGTAAATGGAATCGTTTTTGCTGAATACTTTTACGATTTCCGCACGTCGGCGTTCCGAGAGCGAAATCACGAAGCAGTCTCTGCTGACTGCGATGATTCCCATTTTCACGTCAGGGATGTTTGTAATTCTTTCCATAGCTACTAAGTCTCCTGTCCGAATCTACGGACACAAATTCTATTTTTACCGGCCCAACACAGGAGCCGGTTCATTGCCGAATCTACCGGTCTCAAATACCGGCAATATCGATGTTCACGCCCGAAAGACCGGCAAACGCACCCGCTTTCGCCTCGGACGAATCAGGATGTGCGATGAGCCATTTGTTCGCAGCCCACAGCAGTTTGTCTTCCGGATCAATCTCAGAGAGTTCCGGTTTCGCAAGGTTCGTTCCCTCAGGCAGCACAATGACGACGCGGAATCCTTCCTTTGAAACTTCCCCGTCCTTTACCGCATTGCAGGGAGCATAGTGAAGCGTCGTCTCGTAAATCTGTACGACAGTGCCCTTCGGCACGAAAAACGCCTCGACGGAATTCGTGTTGAGCCTGCCTTTGTTTACCGACTGAAGCGGCGCGAGCAGCAGCACCATATCGTTCGCCGGAATGTTGATTTCCGACCCGCGGTGATACTCGAGGCAGTTGAGCTTCGTGTTGTTTCCGTTGCAGTATCCGACCTGTACGGGCATGCCGCCGTACGCATTGACGGAAAACTGTTTTGCAACAGGAAGCGATTCGAGTCCCGCGTCGCCCGGTTCGTATATAACCGCGTTGTCGGGCTTCTTCGTCGTTTCATCAAGTTTTTGAAGAAGTCCCTTTACATCGTACCCTTTGAGCACTTTGCCGTACTTCTCAAACGAATGGCTGAATACGGATTTGATTTTCATGACTTCATTAACCCCCGAATGTTTATAGTTTTGCAAGTTCCCTGTACGAATCTTTCAGCGCCGGATACAGTTTCCTGTACAGCCTGTAATATTTTTCATACTGCGGAACATTCTCTTTAACCGGGGCCTGCTCAGGATTCGTCCTGATGAGCGCGCTGCACCCTTCCTCTACGCTGCCGAAAACGCCCGTACCGACGCCGGCAAGAATCGCGACGCCGAGCGCCGGCCCTTCCTTCGATACGACCGTCTTTACCGGACAGTCGAACGTATCGGCAAGCATCTGCCGCCACAGCGGGCTTGAACCGCCGCCGCCGCATGCGAGCATGTCGTTAATAGTAACTCCCATTTCGCGGAGAACTTCGACGCTGTCGCGCTGGCTGAACGTAACGCCTTCCATTACTGCGCGGAGCAGATGCTGTTTTGTGTGCATCGCGGACAATCCGAAAAACACACCGCGGCAGTCGGGATCAAGGTGCGGCGTGCGTTCGCCCATAAGATACGGCAGATACAGCAGCCTGTCGCTTCCGATAGGAATGCGCTCCGCCTGCTTGTCCATAAGATAGTACGGATCTTTACCCATACCGTCCGCCGTTTCCATTTCCTCTTTGCAGAAATTATCGCGGAACCATTTGAGCGAAAGGCCCGCCGCCTGCGTAACGCCCATGACATGCCACGCTCCCGGAACCGCGCAGCAGAACGTGTGAACGCGTCCTTTAGGATCTATGCTGAGTTTCGACGTGTGCGCAAACACAACGCCGCTCGTTCCTATTGTCGTAAACGCGCGTCCGTCAATCACCGTCCCTGTACCCACGGCGGCAGCAGCGTTGTCGCCCGCACCGCCCACAACAGGCGTCCCTTCCGCAATGCCGGTAAGTTCCGCGGCCTGTTTCGTGAGCATTCCGGTGATTTCCGGCGATTCATACACCTTTGCAAGCAGCGATTTGTCTATTCCGAGTCTGCCGAGCACTTCGTCCGACCAGCAGCGGTGCGGCACGTCGAGCAGCTGCATGCCGCTCGCGTCGCTCACCTCAGTTGCAAATTCGCCGGTGAGCATGTAGCGCACGTAATCTTTCGGCAGCAGGATATGCGCACATTCCGCGTATATTGCCGGTTCGTTGTTCTTCACCCACATGATTTTCGACGCAGTAAAACCGGTAAGAGCCGGATTCGCCGTAATCTCTATCATCCGCTTTGCACCGACTTTTTCCGTGATTTCGGCGCACTCTTTCGCCGTACGCTGGTCGCACCAGATAATCGATCTGCGGAGCACGTTTCCCGCGTTGTCGAGCATGACAAGGCCGTGCATCTGCCCTGAAATGCCGATGCCTTTGACGTCTGACGGCTTTGCGCCGGCTTTCGCCATGACAGCTTTCATCGTACCGCATGCCGCACGGAACCAGTCGTTCGGGTCCTGCTCAGCCCAGCCGTTCTGAGGCTGATACAGCGGATATTCTATAGTATTTGAAGCAGCGACAGAGCCGTCCATATTGAACAGCACTGTTTTCGTTCCCGACGTTCCAAGGTCTACACCAAGCAGATACGGCATATTCCCTTCCTCCACGTTTTTCCGTAGTTCCGTGCTCGTGCACGGTTAAAGATATAGTAATACCACATTTGCCTTCCGTCAAGAGGATTTTATCACCGACTGCAGATGCTGGCGATGCGGACACCGTAAAACCCTGCCGCTGAAGATTTATAGACAGCAGCTGCAGTATTCTGTTCATGCATGAAGGACATATGGCCTTGTCAGCACCACAAACATGGACATGTGTGAGGG
>DHDP01000002.1:0-392228 GCA_002399405.1 Treponema sp. UBA4873 | reverse complement strand
CAAACATGGACATGTGTGAGGGGCAAACATGGACATGTGTGAGAGGCAAACATGGACATGTGTGAGGGGCAAACATGCACATGTGCACGGAGCTGACAAGTTCATATGGGAACCTCTGAAAACTTCAGTTTTTAGAGGTTCCCATATGTGTGTCCGACCAGTCCGTTTGTCCGAATCAGCTCTTTTTCTGCGTTTTTTTTATGAAACTGCTCCGAAAATGAACATTTGAAGCGAATTATTACTGTATAAGGAGCTTCAGTATGGAACGGCTTGCGTACTACGGCACAAGGATGTACTCGGAGCAACTCGGTGATTCCCAGCGGTATACTGAACTTAAGCACTGTACCGTGATCGGACTGCTGAGGGGACATATCTTCGGTTTCGGACAGGCGGTGAAACCTCAGGAAAAAATGCATCATGTTTCGGAGAGTGTGCATTACGACGATCATGACATGCCGTTTTATCCCGGCGGAGATCCCGTTGTCTGTCATATACTTGAACTCGACCGTTTTGCAAATAACGCGGATGCGCTGTATACTGTAAACGGGAACGGGAAGCAGCGGAAGCTGACACCGGAATTATTCGGATGGCTCCGGTTTTTCAGGGAAGGAGCAGCGGAGGATTTTATGGAGAAGTATGCGGATACGGACAGTTGCATAAAAAAGGCAAAGAAGGAATATGAGAAATTCATAAAGACGCAGCGGCTCCGGGAGGCGCAGCTGCGGCACGACATGTGGCTGCACGACAGGGCGCAGGAGAAATATGACGCCAAGGAGGAGGGCCGCGCAGAGGGACGAATTGAAGGGGGCCGTGAAACAGCGCTTGCAACTGCACTCGCTATGAAGAACGACGGACTGTCTGCTTCAAAAATTGCGCAGTATACCGGACTTTCTGAAGACGAGATTGCAAAGCTGTAACCGCATGAATTCATAAAGTCTATTCAAAATGCTTTCACTGTGTGTTTATTCAGCAATCTTAATGTCGTCAATAAATAAATCCCCCGGAATATCGCCCTGCTCAGCCGAAAACTGAATCGTACGCACGCCGTGCCAGTCGAACAGGCCTTCCGCGTCGTACCATGTCTGTGTGTCGTTCGACCAGGCTCCTGTTTCTTTCATCGAAGAAAGCGGAATCGTAACTGTATGCCACTTGCCGTCGGCCGGAAAATCCTTTGAACTCACTATATAAGTCATGCGCCACGGTTTTGACTCCGGGGTGTCCTCATTCATAAAACGGACTTCGAAAATCTGATTCGGATTCGACGAACGTACGCTGAACGAAACGTGTGCGTCAGCCGCCAGTGCCGCGGAGAAATCCTCTGGACCGCCGAAATTGAAATTCACGCTCCCGTACTGGCTGCAGTTTCCCCAGCGGATGCAGTACATTCCTTCGGCGGGAGATTCACCGCTGGCCAAAAGAACAGGCTTTGTTCCTCCTTTTCCTTCCCAGACAGTGATCTCCGTCCTTCCCTGCGGGAGATCGTCGAATATCACGTAAGGCAGCTTTATCTGCGTATCGGTTACGGGAGCAGACGATCCGGCTTCCGCAGGAACGTTGAATCCCAGTCCCTCAAGAACCTCAGCATTAAGATCGTACGGATACACTTCGCGGGTGTTCTTTTTGAATAGCCCGAAACTTCCGCCGTATCCCCATACGGTAAACGGAATGTCCATCTCACGAAGCAGCGCTCCCGCCGTTTTATACCAGCGCACACGGTCTTCCGGCTGTGACCTGAGGTCGTAGGTTCCCATTTCGCCGCACCAGACAGGCACGTTGTTTTTCCTGCTGAAATTGTACGCAATCGTAAGTTCGTCCCGCATCGCTTTTTCCGTACCGTCCGCGGGATATTTCGATTTCAGTTCGTTTTCCATCCACGTACCTTTGATCTCTTTCGGCACCGGCGGCATGCGTTTCTCATCGTACGGGAAGGGAATGGCGGAAAGCGCTTCTTCCTCTTTGTTTGCCCACGACGCTCCCTGATGAGTAAAAACAAACGGTGAATACCAGTGGAACGTATAAATAAGGTTTGCGTCGTCGTACAGCTGTATTTTTTCAAGCGCACGGATGCTTCCCCAGTCCGCACCCGTTACGACGACTGTATGCGTTTTATCGTATGCACGGATTGTTTTCAGCGCCTTTTCCTGAATCCTGTTCCAGACGGCATTATCAATATGATTCGGTTCGTTGAGAATTTCGTAAATAATAAAACTGCTGCGGTTTTTATAACGCGATGCAATCTGCGGCCATATTTTCTGCAGACTTTTGTCCACGGCACCCGCGGAAGGATATGTTCCGCTGTTGAACGAATGGTTGTCGATTACGAGATACATATGCAGTTCTTCGCACCAATCGGCGACTTTATCAAGGTATTCCAGCGTGAGCGCGTTGATTTTATAATCGGGAGCGCCGGACGAAAGATTGTCGAAATGAACAGGCAGGCGGATTACGTCCGCGCCGAGCGATTTTACGTTCTCAATATCGGTTTTATTATAATAATTAAGATTTCCCTGTCCGGGCGACCAGAGTTCAAACCATGTCGTCATGTTTACACCCTGTGAAAACGGCGTACCCATACGATTTTCCTCAGCCGGAAGAATTGCCGCCGCTGAAAGAAAAATAAACGCTGCCACTATTTTACATACAAGTTTTGTTTTCTGCATAATTCCCCCGCTTCAGTGTATCACACTTTTTTCACACTTGCATGAATTATAAATTTCACTATAATACACAATTACGACAATGACGCCGGAATTTGTAAGCTGTACGAATTCCGGCGTTTTTGTTATATCGATTCCGGAGGAAACTATATAATGAAGAAAGTTGCAAAAATTGCTCTTTTCGGTATGACTGCTCTTGCATTCAGCAGTCTGTTCATGGCTTGCAGTAAAAAAGATGCTGCATCTTCCGACACAATTAAAATCGGCGTGTTCGAACCGATGACAGGTGCCAACGCTGCGGGCGGTGCTCTCGAAATCGAGGGTATCAAGCTTGCGAACGAACTGTATCCGACAGTTACTGTCGACGGTAAAGAGTACAAAGTGGAACTCGTCATCGTCGACAATAAATCCGACAAAGTCGAAGCGGCGAACGCTGCGCAGCGTCTTGTCGACAAGGAAAAGGTAAAAGTCATTCTCGGCTCATGGGGTTCGGGATATTCAATCGCTGCAGGCCCGATCGTTCAGGACGGAAAAGTTCCGGCAATCGGTCTGTCGTGCACAAACCCGCTCGTCACACAGGGCAATCCGTATTACTTCCGAGTCTGCTTCATCGACCCGTTCCAGGGAACTGTCATGGCGAAATACGCCAGCCAGAATCTCGGAGCAAAAACGGCCGTTCTTATCCGCGAAATTTCAAACGATTATTCAGTCGGCCTTGCAAAATTCTTCGCCGATCAGTTCAAAGCGCTTACCGGCAACGACAACTGCATTCTTGCGGAACTCAACTATAACACCGGCGATCAGGATTTCACGGCTCAGCTTACGACGATCAAATCGAAGAACCCGGACGTTATCTTCGCGCCCGGCAACTATACGGAAAGCGCGCTTATCATGAAACAGGCGCGTGAACTCGGCATTACTGCGAAGTTCCTCGGCGGCGACACATGGGAAACGCCGGAACTCATCGATGTGGGCAAGGACGCTGTTGAAGGATGCGTATTCTCGACATTCTTCGATGCCGCCGGCGCAACGTCGGAGCTTGCAAAGACATTCCTTACGAAATACGATGAAGAGTACAAAAAGGAACCGGCAGCCGTTACGGCGCTCGGATTCGACGGCTACCGTCTCGCGCTCGACGCTATGACGCGCGCGAACTCTCTCGACACGACAAAAATCCGCGACGCGCTCGCCGTGACAAAAGACTTCGAAGGTGTTGCCGGCAACGTCACGCTCGACGAAAACGGCGATGCGACAAAGAGTGCCTTTATCAAAACAGTAAAAGACGGCAAGTTTACTTACCTCACAACCGTTAATCCGTAACGTATTGCAACACGGTATCGGCGGAAAAATCCGGCGGACCGTTCCGTATGTAAAACATTCGGGACGGTCCGCTCCTTGCGTTTTACCGTATTGCCGATATAAAATGTATACATCCTATTATCTGGAAGTCTGAATATGACCTTAGCACTGTTTCTGCAGCATATGGTGAACGCCATCTCTCTCGGCAGCCTTTATGCACTCATCGCCATCGGTTACACGATGGTCTACGGGATTCTCCGGCTTATAAACTTCGCCCACGGCGACATCTTTATGCTCGGCGGATATTTTGCTTTCTATCTCATCACCACGTTTTTTCTGCCGTGGTGGGCCGCGTTCATAGTCGCAATCGCAATCACGGCAATGCTCGGCATCGGGCTGGAACGAGTCGCTTACCGGCCGCTCCGCGACTCGCCGAAAATTTCCGTAATGATCAGTGCCATCGGTGCTTCGTTCCTTATTGAAAATCTTGCGACGGTGATCTTCGGCGGACGCCAGAAGGGTTTCCCGATCCCGGCGTTTTTCAACAAACTGCTTAAGTTCGGCAGCACAAGCGACCCGGCAAAAGTCGTCACTGTCGTCACAATCAGCGTGATTATCCCGATCGTCACCGCACTCATGCTTGTTATTCTTCTGTGGATTGTAAATAAAACAAAAACGGGTATGGCGATGCGCGCTGTTTCCACAGACCTCGACGCAGCCCGGCTCCAGGCCATCGACGTGGACAGGACAATCTCGTTTACGTTCGGAATCGGCTCTCTTATGGCTGCAATCGGCGGCATTTTGTGGGCGCTCAAATATCCGCAGCTCAATCCGACGATGGGAATAATGCCCGGCCTCAAATGCTTCATAGCGGCCGTCCTCGGCGGCATCGGAAACATCGGCGGCGCGGTTCTCGGCGGATTTCTGCTCGGTTTTCTTGAAATCATGATTATCGCGTTCCTGCCCGGACTTACCGGTTACCGCGACGCATTCGCGTTCATCGTTCTGATTCTGGTGCTGCTTTTCAAACCGTCGGGACTTCTCGGCAAAAACCAGGTGGAGAAAGTCTGATGAATACTAAAACAAAAAAAATCCTTACGGCAGTTGCAATTGCGGCGGCCGTTGCATTCATAATCACCGCCAATAATTTCTTCGATAACTTTTCGCTGAGGGTATTCAATCTCTGCGCAATCTACATCATTCTCGCGCTCTCGCTGAATCTGCTCAACGGATTCACCGGTATCTTTTCGCTCGGACACGCTGGTTTTATGGCAATCGGTGCGTACATATGCGCGCTGCTCACGATGAGTCCCGCGCAGAAAGTCGTAAACTTTTACCTTGAACCGATTGTACCGTGGCTCGCCAATGTACAGATTCCGTTTCTGCCGGCTCTGCTGCTTGCAGGCTGCGGAGCTGCGTTATTCGCATTCCTGATAGGCCTGCCCGTTCTGCGGCTTCACGACGACTACCTTGCAATCGCGTCGCTCGGTTTCGCGGAAATCATCCGCGTCGTCATCACGAATCTGCAGAGCGTCACGAACGGCGCGCTGGGGCTCAAAGGGCTTCCGAAATATTCGACAACGTACGTCGTCTGGGGATGCGCCGCGCTCGCGATCATCTTCATGGTGGCGCTCATCAATTCGGCATTCGGGCGTTCGCTCAAGGCCGTCCGCGACAACGAAATTGCCGCACAGGCAATGGGCATCGACATCGCGCACATCAAAACGGTGAGCTTCGTCATCTCCGGCTTTATGGCGGGCATCGGCGGCGCGCTGCTCGGCCACCTCATGCAGACTATAGATCCGAAAATGTTCGTCTTCAGTCTTACCTACAACATCCTGCTGATTGTCGTGCTCGGCGGCAACGGCAGTATAACAGGTTCAGTCATCGCATCGATCGTCGTCACGGTGCTCATGGAATTCCTGCGGTTCCTCGACGGTCCGCTGAACTTTATCGTCGTCAAAACCGACGGACTCCCGGGACTCCGCATGGTCGTCTTCTCGCTCCTTCTTATGATCGTCGTCATTTACCGCCAGCGCGGTCTTATGGGGACCAGCGAATTCTCGTGGGATTACCTTGCAAAAACCGGCCTTGTGCCGAAAATCAAAAACCGCGGGGAGAAAATCTGATGTTACAGTGCATTCACACAACTATAAAATTCGGCGGTCTCACCGCGGTCAACGATTTGAACCTCAAAGTAAACGACGGCGAGATAATCGGTCTCATCGGTCCGAACGGCGCAGGAAAAACGACGGCGTTCAACATGATTACCGGCGTGTACAAACCGACGAGCGGTGCCGTTTTCTGGGATGAAACGGACATTACGAAACTCAAGCCGCATCAGATTACGGTCCTCGGGCTGGCACGCACGTTCCAGAACATCAGACTTTTCAGCGAAATGAACGTCCTTGAAAACGTGATGGTCGCGGAAAATCTGCGCGCACGTTTCAATCTGTTCGAATCAGTCCTTCATCTGCCGAACTACAGCAGCCGCGAAAAGAAAGCGAAGGAACACGCGCTCTATCTCCTCGAGCAGGTAAACCTCAGGGAACACGCATACGACAGCGCTACGTCGCTCCCGTACGGCGAACAGCGGCGTCTCGAAATAGTACGTGCCCTTGCAACTCAGCCTAAACTGCTGCTGCTCGACGAACCGGCCGCCGGAATGAATCCGCAGGAATCGGAAGAGCTTATGGAATTCATAAAAAAGATACGCACCGATTTCGGCGTTTCCATTCTGCTTATTGAGCACCACATGCAGGTTGTCATGGGAATATGCGACCGCATGTACGTTCTCGAATACGGCAACACGATTGCGGAAGGCACGCCGAAAGAAATCAGCGGCAACCAGAAAGTAATCGACGCATATCTCGGCACGGAGGATACAAATGCTTGAACTGCACGACTTACAGGTTTACTACGGCGGCATACACGCCCTCCAGGGTATTTCGCTCGACGTTCCCGACGGAAAAATCGTCACGCTCATCGGAGCAAACGGCGCGGGAAAATCATCGACACTCAATTCGATTGTGGGACTGGTAAAACCGCGCAGCGGCAGTATTAAATGGAACGGAGAGGAACTTACCGGTCTTACGACGAAGCAGATCGTTTCACAGGGAATCGTGCTCGTTCCGGAAGGCCGCCGCATTTTCCCTAATCTGTCTGTCTGGGAAAACCTCACGCTCGGCGCATATCACCGCGACGACAAAGCCGAAATCGAAAAGGACCGCGAAATGGTATACGACCTCTTCCCGCGCCTCAAAGAACGCCTAAAGCAGAGCGCCGGCACGCTTTCCGGCGGCGAACAGCAGATGCTCGCAGTCGGACGCGGACTTATGTCGCGCCCGAAACTGTTCATGCTCGACGAACCGTCGCTCGGACTTGCCCCGCTCATCGTCAAAGACATATTCGACATCATCCTGAAAATAAACGCGCAGGGGACGACAGTGCTTCTTGTCGAACAGAACGCGCGCGCGGCTCTGAAAATCGCGGACTACGGATACGTTATGGAAACAGGACGCATTACGTTATCGGGAACGGGGAAAGAACTTCTCAACGACGAGCGGATTCGTCATGCGTATCTCGGCGGTAATTCTCAGTCTAAATAATTTTTCGTCGCAAAAAAATCGTTGAAAAATGCGTACAATTGACAGTGCTCACTTTTCAATGTAATATTTTATTATATTATCTTTTTCCATATATGGAGTAATCAAATGGCTAAAGCAAAGTATGTTTACTTTTTCGGTGACGGAAAAGCGGAAGGCAACGCAGGAATGAAAGCCGAACTCGGCGGCAAAGGTGCTAACCTTGCCGAAATGGCTTCAATCGGCCTTCCGGTTCCGTCAGGATTCACAATCTCGACAGATGTCTGCAAATATTTCTACGACAACGGCAAGAAATATCCTGTAACCCTCAATTCGGATGTAGATACGTATCTCGCAAAACTCGAACGGTCGATGGGCAAAAAGCTCGGCGATCCGACGGACCCGCTGCTCGTTTCCGTCCGCTCCGGCGCTGCTATTTCCATGCCCGGCATGATGGACACAATTCTCAACCTCGGACTCAACGACAAATCGGTTGAAGGTCTTGCAAAAAAGACGAACAATCCGCGCTTCGCTTGGGATGCATACCGCCGTTTCATCCAGATGTTCGGCGACGTAGCGATGGGAGTTCCGCACGACGAATTCGAAGAAGCTATTTCCGAAGTCAAATCAAAGAAAGGCATTAAACTCGACACCGAAATGGATACGAGCGACCTTCAGACGCTCGTCGGCAAATACAAAGTACTCTACAAACAGCATACGGGCAAAGATTTCCCGCAGAACCCGAAAGAGCAGATGTGGCACGCCATCAACGCTGTTTTCGGTTCATGGATGAACACGCGCGCAATCAAATACCGCGAACTCAACAACATTAAAGGCCTGAAAGGAACAGCCGTTACCGTTATGGCAATGGTCTTCGGAAACAAAGGCGAGACGTCGGGAACAGGCGTCTGCTTCAGCCGCGATCCTTCAAACGGCGAGAATATTTTCATGGGCGAGTATCTTATGAACGCACAGGGTGAGGACGTCGTTGCAGGTATCCGCACTCCTGAAAAACTTTCCCAGCTTGAAAAAACAAACCCGAAAATTTACAAACAGCTCTGCGACATCCGCGCAAAACTCGAAAAACATTACCGCGATATGCAGGATATGGAGTTCACCGTCGAGGAAGGAAAACTCTTCATGCTCCAGTGCCGCAACGGTAAACGCACGGGCCAGGCAGCCGTCAGAATGGCTGTAGAAATGGTAAAAGAAAAACTGATTACAATGGACGAAGCGCTTCTCCGTGTAGAACCCGAACAGCTTGATCAGCTGCTTCATCCGGCTCTCGATCCCAAAGCCGTAAAAGCAACCGCAGCCATCGCAGAAGGTTTGAACGCATCTCCGGGAGCCGGTTCAGGACAGATTGTCTTCACGGCCGACGAAGCGGAAAAATGGGCAAAAGACGGAAAGAAAGTTCTTCTCGTCCGCAAGGAAACATCACCGGAAGACATTGCCGGCATGGTGGCTTCTCAGGGTATTCTCACGTCGACGGGCGGACGCACATCGCATGCCGCAGTCGTCGCACGCGGTATGGGCACTCCGTGCGTTTCAGGATGCGCGGCCGTTACGTTCCCGAACGCAAACGAATGCGTCATCGGCGGAAAAACATTCAAGAAAGGCGACAACATCACAATCGACGGTACAACCGGAAAAGTCTATGCAGGCATTCTTCCTGTAGTTCCGGCAACAATCTCCGGCGAACTCGAGACGTTCCTCAAATGGGCTGATGGAGTCCGCACAGCATCCGTCCGCAAAATCAACGGCCACACTGTTACAGGATTCGAAGTCCGCGCAAACGCCGACCAGCCTGATCAGGCACAGAACGCATTCAAGTTCGGTGCAAACGGCATCGGTCTCTGCCGCACGGAACATATGTTCTTCGACCCGGCAAAACTCCCGTCGTTCCGCGCAATGATTCTTGCCGACAATACAGAGCAGCGCATAGAGGCTCTCAAGAAGATTCTTCCGCTTCAGAAGACAGACTTCTTCGGAATCATCAAGGCTATGGAAGGAAGACCGGTCACAATCCGTCTTCTTGACCCGCCGCTCAACGAGTTCGTTCCGAAGCCGGGTGCTGCAGAAGAAATTGCAGAGCTTTCAAAAGCGACGGGAATCAGCGTTGCGGCTCTCAATGTAAAGATTGCATCGCTCCAGGAAGCGAACCCGATGCTCGGTCACCGCGGATGCCGTCTCGCAATCACGTATCCGGAAATCTACGAGATGCAGGTCGAAGCGATCGCTCTTGCATGCGCCGACGCGGCTGCACAGGGAATCAAACACAACGTCCAGATTATGATTCCGAACGTCGTGACATACCGCGAAATCAAACAGATCCGCGAACAGGCGGAAGTTATTATTGCAAAAGTAAACAAAGACAGAAATACCAAACTCAAGTTCGAAATTGGCACGATGGTCGAATTCCCGCGCGCAGCTCTTACCGCTGATCAGCTTGCAGAATATGCTGATTTCTTCAGCTTCGGTACAAACGATCTCACGCAGACAACGTTCGGCTTCAGCCGCGACGACTACGGCAAGTTCTGCCCGTCATATCTCAAACAGAACGTTCTCGACGATGATCCGTTCAAGACGCTCGATGCCGAAGGACCGGGTTCTCTCATGAGAATCGCGGAAGAAAAAGGCCGCTCGGTAAAAGCCGACCTCCACCTCGGAATCTGCGGCGAACACGGCGGAGATCCAGCATCCATCGCTCTCTGCTACGACATCGGCCTTAACTACGTTTCATGCTCTCCGTTCCGCGTACCGATTGCACGTCTCGCCGGAGCGCAGGCTGTAATCCGCACAATCGCCAAAGCAAAAGCTGCCAAAAAGGCTGCCGCTGCTAAAAAGCCCGCGGCAAAGAAAGCGCCTGCTAAAAAAGCGGTTGCTGCAAAGAAACCTGTCAAAAAAGCCGCTGAAAAGAAAGTCGTAAGAAAGGCTCCTGCTAAAAAAGCAGCAGCAGTGAAAAAGCCGGCTAAAAAAGCAAAGAAATAATTTGACTTACAGCAGGTAAAAAAGAAAAGGGCCGTCCCGGAAGATTCACATTCGGGACGGCCTTTTTTTGAATCATCCGGCAGCGTATAACATACCGCTTTTTCGGCGGAACAAAAAACGGAGTATAAAAATGAGTGAAGAAAAGACAATAGCACAATCACCAAACGGCCCGAATACGATTTCATCCCTTGAGAGGGATTTTACTGAACTGGGAGTAAAACCGGGAATGGTCCTCATTGCCCACACTTCGTTGAGCTCTTTAGGATGGGTGTGCGGCGGAGCCGTCTCCGTTATTCTCGCGCTTGAAACCGTACTCACCGGAAAAGGCACTTTAATAATGCCCGCCCATTCGGGAGATTTGTCCGATCCCGCAAACTGGTGCAACCCGCCGGTGCCGGAGGCATGGATTGAGACAATCAGAAAAGAGATGCCCTGCTTCGACAAGGATTTAACGCCGACGAGAGGGATAGAAAAAATCCCGGAAACGTTCCGAAAACAAAAATCGGTCCTAAGAAGCTCTCATCCGCAGGTTTCATTCGCCGCCTGGGGAAAAAACAAAGAGTTTATAATTCAGGATGACCACTTCGATTATGCAATGAACAAACAAAGCCCGCTGGGAAGAATATACGACCTGGACGGATCAATATTATTAATCGGCGTCGGAAACGAAAACAATACTTCGCTGCATCTGGCGGAGTACCTGGCCGACTATCCGGCAAAGAAAACAATAAAAAACGGGATGCCGGTACAGGAAAACGGAACTGTCTGCTGGAAAGAATTCGAGGATATAGACATCTCATCGGACGATTTTGAAAAGTTGGGAAACGACTACGAAAAGGAAAACAGCGTAACCACAGGCAGAGTCGGCAATGCCGTATGTAAATTAATCAATCAAAGGAGCCTCGTCGACTTTGCCGTAAAGTGGATGGAAAAAAACAGAATATAAATCTGCCCGGCGGATCACCTTTCCGGGCCAATCTACTTCTTCAATTTTACAACTATCATCGCCGCGCACGCTGCAATAAATAAAATTCCAAGATACCCGACGATGATGTATTCAAGTACGGACGGTACGGAAAATATAAAAATGCCGGTAAAAATCGTCAGCACACCGATACCGAATGCCGACCATCCGGCAGCTTTTCCCATCGCCCGCTTGCCGCCAATTTGATTAAGATATTTTTCAGAAAGTAAACACAGGCCGACTGCGCTAAAGACTATGCCTGCCGCGATAAAGAGTACGAGCAGCAACACTAATTTTGAATGTTCCATATGCGGAAGTATATCACACCCGGTCAGTTAATCACAGTCAGTTTTATCTCGAATCTGATGCTGCGGAGCGTTTTAATTGAATCAAACTTAACAAAATAACAACCGTCCTTTTTATTTACCGCAGTAATCGTACCGTCGCCGAAAACGTCGTGATGAATGCGCATATTTACTTCGAGCAGAGTACCCATCAGTTTAAGCTGTTCCTCGCTGTACGTAATGATTTTCGTCGTCTGCTCAACAAGCGACTTATCCAGCTGATGTTCCAGCCGCAGGTTTTCAAGCCCGGCATCGAATATGAACCGCGACGGATATTTGAATATTCCGTCGTTCGCGGTTCCTTCGGAATCGGATAAAAACAGCTCCTTTTCGGCACGCGTCATTGCGACATATGCAATGCGGCGTTCTTCTTCCATGTCTTCCGGCGATATTGTTTTCCGCGACGGAAACACGCCTTCATTCATACCGCATATAAACACATACGGAAATTCCATCCCCTTCGCCGTGTGAATCGTCATGAGTTTTACGTTGTTTTGTTCAGACTCGCGGTCAAGATCGGTAAACAAAGCGATGTGCGTCAGAAAATCCGCAAGGTTCGTGTCGTCGTCCTGACCGGCCGTTTCCACAGCGCGGCGGAACTCGGCAACATTATCGAGTCTGTCCTGATCGCTCTGCAGGCGGAGATACGCCTCGTAGCCGGTCTTATCCATAACGGCCTGCAGTATTGTACCGAGCGGCATGCTGCTGTACGTTTCGCGCAGCGAATCTATAGCGTCTATATACTGATATGCGTTTGTTCCGGCAAACAGCGGGGAATCGGCCAGCTGTTTCAACGCCTCGTACAGTGAAATGTTTTTACTCTCGGCTTCATTTTTGAGTGCCTCTATCTTTTTCTTGCCGATTTTACGCGACGGCGTATTGATCGTGCGGAGGAACGCGATATCGTCGGCTGCGGTCAGCATGCGCAGATAGCACACCAGATCCTTGATTTCGCGGCGGCTGTAAAACTCTATGCCGCTGTAGAACTTATAGGGAATCTCCTTCTCAATGAAGCATTCTTCCACCGGCCGCGACAGATAATGAGCCCGGTACAAAACGGCGATATCACCGTATTTCACACCTGATTCCGCCAGCGCCCGTATCTGTCCGTAAATCCACAGCGCCTCCTCCTGTTCGTTCTTACAGTGGCAGTAAAGCGGCTTCTGCCCGTCGGGATTCACCGGAGTAAGCGTCTTGGGATAGCGCACCGTGTTCTTTGCAATGAGCGTATTCGACGCGGTAAGAATCTGCGGCGTAGAACGGTAGTTCTCCGTGAGCAGAAACGTCCGTGCACCCGGATATTTTTTGTCGAAATCAAGAAACAGTTTTACGTGAGACCCGCGCCACGAATATATTGTCTGATCGCTGTCTCCCACAATAAACAGATTTTCATGCTTTGCGGAAAGTATCTGCGCTATACGGTACTGCTTTTTACTCACATCCTGGAATTCGTCGACCATAACGTATTCCATCCGGTCCTGCCATTTCCCGCGGACTGCCGGAAAATTTTCGAGAATATACGTCGCAAAATTGATAAGGTCATTGAAGTCCAGGCCGAAACACTTTTTCTGTTCGTAGATGTAGCGCGCAAAAATCTGGTCGTCCCTGTCCTTTATCATATTAAACCGTTCGCGCAGCTGTTCGTTATTCAGGCGGTATATGTCGTTGATATACGAATCAGCCTTCATTTTCTTCGTTTCCAGCACGTCATCGATTGTACGCTGGATCGTCGTATCGCGCAGCGTAAGATGCATGTCGTCGAAAATTCGCAGCAGAATTTCCCGTTCGTCCTCAGTGTCCATAATAACGAAATTCTTCGGATAATTGAGCACATTTATGTCTTCTTTGAGCAGCTGGACGCAGAACGCATGGAACGTACAGATATACCCCAAGTCCAAATCACCTAGCTGCTTCCGCACTCGAAATTTCATTTCGTTTGCCGCGCGGTTCGTAAACGTAACGCACAGGATATTTCCCGGAGCAATTCCCACTTCATTTACAAGATAGCAGTACTGGGAAGTAAGCGTCCGGGTTTTACCCGAACCGGCACCGGCCATAACGCGGACATATCCTTCAGTCTGCCTGACTGCATTCTGCTGCTGCTCATTAAGGGAAGAAAGAATAGACTCCATGTCTCCAGTGTAAAGCAAAAAAGCAGGTCTGACAATGAATACTGAAAACGTACGGTAATTATACACAGGCTTATCTGCCTTTCGGGAAAAAATGTTTAGTTACCGTATTTCTGTACAAGGTAACTAAGCAGCCCACCCTCGAAGACCTGTACGTTTTGTGTATATCTACCGTCCGTTTTTCCTAATGACCGGTTGTACGAAAAAACACAAACAATCAGTTGTATGGGATTCTGTAAACTATCGTTCGTTAGTTATCTGATTTGTTTCACGTGAAACATGTATTCCACCTACCATGTTCCCGTTATTATTTCCCATAAATGTTTCACGTGAAACACACATCTGCCCTGTTCCCGCCTTTGTTTTCCATACTGTTTCACGTGAAACAATCGACAGATATGTCACGACCGGCAGAGTATATAGGACCTTTTTAAAACCGGATTTTGTGAGAGTATATTTTCCCACGCACAATTCACTGCATCCATAAATCGTGCGGCATGCTAAGAAGATTTCATACAGCGGATAATACAATATATACCCGGCACAATCTGCTACGGACAAATCATTATTTTTGATTAAATTTCTTTGCCAAAAGTTGTTAACCATTTTTCCACAAAGTGCATAATTTCGACAAACAATGTTTCACGTGAAACATATTTATCCGGAAGTTTTCCACATTCGTTAACAACTTGTGAATAACCAGCCGTACTTTTCCACAATTTGTTAACATTGTGGATATCTTTTATAACATATATTATTGTTTCACGTGAAACAAATACGGCGAAGGAACAGCATCCCCCGCCATTAACAGCAGGGTACGTTGTTCTCTAAAAGTATCGCGGTCGGTTTTAATGTTCCACAAATAAAGAAAGGCCGGACAATGGATTTTTCCATTATCCGGCCTTCTGCCTGATGTTTCACCCGTCAACTGTTTAGTTGTTTTAAAATACAGTTGTTCCCTTATCAAAAAGTATAGCTTAATCCCGCCGTTTTGTCAGCAGAATTATGCATTCATCGTCAATAATCGCATAATTCCTTATAATATAAGGAATTATAATAAACTATTTTGAACCTTCCGGTTTTTCAGCTTCTGCGGTCACCTCTTCCTCTTCGTCGTCTTCTGCAACGCGGTCGACACCGACGAGATAGTCAGGGCTTTCAATCTTTACAAGCGTTACACCGCTCGAGCCGGCTCCCTGCTCCTTGATTGTATTGACTGCAACTCTGAGCGTCTTTCCCTGGCTTGTGATGCAGAGGACTTCGTCGTCGGCAGCAACCGAAAGAGCACCGATGATTTCACCGCGTTCTTCGGTATTGCCATAGCAGCGCTGTCCGCCGGTTCCTCTTCCGTGCGGCTTAAAATCCTCGACAGTGATGCGTTTGCCGTATCCTTTTTCCGTGACGAGCATAATGCCCTTGTCCTTCTCTACCCTCACGGCGGCGGAAATTTCATCGCCCTCCGCAAGCTTCATGCCCTTTGTTCCGCGGCTCGCACGGCCCATGACGCGGACATCTTCCTCGGAAATGCGGAGAGCTTTGCCTCTTCTGGAAATAAGGAATACGTCGTCCTTGCCCTGCGTCAGAATCGCGCAGATAAGTTTGTCACCTTCATCAAGCTTGATTGCAATAATTCCCTTTGCCTTCGCGTTGGAAAAATCGCTGAGTGCCGTCTTTTTGACGACACCGTTCGACGTAGCCATAAGCACATACTGTGTCTCGCTGAATTCTTTGACCGCAACGATCGTTGTGATTTCTTCGTCGGCGGAAACTGAAAGCAGGCTCTTTATGTGGGCACCGCGGCTTGATTTCGACGCTTCCGGAATCTCGTGTGCTTTTATCCAGTATGCTTTGCCCTCGTTGGTTATAAACATAATGTTGTCGTGAGTCGACGCGATGAAAATCTGACTGATGTAGTCATCTTCGACAAGGTTTGCGCTGATGCTTCCCTTGCCGCCTCGGCCCTGACTCTTGTACTGCGACGCTGCAATGCGTTTGATGTACCCAAGTTTCGATACTAAAACTACCATATCTTCCTCTTTAATCATGTCCTCGACGTTGATCTCTTCGACCTCGTCGGAAACGATATCTGTACGGCGATCATCACCGTATTTTTCTACCAACTCGTTTGTCTCTGTTTTGATGAGCGCAAGAATCTTTTCGTGATGCTCGAGCAGATCGCGGAGATGCGCAATCCATACTTCAAGCTCTGCAAGTTCTTTTTTGAGATCGTCGACTTCCAGATGCGTCAGGCGTTTGAGCTGCATGTCGACAATGGCCTGTGCCTGAACGTCGTCGAACTGGAACCGCTTCATGAGGCCGTTCTTTGCGTCTTCCGCATCACGGCTGCCGCGTATTATTTTTATGACCTCGTCGATATTGTTGATTGCGACGATGAGCGCCTGCAGAATGTGCTCGCGGGCAAGCGCTTTTGCAAGTTCAAACTTTGTCCGCCTCGTCACAACCTGATCACGGTGTTCGACAAAGTACTGTAAAAGCTGTTTGAGTGTCAATATCTGGGGCCGCCCGCGTACAAGCGCCAGGTTGATTACTCCGAAGTTCGACTGCAGTGCGGTCTTCGAAAACAGCTGATTCAATACGATTTTTGTAATGGCACCGCGTTTCAAATCGATGACGATGCGCATACCCGTACGGTCGGAACTCTCGTCGTTTATGCCGGTAATGCCGTCAATGTCCTTGTTGCGGGCCAGCTCGCCTATCCGCTCGCAGAGCATCTTCGTATTGACCTGATACGGTACTTCGGTAAAGACAATAGATTCTTTACCGTTTTTCGCCGTTTCTATGTTGAACCGTCCGCGCACGATTATTTTGCCGCGGCCGGTTTTGTATGCTTCCTTAATTCCACCGCGGCCGAAAATAATTCCGCCCGTCGGAAAATCAGGTCCTCTGATTATTTTGCAGAGTTCATCGATTGAAATTTCGGGATTGTCGATGTATGCGGTAACGGCCGCCGCTATTTCACGCAGATTGTGCGGCGGCATGTTCGTCGCCATACCGACGGCAATACCGGAGGAACCGTTCACAAGCAGATACGGAAGTTTCGACGGCAGAACAGTCGGCTCTTTCGTTGTTTCGTCGAAGTTCGGAATAAAGTCGACCGTATCCTTGTCTATGTCGGCGACCATTTCCTCAGCAAGTTTTGCCATCTTCGCTTCCGTATAACGGTATGCGGCAGGCGGATCGCCTGCAATCGTTCCGAAGTTTCCCTGCGGCGTTATAACCGGATACCTGAGATAAAAATCCTGTCCAAGATGGACGAGCGCGTCGTAAACAGAAGCGTCTCCGTGCGGATGGTATTTTCCGAGCACATCGCCGACGATTTTGGCGCACTTGCGGGTTGAACCGTTGTTGCGCAGACCGAGTTCATCCATGGCGTACAGAATGCGGCGGTGTACCGGTTTAAGTCCGTCGCGTACGTCCGGCAGAGCACGGCTTGTAATAACGGACATGGAATAGTCTATATATGCCTGCTTGACTTCCGCATCGATAGGCATGTGGATAAGTGTTCCACCTTCCGGCGTTTTAATTTCGTCCATGATTCAATCCTTATTTTTCTGATTACACATCGAGATTGGCGTAGACCGCGTTCTCTTCGATGAATTTGCGGCGGGGTTCAACCTCTTCGCCCATGCATACGGAGAACATTTTGTCGGCTGCTACCGCGTCGGGAATAGTCACCTGCTTCATCTTGCGGCGCGCAGGATCCATTGTTGTGTTCCACAGCTGCGTCCCGTCCATTTCGCCGAGACCCTTGTACCGCTGGACAGAAGCCTTTTCCGCATTCGGTCCGAGTTCCTTCAGAACTTTCGACTTTTCATCGTCGTCGTACACGTACCACTCTTTTCTGTTCCAGCTCACTTTATACAGCGGCGGCATTGCAAGATACACGTAGCCGTCTTCGATAATCTGCGGCATGTACCGGAAAAAGAACGTGAGCAAAAGCGTGCGGATGTGCGAACCGTCGACATCGGCATCGGCCATAATGATGATTTTATGATACCTTAACCTGCTTATGTCAAAATCCTTGCCTATTCCCGCGCCGAGCGTCGCAATGACGGGCTCAAGTTTGTCGTTGTTGATTACCTTGTCTATGCGGGTCTTTTCAACGTTGAGCATCTTGCCCCACAGCGGAAGAATAGCCTGATGCTTGCTGTCGCGGCCCTTCTTCGCGGAACCGCCTGCAGAATCACCCTCGACTATGTACACTTCGCACGCTGAAGGATCTTTTGAAGAACAATCCGAAAGTTTGCCCGGCAGACCGAAACTGTCGAGTCCGCTCTTTCGTCGCGTCGCTTCCTTAGCTTTGCGGGCCGCAATGCGCGCACTCGCCTCACCTACAGATTTTTCCAGAATATGCTCGAGGTCCTGCGGATGCTGCTCGAAAAACAGCGTCAGCTTTTCCTTGATGAGCGAATCGACAATGGTGCGGACTTCGCTGTTGCCGAGTTTCGTCTTCGTCTGGCCTTCGAACTGCGGTTCGGGAACTTTCAGAGACAAAACTGCCGTAAGGCCTGCACGGACGTCGTCGCCGGTGAGCTTTTCGTCCTTGTCCATTTTCTTTGAAAGCTTCTGATTCGATTCAAGAAATTTATTCAGTACGAACGTAAGGGCACTTTTATACCCTTCGAGATGCGTTCCGCCTTCTACCGTATTGATATCGTTGACGTATGAAAAAATGTTCTCGGTATAGCCGTCGTTGTACTGCATGGCTAGTTCGGTCAGTACGCCGTTTTCCTCGCCTTCAACGTAAACGGGTTCCGCCGGAATGACGTTCTTGCCTTCGTTGAGATACGAGACGAAATGTTTTATTCCGCCCTCAAACTTGAACGTCACTTCCTTCGGATTTTCGAGACGCTCGTCGCGGAATATGATTGTAATGCCGCTGTTAAGAAACGCAAGCTCGCGGAGCCGTTTAGACAGCACATCGAAGTCGTACGTCGTAGTTTCAGTGAATATGGATTTGTCCGATTTCCAGCGGATTGTCGTTCCGTGACTGTCGGACGTACCTATTTCCTCTACTTTTGTCTTAGGTATGCCTGTCTCGTAGCGCTGGAAATATCGTTTGCCGTTCTGGTCGACAGTCGCTTCCATCCATGAGGAAAGCGCGTTGACGCAGCTGACGCCGACGCCGTGAAGACCGCCGGAAACCTTATACGCGCCTTTGTCGAACTTGCCGCCGGCATGCAGACGGGTAAGAACAAGCTCCAGAGCGCTTATATGCTCTGTAGGGTGCATGCCGACGGGAATACCGCGGCCGTTATCCTCAACGCGGCAGATATCATCCTTTTCGAGAGCAACGACGATTCTGTCGCAGAAACCCGCCATCGCCTCATCGATGCTGTTGTCCACTACTTCATAGACCAGGTGATGAAGACCCTGTGGTCCCGTAGAGCCGATATACATGCCCGGCCGCTTGCGTACTGCTTCCAGTCCTTTCAATACCTGAATACTGCTTGCGGAATAATTTTCAGAAGGGTTCATGCTGTTTCCTTGATTTTTTCGCTATAATAGAACGAATTAGTACTTTTAAGTATACCTGTCTTGAAGAAAAAAGTAAAGGCGGTTTATAATTACGCATATGTCTAACAATAATTATCGTGAAGTCTGGCAGTATGCCTTGGATCAGATACACGAAGAATTCAAAAAGGAAGGCTCTCAGCAGGAAACGGAATTCAAACTCTGGTTTAATATGCAATATATTGAAGACACGGACAATACAATTACTGTGTCCGTTCCGTCGGAATTTTTGTGGCTGCAGATGCAGAAAAAAGGGAACGTCGACAGAGTTATCAAAAAGATAGAAGAACTTACCGGGCAGAAAAATATTGAAATAAACCATACGGTAAGCGATTCTGCTATTGCAGCTCCCGAAGAAAAAGAGGCTGTTCCGGCAGTTGAAACAAAAAAAGCTGAAGAAAATCCTGAAAAACCGGATTTCAAAGAAAATCCGGTAAGAAAACATCCGCAGCTTCGCGAGGATTTTACATTCGATACGTTCGTGTCGGGAGACAACAACAATTTCGCATACAACGCGGCCATTGCAGTCTCAAAAGAACCCGGCAAAAAATTCAACCCTATCCTGCTCTACGGCGGCGTCGGTCTCGGAAAAACGCACCTTATGCAGGCAATCGGAAATTATATATTCAAAGAACACAACGACAGATTTAAAATCTGCTATACGTCAGCAGAAGCGTTTACGAACGAATTTACGTCGTCCCTCGCTTCCAAAACGACGGAAAAATTCAAGTCGAAATACCGCGGACTCGACGTGCTGCTGCTCGACGACATACATTTTCTTCAGAACAAACCAGCTCTTCAGGAAGAGCTGTTCTATACGTTCAACGAGCTGCGCGATCACAACTCACAGATGGTTTTCACCTGCGACCGTCCCATCACCGAGCTCAAGGGATTTGCCGACCGTATCCAGAGCCGTATATCGAACGGACTGTGCGTCGACCTGCAGCCGCCGAACTACGAAACGCGCCGCGCCATTCTTCTTAAAAAGCTCGAAATACTCGGTAAAAAAATTCCCGACGACGTTATAGACTATATTGCAAAAAACGTCGAAACCAACGTCCGCGATCTGGAATCGGCTTTAACGAAGATGATAGGTTACGCCGAGCTTATCCAGAAACCGCTCACAATCGAAATTGCACAGCAGCAGCTCCGCGACATATTCAGCAATCCGTCGGCAGGCAACATCACAATCGACACAATACAGAAAGTGGTGGCGGACGAATATCAGATATCAGTCTCCGATATAAAAAACAAAAAACGCGACCAGAAATTCGTAACCCCTCGGCAGATAGCGCTGTATATTGCACGGGAGCTTACTGAATACTCTTTTACCGAACTGGGCAGCGAATTCGGCGGACGGGACCACTCCACCGCCATGCATTCATACGAAAAAATAAGCGCTCAAATGAAAATCGATTCTACTTTAAATGCACGCGTACAGCTGCTCATGAAGGAGATAAAAGACTATAAAAAATAAAGACAAAACTGTGTACAATATGATACAATGCTGTGTATAACTGGTGTATAAATAGAAAAATAGTGGATAAGTGTATAACTTGTGAATAAAACATAGTGAGTTATATACTTTGCAAATCGTTATCATGTAACGAAATATAGTCGATATCCACAAAATGCCGGACCTTATTATTACTATTACTAAATTCTATATAAATTTAGTATACATTAACGATGTGAACAACTCACAAAGGAAGCTGAGTTCAAGGAGATAAAGATGAAGTTTTCGTTTGACAGAGATGCAATGATTAAAGAAATCGCCATTGCACAGGAAATTATTACAAACAAGAGTCCTATTTCGATTCTTTCCAACATTCTGCTTAGTGCCGAAAACAATACGCTTGTAATCAAGGCATCGGATTCTTCTGTCAATTTTACGACAAAGATTCCCGTCGACGTCAAGGAAGAAGGTACGACGACAGTCTTCTGCGATAAGTTCATGAGTATTCTTGCTTCATCTCCGGCAGGTGAAATTGAATTCGATCAGGAAGACGTAAAAGTAACAATCAGACCGATCGCAAAGAAAATCAAATTTCAGCTCAAAAGCATAGCAAGCGATAAATTTCCCCCGGTAAATAATGCGGACAAAGTTCCGTTTTTCGACGTTCCGGCAAAAGACATAAAAGAAATGATTTCCCAGTCTATTTTTTCTGTTTCGGAAGACGCGAACCGTTATTTTATGACGGGCGTATATTTCACAAAAAAGGATGATAATCTCGTCATGGTCGCTACGGACGGACGCCGACTTTCATATGCAAGTAAAGCGATAGCGCAGGGAATTACGGATTTTCCGGCGGCTATCATTCCGGTAAAGATACTCGGCTGTATTCTTAAAAACGCGCCCGACGAAGGAAACGTTTCTCTCGCAGTTGTCGATAAGCTGATTTTTGTCCGCTTCGGTAATTACGAGTTCTCTTCCCTTCTCCTCGACGGACAGTTTCCGAATTATCAGAAAGTCATTCCTGAAAATCAGACAAGCTCTTTCCAGGTAAACAAAGCCGATCTTGATTCCGCTCTTAAGCGCACGACAATCATGATTGATAAGAAAGTAAGCCGGCTGCTTTTTAAGGCAGCTCCGGGAACGCTGACGCTTATTTCTCCTGAAACCGATATAGGAACTGCAGCTGAAGAGATTCCGTGCAGATACGACGGTCCCGAAGTGACTATTGCCCTTAACTATTTGTACGTCACTGAGCCGATCAAAGTAATCAATGCGGAAAACATCGTGTTTGAATTTACCGAGGCGATGAAGGCTGTTACGATGCGTCCTGAACCGGCTGCTGACTACTTCCATATCATCATGCCGATGAATCTTAACTGATGCCGTTCCTGTCTCTTTCGCTGAACAACTTCCGCAATCTGAAGAACGACAAAATAGATCTTTCTTCAAAAGAGGTTTATTTTGTCGGTGAAAACGGACAGGGAAAAAGCAATATTCTTGAGGCGCTGTATTATTCCGCATACGGCGCGTCGTTCCGCACGCACGTCGACACGCAGCTTATTAAACAGGGAACTGACGGTTTCAGCATAAGTACGATGTATCAGCAGGAAGGCGGCAGCGTTCAGAAAATAGACGTTGCATATAAAGACGGCATAAAACATATTGAAAAAAATGAAAAGCGCATTCAGGACCGCAAGGAACTGGTAAATACGATTCCGTGCGTGCTGTTCTGCCACGACGACATGCAGTTTGCCACGGGTGAACCGGAGTGCCGCCGTTTTTTTCTTGATCAGTCGCTTACGATGTTCGATCCGCTGTATATCGACGACATGCGTAATTACAAAAAAGTGCTCAAAAACCGCAATCAGCTTCTGAAAGACAAATCATACGATATGCTCGGCATTTACGACGTACAGCTGGCAAAAAACGGACTTGAAATACAAAAAAAACGGAAAAATGCTGTTTTCCAGTTTAATCAGATTTTCGGAAAACTGTACGAAGATATTTCCGGCATATGCGGCGTGAGCATAGTATATGCACCGTCGTGGAAGGAAATTCCCGACACGGTAGGAACTCGTTTTCCCGGTCCCGATGATGTTGTTGCAGTACTTGCGGAACGTAGCGAACAGGACAAAATTATGGGAACGACGCTTTCGGGACCTCACCGGGACCGTATCATATTTATGCACGAAGGGCGGCAGTTTATTCCGGTGGCGTCTACCGGTCAGCAGCGGCTTGTTGCCCTTCTCCTCCGGGTGGCTCAGGCTGTATATTATTCGAGGATTACCGGGATGAAACCGGTTTTTCTTATGGACGACGTCATGCTTGAACTTGATCCCGACAAGCGGCAGAAAATGACGGCGATGCTTCCTGAGTACGACCAGCTGTTCTGCACGTTTCTGCCGGGAGAACCGTACGAACGCTACAGGCACAGCACGACGCGTATTTATCACATTGAAAAAGGTGAATGGCATGATTAACGATCAGTCGGTGATTACAGCTGCGGATATGATAACGCAGGTTTTCTCGAATATTGATAAATGCGACGTGGAAAACAGCAGCAGACTGCTCGGCACGTGGAAATCAGTCGTATCAAAAGTGCATAAATACGGTGAAAAGCTTACCGCCCATACGGAATTAATCGAACTGAAGAACGGCATACTTCTTGTAGAAACCGATCATCCCGGCTGGATACAGATACTGCAGCTGTATTCTAAATTCATACTGACCGGTCTTGAGCGGGCCGTTCCGGAACTTAAAATCACCTCGCTTGCATTCCGACTCAAAGGCAGTGATTTTTCGTTATGTGCGAAGACGTACGACGAGCAGATTCAGGAAGACCGCCGGAAATTATCCGAAAAACTTGAAGCGCAGGACAGACAGGTGGAAATACACGAGAAAACGGCGGAAAAAGGCTCTTCCGGGCCGGTAGAACTGCCGCCCGAACTCAAGGCACGGCTTGACGACCTAAAAAAAAGCATGTTGACCAATTCTTCAAAATAATGGTATATTTTCGTACTATATTTGAAATCTTAAAACCTGTGTAGATACTATACAGGTCAATATAAAGGAGCATGTTCTATGTTACGGACATATCAGCCCAGCAAAGTAAAACGCAATAGAAAATTTGGATTCAGAGCCCGCATGGCAACAAAAGGCGGACGTCAGATTCTTGCACGCCGCCGCGCAAAAGGCCGCAAAAAGCTTTCTGTTTCTGACGAAAAGAAACCTTATTGATATTGACCAGGGATGGAAACAGAGTTACTGAAAACGGGATTTTTTAGGCGTTGCGAACGTATAAAAAATCCTGCTGATTTTAAGAGTCTGTTTAAGAATGGAAAAAAGACAGGTGTTCCCGGTGCAAAACTGTTTTATGCAGAAAACACACTGGGAAAGAACCGTATAGGTTTTCCTTTACCCCGCGGATACGGTAACGCAGTGCAGAGGAATCTGTCAAAACGGTACAGCCGGGAAGTCTATCGTTTATTTAAAACACATCTGAACACCGGATATGATATGCTGTTCCTGGTATATCCCGGAAACGATTCGTTCAGCACGCGGTGTGTTCAATTTCGATTACTGTGCGAAAAGGCAGGGTTAATCAAAAAATGAAAAAATTTCTTACGAAATTTTTCTGTTTTTTCATCCGTGCTTATCAAATTTGTATTTCTCCTTTGTTTCCGCCATGCTGCAGATACAAACCTACGTGTTCTCAGTATGCACTTGAGGCAATTCGAAAATACGGACCTGGTAAGGGTCTTTTCCTCGCTATTAAACGTATTCTCCGGTGTAATCCTTATCATGCCGGCGGATATGATCCTGTTCCCTGATTAATGGAGATTTAAACTGATGGATAAAAATACCATTTGGGCCATAGTTCTTTCGGTGGCTGTTATTGGTGCATTCATATTCCTGCAGCCGATATTTACTCCGGCAAGCAAGACCGCAGAAACACAGAACACCGTTGCCCGGACAGCGGAAGCGCCTGCTGAAAACAACGGTACGGATAAAAGCGCACCGGTAAAAAATGCCGTTCTTTCACAGGCGGCGGATACAGGTGAAACGATTCCCGAACAGACTGTCGTTATTACAACCGACAAGGTAAAGGCCGTTTTTACGAATAAAGGCGGCGACATTGTAGATTATCAGCTTCTTAATCATATCGACACTGATACCGGAAAAGGTGTTCAGATGGCCGACAATATTTCCGATTTTAACCGGTCGTGCGCGGTATCGTTCGGCGGTCCCGACAGCATGATTATAAACGACACGTTCAACGTCGAGCGTCCTGACGACAACACGGTGCTGTTTACGAAGCATTACAACGGCTATACGTTCGGAAAGCGGTATACGTTCAAGCCGGGCGAGTATATCTTCAAACTTGAAATTCTGGTACACAGCGACGAGGGAAACGCGGTTCTTAATGCGAACGGAACGGCGTACACGCTGCGCACGTCGCCGCAGATAGGTCCTCATTTTGATTCTAAATCGAACAGATACGAAGTCAGGCAGTTCCTTTCTTTCAGCGGCGACAAGAAGAAGACGATAACCCTCGGAACAAAACAGTTCAAATCATTTGATAAATCATATTCATGGACCGGCATTGCGGGCAAGTATTTCGAAGCTCTCGTAATTCCGGCCGATGAAGGCGTCATGGGCGAAACGTATTATTCGTCGAAAGTCGAAGTGCATGATTATGCCGACGCACAGGCGCTTTTGACCCGTAGGCAGTTCTCCGGTTCCGATATGGCGGATACGTATTATGTCTACTTCGGACCGCGCAACGAAAAGGATTTGAAGCGCTACAACGCAGCGGAAAACAACGGCTGGCAGCTCGGTTACGCTGAGAAGAAAACGGACCAGCCTGTTGAACTTTCGGAACCGCTGAAACTTCCGGAATCGCTGCAGTCGAGCGGCTGGCTCGGCTGGCTTGAGAACATTCTCAAATGGGGTCTCGAGATGCTGTACAAGCTTATTCCGAACTGGGGCGTGGCAATCATCCTGATGACTGTTATTTTCAAATTCGCCATGTTCCCGCTTACGAAAAAGCAGTCTCTGAGCACTCTTAAGATGCAGAATCTTCAGCCGCAGATGACCGCAATCCAGACGAAATACAAGGACAATCCGCAGAAGATGCAGGAGGCGATGGGCAAGCTGTACAAGGAGAATAATTACAATCCTGCGAGCGGCTGTCTGCCGATGCTGCTTCAGTTCCTTATTATTTTTGCAATGTACAACCTGTTCAACAATTATTTCGAGTTCCGCGGCGCGTCGTTCATTCCCGGATGGATTCCCGATTTGTCGGCCGGCGACAGCGTGTATACGTTCAAGAAAAGCATACCGTTCGTCGGCAATGCAATCAGAATTCTTCCGGTGATTTACCTTGCATCGCAGCTGCTGTACGGAAAAATAACGCAGAACGGCGGAACGGCTATGGGCAACGGAACAAGCGCAACGCAGATGAAGTTCATGATGTACGGTATGCCGATTGTGTTCTTTTTTATTTTCTACAATGCGCCGTCAGGTCTGCTGCTTTACTGGACTGTAAGCAACCTGATTCAGATGGGACAGCAGCTTGTTATTAATAAAATAATGGAAGAGAAAAAGAAGGAAACGGCAGTTGAGAAAAACGGAAAGTCTTTTACCGTGGCGAAAAACAATAAAAAAAGATAATTGAAAGCGAGAGGTACTGTATTATGACGTATGAATATGAAGGAAAAACCGAAAAGGAAGCTATAGAAAAAGCGGCAGCCGAACTTGGTCTTGAACGGGACCAGTTCGACATTGAGATTCTTGAAACACAGAAAAATTCCCTGTTCAAAAAAGGGTACGTAAAAATCCGCGTTCATCCCGTCGACGCCTTTGATGCGGCGACAGAGGGCAACGACATTATTATGCCGGGAAGCATCGGAAGAGTTGTGGCGGATCCTCTTCCTCAGGACGAGTTTGAAAAGAAACTTGTGGAATTTATAAACACAGTGATAGAGAAGATGGGATATGATGTGAAGACGGAAATTGTATTCCGCGAACCACAGAAAATAGGAATAAAGATGGATTCTCAGAATTCGTCGATTCTTATAGGACGCAAGGGAAAGAACCTCGACGCGCTTCAGCTGCTCGCGAACATTTACGCGGGACGTCTCGGACACGAGGATGTGCGTATTATTCTTGATACGGAAAACTACCGCATCCGCCGCGAGGAATCGCTTGTCCGGCTCGCGTATACGACTGCGGACAAAGTCCATCAGACGCACAATTCGATTCTGCTTGAACCGATGAATCCGTTCGAGCGCCGTCTTATTCATACGACTCTTAACGATATTCCCGATATTGATACCAAATCGGAAGGTGATGGTTTATATAAGCAGGTGCGCGTGAGCTGGAAAGGCGTGTACTGATTTTTTTACGATGAAAATTTTTTTTACCGCATGCATATCAATATTTTTCTGCGCTGCTGCCGTTCTTCCCGTGTATGCGGAGAACGGCGCAGTTAAGCCGTATACGCTTGAAGACGTTGTAAGTGAACCGTATTTGTCGCAGCTGAAAGCCGAAAAAAGAATACGGTTCGTGCACGCGGAAAACAACCGGAAACTCGAACTGCTGCCGAAATCCGTATATACGGAACGTGTGTCGGCAAACAGGATTGAAAAGAAAAGCGGGTATACAACGGAATGTCTGTATCTTGTCGACAAGGATTCCCTTGGTGCGAAAAATGCGGAAGGTGTTTCTCCGGACACGTCAATAAACGCCGTCGCACGGATTCTCCGTTCCGTTTCAAAGATGGAAGGGATGACGTATTATTCGAGTATTTCAAAAAAAACTCTGGTGCTGTACAGCAGAACGTATATGATTGCAGGCCCCGACGGCGACACTCCGATTGCCGATCAGAACACGGGGGATGCGGACGGGCAGATTTCGTATGCATATCAGCACGATAACACGTTCGGCGGCTGCGAATACGTGCTTAATTATTATCAGTCAGCGAACGAAATATACGCCACATTCAATAATCTCACAAAAATGATGTTCGGAATTATTAAGGCCGTAGATCCGCATATGTTCAGATCGAACGTGCTCGTAATGGACTGCGGACGGCAGTATCTTGTGTACATTTCTACCGATGCAGGTTGTCCTCGTATCGGAATCATCGACAGGCAGATAAACTATGCGTTCAACGACAGACTCGACGCGCTGTACGAGTGGTTCGTATCGCAATTTTAAGATATTGAAGAAGGTAAAGTATGAATATGAAAAAATCGTTTTTACTTGTTTTATTCAGCTGCGTATTATTATTTATTGGAGGATGCAGTCCTATGGACAAAAGTATGAAATCCCTTGAGGGAAAAAACGGCGTTTTTGCAGTAATGGAAACGCCGAAAGGTAATATTGTTCTTGAACTGTATTACAAAGATACACCGCTTACCGTAACGAATTTCGTCGGTCTCGCGGAAGGAACGCTTGATGCTGCGAAAGGCAGACATTTTTACGACGGTTTGAAATTCCACCGCGTTATAAGCAAGTCAAACGGCGATGAGCAGGATTTCATGATTCAGGGCGGCGATCCGAAGGGCAACGGAACTGGCGGTCCCGGATATGCGTTCCCTGATGAAATAGTCGACAAATACAAGTTCGACAAGTCGGGCGTTCTTGCAATGGCAAATGCCGGTGCGAATACTAACGGAAGTCAGTTTTTTATTACGATTGTTCCGACGTCGTGGCTCGACGGAAAACATACGATCTTCGGAAAAGTTCTTGAAGGTCAGGATGTTGTCAACGGGATGAAGCAGGGCGAGACTATTACAAAAGTGACAATCATCCGTCAGGGAGACGATGCGAAAAAATTTACTGCTTCACAGAGTGATTTCGACAGTCTTGTCATGTCTGCTGCAAAAGCTGCTGCATCCGAAAAGGAAGCGAAATTCGCTTCGCAGATTAAGACGATAGAAAAGAATTTTCCCGGTTATGAAAAAGACAGCAACGGAATCTACTACAAAATCACAAAGCAGGGAAACGGCGGTAAAACGGGAACCGGTAAAAACGTTTCCGTCGACTATAAAGGATATCTTATAGACGGAACCGTATTCGATACGTCGAAAGGTCGCGAGCCGCTTTCATTTACTACGGCGGCCGGACAGATGATTCCCGGTTTTGACGTCATGGTTCAGGATATGAAACTGGGCGAAAGCCGCACGATCGTCGTTCCGCCCGATTTGGCATACGGCGAACGCGGATATCCTGGAGTTATCCCCGAGAATGCGTACATCGCGTTCGATATTGAACTGAAAAAGAACTAGAGCTGATTAAGAGGCATTATCAATTAAAGCCGGCGGATATTTCCGCCGGCCTCATTATTATAATAATCTGTTTTTTTGATTTCCGTGATCCGATTCTTTTCTTTTGTATTCTATCTTCCGGTATTTTTGTAATTAACACGACGCCTCCACTTCTGCTTTATCCGTTCCACATGTACAGTTTGGATGGACCAAACTGTATTGTTTGTACAGCTATTTATGATCATTTTTGACATCCTGAACTTTACATTTGTTCCATTCCATTGCTGCATGGTAAATGACCCTGAAAAGAAAAATTGTATTTGCATTCCTGCATAAACCTATATTGCATAAAATTGCAATATCCGTTGCATTTCTGCCTCGTAAAACCGTGATATATTTCGCTGTATCAAGGAGGTGCCTATGATACAGAAAGCACGGGGACGGGAAGGTTGCAGCGAATCCTTCATCATTTTTTTATTAATTATGAATTTTCCATCAAGGAGGTTTTTGGTATGGAAAAGAAAATAGGTGCGTATTCGAACGAGAATAACGCTGTAAGTGTGTCTCTCCGTGCAAATCCGTTTGCAAAGGACGAGAATTCGCAGTATATCGTGAACGCCACACGGCGCACGGTAGACCTTAATAATCTGATAGCAGGTCTTGCCGAATCAAATACGGGAGTTGACGTGGCGATGGTGCGTCACAGCGCGGAACTTCTTAAACGCGAAATCATTTCAAAGCTGCAATCCGGTAAGGCGGTGAACGTACTTGATCTTGGCACGTTGTATATTGGTGCAGCGGGTACTATGAGCAAGTCGGACGTAACAACAGGAACAGTGCCCGGATTCGAGGTTCGCTTTACGCCTTCAAAGGACGTAAAATCGGCAGTGACCGACATGGAAGTGGACAAAATCGTGATGAATGATCCTGCTCCTGTTATCGCAGAAATATTGAGCCTGCCTGATAAAAAAACGGACGGAAATCTGACAGCCGGCAAAATGGTACGTATTACGGGCAGCCATTTGAAGCTTATAAGCGATCAAAGCGCCGTGTACTTTGTCCCGTTCGATGAATCTAATAACCTTGTAACGGATGAATCCAGATGGGTTACAGTAAGTTCCGTTCTTATTACGCGGAATCTACCGGGCACACTGGAATTCTTCCTCCCTGAACTTGAAGCGGATACATCGTACAAGATTGCCGTGCGCAGTTATGAAAACGCGAACGGGAAAGATCGGAAGACGCCTGTCACGGGGATAAGTTCCATTGCAGTGAAGCTGGCGTAAGATAATTGAAGTGTGCGCCCGACATGCGGGAAAGGCGCACACTTTTGTGAACAGAAGTGTCGAGCCGGAATATTTTACACGTATTCAGGTTATCGTTCTTCTCTGAAGTACGGATTTCCGAGCGCCTCGGGACTCTGGTTTTCCTTTTTCTTCCGCATTGTCATGCATACCAGCACGATCACAGTCGCGAGGTATGGTATCATGTCGAGGAGCTGCGGAGAAATTGCAATAGTACGGCCTGCTATGACGAGGTTCTGGATTTTGAACGCGAGGCCTTTGAGCGCGCCGAACGCATAACTTGCGGCGATTGCCTGCAGCGGATTCCACGTGCTGAAGATGACGAACGCGACCGCAATCCAGCCGGCGCCTGCGGTGATGTTCTCCTGCCAGCGCGGAACGAACACGAGCGAAAGGTATGCGCCGCCCATACCGGCGAGAAATCCGCCGAGGATGATATGCACGTATTTGTACAGCGTGACGTTGATGCCGCTTGCGTCCGCAGCTGCGGGATTTTCGCCGACGGAACGGAGATTGAGCCCCCGGCGCGTAAAGCGCATGTACAGATAAAGCACGACTGCAATAATAATCGAGATATACACGTAGATGCTCTGTGAAAAAAGCGCTGGTCCTACGACGGGAATTCTGCTCAGTCCGGGGATTGAACGCGCCGCGAACGCGGTCTGTATTTTTTCCGGCAGAAAGTGACTGCTGATTGTCTTGCTGAGGAAGCCCGCGACTCCGGTACCGAAAATCGTGAGCACAAGGCCCGTGACAACCTGGTTGCCGCGCAGGGTGACAGTTATGACCGCGTAGATGAGCGCGCCGGCCGCTCCTGCAAGACCGGCCGCAAGAACTGCGATGACCGGACTGCAGAACGTATATCCTGCCCAATATCCGACGGAAGCGCCCATGAGCATCATGCCTTCGATTCCGAGATTCGTGTTGCCTGCTTTTTCGCACATAATTCCGCCCGAAGTCGCAAGCAGAATGTGTGTTCCCATCTGAACTGCTGTCTGAAGAAACAGTCCGAGCTGAATGACGAAATTCATTTTTCCGCCTCCGTTGCTGTTTGATGCGGTTTCTTAACAATCACAAAACGGTAGCGTATGAAAAATTCGCTTCCGAGAACGAAGAAAATAATAATTCCTTCAAGTATCTGAGACATCGAAGAAGGAATCCTCATGGCGCTCTGAAGGAAATTTCCTCCCTGGATGAGCATGCTGAACAGGAACGATACGAGCACCATAAGCAGCGGATCGAGCTGTGCAAGCCACGTCGTGATGACAGCGGTGAATCCCATGCCGCCGCTCAGCTGTTCGGACAGAGAGTTTTCTATTGCGCTTGCCTGCATCATACCGGCAAATCCGCAGAGTCCGCCGCTGAGCATGACGGTGACGAGCAGAACGCGCGGGACGTTTATGCCGGCGTAATGCGCCGTTGCCTCGCTTTCGCCGAGCACGTCTATTTCGTAGCCGAATTTCGTACGTCTGAAAACGACGGAGAAAATCACCGCAAGGGTGAGCGTAAGAATCCAGCCTACGTGGATGCCGAATAATTTCGGAAGAACGGCGTTCTGCGTGAAGTGCGCTATTTTCGGGAAGCCGTTTGCCGCGGGATCGCGCCACGGACCATACTGGAGATAGCCTATCCACAGCTGTGCAACGTAATTGAGCATGAGCGTTACGAGCGTTTCGCTTGCGTTGAATTTTATTTTGAGCCCGGCCGGAACGAGCGCCCACAAACCGCCGAAAATGAAGGACGACAGCATCATGCAGATAAGAAGAACGGGCCGCGGCATATTCGGAAAAGCGAAAGCGACGAGCGATGCTCCGAACGCCCCCATAAAAAGCTGGCCTTCCGCACCGATATTCCAGAACTTCATTCGGAAAGCGATGCCGATGCCGAGTGAAAGCACCGTAAGCGGAATCGCCTTGTTTACCGTTTCGCGGAAACGGTAAGCGCTGCCCAGACTTCCCGCGATAATCTGTCCGTATATTTTAAGCGGATTCAGTTTCATGCAGAGCATGATGACGGCCGCGGCGGCGAGCGCGACGGTTACGGCGAATATGCGCATGCATGTCGTCCGCTTCCGGCTCAGTTCTGTTTTTGCTACGATACGGATCATGCTTTGCCTCCCATCATCATAATACCGATGATGTCTTTGCTTTCCGTCCGCGGATTAACAATGCCCATCACTCTGCCGTTATGAATGACCATAAGCCTGTCGCTCAGTCCGCGGAGTACATCGAGGTCTTCGCCTATAAGAAGGACGGCGACACCTTTGCATTTCTGCTCGTTGAGCATGGCGTAAATGGTATTTGATGCGCCGACGTCGAGTCCGCGGAACGGATATGCGGTGACGAGAACGCGCGGATGCATTTCAATTTCGCGGCCGAGAAGCACTTTCTGAATGTTCCCGCCGCTTAGTTTTTTAACAATATGATTAACGCCCGGTGTTGAGATGTCGTAATTTTTAACAATAAGTTCCGCGCGTTTTTTTCCGTCGGCGCGGTCGACGAACGGACCGTCGGATTCGTCGTACGTTTTGAGCATGACGTTGTCCGTAATGTCCATGCCGGCGACAAGTCCCATGCCGAGACGGTCCTCGGGAATAAAACTCATCCGCAGTCCTTTCTTTTTGATGCTGAGCGGCGACATTCCGACGAGCTCCTCGTTGTCGAACATGATCGAACCGCCGTCGACGCGGCAGAGACCCGCAATCGCTTCGCACAATTCCTTCTGTCCGCTGCCCACGATCCCCGCGACGCCGAGAATTTCGCCGCCGTACAAATCGAACGACATGTGATTAAGAACGGGCATGCTGTTTTCATTGGTAACACAGAGATCCGCCACGGTGAGCAGCGGCTCTGCAGAACGCGGTGCATGAGCGCGCACGACCTCGAGCGAAACTTCGCCGCCGACCATAAGTTCCGCAAGTTCGTGCGCCGTGGTTCCTGCCGTTTCGACCGTACCGGCATAAGCGCCCTTTCGCAGTACCGAAACGCGGTCGCTTATTTCCATTACTTCGTTGAGCTTGTGCGTAATGATGACGACGGAGCAGCCCTGTTCACGCATGCGCCGCAGAACGTCGAACAGGCGTTTCGTTTCCTGCGGAGTGAGAACGGCGGTCGGTTCGTCGAGAATCAGCAGCTTTGCCCCCTGATAGAGCATTTTAATAATTTCTACAGTCTGTTTTTCGCTGACGGACATCGAATATATTTTTTTATACGGATCGATGGAGAATCCGAACGAGTTTTCAAGTTTATTTATTTTCCCGGCGATTTTCTTTTTGTTAATAAAAAAGGAATTTCTTTCACCGAGCGTAATGTTTTCAAGCGCGCTCATGACGTTTACGAGCTTAAAATGCTGGTGGACCATGCCGATACCGTTTTTTATCGCATCTTCCGGAGATGTGAAGAATTTTTCACTCCCGTTTATGAAAATGCTGCCGCGGTCCGGAGTGTAAATGCCTGAAAGAATATTGACGAGCGTGCTTTTGCCGGAGCCGTTTTCGCCGAGAAGTGCGAGAATTTCGCCTTTTCTTACATCAAGTGAAATGTTTTTATTTGCCTGTACGGTTCCGAATGTTTTTGAAATGTTTTTTAATTCTATGAACGTTTCCATACACAGCCCCTTGCTGCATATTAAAAGTAAAGGGCCGGCTGAAATGTATCAGACAGCCCTTTATATCCGGTGTCGTAAATCAGTTCTTCGGAACGCTTCCGATTACGCCTTTGACGAACCAGTTCATGTTCCAGATTTCATCGTCGGTGAGCGTCGTCCCCGCAGCGATTTTTACGCTGCCGTCCTGATCTTCAATAGGGCCGGTGAAAATTTTATTCGTTCCGCTGATAATATCGGCCTGAGCTTTGTCTACGGCTTCCTGCGTTCCCGGAGCGCAGAGCGGCGTGAGCGTGTCGAGCGTCACCATGCCGTTTTCAAGTCCTTTCCAGTACGCCTGGCTTTTCCATGTTCCGTTGAGAATCGAGTGTACGTCTTCGAGATAGAAAACGTCCCAGTGGAAAAGCGGTGCTGTCAGATATGCTTTAGGAGCCGCGTTCGGTGAAGCGACGTTGTAGCCGATGCAGTATGCGCCTTTTTCCTGCGCTGCAATCTGAGCGGCGGTCGAATCCTGATGCTGTTCGAGTACGTCGCATCCTTTGTTAAGAAGCTCCATGGCCGCCTGCTTTTCCTTTGTAGGATCGTACCACGTGTTGGTCCAGATGACTTCGACCGTCGCATTCGGATTTACGGACTGCACGCCGAGCGTGAAGGCGTTGATGCCGCGGATGCATTCGGGAAGCGGGAAGGCCGCGACGTAGCCGATTTTGTCAGCGGCAGTTTTCATACCCGCGACGATGCCCGCAAGGTAACGTCCCTGAAACGCTTTGCCGAAATACGTCGAAACGTTGTCTGCGCGTTTATATCCTGAACAGTGACCGAACTTAACGTTCGGATAATCAGCCGCGACTTTGATTGTCCAATCCATGAAACCGAAGCTCGTCGTGTAAATCACGTTGCATCCCTGATCGATAAGGTCGCGGATTGCTTTTTCGCAGTCGGCGTTTTCGGGAACGTTTTCGACGTATGCGGTTTTGATTCCTTCGGCTTCGAGTGCGAGACGCCCTTTGTCGTGAGCCTGTGTGTATCCTTCGTCGTTGACGGAACCGATGTACACAAAGCCTACTTTGATGGTATCTTTCGTAAGCGCGGTTGATTTTGCAGCAGTTTCTTTTTTGCTGCAGCCGGTAACAGCGAACAGTGCGCAGATGCAGGCCGTAACTGTTAAAAATTTTTTCATGTTTTGCTCCTACTCTATATATAGCCCTGCGGGCTCATATGCCAGAGAATCCGCCGATCGATGCATCGGAATTTAATCAGCGTGTCACTGATTTTGTGAACGGAATGTAATTCCGTGTTCCGCGGACATCGAGTCTATGATGGCGAGAGACTCGATCCTGTATCCTTTTTTACGGAGGATTTCACCGCCTTCCTGAAATCCTTTTTCGATGACAATTCCCGCTCCCGCGAGTTCTGCACCTGACTGCCCGACAAGGTCGACGAGTCCCGAAAGGGCGCTTCCGTTCGCGAGAAAATCGTCTATGAGCAGAACTTTGTCCGTTTCGGCAAGGTACTGCTTTGCGACAATAACGTTATAATTTTTAGAGTGAGTGTACGAATAAACCGACGTACGGTAGCAGTCGTCGGAAATGTTGCTTGAAGAACTTTTTTTGGCGAATACGACGGGACAGTTGTCGAACCAGCGGGCCGTTGCACAGGCCACAGCTATACCGGAAGATTCGATCGTGAGGATTTTCGTCACCGTGCGGTCCGCATAACGGCGGGCAAATTCCTCACCAAGCTCGTCGAGCAGCCCGACGTCTATCTGATGATTGATAAAACTGCTTACTTTTAAAATATTACCGGGAAGAACCTTTCCGTCCTTCCTGATTCTTTCTTCCAATAATTCCATAGCATATACTAATAGAATTTCATCGTTTACGCAATATTTACGGACCCGCGGATTTATTAATATTTGAGGTTCAGGCGGAACAATTTCGAACCACGCCGGGGAGACCAGGTCTCCCTGCGTTTTGCGGGAAGCGAGGAAATGTCGTCCGGCACGAATCCGAGATTCTCGAACCAGTCTGCAGCCTGCGTTGTGAGTATGAAAACGCCGCCGATCTTTTCCTTTTTTGCGCGGTCGAGCAGATATTCGACGAGTTTCGGTCCGATGCCGATATTTGCGCAGGAATCGTCGACAGCGACAGCCGCGATTTCCGCCTGTTCCGTGCCGTAAATGTGCAGCGCAGCGCACGCACGGATTCCGCCGTCCAGTTCGTAGACAATGTAATCAGCAAGATTGTCGAGAATCTGCTTGTCGGTGCGCGGCAGAAGGTTACCGTGGTCGACGAACGGGCGCATAATAGAAAGAACAGCGGGAACGTCCTCGGCCGTCATCGGCCGGATTCCGCCGTAATTCTTCGAGTAAATCATAGTGCCTGACCCGAGGTCCGAGAAAATCTCGCAGGGCAGAGCGCCGTCGAGCGAGCCGTTGAGAATGTGGACGCGGGAAACGCCCGACGTGCATGCGTTCTTTGCAAGACACAGAAGAGACATGATTTTTGTGTTTTTCGAGGCGGCATTCGCTTCGGTAAAAACGTCGAGCTCGTCGAGATTCAGGGCGGGTACTTCGCCGGTATCCGACGTGCCGATTCCGTCCGGGATAGTGAAATGCTCCGCGCTGATTTCCGCGTCGGGCATGACGAAAAACAGTTTATCCGCCTGCAGATGAACCGCGATTTCCTCCGCGAGCGTAATCGACGAAATGTTGTACGGTTTTCCCGCGGCGCTCCAGCCGATGCAGGGAAATATCGGGATAAAACCGCTCGCGAGCACGGTGCGGATTGCATCCGTCTGCACTTTGTCTATTTCGCCGGCAGTGCCGTAGTCTTCGCCGTTGAGAACGCCGATGCTCCGGGCCCGCACCCAGTTTCCGATGACCGCGGTAAGGTGATCTGCGGCGAGCGCCGTCATGACCGTGTTCGAGACGTCGAACGCCGCCATCTTGATCGACGGCATCGCTTCAGGCTTCGTGACGCGGATGCTGTTTTTGTACGACCAATCAATCCCCGAAGACGACAGAATTTCGTCGATACGCTTGTGCGCGCCCGGAACAATAAGCACCTGCAGTCCGGCTTCGTGGATAAGACTGATGTCGCGGATGTGGCTCGAGAACAGCGTCGAGTCGATCACTTCGTCGTCGAGATAGATGACGACGACCGCGTTTTTAAAACGCTTGATATATCGGATAACGTCGCGTATGCGCTGCGATTTCTGGTTTCTGGATGAGGGGTCTTCCATACATAAGCATTATAGAATAACGTTACTCTTTCCACAATTGTTCAAAGAAATACGTCCACGGCAGTATTTCAATCCCGTCAACAAGACGCGGACGTTCTTCTCTGCAGATGACTATGTATCGTTTAAATATACCTTCTTCCCGCAGTGCACGGAGTCCTTTGAGATGTTTGTCTGTAACGACCGTTGCGCATTTCACTTCAACGGCAAGTTCCGTATCGACGCAGAAATCGACTTCCTGATTCGCTGTTGAACGCCAGAAAGACAGTGTACTTGCTGGACGAGTATAATCTATCCAGGCGCGCAGTTCCATGCAGACGAGTTGTTCAAAAAATTCTCCGAATTCCGTCGTACCTTCCGCCGGTGTCGGAATATTCCGCAGAGCGCGTACGATTCCTATATCAAAAAAATAAAATTTTGCAGTTGCGATGGTCTTTCGTTTTTTTGTGGCAGTAAAAGGCTGTATTTCATATCCCAATAACGTGTCGGTAAGAACCTGATACCATTGTCGTACCGTCTGGACCGCGACCTGACTGTCGTTTGCAATATTCGTGTAGTTGATAAGCTGCGCATTCGCGGATGCTGCAGTTTTTAAAAATCGTGCGAAAGCAGGAAGATTACGCGCTGCACCTTCCGCGGCAATTTCCTCCGTCAAATACGTATTCACGTACGCGGACAAATCTTCTTCTATATCGTCCGAATAGAACAGCGGCGGCAAAAGGCCGTGTTCAAACAGATACGGCAGGTTGTAGTTCTGTTCCCGGGAGATTTCCGCAAAAACAAACGGATGCATGTGACGCTGAGTTGCCCGACCTCCAAGCAGATTCACTCCGGCAGTACGCAGTTTCCGTGCGCTTGAACCGGTAAGCAGAAAACGAATTGCACGGTCTTCAATAAGAAAATGAATTTCATCGAGGAGCTGCGGACATTTCTGGATTTCATCGATAAAGATAATACAGTTACGAAGGTTACGCGCTTCAGCTTCCTGCCTCAAAAGTCCCGGATCGGCTTGAACCTGCAGCCGGAGACGTCCGTCAAGGAGATTCCATGAAAGCGCAATATCCTGCTGCAGCTGTTCTTTTACATATGATGATTTACCCGTTTGGCGCGGACCGAACAGAAATACCGATTTCTGTGAAAGCAATTTTTTCAGAGCAAGAACACGTTTTACATATATTTCCATAATAACGTCCTTTTGTTTAGTGATTTATCATGATAAATCACTAAACTGATATAAGTTTATCATGATTCCATTCGGTGAGCAACAGTTCCGGTAAGAAGGGATATACTCGCAATACTGATTATATAACTGCTGATTGACTGTTTAGCCGGCAACCGGTTTATTCTTAAACGAATATCTGCACCCGCAGTATGTCTGACGATACAGGCCGAATTCGCTGCTCAACTCGAGGCTGCGGAGGAATCCGCTTTTTTTCTTGAAGTCGCTCGTGAGAAAGCCCGTGCCGTCTGCAGACCGGAGCGCGCTGCCTATTGTGTTGATTTTTTCAGCGTCTTTAAACGGACTGATTGAGAGCGTCGTCGTAAACCAGTCGAAGTGATTTGCGGCCGCGTATTCGTACGCTTTTTTCATGCGCAGCAGATAGCAGCGGCGGCAGCGTTCACCGCGTTCCTTTTCATCCGCAAGTTCCGGCGTTATGTTCACCTGTACGGCGTCTTCGTATTCACGCGGATTATACGGCGCCTTAACAAGCTTAACGCCGTTCCGTACGGCAGGCGGAAAAACAGGCAGAAATTTCTGCAGTTCTCCGAGCCGGCGGTTGTATTCTTCCGGCGGATAAATATTCGGGTTGTAATAATAAATAGTGATGTCGAAATACGGCGCAAGGTATTCGAGCACGTAGGAAGAGCAGGGCGCGCAGCATGCGTGGAGCAGGAGCGTTTGTTTTCTGCCCGGCACAAGCTCGTACTGTTTTACGATTCCGTCCAGAATCGCATCGAGCTGTTTCTGATAATTCGTTTTCGGCGTTTCCGGCATAATTTACAGGTATTGCTTCATCTCGCTGTTTTCCACGCCTGCAAGCAGCTCGATGTACTGCTTCGCGGGGCTGCTGTTGATTTTCTGCAGAAGGACTTCCTCGATCTGGAAGAAACCTACGTCTGCGGACATAAGAATCTGAATACGAATCGGCTTTTCCTTACCGGCCGTAATTTCAACGTGCTCTATTGAATTTGCCGAATACTTATGGATGTCTCCCACTTTCGGCGCGTTGTCGAGTTCCATCGGAATGCGGGCGCGGCCCTTTGTCATGTCGCATCCGTCGGCGATGAGAATAAGGCCTGCCTCAAGCGAGTGGATTTTCCGTGTGCCCATGTGGCCGACGATTCCCTCCATTGCGAGCGAGCGGATTGCCACGCGCCTGTCGAGATTTGCTTCGCCCGGAATGATTTTTTCAAGCAGTTTCTCGATGATGGGAAGCGCGAGAAAAACACTGTACAGCTCGTGGTCCTGACGGCCTATCGTCATACCGAAATCGTGCATGAACGATGCGAAAATGACGGCCGTCATGCTGTCGGCGAATGTTCCGGCTTTTTCCGCCTGAAGGTTCATCTGAACTCCGGCTTTGTAAAGAATGCCCATCATGATGATGGCGTTGTAGGTGACTGTTCGCATGTGAACCGGACCGTGATCGTTGAAGCCGAGCCGCATAATCGAGACAGAGTTGCCGTAGTTCTGAATCGACTCAAGCTCGGGATCTGTCATAAGCGCTTCCGCGATGTTGAGCGGCAGCGGATCCTTTTCCGGCGTAAGCTGAATAAGTTCCTCTATTGCGGACGTGATTTTTCTGTCCATTGAAAGTTCTTTCGGTGATTTTATTGTTTTCATATTAAACTCCATTTCTATTGTAGAATGTCCGGGTGAAAAATTCAAATAAATACGGTATATTTACGCCATGTCCGAAAATCATCTTTCACCGAGACCGGTTACCGGTTTTATGCTTGCGGCCTTTACGATTTTTATCTGGGGCGTTACGTTTGTCTGTACAAAATCACTTTTAAATGATTTTTCCGCGCTCGAAATACTTGTCGTACGGTTCGTACTGGCATACGTTTCTCTGTGGATTCTTTGTCCGCATGCGCTTCATCTTGCACGCAAAAGGGACGAACTGCTGTTTTTTGCAGCTGGCCTGTGCGGCGTTACGGTATATCAGTTCCTTGAAAACGCCGCGATACTGTTTACGTCCGCTTCGAACGTAAGCATTATAGTCGCAATCTGCCCGATATTCACCGCGCTTACCGCGCAGATTTTCCTGCATGAAAAACATATTACGCCGTTCTTTGTTACCGGATTTCTCATCGCGATAACGGGCGTAGCTCTTGTGAGCTTTAACGGTGCGGCTGCTTTTCATTTCAGCCCGAAAGGCGACCTTATGGCGCTCGCCGCAGCAGTATCGTGGGGATTCTATTCGCTGTTTGTGTCGAAAATCAACGCGCTCGGCTGCAGAAACCTTGCCGCTACGCGCCGCATATTCTTTTACGCGCTTTTGTGCATGATTCCGCTCGTGCTGTTCGGAGCGCTGTCGCCTGAAGTGCGGGAGAATCAGAGTTTCTGCGTGATATTCGACGCGGCTGTTAACGCTGAGCGTTTTGCCCGGCCGATTAACTGGCTGAATCTGCTGTTTCTCGGGGTCGCCGCATCCGCGTTGTGCTTTGCTGCGTGGAACGTTGCGTGCAGAGTTCTGGGAACAGTACGCGCTACCGTCGGTATTTATCTGATTCCTGTCGTGACGATAATCTTTGCTTATTTTGTACTCGGCGAGAAAATCACGCTTATGGGAACGTTCGGTGCGGTGTTTACAATCTGCGGACTCTTTGTGTCGGGAATTGAACGGAAGAAACGTTCATAAAATTTCTCCTGAAAGAATATGCTCGTTGAGTCAAAAACAGCCGGCGTATCCTTGCTGCCTGCGGCGGAAGTATTGATTCAGGTTGACGATTGTCTCTATTTGATACTACTTTAGTAGGAGAAGAGAGTAGAGAAAACACCAAGTTGAATCTTTGGTTTTTTCAAGGAGAACGATGTATGAATGATATAAAAGGGTTGTTTGATTTGAGCGGAAAAGTTGCACTTGTTTCAGGCGGGTCGAGCGGACTCGGAGCCGACGCAGCGCTTGCCTATGCAAAAGCGGGGGCGGACGTAGCGGTTCTTGCCCGCAGGATAAACAAGCTTGAGGAAACAAAACAGAGGATACAGTCAGAAACCGGCCGTAAAGTAATTGCAGTGGAATGCGATGTGACGAGTGAAGACAGTATAAAAAGCGCGGTACAGGCGGTACTGAATCAGTTCGGAAAGATAGATATTCTGCTCAACGATGCGGGTGTTGCCGTGCACGGGAGCGTGGAGACCATGAGCCAGGAGGACTGGGACCGCGCATTCAACACGAACGTACGGAGCCAGTTTCTGCTTGCCAAATACGTCATTCCGGGAATGAAAGAACGGAAATACGGAAAAATTGTCAATATTGCATCAGTCAATGCGGTCGTCGCCGACAAGAACGATGTGTTCGTCCGTCATTCCTACAATGCGTCGAAGGCCGCAGTAAAAGGGCTGACACTCGGGATGGCTGCGTCGTATGCTCAGTACGGAATAACCGTAAACGCGGTCGGCCCCGGCCTTTTTGAGTCGGAAATGACGTCTGAGACGCTGTTCAAATCAAAAGAATTTCTTGACATGTACGACCGTCTGAACCCAAGCAGCAGACCGGGACAGCGCGGAGAACTGAACGGAACTATTTTGTACCTTTCGAGCGACGCTTCCAGTTACGTACAGGGCCAGCTGATTGTCGTCGACGGCGGCGGCAGTATCGTATAAATGACCGGACGGCCTGTATGCGTGATATAGTTTTGCCGATGCAGGCCGTTTATTCCTTTACAATCTTTTTTCATTTTTTTATACTGCAGTAATGGCGAAATATTATCAGCTTCATGCAGACGACGTAGAGCAGGTCAGTCTGATCGGAAAAGCCCTTTCGGCTCCTGTGCGTCTGGAAATTTTGAAACTGCTGTATTACGAAAGTCTCAACGTCTGTGAAATAGCGGAAAAGCTGAATATTCCCGCTTCAAGCGCCGGCATACACGTAAAAGTGCTGGAAGCTGCGGGGCTCATAAACACAGAGATCCAGCCTGGCTCTCACGGTTCCATGAAACTCTGCAGCCGGAAGATGGATTTTGTGACGATAGATTTGTGCGGTCACGCTCCGCCCGTCCATGAGCGCACGGTATTTCACATGCCGGTCGGCGCGTTCACCGACTGCGAAATTCATCCGACGTGCGGACTGTGCAGCGAGGACAATTATATCGGACCGGAGGACAGGCTTTCGTCCTTTTATCTTGAGGACCGTATAAAAGCCCAGATTCTCTGGTCGTCGGGCGGGTACGTGGAATACAGGTTTGCAAATCCTTTCACCGATTCCGCGTCCATAAAATGTCTGACGCTCAGTTTCGAATGCTGTTCGGAAGCGCCGAATTACCGTGAGGACTGGAAGAGCGACATTTCTGTCTGGATAAACGGCGTTCATTGCGGAGCCTGGACGTGTCCTGGCGATTTCGGCATGCGCAGGGGGAAACTGAATCCCGACTGGTGGGCGAACGGAAATACGCAGTACGGTATTCTGGTGAACTGGTCGGTCCGGGTAAACGGCACATTGATAAACGGGCAGCAGTCGTCGAACGCTGCGATTGACGAGCTCCGCCTGCGGGATAAACCGTATATCACCGTTCGTATCGGCAACGCACCTGACGCCGCGTTTAAAGGCGGATTCAACCTGTTCGGTTCTAAATTCGGCGACTACAATCAGGACATAGACCTGATTGTAGAATATTAAGAATGCGCTGAGTACATCCCTGTGGTAATACATGTGTCGCGCTTCCCCCTCAGAAATGCTCAAAAAAGATGTTTTTAGATACGCTGCGGCGTGTCTGAGAGTCTTTGTGACAGGTATAAAACAAATAAACTGTTTTAATAACGCTTCGTTTTTACCATAAAATATCACCATATATTCGTATGTTGCTTATATTTTATGGTAATATAAATAATTACAAAAGATAACTTCTTCTGTTTGAGTTCATATTTGATACATAATTTTTGTTGACAAATGCAGTATATGGACGTATCCTGTATACACGAATAAAAACAAAATTATTGTTTTTATTCGTGTATATTATTCATTGCAAAGCATGCGTGCATGAATATAAAACATGAATTTTGTTATAAACGCAGAATTTTACCGCTAAGCGGAGTTTTACAGGAGGAATTGTATGAAGAAAATGAATAGCGCTGCCGCTGTTTCTTTGACGGCCGCGCTTGTATTGTCTGTTTTAACAGGCTGTTCGAAGAGTAAAGAGACGAAAACTATTGAATTCTGGTCCGTTTTTACCGGTGCAGACGGAACAAGCATGCAGAAAATGATTGATGAATACAACGCAACGAATCCGGAATATAAAGTCAATCACCGCGCTATGGAAGCCAACGATCTGTATCTGAAACTGCCGCTGGCAATTCAGTCCGGGGAGGACGTTCCCGACGTGTCTATCTGCCATATAGAGCGTATACGGGCATTTAAAGACAACGGTTTCCTTGAAGACTATGATCCGCTTCTTAAAGATTCTCCGATTAAAAAAGAGAACTACAACCCGAAGGCGTGGGCTCTGACCGAACTCGACGGCGGTCATTACGGCATACCGCTCGACGTACACACGTACGTTCTGTATGCGAACATGGATTTGTATAAAAAATACGGAAACGGCGCGCTCGACGACGGCGTTCTTACATGGGACGAACTGCGGAAATCGGCGGATGCTTGTGTGAAAGACGGTATTATCCCGATGGGACTTTCGTGGCTCCGTGTGAGCTTCCTTGCGTCGTATGCGCAGCTCGGCGGAACGCTGAGTTCGGACGGGACTACTCCCGACTTCAATAACGACAAGGCGAAGAAAGTTCTGCAGAACTGGGTAGACCTGTACAAAGCCGGATATACGCAGAAAGACGGCGACAGCACCTGGGAGCTCTTTCTCGGCGGCCGCATGCTTTACTGCCCGGAAGGAATCTGGATGTACAACAATATTAAAGAGTCCGGCGTGAACGCAAAGATGTACGATTATCCGGTGTTCGACAAAAACGTCAAGGGAAACTGGACGTCTTCGCACGAGTTCGTGCTGCCCGTTAATAAAAAGCGCAGTGCGGAAAAAACGAAAGCCGTCCTCGATTTTGTCGACTGGATCGGAAACCATAGTCTTGAATGGGCGCGCGCGGGTCAGACGCCTGCTCATGTTTCCATAAAGGAAAACGCGGAATTTAAAACGATGCCGCAGGCGTTCCTTGCTGATGAAAGCGACGAACTTAAAATTTACGACTACAAATATTACGGGGATGCCGTGGAATCGCTCGACAAAGTTCTCGGCGAAATACTGTTCGGCCGCATGACGGTTCAGGAAGGTCTTGATCAGGCCGTTCAGGAAACGAAAGACCGCATCAGCAACAGCAGCAAGTAACTGACTTTTTACTCAGCAGGACGGAATGTTTATCCTGCTGAGCAGACACGGGAGAAAACCGGAAATGAAAAATAAAAAACATGAAAAAAGACAAAACCGTGCGGTTCCGTATCTGTTCATAGCACCGCATCTGATTCTGTTCTGTGTGTTTTTTCTGATACCGCTTTTTTACGGTATGTATGCGTCGTTCACTAACTGGAACCTTTTCAGCGCTCCAAAGTGGATCGGCCTTGAAAATTACAGGACCATTCTGTTCGATACTTCGTCGACCTTCTTCCGGCAGTTCTGGAACGGCCTCCGGAATACGGTGCTGTTCGTCGTTCTGTGCGTTCCCGTACAGATAATTCTGCCGCTTATTATTTCGCTGCTTCTGTACACGAGACCGCGCGGAGCAGACTTTTTCCGCAGCATTTTTTACATGCCGACGCTGCTTTCAATCACGTCGGTCACGCTCACCTGGTTGTTCATATTCAACCGTTCGCTCGGTCTGCTGAATCATCTTTTTAATATAGACACGAACTGGTACGGAGCTCAGCCGTATGCGTGGATAACAATTCTTGTGACGACATGGTGGTGGTGCATGGGAACGAACATGGTTATCTATGTTGCGGCGCTCGGCGGCATAGACAAATCCGTCATAGATGCGTCGCGTATAGACGGCGCGTCGGGGTGGTACCAGATGTGGTACATTCTGCTTCCGTCGATCCGTTTTTCGCTGACATATACGATTGTCGTGACGGTCATTTCCCAGTTCAACATTTACGGTCAGCCGCTGATGCTTACGGGCGGCGGTCCGAAGGAAAGTACTGCCGTGCTGCTTATGTACATCAGGAATATAGCGTTCGGAACGGGAAGACCTATTGCGGGAATTGCGAGCGCAATGGCGGTGATTCTCGGTCTTATCATCGGCATTGTTTCGCTTGCGCAGCTGAAGCTCATGAGCGGCAGGGAGGATGCATAATGAACAACGGGCATACTGGTATGAAAACTCCCCGGGTGCAGTCGCAGATACGAAAAGCAATCGTACTGACAGTTCTTATTATACAGTCTGCAATTTTTATTATTCCGCTTTTGTGGATATTTCTGTCGTCATTTAAAGTCGATATGGAAATAAATCAGGCAGGCGGATTTCTATACTTTCCGAAGACGTGGACGATCGGAAATTACATTTCGATTCTGAGTCCCGGAAACAAGCAGCTGCCTGTGTACAATTGGTTTTTCAATTCCATTATCGTTTCCGGTTTTCAGACAGTGCTGGCGCTGCTTATCTACAGCATGTCGGCGTACGCATACGGGAAAATGCACTTCCGGTTCAAAAACGCGATTTTTCTGACGATACTGTTTCTTTCGACGTTTCCGGGCATAACGAACATCATTCCGCTGTATAAGGAGATGTACCTGCTCAAATGGCTCAACACGCCGCTCGCGCTCATCGTGCCGGGATTAAGCGGGGTGTTTAACATTTTCCTTATCAGGCAGTTTCTCGCGTCCATTCCGAATTCTCTCATTGAATCGGCGAAGATAGACGGAGCGGGAGAGATGAGTATTTTCTTCAGGATTATTATGCCGCTCATAAAACCGGTGCTTGTCGTCGTCGGTCTGTTCACGTTCACGGGAAGCTGGAACGATTTTCTCTGGCCGTCGATTGCGATTAATAATCTTGACCGCCTTACGCTTACTGCGGGATTGCAGCTGGCGAAGGGAGTTTACGGGAATCAGGTTGCACGCGTGAGCACCATCGCGTGCATTTCAATCATCCCGATGATAATACTGTATCTGTTCACACAGAAATATTTCATAAAAGGCATCTCAATACAGGGAAGCGTAAAAGAATAAAAACAAGTGCTGATTTAAAAACATCACCGCACTACAGGAGTACATGTATGAAATCGATAATGCGCGAAGAGTATCCGCGTCCGCAGTTCGCACGCGGCAGTTTTTTGAATCTCAATGGAGACTGGGAATTTTCCTTCGATACCGATACGTTCGACCGCACGATAACGGTGCCGTTCGTCTATCAGTCGAAGCTTTCGGGAATCGGTGACCGTTCGGCTCACGATACCGTCTGGTACCGCAGAAAATTTTCGCTGCCTGCTGATATGCAGGGGAAAAATATTATTATTAATTTCGGGGCGGTCGATTACAGCTGCGAAGTCCGCCTCAACGGGCAGCTCATCGGAACCCATACGGGCGGTCATATCAGTTTCAAATTCGACATTACCGGCGCCGTCAGACAGACCGACAACGAGCTTGTGCTGAAAGTGAACGACGTGTGTGCGGATATGGAAATGCCGCGCGGAAAACAGATATGGAAAGAGAAATCGGAAGGTATTTTCTATACGCCGTCGACCGGCATCTGGCAGACTGTCTGGATTGAAGCGGTAAACAGCGTGTCTCTCGAATCGGTGTTCATTACTCCGGACCTTGATACGCATTCGGTTCATTTTACGTACAAGGTAACGGGCAGCGGGCACGCGGAACTTACAACGGACATTTCGTTCGAGGGAAAACACATCGTAAAGACCGTCGTCGCGCCCGAACACGAGACAGGCTCGTTCTCCGTTCATCTTGAACAGCAGATACTGCTCGACTGGAATTTCGGAGAGGACCTTGTATGGACTCCTGAACGGCCGAGGCTGTTCGACGTCGTTTTCACCGTCAGCGTAAACGGAAAAGAAACGGACCGCGTGACGTCGTATTTCGGGATGCGGAAAGTATCAGTCGAAAACGGTCAGTTCATGCTCAACAACCGGCCGTATTATCAGAAACTGCTGCTCGATCAGGGATACTGGCCTGAGTCGCTGCTCACGGCTCCCGAGGACGCCGCGTTCGTACGCGATATTACGCTTGCAAAATCAATGGGATTCAACGGCGTCCGAAAGCATCAGAAAATCGAGGACCCGCGCTTTTTGTATCATGCCGATAAAATGGGATTTCTTGTCTGGGGTGAATTTCCCGCCGCATACGTGTATTCGCGCACGTATCTGCTCCGTATAACCGACGAATGGATTGCGGAACTGAGCCGCGATTACAATCATCCTTCGATTGTTGCGTGGACTCCGCTCAACGAATCGTGGGGCGTTCCGCAGATAAAGGACAGAAAGGACGAACAGGCCCACAGCGCGGCGATGGTTTACCTCACGAAATCGTTCGATCAGACGCGTCCCGTTATTTCCAACGACGGCTGGGAACAGACGTGTCCTGATATGCTTACCATACACGATTACGAGAGCAGCAGAAAAATTCTTCTGGAACGGTACCGTTCGATGGAATCCATTCTGTCGTTCATCCCGGGAGGAAGAATGCTTTTTGCCCACGGCTGGACGTATAAAGGGCAGCCCGTTCTCGTCACGGAATTCGGCGGCATTTCGTATAAGAAAGGAGAACAGGAAGGGTGGGGATATTCCGCGGCAAAAGACGATGGGGATTTTGCACGGCGTCTCTACGACGTTGTTTCTCCGCTGAGGGAGTCGCCGTTTGTCCGCGGGTACTGCTACACGCAGCTTACCGACGTGGAGCAGGAAATAAACGGACTGTGCACCGCCGGCCGCGAGCCGAAAATCAATCCGGAAATTATTAAGGCGATAAACGATGGAACATGGACGCCAGAAAGTAAATAGGAAAAAAATAATAACCGCCGGTATGCTGTGTCTTTTTTTACTGGGCAGAGGTACCGGCTGTTCCGGAGGCAGAAAAGTGTATGCAGGCAATAAACTCGCCGCGTCGGGAAACGATCCGTGGGTCGTTCTGCACGACGGAACGTATTATTATTGTTATTCGGAAGGAAGCAGCGTAAAAATTTCATCCTCCGATTCCCTTGCGACTGTCTGCAGAATGCCGGGGAAAACTGTCTGGACGGCGGACCGTTCGACCGGTTATTTCAAGGACATATGGGCGCCGGAACTTCATTTTATAGACGGCGGCTGGTATATCTACGTTGCGGCCGACGACGGAAAAAACGAGAATCACCGCATGCTCTGCCTCGAAGATTCGTCTTCCGGCTCTCCCGATGCGTTTACGATGCAGGGCGTAGTGCGTGCGCAGACAGACAGGTGGGCTATAGACGGAACGGTTCTTGCGTACAACGGCCGGAACTATTTCGTCTGGTCCGGCTGGGAGGGGACGGATAACGTACAGCAGAATCTGTATATCGCCCTTATGCAGAATCCCCGGACGCTCGCGGAAGACAGAATTTGTATTTCCGTTCCCGAATATCCGTGGGAGAAGAACGGTGTTCCGCTTATTAACGAGGGGCCCGAGGCCCTTATTATTAACGGGAAAGTGCACATTATTTATTCGGCAAGCGGCAGCTGGACTGATGATTACTGCCTCGGCATGCTGACTCTCACGGGAATCAATCCGCTTGAGAAAAATGCGTGGCGGAAAAATAAAGAGCCGGTATTTTCAAAAAGTGAAAAAATATTCGGCCCGGGACACGCGTCGTTTACGACTTCGCGGGACGGAAAACGCCGTTTTATCGTGTATCATGCAAACGAAAAGTCAGGTACGGGCTGGAAAGGGCGTTCCGTGTGGGCGCAGGAATTTACGGTTACGAAGGATAATGATCCGCTCTTCGGTGAGCCGAAACCCGCGTCCGACATCCTTTTTTAGGCGGAAATTTACTGCTGCTGTGCAGCGGCGGACAGGCGTTCGGCAATCTGCCTGCCTGTCTGCGTTGCCGCAAGTCCGCCCTGTCCCGTTTCCCTGAGCGAAGCGCTCATGCTTCTGCCAATCTGTTTCATAGCGTCTATGACTTCATCGGCCGGAATTTTCGGAACGATGCCCGCGAGCGCCATGTCCGCGCACGAAAGCGCGTTCACCGCACCGACGACGTTCCGTTTGATGCAGGGAACTTCCACGAGTCCCGCAACGGGATCGCAGACGAGACCGAGCAGGTTCTGAAGTGCAAATCCCGCGGCATACACAATCTGTTCGGGCGTACCTTTATGTATAGAAACAAGCGTTCCGGCAGCCATTGCCGATGCGGCGCCTATTTCCGCCTGACAGCCGCCTTCCGCACCGGCAATCGACGCGCGGTTAGCAATCACCTGACCGATTCCCGCGGAGACGAACAATCCCCTGATAATTTCATTTTCCGGAACTTTTTTTTCACGGTAAAGCGGTACGAGAACAGCCGGCAGAACGCCGCAGGCTCCGGCGGTCGGAGCCGCGACGATGCGTTTCATGCATGCGTTCGATTCCGCCATTTGGAGCGCGCAGGCGATGACTCTGCCTGTGAAGTCGCCGCAGAGGGACGAACCGGCCGCAATATATCCGGCAAATTTACCGCCGTCGCCGCCCGAAAGACCGCTCGACGAATGAAGGTTTGCATCGTACGAATCGGCGGCGGCGAGCATCGCATTCCACATTCCGCGCATTTTAGCGGCTTCCTGTTCATCGGACATGCCGCTTTCTTTCATATCAGTTTCGCAGACAATCCGCCAGAATTCTTTTTTTTCGGTTCTGCAGCATTCGACGAGAGATGCGAGTGATTCAAACGACATCTTCCGTACCTCCGTTCACGTACGTCACTTTTATGACGCCCTCGAATTTTTCTATCTCGTTTATAATATCGTGCGGTATGCGCTGGTCCGTTTCAATGACCATAACGGCGTATCCGCCGCGTTCGTTGCGGTAAAGCTGCATACTTGCAATATTGATTCTGTTTTTTGAAAGCAGCGTCGTAACGTGTGCGACGTGTCCGGGCTGGTCAGAATTGTGAACGATGAGCGTAGGCGTTTCCGCGTTGAAATTCACGTCGATACCGTCGATTTTGTTTATCATGATTCGCCCGCCGCCGATTGAAGACGCCTGTATGACGATTCTGCTGCCGCCTTCCCCGAGCAGCGTGATGACTGCCGTGTTCGGATGGGCGCCGGGAATATCTATCGTAGAAAAGAAAATCCTGAGTCCCTGTTCCTCCGCAATCTGCAGACTTGAAGGGATGCGGATGTCGTCGGGCTGCATGCCGAGCAGGCCGGCTGCGATCGCCCGGTCCGTTCCGTGTCCGTGATAGGTTGCGGCGAAGGAACCGTAAAGGCCTACGTCTGCATACACCGGCCGCTGCTTTAACAGCAGCCGTGCCATAAGTCCTATGCGGACAGCACCGGCCGTGTGAGAACTTGAAGGACCGACCATTACAGGGCCAAGGATATCAAAGATACTCATGTAAGATTCTGGTAATATCAGTTTTTTACGTATTAGTCAATGTAAAAAACGCCAAAAGATTCTGTATAAAGTCAAAAGATTACCAGATGTGCATGACGTGCTGCATGAGCAGGCTCGCGCCGATGATGCATATCCAGCAGAAGAACCCGAGAAGAATCGGTTTGCCGCCCTTTTTCACGAGTTTTACAATGTCGGTATGCAGTCCGATGGCAGTCATTGCCATGACGATGAAGAATCTGCTCAGCCATTTAAGCGGCGCGACGATTTCGGGACTCAGGTTGAAAACGGTCGTTATAACGGAAGCGAGAATGAACCACAGAACGAACCACGGGAAAATTTTTACGAAGCTGAATCCTGCACTGCCGGAAGTTTTTTCTTTTTTCATGCGGACGAATGCGAGGACGAGCGTAATCGGAATGATTGCGAGCGTGCGCGTAAGTTTTACGATAGCGGCGTCGGACAGCGTATTGCTTCCGTGAAGCCCGTCCCATGCGCTTGCGGCTGCAGTGACAGACGACGTGTCGTTGATTGCGGTTCCCGCGAAAAGGCCGAATCCTTCGTTTGTCATGCCGAGCGCTGCGCCGAGCGGCGGAAAAATCAGCGCGGCACAGACGTTGAACAGGAAAATCACCGATATTGCCTGTGCGATTTCCTCGTCGTCCGCGCCGATGACCGGTGCCGCAGCGGCTATTGCGGAACCGCCGCAGATAGACGAGCCGACGCCGATAAGCGTCGAAATCTTACCGGGAATGTGCAGTATTTTCGAAAAAATGAAAGCTGCGACGAGCGACGTCGTAATCGTCGTGACGATAAGCGGAAGCGACTGCGCTCCTTTTACGAGAATCGCCGAAATGTTCATTCCGAAACCGAGCAGAATCACCGCGTACTGAAGTATCTTCTTTGATGTGAATGCAACGCCGCTTTGGACGACCGTTCTGTTCCTGACAAGCGGCGCGAGAATCATGCCGAGCAGGATTGCCGCGACAGGTCCTCCGACGACCGGAAACTTGGAGCCGAACAGATACGCTGCGAATCCGACGACCGCACACAATAGAACGCCGGGAACGTTTTTCTTTATAAAACCGATGACAACCATAAAACCTCCGGAAAAGTTATGGTCCACTGTACCGGTTTGCGCTGATATAGTAAAATATTATTATTCTATTAAAATGATAGGTGAATACGTATGACGATACGCCATCTCGCAGTTTTTATCGCCGTTGTCGACAACGGCTGCTCCGTTACAAAAGCGTCGGAAGCGCTGCACGTCGCCCAGCCGTCCGTAAGTCAGTCCGTTGCGGAGCTCGAGGAACAGTACGGCATCAGACTGTTCAACCGTCTTAACCGACGGCTGTATCTGACTCCCGAAGGCGAAAAACTTGCCGGCTATGCGCGCCGCCTGACAGGAAGTTTTGCTGAGCTCGACGAAATGATGAGAACCGCCGCCGGTACGGCGCCGCTGCGGATAGGCGCGTCTTTTACGACGGGCACCGTGCTGCTGCCGGAACTGCTGCGGAGTAATCCGGAAATCAGGCCGGAAGTCTCGGTGTGCAACACGCGCGACATAGAACGCATGATACTGGAAAGCCGGCTCGACGTTGCCGTTGTCGAGGGCACTATTGAATCGCCGGATATTGTGCAGGTGCCGCTCATGCAGGACGAGCTCGTGTTCGCCGCGTCGCCGGACTACGCTGCCGACGACAATCCTGTGTTCATTCTTCGCGAAAAAGGTTCGGGCACGCGGGAACTTTCCGACGTCATGCTGAACGCGTGGACGCGAAAAACGAAGCAGCAGCCGGTCGTGTGGGAAACAGCGAACACGCAGACAATCTGTGCGCTCGTGAAGGCGGGTCAGGGCACCACGATTATTTCGCGCAGTCTTATTCGGGAGGAACTCGCCGCCGGAACTCTCTCCGATACGACGCCGGCCGACGAAAACGTGAGGAACTCAGGCGTACGCACGTTCCGCCTCGTATATCACAGGGATAAATATATCGACGGACGCATGCGGCAGTTTATTGACAGCGCATGCGCTTTACGACAGCGCTGATGTGTACCGCGGCCGTGTTGACGAGCGGCAGCGGTATGTCGCCATCGTGAATGAGAAGCGGAAGCTCCGTGCAGCCGAGCACCACGGCGTCGACCGGCTTACCTGCGTCTGCCGCGGAATTAATAATCGGATTGCAGATTTCATAGAACCGCGCTTTCATTTCCGGCGTCACGATGCCCGCTTCGAGGTCCGGGAAAATAATATGGTGGATTCTTTCCCTGTCTTCCGGCGCGGGCATAACGCAATCGATTCCGGCCTTTGCGAATTTTTCAGGATAGAACGTGTTGTTCATGGTAAAAAGCGTGCCGGTGAACAGAACTCTCTTCCAGCCCCGGGCAACGGTGTGTGAAACGGTCGCATCGACAATGCTGATAAGCGGCAGCGGCGACACCTTTTCGAGTTCGTCGAAAACCACGTGCGGTGTGTTCGACGCGATAAGCGCAAAATCGGCGCCTGCGTTTTTGAGCTGCTGAACGGCCGTTTCCAGCTTTGCGGTAAGACTGCCGTATGATTTTGCCGCAACGTCTGCGGTGATGTCGGTCATGTTTACGCTGTTTATGACGATCCGCGGATAGACGTCCTGCTGTACGGCTTTGCGGTATTCAGTGATGATGCCGTTGTAATAATCGACAGTCGACGCGGGCCCGAGTCCTCCGACAATTCCCGGAACAGGGACTGATGACATGCTGCTCATACGGGAACTATACCGGGATTTCCGTTTTTTGCCCAGTCATCAGCGGCATCTAAGAAAAATACAGTAAAGTCAAAGAAACAACGACTGTATTCCTGCAGAACGATTATATACTTACGCTGAAGTGTTGAATGGAACACGCCCGCCGGCAGTATGCGTATATACCTCCTGCTGCTGCCTGCGGGGAATATCAGTTATAGGAGATTTTTATGAGAAGAAGTGTATGTATTCTGGGATGTATCGTTCTGGCCCTTGCGGGGTTTGCCGGATGTTCCGGAAAAAACGGCGGAGCAGCGGATTCGTCCGCGTCTTCCGATTCGTCTCTTTCTTCCGCCGATCAGGCTATTGCAAAGAGAAAGGCCGAAGCAAAAAAGACGGGAAAATATCCGAAAGTCGTCATGTGCTTCATGAACTGGGCGGGAGCTCCGAAAGGAATTGCTCGGATTAACAAAACAATCAGCGCCTATACGGAAGAAAAACTGGGACTCGACGTCGAACTTGAAATCCTCGACGCGGCGTCGTATTCGCAGGGAATGACGCTCATGCTTTCTTCCGGCGAGCAGGCTGATATTTTCAATGCAATCAGCGTCGGATATACGCCGAGCGTGAACAAAGGTTTCTGTCTCGATCTCGAAGGGGATAACCTGATACAGACATACGGGAAAGGTATTCTTGATACGATGGGGAAGACGCTTACCGACGCATGCCGTATCGGCGGTAAACTATACGGTCTTCCGCAGTCGCGCGATATGGCAATCGGTGCATTCGGTATTGCAATCGGCAAAGAATATCTCGACGGAATCGGATATGACTACAATTCAATGTATACTGCGGACAGCAGCGAAATTATTTATACCGGCATGGACACTATCACTTCCATTTTTGCAAAGCTCCATGCGAAATATCCTGATAAATATGTGTTCTCTCCTCAGGAAGCATCACTTGGGCAGGGGCTTGTATACGACGGAATAGGCGGAGACAATTACGGCGTTCTGCTTGACCCTGAGCACAGTCTGGAAGTAGGAGATTTGTGGTCGAGCAAAATGTTCCGTGATTACTGCGCACTGATGTATTCGTGGAATCAGAAAGGGTATATTTCAAAAGACGCCCTCACCGACGACACCGCGTCGACACTCCAGGTGAAAGCGGGAAGCGCCATGTCGTACGCGACTGCGACGAAACCGGGAATAAAACAGCAGGAATCGAATCTGTGCGGACGTCCCGTAATTATTTTCCAGACAGGTCCTGATTTTATGAAGTCGTCTTCTCCGTCGTCGATGCCGTGGTGCATCAATTCGACGACGGCGGATCCCGTTGCCGCCATGCAGTTTCTGAACGCTGCTTATACGGACCCCGTTCTTTCTAATCTTTTGTGCTGGGGAGAGGAAGGCAAGGAATACAGGAAGACGGCCGACGGTCACATTACGTTCTACGACGGCATAAACGCGCAGAATTCCGGGTACTACAACAACGTAAACTGGGAATTACCGAATCAGTTTATTGCGTATGTATGGGAAGGCGATGACCTCGATATCTGGGAGCGCATGGCGAAATTCAACAATAATGCGGAAGTTTCGAAAGCGATGGGATTTGCGTTCGATAATACGAATGTCGCGAACGAATATACCGCGCTTACGAACGTGTACAAGGAATATGCGTTCCAGCTTATGTACGGATTTACCAACCCTGATACGGGAATCCCGGTCATGGTATCGAAGATGAAGGCGGCCGGGCTTGAAAAATATATCGACGCGAAAAAGAAAGCGCTCGCCGCATGGGCGGGAACTGGTAAGTAAAAGCGCAGTCGTAAAATTCAAACAGGAACATAAATTATGGTAATGACTAGAGCGAATAAAACGGCAGAAAAAAGACGGCGTGAACTGCGGTTCAGAAAATATCTGCCTTTGTATATCATTGCGCTTCCCGGTCTGGCATATCTTTTTATTAATAATTATATGCCGATGCCGGGAATGGTTCTCGCATTTAAAAAATACAATGCGCTTCGCGGTATCTTCGGTTCCGCATGGGCAGGTCTTTCGAATTTCAAATATCTTTTTTCAACGCAGGACGCGTTCGTCATTACGAGAAACACGATTCTGTACAACTGCGCGTTCATCGTTATCGGGACGGTATGTTCGCTTGCCATAGCAATTATTCTATCCGAAATGAACCTCGGAATAAAAAAATTCTATCAGTCGGCCATACTGCTTCCGTACCTTATTTCTTCGGTCATAGTAAGCTATCTCGTGTTCGCGTTTCTATCGACTGAAAACGGTTTTTTGAACAATACTATTCTGAAGGCGCTCAACATACAGCCGGTGTCGTGGTACACGGAAAAAAAATACTGGCCGTTTATACTCATATTCGTAAACACGTGGAAGAACGCAGGGTATACCTGCATCATCTATCTTGCGACAATCATCGGATTCGACAGGGCGTACTATGAGGCGGCCGAAATCGACGGAGCCTCAAAGTGGCAGCAGATTACGGGGATTACGCTGCCGATGCTGCGTCCGACTATCATCATGCTCGTTCTGCTTGCGGTCGGACGTATATTCTATTCCGATTTCGGTCTGTTTTATCAGGTGCCGCAGAATTCGGGCGCGCTGTATTCCGTTACGAACACAATCGACACGTACGTGTACCGGGGGCTGCTCGAACTCGGGGATATTACGATGTCGGCTGCTGCCGGCGTGTATCAGTCCGTCGTGGGTTTTATACTTGTGTTTTCCGCGAACATGCTGATACGGAAAATCGACAGGGAAAGCGCGCTGTTTTAATAAGGAAGTGTATATGAAAAAATCACAGGGAGAAGGAATCTTTCTTACAATCGGACACATTATCATACTGTTCTGCGCACTCTGCGCCGTTATCCCGATTATCCTGATTGTCATATCGTCGTTTACCGACAACGATACGCTCATACGGAACGGATACGCTTTTTTTCCGGAAAAATGGAGCACGTATGCGTATCACTATGTTTTCAATTCGGGAAATTCTGTCGTGCACGCATACGGTATTTCATTTCTTCTGACGATTGCCGGGACCGCGCTTTCGCTCGCCGTTACGACGTCGCTCGCATACGTGATTTCAAAAAAGGATCTGCCGGGAAAAGGCATTCTCGTGTTTCTGGTATTTTTTACACTGCTGTTCAACGGAGGACTCGTTCCGACCTATATGGTGTACACACGGATTTTCCACGTAAAGAATACGTTCTGGGGACTGCTCTTTCCCAATCTGCTTATGAACGGATTCAACGTGCTGCTTATGAAATCGTATTTCGTAACGAACGTTCCGGGCGAGATTCTTGAGGCCGCATATATAGACGGTTCGGGAGAATTCAGGACGTTTTTCCAGATTGCGGTGCCGCTTGCAAAGCCGATTATCGCGACTATCGGTATTTTTTCCGGCATTGCATACTGGAACGACTGGATGAACGGATATATTTATCTGACGAAGCGTACTGATTTGTATTCCATTCAGAATCTCCTGAACCGGATGATTCAGAACATTCAGTATCTTTCACAAAACGCAACCGTTATTGCAAACGCGAATGCGGGACTTGCGACAATTCCCGCCGTATCGGTTCGTATGGCCATGGCAGTGCTCGGAATTCTGCCTGTTGTAGTGATTTATCCGTTCATACAGAACAATTTTGTTAAGGGAATTACGCTCGGGGGAATAAAAGGCTGACAGGCAGAGGAGGACGCACTCCCAACGCGGAGTTTTTAGAGGAGGCGGTATGACGGAAAGCAGTATTTGTGCAGGGCCGGTTATGGCGGACGGAAACGGACATTCGGTTTTCTGTACGCGGCTCTCCGACGTTGAGAATTCAGTTCCGGAGAGAGGAACTTATGCCGGAATAATCGAGGGAAAGGATTGGGGTGCCGCAGTTACAAAACTTATAATTCCGGCTGCAGACGTGGCGGCTCCCGGAAGAATAAGCGAAGACGTTTTTAAAGTAACGCTAAAGAGCTGTATAACGGAGCCTGTTCAGCGCACAATAACTGCGGCATATATGTCCGACGGATTTCTTACGCTTGAACTTTCTTCCGGTCCGGCAGACACGGACAGTAATCTTTTTCAGTATAATCCGGAGACAGGATTCAATACGTGGAAAAGCCCGTATGAATTTAAAATAGAAAGTCCACTGTTTTCAAAACCTGTCGAAAAATGCAGGGCTGCAGTTTGTCCCGCACTTGAAGGGTTTACATTCAAAAAGATAACGGACGGGGGCAGTACGCTTTCGTGTGCATGTTTTGAACCTCACGGAACAGGCAGAACGCCGCTCATAATCTGGCTGCACGGTGCGGGCGAAGGAGGAACGGATCCGTCCATCCCCCTTATGGCGAACCGGGCTGCGATGTTTGCTTCTGCTGAAACTCAGCGTATATTCGGCGGGAATGCCTATGTGCTCGCACCTCAGACGCCCAGAGTCTGGATGACAACAGGCGGCATTCCGTATGATGTTTCGGACGCAACGGAGCGGACAAAATCTTCCATGTATACCGGAACAGTGAAACTTATTATCGATATGTTCATCGCCGGACATCCCGATATTGATACGAACCGCATATATATCGGAGGTGCTTCGAACGGCGGATACATGACAATAAATATGCTTCTGAACTATCCCGGTTTTTTTGCCGCAGCGTTTCCTGTCTGCGAAGCATATCCCGATTCGTGGATTTCCGACAAACAGATAGCGCAGCTTTCGAAGGAACATATCTGGTTCACTGCGGCCGGAACGGATACCGTTGTAGCTCCTGAGTCGTACATGATTCCGACGGTTAAGAGACTCAGGGCGGCAGGCGCCGGCGATATACACGAATCATATTTCGGAAAAGTCGTCGACACATCCGGCCGGTATCGTAATCCTGACGGAAGCCCTTATGAGTACCAGGGACACTGGTCCTGGATTTATATGCTGAACAACGAGTGTTTTGACAACGGTGTCGATATCCTGCACTGGCTGGCCGGTAGAAAAAAACAGCAGATTACCATATTGTGATTTTTTATTAGGAGTAACTATGACTGATTTTACTTTGAATACTGACGTACGGACTGATTTTCCCCATTACTGGGAATTGTGTACGGGAAGCTGCCACGCGTATACGGCGCTCCGCGAGGATTACCGGAAGCAGCTGAAAAGAGCGCACGACGAACTCGGGTTCAAATACGTGCGGTTTCACGGGCTGCTTGACGACGACATGTGTATCTGCGTTGCGGACCGGGACGCGGCCGGAAAGCAGACGGGCATCATATACAATTTTGTGAATATGGATTCCATTTTCGACTTTCTGCTCAGCATCGGAATGAAGCCGTTTATCGAACTCGGATTCATGCCCACTGTTCTTGCGGGCGGCACGACGACGTGTTTTCACTACAAGGGAAACGTGACGCCGCCTGCGGATTACGGCGAGTGGGGCAAACTTGTCGGACTGCTTGCGGAACATGCTGCGGAGCGGTACGGATACGATGAAGTACGGACGTGGTATTTTGAAGTGTGGAACGAGCCGAATCTTTCATATTTTTTTACCGGCACGCAGGACGAGTATTTCAAATTATACGATTACGCTGCGCGGGCCGTAAAGTCGGTCGACAGCCGGTTCAGAGTCGGCGGCCCTGCAACTTCGTGTAATTCGTGGATACCCGATATGATACGCCACTGCAGGGAAGAAAATGTGCCGCTTGATTTTATTTCAACCCATCACTATCCGACCGACGATCCGCTCTGGCGGAACGGCGGAATATCGGTGGAGGAATTTTTCAAAAAAATCGGGGGAACGCTCGGATCGTACGAACGCGGCGTTCTGCGGAAGATGACCGAAAAAGCGCGTGAAGAAGCGGGAAACCTCCCGCTCATATACACCGAGTGGAACACGTCCGCGATGACCCGCGACAGTAAGCACGATGAAAGTTATGCATCTGCGATGATTGCCAAGACGCTTGCGGACAACGACGGTCTCGTTCAGGGATATTCGTACTGGACGTTTACTGATATTTTTGAGGAAGGGTCCCAGATTCCGGGCGCATTCCACGGAGGTTTCGGCTTGCAGTCGTACGCGGGAATTGCAAAACCCGCATACAGACTGTTCCAGCTGTTTCACGGACTGGGAACGAAACGGATCGGTGTTTCCTCAGACCGGAGCGGAGGTACTGTCGAAGCGCTTGCAGCCGAAACGGAATCGGGATACCGCATAATCATATACAATCACAATATTCCGGACGCACCGATAGGTACGGAAAACGTGCGCATTGATATTTCCTCCGTTCCCGGTAAAAAATCTCTTACGCTGTACAGAATCGACGACGCGCACGCGAACGCGGCGGCTGTTTGGAAACAGGCGGGAAGTCCCGAATACCTGAAGCCGGCCGACGTGGAAAAACTGCACAAAGCGTCGGAACTTGTCCCGGAGAAAATCGGACTTTCCGATTTTCCGGAAATACAGATTCCTGCGTACGGTGTCGCGGCGCTTGATATTGTCTGCAGATAAACGGGCCGTGCGCGCCCCGGCATGGAGGTGTATACTACGGGAATGCGGACTATACACAAAACGTGCCTCCGGATGTATTCGCTTAAAAAGCGGCTGCTTTTTATTCTCTGTATGATATTCAGCTGTTTTCTGATTGTTATTGCGGGAATCGGCGTTTATTTTACGTCGGTTCTCCGCCGCGACATTTACAAAGCCGTTAAGGACACGCTCGGAGTGTACAACAGACAGTTGAACGAACAGCTCAGGGCGCTTGAAATCTATCTTTTTGAAGTGAACGGTAACAACGTCGATATTTCGCTGCTCGGAAACAGCGGGGACGACGATACGTATACGGAGCTGATTCACGTCAAGACGCTTCTGACGAATTCCCTGCCTTCTTTTTCCGAAATAAACGGTTTGTTCGTTTATTCGGCTTCTTCCGGATATTTTGTGACGAAATACGGAAGCGTCGGCGATTATTCTTCGGCGTATTATATTCGGAGCATGCTCAAGGGAGCGCAGAACAACGGCACGCTTTCGGAAATCAACACGAAGTCGTGGTTCGTACGGAAAGTCGATTCAGGGTACCATTTTATCCGCATTATCCGTACCGGTAATTCCTATATCGGTGCGTGGGCCGACGCGGAAAATCTCACGTCTCCTTTTAAAAGTATTTCCGGTTACAAAGCGGATATTTTTTTCACCGACAGCGGGGGAAAGCCGCTTGTCAGAAACGGAAACGTGACGGAAAAGTATGATCCGCAGGCAATCGGGAAAAAATATTCCGTACTCAGACGGAACGACGGAGTAAAATATGTTTCGGCAGCCGAGCGGATGGATTTCGGCGACTGCTGGCTGCTGGCGTTTATTCCGCTTGCGGACATCGACAGACAGCTGTTGAGCGTCGGCGCGCTGGTAATCGTTCTGACGCTTACAATAGTCGTTCTGACGCCGTTTATTATTTACATGCTGAACAGACTCTGGACGGTTCCGCTGATGCGCCTCCGCGCGGTTGCGGAAACGCTGCACGCGGGCGCTTTCGACGTGCGCATTCCGACGGAAAATGTGCGGTATACGGAAATCATGGAAGTGTACGATACGTTCAACGAAATGATAGACGAAATTCAGAAGCTGCAGATACGGGTATATGAAGAGCGGATTGCAAAATCGGAATTCGAACTTCAGTATTTGAAATCGCAGCTGGCGCCGCATTTTCTTATTAACTGCCTTACTACAATCAGCGCTCTTGCGGTGAACACGGAAAACGAAGCGGTGATACAGAATATGGTTTCATGCCTTACGAATCATCTGCGGTACACACTGTCCGGGAGAACGTACGTTTCCCTGTCGGAAGAACTTCACTACATCGAAAATTACATCGCGCTTGCACAGCTTCGTACGCCCGGAAGTTTGGAATATACGGAAGAAATCGATCCTGCCGTAAAGGATGCGAAGGTTTTTCCGCTGATGCTGCTTATGCTTACTGAGAACACGCTCAAATACAATCTCATCGCGGGGGAAGCGCTCAGAATCAGAATAACCGCGGCCATGGTGTACAGCGGAGATGCGCGGTTTGTTCACCTCATGCATCTCGATTCCGGCGACGGTTTTTCCGCCGGATCCATCGAGCTGTTTCAGCAGATTAAGAGCGGAACGAAAAACGAAACGTCCGCTGACTCCGGGCACGTGGGATTGTACAACACGCTGAAGCGGCTTGAACTTGCATACGACGGAAAAGCGTCCATAAATCTTTCGAACGAGCCGGGGTGGGGAGCCCGTATCGACATTATAGTTCCGTACACACCGTTCGAACCGCCTGCACTTCCGGGAAAGGATTCCTAGATGAACATACTTATTGTCGACGATGAATATTATATCGTACAGGGAATCCGCAATGTCATTGACTGTAAAAAGCTCGGCATCTCCGAAGTTTTCGGCGCGTACAGCATGAAGCAGGCGCAGAAAGTGTTTGAGGAACACGACGTGGCTATTCTGCTCACGGACATTGAAATGCCGAAAGGTTCCGGCATAGACCTTGTCAGATGGGTGTACGACAGCGGATATGCCCCCGTTGTGCTTTTCCTTACGGGGCATCAGAATTTCGATTACGCATATACGGCGATCAAACTGCAGTGCCTCGACTATCTTTTAAAGCCGGTACGTCCGGCAGTCCTTGCGGAAAAACTGTCCGAGGCTGTCCGCGTTGTGAAGAAGCGGACGGAATCTTTCTGGTTTCGTCTTTGTACGTCGGATGTGCCGTTCAGCCGGGAGGAAGTTTCGGCGGTTTTGAAAGAAATTCAGCTGCCGTCCGGATGGATGGAACAGCGTTTTTGTTTTCTGTACTGCAAAATAAATTCCGGTACGGGAGAACCGGATTCAAGGCGGGAAGAATTTTTCACCGCCGTCGGGAATCTTTTTGAAACGGATCCGGCAGGGGCTGTTTCTGCCTTCGTCAAGCTGGAGGAAAACAGGTATGTCATTCCGGTGCTTTATGCGGAACATTCTGTGTATGAACAGCTTGTCGACGACTGTAAAAAAGTTCTTGCCGCTGCCGGTAATTTTCCGTATTCGTGCACCATTTTCGTGTCCGAACCGTGTTTTCTGCCGGAAAGTTTCCAATGTCTGCAGGAGCTGAAAACTTTCGGGGAAAGCGTGCTTGCGGCGGAAAACAGCGTTATACCGATGCGCACGGTGAACAGTGAGAATCTGCAGAAAGCTCTTTCTCCGCTGCCGGATGTTCCGGTTACACAGTGGTGCGAATGGTTGCTTCAGTACCGGACCGACAGAATCCTTTCCGACGTCCGGTCGTTTCTGAAAAAGGGCAGCATTCTGTATTCTTCCGACAATCTGATTACTTTGTATTACGGAATAATTCAGACAGTTTTTTCGGCACTGTCAAAAAAGGGCATCGACGCAAAGACGCTGTTTCCGAAGATAGCCGGTCACGAGACGCTGACAAAAGCGATTTCGTCTGCGGATAGTTTTTTGTGGTGGACGGAAATGATTCTCGCCGAGGTAAATGATATCCTTACCGCCGATGCCGATTCTTCTTCGCTTCTGGAGTCGGTCAGACGCATTGTCAGGAAACATCTGACGGACAGCGATCTTAACCGGACGCTGATTGCGGACGAACTTCATCTGAATCCCGATTATCTATCCTACCTGTTTCACCGGAAGACAGGACAGTCTCTCGTTTCGTTCATAAACGGCGAACGGATTTTTGCAGCGAAAACGCTTCTGCTCGTAACCGACGAAACGATGTCGGCAATCGCCGAAGCCGTCGGATATTTCGACTCGCCGTATTTTTTCCGGCAGTTCAAGAAGATTACCGGGATGACGCCCCAGCAGTACCGCGACACCGGCCGGATTGCAGAACGGTGATTATCAGACGCCGGCGGATTACACTGTCTTTTTTACCGGCCCGGTACTGCCGCGAAGTATGAGTTCGACGGTAATCTGCACAGTAACCGGTTTTAAATCGGGATTTTGTATCCGTCTGACAAGTAAATCGACGGCGGAAGCGCCGAACGTGTACCGCGGTATACGCAGCGTCGTTATCTGCGGTTTTGAAGTTACGCAGAGCGGGCGGTCGTCAAAACCGATTACCGATATGTCTTCAGGAATGGAAAATCCCTTTTCCTGAAAGGCCCTCATGGCGGGGTAGCAGATTATATCGTTGTCTGCAAAGTACGCTGTCGGCATATCCCTGCCTTCGCTTTTCAGCCTGTCGATTTTTTTTCCCATTTCATCGTATGCACCGACCTGGGAATACGGCAGCGTGAAGATGTCCCTGTCGTCGAATTTCAGACTTAATTTCTGACTGAAGTTACGCAGCGCTTCAAGACGTTCGTCGAAGCTTCTGATTGGACTTCCGCTCCGTATATATCCGAAATGTTTGTGTCCCATTCCGACGAGATATGAGAGAGCTTTATACACTCCCTGCTGGTTGTGTATGCAGACCGTATCGGTATCCCTGTCGATAAAATTATTATTAAATATGACGTACGGTATGCTGCAGCTTTCAAACAGGACGATATCGTCTTCCTGCATCTCCACCGCATCAAGAATGAAACCGGAACAACCGCTTTCGATAAGTTCGTGTATTTTCGTAACGGCGGAATCTTTTTCCACGTAAACGACTATCATATTGTAGCCGTATTTCTGCAGCTGCATGCTTACCGGTTCGACGAGCAGTGAGATAAACGGGGATTCTCCGAGAATGGCGCCTTCCCGCTTGAAAATGACGAAGGCGATGCTCGTTGAAACTTTCTGCTCCGGCTCGGATTTGAGGAGAAAATCGTACTTTAATTCCTTTATCTTCGCTATAATTTCGTTCCGTTTTTCCGCACTGATTCCCGGCTTATTATTCAGTACCATGGAGATTGTCGATGGCGAAACGCCGAGCAATTTTGCAAGATCCTTGCCAGTTACATTCATTTTTATTCCTGTTGTTTACAATTATATAACTATTTTTACTTAATGTCTTTTAATATGTCAATGCAAAATTAACCGCCCGCTTCCAGCCGGCGTACAGTTTTATCCGCTGCTGTTCCGTCATCTTCGGAGCGAATTCTTTTTTCGGCGGTTTGTTAAGAATGCTGTCCGTGTCGTATACTCCAAGCGCGGAACCCGCGGCGACTGCGGGGCCCATACCCGAAAGCTCCTCCACTGCGGCAACCCGGACGCCGGCACGCACGATGTCGGCCTGAAACTGCATAAGAAAGGCGTCCCTTGTCGGTCCTCCGTCGACGCGCAGAGTGCTCAGTGAAAATCCTGTCTGTTCCTTCATGAGCAGAACGATATCCGCTATCTGATACGCGATTGATTCTTCCGCCGCGCGCACTATTTCCGCTTTTCCCGTCGTCCTGTCTATGCCGCAGATGACAGTCCGCGCGTTTTCGTTCCAGTACGGCGCACCAAGTCCTGAAAAAGCAGGTACGAGATATAATCCCGGAACGGCCGCCGCGCGTTGTGAAATCGGTTCTGTTTCTGCTGCGGAACCGATAAGCTGCAGGTCGTTTTTGAGCCATTCGATTGTCGCACCCGTATAATTTATGTTTCCCTCCAGCACATATGAAATGTCTTTTCCCATTCCCCATGCGAGAGACGTGACAAGTCCTTTGCAGGCAACAGGATTGTTGCCGGTATTCATCATGACGGACGAGCCTGTTCCGTACGTTGCCTTTACCATGCCGCCCGTAAGGCAGCCCTGTGCGAACAACGCTCCCTGGGAATCGCCGAGAACGCCGTGCAGCGGAACGGGATTGTCCAGAACGCCGTCAAAGTCGGTCGACCCGAACAGACTGTCCGACGGGCAGACTTCGGGCAGTGCAGCCGGAGGAATGCCGAACATACCGCAGATGTCGTCGTCCCATTTAAGCGCATAAATATTAAAAAGCTGCGTCCGGCTCGCGTTTGAATAATCGGTTTTTACGGCGTGTCCCTTCGTGAGCCGGTACACGAGCCAGCTGTCCATTGTAGAGCACACGAGGTTCCCCTGCAATGCAAGCCGTTTCGCTTCCGGTACGTTTTCCAGAATCCACGCAAGTTTCGCCGCGGAAAAATAGGGGGAAAGATTGAGCCCCGTGCGGCTTTTAATAAATTCGGCATTCCCCGGATTCGATTGCTTTATCCTGCTGCAGATGGCGGCACCGCGGCCGCACTGCCAGACGATCGCGTTATAGACGGGCTTTCCCGTGCCGCGGTGCCATGCCACGGACGTTTCCCGCTGATTGGACAGCGCCGCGCCGGCAATCTCACTGCCTGATATGCCTGTCTTTTCGAGCAGCATACGGACCGATTTTATAAGGTTGCCGTATATTTCTTCAGGGTCGTGCTCGACCCATCCTCTGCCGTCCACAAGCTGCCGGTGCGGCAGATCGGTACGGCCCGCAAGATTTCCCGAACTGTCGAACAGTAACGCTTTTGTGCACGACGTGCTTTGATCTATCGAAATAATGTACGGCATGTGCTACGCCTTTTTTTCGCTGATGAATTTTTCCGCAGCCCTGACTATGCCGTCGGTATCGAGCCCGTAGTGTCTGAAAACGTCGCCCGAATCGCCTGCAACGATATATTCGTCCGGCAATGCGAGAGAATGAACGGGAACAGGACAGTTTTCGCATACTGTCTGCGACACCGCTGCTCCCAGCCCGCCGTTTACGCTGTGTTCTTCGACTGTTATGATTGCACCTGTTTCCTCCGCGGCTTTGACGACTGCTTCCGTATCGAGCGGTTTGAGCGTATGCATGTCGAGAACGCGCGCGCGTATGTTTTCTTCCTTCAGTTTGTCGGCAGCGAGCATCGCTTTGTACACGAGTTCACCGCAGGCAATGATGGTCAAATCGTTTCCTTCTCTGATTGTATTCGCCCTGCCGAAAATAAACGGACTGCATTCGACGCCGTTTTCTTTATCGTAGACGGCAGGCACTTTTGCTCTGCCGGTACGGATATAGACGGCGCCGTTCCGTTTTTCAACTGCCCGGAGCATCGCTTCGGTCTGCACTGCGTCGCACGGGAGAATGACCGCAAGGTCGGGGAATGTACGCATTACGGCAATGTCGTGTGTGCTGTGATGGGATGCGCCGAGCGCACCGTAACTGATGCCGCCGCTCACGCCGAATATTTTTACGTTCTGATGCGAATACGCAACGTCGACTTTTATCTGCTCAAGGCTGCGGGCGCTTAAAAAACACGCCGGCGCGAACACGTACGGATGTTTTCCGACTGCGGCGAGCCCTGCGGCAATACCGATTTCATCCTGTTCCGCGATTCCGCACTCGACAAACTGCCCGGGAAGCGCGCTGCTGTATTTTCCTAGAGAACACGAACCGCGCGCATCCGACGTTACCGCGATAATATCCCTGTTGTTCTGCGCAAGCTCGAGCAGCGTGTCCGTCATTGCTTCCCTGCACGATTTCGGTTCCGTCATAATGAGACTCCTTCTTTAATAATGTTTGCAGCCTGCTCGTCGAGCTGTGCAAACGCGCTTTGCAGAAGCGCCGCGTCGGGAACGCCGTGATGCCATTCCTTTCTGTTTTCCATTTCCTTTACGCCTCTGCCTTTTACCGTATGCGCGATAATAAGCGACGGTTTCCCTTTTTCCAGAGGAAGCGCGTCGAACGCCGCGACGAGCTGTTCCATGTCGTTTCCGTCGATTTCCCTGACCGCCCAGCCGAACGCACGCCATCTGTCCGCGAACGGTTCAAGCCCGATTACCTCTTCCGTTGTTCCGCTTATCTGAAGATGATTCCGGTCCACGATTCCCGTGAGGTTGTCGAGTTTGTAGTGAGACCCGGCCATCGCAGCTTCCCAGACGGACCCTTCTTCCTGTTCACCGTCTCCCATAAGAACAAAGACGCGTCCGTTCGAATTGTTTTTTTTCAGACCGATTGCCATTCCTGTTCCGACCGGCAGCCCGTGGCCGAGCGCTCCCGTTTTGACTTCGATACCCGGTATTTCGTTGTTCGGATGGCCGATAAGCCGCGTTCCGTACCGGCAGTACGTATGCAGTTCTTCTTTAGGGATAAAACCTTTGTCGGCCAGTATTGCATAATATCCTTCCACGCAGTGACCTTTGCTCAGAATAAAACGGTCCCTGTCGGCCGCATCCGGATTCGCCGGATCGACATGCAGCGTGTGATAGTACAAAGCGGTAAGGATATCAGCCGACGAAAGAGCTCCGCCCGTATGTCCTGTGCCGCCGTCGTATATTGTCTGCAGCAGTGATTTTCGTATTTCGTTCGCCTTCAGTTCAAGTTCCTGTAAGTTCATGTGAACCTCCTGTAAAAAATAAAGCGGGATTTGCGCGCCGGGAACAGCGCTGATCGGAGTTTTCGTTTCATTCTCCGCGCAGATATGCCTGCACCTGCTCTTCTTCCTCCGGATCGTAAAAATCCGGTTTTACGCCGATGTATCTGCACGCTTCGTACAGGACGGGAACGATATCTTTGTGAATTCCCACACAGTGATGAATGTACGGACCGTAGACTATTTTCGCTTCGAGGCGCTTTATATTCTCAACTTCTATCCAGAGATACGTGCCCATGCACTTAGGTCCGTCGACACCCTTTGCGTGTCCGAGAAGGAGCTGATATTCTCCGTTGTCGCCGTCGAATCTGCAGAGCGACACGGGGCCGTGTTTCGCTTCCGCCGTAAGTGCTCCCGGATTGTTGAACGCAAGCGGATAGGTGAGTACGGGTTTTTCCCCTGCGACCGAAACGGGCCACGGTCCGCAGTGCTGCAGCAGTTCTCCGTTTTGTATGTCGGGATGTCTGATTGTCCAGTCCGCGAAAAATGACCGGTCGGTTCCCATTCCGGCAGCTTCCGCCAGCAGCGCCGTAATCGCTCCGTGGATGTCGGTTTCGCAGACGACGGGAATACCTTCCTCGTTCATAAGCGAATTGGCAGCACACGGCATAATACCGAGTTCCGTCTGCAGCGCGTTCCAGCACTGGATTGCAGCCGCATTGCAGCCGTATTTTTTTACAAGATGCTCCATTGCCACTTTGAGCGCAGCTACGTTTTCAACCTGTTCGTCGGTGATTTTAACGGTGAATATTTCCCGTATATGGCTGATTACGCCCGCGACTTCAGTTCCTTCTTTTTTTACGGCCTTCACCGTTTCCGTCAGTTCCGTCATGGGAATGGGGGAAAGCTGTATGTTGAATTTTTCGAGCAGTTCGCCTTCGTTGCACATCGTCGACCAGAAATCGAACGGACGCGGAGCAATCTGAAGTATGCGCGTGTGCCGGAACGTTTTAACGACGTTGCAGACGGCGAGAAAATCGCGAAGTCCCCGTTCAAACACCGGATCGGAGAGCCTGCAGTTCGTCATATAGGTAAAGGGAACGTTGAACCGGCGGAGTACTTTTCCCGTTGCGAACAGACCGCACTGCGTGTCGCGGAGCCGCACACCGTTTTCGTCGGGGCGTTCATCGAGCGGTCCCCAGAGAAGCACGGGAACGTTCAATGCCTTTGCAAGCCGTGCGCATTCGTATTCGGTACCGAAATTACAGTGCGGAATAAACAGACCGTCGACTTTCTCCCGTTTGAATTTTTCCGTAATTTTTTCAAGACCGGGGTCGTCGTAGAGCAGCCCTTCGCCGTTTACGTCCGTTATATCGACAAAATCAATACCCTGTTCCTTCAACCTGTCTGCGGTACGGTTTCTGTATTTCAACGCGTCTCCGGCGCTGAAAATACTCCGTCTGGTCGGAGCAAACCCCAATTTTATACCCGTCATTGATATCCCCCAAAACTGTTTTTTTTCATGAGATTGTTCAATATTTACTAAATAATATTTATAAATATTGAACATAGAATACCACATAGTTTTTATTTGTCAATAAAAAATGTGACTACAGCAAGCAAAAAAACGGGAAAAACCTCAAAATTTGTGTATTCTTATAGTAAATTATTTAAATTATGACTAAATAATTTACAAATTTCTTTATAAAAAATTTGACAGATTCAAAAATGAGACATATACTTTTTTTATCGGAAAATTGTACAGGTATAAAAATGGAGAGACGTAATTACGAAGCAGGTTTTAAACGAACAAAATGAAAGAATGGAATTATGAATTTACTGTTCCCGAACAGAAGCAGTTCAGAATGCTTATTCACACGGACTGCAAAAATGAGGCAGACGATCAGTTTGCCGTAGTACAGAATCTGATGACGCCTAAATTTATCGTCAAGGGTATTATCGGCGGTCATTTCAATAAAAATCCGCAGGAATACGGCGACGGACACACAGCGGATGCAAGTGTCCGGGAAATAGACAGAGTACTCGATTTGATGGGTCTGTCGGGCTGTTATCCTGTCTGTAAAGGATCCGAATATCCGCTTCAGAACGAAGAAACTCCTGTTTTATCAGACGGAGCCCGGATGATAATCGGCGAAGCGATGAGAGATGATCCTCATCCGCTGTTCTGTGTTTTTCAGGGTGCAATCACTGATCTTGCATCTGCACTGCTGCTTAAACCGGAGATTGCTTCCAGAATGACAGCAATCTGGATAGGCGGGGGAATGTATCCGGCAGGCGGGTTTGAATTCAACCTGCTGCAGGATATCGCTGCGGCGAATGTCGTTATGAAATCTCAAGTACCGCTCTGGCAGGTTCCGATCAATGTATACAAACAGGTATCCGTATCTCTTGCGCAGCTTCAACTTCATGTAAAACCGTATGGAAAAATCGGGAAATATCTTTTCGAGCAGATGGTTCAATACAACACGAAGTGTGCCGGTATTGCCCATTGGCCTCACGGAGAAATCTGGGGTCTCGGCGACACTGCGGCAATTGCTGTATTGCTGCAGGAATCCGAGCGGATCGACAATTTTTTTATGGCGGAAGCACCTACTGTCAATTATGAAGACATGACATACGTGCAGGCTGCGGGAAATAGAAAAATACGGGTATATACGCAGGTTGATGCCCGTTTGGTAATCAATGATTTTTTTGCGAAGCTGGCGATTAATTATCCGAAAGCCGATTCGTAAAAAATATAATTTCATTTCAGGAGGTATGAAAATGAAAAAACGCGGTATAGCGATACTGGCAATACTCTGTATGGTTTTGCCTGTATTTGCATGGGGAAAGAAAAAGTCTGATGCAACAAAAGGTGCGAAGACTGGGGGAAAAACAACTATTGAATTTTTTAACGGGAAGGTCGAAATTTCAGCAATATTGAAAGATTTGATTGCAGAATATGAAAAAGAAAATCCAAATATTTCTATCGAGCTGAATACATCTTCAGACAGCGCTACTGTATTATCGTCCAGAATGGCGAGCGATGATACACCCGACGTTTTTACCAACTGGCCGAATTCAACTTTTTTTGAGCAGGTAGATTCCGGGTATATTATGGATTTGTCTTCTACGGGAATCATGGACAATATACAGGACTCCGCGCGGAATCAGTGGAGACATAACGGAAAAGAATATGCTGCAACAATTTCATTCAATTGTTCCGGCATCTGGTATAACAAGGATATGTTTGTAAAGGCGGGAATCGGTCATACTCCGACAACATGGAACGAGTTGATTGACGACTGCAAAATTCTTCAGAAAGCAGGATATACGCCGTTTGTAACTTCTGCAAAACAGACAGACATTACAGACCGGCAGCTGCAGGTTTTTCTTGCTTCGACGTTACCGAAAGCTCAATATGATTCATTTGAAGCAGACACAAGCAGAAAAACAGTCGACCCACGGAAGGCCTACGGCGCACGTCTGAAAATAATGGGACAGAAAATGCTGCAGCTTGTGAGTTACAGTCAGGAAGATACGCTCGGAACGGATCAGGACAGTGCGACAGCCAACTTTGCCAACGGAAAGGGCGCAATGATGATAGGAGGTTCGTGGCTCCTGGCATCGATTACCTCGGCGAATCCTTCAATTAATGTTTCGATGATGCCTATTCCCGGCGATACTGCGGCGGAAACGAATACTTGTGCATATCCGGGAGATATGAGTCTTTGCATTGCCGCTCATTCAAAAGTACAGAAAGAAGCCGTAGCCTTTGTAAAATGGATGACTTCAAAAACAATTGCTGAGCAGTTTGCAAAACGTGAAGGGAATCCGTCCTGCATAAAAGGTGTGACATATGTTGCTCCGCAATTCGCCGATTTGTATGCAAATTATGTGACGACGGGAAAATATATTCTCAATCCCGACTGCAACTGGTTTACATCACAGCAGAGGGCGGTCGGAGCCGTTATCCAGCAGCTGTATTATGAAAAAAATACAGACAGTTTTGCTTCCAATATGGCGGATGCCTTTAATAACAACTGATATTTAAAAATACGAACAGGACGGCGTCGTTTTAGCCGTCCTGTTTTAACTACAGATTGCCGTGCAGGGATGCATCTTTTTCAGGAGGAATAATGAAGAGCAGACGAAAATTCGAAAAAAGGGATTTTGTACTTTTTTCGTGGACAATACTACCTGTTTTTCTTTACATAGTGCTGTTTATCGCACCGATAGGTATTGGAATAAACTACAGTTTTACAGACTGGAACGGATTAGCGAGTAATTATAAATACGTCGGTATAAAAAATTTCATTCAGCTTTTTACGACAAAAAGAACTTTGCAGTCGCTGAAATTTACCGGCGAATACGCTTTTTTTCTTGTTATTGCTGTCATGGTTCTGTCGATGCTGCTTACACTGGCTTTAACGTATGCAGTTTCTCCGCGGCAAAGAACATTTTTCCGTTCAATGATTTTTTTTCCGGCAGTTCTTTCCATGGTTACAATCGGATTAACGTGGAACCAGATTTTTTACCGCGTTCTGCCGCAGCTCGGAAAATTTTTGAATATTGAGAGTTTGTCGCGGAACGTACTCGGAAGTCCTGACACTGCAATGTGGGGCGTTCTTTTTGTAAACGTCTGGCAGGGAACTGCAATTCCGTTTGTTATTCTGCTTGCAGGAATTCAAAACGTACCGAAGGATTTGTATGAATCGGCAAAAATTGACGGCGCCGGCAGCTTGCGTATTTTTTCCAATATAACTATTCCGTTTATGATACCGTCGATCAATGTTGCATTCGTGATGGTTCTTAAAAACGGTATTACTGTTTTCGATTATATTCAGGCAATGACGGAGGGCGGACCGATGAGATGTACTGAATCTGCAGGGTATCTTATTTATCAGCTGGCATTTTCCGACTGTAAAGCGGGTTTTGCTTCTGCATATGCGATTTTGCTTCTGCTTCTTATAGGTGTTATTTCAGTTGTACAAATGAAAATCAGCTCAAAAATAGAGGTAGGTCAATTATGAGACAAAGCAAAGTACTATATCCTGTCATATTGTTTCTGCTGATACTTGTCGTCGGCATTATTATTTTTCCGATATACGTGACATTCGTTACCGCTTTCAAAACGACAGCGGAGTCGACCGAAAATTTCTTTTCATTTCCTCATCGTTTATATTTGGGAAATTTTATTACGGTCATGAGCGACGAGCACTTCTGGGATTATGTGCGGAATTCTGTTGGCATAACGGTATTTTCGATCGCTATTATAGCTGTCATGATTCCGATGGTTTCTTATTCCATCGCCCGAAACATGATGCGCAGCAAATATTATAAATTTATTTTTATCCTTTTTATTTTGTCCGTTTTTACCCCGTTTCAGGTATTAATGATTCCGGTAACTCAGCTTTGTACAAAACTAGGATTGATGAACAGGGCCGGCATGGTTCTGCTTTATATTACGTTTGCGTTGGGCATGGGGGTGTTTCTCTTCACCGGATATTATAAATCGATTCCGTTGGAACTCGAGGAGGCTGCATTCGTTGAGGGGTGTTCCGTGACTCAGACATTTTTTAAAATTGTGTACCCTCTGGCAAAACCGATGACCGTAACTTTGATTATTCTCGATACATTGTGGATCTGGAATGATTTTTTGCTTCCTTTGTTAATATTGAATAAATCAGCATATAACTGGACGCTCCCCTTATATCAGTACAATTTCAAGGGAGCCTATACGTTCAATTATAATCTGGCGTTTGCCGCCTTCTTGTATTCAATTGTTCCCATGATGATACTCTATGCCGCCTTGCAGAAAAACATCATAGAAGGTTTGACCGCCGGCGCTGTGAAGGCATGAGACAGTTGCAGGAGGAAAGAAATAAATGATTACAGAAATCGAACCGGTAATTACTACGCAGAAATCCCATCCGTTTGCGACTGCAGTACATAAACTTGCCTTTACAGAAAACGGATATGAGGAGAACGAATTTTTTATTCACGGAACAGCGAACGTGTACACAGGTGATTCAGCTAACGATTTGAAGATAGTGTACCAATCGGTTCCTTATTGCAATCGTATTCTGATTCGGCGTCCGTCGGATTACTCAAAAATAAGCGGAAATATCGTTATTGAAATTCTCAATTCCACCGCGGATTTTGACATCGACCGCATATGGATTGTAAGCGGAAAGGAACTGATGCGGAACGGAGCTGTTTATATAGGTATTACAAGTAAACCGAATGTTCTGAAAAGTTTAACTGATTTCGATGGAGACAGGTATAATAAATTATCCTGGGAAATTCCTTATGCCAGAAAGAATATATATGAAAGAACAGATAATAAAGTCTTTAATGACTGTCCGGAAAATTGTGAAATGGGATTATTCTGGGATATGCTCACGGATATTGCACTCCTACTGCGTACGGATACGACGCTATTTTCCTGTGGAAAGCGACGGAAATTAATCCTTACCGGATGGTCGCAGTCCGTAAGCTATATGGCCACATATGTGAAATATTTCGTACTGCACAAACAAAGTGAAAAAATTTTTGACGGTTATCTGGCTGCCGGCGGTGTTCATAGTTTTGAAACACCGCTGAATCAGGCTGAATACGGAAAGGACATAGACCCGGCTTTCCTCAAATTGTCGTACATGCCTGTTCCGTATATAGCCGTTCAAACAGAAACAGAAAATGCAAAATTCGGAGGTCATGAAGTACAACAGGAAGATAGCGATGAAAAAACATTTCTGTACAGATTGTATGAACTTTCCGGCCCTACACACGATACAAAATATTCTCTGCTTGATTATTATTGCGATGATGCCGATTTACTGAAAATACATATGCTTCCGGAATATGTTTCTAAAGATCCGTACCCCAACGATTACCCATATCAGTTTGCATTCGCTGCGGTCATGCGCTTTCTTTTGGATTGGGTTAGAGACGGAATTCTTCCGCCGCATGCTTCCAGAATTCCCGTCGATGCCGAATTGAATAATAAAACCGACGAATTCGGAAACGCCTGCGGCGGAGTACGTTCGCCTTTTATTGACGTACCTGTATGCACCTATTATAATTACAGCAATCTGCCTGCAGAATACGGTTCTGAAAAATTTAATTATTTATTCGGACATATAGTTCCGTTTTCCTTTGAACAACTTCATAAACTGTATGGTACGCTGGAAAATTACAGCCGGCTTGTGGAAAAATCGGCAGATACTCAAACGTTTCTCCTTCCAGATGATAAAGAAGCGGCTGTCAAAGAGGCTGTTGGAAATGCAAGAAGATGGGGACTTAATTAGTCTATCTGCTTTTTCGGAAGAACTTCGTATCCGGTATGGCCGGTGCCGTAAAATCGTGATGTATAATTGGGGGAGGACATAATTATGAATGAATGGAACTATACGGGAAACGTAGAAAAATGGTGTATCTTCGAAGCCGAAATAAAAGGGACCACAGCAGGAAATCCGTTCACGGATTACACGATTGAAGGAACGTTTTCCGGTACGCACGAAGTTAAACACACGGAAGGATTTTACGACGGGAACGGTATATATCGTATCCGTTTTATGCCCTCGTTTGCGGGGGAATATAATTTCCGCATAAAGTGTTCGTTTTCAGATTCGGAATATACCGGCACATTTCAGGTTGCCGAAGCGGGGCAGAATAATCACGGACCCGTGCACGTTGCAAACACGTATCATTTCGCATACGAAGACGGCAGCAAGTACTATCCTGTCGGGACGACCTGTTACGTCTGGGAACTGCAGCCGGAAGAACTTCAGGCGCAGACTCTTCAGACGTTAAAGCAGAGTCCGTTTAATAAAATCCGTTTTTGTATTTTTCCGAAACATTATGCGTATAATTTCCGGGATCCGCCGCTGTTTCCTTATGAAGGTACTCCATGCGATGCCTCAAAGATGACGGAGGATAATTTTATGGAGTACAACGGCTCGGCTCCCGGTAACGAATGGGATTTCAGCCGTTTCGTACCGGCATATTTCCGGCACATTGAGCAGTGCATTGAAAAATTGCGCGATGAGGGAATAGAGGCGGACCTTATTGTTATGCATCCGTATGACCGGTGGGGTTTCAGCCGTATGGATAGAGAACACGACGATTTATACTGGCATTATGTGACGGCGCGTTTTGCCGCATACCGGAATGTCTGGTGGTCGCTTGCCAACGAGTATGATTTAATGCCCCAGAAAACACTTGCCGACTGGGAACGATTCGCGCAGATTCTGTGCACCTGCGATCCGTACAATCATCTGCGTTCGATTCACAACTGTCACGTCTTTTATGACCATTCCCGCCCGTGGGTTACGCACTGCAGTATCCAGCGGCAGGATGTGTACAAGACGGCGGAGCTTGTAAACGAGTGGCGCGAAAAATACCGCAAGCCCGTGGTCCTTGATGAGATTGCATATGAAGGCAATATTCAGTACGGATGGGGCAATATAAGCGGAAAGGAACTGGTGCGGAGATTCTGGGAAGCTGCGTGCCGGGGCGGGTACGGAGCTCACAGTGAAACTTATATGAATAAAGATAACATCTTGTGGTGGTCGCACGGCGGTGTCCTGCACGGAGAAAGTCCTGCACGCATTCAGTTTCTCAAGAAAATTTTATACGAGACACCGGCATACGGATTGTCGCCGCTGAACCGCGAGTGGGATGAGGTCTGCGGAATTCCGGCGGATACCATGCAGCTGATGAAACCCGTTAAAGATTATTATTTATGTTATTACGGATTCAACAGGCCGTCTTTCAGGGATTTCCATTTCGATGAGGAGACGCGTTTCTCCGTGGAAGTAATCGACACGTGGAATATGACTGTCACCGATGCCGGAATACATCGGGGAAAGTTCCGCGTGAATCTTCCCGGCAGAGAATATATGGCGGTACGTCTTCGAAAATGTAGCGGAGGTTGTCCGGTGGGAGGCGTAGTAAAACAGTAGTCGTCTCTGTGAAGTGAAATCGTATATTCTCTAATAAAATTGTAAATAAGGTAAATATTTGCATATTATTGTAAATAATCGATATAATTCAATATACAAAAACGTGAATCAGTGTTATATTTTATAGGAAAGGAATCATGAATGATACTGGAATATTCAATCGCGAACACTTTTTCCATAAAAGAGAAACAAACGATCAGCTTTGAGGCCGTTGTGAGTGACGGACAGACTGATGCCTGTCATTGTATACCGGTTAACGGCAAAAGGATCCTTAAACTGGCCTGTCTGTACGGGGCAAATGCATCAGGTAAGACAAAAATGGCGTTTGCACTCGATTTTTACCTTGATTTTCTGGTTAATTCATTTTCAGATTTGAAGCCGAATGAAACAACACATTTTGTCCCATTTGAATTTAGCGAAGAAAGCCGGAAGTTGCCGGGAGAATTTGAAATTGTCTTTTATACAAAAGATTTTTCCTCCGATAAGATTATCCGATATGAGTATTTATTAAAACTTACATCAAAGGAAGTCGTTGAAGAATCGCTGTACTATGCACCGAAAGGTCAGAAAAAACTGCTTTTTGAGCGGATAAAAGATAAGTCGGTAAAATGGGGAACTGATGTTACCGGTACAAAAAAAATAGTAGCAGATCTCGCACGTCAGAACTGTTCATTAATTGGAGCCGGTGCACAGGCGAATCATCCCGTTTTCAAGCATATCTATGATCATTTTTCCCACAGGTTCAGGGGTATCATTACTCCGGCATATACCGGAATTTCCGGACAGCTTTTGCGGCGTATCGAAAAGAATGCTGAATTTAAAAATAAAGTGATTAAATTGCTTTCCGCTTCCGATATGGGGAAAATATCAGATATTAAAATCGAATCCCAACCTATCCCTGATGAACTGATTAAGCAGATGCCGTCTGAGATGCAGGAAGAAATAGAAAAGCACGGCGAGAAACCAAGAACTCGAAAAGCAAAACTCATTCATGCGTATGATACAGAATATGAGTTGCCTCTGTCGCTTGAGTCTGCAGGAACGCTGAGAATGATGCAGCTGGCTATGCCTCTTGATGATCTTACTGTTCATCAGTCCTTCGGTATTATTGATGAAATAGAATCTTCTCTGCATCAGGAACTTCTGGAAAAGTTTATTCAGCTCTTTCTTGAAGACTCTGAAAACTCTCAGCTTCTGTTTACCACGCATAATCAGGATTTGCTTGATTCCGGGTTGCTTCGCGATGATGAGGTCTGGTTTTGCTATAAAACGGACAAAGGAAACAGTGTTTATAATGCAATTACCGATTACACTGGTATACGAAAAGAAGTATCGCGAAAGAAACTGTATCAGGCAGATAAATTCGGCGCTTTACCGAACATTGATATAAATACTTTAAGGGAGTTATTCAATGCCAAGAAAAACGGGAAAGATACAGAGCAATAAGACTGTACTTCTTGTTGTAGAAGGTGAAACGGAACAGATTTATTTCTCGGAGGGGTTGCGTCTTCCTGTCGATGAAAACGGCAACCGGATTTCGAACGAACAGTTCATGCTTAACTATATAGTTGATTTTACCGAGGCAGATTTTGCAGATAAGCTGGTAGCGGGAATCAACAGCGAACGTCCTGCAGAATATGCGCTTACCGTTTCGGAAATTGCACAGGTTGCTGAAAAACGAGGGAATTCCGGTTACCTTTGAAAAGCAACTTTCAACGGAAAAGATGAAAACAATCATCCAAAGGATTATCGAGAATAATAGAAAATGAACAGGGTATAATTTCGCCCTTGTTGGACCAACTTTTTTCTTCCGGGAGCACGGCATGTAAAAACCGTGCTCCCGTCGGGCGCAGTCTTTTTACTCCCCTATCTCGTACAGCGCCGTATATTTCTTTTCAAGGTAGTCGAGATACGGTTCGACGTTGAAATCTCCGCCGGTTATTTCCCGTATCCACTCTTTTGGAGTTTCGCGGTTTGCGTTTTTCCAGACGCGGTCCTTCATCCATCCGTTTATTTTCGAAAAGTCTCCGTTTAAAACGGCCTGACTGACGTCGAAGTCCCGGCTCATGGTTTCGTAGTACATTGCGTTGTACATGTTCCCCAGCGCGTAGGTTGAAAAATATCCGAATCCTGAAGACCAGTGCACGTCCTGCAGAATGCCTTCCCTGTCGTTCTGCGGCCTGACGCCGAGGTATTTTTCATACGTGTCGTTCCACAATCCGGGAAGATCTTCGATTTTGGCATTGCCGTTCACAATCAGTTTTTCGAGTTCATACCGTATGATGATATGAAGCGTATAGGTAAACTCGTCCGCTTCCGTTCTGATAAGCGACGGGCGGACTACGTTCAGAGCTTCGTACAGTTCCCGGCTGCTCACGTCGTGCATCACTTCGGGGAAAATCTGTTTTGTTTTATCGTAGATGAGATCGACGAACGCTTTCGACCGGCCGATTCTGTTTTCGTAAAAACGCGAAACCGACTCGTGCATTCCCATCGTTTTATCCCCGTTGATGTAATGCTCCCAGTCTTCCCCCGGCTGATACATTTCGAACAGCGCATGGCCGCATTCGTGAATGATTGAAAACATGCTCGAGCTGAACATGGCCGGATAATAATGCGTCGTTACCCTGACGTCGTTGCGTCCGAGTCCGTCCGTAAACGGATGTTCCGTCGTCGTAAACGAACCGCGCCTGAAGTCGAATCCCAGTGTTTCGAGAAGATACTGCGCCATCCGTTTCTGCTGTTCGTCGGTTACCGTCCGGCTCATAAAATCCGTGCGGATACTCTTTTTACTTTCCGTTATTTTTTTCAGAAGCGGAACGAGTCTCTTTTTGCAGACGTCGAAAATTTCGTCAAGATTGTCCGTCGTCATACCTCGCTCGTAATCGTCGAGCAGATTATCGTACGCATCCGGCAGCCTGTTTCCCCGCAGCGATATTTTTTTCAGTTCGATGTCGCGCACCTCTTTCAGTGACGGAGCGAACAGCTCATAGTCGGACTGCTGCTTTGCGTTAACCCAGTTTACGAAAGCTCTGTTGTAGGCAAGGGCGAATTCGTGGTCCATTTCCGGCGTTATGTTCTTTGTCTTCAAATATTCACGGTGAAGGTCGTCCGCCAGAATCCGGTCAAGCGGATCCGCAAGCTCGTTTTTATGCTGATACAGGTATTCGGCCGCCTCCTCAAACTGATGCTGCTTGCGCAGCTCGAATGCTTTGTTCGAGAGGAACGCGTTGACTTCACCCTGTTCCTCCATTCCTTCCGCCGGGCAGATTGTTTCCTGATCGAAGTTCAACACGCTGCATGCGTGGCTGTACGACTCGACATCGTGAAGCGTCTTTTTTACAAAATCAAGTTTTTCCTGTAATTCTTTTGTCATGACAAAATTCCTTTCTGAAATAAAGTATGTGTCTGGATTCCGCTTATGATAACACAGAACGCATTTTTCATATACCGACACACTGTTTCGACGGGGAATGCTTTACCCTCTGCACAAAAAAAACTTGACAGATCAGTATTTCAGACTTAATATGAACAAAAAAGAACATAATATCAAACAATATAGAACATTCATCTGGAGGACCCGATTATGGAAATTGAACGCGAACAATACATTCTTAATCAGATACAGGCTGCCGGGACTGTGCAGGTTGAAGAACTTGCGCAGGAACTCGGGGTAAGTCTTATGACGATTCGCCGTGATTTGTCGAATTTAAAGGAAAAGGGGCTTATTGAACGCTGCCATGGCGGTGCGATACTCAAGCAGGAAGTCCCGTATTCGAGCAAAATAATTGCAAATTCAGCCGAAAAGAACAAAATCGCACAAACGGCAATGCGCTATATCCATAAAAACGATACGGTCTTTCTTGATGCGGGAACGACGACCTATCACATTGCGAACTGGCTTCTCGACCGTGACGATTTGACAATTGTGACTGACGACCTGCAGATTGCCTGTCTGCTCGCAAAAAGCAATATGCAGGTTTTTATATGCGGCGGCTATATACAGAAAAATACAGGATGTGTCATGGGGACGTTCGCCAATCAGATGATTGACAATTTCTGCATCGACGTCGCCTTTGTGGGAGCTGCGGCAATAGACGATCAGTTTAATATTCTTACACCGACAATCGAGAAAATAGATTTAAAACGGCAGATTATAAAAAGCAGTAGTCAGACGTATCTTGTTACCGGAAAAGATAAATTTAATAAACGGGCGATAATGAAAATTAATTCGGCAGCCGATTACACCGGCATCATTACCGATATGTGTTTTACGGAAAAGGAAAAACAGACGCTCCGGGAAGAAAAGATAACAATAATATCGGTTCAATAAGGAAGTACTGAAATGGCTCAATGTCTGATTATTGCCGATGATCTAACCGGCGCCAACGCTACCGGGGTCCTTTTACACAAAGTCGGATACAGCACGTATACTGTTATTAATCCTGCTGAAGTCGACAGGTCAGAAGCCGGTTCCTGCGACTGTCTGCTGTATCCTACCGACAGCAGAAACAGAAAACCTCAGGATGCGTATAAAAGGGTATATGAAGCAACGACTCTGCTTAAGCGCAGCGACACGAAACTCTTTTCGAAGCGGATAGACAGTACGCTCCGCGGAAACCTTGGTCAGGAAACAGACGCGATGCTCGATGCGCTGGGCAGCAGGTATATCGCGCTTGTCGCTCCGTGTTTTCCCTCTTCGGGCCGAATCGTGTGCGGCGGATACATGCTGGTCAATTCCGTCCCGCTTCATAAAACCGCAGCGGCGACGGATCCTAAAAATCCTGTCGTTACTTCACGCGTCGAAGATATTTTCCGGTCTCAGTCGAAATATCCCGTCGCTGCGGTTGATCTGGAGTCATTGCGCAGAGGAAAAGAATATGTCCGCAAGCAGATTATGTCTTTTGCCGGTAACGGCATCAGGACGATTCTGTTCGACTGTATTACGGACGACGATCTTGAACTTATAGCGGATGCTGGCATTGCTTCCGATATTCCTTTTATCAGTGTCGGTCCGGGACCTTTTACGGCGACAGTAGTAAAAAAGACTATTACGCCGCAGACAAATAAAAACAACGGCTCCATTCTTCTTGTTATCGGGAGTGTCAATCCGGTAACCAAAATACAGGTTGACGAGATTCTGCCCTCCAGGGATGTCTTTGTTTCCATCGTCCAGCCGGAGAAACTGGTGGCGGACACCGGCAGCCGCGAAGCGGAAATAAAGCGGATAACCGATGCGACGCTTTCCGCCGCGGAATGTTTTCATATTTTTGCGGTCATCGGGGCCGGCATCGATCCTGATAAGCGGATAGATTTGTCCGTCTATGAAAAAAAATGCAGCTGTTCCGCCGAAAAGCTTTCCGCTTCCATAAACAAATCATTCGCGGAAATGGTTTCGGTCATCCTTGAAAAAAATCCCGATATCAGGGCTTTGTATACAAGCGGAGGAGATATTACTGTCGCCGTCTGCGAAGCTTTGGAAGTGTCTGGTATCCGCCTGCACAGCGAGGTATTACCGCTTGCAGCATACGGAGAATTATGCGGGGGAAAATATAACGGCTTAAAAATAATAACGAAGGGAGGCATGGCGGGTGATAAATATGCACTGAAGGACTGCATCGCTTATTTAAATACGCATATCTGAAATAATAATTTTTATTAAATAAAGCACCCTGCCGGGTGCCGAGGAGTTTTTATGGATAAACCTTTTATTGCTGTACCGACGGGAGATCCTGCCGGGATTGGTCCCGAAATTACGGTGAAAGCCGCAGCCGATTCTGATATTTTTAACAGTGCCAGATGCGTCGCTATCGGCGATAAGCAGGTCATGCAGAATGCCATCGCTATAGTACAAAAACCTCTGAAACTTAACTGCATTACGGAACCGGCGGAAGGAGATTACAGTCCCGGGATATTAAATCTCATCGATCTGCATAACATCGACATGCACACATTCAAAATCGGCACGATAGACGGCATGTGCGGCAGAGCTGCGTATGAATACATCGAAAAAAGTGTGGAACTTGCACTTGCACATAAGGTCGCTGCAGTTGCGACGACGCCGATTAACAAAGAAGCGCTCAAAGCCGGAGGCGTACCGTATATCGGGCATACGGAAATATTCGGAGCGCTTACGCATACGGCTGATCCGCTCACAATGTTCGAAGTAAGAAATATGCGTGTTTTTTTTCTGACGAGACACGTTTCACTTTTAAAAGCATGCGAGATGGTGAAAAAGGACCGCATAATCGACTATGTGAAGCGCTGCCTGAAGCTTCTGGAAAAACTTGGAATTTCGGAAGGCACCATGGCTGTCGCCGGTTTGAATCCGCACAGCGGAGAGCACGGGTTATTCGGCAATGAAGAGATCGATGAAATAGTGCCTGCGGTGGAAGAACTGCAGAAAGAAGGATATGCGGTTACCGGCCCCATCGGAGCCGATTCGGTTTTTCATCTTGCGCTTATCGGAAAATTTAACAGTGTCCTGTCTCTGTATCACGACCAGGGACATATTGCGACTAAAACACTTGATTTTGAACGGACGATTGCAATTACGGGAGGAATGCCGATATTGCGGACTTCCGTGGATCACGGTACCGCAATGGATATTGCCGGAAAGGGAATCGCAAGCGAGGTGAGCATGATAGAAGCGATACGGCTTGCAGTGAAATATTCGGCGAATTACAGGTAATCGCACAGTATGCGGAGAACACGGCGGATGCCGTGCATCACCGTTTACGGGAATACAGGTTTCATCAAAAAAGGAGGAACTTATGGAAGGAATTTCAGGAGCTCAAATGCTCATCGGGCTTGGAATTGGACTTTTAGTATTGATTCTGCTCATACTGAAAACCAAAATTCATGTATTCATTGCACTGATTATTGCGTCGTGCATAATCGGTCTGGCGGGAGGCATGCAGCCTGATGCAGTCGTATCCGCAATTACAAAGGGATTCGGCGGTACACTCGGGAGCATCGGTATTATCATCGGTTTCGGCGTGATGATGGGCCAGATTTTCGAAGAGTCCGGTGCAGCTGAGAGAATGGCCCGCACTTTCCTTAAACTGTTCGGGAAGGGGCATGAAGAACAGGCAATGGCCCTCACCGGTTATATCATCTCGATTCCTATTTTCTGTGATTCCGGCTTTGTTATTATTTCACCGCTTGCGCGTGCGCTTTCCCGCGAAACGAAAAAATCCATAGTTGCTTTAAGTATCGCGCTTGCCGGCGGTCTTGTCGTTACACATTCTCTTGTCCCTCCGACACCGGGCCCGCTTGGTGTGGCCGGCACGTTTCAGATAGATGTCGGCCGCTTCCTTCTCCTCGGTATGGTTGTTTCCGTACCTATGGTTATTGCGACGATGTTTTACGGCAAATGGCTGGGGAAACGTATTTATCAGTTGCCCGGAAATACGGAAGGAGAATGGGTTCGTCCTCCGTATCAGGAACCGCAGTATGATTTACAGAATCACGATTCGGATAAAAAAATGCCTTCAGCTTTTGTTTCTTTCGCTCCGTTGCTGCTGCCGATCGTCCTGATTTTGTTGAATACCGTTCTTTCAGCTTTTAAAGCGACCGGTTCTGTTGCAACTGTTTTTATATTTTTAGGCAGTCCGATTATCGCCGTTATGCTCGGGCTTCTTCTGGCTGTTTTTACTTTGACCGGAGGCAGAGACCGCAAATCAGTTATAAACTCACTTGAAAACAGCATCAAAAGTGCCGGCATTATTATTCTTGTAACGGGCGGAGGCGGTGCACTCGGCCAGATTATTAAGGATGCCGGCGTCGGCGCGTATATAGCGCAGGGAATCGCATCGACTCATCTGCCTGTTATTCTGCTGCCGTTTATTATTGCGACGCTCGTCCGCTTTGTACAGGGCTCGGGAACCGTCGCTATGATTACAGCAGCGGGCATTACTGCTCCGATTGTTTCTGCCGCAGGGGGAAATATGACTCTCGGTGCCCTTGCTGCCTGCACCGGTGCTCTGTTTTTTTCTTATTTTAATGATAGTTTTTATTGGGTTGTAAACCGTTTGAGCGGTATAACCGAGACGAAAGAACAGATCCGTGTCTGGTCAATAACAACTACAATAGCATGGGCCGTCGGCCTTGTTGAGCTTTTAATACTCAATATTTTTATGCGGTAAACAGCTGAATAATCAACATACCCCGGCAAGCGGCGAGGTATGTTGTTCTCTAAAGGTATTGCAGTCGGGATTTAATATCCTTCATGCGGCATACAGAATGACTATGAGACAGTCGTCCTGTGTGTTTTTACAGCTGTATCGTTATTTTTTTCCCGAGCAGCGGAACAATTGTTTTTACCTGCGGCATAATTTTTTCCGCATGGATTCGGCATGTTTCAACGTCGAATCCGTTGTTTGCAAACAGGTCGTAATGCATGGGAATAAAGACCCGCGGTGACAGCTGCTTTGCAAACAGAACCGCCTCTTCCATGGACATATTTCCGACGATTCCCTGTTTTTCACGTATTTCATCCCGTCCGTTAATCGGCAGGAATACAACATCGGGATGAAATTTTCCGACGTTCCGTAGAAGCTCCTGATCTGCGAGCGCGTCTCCCGAATGAAACATCGTCATTCCTTTTTGTCTGATTACGTAGCCCTGGCTGTAGGAACTGCCTTCCGCATCATACCGGTACACATCGTGCGCCGTTGCAATACCCGTAACCGAGCCGCCCGGGATGGGTACCGGCTGATCCTGTTTTACGTAACTGACCCTTTTGCCGGAAAAGGACACTTCGTTTTTTACTGCAGCAGGAATGATAACATGAAGGTCTTTATTTGCCCTGAGCAGTCCCTCTATGGTGGGAACGTCGAGGTGATCCGAATGATTATGCGATACGAGCAGCCATGAAAGGTGCAGTTCCGTATCCGGTTTGAACGGCGGCAGAAACAGACTCTGCAGTATTCCGCCGGATGAGTACATCGGAGAAAGCACAAGATCTATGCCGATTACCGTTTCTGCCGTTTTCAGTATGAATCCGCACTGTCCCAGCGGCCAGATACAGACCGTATTGCCGGAAACATCCGTTTCCAGAATTTCATCAATCAGGTTCTGCCCTGAATTATGCCAGCTGATATCGTTCATACAGGTTCCTCTGCCGCCTATTTTACCACAGATGCGGGATAAAGTATGCTGCCGGACGACCGTTTTTCTGATACAGGCCGCACTGTGTACGCAGTACAGACACGATTGTGTACACAGTACAGACTCAACTGCGCCGCATACCGGATACGATTACGTACACAGTGCAGTCTGTACTGTGTACACATACCGGACTGCATCAGGCGTTAAGAGCAGGCATGATCAGGCGTTAAATCGTGTCCGGATCAGAAAATTACTGATGTCTGATTTTTTTTGCGTTGCTGCGGTTTCCGTCTCCGTATCCTCTTGCCGATTGTAAAAGTCTGCTTTATAGTAAAGCCATGCACAACACGTCGGCCGGGTATTTTTCTTCTCTTATAGCACAGGATGCAGGGATGAAACTGCTCAGATCGCACGCGGCCCACCTTACCATTTCCTTTCTGTACGTTACGTTCCGGGAGCAGCATGTGCAGATTATTCCGTCGGACGAACTCGAGTCGCGGCTTGCTGTTTTTCTGCAGGAGCACAGGAACGAAGAACAGCTTCTCGACGAAGAGATGGGAACTGATCAGGCTGCGCCGGCGGAAATCTTCAACGACCTGCAGACGAAGGCGAAGATGCTTGTGTCGCTCTGGTGTTCCGACGAAAAAGCGTATATCAGGCGGTATCATTCCGCGGAAGGGATCCCGGTCGTCGAGCTGAGCGCGAGCGTGGAACGGCTGTTCACGTGGCTTGAGAACAGCGAACCGACGCAGTTTGTGGGGACTGAATCGCGGTTTCAGAACATTCTGCTGCAGCTGCGCGATTTGAAGGAACACACGACGGAGGATCCTGCGGCGCGCATCGCCGAACTGAAGGAATCGCAGCGCAGAATCGACGAGGAAATCCGTGAAATAAAAAGTACGGGCCGGGCTGAAACGTATTCGCCGGTACAGGTGCGCGAACGGCTTGAATCTATCAGCAGAGATTCCCGCGGGCTGCTCGGCGATTTCCGGCAGGTTGAAGACAATTTCCGCTCCATCCTGCAGGAGATTTACCGCGAGCAGAGCGAGGCCGAGGCGACGCGCGGTACGATTCTCGGGTACACGCTCGACACGAACCACCGGATGCGCGTGTCGCCTCAGGGGCAGACGTTTTCGTCGTTCTGGGATTTCATTTCGCAGGACAGCGACGATGAAATCGGTTCGCTCATTAACGCGATTCTTGATTCGGCGGAAACGAAGGATACGGGCTGGTCCGACACGTTCCTTACGCATCTGAAGCTGTATCTGTATCAGGCGGGGCACAAGATTGTGGAGCAGAACCGGGTGCTTACCGACCGCATCAACCGTATTCTGTCGCAGCAGGCGGCGGGCGAGCGTCACCTTGTTGCACAGCTTACCGCCGACATCAAAAAAGAAATGCTTACATATCTGCCGCGCATCGACTCCGGGGCGGCGCAGGTGCCTGCAGGTTTTCTTTTCATTGAAGGAAGACCGGAACTGTTTTTTCCGCAGGCGCGGTATCCCGTGTTCCCGATGCAGACGAACGACTTTACGGAAATGCGGGCGTTCGACGAACAGACGGTTGATCCGTCGTCGCTCAGGGAATTGTTCACACAGTTCTACATCGACGAAAGAGTTCTGCAGAAGCACGCTGCCGAATTCCGCAGTGAACGGAACGGCGGGCAGTTTACGCTCGCCGAATTGATTAATAAATATCCGGTTGAAAAAGGGCTGGCGGAAATTGTCGCATGGTACGGCATGGCGGAGCATACGGACCGTATGCAGGTGCTTACCGACAGGACCGACGTGATACGGTTCAACCGGAACGGTGCCGTCGTTTCGGTGACGGTGCCAAGGATGCTGTTTGTATGAGTGATTCGACTGCCGTACCGGTATGGGCTCCGGTATGCATCAAGCTGCTGCAGGGACCGTTGTATAAAACAGGCGCCGACGACGCAACGTGGAACATGCTTACCGCGTGGACGTCCGCGGTAAGCGGTTACTTTGCGCAGATCGGGCTTACGGTGTTCGTTGACCAGGGCGACGGGTATGCGTTTCTCAAGCAGAGCGACGAGAACGACGAAGTTCCCGACGCGGCCGAGTCTCCGGCGAATCTGCCGCGCTTAATAAAAAAATACGCGCTTACGCCGGAAGTGTCGCTCCTGTGCGTGCTGCTCCGCGAGGCGCTCGATCAGTTCGACACGTCTCAGAATCAGTCGGCGATGCTCGTCCTCAGGGAAAGCGAGATAAAGGAACGGATTGCCGTTTTTATTAAAGAAAAAAACGATCAGGTAAAATATTTCAACAAACTCGACACCTATCTGAATCAGCTGGTGAATCTTTCGTTTCTGCGCGAACTGAATACGCCGGCAGGCGCGCAGAGTGTCTCTTCAAATCAGGAAGACCGCGAGTTTGAAGTGCGCCGGATTATCCGTGCAAAGATAAACGTTGAGTTCCTGGCAGAGTTCAAACGGAAACTGCAGGAGTTGAACGGAACGGTGTCTTCGCAGGACACCGCTTCTGAAAGTGAGGAGCACGCCGATGAGTAATGAACTGTTTTCTTCAGGAGGATACCGGCTCGACGTGTTCCAGCTGTATAACTGGGGTATTTTCAACAACGCGGTGTACACGATCGACTGCCGCAGGGAATCGTCCCTGCTTACGGGCGCGAACGGCAGCGGTAAGACGACGGTTGTGGACGCGCTGCTTTCTCTCCTTGTGCCGTACTCGATACGTGCGTACAATCAGTCTTCGGGTACCGACAGAAAGCGCGATCGTACGGAAGAAACGTACGTGCTCGGTGCGTACGGCAGCATTCAGGACGAGCAGTCGAGCAGTGCCCGGATGCAGTCGCTTCGTACGCGCGATACGTTTTCCGTGCTCAGCGGCTGTTTCGTGAACGACGACACGCAGAGTGCGGTGAGTCTGCTGCAGGTGCGTTATTTTTCGGGCGACACGCTGCAGCATGTGTACGCGCTTACGAAACAGCGCGTCACGCTCGACGATGTAAACGCGTGTCTGGCGGGACACGAACTTTCCATCGACCGCGCGGGCAGGTGGAAGAAAGTCGTTTCCGAATCGTTCGGTACGATTTTCTTCGGTGATTCGTTCAGGAATTACAGCGCCGAATTCTCAAAGCTGTTCGGTTTCCGCTCCGACAAGGCGCTCCGGCTCTTTTCTCAGACGGTCGGTCTGAAAGTGCTCGGAAATCTCACCGACTTTATCCGTGCGAACATGCTTGAAGAAACGGATACGCCCGCGCGTTTTGAAAGGCTTCAGTCCAACTACACTAAGCTCATGCAGAGCTACAACGAAATTCAGAAGACGAAAAAGCAGATTGAACTGCTCGAACCGATTATGGATCTCGGCGGAAAGTGGAAGCACGAACAGGACGAACGGAAAAAGCAGCAGGAACTTTCCGACGCGCTTCCCGCATGGGCGGCTTATTCCGCGATAGAAATATTAACGCGGCAGCAGAAAGAATTTTCCGAAAAACGGCTTGAAGAAAAAGAACATGAGGATGTGGAAGTACGGAAACGCAACGGGATACAGAAGGAAATCGATTCGCTTAAGGAAGCTCTTTCCCGGAACGAGACTGCTCGCCGTATTCAGGAAATAGATAACCGCATTGAACAGCTTACCGGTGAGAAGAACCGCATACAGGGTGAACGCGATAATTTTAACAAAAAACTTACGGCAGTGGGCATGACGCTGCCGCGCACCGAAACCGAATTTTCCCGTAACCGCAAAATGCTTGACGGTCTGCGGACGAAAGAAACTGCGGACAGGCAGCAGCTTGACGGAAATCTGTTTTCCGCAAGAACTGAATTTGCTGGACAGACGCAGACGATGGAAACAATTCAGCAGGAACTTGCCTCGCTCGGAACGCGTACTTCCAACATTCCGCTGGAAAACATTTCGATCCGCGCCTTTCTCTGCCGGGGAATTCACTGCGGGGAAAGCGAACTGCCGTTTGCGGGAGAACTGCTGTGCGTTGCGCAGGACGAGCGGCAGTGGAATTACGCGATAGAAAAACTGCTTCATAATTTTGCGCTCGACATTCTGGTACCGGAAGCTCTGTATGCGAATGTGACATCGTTCGTAAAAAGCAACAACATGCGGGGCCGTATCGTGTACCTGCGCACGTCCGCAGGTTTTTCTCTTTCAACGGCGGACGCGCTGCAGTGCGACAAATCGACTGTTCCGGGGAAACTTCTCGTCAAACAGAATCATCCGCTCACCGAATGGCTCACGCAGTACGTATACGACCACTTTAATTATTTGTGCACCGACGACACGAAGGAACTGAGCGGCGCCGAGCGCGCGCTTACGTCCACAGGCCTTATTAAAAACGGTATCCGCCATGAAAAGGACGACGGCAGGAAGATTGCTGGTTCGTTCGTGCAGGTGCTCGGCTGGGACAATACGGAGAAACGGCGGAAGCTGAGTTCCGACCTCGACGACCTCAGGACGCATGCGGCCGGCGTGCAGAGTACGATTGCCGCACTGAACGCACAGCTTGCCGGGAGCGAAGAGCGTATACGCACGCTGCAGAACATCGCGGAAGTGACGTCGTGGGACAGGATAGACACCGAAAGCCGCGCGAAGCAGATTGATTCGCTTCAGCACGAAAAGGAATCGCTTGAATCGAGGGCGACGGACATACAGCAGCTGCGCGTTCAGCTTGAGCAGAAAACCGCGCAGTATACTGAAAGCGACACTGTCATCAGAAAAATTGCGGCGGAACTCGGCGTCGTAGAAAGCAGGCTGGAGGAAATCGAATCATCGCTGCGGGAAAACGAAGCCGTCAGGCGGACGTTCTGCGTCGACGAGGCGCTGCGTAAAAAATCACAGGAACAGATTGAACTGCTGCACGCCGCGTACGAGCGCCTGAGCAGGCCTCAGACGATTCCGGAACTCGACGCGGACAGGGAAAAGATGCGCAGCGACATTACGTCCCGCGCCAACGGCTGCAGCCAGCGTATAAAAGGATACGAGCTGAATCTTTCGCAGAAAATGGGTGCCGTAAAAAATCCCTCGGCGGAACTGCGGAACATGTACGGCGACTGGTCGGCGGAGTTCACCGATCTGGGACAGAGTGCGGAATCGCTTGATGATTACACGGCGTTTTACAACAGGCTCAAAAAGGACGATCTTCCCCGCTACAGCTCTCAATTCCGGGAGTATCTCCACGATACGATGAGCGAGGATGTTGTCGATTTCAAAGTGTTCATCGAGCACGAAACGCAGGAAATACGGAACGCAGTCGGCAATCTGAACTCGAGTCTTAAGGACATCACGTACAGCCGGAATCCCGATACGTACCTGCAGCTCGAGCTTGCGGATTCGACCGATGTGCGCATCAGGGATTTTAAATCGATGCTGCGCAGCGCAATACCCGACGCGCTGTACGTTCAGCAGCACGACGAGGAAAAAGAGGAACAGCTTTTCCTGCAGATAAAACGGCTTATAGACACACTGCAGAGCAGCGAGAACGACCGCAGGTTCGTGCTCGACATACGCAACTGGTTTACGTTTGCAGCGAAAGAATATTTTACGGGCGACGGCACGCAGGCGCATTATTATCAGGATACGTCGAGCTTAAGCGGCGGGCAGAAGGCGAAACTCACGTATACAATACTCGGTTCTGCAATTGCCTATCAGTTTAACATAGAATCAGACGAACCGCGCGCTGCGTCGTTCCGTTTTATTATGGTTGACGAAGCGTTCAGCAAGAGCGACGCGAACAATTCCGACTACGCGATGAAGCTGTTCGACCAGCTGAATCTGCAGGTGATGGTGATAACTCCGCTCGACAAAATCAACATCGTGGAGAATTATATTTCTTCCGTGCATATAACGGAAAATACCGGCTCGAACGATTCGCGTCTGCTGCACATGACGATAGACGATTACCGCAGCAGGCAGCGGAATATGAAACAGACGCAGGATGCGGCGCAATGATTACGGTCGCGGAAATAAAAGAGAAAGCGGAAAACCTGTACCGTGCGTACCTAAAACGATTGTCCGCGCAGCTTACCGGTATTGAGGCGGACACACCGCCGTTCTTTCCGCTCGTCATCCGCAGCAATACCGGAAGCGCATCCGACAATGTCTCAGTCCGCGCCGCCGAACTTGCGCCGCTTTTCGACAACAGCAGAAATAAAACAGGGAGCGGATACACGCTTGAACTTGTAACGCAGAACACCCGCCGCAATGCTGTGCAGACGGTTATCAAACGGATTTATTTTGAAACGGAAAGGGAGTATCTTTCGTTCATCGGAAAAAATGCGGAAGTAAAACGGCTGCATGATGCGCTTGCAGTGCTGCGGAATAGTCTTTCCGTTTATTTAGAATCGCAGCAGACTGATTTTTTTACCAGGTGGGCGGAAAGACATCTTTCCGAATTGACCGAAAAGCAGGAGACCGGGTTCTGGGAGAACGTTTCCCGCTGTGTGAACTGGCTGTATGACCATCCCCTGAGTAATCTGTATATCCGCGAAATACCGCTGCCCGTTCATACGAAATTTATCGAAAGCAGCAAAGCGCTTGTTCACAGCCTGCTTTCCGAAGAGCCGCTGCGTTCTTTTGAAGAACAGCACGGATTACGGAGTACGCCGTTGCTCGTGCGGTTCAGGTCGCTGTCGGAAGAAACGCCGCTGCGGGCTGGAACGTGTGCCGTTTCCGAACTCTGTCTGCCGCTTGCCGATTTTAATAATCTGCCTGCCGCGCACATGCTTACCGGCATACGCAGAATCTTTATCGTAGAAAATGAGATGGTGTATCTTACTTTCCCGCCCGCCGAAGGAGCGCTGTGCATCTGGGGTCACGGTTATACGGTAACGCAGCTTGCATCGTGCAAGTGGCTTGCCGGGTACGAACTGCTGTATTCCGGCGATCTCGACGAACACGGATTCGACATTCTTGCAAAACTCCGCAGCTGTTTTCCGTCAGTCCAGTCATTCTGCATGAATCGTGAAACGCTTACCGCGTTCGACGAATTCAGAGTAAAAGGAAAAATACTTGCCGGTAATTCCGTTCCCGAACGTCTTACGGAAGAGGAACGCGCCGTTTTTCTGGAACTTCGTTCTGATCCGGAACGGGACCGCCTTGAGCAGGAGCGTGTTCCGGTAGAATTTGTTGCGCGCCGGCTCGAACGGTTTAAATCGCGGTAAATTTTTTTTCCGGTCTCCGGCATTTTTCCGTATTGTTTTTTCAAATAACCTGCCGTATTATTAACGTATGGATAATTTTACTTTTTATGCCCCGACGTATTTTGCGTTCGGAAAAGATACGGAAACTCAGGCGGGCCGGCTGGTCAAACGGTTCGGCGGGAAAAAAGTGCTCATTCATTACGGCGGCGGTTCCGTCGTCCGTTCAGGGCTGCTCGACCGCGTAAAAAAATCGCTTGCCGAAGAGGGTGTTGCGTTCGTGGAGCTGGGCGGCGTAAGACCGAATCCCCGCAGCGGCCTTGTGTACGAGGGAATAGAGCTGTGCCGCAGAAAGCATGTCGATTTTGTTCTTGCGGTCGGCGGCGGCAGCGCGATTGATTCTTCAAAAGCAATCGCGGCGGGTACGGTGTACGACGGCGACTTCTGGGATTTTTACGAAGGCAAACCGGTTACGCAGGCGCTGCCCGTCGGAACTATCCTGACTATTTCCGCTGCAGGCAGCGAAGGTTCGCCCGACTCCGTTATTACAAAAGAAGACGGCATGATTAAACGCGGCGCTTCCGGCGAAGCGTACCGGCCTAAGTTTTCAATCCTGAATCCGGCTCTTACGCAGACGCTGCCGGCGTATCAGACGGCGTGCGGCATTACCGACATCATCGCGCACCTGTACGAGCGGTACCTCACGAATACGAAGGACGTCGAAGTTACCGACCGTATGATAGAGGCGCTCATTCTCACGATGATTCACGAAGGCCCGCGCGTCATCGCCGAGCCGGACAATTATGAAGCGCGCGCGAACATTATGTGGGCCGGCATGATGGCGCACAACAATTCGTGCGGCGTGGGGCGGTCGCAGGACTGGACGAGCCACAACGTGGAGCATGAGCTTTCCGCATTGTACGACTGCGCCCACGGTGCGGGCCTTGCCGTCGCTATGCCGGCTGTCTTCACGTATACGATGAATCACGACGTGAACCGCTTCGCGCAGATTGCCGTACGCGTGTGGAACTGCCGGATGGATTTTTATCATCCCGAGAATACGGCGAAAGCGGGAATTGAAGCGCTGCGGAATTTCCTGATTTCACTCGGCATGCCCGGAAATTTCGCAGAGCTGGGCGCCAATGAAACCGACATCGAAAAGCTTGCGCATACGGCCTGCTGCGGAAACGGCGGCGACGGAAAACTGCACGGATTTACGACGCTTGAACAGAAGGACGTCGAAGCAATCTACCGGCTTATGGTGTGAGCCGCCGTTACTTCCCGAATATCTCGTTCCGGTGCACGCGGCCGAGCTGTTCCAGCGCCTCAGTCAGTGTCATGTTTTCGTGTTTCCTGCAGAATTCCTTCAGGTCTATGCTGAACCGGTTCATCGAGAAGTGCTGGTAAACGAACACGCTGTCCCACGCTTTTTTACGGCCGTACGCCTCTCTGAGCGCGTCGCGGTACGGAAGAAAAACGCCTTTGCCCTTGAGTTCCGCGTAGCCGACAAGCCAGAGCTGTGTTTCTGCGCGGTACGCGAGCGCCTGATGCAGAACGGCGGTGTGTTCCGCCATCCACAGCTGACTGTCTAGTATGAGCCGCGCAATTTCCTCGTCTGATTTCTGCAGTACGCGCAGATGATTAGTCTTCGCGGTGTGCACCGGAGTCTTGTTAAGGATGATGACGTTCTTTCTGAAATCAACGCCGAGTTCCTGATTTTTTCGGAAAAATCCTTCCGCAATCTTTCCGCTCTGACCCACGAGATAGCGGTTGTTTTCCGCAAGCTGCTCGTCTTTGCCGGGGTTGTCTCCTATGACGATGAGCCTGATGTCGTCGTGCAGCGTAACGTCGTCGAGCGCGCGGTTGTAGACGACAGCCGTTTCAAGCGGATAGTCAGGCGTGTCTTTCTGCGACGCCGCTTTCTGGAGCGGCTGCAGTCTGGCGGCATACGACGACCATCCGGCAACCTTGCTGCGGAACGCGTCGCGGAACGCGGTGAACGATGCGTACTGTGATTTTGTCATTTCGTTGTGCTCCACTGTGTCGTATGAAGAATATCGCTCACCGCTTCCTGTATGCGCCGCTCCGACTGCGTACCGGTGATTTCCGTCCTGCGGATAAAGCCGACGTTGTAATAACCGAGCGCGTTTCCCGCGGCGTGAATCACGAATCCGCTTTTGTACGGTCCGTTCTCGAGAACTATCTGCGGGACGAGTCCGATGCCCAGCCCCAGCTGCGCGATTGCGAGAATCGCCTCGTTCCCTTCCGTTTCCGCTGCGATTATGGGACGGACGTTGCGCGATTTTGTCCACTTGTCGAACCGTTCGCGCGCGAGTCCCGCCTTGGGAAGCACGAGCGGAACGGACGAGATGATGTCCTGCGGCGAACCGCTCACCTGCGTGTACGGACCGTCCGCCGCCGCTGCGTAGACGAGCGGAGTTTTGAACACGCTGATTGTTTCCATCGAAGCGTATCCGTCGTCGGGAATTGCATCCACAGCGAGCGCTGCGCGTCCCTCGCGGACTGCCTGCAGCGCACCGGCAGGGTCGCCGGTCTCGACTGACAGCTGAATATACGGATATTTTTTCGTGAGCAGTCTGATGAACAGCGGGAGCACGGTGTAGCACGCGGTGACGGATGCGTAGACGTGGAGCGTACCGGCCGCTTTCCCTTTATCCTTTGAGAGCGATGAAGAAAGGTCCTCGCGTTTTTTCAGCATATCCTGCGCGAACTTGACGAAAATTTTCCCGTTCTCGGTAAGCGACACTTCGCGGTTGCTTCTGTCGAGCAGCTCGGTACCCGTTTCCTCTTCGAGCCGGGCGATCATCCGGGAGAGCGCTGACGGACTCAGGTTGATTTTTGCCGCGGCGTGTCCGAAATGCAGTGTGCGTGAAAGCGTAACGAATGCTTCGAGCTCGTAAAAATCCATGTATTCACTATACCGTATCCGGTGTTTTTGACAAATAGCGGTAATTACGGTTATAATAAAACTACTGTTTTTACAATTAATTGAACTTATTCGGAGGCTATATGAAAAAGCTATTCGCAGCAGTCGCTGCGGCAGGTATGTGTGTTTCTCTGTTCGCGTTCGACGTTACTGATTATCTGCCGCTCAAGGGCACCGTGAAAAGCTGTACGCGCACGGATTACAGTGTCACGTCGAAATTCGGCGATTATTTCCGCACGCCGGAAACAAAAACTGTCCGCCTGTTCAACGGAGCCGGGCAGGAAACGGAATCGTCCGAGATGACGCCGCGCGACGTGCTTGTAAACAAAATCCAGAATACGTACGACGCTGCAGGAAAGCTTGTTTCACAGGTCGGCTATAATTCCGACAACGCGCTTATCTGGAAAAGCGCGGTTACGTACGGTGCGGACGGAAACAAAGCGGACGTTTCAGAATTCGGCAAAGACGGCACGCTTAAAAGCAGGACGATTTACATATACACCGGGAACAAACTTTCCGACGAGACGTATTACAGCAGCGACGGCGCTGTAGCGTCGAAAATAACGTATAAATATAACGACGCGGGTCAGCTCGTTGTTGAAAGCCATTATTATGCAGACGGTTCGCTCGATGAAGAGTGCGGCTATACGTACACCGAAACGGGTAAAATCGACACGATTACGCATACTGACGGCTTCGGTTCGGTCAAGAACCGGGATTATTTCCGCTACGGTGCGGACGGTGTTCTCAATGAAGTAACGACGTCCGGAGCGGACAACAAAACGACGAAGCGCAAGATTATTAAATACGACACGGCGGGAAATGTCTCGAGGATTTCCGCGTATACCGTAGGGAAAAAATTCGGAACGACTGTTACCGACCTTGTCGATATGACGGAATTTTCATATCAGTATTAAAAAATTTTTTTGATGCGCCGCTTACAGGAGCGGAGCGCATAATCTGAAAACCCGGCCGACGATTCGTTTGATGGCCGGGCTTTTTTTATACACTTCGGCTGTTATTTCCGTACACTGGGCTTGAGTTTCTTCGAAATCTTTTTCGATTTCGGCAACGACGGGACACTTGTACATGAACACTGCATCCTCGAACTGATTGTACAGGCTGCGGTAATCGAGATTAATCGAGCCGACGACGGCAGTCGTATCGTCGGATATGAACATCTTCGAATGGATGAATCCCGGAGTATATTCGTAGACGCGGACACCGCTGTCGGTAAGCGTTTTGACGAACGTCCGTCCGGTGCAGTGCGTAATATAGTGGTCGATATGCCGGGGAACGAGAATTGAAACTTCGACGCCGCGCTTTACGGCGAATATAAGCGCGTTCATCATCTGGTTGTCGAGTATCGTATACGGCGTCGTTATATGTACGTATTTTTTTGCCTGAGAGAGAACGTAGAGATAGACGTTTTCCGCTATATCCTTTTTGTTGTATGCGTTGTCTCCGTACGGAATGACGACGCCCGGAATGTCGTACGATTCATACGGCAGCTCGAGATATTCGTCGAAACTGTCTGAGGTGTTGTTTATGAGATCCCAGAGCTGCAGGAACATGCTGCTGAACGAACGTACCGCTTTTCCCGTGACCCGGATGACCGTATCTTTCCAGTAGTAGGTAAGTTTGCGCATTTTGTTGATGTACTCGTCGCTCAGATTAATTCCGCCGGTAAACGCGCATTCGCCGTCGACGACACAGATTTTACGGTGGTCGCGGTTGTTCAGATATGCGGCGACGACGGGAACAAGCGGAATGACGGCCTTTGCCTGTATTCCGAGCGACTTGAGGTACTTTTCGTAGCTTACCGGCGAGATTGCTGCGGATCCGAAGGCGTCGTACATGACGCGTATTTCGACACCCTCTTCAGCTTTTCGGATAAGTACGTTAAGGATTGCATCCCACATGCAGCCTGAATTAATAATAAAATATTCGATGAAAATAAATTTTTTTGCCTTTTTTAAGCTGTCGATCATGACGGGGAAAGCCGATTCGCCGTTCGGAAAATAACGGACGTCCGAATTCGTGTATGCGGGGGAGAGCGCTTCGCTTTTAAGATACAGGGCAATATCCCGAATTTCAGGATACGGGACGAGCGCATCGGAAAATCCCGGAAGCGCGAGCATGTGATCCGTTTCCTCTTTGAGCAGCTTAATCTGTTTCTTAAGCTTGTGGGGCAGATCTTCAATGTGCATAAGCACGTACAGACTGATGCCGAACAGCGGGAAGAACATGACGGGAAGCATCCACGCCATTTTATATTCGTTTTTTCCCGGGCTGTTGAAAAGGTAGACGAGAAAAACAAAGCTGGCAGCCAGACCGCTGCCGAAAAGGTATTTCGTATACGGTTCGAGCCAGATAAAAAAAGCGAGGAACAGAAACAACTGAATAAGAAGCAGAACGAAAATTAAAACAACCCTGCCGTAAATAAACGATTTTACGACAGGGTTGTTCAGCAGCTTCCGAACTTTTTTCAGATGCGGAGCTTTGCGGGCATTCTGCTTTTCAGGTTTGGAAGGCATAAACCTTTTAGTAATTTTCCGTGCGTATCTGGAAGTAACTCTGCGGATGTGCGCACACAGGGCATACGTCCGGGGCTTTTTTACCGACAACGATGTGTCCGCAGTTGCGGCACTGCCAGATTGTATCACCGTCCTTGCTGAATACGATTCCGTCCTTTACGTTTTTGAGGAGCTTGAGATAGCGCTCTTCATGCGTTTTTTCAATCGCAGCGACGCCCTCGAAAAGTTTTGCGATGGCATCGAATCCTTCCTCTTTAGCTGTTTTTGCGAAACCCGCATACATATCAGTCCATTCATAATGCTCTCCGTCCGCGGCGGCTTCAAGATTTTCCGCCGTCGTTCCGATACCGTTGTGGAGCAGCTTGAACCAGAGTTTTGCATGTTCTTTTTCGTTTCCCGCCGTTTCTTCAAAAATGGCGGCAATCTGTTCGTAACCGTCTTTGCGGGCCTTGCTTGCAAAATAAGAATATTTAGCGTGTGCCTGAGATTCTCCTGAGAATGCAGTCTGGAGGTTCGTTTCTGTTTTTGATCCTTTTAAATTCGGCATGAATGTCTCCTTAAAAATTGTGTAGGTTTCTTAGAAAAACGTTATTCACATTATAAAGTCAAAAAAAGAAAAAATCAAATCATTCTTCATTGCGTTACTCCGAAATTCGCGTTATCATATGAAAAAGATATTATTGAGGGTAACGTATGAAATCAATCGGAATCAAACTCGCGGACGGCTCATTTTATCCGGTTCTTGAAGAAGGATCTCCTGCCAAAAAAACACTTGATCTGACGACTGCTCACGACAATCAGACCACCGTTATGGTGGACCTGTACCGCTCGGATACGGGGACTATGGAAGATGCCGAGTACGTCGACACGCTGCAGATAGACAGCCTTGTTGCGCATCCGAACGGAGAGCCCGATATCTCGTTTAATATTTCTCTTGATGAAAATAATAAATTGTCCGCGGAAATCAACGATCCTGAATCAGGCGAACACAGCGACACGACGATTACGCTTGTTTCACGCACGCTTGAAGAGCGCATGAATCAGTCTGATTTTTCACTCGCGCAGCCTGATTCGGCTGATGAACAGTCTGAGGATGCATCTCCCGATCCTGCTGCGGCGGCAGCAGGATTTGCAGCCGGAGGACTTCTGGCGGCAGCGGCGAAAAAGCGCGTGGAAGAAAACGCAGCGGAAAGCGGGATGACTGAAGACAGCGTCGTCGAACCGGAGCCGCCCGATTTCAGCGATCTCGATCTTCTCGAAGACCTTGATCTGACGAAAACCGAAGAACCGTCGGAAACGGAAGCTTCTGAAAAAACAACGGAACCCGCTGCGGCGGATTTTACGCAGGATTTTACGGAACCCGCCGTTCCTGATGCGACCGACACATACGAAGACACTCTTTCGTTCGCAAAGAATGCGCTCGACGACGAACAGGAGAAACCTGCGGATACTTCCGCCGATGCGTCACTTCCGTCCGGCGAACAGGTTCCTGAAATGAATTTCGACATGCCCGACTTCGGTACGCCGGATACGGAAAGCAAAGACAGCACTGAATCGGAAAACTCCGGTTCAGATTCTTCTCCCGAAGATTTTTCACTGCCCGACTTTGATGAGATTGAGCCGCCGGAATCCGACGCTGCGGATAAAGGCTCTCTCGATGATTTCTTCAATACCGAGACGAATGATACGCCGGCTCCGAACGATGCGAGTCAGTATGTAAAGGATAATACACCGTCGAACGGAATCAACTTTGACGGTCTGTATGATAAAGAAACAGAAGAGGGGAATTCAGCTACGAAAAACAATACGGAAACATCAATCAGGAAGAAAACGAAAACTCCGGTGCTTATCTGCATTATCTGCGCGCTTATCTGCGTTATCGCCGCGCTGCTGATTTTGTTTGTCATTCCGTCGAAGTATAATCTTATTACGATGCACGGCGGACAGGAAACACCGGCGGCCGCTCAGGAAATTCAGGAGCCCGCTGTACAGCCTGAGGTGCCGGAACCTGTACCGGAACCGGCTCCTGCTCCGGCACCTGAAGCAAAAGAAAATGAAGTCGTCGTCGCTCCCGCGGCGGAAACGGTCGTGCCCGAAAAACCTGCCGAGCCTGCGAAAAAGGCGGAAGACATTGTGTACCGCATCAAATGGGGCGATACGCTCTGGGACATCGCCGATGCGTATTACAAAAATCCGTGGCGCTATCATCGTATTGCACGGTACAACCACATCAAGGATCCGGATTATATTATTTCCGGAACTACAATCAAACTGCCTGCGGAATAATCCGTCTGATGTTCAGCAAAGCTGTGCATAATTCCGAAGTGATGAAATCGGCGATTCTGTTTTTCATTCTGACCGTATCCGTGTCGTTCACCGGCTGCGGTCAGGACGTTTCCGTCTCTCCGCAGAAACTCTATGGAAACGATGCGGATTATTTTATTGCTCTTCGCGAGCTGGAAAACGGAAACGAAAAGGAAGCGGCGCGGCTGTTTACAAAATGCTCGGCGACGGGATCGTATTACGCCGCGCGGCGGAGTACGGAAGAATTAACAAAACTCGGCGACGTGCAGGACAGAATCGCAGCGTGCAGAGCGCTGCTGAAAAAATATACCGATGAAGACGCGATGCTCATTGCGGCACGCGAATATGAATCCGACGAAGAATTTTCCAAAATCATCGTAATGACGGACGGCATAGACATGATGCGAAGCGCGGACGAGCTTGTGCGCATCCGTCTTACCGCAATGTCGAAGCGGAACGACAGCAGGTTTGAAGACGCCGCGTATGCGTGGTATACGTCGGATGCGTTTTCGGAACAGATGTACAAACTTTACTGCGAAACGGTCACAGATGACACCGCGGCGGATGATACGCCCGATTCCGGAGACGGCATCGACATCATGTCGGTCCGCCGGAAAATTATTAATTTCAGAGTTGATGTGTATCAGAGGAATTATCATGCCGCGTATGAAAAACTGCAGGAAGTGAGGAGCCTGACGGGCAGAGCCGGTACAGTGCCCCTGACTGCGCAAATCGTTTCCGATATGGGGAAGGCGTGTTTGTACGGCAGTTCGAACAATATACAGAATGCGCGCGTTTTTAACGATATTGCAAACAGTTCGGATAAGGCGGATAAGGAAATAATATATAACGCGTGGTTCTACGCCGGCAGACTCTACAATAACGTCGATAACAGCTATACGACCGCTTCATCGCGGTTTAAATATGCAATGGAAGCAGCTATTACAGACGCGCAGTACGACAACGCGCTCTGGTATCTGCTGAACAGCAGCCTGCGTTTTTCAACGGATGAAACGCTGAACGTGCTCGCAAAATACTGCGGAACGTGGCATGACGCCGGTTATTTTGACGATTTTTTTGAACTGCTTATGCCGCTTATGCTTTCGGAAGCGCGCTGGTCCGATTTCCGGAAAGTCTGGAAAATCGTCGACGGGCACGCATCCGACGAAGTGACGGCGAAATACGCATATATCTACGGGCGCCTCGTGCAGGAAAAACTTGCAAAGCCGGCGGATCCGGAAAAAGATGCGGAGGAAGCGTTTACGCGCGCACTCACGAGCGGAACCGACACGTATTACAAAATTCTTGCCGCCGGCCAGCTGAACCTTGACGACGCAGCCACGGAAACAGTGATGGGCAGCACGAAAATCAATACTGACTTTAAGCAAAATGAGGACGTCGAGCGGCTGCTTACGGGATATGCGGCTTTCGGTCTGCCGGAAAAAATCTATGAAGAATGGCAGTATTTCAGCGACGTTAAGAATATCCCGGTGAGTCTCGACTGTGCGGTCCGCCTTGCCGAATTTCTTAATAAGACTGCGGGCGGAACTGACGACTACTATTCACAAAGCCTGCGCATAATGGCGCGTACGGCGGGCAACAGCGACAAACCGCTTACGCAGGAAGCGCTTACGCTTTTGTACCCGTGCAATTACAGCGATATTGTCGCGGACGTGTGCAGAAAATATGAACTGCCCGAAGAAACAATGTACGCGCTTATCCGCAGTGAAAGTTTTTTCGATACCGATGTCGTCAGTTCGGCGGGCGCGGTAGGACTGACGCAGCTCATGCAGTTTACCGCGGCGGATATTGCCCAGCGCCTCAAACGCAGCGATTATTCGCTCAATGATCCTGCAACGAACATTGAATTCGGCGCATATTATCTTGCGAATCTCATAAAACGTCTCGACGGTTCGGTGCTGACGGCTTTTTTCTCGTATAACGCGGGAATTACGCGCGTGAGGCGCTGGCTGCAGAGTTCGGCTATAGAACTGGGAAATCGTGAAACCCTTTCGTACGACTTGTTCCTTGAAACGATCCCATATTCGGAAACGCGCGAATACGGCAGAAAGCTCGTGTCCGCGTCAGCTGCGTACGGCTGGCTGTACTGCGGAAAATCAGTGCGCGAAGTCGTTGATGAAATAATCAGATGATTTTTCCTGAAAATTGCATAAACGGCGCTATTCCGGTATACTCACTGATTAGCTGATTTTCTGCCTGAACGGTAGCCGAACGTGCGTGTTTTGATGTATCTTTTAGAGAAGCAAATCATGCCGTTCGTACGGCGGACGCAGTTTTTAATGCGGCTTTTATTCTTGCAGGTAACGGACCTGTTTACGGAGGTTAAAAATGGCAGGAGAAACGAAAACTCTCGAAGATACAGTGAAAGAAGCTGTTGAAATGTTCCGCCCGCAGCTTCAGGCTGACGGCGGCGATATGGAATATGTTTCGCTTGATGATCAGAACCGGGTTCATCTGAAGCTGGTCGGGGCGTGCGGAAGCTGCCCTATGGCGGTCATGACATTGAAGATGGGCGTAGAGCGCTATCTTAAAGATGCATGCCCGGATGTTACGGAAGTTGTCCAGGATATGGACGAAGGAATGTGAAGTGAAAATCGCAAAGAACAAAATGGTAAAAATCCATTACACACTTAAAGATACAGAGGGAAAACAGATTGATTCGTCGGAAGGTAAAGAGCCTCTCGAATATCTGCACGGAACCGGAAACCTCATTACAGGACTTGAGGATGAACTTGAAGGAAAAGAACCGGGTGATAAATTTACCGTAACGATTGCACCGAAGGACGCATACGGCGAGTACGACGAGCAGATGGTCGTCGAAGTACCGCGTGCACAGTTCGATTCGGACGCACAGATTGAAGTCGGCATGAAGTTTCAGGCAGGCACGGCCGGCGGTCCCATGATTGTGACCGTAAAAAAAGTAACCGACGATACGGTCACTGTCGACGGAAATCACGAACTAGCGGGCAAGACGCTTGTGTTCGACGTGGAAGTGAAAGACGTACGCGACGCGACGGAAGAAGAACTGAATCCGCCTTCCTGCGGAGGAGATTGCGGAGGCTGCAGCGGTTGCGGCGGCGACTGCAGTGAAGACGGGGAAGCGGGAAGCTGCGGTTGCGGCTGCAGTGCCGGCGGAGAATAAAAGCTACAGCGAAAGCGCTTTGAGGATGTTGTCCAGATTAAGGTTCTTCGGAGCATCTTCAAGCTTTACCGTAACGTCCGCGATTGTTCTGTACGTTTCGGTCCGCGCTGCATAAAGATCGTGAAAAATAGTCCGGACATCGTTTTCTGTGTCCGGATTTTTTTTTGCGATATATGCCGGAAGATTTCCGAGCGTTCCATCCGAAGACTTCGTCATCTTTCGGATAATGCGGTCCGCCGCGAGATTTTCGGGAACTTCAAGAAAAATAAACGTGCCCATACTGCGCAGAATATTGAGTGCGGGCGCATTGTCGCAGATTCCTCCGCCCGTAGAAATCACAAGCTCCTTTCCGGTATATTTTTCCGCAAGCGTTCTGCATGCGTTTTCTTCCGCAATCATGAATCCGGCAGGCCCCTGTGACGCATAAATATCGCGGGGAAAAAGACCTGTCTGCTCCGTAATAACGGCATCAGTGTCGAAAAACGCACACTCAAATCTGTCTGCAAGCATCTGCCCCAGGGTTGTTTTACCCGAATGTTTGATACCGAGAAGTATATACGCTGAATCCGTTGTGTTTGCCATACAGTTGAGTATATTCGTTGTAATTGCAAAAGTCCACAACATGATGTATTCTTGTTTTATGAATATTTATGCAGCGCTTGCACTTTGTTTTGTTCCGTATATCGTTGTTTTCCTGTTATTAAAATTTCTCGGAAAAGTGAAAATTACGGCTGAACTGCTTGCGACGCTGCTCGGACTTCTGGCCGTTCTGCCCATAACGTTTCTTCAGTTTTACATAAGAGGATTTCCGTTTTTCAACAGGGACACGTGGTCGGGTGAACTGCTCAAGGCGGTTTTTTTTAACGGACTTATAGAAGAAGTTCTGAAGATGCTCGTGATGTTTCTGCTTCCTTCGAAAAAAATCACCTTGGGAAAATTTTTCGGATGCGCGTTTTTATGCGGTGCGAGCCTCGGCTGCTTCGAGTCGGCAATCTATTTCCTGCAGCGGCTTCAGCATGCAAACGACGTGGGAGCATATCTCGTTTATGAAGAGATTTTCGTACGGATGTTCACGGCTGATTTTGTGCACATGTTCTGCGCAGGGCTGAGCGGTTTGTTTGTCTGGTCGGTAAAACATCACAAAGTCGATATAATGGCGCTTGTGTATCCCGTTCTGCTGCACGGACTGTACAATTTTTTTGCATTGTACGACAGTTACCGCTGGTTTGCCGCAGCGGCAATCCTGTTCGCCGCAGTGCAGTGCCGTCTCCGTTACACGATTCAGGCGACCGAGAAGAAGCCTCTTTTGAGACGCCGCCGGAATCGAACTTCCGGGTCAGATTCCGGAAAATCAGATTCCGGAAAATCAGATTCCGGAAAAAAAGCGTAAAAAAAAGTAGACACCTATTGACTTTTTGACATATAAACAATAGTATAGTGACACTTACGACGCGGGGTAGAGCAGTTGGCAGCTCGTCGGGCTCATAACCCGGAGGCCGCAGGTTCAAGTCCTGCCCCCGCTAAATAGGTAACTGCTTGTGTTACAAGTAGTTACCACACTACCGATCCCAATACAAGTAGGGCTTGGCGTGAAAAACATATCGATTTTATGAAAGAGTTAGATGAAAACTCTTTCCGAGTCGTATAAGAGGTTTTTCATGGTCAAGCCTTTTTATTTGTCCACCAAACGCCACGGCGGAAACTTTTACGTTCAATTCAAACTCTCAGACGGATCTCTTTCGTTTCAAAAGAGTACGGGTACACCAAACCGCAGTGAAGCAGAAAAGATTGCAATGAGCTGGCTCGTTAACGGAAATATTCCGAAACGAATCAACAGTGCTGCCGAAGATGAAAACAAAACATCAGTAGAAAAACTAAGCCTTCTGAATAAGCTGCATACGCTCGCTTTTAGTTCTGAGGATATAGACTCCATTATAGGAATCCTGAAAGAACGGAAATATATTTTATCCGCTATGATGCCTTCCGCCCCTGAAAGTAAACCGATTGAACCGTTTCTTGATGAATTCTGGGATTATGATAAATCGCCGTATATTCGCGAAAAAAAATTGAAAGGTCATGATATTCACAGAAGCTATTGTGAAACGATGAAAAGCAGAATAAAAATTTACTGGCTTCCGCGGCTAAAAAACAGGCCGATAGGCAGTATTACTATCGATGATGTTAATGCAATTTTTGATGATAAAAACATTGAAGGACTTGCTTCAAAAACAATAAACTCTATAATCAGTTCTTTAACTCTTGCCCTGAAATGGGCTTACTACAAACACTACACTGAAAACAATTGTTATGACGGTATTATTAAGTGTGCTGTAAAAAGTGAGAACAGAAAGATTCTCACAACCCAACAGGCAGAAGCTGTTTTTAAAGCATCCTGGGAAAACGATTCCGCAAAACTGGCAAATCTGCTTGCAATGTATACAGGGATGCGGCAGGGAGAGATTGCAGGACTTCGTCTGGAAGATATCGGAGAGACCTATCTTTCCGTACGGCATTCCTGGTCGAAGTATGACGGATTGAAATGCTGCAAGAATGGAGAAGAACGAAAAGTGCCGGTATCACCGCAGCTTCGTGATGCACTGCGTATGCAGGCCGGTTTTAATCCGCATAATGAAGGGTTGAAGGGTTTTGTTTTTTTCGGACAGAATCCCGGACATCCGACAGACCCGAAAAACTGGGTAAAATATTTTCACCGTGCGTTGGAATCCATCGGCTATTCAAAACCGGAAGAAATCTGCTTCCACTCGTGGCGTCATTATTTCATAAGCCGGATAAGCGACATTGAAATGGATAAGCGCGTAATTATGGCAGTATCCGGGCATAAAACGGAAACAATGCTTAATCACTATGCGGGACATCTTGAGGAAGGTAAGGCGCTGGAGATAATGAGTTCCGCAGCTGAAAAACTTTTTCTGCCGGTGGTTGAAGAAACAATCGAGTGAGGTGACACTGAATCATTAACAATCTGATGACTGATTGTTAATGATTTTATTCTTTCCCGGTTTGGGTAATTAAGGTACTATACTGTTATGAATATGTATTAGGTATTAATTATGGGAGTGAATAATGCAGGAAATTAAATGGAAGGATATTTTTCCGAATCAGGATAAGAAGATACAACATATAAACAGATTTGTATTATTACTGAGTATGTGTAAAATGCTTATCAGAAACACAAGAACGGTTGAATCGAATGCGGAATCATTGGATGTTCAGGATTTTTCGGTATACGTAGACTACCTTAAAAAACATGTGTTACCATACGAGGCAAGAAGAAAAAGTAAATTACTACAGAATCAGGAACCGTTTCGCAGTTTTGTTAATGATATAAGCAGTGAAAAATCTCTGAAGATACCGCATTCCGAAAAACAGATGATATATGAAAAATTTACTGAATATGTGAATCTGAAAGACTGGAAGCTGCAGTATAAAGCATACCGCATAGGTGTATACAGTTTTTTTCCGACAATAATTCTTGGTATTTCAGTTGCAGTCTTTGTTGTAACAAATAAAACTTTTCCTTACTATTTAGGATCTTTTTTTAGTATCAGCCTTTTATGTACACTTTACGGAGTTCTGCGGTATCTCCTGTTCGGGGGAAGATTTAAGAACTATTGGGTGAATTTATACAGAATAAACAGTGATCGATGTTTGGAAGCACTGCAGACAGAATTGGAATATCTTGAATCGGAGGATGGTCTCGGTAGATCGTCTGACCCATATGAAAATATGTCATATACCAAATGTTGCAGGATTTTCAGTGAACAGTATCCTGTAACGGTTGATTTTATTGAAAAATTACAAACACTGAAATTTCCTGACCCGAAGTATAAAATTGAGAAAGTGATTCTTGATGAAAATAATGTCCTCACCCCCTGTTTTAATCATTTGTTCATTCAATACCTGAAGAAAATCAGAATAGCAAAGCAGGGAGATTTTGACTGGCAGCTGATATCGCATATTCTCAAAATAGATATATCAAAAAGCAGGAAAGCAGATTTTCTAAAAGAGGAATTTAAAGTAGATACCATTTATGATACACAATTCAAAGACTTCTGTTCGTTATTGGATACGAACTGTTTAAAAAAATAGAAAAAAAGACAGGGAACCGGGGGGAGGCCCCCAAGTTCCCCAGCGTACATTATTCACAGACTGACATAAAATCTCAGATGTTCTTGAACAGGCCCGGTTGGGCTTTTCTAAATTCAGTATCTTTTTTGGCGGCGTACTGCAGCTACACCGTCAGCATTTGAGGTTTATATGAAAACACAGGCGTCATCAGTAATCGAAGAATTACCGGAAAAAATGTATTTTTCCCGGCAGGAAACGGCAACTCTTCTGAGGATAGGTCTCTCTACTTTGGATTCGAAAATCGGTCCGGAATTATTACCGCGAGTACGTATGAGAAAGAGGGTATATTTTCTTCGTTCCGATATCGAGAAATTTATCCTTGCAAACCGCTGTACGGGAGAAAAACATGGAAACTAAACTTCTCAGTCAGATAGCATCAGATGTTGATGCATTACATATCCGTCATGGCAGCTGTTCTATAGAACTTCAGTACCATGACGGAAGAGTCGTATTTTATACGCTGAATTCCTCGATACGGAAAAATGTGGATATTATCCCGCACAAAAATGAAAGGGAGGACAGGATCAATGGATAAAACAAAAAAAGCTTTTTTATTTTATTATACTTATGAAGAATATTTTGTACTGCTTGATGATACCAAGAAGGCACAGTTACTGATGTCTTTGTTCCGGTATGTAAAAACAGGCAGGAAGGAAAAGCTGGATGGCATGGTAGAAGCGTTCTATGTAGTAATAACGAATGATATCGACAGAGATACAGGTAAATGGAATGAATCTGCTATTCGTCGGCAGAATGCAGCTAAAATGGCTGCAAATGCACGCTGGCATACGAGGGATACGTTTTATGAGAACGATGCGTACGATGCCGTTAATGTAAATGGTAATGATACTGGTAAAGTTAATGTCAATGAAAAAGTAATTAAGAATGTATGTCCCCTTCATTTGAGAAACCAACTATTGATCAGGTAAAAGAATATTGTAGTTCACAAAAGCTGCCTGTTAATCCGCTGCAGTGGTATGACCATTATGTGAGTAACGGCTGGATGATCGGCAATAATACTCCTATGCAGGACTGGAAGGCATCGATCCGCAACTGGGAGCGTAACAGTTTTTCCAGACACGATTCAAAATGTATCTCCGTTGATAAAGATTATAAAGTCGACAAATACATTGAAATGATGTCGTTACAGCACAGGCCGGAGGAAAGTTATTATTCTCTGCGGAGAACCGGGAATCGGGAAAACATATACAATGTGTTATCTGATCCGGCTTGCACTGCATACGCAAATCGGAACCCGCTTAGGATATGCCATTAACTGGCACTGTTGCTATATAAATGCGCGGACTATAGCGCATGAATATCATGCTGCAGACAGCTTCAATTCTGTTACGGATAAAGATCATATAGCAGTTAAGTATGCACAGTATGATCTTCTGTGTATTGATGAAGTCGGCAGGTCACAAAGCAGTGAACAAAAAGAGGCGATTCTTGATATTCTGGAACAGTCGGAAAGGAATATTATTTTTGCATCAAATTTGGAACTGGCGGAATTTGCCGGATATCTGGGAGCTGCAGCAATGGACCGTATTGCAGGTATTATGGTCTGTCCTGTTACGAAAGACATGGAAAGCTGGCAAATGCCGGTGTGTGTAAGTTCTGAGTAAGAAAACTATGCGGGAAAAAATTTACAGATGTGTTCGAATTGGTACAGTCTGTTTTAGATAAGTTTCCGGATATGTGATTAAACACCTGTAATAAGCATACCAATTGCAGGTGTTTTAATACTCCGCCCCTTTGGTCTTCAGTGGTTGTACCCGGAGTCCCAAAACTGATTTACTTTCAGAAACAAGTTCCTGACAATGTTCATTTTCTCTGTTAAGGAAACCTGTAAAAGTTTCAGTTTTTAGAAATGCCCTTAAACAATTTTGGCTATAACGCATTTATTTCATCTTCAAGCTGCTTAATATAGTGCATAAGTGAATCAAAATCAGGACTGGGACCATATATCATTTCGCTCATTTTTTTATAATCGCTTTTAAGATTTTTTAAGCTGTGGGCAGGAGGCATTAAACAAAATGTGCCCGGTGTTGCTTCATCGTATTTTGCCCAGCCCCGCGGATAAAACTTTTTTTTGAAGTCTACAACCTTCTGCAACAAGGAAAGATCCGAAAATGCTTTTTGCTTTACATCCGAATTTGCGAGACAATACAGATCATAATAATGACGTGAATAACGTGCAGGTATAACTGATGTTTCCGGGCGGTGTGCTTCATGATGAAGGATGGTAGCTTTTTCCCAGAATGTCCGTTCGGGCAATACCGTAAGAATCTGTGTTGATTTTTGTACGAATACGTCAGGATATAGTTCTGCACTGTATGGAAGTATTTCTACTTTTAGCGCAGGTGTCCATGCAGCAAGAGGTCCTACCTCAAGCCTGACAGCCTGTAAAATAGCAGAAGACTCAAATATATGCGGATAGTTAAAATTAATCGTCTGTGGTTCATGTGCATCAACAGTTATATCTGCTTCTCTTCCAAGTATACTTGTGAAATCATTCTGTAATACAGGAACCAGTTTATCGCGAATAAACTGCTCTGCCCTTATATTTGCCTCTTTATTAAATAAATCCTGTTGTTTATTACTGCGTTCTTTCCATGGTTCTTCGACGGTATATCCCAAAACACGCCAGTCAAGAATTAAATCTATATCTTCAGAGAATCGTTCAATAATATGCCATGCCTTTGAAAGACTTGTACCGCCTTTAAACGTAAAAGCATTTTTATATGAACACCGATAAAAAAGATAATCAAGCACAAGACATACCCAGAAATCTTTTTCAATAATAGCGTCATTCAAATGCATTTTGGCTGCAGTATTATGAAACAGGCTCTGCCGGTCTTTTGCATCAAGTTTTGCTATTTTATACATTATATTTTATCCTCACATATTTTTTTTATTACTTTTACAATCCACAGGGAAGCATTCCTGGATTCAACCAGCAGTTTATTTTTTTCGCTGACAGACAGCTGCTGCTGCAGTTTTGCAAGAACTGTTTCCGTTACCTGTTCTTTTCCTAATGCTTTCAGAGCCTGTATTATAAGTATTGTCTTTCCTGACATCCCCGTAAGTTCCCGGTTAGTCCGATGTTTGAATTCAATAATATTTGTTGCAATTGTATATTTTTTATATGGGCCATCACTTACAAAAGACCATCTTGAACTTACCTGAGTAGAAAGTCCAAGCATATTAAGGGCTGTGTTTCCGCTCGGAGCGATAGTCCAGTTATATGTTCGGGCTAATGTCTGTGCTGTCTGGTAGATATCTGCTGCTTCATATTCTTTAAGCAGTTTACTGAATACAGGCTTGTCGTACACCCCGCGTCCTATACGGCGAATGGTACCGCTCTCTGCAAGGCGTTTGAGATTCTGCCGGATAGTCGCATTATCAGCAATATCACTGAAATCCCGTGCTGTAAAAACGGTTCCGGGATTTTTATGAGAAATTCGGTTTTGAATCTGTATTTTTATTTTTTTCTGCACCATTTTAATGCACTTTTTTGTCACAAAAAATATATACTTTTTGTGACAAAACGACAAGACGACTCTTACTCAAATGGAGACATTCGCTGATAACATACATACGAAGAAGTGTATTTCTTCTGTTCGGATCATTATTTTCCCTTTTCCCATTCACTCTCCAGTTCCGCAGCAACTGCCGTATCTTTGAAATGAATTACACAATCATCGGATGCTGTATATCCGAGCAGGTCTGCACTTCCGTACCACACTTCTGCAGAATCAATTATGGCACATCGCTGCACGATATCCGCCCGACATTTTACTTTCACACCTGCTTCCTGCAGCATTTGAACTACGGCCTGTGTTCTCAGCCTGATTTTCTTTTTCTGATCATCTTGTGCTTCTGCCTGTTGTGATTCATCCTGCAGCCGGAGCAATACAAATATTTTGATACCCCTGGTTATAAGATGACGTATGATTTCTATGAACTTTGCAGTTTCACGTTTTGCAGGATACGGGCTTGAAATAAATATCTGTTTCCGGGCACATTCCAGATCATCAGCAAAGTCCTTTTGATATGCAGTTCCCGTAAAAAGCGTTTTTCCGGTTCCTACAGGGCGTAAACCAGAGCCGGTAGTATTATTTTCAGGCATAAGCGTATATCCGAGCGCTGCATATTCCTTGAGACGTTTCTGATACATATGTTCAAACGGTGGTATACGGAAATCAACATAATCGTATATTTGAACTTCAGTCTTATTTTTAAACGGCCGGTGCAGCCTTCCGCAGTACTGTGTCACTGTTCCTTTCCATGAAACAGGCATAGTAAGAAACAGTGTATCAAGGCGGGGGCTGTCAAAACCCTCTCCTGCATATCTGCCTGTTGCCAAAACGACAAGGGGGACCGTTTCAGGTACAGCGGAAAGTGCTTCAAGAGTCTGTTTCTTTTCCTTTGCAGTACCCTGCCCGGTTATGAGAATCACATTCCGCCCGTCCTGTTTCAGTTTTTCTGCTAGTCCAGTAATATGAGAAACCCGTTCGGAGAGCACAAGCGGTGTTCTGCCCTCCGTAACAGCATGTTCAATATCGGTAAGAATAAGTGTATTTCGTTCTTCATTTTCACAGACAGCTTTATAATATCCGGCCAGTGTCATTGAAGCTGCCTCCGGTACAAACGGCTGAAAAGGGCTGAACCGGGGAATAAGATGTCTTGCAAATCCCAGTTCCCGCGCCTGCTTTTTTACATCTGCCGTATAGCGTACAGGTCCGCACTGCATGAAAATTATCGGCTGATGTCCATCCCTGCGAAAAGGTGTTGCAGTCAGGCCGTATACATATTTTGCTGCAGCTGTTTTCAATATGCGTTCAAAACTGAATGCGGAAATATGATGGCACTCATCAACAAGTATCATACCGTATTTTTGTACAACTGGTTTTACACTCATTTTGTCTGTTACGGGCAGGCTTCCTGCCGTTATGTCGGGTGTTTCAAACAGAGACTGCATTACAGCTATGTCTATTTCTCCGCTCAGTTTTTCCTTTCCTCCACCGACAGAACCTGCATCATATGATAAGAATTTTTTCAGTGCCTTTTTCCATTGGGAAAGCAATGTGTGCGTATGCACAAGAATGAGTGTATTAACATTCCGTCGTGCTATCAATGCAGCTGCTGTCACTGTTTTTCCGAATCCAGTCCCTGCAGAAAGAACCCCGTTATCAAAAGCAAACAGTGAGTCAAGGGCTTCCTGCTGATCAGGTTTAAGCTCTCCGGTAAATGTTACATGAACAGGTATTCCTTTCTGCCTCTCATCGGTAATAGTAATAGATGCATCCGTACTTTTTATTAATCTTATGGCAGCCTCAAGACATCCCCGGGGTAAACAGAGCTGTGTTTCTGTTTCTTCTGAGCAGTCTATGTACCGGGGTTTGTTCCATGTCGGAAGCCGGAGTTTTTCTGCCTGATAGAATTCGGGATTTTGAAATACGGCAAGACGTTTGAGCATACCGAGAGCCCGTTCCGATATTCCGTCCTTAGTGAGCCGCACTGCATTCGAAAGATTTATCAAAACAGACTTCGAAAAATCTGTAGATAGAAGCAGTTGATTTCCTGTATTGGAAGACGGAGATATATACTTCGCCGGTATAAAAAAACGTGTTTTCTGTCTGTCAGGGAATATATCAGTCGGCTGCTGCAGTGCTGAAGAAAAAGACAGTACATCTTTATTAATTTCTCTCAGATATGCATCAAGCTGTTTTTCAGTAATTTTTACGCACGATGAAAGATATTCCCACTGGTCGGGGTACGGAATAAACTGCCCGTCAACAAAAACGGAATGTCCTTGTTTTACGGCACGTCCCTGCAGAGGCAGCGCAATAAGATTTCCGTATCCGCCTTTGGGCATCGTATCCTGATTCGGAAATACACGGTCAAATGACGAAAAAGGCAGTTCATGATACTCTGACATGGTATATTGCAGCAGTGAAAATGCAAACTGTCGTATTTTTGCTGCCGCTAACGGTTCAGAAAAGAAAAACCACAGATGTGCACCGTTACCGGAACGTGATATTTCCACGCTCAACGGAATCGCCTGTTGAGTACAGACAGAACGGACATGCAAACAGTCAGTCCTCCAGGATTTCTCATCAAAATCCATTGCAAGAAAAAAACAACTGTTTCCGGACAGTAGCGGATATAGACCTATAACGTCACGGTACAAAGGATCATTTCCCAACAGATGGTTGAACACGGTTGAATCATCCAGAACTGCAGGTTCCCGGTACGGACAGGCTGCACAAGCTACCTGTTTCATATTGCATTTTCCTTCTATCCATTTGTTTCTGCATACCGGAGAATATCCGCTCTTTCCTGTTTTACTATTCTGCCATCTGAAGGCATAGACATCCGTCCTTCCCCGGAATAATGAACGGTACAATGCAATCTTTTCTTGAGCACTGCTGAAATGTGTAACTTTTACTGATGTACTTTCATACGAACTGTTCGAACCAGACCCGGGAATCTGTATTATCGGCTGTTCCGGCTCAGTCGCTTTATCAGCAGGAATTAAAACCGTTTCTATTGCCTGTCTGATGTCGTCATGCTGCAATGCTCCTTCTGCAAGGATCCGGGCAAGCGTTTCTTTATCAAGGTTAATAAGTTTTTCATATATACCGGAAGATTTTATCATATGCCTTTCAGTTTACAACAGCTCAAGAGGTATAACAATATTCTCCCGGTTAAGAGGAACAGGCCTGTCTGCAAGGCACACGAACGCTCCACTATCGCAGGAAGGCAACATGTTTATCAAGCATATCCCGCAAGGGTGACGCAGCTTTCTTTATTTTAACCGGATGCAGTTTTTAAGTCCTCCGTTCATTGCTCCTGCTTCAAGTATTTCCGGGAAAAGCCACTTGCACTGCATGCGACAAAACCGCGGTCATGAATTTGTAAAATAACAGGCATCAGCAGTATCAAATAAAACATACGTGCGTTTTGCTGCTTCTCAGTCTGTATGATGAAGAAGTATGGTAATTTTTCCATATTACCGTTTGTATGATTCAATATAGTGTATGGAAAACTGAATTGTACATACCAATTCACCATGGCTGATTATTTATTTTTCAACTTCCGGTTTAATGCTTTTTTCTACAGCGTATGTTAAAATAGTTGCACAGGGATGTATATGACTGATGCAAGTAAATTTCAAAAATATAAAAATCGCTCTCAATCCGACGAAGATTTTCGGTATAAACCGCTTATCGATTTCTGTCGAGCCGTCTGCAGTCACGATATTGCAACAGTACAGGATTTTCTTGACCATCATATAAATCCTGACAGTCTTCTTTCAAATGAAGATTTTAAACTATTGAAAGCAGAATACAGGAGTCTCTTTGACTCGGAAGAACAAACAACGCTGCTCATTGCAGCTGTTTTATGTAATGATACGGCTATAGCAAAATTATTAATTACAGACGGTGCGAACGTAAACTTACATGCCGATTTCAAATATAATGCAGCCTTACTCTGCGCCTGCGATACGGAAAGTCGCGGATATGACGGAGTTGAAATGGCTGAGCTGCTACTTGATGCAGGGGCTGATATTGAAATACGCGATGAATATGATAATACGCCGCTGATTGAAGCCTGTTACAGCAATAATGCTGCACTAGTTAAACTGCTTGTTTCCCGGGGAGCGGATGTACACGCAAGGAAATACCGGCAGGAAACACCGCTTACCGTTGCAGCTCAGTCTGCATCAGTAGAGACAGTGCGCTGTCTTCTTGCGCATGGAGCAGATATACACGATTGCAACGAAGACGGAGAAAGCGTTTTTCTGCTTGCAGAAAATAACAATTCACCGGAAATGGTTACTTTTCTCAGTTCGTATTCAGGTTGAATACGTTGTGCTCAAATAAAATGTATCCGGCATCAATTCTCTTCTCCCTTAAGTTGATAGGTTCTGTTCTTGTTGTCTCCCAAAGTTGTCAATACATTCTGTTTTACCAGTTTTACAAGTATCTTCCGAACACCGGAAGGAGAAAGAGAGGTAAGCTGCTGTGCAATACCGCTTGTTATGAAACTGTTACTTTTTAAATACCCAAGAATTTTCCGCGTATTCTCATCGCTACTTGTCGCCACTTTATCGCTACTTGTCGCTACTTTATCGCCACTTTTACGCCATAAGGTTACGACGAGGCTCTCGCTCCGTTCTTCAATAAGCGGTTCTTTCAATGCGTATTCACGGCAAAGACGAAATACCTTAAGCATTCCCGTACCCCAGTGTTCGGCGAGATGCATTTTACCGAATACATCGGCTAGTACCCTGTTCCGAATGCTTGAACTGCCGTTTTTCATGTCTTCTATTGTAATACCACCGTAAAGCGTTCCTGGCGAAGTAACTTCTACGCGGTCATCGTAGACTGAAACCTGAATAAAAGAATGTGCCAGATAATTGCGATGAACTACGGCGTTTACAATCACTTCACGTATTGCTTCGGGAGGAAGTTCATACTGTTCAATCCGGAGAATGCCTTCTATATGTGCTCCGAGATTTATATGTTCCAGCACAAATTTGTATGCCTCGTCTATCTGTTTGTATACAGGTCCTTCTATATCCCGTTTATCTATGAAAACAGTTTTATCAGTCCCTTTAAACCGTCCGCACTGGATTTTTGCAAATGTAAAAGTATTTTCTGTAAGCAATTCAAAAGCATTGGACGGAATATAATCGTTTTCCTGTTTAATCAGAATTCCCCAACCGGTAAGATTTTCTTTTGATACGGTTTTTTTAGTGTATTCTGCAATCGCTGTACAAAGAGAATCGACGCGGTTCATTTCCACAGGAATTTCTGAAAACGGCATTTCATCATAATACTGGTGTCTGCCGAAAAGAATATACTCTTGTATTTTTTCATATTCCGCTTTTCTTGTCGTTGCCCCGACACGGATATACGTACCATCCGTTACTCCCTCTTTTTTTATAAAATACGGTTTATTCTGCCCCGGATGTATTTCAACCACGATAACCGTCTTGTTTCCGACTGTCTGAAAGACTATATCAGGGACAATAGACGGCGTGCACACTTCGGATACGGCATTCGCTATCGAATCCATGTATATAAACAGTTTATCCGGATCAACACCGGTTATTTCCCGCGTCTCATCATCTAAACCGAATACAATTCTACCCCCCGAACCATTCGCAAAAGCAACAACTGTTTTGAGGTATTTCTTGTCATCAAGAGGTATTTGACGTTTGAACTCAAGCGTCTTTGATTCACCCATTTGTATTGATTCAAACAGCGTCACTATTTTCCTCCGGACAGTTTCTCTGTCGCTGTTTCTATCTCGCTGTTAAGCATAGAGATATGTTCTGCTATCGATTCACTTGATTCAGGAGCGACATATTTATAGAAATAATGTGTAAACGGACCATCCAGATTATCAGCTACGTTCCAAATCATAGCAGACTTTTCTTGAATATTTGAACCCACCTGATCAAGTAACGAATCTGAAGACATTTTTACCCCAATAATCCACTTATTTTTTAATTGTATCACAAATAAGTTTTTTTATGAAATAAAAAGGTATCATCTGCAGGCAAAAGAATAACTACTCCTGCAGGTGGTATACAGGTAAATCACATACAGAAAATATTTCTGCCTGTTTGTTGTATGTGACAGTACTCTACTTCTGAATAACTTCACCAAGCTTTTTTATGTTTTTGCGGTCTAATGTATCATATGCTTCAATCGAGGTAATCTTTCCAACTAAATGAATGTCGGGATTTGTGGGCTTCATGGCTGCCTTGTATTCATTCGAGTTTACATCTACCAGCGCGAAATGAATCAGAATCGTAACATCTCTGTCTATTTTTCCACTACTGTTTTTTCTTCCCTGCAGAAACGCTTTTGCTTCATCTTTTGCCATCGGTAGAAAATTATACGTGTCAAAATCAATCAAAGACAAAGTCATATCTTTTCCCAATTCACTGTTCAGATGTCCCAAAATATTTCTTTCGTTTTCAGCACTATTCATTGGGAAGTACAATCCTTTGCCAATGGAGATTTTATATCCGAGTTTATCAAAATCATAATCTCCGAATTCAATATCAGTATTTACGGTGAATCGGTCATCAAGGCGGGTATCGTCGAGACGTTTCTGAAAGTCTTTCTTTATGTCTGCAAATTTATCAGCCCATTCGAATTCATCACCGCTGTATTTTTTGTATATATCATTCTTATATACTTTTGCGTAGTCCAGCGCATTATCGTCAGTGACTGTAAGATGCGTATCTTTCCAGTAATAAAATACGGCAGCATCCGAATCAAATACTTTCTCATCATTCTGGGCAGCCAGTACCGATGTACATACAAGTGCCAACACCGCCCAAAGTACAATTTTACGTTTCATACCATCTCTCCTTTAATGTAAGATTCTCTTTAAGAGAATACTATATTCTCTTTTAGAATGTGTCAAGAAATATAATTTACATTTACAGTTCAAATATGGACGCAGCTGAATTACAAAAAGTCTTCGCGGGGAATATACGGAAGTACCGCCTGCTCTCTAATCTGACACAGATGAAACTGGCAGAAACAGCGGATATCTCGGTCGGCTTTCTGTGTGACATTGAGAACGGTAAAAAATGGCCTACACCGGAAACAATCGTAAAACTGACCGCTGCACTCAATATAGAACCGTATCAGCTGTTCATGGATGATACAGGAAGCAATGCGGCGGATGAAGTGCAGATATACAGGCGGGATGTGTCCAGACAGCTTAAAAAATCGCTCGAGCAGGCAATAAACGATATTCTGAAACCTGAATTATGAAACCGTGAAAAAACTTTTTTATGATATTGCCTCGTTGTCCTGAAAGTTTATAGACTTTTTATAATGCAGCGTATAGAATGAAAGCAATCAGATCGTATCAGAGATTGTGTTCCTGTCCAGTCTGAACAATCCATAGAGAATGTGAAATATATTCCGGTTTGAGAAGGCCGAAGGAGAATAATACTCCAACCCGCTGACTCAGACCGGATTTTTTATAAACCGCTGAACACTACAGACCGATAGAAGTGTGCACATACCAAAATGTACCGCACATTTCAAAGAAATTTTACAAATATTCGTATTCCATTTCCAGATGATTTAATGCTGCATCTACTGATACGTCATTCATTTCCCAGCCGTTCTTTTTCACCGTATCGAGAATGTATGCTCCGGCTTCCATCGCCGTCATGCGGCTGAGCGTCAGGGGAAAGTCGGATTTTGAGATGTACACTATCCGTTCAATCGTTCCTTCTCTTTCCAGTTCCTGAAGTCTTGTAAACGGAACGGTTCTGCCGTCCTGATATTTCGGACTGTCGCTTTCCGGATAGTATATCTTCCGTATGACTTTCTGTTCCGGGCTGTCCCATTCCGGTATCTTTACGAACATGATCATTCTTTTGTCCGGTGTTTCACTAACCTTTTCCATTTTTATCTCCCTGAATTTCAGTACACTGTTATTTTTTTTTCAGCAGGTGCATATAACTAATTCAGCAGCATGAGTCTTTTGTAGAGACAGTGATAGTATATGCCGTTACTTTCTGTATCCTTGTTCCTGTGAAAATGACCGAAATACCAGTCTTTGCAGCCGACCGTTTCAATCAGCCTGTCATATATTTTCGTTGTCGGATCAACGGGATATCCATAATCAGCAGAGTCTCTGTTTACAAAAATATCCGGCAGCCGTGAAAATGGTGCTGTATGTGAAAGAACAGCATCATATATTTTTCCTTTTGTATTGGAAATCAGCTCCTGCTCTTCCTGCGGAGACAGCAGTTCTTCCGGCCACCAGGATTTATACGGTTTCCGCCTGTCCTTATCGGTTGAAAGTGCACCGCCAAGAACAAGCAGCTTTTTACCTTCAATGCGGTATTCGCTGTTACGCCGGAAATAAAACACATTGTCGTATATTTTATACAAAGCTGCATTGTCATCACCCTCTATTCCGGCTGCAGTGCACGGAACTTTACGCTGTTCATCATAAATAACCGGATAGGGTTCATGATTACCCGGCACCACCAGGGTAATAAACGGCTTCATGGAAAGCCATTCAAACCAGTAGGCAGATTCTTTATTATTCGGCCAGAGTGCGCCTCCGTCACCGAGGATGATGTGATAGTGAATATCGGGCAGTTTTATTCCGTGCAGTAAACAGAAGCTCTCTATTTTTTTTGTTGTAAGAGTTTTTGCTTCTCCGCAGCAGCCGCCATGAAAATCACCTGAGAGAATTACTGCCATACTGCCTCCGTGAATTTGAATACTTCCTTCATTAGAAGTGGTAGCTTATTTGCGACATCCGGTCAACCGTTTTTCCAGCAGGTGCATATAATTATTTTAGCAGCATGATCCGTTTGTAGAGACAGTGATAGTATATGCCTTTAATAGTTTTATCAGTATTCCTGTGGAAATGACCGAAATACCAGTTACAGCAGCCTATGTTTTCGATCAGTCTGTCATAAATCTGTGTCGTCGGATCAACAGGATAGCCTGAATCATTGAAGTTTCTGTTTTCAAATATATCAGGCAGCCGGGAAAACGGAGCGGTATGTGAAAGAACAGCATCATACGTCTTTCCTTTTGTGGAGGATAGCAGTTCCTGTTCCTCCTGAGGAGACAGCAGTTCTTCCGGCCACCATGATTCATACGGTTCCCGCATGTCCTGATCGACTGAAAGCGCACCTCCGAGCACCAGCAGCTTCTTACCTTCGATGCGGTATTCACAATTCCGCCGGAAATAGAACACATTGTCGTATACTTTATACAGGGACGTGTTACTATCACCTGTTATTCCGGCTGCAGCACACTGGACTTTACGCCGGTCATCATAAATAACCGGATACGGCTCATGGTTTCCCGGCAGCACCAGTGTAATAAACGGCTTCATGGAAAGCCATTCAAAACAGTAATCAGCTTCTTTGCCGTCCGGCCAGAGCGCGCCTCCGTCACCGAGGATGATGTGATAGTGAATATCAGGGAGCTTTATTCCGTGCAGTGAACAGAATATTCCGAGATATTTTGTTTTAAGAACTTCTGCTTCACCGAAACCGCTGCTGTGAAAATCGCCTGAGAGAATTACTGCCATACTGCCTCCGCCAGGATTATATATATTCCTGCGATACAAAGTAATTATTTTTGCACCGTTGTTCAATTTTTATTCTGTATATCGGGAAAATAACATTTATAAGATTTTCATTAAAGAAACAGTTTGAAAGCAAAACAGTATATACTTTTTCTGCGGTAGATTTCTGCTTTGAGAAAAATTTGTACCGGGTGTTTCCGATTCTTATGGTAGCAGAATACATCTGGTCACTATATTGCTGTAATACTACTTCACATTTGCTTGATTTTAGATTTTTCATATATATGTTCTCTCCTGTACATCTCTTACGATGTTTACCTCGTTTTCATTTAGTTTGAGTATACTACAATATTTGTTACGATGCAAACCTCATATAAAGAAAAGCTGCTTGAACGGATCTCGGAAAATTTGAAACGGTTTCGTCTCGAGAAAAACTATTCACAGGCTTTTGTTGCGGAAAATATCGATATCAGTCTGAGAACATATCAGACCTATGAATCAGACAAAACATATGATATCAGGATATCAAATATAGTAAAAATAGCAGAGTTCTATGGCATTACAGTTGATGCTTTGATAAGTGGAAAAAAATCCTGACAATGACCACTTTTCTGTTGACATATCATTTCTGCTGAATTATGGTAGTGATAAAGGATGCTTGTTCGGTTTCCCCGGGAGGGTATATCTCGGCAAAGTTACTGATCGACCATCCTTTTTTTACAGAAACGTATTTCCATCAAAATATAAAATCCATCAGTCCGAGAAAAAGCCTCATCTTACAGCAGAAAGTGAAATATCATAAAATTTCGTAACTTATTATAATATAAATAAATAGAGAGCATCTATCTGACATTCAAAATGACAGCAAAATGACACCGGAAAAATGAAAGAGATGCTCATTAAAATTATATAATATAAAGAAATACAGAATTGAGATGACGTTCCTTTATCTTGCCTATCGGATAGATGTCAGTAAGTACCTCTCTGTTTATCTAATTAAGTAAATATTAAGAGTGGTCCATCTGGACCACTCTTAAACTAAGCTGATTATCACAATAATGCAAAGTTGCATGCCTTTCCGATGTAAACTGATGAACCGTTTTACCATACCCAAGACTGAACAATAAACTTGATCCGGTACATAAATGAAAGCAGTCATTTTGTCTTTTCTGATTTGCTCAATCCATGTGTAAACAGAAGCTGTAATTTTTTATAACTCTGTTCATCGGGACACAAAGTAATTGGTGTTACACTTCTTTTCGATTTTTAGCCTGTAAATACTGAAGATCGTGTCCTGGCCGATATTCAGAATTCAACAGATAGCGAAATGACATCTTTCGGAGCTGATAGAAAAATACTGGAAAACAAATTACTTCGGCTAACAACTGCACAGCAGTTTGCACTTGTTGAAGAAATAGAATTGTTTTGGGAAAATGTAAGTCAGGAAAAGACCGCGAGGGAGCTTGCTCCGAGCGGTAACAGGGGTACCCTGCTTTGCAGGGGGCCTAGCCGAATCTTGATCTGCCTACTGAATTGCAAGCAGGTACATCTTATTTCAGGAGTATAATATGGCGACAAAGGATAAACAATTAACAGATCTGATTGAATCAATAAAATCATGGTGGGAAGTTCATAAAGATGACAGTGCTGTTAATGAAGACGGAGATGAAAACTATATGTATTTTCCTAACGAATCAGAATTTGTCAGGAAGGCGAAAGAAATAGCCAGTGAATGGGAACAAGAAAAAAAGGATATTTAAGTGGGAAAACATATTTGGTACAGCAAAACTTTTTATACAGCATATAAAACATATCGCATGTTTTGCAATAACAGCGGTGTTAGTACTGTAGAAAAAAAATTTCATATTCTTTTTTATCACTGATATGTAAATCAGTTTGCCAGCCAGACAGGCGATATGCTTACGATCCAGCTTTTTATTCGTGAGCTGGACGGGCTGTTAACGCGCATATATGCCGAATCAAAAGAGCTTTGGAATTTTCTTAAAAAAACAGAAGTGAAAAATTTTGACGGTATTAGACAATATGTAGAAGACAACGGGGATGATTGTGTTATTACACCGGATAACAGTGCAAATGGTATAACATGTAAAAATATTTCTTTCTGCCTCCATGTACCTTATGAGAAAAACGGATATGTCCTGTCATTTTCTGTGATTGAAAACAATCTCACAATGTTTGCATATCATCATGAATTATAATACCGCTGTGACACAGATACGCTTAAAAAAAGAAATATTTTGATTCTCATGAACCTGACGTAAAGCAGATGACTTTTTATGATTAATCTCATCGCATATATGAGTGCGTTCCCGGAATCAATTGTCGATGGTGTACCAAAAGATATTGTAACGAAAAATAATAAAATTATGCGTACTGTACCAGCGATAACAGACATCCTTACCACCGGAGAAAGCACATGGCTGATATGCCCTCACTTTCGCAGAGGATATTATAAAAGACTGGCATCAGATTATTTTGTTAATAAAAAAGACCAAATCATTTTTGTACATGAAACGATGGTAAAAGGAACAGCGAAGACAATAATTGATGTATAAACGTAAAAATCTTTTATATCATAAGATAAATGTAAGAAGAATGTATACCAATATTTAGGAGGTCGTCTATGTATCCCGAAATTACGGAAAAGAACGATAGTACAAAATATCTGAGAGGGGCCGCGGCGGTTATATCACAAATTCTAAAACGGGATAAAAACGTTGACAGGTATGGTCCAAGTCGATATGCACAATCAGACTTGTATTTACCGCTCATAAAAACCTTTGGATTAACAAAACCGGAAAATCTTAATCAAATCGCCGAAGAGAATAAAACTATAATTATGGAGTTCATGGAAGAATTTCCTTCTGAATTCGACATTTAAGATATAGATTTACAATTAAGAATACTCAACGACAAATGTTAAATGTTTCACTGAATGCCCCTCTTACGATGATATAATTTTAAAATAATCAAAGTTGCAACAAGCCGGTTGTGTTATCAACCGGTTGAATAGTTTAAAAAACAACATAAAAATGATTGACTTGCATGATAGATGTACTTACATTTTGATTATTAGGAAGGATCGTGTCCATAGATGTTCGCAATTTCGTTTCAAAAAAGCCTCTGAATTTCCTCATGCTGCATTAAATAATATTTCCTTCTGGCTCTGGATTGAGTCGGCATTCATGTAAGCTTTTTCTGTCTGCCAGTCCTCCGTGTATTCAAGCAGATAGCTTGTAATCAGTCTTATGTAAGAATCGGTGCTCGGAAAAATCCCTACCACCGATGACCTCCTGCGAATTTCCTTGTTCAGCCTTTCAAGCGTATTTGTGCTTGAAATCTTCCGGCTGTCCAACTCCTCAAAGGCATAGAACTGGATTGAATCCTCAAAGCCTTCTTCAAGACATTCACAGGCTTTTGGATATTTTTTTTCAAACTCTGCGAAGAAACTATTCTTCAGTTCCCGTGCCGAGTTTTCATCCGGCGCCTTCCAGATCAGCTTGAGTCGGGAAGCAGCCATTTCTTTTTCCTTCTGCGGAACATAAGCAAGAATATTCCGCATGAAGTGAACTTTGCATCTCTGCCATGTTGTTCCAGGCAGGCAGTTCCTTATCGCCGCCTGAAGTCCTTTATGTGCGTCAGAAACACAAAGCCACACTTTCTCAAGACCTCTTTCCTGAAGGCTTCTGAAAAGTGCTGAATATGTTTCCTCTGATTCGTTTTCCATAGGCTCAACGGCTAAAATTTCAGGCTTTCCTTCAAGATTTACAGCCTTTATGACCATCACAGCCTTGCCTGTGATCCTGTGATTGTCACGAATCTTTTCATAAAGGGCATCCGCCCAGATTACTGGATATTCCGATTCCAGTTTACGGGTTCTGAACTCGGCTATCATTTCGTCCAGCCCTTTGTTGATTTCACTGACTTCTGAAGCGCTCAGAGTTTCAATTCCGAGCTTCTTTGCGATGTTTTCAATTTTCCTGGTTGAAACACCGTTCATCCAGCATTCCTGGACGACCTGTATCAGTGCCTGCTCACTGCGTTTCTTTTCGGTAACAAAGAAGGGAATGTATCCTCCCTGCCGCAGTTTCGGAACAGAAAGATAGACTGTTCCAAGCCTTGTATCAAATCGTCTGACCCGGTAGCCGCTTCTATAGCCGGTCCGGTTTTCCGCATGCAGGCCTTTTTCTGTGCCTGTTTTATGGGCAACTTCAAGTTCCATGAACCTGTTCATCACCCATTGCATCATTTCAAGCATAGGATCCTGTGCTGTCACAAAGTCCAGTAGTTTGTTTTCAAAAAATGTTGTATCTTTTGTCTTGGCCATTGTCCTTTCCTTTTTTGTTAGTGTGGTAACCAACATTTTGGAATTTTCAATGGCTTTTTTCAATTACCAAATTGCGAACTTTATTCTACACTATCTTAGGAAGCAGGGAAAATATGAATAGTTGAGAATCATACTTACTGAAAAACCGTCTGTTGCGGCAGACTTTGAAAAAGCGCTTCATGCAGAACGGCATGACGGGTATTACCAGAATGACGATACTATTATTACCTTTTGTGTCGGACATCTATATGAACTTGCAGGGCCAGATTACTATACCAGTCAGAAAAAATGGTCTTTTGATTACCTACCGGTTATTCCGGAAAAATACGTATATAAAAGAAAAACTGCTACTGCAAAACAGGCTGCAGTCGTACATGGAATGCTACAGAAATACCGGAAAAATGAAATAATAATCGCAACGGACGCAGACAGAGAAGGAGAACTCATTGCCCGTACCGCTCTCCGGGAAGCCGGTATTACATCTTCGGACAGTATTTTCCGTTTCTGGGTTTCTGAAGCACTGACCGAAAGCGTTATTAAAAGCGGGTTTGAAAATGTAAAAAAATGAACAGATTACGATATGCTTTTCCGTCAGGGAGAAGCCCGACTGCAGGCAGACTGGCTTCTCCCTGACGGAGTTTGTGTCACTGAGCACAAAACAGCTGATGACGGTCGGACGGGTCCAAACCACCGTACTTGCTGCAGTTGTGTCGTATGAGACATTTGATGTCCTTATCGAAGACGTCGATGGGAACTCTATAAAATCATCACTAATCAATCCGCAGACCGATAAAACGGATTTTACTTCTGAAAGCCAGTTACCTGAAGCAGGCGGCTGCATACCTGAGCGGTAAAAAGGTGGAAAAAGCAGAGGCAAAAATTGTGACAAAGATATGGCATACGCCGTCTCTTTTTGATATAACTGCATTACAGCAGGCAGCGGCTAAGACATTTGATTATTCACCGGAAAAGACACTTTCAATTGCATAGAAATTATACGAAACGTATAAATGTCTGTCTTATCCGCGTACTCCGAGCAGAGTTATGGGTGATGATAACGTACAGCTTTTTCTTGATAAATTCAGACTGAAAAGATACAATAATAGTACAGTGTCGCATACTTGGAAATATATGGGGTATTTAAATGAATCCGTACAGCAAAGAAATCAAAGAACAGTGACATACACTGACTTTGCCTCAGTACTTGTGCAGTCATTGTCTAAGGCTTACGCAGGAAAAATTTACAGATGAAACATATCCGTCAACCATCATTTTTTCAGATGAAACTGCAAACGGCAGTATCTTTTATAAGAAGGAAAATCTTTCAAAAAATGATTTGAAGATACGAATTAAAAATGGAATAAAATACCCGGTTTCCAATCCCTTTCTTGCTCTGAATGGAATTACAGCAGAAAACGACTCGCTCAATTTTTTCTTTCATCCGTTTTCCAGTGATGTTGGAAACTTTATGAAGCAAAAATATACAGTATACTTTACAGTTGACGATGGCGTCAAAAATGAAAAGAAACTGACTTTCTGAAGTAATTATAATTACTTCAGGATGATAACAGGAGGTCTGCATACTTTATCGTAGTGTTTTTTCCCGTCATATTTTACGGGCTCAGTATAGTAATCCGCAGCTTATATAAGGAAACAGGTTCGAGTAGGTTTAGCCATATCTGCCGTAGAAAAAAAATTATTATCCGGAGTAATAGTCAGTTTAATGATATAATTACCCTATTATTATAGATAAGCGAGGGCAAAAAAAACTAATGTATACATTACTGATAGCGGATGACGAAGCAAATGAAAGGGCACTCATCCGTTTTTTGCTGAGGGATTTTCACAAAGATCTCATTATTTTAGAAGCCCGGAACGGAAAAGAAGCATTAACTGCCATTCAAAAAAAACATGTCGATATTTTATTAAGTGACATACAAATGCCGTTTTTAAATGGAATCGAACTGGCAACAGAAACTAAAAAGGATTTTCCTGATATAGAAATTTTATTTTTCAGTGGTCATGATGACTTTACCTATGTACAAAATGCACTTTCTTTAAAAGCCGTAAATTACATATTAAAGCCTGTAAATCCGGCTGAATTTCATAAAGCGCTTACGGATATCATAAAACGTCTGGATTCCCGGATAATTGAGTTCTCAAAATCAGAACAGTATATTGAATCCAGCTTCCACGAAAGATGTACTGACCTGGCCGGAACAGATTCTGCAGATTCCTCCGGTTCTTCCGAAGAGGATACTTTATTATTACAAAATATTAACCTTGCCATTAAGCTGAAACAGCCTGAGCAGCTTACGTCTCTTGTTCATGAATTACTGAATAAATATGCATCTGCAACAAAAATATCCCACATTTATATCCGTTATACATGTACTTCCCTGCTAAAGGTTTTAATGTCCAGCTGTGTTACTCTCGGTGAGTCGGAATTTGAAGAATCTGCAAAGAAAATTTATTCTTTCCAGCACTTCTATGATATCAGCCATTTACTGGAAACATATCTTGATAAAGCTGTATCCCTTATGAATCAGAATCCTGAAGAAACAAATTATGCGGTCAGTCTGGTAAAACAGTATATCAATCAGCATTATAGAGAAGACCTGAGTCTTGATGCACTCGCAGAGCTGGTTTATTTAAGCCCTAATTACCTCAGTAATATATTTACGAAGACTGCAGGAGAATCCATTAACAAATATATCCGTCAGATACGGATTCAGCGTGCACAGGAACTGCTGCTCCATACGAATATGAAAATAGCTGATATTAGTATTCAGGTGGGTTATCCCAATCCTTCCTATTTTTGTAAAATATTCCAGAACCAGTTCGGTACAACCCCTGAAAGATTCCGCAATCCGTCAAGCGGAAAGGAAGGTTCCTGTGAATAACGCCTTTTCCAAAAGATTCAAACCGGTTTCTTTAAAAGATTTTTCTTTCAGGAAAAAAGTTATTCTTGTCTGTCTGATTATCAGTTTGATTCCCGTTATGATGTTAGGTTTTTTTTCTTATTTTCAGCAAAAGAAACAATTAACCGAACGGGAAAAACTTGCAATTCATGAAACCTTAAACGGAGAAACAAAACAGTTAAACAGCAAATTATCCACGTATCTTAACATCTTAAAACTTATTGCATGGAATGAAAATATCCGTGCAGCCCTTATCAGGCAATACAACACGAACTTTGAAATGTATCTTGCGTACCGGGATACTATTGACCCGCTTTTTCTTACGATATCTTCTCTGAATATGGATATTTCCAATATCTGTATCTATACGGACCATGCGATATATCCACATGACTCCGTTTTACGGGGACTTACGGCAGCATACGGTATGCCGTGGTATCATGATACCTGTCACTCATTCAGTCCCGTTTTTGAATTATCTGATGACAGGCAGAGTCTTTATCTGGCATGTAAAATCTATATGCATTCAAAAGAGACAAGCATAGTCTGTCTTACCATAGATATGTCTAAAATATTCCAGTCTGCAAAATCTCTTTTTGATTCTGATTACGGTCTTTTTATCACGGATTCCGGAAATACGGTTTTTTATCAGTATCAGTCTAATGGCATGAAAGCAGATGACACGGAGGATACAGTTTTTTCAAAGGATGGTTCTTCCAAATATGTGATTGAGCGTTCTTCCCCTATTAACAATACCGGGTGGATCTGCATATTATACCGTCCGGTTACCCGGATCACTACGGTTGTCAATCAGATGAAATATATAGTCCTTTTTATAATAGTCCTTTGTATTTTATTTATTACTTTTTTTAGTGCAAAAATTTCAAATAGTATCGTTTCTCCTTTAGAAAAACTGGTACAAAATATCATGCAGGTTGAAAAAGGAAATTATGAAATTACCGTTACTTCGGACAGCAATGATGAAGTAGGAAAAATGATACAAGCATTCCGCAGTATGACAAAACGACTGAACTATTTAATTAATGAAGTCCTGCTTGCCAAAATCAGGCAGCAGAAAGATGAACTTCAGATTTTACAGTTACAGATTAATCCGCATTTTCTTTATAACAGCCTGTCCCTTATCAACGGGAAAGCGATTATGGCAGGGCAGGAAGACATCAGTCAGATGGCTCTGCTCCTCTCAACTTTTTACAGGACGATGCTGAACAAAGGAAAAAACATTATTACGCTTGAAAACGAATTAAAAAACGTACAGGCTTATATACAGATTCAACAGATCATGCATTCGTATTCTTTTGAGGTTGTCTATAATATTGATGAAAATGCATTATTGTTTTGTATTCCGAATTTCGTTTTACAGCCATTAGCTGAAAATGCGATTCTTCATGGTTTTGATCATGAAGAGACTCCCGGAAAAAATATTCTGACGATTTCCATAAGTTTTGACAAAGATGATATTTTATTAAATGTGATGGACAATGGCTGCGGTATGGAACCAAGCGAGTGCAGGGACATTCTGACGGGCAAAAGCAAAGGGTATGGCATCAGCAATATTCAACAAAGGATTCAGCTCTATTATGGTACTGCTTACGGTCTGACTTATCGTTCGACCAAAAACAGGGGAACTTCTGTAACTTTGCGGATCAAAAAAAATGCTCCGCAATAAACTGTACAGAACACCCCTGTCATAAAAACCTCACCTGTCCGGAACTAATACCTTCATGTAAATCATATCCCAGAACTCCAATGATGGAACAGTAAATGTATAATACGTTCCTTTTTTTTCAAAAGCCAGTTCTGTACTGCAGCCGTTATTCAGATCCGGGCTTGCCAGATATATATGGGAAATATCTTTGTCAGTATAATATTTCACCTTCAGTCCGGATACTTCTTCCGGCCTGCTTTTCGTTCCATCTGCATCCCTCCATGTATTATCCGTTCCTAGAAGGTTAATTAAATGCAGGATTTCATACGTAGTATCTTCTCTTGTATACGTCCAGATTTTATTGCTTTCGCCAGTTTTACTGCACTTATAATCATTAACATCGACCTCATGTCCAACGGTTGATTGTCCATCCCGTAATATATTTTCATACGCGACTGCAAAATCATTCCACCGGATCATTTCCGCCCTTAGTTCATCATCCATCAGAATATCATCGTCAGGATAATATTCTTTATGAAGCATTCGGTCTCCGTCTCCTAATTCAAGTCTCGAACCTCCGGCTGCATAAACAGCTGCATCAAACAACAACACTGCCGGATTATTCATGAATCCTTCTGTTCTGTTATAGTTCACATAGGCTTTTACAACGAGAGATTTTCCTTTACCATCCTTCGAATACGGTATACTTTCTTTCATCGATCGTTCTACCTGAGTTACAATAGAAGAATACGTATCATAGGTAATTCCATTCAAATCCTTGTCCCACGGCCAGAATTCCGCATACAGTACATCCTCATTACTAGTATCCGCCTGTTCAATCCCCTGAGCGCCGACCGGATTAAACGAAAGATACTTACTACCTAACGCTGCTTTTGCTGCATTTAAAAAACTCCGGTACGTATCTTTTACATAATAAACAGAATTTCCGTTCTCATCATACCCTAACGGATTTCCGTGAACATCGGTCATTTTTCCCCAGTCGCCAACAGTATCTCCATGCCAGCCGTCAAAATCAAGCACCGTAAAAATATGATTTTCCTCGGCAAAAATATATTTCTGCCAGTCCCTGTTCAAAGGATTAAAAAAATACAGGCGTCCGTTTCCTGATGGAGAGTTCCCCATATTAAAATGAAATAAATGATCCCCGTCGTCGTATTTTGCATTGTTGTAATTCGGGTTATCCCGTGAAAACAGAATCCGCCATGATGCGGCTTTTGTATTATTTTCCGGAGAGTCATCATTAAAAAATGTGTTTGTACCTGCATAGATCATGTCATATCCCATATTTATCATGTCTTTTTCATGTGCTTCTTCTATGTAGGATGCAACGGTGTTTCCGTCAATGACACGTCCTGACCAGTCCTCCCATGTGCCAGGATTATCTCTTGTCGAAGTATCCGGTAATGGTTTCTGGTGAAGATACTGCCAGTCATAATATTCAATCCCGTTTATGTGAAAGCGGTTCATCTTATTTATTTTTTCTGCGGTATCAACAGCAGCTTCATATCTGCATACATATCCGTATCTCGGGAACTTTGTCCAGTCAGACGATACATCTACTCCGATAGTATCTGACGCAAGAACAGTTCCATTTGAGTCCTGCAGTTCCACTTTTATTAAATACCCCGTATAGTCCGTTGCAGAAGGGGACTGCCATTTAATTCTGAAAATCCTGCTTCCTCCTCGTTTTAACGCGACTGGTTCATTCATCTGATCAACTTCAGATTCCAGATGATATATTTTTGTTACTAAATTCGGATTTGACAGTTCTTTGCCTGCGGACACGGTAATTTTTCCTGTCAGAAAAACAACATCTCCCGGTTTATACATTGCCTTGTCTGTCGTATCAATAAAAACGCTATTATTCACAGTATATGCATCCTTTCCTGTTTTATCTTCGATTATTCCCGATGTTACGGTACACAGTGTATTCATTACACAAAAAATAACTGCCCCCGATAAAAATATTTTCCATCTCTTCATTCTTTACTCTTTTACAGATCCCATAACAATTCCTGTAATCAGATACTTTTGTAAAAACGGATAAATCATGAGAAGGGGAATCACTGCGACGACAATCTTTGCCGCATTTAAATTCCTGTTTGACAATTCTGTCGCAATTTTCAGAGCAGTACTTGTTGCACCGCTGCTTAACATCTCCTGTATATCCACATTCAAAGACTGAATATATGTCATGATTGGGAAATTTTTTATCTTTTGTATATAGACCAGCCCGCTGAAAAAATCATTCCAGCTTCCGACAATACTGAATAACGCGACCGTTGCCATGACCGGCTTTGAACACGGGATTATGATCTTCATAAGAATCTGGATTGGATTTGCACCATCAATAACTGCCGCTTCTTCAAGCGATTTCGGAATTCCGAGGAAGAAGTTCATCAGCAGTATGATATTAAATATCGGAAGTGCACCCGGTAATACCAAAGACCAGACCGTATTTAAAAGACCCAGATTTTTTACCAGAATATAGGTAGGAATCATTCCGCCGTTAAACAGCATGGCAAAAATCAGCAGATTCATATAAATGCTTCTACCTGTAAATTCTTTTTTGTTTTTTGTAAGTGCATATGCCATTGGAACTGTTAAAACCATATTTAATACCAGAGCAAGTATGACCCGGACGGTTGAAATGCCAAAAGACCTCCAGAACTGACTGTCTTCAATAATCTTCCGATAAGCAGCAAATGTTGTTCCTACAGGCAGGAATTTAACTTTATTTGCAGTTACGGCTGCACTGCCGCTTAACGAAATCGCCACAATATTAATCAAAGGTAAAAAGCAGGACAGACCAAGCAGCAGTACAATTTCATAAATTACGACGACCCTGATTCTTGATTGTATCCCTTTATTTTCAATCATATCGTTCTCCCTAAAAAATCTTCTGACCCGTCAGTTTTTTCGTTAATTGATTCGCATTTAAAAGTAAAATCATACCAATCACAGAACGAAACAAACCTACTGCCGAACCGAAACTGTACTGCCTGCCGATCAGACCAATGCGGTAAATATACGTATCAAGTACGTCTCCGGTATCATATACAATTGGAGAATACAGGTTGTAGATCTGGTCAAACCCCGCACTTAAAACACCAGTAAGACTCATAGCTGCCATCAGAAGAATGATCGGAAGCATTCCCGGCAGGGTGACATGCCATACACGCTTCCACCAGCCTGCCCCATCGATGGCCGCAGCTTCATGCAGCCCCGGATCAATGGCAGTAAGTGCAGCCAGATAAATAACCGAATTATATCCGAACTCTTTCCAGACATCAGTTCCTATAATCAATCCGGGGAACACATGACTGTTTCCAAGAAAATTAACTTTTGGAAGCCTGAGAGAGGAGAAGGTCTGATTAACCATTCCGTCCAGATTGAACATATTTACCACAACAGCAGCCAGTACGACCCAGGACAGAAAATGGGGCAGATAAACGATCGTCTGGATGAATTTTTTTAAAAATCTGATGCGGATTTCATTTAATAAAACGGCAAAAATGATTGCCATAAGCGTCCCGAGAATAATTTTCCCTAATGCAATTACGACAGTGTTCCTTATGATTTTTCCAATGTCCGGCAGCGTAAACAAGTAGGTAAAATATTTCAATCCGACAAATTTGGAATGAAACAACCCCTTTGCCGGAACAAAGTCCTCAAAAGCCATAATAATTCCGATCATTGGGATATAACTGAAAATAATAAGAAAAATCATTCCCGGAAACATCATCCCATGATAATATAATTCCCGTCTTTTTTTTTCTGTTCCAATCTTCTTCGTTTTTGTTTTTGCTGTCCTTGAAATTTCTTTCATTTTTACTTCCTGTATTTTTCCCGTCATTGTACCCCATACCTGTACGGTCTCTTTATATTACTTATGAAGCTGGGCCTCAATTTCTTCCGTAATTTTTGAACCGCCCTGTTCTTTCCAATCAGATACGAATTTATCAAATTCTTTATTTACATCCAGTCCGCCAGTTACAATCTTAATAAATCTTTCTTCCTCCAGTTTATCCAGATTCGCCTGATTTGTTTTCATGGTATCTGTTGTAGAAGGAAATTCAGGAGTAAGCCACGTAATCTTTCCTCCGTCTTCAAGTTTTTTTATTAATCCCAATCCCCCGATTCTTGAATGATATTTTGACCAGCCAATCGGATCTGCATCTCCATTCAGATAACCTTTTATAGCAGTTACATTACTTCTTTGTTCTGCAGTTTTTACTTTATCAATCGGAATTTTTCCACTCAAGCATTTCTCCAGATCACTGTAGTCATCCATGAGTGAAGTAGAAGCATTTATTTCAATATTCATTGGCCGTGCAGAACCGTCTACACCATCTTTTATATAAGAAGCTACGTCCGGATATTTCTGCAGTAAAGAAGGATCGTTTACCAGTTTATCATAAAAAAGATCTGCCAGTTGAACTACAATTTCCGGATGGGCAAAAGATTTATTTACGACCATATATCCGGACGTTGCATTATTATGTTTACAGTTCACTACTCCATCATCATTTTCCACTGTATAGGTACTAAAGATCGCTTTCGGATCCATCGCATACACATTTTTTAAAAGCCAGTCCGGAATATGCCATGTGCCGAATGTAATACCAGTCTGCCCGTTTGCAAGAAGAGCAGTAATATCATCCCACGTTCTTGTTCCTACCTGTTCATCGATGATTCCTTCCTTATACCACGCTGCAACAGTGGTAAGAGCTGTCTTCATAGTAGCTGTCGTAGAACCGTAAATCAGTTTTCCATCTTTCTTATACCAGGTCTTCGGGAACGCATTAAAAGCATAGGCAATGGAATTTATCGTATAGGTTCCATCCGGATCTCCGCTGGTAAGATACGGAGTTACGGCTATTCCAACCGGATGCTCTGTTTTTCCGGGATTTTCTTTCAAAAAATCCTTTGCCAGATTTTTAAGCTCAGCAACTGTGATACATCTGTCTCCATCCGCATCCAGTGTAATTCCAAGTTTTTTAACCCAGTCGCTGCGAACCCAAACAATGCTTGGCCCGGAATCTACATTCGTTCCCGGAAGTGCCATGATTTTTCCATCATAAGTAACATTATCCAGTGCTCTTCCGTTATAAGAATTATAAATTGCTTTTAAATTGTTGCTGGCATCTTTGTTATAAACTTCCGTCAAATCTGCAATCAGTCCATTATCATATAGTTCTTTGACTTCATCCAGAGAACCAACCTTCATAATATCAGGCAGATCACCTGACGATAATGCCAGAGATACCTGTCTGTCATAATCATCACCATTTGCTTCAAATGCATCTGTAATCTTAATATTTAATTCTTTATCAGCCATTCTTGTATATGCATTATTTTCGTAAGTATCTCCATCCGGCAGTTTCACATTCTGAAGAGTCTGACGCCCCATTGATAATGATACCGTTCCAACTGCAGAAGTTTCTGCTTTAGAAATCTTATTCTCACAGGCTGTCATGGACACTGCTATTAATGCTGTTAATACCATGACCGCTCCCTTTTCTGTATATTTAATGTTCATAAAAAATAAAACCTCCTGAGTAAACAAATCAAATTGCAAAAGACAGCTGTTCTTTTTGATACTATTATTGTAACTCGTAGAAAAATCTATTGTAAATGAAACATTTTTCCGTTTTATACAATTTTTTACATGAGTTTCTTTACCATCTGTCGATACAGTAGAGCGGTCCCGGAATTAGTAATCAACCCCGTTGTTATAAAATCAGACAGCGATTTAATACTTTTCGACGCCGGACATCCGAATCAGCTGGATGATTTTAAAATTGCACTGAAAAATATCGGATATTCCCTGCAGGATATTACAGTGATTGTAGTATCGCACCACATCTGCCTCAACGCGTTCTGTACTTTTCCGCAGCACGGAACAGTCATCGCTGATACCACGGATTTTTTCATGATCTTTGTCTGTTGCCGTCACGGCAACAGTGCTTTCATTAGCGCCGTCTGCCCTTTTTCTTTTACCACATTCGACATCGCCGTATAACGCTGTGGATTTTCCGACAGGAATTGTTGTACATGGCATAGGTGGTTTCCTGATTTTTATCTGATCAGAAGTCTACTGCAAACTGTATAAAATGCCGGATGTTTTATAATTGTTTACAAATGTTCACTTTTACAATAAAAAATACTATAAATATAGTTATTATAAATTGACAAATAAACAATACAGTGTTAACATTTATGTATACGTGAGGTGAATAAATGTGTACATGGGGAAAATCATATTTCCGGCGCAACTGGCAGTTGTATTTTGTTTTTCTACTGCCCGGTTTTCTCTTAACGGTAATCTTTAAGTATATTCCGATAGGGGGAATTCTTCTTGCCTTTGAAGATTACAGTCCGATGAAAGGGCTGTTCGGAAGTACCTGGATTGGCTTACTGAATTTTAAACGGTTTCTGTCGTCTCCTGATTTTTTCCGGTACCTTCTGAATACCTTGAAGCTCAGCATTTATGGCCTTTTATGGGGGTTCCCCGTTCCCGTCGTTCTCGCACTCCTGATTAACAGAATTCTGGATAAAAATATAAAAAGGAATATACAGCTTGTTTTATATGCCCCGAACTTTATTTCGGTCATAGTTATCTGCGGTATGCTGTTTATTTTTCTTTCCCCGATCGGTCCGGTAAACAGGTTGTTGGGGACTCAGATTCATTTTATGTCTCTGCCTTCGGCATTCCGTTCAATTTATATTTTTTCCGGTATATGGCAGGGAGCAGGATGGGCTTCCATCCTCTATACGGCAGCGCTCAGCAATGCAAGCCCCGAGCTCCGGGAGGCCGCTCTCATTGATGGTGCCGACGTTTTGCAGCAGATCCGGTATGTCGATATTCCGGCAATTCGTCCCGTTATTGTCATACAGTTTATTCTCCAGGCGGGAAATATTATGAGCATCGGATTTGAAAAAGCGTATGCACTGCAGACATCCATGAATCTTCCTGCTTCTGAAATACTGCCGACATACGTTTATAAACTTGGTCTGCAAATGGGTGATTACAGTTTTTCTACGGCTGTAGGTCTGTTTAATTCCATAATTAATGTTATTCTGCTGATTTTTGTTAATAAAATAGTAGAACATTTTAATGACGGAGAAGGTGTTTAAGTAATCGCCTTTTAATCAGGTACTTTTGCTAAAAGACGGATTGCCTGATTTTTCTGCTTGAAACTTGAGTGCTTGTATTTTAAGGAGTTTGCCTATGTTGTCGAAGTCAGCACTGCAGCTGTCAAATGAAGACAGAATTATTTTGAGGATCGGTGATATTCTTCTGGGATTTTTTATTCTGCTGATTCTTTTACCGCTCTTTTTTATACTCATTGCATCTTTTATGAACCCGACCGTTCTGAACAGCAGCGGCATCAGTTTTCATGTAAAGGACTGGTCACTGGACGGCTACCGCAGGGTTCTTCAGAACAAAATGATATGGACCGGATTTTTAAATTCGGTGATTTATTCCGTCGTATTTTCCGTATTATCCGCAGCAGTTACTATGTTTGCGGCGTATCCGTTGTCGAAGATTGATTTTAAGGGAAGAGGTTTTTTCAATATATTTTTTATCATAACCATGTTTTTCGGCGGCGGTCTGATGCCGACCTATCTGCTTGTCAGTAATCTGCATATGGTGAACACTATTTGGGCTATCGTCCTGCCTAATGCACTGAATGTGTGGAATCTCATTCTTGCCCGTACGTATTACCAGTCTATTCCGGGAGAATTGCGTGAGGCATCGCTTATGGACGGAGCCAGCGATGTTGTCCACTTTTTTAAAATTCTGCTTCCTGTCTGTTCACCCATTCTGGCAGTGCTGCTGCTCTGGCAGTTCGTCGGTATGTGGAACAGTTATTTTGATGCAATGATTTATCTGGAGGATGAAATTCTGCAGCCGCTGCAGCTGGTTCTTCGTTCGATACTTATTCAGAATACTCCGGAACCCGGAATGATCGCGGATATCCAGAGTCTTGCCGAAATGTCGAAACTTGCCGAATTACTGAAATATTCAACGATTATTATTTCAAGTCTCCCTTTGCTGGTGATGTACCCGTTTTTTCAAAAATACTTTGACAGTGGCATAATGATAGGTTCATTAAAAGGTTAAAATTTTTTTGTTTTTTTACAGGAGGAAAAATGAAAAAAACAATAAGAATTATTTGTACGGAAATATTGTTTTCCGCTTTGGCAATTACGGCAGCCCGGGCAAAGGGCAGCAGCAATACTGCACAAAAAAGTACGTCAGGTACTGTGCGGGAACTTAAAGTTCTGACAAGTGCCGAAGTCGGATCTCCGCAGGATCCGAATAAAAAGCTGATTTATCAGCGGCTTGAAAAAAGTATCGGCATAAAGATCAACTGGACGTGCTACGTCAAGGATCAGTTCGACGATAAACGGAATCTTGCTCTGTCAAAAAAAAGTACACTTCCCGACGTTATTCTGAACGCGGATATGAGCACGCTCGATCTGCTGCGGTTTGCACGGCAGGGAGTCATCATGCCCGTCGAGAATCTGATCGATACCGCTATGCCGAACCTGAAGGCAGTGCTTGATGCGAACCCTGGGTACCGGAAACTGATTACGGCTCCCGACGGTCACATATATTCGTTCCCCTGGATAGAGCAGCTTGGAACCGGGAAGGAAGCAATCCAGGCTGTTGGCGGAATGCCGTTTATCAATAAAGCATGGCTCGACAAACTCGGTCTGAAAATGCCGGAGACAACTGACGATCTGGTAAAAGTTCTTGAAGCATTCAGGGATAAAAATCCTGACGGTAAGGGTGACGTCATACCTATGTCCTTCATCGTCAACGGAGGAAACGAAGATTTCGGATTTCTTCTCGGTGCTTTCGGGTACGGCGATAATCCCGATCATATTGTAGTTACGAATGACGGAAAAGTTGTCTATTCCTGTACGCAGGAAGGGTACAGAAAAGGAATCGAGTGGATGCACACGCTTCAGAAAAAAAAATTGATCGATCCTGAAGCATTTACGCAGAGTTATTCAACGCTGGTTGCAAAAGGTAATAACGGGAGATACGGCCTCTTTTTCAGCTGGGATAATTACGGCGTAGGCGGACCATATGCCAAAGAGTATGTTCCGCTTCCGACTCTTACCGGCCCCGACGGTACAAAAAATGCGGTCCGGCAGAGCGGGAGTGCGGCCGGCGGATTCCAGGCAGGACGTGCCGTTATCTGTTCGACCTGTAAAGATCCAGTTCTTGCTGCAAAGTGGGTCGATGCTATGTATGCGCCGCTTCAGTCCATTCAGGATAACTGGGGAACCTACGGCCAGACGGACGTAAAAAATAATATCTTTGATCTGCTGCCGGACGGAACACTCAAACACCGCACGATAACGGGGGAATCGAATTGGGAAGCCCGTGTGGCACAGATGGTCGGCGGGCCGCTCGCCGTTTTGAACAGTTACTACGGAAAGTATGTTACCTGTCCGCCCGATGCTGTTGAGCGGATGAACTGGGTCAAATCCTATGTACCTGATATGAAGAATGACATGGTCTATCCGAATGTATTCATGAATCAGGAAGATTCCACCAGTCTTGCCCAGTACGAGACTGCGGTAAAACAATATGCGGAGATGGAAAAGGCTACCTGGATTCTGAACGGCGGTATTGCAGCGGACTGGAGTGCGTATCTGAAAAAGATGGATGAACTGGGACTTCAGAAATACCTTGCAATAAAACAGAAATATCTTAATGCGTACCTTGGTAAGTAAAAAGAACATACGGGCTGCCGCTGTATTTTTTATAGCGGCAGATTATATGATTTTCGGATTGTACGGCTATACAGGCACGCATACAAGTACGGAAATAAAGGAAACGGTTTCTCCGCTGTCTTTTTTCCCGGTTCCTGAGAATTCATGGGTTGGAGATCCGGTTCCTTTCTATAATAAGCATACCGGTTCTTTTTATATCTATTATCTGGATGATCTCCGGGACGGTGCTCAGGGATTTCATCCGTGGGCGCTGTTTACAACAAAAGATTTTCTTCATTTTTCGGATAAAGGTGTGGTTATTCCATATACAGATGCTCCCCGGGCTGACGATCTTGCGCTTGGTACCGGCAGTATTATCAGGGATTCTGAAGGCCGCTATCACGCATTCTATACGGGACATAATCCTTCCCGTATTCCCCGGGAAGCGATTATGCAGGCAGTAAGCTCCGACGGCATAAAATGGGAAAAGCTGCCAAAGTACACGTTCAGGGGAAATTCCGCTACACTCAGCGGTGTTCCGTACGGTGATTATGATTTCAGGGATCCGTTCGTACTTCAGGAAAAAGACAACGGAACGTATTGGATGCTGATAACGACGGCGGTGGACGGCAAAGGCGTTATTGCCCGCTTTATGTCGGACGATCTGTATCACTGGCACGATTGCGGTGTTTTTTTTAAAAATGATATGGGCAACGGTGATAACCTTGAATGTCCGTCACTTATTCATTTTGGCCGTTACTGGTATCTGGCTTTTTCAGATCAGGGAACCGGCAGAATGGTCCATTATCGTATTGCAGAAGAACCGGACGGACCATTCAGAAAACCTGAAACAGATGAATTGGATGGCAGCGGATTTTATGCCGGCAGACTTGAATCAGACGGGACACATCTGTATGTATTCGGCTGGAATGCAACCAAGAAAGATTTTGACGATATGCAGGATTATGCCTGGGGAGGCAGCCTGGTCGTTCATCAGCTGAAACAGGCACCGGATGGAACTCTTTTTTCCGTTCCTCCTTTCTCTTCCGATACTGTTCTGACGAACAAAAGGGAGCTGCACCCTGTGACCACCGGTAAAACCGTATCGGCGGTCAAAAACGGCTACACATTCGGCGGGGACGGATATGACGATATTTTGTATGAAAATATCCCTGAAACGCCGTGCATTATAACAGTGTCTTTCCGCGAAACCGGGAATATCAGTCCGGAAAAATTCGGTTTTTGTTTCGGATCGGACTATACAAAATTGTACTTAACATGCGATCCTGCGAACAGGCGGATTGAATTTTTTAACGGTAAAAACCATATGGAGCAGTCTCTCCCCGAGTCGTACATCGACTGCAGATCACCCGGTGACGGCGTATGGAAGTGTACACTTCTCATCGACAATTCGGTAGCGGTTCTGTATGTAAACGGACAATCAGCTCTCACAGCCCGCATACACACAATGAGCGGAAATCCATGGAGTATTTTTTCCTGTAACGGAGAAATTGCTGTTACGGGAGTGAGTATACAACAATAAGGAAAAATAATAGGTATGATAAAAACTGAATCGTTCCCTGAGATGCTTAAAAAAGCCGGACAGCAGACCGCCCGGATACTGGAAGAGGAAACACCGACGCAGCGGAAACTCCGCCCGGTGTTTCATTTGTCGTGTCCTGCAGGCTGGATGAACGACCCGAACGGATTTTCCCGTTTCAACGGAAAATATCATCTTTTTGCACAGCACAATCCGTATTCGACGTATTGGGGACCGATGCACTGGGCTCATTTTACGACGGAAGATTTCATCCGCTGGAAAACCGAGCCTGAATCTCTGGCCCCCGATCACGAGTATGACTACGGCGGCTGTTTTTCAGGTACTGCGATGGAAGATGCCGGTGAACATGTTTTGTTGTACACGGGAGTAACGGAAAAAGGGCAGGCTCAGTGCCTTGCAATCGGTAACGGAACGGAATACGGTAAGGCCGTACGGAATCCGGTTATTACGGCTAACCAGCTTCCGGCCGGTTCCAGCAGGAAAGATTTCAGAGATCCGAAGATATGGAAAGAAGGAGGAACCTATTTTGCACTGATGGGCAGTAAAGCTTTTTTCCGCAAGCACCCGTATGGGCAGACCGTCCTCTATTCGTCAAAAGATCTCACGACGTGGAAATTTGAAAGCATACTTGCCTCATCGCGCGATCGTGACGGATATGGTGAAATGTGGGAATGCCCCGATTTTTTCCCGCTGGGCGGCAGCAGTATCCTTGTTGTGTCGCCGCAATTTATGGAAGCGCACGGAAACAGATATCACAGCGGCAATGGTACGATTTGTCTTGTAGGAAAGTATAACCGTTCGGTATACCGGCTGGAGGACTATACAATAATGCCGTTTGAATACGGCCTTGATTTTTATGCGCCGGAGACTGTTTATTCAGCGGACGGCAGACGTATTGCTGTCGGCTGGCTGCAGTCGTGGGATAACCGGCTTACACCCGATTCCTTTTTGTGGTCGGGAATTATGAGCATTCCCCGCGAACTCACACTGCGGAACGGAACCCTGTATCAGAATCCGGTCAGAGAACTGGAACTTTTCAGATCCGGTTATATTCGTTTCAAAGGACGTTGTTCCGACGGTGAACCTGTTTCATTCGACGGTCTGTCCGGACGGTGTTTTGATATGACTGTCGATGTAGCGGACGGAGCGTACGATATTTTTGAAATCAGAATTGCCTGCGATTCGCGTCATTACACATCAGTGCGGTATGACCGGCGGACGAGCCTGTGTACGTTCGACCGGTCGTTTTCGGGGATACGAAGAGATTTTATTTCTACCAGAGCTTTTCCTGTCGCAGACAGAAACGGCCGTATCCGGTTTCGTATTTTACTTGATGTATGGACTGCGGAAATATTTGTTAACGACGGAGAGCAGGCCTTTTCCGCATTGATTTATACTGATTCGGCCGCAGACGGCATAGAGTTTTTACAGACCGGAAATAAAAGCGGGATAAGCTTTTCGGTAGAAAAGTACACAATCAGTCTGTAATTTCCGGTTTTGCCGTCGATGCTCTCAGAATTACTTCTGTTTCCACATACGTAATTCTGAACGGGGGCGTCCGGTCGTTTATACGCGATAAAAGCAGATCGGCAGCTCCTGAGCAAGGCCGGATTACCATAGAAATAATGGACAATGCCGAATTGGACCAGTGATAAAAAAGATCACCTGACACGTTCTCTCGTTTTCATTTGCCTTCGTGTATGTTCGGGAGTTTCCCCTGTCCATGATTTGAATGCACGAAAGAAGGAATTAGGATCATCGAATCCTAAGAAAAAAGAAATCTCAGTTTCGGAGAAGTTTGAATCCTTAAGATAGTGTACTGCCAGTAGAGATCGTGTTTTGTTGAGAACCGACCTATAAGTCGTATGGTCGTCCGTTAACCTGCGTTGCAGAGTTCGTCTGCTCAGTCCGAGTTTTTTACATATTGACTCGATTGATGAATTCCCGCCGGGAAGCAACTCAAGCAATGCAGTTTGTACTCGTTCGGAAGTAGACGCCGACATATCGAGTTCTGCGAGACGCTTCTCAAGTTCCGGCTCGAAGAACTTCAAAAGATCATTGTTGACGGTCAAAAATGGCAGGCTTGCATCCCTGGCCGAGAAGAGCAGTGCAGGATGTTCTCCTTGGTCCAAGTCCACTCCGAAATATCGATGATATGCTTCTTTATTCTCGGGGATTATCGGGGAGACGACCTTATGAGGGTGAACCATCTCGCGAGTGGCCAGACGTGAAAGTTGAACAAAGGAGACCAATTCGGTCAGAACTGCTATAGCCGGCGGACTGATGTTAGTATCGAGCCACCGTATCTCCATCCATGTATCGCCGTTTAATTTCTCAACTATTAATTCCATTGGGGCACATAGTTTCTTGTATTTAGCAATTCTTTCAAGTGCGGCGTTTAAATCCTGACTGCACATCGCTGCAAATATAGGAGGATCAAACAATTCAAAAGATATAACTTGTCCAATTTTTATTGGCAGCAGGGGATCGTTTGCTTCATCCTCTATTCCATGCCATAGACGGAACCATTCATCAGTCGAAAGCGATGCCGTTTCTCTGTTAAAAAGATCTTCTGGTAATTTGGCACGCCGCAGCACATTCACAGAACAAATGCCTATATCTTTAAGGAAAAGACGAAAACGCGAATTTACTGTAAATCCCAGAGTGTGCATTATATGGGAATCCCGCCTTGAATCATGTACTCGTTTATTCAACCTCTTGCATTTTTCGAATCATTCTAAGAATCATCTTTTTCGGTATGAACGGCATCACTGCCGTTGCCACTTTCTGCCCCAATGGTAAGACTGTGACATTCAGTTTACCTTTTAACATACCATTGTATCCTGCTTCCGCCACTTTTCTGGCGCTCAAAGCTTTCTTAAATGCACCGGTTTTATCCATCCCGGATACTTTTGCGAATTTGCTTTCTGTCGCGCCCGGCATCAGCGTTGTAATGCTTACATCAGTAGCATGAAGTTCTTCGGATACTGCATTTCCAAAGGATGTTACATACGCTTTAGTTGCGTAATACACGGCCTGCATGGGACCAGGTGTTAAAGCAGCCGATGAAGAGACATTAAGTATCTTCCCGCTGTTTCTGCTTACAAGATCAGGAAGGAAGAATCTCGTCAAAGCTGTTAGCGCAATCACATTGACATTGATCATTGCGAGATCTTTTTTCCATTCCCTTTCGTGGAACTTGCCTATTCCTCCGAACCCTGCATTATTGATGAGAAAATCAATGGGTCTGCCGTACCCTTTCACTTCTTCATATATCTCATAAGCAGCGGACGGAAGGCTTAAATCTTTGACTATTACTTGAACATCAACTGAGTATCGTGCCTCTAATTCATTTTTCAATTTCATTAGGGCATCTCTATCCCTCGCGACAATAACTAGATTTCCTCCATGCTCTGCGTGGATTGTTGTCAGTTCTTTTCCAATGCCTGAGGATGCCCCCGTTACAAGAGCGGTCTTGCCATTTACTGAAATCATATTTACCCCCTCATAAATACTGTTTAAAGACTATATGCAAATTATACTAACATGAATACATTCTGTCACTTGCAATATATGCCAGACTACTAACCGGTAATGCCATTTTTCATAAATACACAGTCAGTCTGTAATTTCCGGTTTTGTCGTCGATGCTCTCAGAATTACTTCTGTTTCCACATACGTAATTCTGAACGGGAGAGTTCGATCGTTTATACGCGATAAAAGCAGATCAGCGGCTATTGTTCCCATCTTGTTTCCGGGAATACGTACTGTTGTAAGCGCCGGAGAAATGAACTGCGATTCATTGCTGTTATCGAAGCCGCTTACCATAATTTTTCCCGGCACGGCAGCTGACAGTACAGATAAAGCCCTCATGAGCCGGATTGCAAGGTAATCATTCGCACAGACAAAAGCCTGTGGCAGCTCCGGTAATTCCTGCAGTTTCCGGCATATCCAGTCAGTCTCTCCATACGATGAGGAATCGGCTTCCAGTATGCAGTGTTCTGCGGTGTATGGTAATTTGTTATCTTCCAAAGCAGAACGGAAGCCTTTCCAGCGTTCATAGAAGGACTGACAGTGCAGATTATCTCCGTAGAATCCGAGCTTTTTTATTCCTGTGCTGATGATTCCGTTTGTAATGATATATGAACTGGTGTAATTTTCCATATACAAAATATCTGCATGAATTTGATCACCCGGTGGAATAACACAGGTGTCGACGAAAAGTACGGGGATTTTTATTTCCGAAAGAAATTTACAGTAGCTCTCATCAAACATTTCTATACAGAGAATTCCGACCGTGTTGTCGACGTTGAATGTTTTAGGTAATTTTCGTAACCGGAGTTCTTCATCTCTGACGGTGTACATGGTAAGCCTGTACCCCAGTTTATTTATTTTTTCCTGAAACGTATTGAGCAGGGAAAAGCTGAAATGACCGCTTCCCAGAAAAATATGAGAAAATAATGCTATTTCATATGTTTGAGAAGTTTCTTCTGCAATTTCGTTTACATTGAGGAGTGAAAACTGTTTATAGCCCAATTCTGCAGCTTTACTGAATATTTTTTTCTTTGTAGCTTTAGTAACAGATCCTGTATTATTTATTGCCTTTGAGACGGTAGTACGGGAAAGTCCCAGTTCATCTGCAATATTTTGTATCGTTATCTTTTTGGACATAAAAAATCCCTGAAAAAAAATCGAATATGTTATACTATAATAAATACCTTCAGTTGTCAAATGTAACCAGATGTAAACAAAAAGTATACATTTCCAGGTGGTAACAATTCCATAAGTGCGCGTTTATCAAAAAAGAAATCGTTTTACTTTTAATCCTCTGGATTTCCGGCTGAAAAAGAGCATTTATTTTTTGAGTTGTAAAAATATCCGGTTTTAGAATGGTCTTATTACTGTGCCAAGGAATTTTTGTTTGTTTTGATTGTTTTTTTTAAGACGTGCTATTCCACAGTTCGTTTCTACTAATCAGATTTGAACAGGTAATATCTAAAATCTGGAAGGATTAATAGTCTATGTAAATACTTATATTTCAAGTACTTATGATGGACGGTGAGGAATTCGGCCCTCCGACACCTTGAGTGTAAACTTGATTTAAGAATATTTACTGGTATTTGTTCCCGTTTCTTGAAATTAATATAAATGTAATTCGTTACATTGTCAAGAGTTATTAGCTGCTGTTATTTTTGGTGAAATTTGAGGTGATACGTTTTTTTACTTTTGGTGACATTTTTTTATATACGATGATATTTAAAGATTGAATATTCCGGTCGGAAAAAAACGTAGTTCCGGAAATACGGAAACTGTGAAGCCGGAGCTGCGGGAACTATCCATGTTGCAGCCTAGAAATCTATCGTACTATAAATCTCATGTATAGAAACAGTTTTTTCGGGATCTGTACTTTCAATGACAATTTGTAGGCATTATGAACGATATTTGGTCATAACGACCTCCTGTATAATTAAGATTGTACCTTTGGTGCTTTTCTAAATATATAGGCGGTCCCCGCATAGCCGGAACCTTGATTCTCTTTTTCCCGGAATGTCAGTTCCCTCTATGTCGTAATGCCGGTTTCGATTCTCCGGTCTCGCGATGTAAATTCATCCGGAATATTCGTTAAAGATAGATATAAATGTTTTTTTACTTTTTTTTCAAATGTTTGATTTGCACTCAAAAAAAGACCATATACAAAATTAGTATTTTTAACGAAAATATAATCGAGATATAAAATGAAGAAGAGATATACAGAATAATAGATTATTGAAATCCTACAGATGTTAGAAGAAAGAGAAGGCAATAAAGAATATCTGAAGTTTAAATGGCATGACACAGGAATTACTTGAAAAGCTGAATTTTGTAAAAGAAACGCTTCGGAATGTTGAATCTTATGAACATGAATGCAGGGTGCTGAACTTTGATCAGGAGACAATCTGTCCCTCTGGCGGTATGGAGGGACAGGGAGAGGTGCATGCCTTTCTGTCGACAAAAGCTTTTGAATTAGTAAAGCAGCCGTTGTTTACTGAATCCGCAGAATATCTGTATCAGCACAAAGACGAAATCGACGATGTTCCGAACAGAATTCTTGCGGATGATTTACACCGGGACTATTTAAAGATTAAAAATATAACGCCTGCAATGGATCATGAATTTTCCCTTATTTATAATAAATCTTTCGTAGACTGGCTTAACGCAAAACAGAAATCAGATTTTTCCGTTTTTGCTCCGTCGCTGAAAAAAGTACGCGATGTGGAAGTCAAAAAGGTAACGCTCCGCGAGGATAAACTTCCGGATACGTACGACAACCTGCTCGACGATTATGAGCGGGGAATGACGACACATGATCTTGATGTGATTTTCAACAGGTGCAGGGAAAGGCTCGTTCTGCTTTTGAAAACAATACAGGCGGCTGAGAAAAACATCAGGAAGGATTTCCTGTCGCGCACGGTAACCGATGAACAGCAGCAGCGGATGTCCCGGTATCTTCTTGAGACGATGGGATTTGATTTTAACCGCGGAGCGTTTACTACGACGGAACATCTTTTTACAGACGGATTGGGAAGAAACGACGTGCGGGTTACGACACATTATTATACGAACATGTTTTGCTCAAGCATGTATTCAATTATCCATGAAGGCGGTTATGCGCTGTTTGAAATGTATCAGCCCGGCGAAGACAGGGAGCATTACATTAATAATGATAAAACGATGGGGATGCATGAATCCGTTTCGCGTTTTTATGAAAACAGAATAGGGCGTTCAAAAGGTTTTATCCATCTGATTTACGACGCAGTGAAAAAGATTTTTCCTGATGTGATGTATGACGTAAGCGAACGGGAATTATATGAATCGGTGAACGTTGTATCGCCGTCGCTCGTAAGAACGCAAGCGGACGAATTTACGTATACGTTTCACATCATGATACGGTATGAGCTTGAAAAGATGATTGTCAATGGAAAGGCTGAAATAGAGGATCTGCCGCAGCTTTGGAACGACAAATATGAGGAGTATCTTGCCTGTCGGTTAAATGGCAGTAAGTACCTCTCTGTTTATCTAATTAAGCAAATATTAAGAGTGGTTCATATGAACCACTCTTAAACTAAGCTGATTATTACAATCATGCAAAGTTGCATGCCTTTTTGATGTAAACTGATGAACCTTTTTACCATACCCAAGACTGAACAATAAACTTGATCCGGTACAGAATTGATAGCAGTCATTTTGTCTTTTCTGATTTGCTCAATCCATGTGTAAACAGAAACTGTAGTTTTTTATAACCCTGTTCATCGGGATACAAAGTAATTGGTGTTACACTTCTTTTCGATTTTCAGCCGGTAAATACTGAAGAGCGTATCTATAAGGTTTTCATTAAAGAAACAGTTCGACAGCAGAACGCCATATACTTTTTCTGCGGTTTCCTTTTGTCTTGAAAAGAATTTATATTTGACTTTTCCAATCTTTACCGTAGCCGAAAACATTTCAGTACTGTATTGCTGCAATAGCAGTTCGCATCTGCTTGTTTTTATATTTTTCACTTTTGTACTATCCTTTGGAAAAGAGTAATAATATGCATACAGTAATGCTGTGTTGTGTTACATCGAATAATAGTGAAATTATAGGATATAAGCAATAGCTTATAATGTTATTGCTTATAAAACTTTATAGTGAGGTTATGAATGAAGCGGTAGCGGAAGTTTTAAGGGATTTGAGGGAAGAAAACCATATTTCTCAGGAAAAACTTGCAGATGCGATAGGCTCTCATCAGGTGTATATATCAGAGATTGAAAAAGGGAAAAAGCTGCCGTCTTTACAGGTTTTGTATCATATAGCAAAGTTTTATAACATGTCTCTTACTCAGTTGGTGGAAAGAATAGAACAGAGACTGGCAAAAGCATAATATACCAAAAAAATCACAAAATACTATAATTATATATAATATAATAAAATAGAGTGGGTGGCAAAAGGAATACGAAATGCCTTACAAACGCCACCCGAAAAACGCAGTGGGTGGCACATTAAATACATATAATACAATGAATTACAGAGACCGGGTGGCGCTCCTTTATCTTGCCTAACGGATAAATGGATTAGAAATACTTTTTTATTATGGATTAAGTAAATATTAAGAGTGGCTAACATTAGCCACTCTTAAAGTATGCTAAAAATATATATTAATAGTGGTACTACAGAAAGAAAGATAGAAAAATACAGCCACATAAAATAGGCTAAGACTGTCATTTATATGTTCATGAGTGAGTGTAATAAAATCCGGTACTTTTATTCTGGGATGTGCTATAATTAACTATATTTTATATTTTTGGAGATTTTAACACGATGCCGGACGGGGGGAAGTTTACCGAAGCTGATTTTGAACAGGTCATTATGACGAGTCTGTATACGTCCGGCGGCTATGAGCGGCGCGGAAGAGACACGTATAATGCGGAACTGTCCCTCATTCCCCGGAATACTCTTTCCTATATCGAATCGACGCAACATGATTTATGGTATTCTCTTGTCCAGGCGGTGAAAGGCGAAGAGGCTGCGGAACGGAAGCTCGTCGGCGCCCTCTGCGACAAGCGCAAAAAGGACGGGACTCTTTCGCTGCTGCGTACTGGTTTTTCCATTGGCACCATTCATTTTTCTGTGATCGGGTGGAAACCGGACTCTCAGAAAGGAGAATCGGCATGGGAAAAGTATGGAGCGGATATTTTTACGTGCCTGAATCAGGTGGAAGGCGACCGGAAGCTTCGTAATCCTGCGGTTCCCGATGTGGTGCTGTTCGTAAACGGTATTCCGATCGTGACGATGGAACTGAAGTATGAGCCGATCGGTCAGGATGTGACTGATGCGGAAGCGCAGTACCGGGCGCGCAACACATCAGAACCGCTCTTTTCGTTCAAGTCGGGGCCGCTTGTTCATTTTGCGGTCGATTCCTCCGAAGTGTACATGACGACACGGCTGTGCGGTCATGATACGGAATTCCTGCCGTTCAATCAGGGAAGCGCCGGTGCGGGGAACGCGGGGCGTGAAGGGAATCCTCCGGCACCGGAAGGAAAGTTTCAGACATACTATTTGTGGGAGAACGTGCTCCCGAAGGATTCGCTGCTCGACATTCTTCAGACGTACGTGACGCTCGACGAAAGCGACAGTGAGAAACCGGCGCTCTATTTTCCGCGGTATCATCAGCTCGATGCGGTACGGAAGCTCGTCGGCGACATCTGGACGCAGAAAGTGCTGCAGAATTACCTTGTAGCGCACAGCGCTGGCAGCGGCAAGTCCAATACGATTGCGTGGCTTGCCTTTCATCTGGCGAATCTGTATTCACCCGATACGGACAAAAAGATATTCAACAAAATTATTATTCTGAACGACCGGCGGGTGCTCGACAAGCAGACGGGCGACACGCTTGCGTCGCTGCAGTATTCGAGGGACGTCGGTATGAAGCATCCGCGGAACAGGACGCAGCTGCTCGAAGCGCTCAAAGGACCGGACTGCATCATCATCAGTACGCTGCAGAAGTTTCCGTATATTTTTTCGGAACTGCAGAAACTGGCGCTTCCTCAGACATATGCGATTATCGCCGACGAGGCACACCAGAGTCAGGGCGGCGAAACGACGAAAGGAATCGCAAAGTCGCTCGGTACGGCGAAAGGGGCTGCCGGTACGGAAAATGCAGCAGCCATACTTGCGGACGAAGCGCTTGAAGAGACAGCCTGTATCGACGAAGACGGCGACAGAGACGACAACGACGAAGCGCAGGCGGAAACGGTTGAAAAGCTGATCAACGAACATGCACCGAATATTTCCTACTTTGGTTTTACCGCGACGCCCAAAGCGGAAACGATCCAGCTGTTCGGCACCCGGAACCCGGGCAGTACGGAAAAGACGGCGTTCCATACGTATTCGATGTGCCAGGCGATTCACGAAGGCTTTATCCTGAACGTGCTGCAGAATTACATGACGTACAGACAGTATTACAAGCTGAAGCAGATAAAAGTTGATACTAATGGATACGAGCCTGCAAGTCTTGCGCGCGCTGCAAGTCAGATGGTGAACAACGATAAGGAGCGCATCAAGCGTATTGCGACGATCATCGTGAATCATTTTCTTGAAACGGGATGCCGGACAATCGACGGAACGGGCAAGGCGATGGTCGTTACTGCGGGCCGCTGGGCTGCGGTCGAATACTGCCGGTCCATACGCGAGATCCTCCGCGACCGTCAGTGTGACTACAAAGTGCTTGCGGCCTTTTCCGGGACGGTGGCGTACGATACCGACGTGAACGGCGTACCTATCCTCAAGGATGAAGCGGCGGTCAATTCGGAATACGGCGAACGGATAACCGAATCGCAGACGCGCAGTGCCTTTCACAAAGCTGAGTACCGTTTTCTCGTCGTGGCGGACAAGTACCAGACGGGATTCAGCGAAAAACTTTTGAGCTGCATGTATATCGACAAGCCGCTTCACGACATCCGCGCCGTACAGACGCTTTCACGGCTGGACCGCACGGTGACGGGCAAGACGTCCGACCAGGTATATGTCATCGATTTTGCAAACGACCGCGAAACGATTCAGAAGGCGTTTAAAGATTTCTATATGGGTATTTCAATCGACGGCGAAATTACCGAAGACATGCTCAGGGAACAGAAGCAGACGCTTGAAAGTTTTCATTTTATCGATACGAAAGATGTTGAAGATCTTATCGCCTGGATACGCAGGCGTTCTTCGATGACGCTCGTCGAATGGGAGCCGGTGCGGCTTACTATCGTAAAGCGGATTCTGAAACGGTACATGGATGCGCCGTTTACCGCGAAGGATGCGTTCAGGTGTGCGGTCAGCCTCTATCTCCGTTATTTTCATTTTCTTGATAATCTGTACGGTATTACGCAGAAGGACTATGTGCATCTTGCCGTGTACGTACAGCAGGTAAAACCGCTGCTCGAATCGAAAGAGCTTAACAGCGAACGGTTTACCGGCAGTATCGAAAATTATCTGCGGCTGGAAAAGTATTCGCTTAAGGTGGATAAGGAGTTTTCGCCGATCGAGATAGACGATGCGGGCGACCGCGTGCTTAAGCCGTCGAGTCACGCGGGAGGAACTCCGAAATCGGAAGAGCAGACGCTGTTCGAGCTGCTTGAAAATCTGAACGTGCTGCACGGTACGGACTTTAAACCGTCGGATACGGTTCCGGTCATCAAGGTATTTCTCAATTCGTTTGCAGCCGATGCGGACTTCCGCAGAAAGCAGATCGTCGAGCAGCCGAAACTGTTCGAGGTCAAATACGACCAGAAGAGCCGGAACGTCATTCACGGTACGATTTCTAAACAGAAGCTCGACGACACGTTCAGCAGGCGGCTGCAGACTGACGAAGCGGTGTTCAAGGACTTCCAGCGGCAGCTGAAAGAGCCGGTGTACGACAAACTGAGAGACGAATTATTCCCGGAGGCAATTTAAATATATGAGCATCGGAACAAACGTAGCGGAGAAAGCTAACCTGATATGGGCAATTGCGGACAATCTGACCGGGAGCTATAAACCGTCGGAATACCGGCTGGTCATTCTGCCGCTGACCGTTATCAGGCGGTTCGACTGCATCCTTGAAAAGACGCACGACAGGGTACGCGCTTTATACGAGAAAAAGCAGAAGCAGAATAAATTCCTCGGTTCGTACGACGACGAACTGTATGCAGTAACCAGTCACTGTTTTTACAACATCTCGGAGTTCACGCTCAGGGATGTCGTTGCAAATCCGAATCAGGTATACAACAATCTCCGGGATTATCTCAAAGGTTTTTCCGGCAACGTAAAAGAGATTCTTGAAAAGTTCGATTTTGAGAAACAGATCGAACGCATGAGTGAAAAAAACATTCTCTTTCATGTGCTTGAAGAATTCGTCGGCGACAAGGGTGACTTCTCTCCGGAAAAAATCAGCAATATCGAGATGGGCTATGTCTTTGAGGAGATTATCAGGAAATTTTCGGAGCAGGACAACGAGGATGCGGGGCAGCATTATACGCCGCGCGAAGTAATCGAGCTGATGGCGCAGATTCTGTTCTGCAACGACGAAGACGTCCGGAACAAGGTGAAAGCGACGAAGATGCTTTACGATCCGGCGTGCGGAACGGGCGGTATGCTTTCGGTGGCGACGGAATATCTCAAGAAAAGCGGCAGCCCGGTCACGCTCGACTGTTACGGTCAGGAAATACAGGACGAAACGTACGCCATCTGCAAGGCGGATATTCTGATTAAGAGCGACATCGATTCCGGCAGGGATGCGGACAATATTTTCTGCGCCAATACGCTTTCGGACGATCAGCTTCCCGGCGTTACGTTCGACTACATTCTTTCAAATCCGCCGTTCGGCAGGCCGTGGAAGAACGAGCGCGACGCGGTGGAAAAGGAAGCGCGCAAAGGTGCAGAAGGGCGGTTTGCTGCAGGCCTTCCCGCAATCGGCGACAGTCAAATGCTTTTCATGCAGACGGTCTATTCAAAGCTCGACAGAGAGCACGGCAAGGGCGCGGTGATTCACAACGGTTCACCGCTGTTCAGCGGCGATGCCGGAAGCGGTCCGTCCGAAATACGGCGGTATGTGCTTGAACACGATATTCTCGAGGCAATCATCGCGCTCCCGAACGACATCTTTTACAATACCGGCATAGCGACCTATATCTGGGTGTTCAATTACGCAAAGGACAAAAAACGCAAGGGGAAAGTACAGCTTATCAACGCGAACGGCCTTTTTGAAAAGCGTCGCAAGGCGCTCGGCAGCAAACGGAACGACATCGGCGAAAAAGACATACAGACGATCGTACAGACATACAAATCGTTTAAAGAGTCGGATATCAGTAAGATATTCGACACGAGCGACTTCGGCTACCGAAAGATTACGGTGGAACGTCCGCTGCTCACCAAAAACGGCAAGCCTGTTGAAAAGAAGGGAACGGTTCAGGCTGATTCCGACAAGCGCAATACCGAGAACGTTCCACTCAAGGAAGACATCCGCGAGTATTTTAAGCGCGAAGTACTGCCGTTCGCTCCCGACGCGTGGATCGACGAGTCGAAGACGAAGACCGGTTACGAGATTCCCTTTACACGCTATTTCTACAAGTACGAACCGCCTGCAAAAGCCGACGACGTAAAAGCGGACATCCTGCAGCTGGAAAAAGAAGCGGAAGCGGCACTCGGCGAGGTGTTCGGGGAATGAAGCGCATAACAAATCTTTCGCACTTGCCGATTCTCCTGTGTCATGGTATCTTACAGCTAAGAAGACCCTGCACGCCTCTATGCTTTTGTATATGCGCACCCAGCGGGGTTCTTTTTTTGTCCGAGTACGCTTCTACACAAAATAAAACTGCCGCTTCCCGGCAGCTGTACTTTTCCATACGGGAGGCAGCTGTATGACACAACGCAAAATGAAAGACAGCGGGATCGAGTGGATCGGGGAGATCCCGGAAGAGTGGGAAATAGGAAAAATAAGATATTATTTTACGATTATTTGTGGTGCTACACCAAAAAGCGATGAATTAAAATACTGGAATGGAAATATCAATTGGATTACCCCTGCAGAAATGAGTGAATCGAATAAAATAATAACAGAATCTATTCGTAAAATAACAGCGGCAGGTTATCAATCCTGTGGTACAGAATTAATACCTAAGAATAGTCTCATACTATCTACAAGAGCACCAATTGGACAAGTTTGCATTTCAGGTTGTGAATTATGTACAAATCAGGGATGTAAGTCCTTAAAAATACGAACTGCCAATACTAATTATGAGTATTACTATTATTACTTAACTATTCAATCTGCAATATTTAATATGCTAGGCCGCGGAACAACTTTCATGGAATTGTCTACAACAGATTTGTCAGATTATATAATTCCGGTTCCTTCAATAGGTGAACAGCAAACAATTGCAGATTATCTCGACAAAAAATGTGCTGCGATTGATAAGGCGATAGAAGCGGAGAAACAAATCATTGAAAAACTGAAGATATACAAGCAGTCAGTTATTACCGATGCGGTTACCAAGGGGCTGGATAAAAACGCAAAGATGAAGCCGAGCGGGATCGACTGGATCGGGGAGATACCGGAAGAGTGGAAAAAATCACATATTAAGTATTGTTCTGATTTTGAGCCATATTGTGACGTTACTTCTTTTAAGTCGGATGATATTGTTACGTGTACTCCTATGGAATGCATTAGATCCGGTGAATTTGAAAATCGAGAAGGGCCTTTTTCAAGTTATAACAGTTCCTATACCCCGTACGAAGAAAATGATATAGCCTTTGCAAAAGTCACACCATGTTTTGAAAACGGTAATATAGCAATAATGAAAGATTTGCATAACGGTTTCGGCTACGGCAGTTCAGAATTGTTTATCATTCGCGCGAGAGCTATTGAAACCAAATTTCTTTTTTACTGGTTGCAGAATACAATTTTTAAACAGCAGGCTTGTGCAACGATGACTGGTGTCGGAGGATTAAAAAGAGTTTCACCGGATTTTGTTCGGAATTGTCCTCTTTTTATTCCATCAGAGGATGAACAGAAAAAGATTATCGATTTTCTTGAAGATAAGTGTAATTCTGTAAATACAACAATTATGGTAAAGACTCAGATAGTGGATAAACTTAAGCAGTATAAGAAGTCGTTGATTTATGAAAGCGTCACGGGAAAGAGGGAGATATGCCACAATATTTGAAATGGTTTAAAAGGTTAGATAAGATTTTAACCTCTGCTGATGGTAAGGCTATTGAAATTTGGGAATTTAATTATCAGCTTGATAATACAGTTTTATCTGATTGGGCGACGCATTTTAGAAATCAGTATTGTGATGATAAATATATTGATGAATATAGAGATGGCGATCAATTTGGCAAAACTAGAGAAGAGTACTTATTAAATCGGATTTTTCCAGATAAAACTGAAAATTTTGGACCTGCTACTAGAAGCGGTGATTTCGGAGAATTGTTAATTGCAGATTTACTTGAATATTTAGAAGATTACTGGGTGCCGCGTACAAGATATGATAATAAAACTACAAGAAATAGTTCAACGCAGGGCAGTGATGTTCTTGCAATAAAACTAGCGTCCGATAAAGATTTTTCCCCAAAAGACGAATTACTAGTAACGGAAGTGAAAGCTCAATTTTCTGGGAAAGAAGCAGAAGACAGATTACAAGATGCTGTTGATGATTCAAATAAAGATCCTACAAGGAAAGGTGAATCATTAAATGCGATAAAACGCAGATATATAAATGAAGGAAACGAAAAATTAGCAGATATAATAAAGCGCTTTCAGAATCCATTAGATAATAAATATTTAGAAGAATATGCTGCTGCTGCATTATTTTCTGATTCCGTATATGATGAAGGGAGAATAATTTTAACAGACTGTCAAGATCACACAGAAAGAGATAACTTGCGTTTAATCATCATACATGGAAAAAATATGATGCAGTTAGTACACTCTTTATATGAGAGGGCTGCTCATGAAGCCTGAAACAGAATCAAAAAAAGTTCTTAAATATACGCAATCAATTGCTAAAATGATTGAATTCAATGTTCCGAAAGAAGAAAGAGATATTATGCTACCTAAAAAACCTGAAGAATTATTTTCGTTAGTAATCGGAATGATGGGTGATTTAGCAGTCGCATATATGTCGGAAAATCCTGATTTTGATAGAACAAAAATTCAAGAAGAAGAATTAAGATTTTGTGCCGTTTTTCTTGATAATTACAAAAATACAGAAAGGTCTTATTTCCTTGATCCATATCTTTTACTTGTTGGTGCTACCGCTTATTATATGTGCAATTTACCAGGTAGTACACAAGTTCTTGTAAATAAAATAGAGTTAGAAACCTTGAATTTAGACTCAGAACGATTGGAAACGGCACTATACTGGCTTTTGAAAGACGATTTTTCTAAAAATTTGTCGTTGCCAGATTCTGTATATTCAAACTATATAACACCCATTACAAGTTCTGTCTGTAATTTTTTTAATAATGGAATTGAAGGAAACCTTATTGATAATTGCAAAAAACTAAGGTCATGTGTTTATAAACAGGGTAGTGCACGAGAATTATTTTTTTGTGATTTACTTTGTGCAATAATAATCAAGAAAGTAAATAACTCCTGCTGGCAGAATTTGCCGCTTTTTTCTGATTTAGGGAAAAGTTTGTGGAGTCCTACAATAAAAAAATATAACTTTATTAAGGAATTATGGCCAGCACAGATATTACTTGGAAAAGAAGGTGTGTTTAAAGGCCAATCTGCTGTTATACAAATGCCTACCAGTGCTGGTAAAACAAAGTCAACGGAAATAATAATACGAAGCGCTTTTTTATCAAATAGAACAGACATAGCAGTTGTTGTGGCACCTTTCCGAGCACTATGTCATGAGATTCAGAATGATTTTTATAAATCTTTTGCAAGAGAAAGTAATATATCTATTGACGAGATTAATGATGCTTTTGACGATTCGGGACTATCTGTGTTTGATACTGAAGAAAAAAAACATATAATCATTCTTACGCCGGAAAAACTGTATTATCTTCTTTCTCAACGGCAGGATTTTGCTTCACGTATTGGATTGATAATATTTGATGAAGGGCATCAATTTGATACAGGTGAGAGAGGCGTTACTTATGAATTGTTGTTAACAGAGTTAAAAAGACTTCTGCCGGAAAATAGTCAAAAGATATTGATATCCGCCGTAATACATAATGCAGCTCAAATAGCTGACTGGTTGTCAACTGATGATAAAGTTGTTTCGGGAGTAAAGTCTCTTCCAACGCAACGTTCTATCGGTTTTGTAAATTTTGATTATGGACAGGGACAAATTCTATTTGTTGAATATAATAATCCAGATGAAGATACTGGATATGTTCCAAAAGTTATCCCTGTAGTAGAACTACCTAAAAAAAGGAAAGAAAGAAAAAAAAGATATTTTCCAGATAAAAATGATAGTAAGTCGATAGCTTTGTATCTTGGAATTAAAATGTCCCAAAACGACAGTGTTGCTATATTCTGTGGGAAAAAGAATACTGCTAATTCTATTTTAGAACAGGCGGTAAAGGAATTATATTCCAGACAGAGTGATTATCTAAAACCCTCTAATAATTGTGATAAAGAGGAATTAAAGAAACTTATACATCTTATTAAGGATAATTTAGGCTCAGAATCCTTCATATATAAAGCATCTCTACTGGGAATGTTTCCTCATCATGCGGATGTTCCGCATGGTATCAGAATGGCTATAGAATATGCGCTGCATGAGTCCTTGATTAATTTCATTGTCTGTACATCAACATTGGCACAAGGTGTGAATCTCCCTATTAAATATTTATTTATTCCGACCACTCAACAAGGAAGAGATTCTATTAGTGTTAGAGATTTTCATAATCTAATTGGTCGTGTCGGAAGAGCGGGAAAACTTACCGAAGGATGTATTATATTTACTAATCCAGAAATTAATAAGAAGAATTCTTATTTATGGAATAAAACGAAGGGTTTGCTGAATCCTGAATTGGCAGAGAATTGTACCAGCTCTCTTTTAAGTATATTTGAACCTCTTAAAGATGCAGATGGAGAGCCTGTTAAATTGTATGAGAATCTATCTTTATTGGCAAGTTTATATTTTTCAAGTACAGCTCAAGAAATTGCACGATCCTTTACGGAAAAATATCCAGCCTTTCAAATAGATGGGATAAAGAAATTTATAGAAATGAAGTTCAGGTTAATCGAAAAAATAGAAAATTTTCTGATGATGCTGGGTGAATCTCTCCAGCCGATAGTCGTTGAAAATATTGCGAAATCGACTTTGGCATATAAACTGGCTTCTGATGAACAGAAAAACGAGATAATAAATCTGTTTACTACCATTAGTGATAATATACTTAAAAAGATACCTGATGTTGCAGAACTGTCTGTATATGCAAAAACTTTACATGGATTAAATAAGTCTTTGCAATTAAAAAAGTTTGTTAAGACCGAGAATGAAGAAATTTCAAGCTGTAATTCGTACGAAGATTTTTTGAATGTACTATGGGATTCTCTATCTAAAGAAAATATACATGCCTGTTTTGATAACTATCCGAACAAAGAGAAATTACGACAGGCTGTATTAGCTTGGTTAGCTGGCAAATCATATCCCGAAATATTTAAAATACTTTCTAAGGAAAAGATAGGTCGGTTTTTTATAAAACAGGAACAATGTATAAGTATGCTTGAAAATGGGTTAGGTTATAATGGAGCAGTTTTCATCAATGCATTGACAGAGTTATTTGCCTCCTTAGAAATTGGTGATTCAGAAAAAACAATACAGAGGTTACAGCTATTTCAAAAGCAGCTTAAGTATGGATTACCAACGATAGAATCAATTTTTATTTATGAATTTGGTTTTTGTGACAGAATTATTGCTCAGAAAATTGCAAATTGTGTTCCATCTTCAAATGATAAGGATATATTGCACATGTACCTATTGAGGTATAAAGATTCTGTTTCTACGGTTTTAAAAACGTACCCATCATATTATGAGACTGTATATGAGAGACTGGTGAATTGATTATGTATATTTTAGCAATACTGGAAAAAAGACTCTTATGAAGTAAGTCCTGTTTTAACAATATTCAGATAAAAGTATATTGAATAGGAAACAGTTGCTTAGAAAAATTTAGTAAGAAGGTGAGGTTTCACTGATATTGACATTTCCATAGATAAAGGCAGCAGCAAAATTAAAAAACAGAAGGGAAAAAAATGAATAAAATAAGAAAGATAAGCTTTAAGAATCATCCTGTACTGCAGAATCTGAATCTCGATTTCTGTGATAGTTCCGGCAAGGCTGTTAATACAGTTATTTTTGCCGGTGAAAACGGGACTGGGAAAAGTACGATTATTGATAGTCTATTTAGAGTAGTAAGCCGACAAAACTATCCTAGTGTTACTATAGAATTCGAAACAGATACAGGTTTAGTCCGGTTAGAACACGAATGGTTATCAGTAAGTAGTTTTAGAGACAATTTTTTCAATTCCAAAGGAGAAAATGTCTCGAATGAAATGAATAGTAAGCTTTTCGGTATATATTCAGATGTAGATATTAATTTTCATTCAGCACAAGTTAATACGGTAACCAGCCTTTCTCTTGATTCAGAAAAAGGAAGTCGACGTTCCGGTAATGATTTACCACAACGGACAAATCAACTGTTAATCGATATTCAGGCACTTGACGATGCAGATTTATCAAGAGCATATAGACTTGCAAAGGAACATAAAACGGATACAAATACTATTGAAATTTCTGAAAGAATGTCCAGATTCAAACAAGCATTTAGTATGATGTTCGAAAATATGACATATGACCGTATAGAGAATGAAGGAGGACATAAATCAATTATATTTAAAAAAAATGGAATTGATTTTTCTATTGAAGGTCTAAGTTCTGGAGAAAAACAGATTGTATACAGAGGTTGTTTTTTACTGAAAGATATCAATGCTCTCAGAGGGGCATTTGTTTTTATTGATGAACCTGAAATAAGTCTTCATCCGGTCTGGCAGTCGAAAATAATGGATTATTATAAAGGCATCTTTACCGATACTCATGGAATCCAGACTTCTCAACTTTTTGTCGTTACACATTCACCTTTTATTATTCATAACGATAACCGTAAAAATGACAAAGTAATAGTTATGGCAAGAGATGTAAATGGAATGATTATTGTGAAGGACAAACCGGAATATTATAGATGTAATTCTCTCGAAGTCATTCATGATGCCTTCTCGATTCGTGGTTTTTCTGCCGAAAAATCGACTGTGTACCTTGAAGGACGCACTGATGAAAAATATTTTGATAAAGTTCTTGAGGTATTCGGATATCTTGATATACCTTTTCAATTCAAATGGATCGGTTATATTGACGATTCAGGACAGGAAGCAAATACCGGGAAAGACGCGCTTAACAAAGCTGTAGCATTTCTTGTTGGACGAAATTTACCTATTAAAAATGTATGTTTATTTGATTGTGATACGAATAAGCATGCAACACAACAAAACAATGTATTTACAAAAGCTATTCCTTCGTATGAAAGTAGCAAATCAATGAAGAAAGGAATAGAGAATGCGCTTATTTTGGATGATATCGATTTAACGAGTTTTTATTCATATAAAGAAAAGGAAGGTGATTATGGTGATAATTCTAAGATAGCAGAATTCAAAAAAATGGAATGCTGTGATGCTATCTGTGTTATGGATAATGAAACATTGAAGAAAGTATTTAAGAATCTTAAAACTGTTGTAGATGATCTACTTTCAATTTTTGAGGAATAGATAGAATAGCATCTGAAATAAAAGTAGAGTTAAGCAAAAAGACCATCAATCATTTTATAATGCTTTCATTACTTATAAAATATATATGATTTATTAGTTAGTCATAACGCAATTGTTTTCTTTGTATAATGTGATTATACTTATATAAAAGTAAATCACTATACAGAATTTACCGATATTTTTAAAGAAAAGGAGGCCGGCTTATGGCAAACAGTGATTTCATAAAAAAACTGATAAATGCCCATTACAATAATGATCAGGCTCAGTTCCGTTCGGCCATACTGCAGATAGCAGCTGCAGAATCAAGTGCCGGCCATAGTGTTCTTGCTGCTGACTTAAAAGACCTTGCAAATAAAAGTGTTTCCAATACTCATGTCTATGCCATGCAGAATTCAGACAGTCTGTGTACTGTCAGCATGGCGGATAACCGGGAAGAAGAGCTTGTTGTATCTGAAGATGTCCGTATCCGTCTTGACCGCATTCTGAAAGAATACCGTGAACGCGAAAAACTTCGCAGTTACGGGTTGAAGAATAGAAACAGGATTCTTCTTGAAGGTAGGCCGGGTACCGGTAAAACTCTTACAGCAAGTATCCTTGCGGGTGAACTGCATCTTCCTCTGTATCAGATTCAGATGGACCGGCTGATTACCAAGTTTATGGGCGAAACAAGCGCAAAGCTTCGCAGAATTTTTGAGCAGATAAATGCGGAGCGCGGTGTTTATCTTTTTGATGAATTTGATGCGATCGGTGCGGACCGGACATACGACAATGAAGTAGGCGAAATGCGCCGCATTCTGAATACATTCCTCAAATTTATGGAAGAAGATAATTCCGACAGCCTCATTCTTGCAGCGACGAATAACAAAAAGATGCTTGATCAGGCTCTGTTCCGCCGTTTTGACGATGTGCTCCATTATACGATGCCGGATAAAGAGCAGATTCAAAAACTGTTTGAAATAAAGCTTTCAAAATATTACAGCCCTGCATGTATTACTCCTGAAGTTATGAAAAAAGCGGACGGCTTAAGTCATGCGGAAATTACCCGTGCATGTGAAGACTGCATAAAGACAATGATTCTTGATAGTAAATCCCTTACTCCCCAGTTACTTACTCAGTTCCTGAATGAACGTACTAACTCTTATGAAATAAAAGAGGCATAGAGCGTGGCTGAACCGAGAGAACATTTTATTCTGCATGACACAAAGCTGGTAAAAGCATTTACACCGATTTCCGGCGGAGGAAATTCTGATACTGAGCGTCTGCCTGATCATGTCACACATGGTGCTTACCTCGAAAAAAAGTTTCAAAATGTCTGGGAACAGGATGCCCGGCAGAAAGCGATGTTTGCGGAAATAAAAAATCGGGGTGGAACCTATATTGAATTTTCCGGGTCGACAAAACTTCCGCTTAAACTTTCCTCTCTTGAAAATAAACACGCCGGTAGCAAACTACTGAATGTAAAAATTATAGAAGGAACGGGTACTGCGTCAGAAAAAATAGAGAAAGCCACTGTATTTCTTCCTGATGAACATAAAAATTTTTTCAACAATGAAATAGAAGCATATAAACAAGAACCGGAATCTGGTAAGAAACCAAAAAATCAGGATAACATTTCACATATTACCGATATAAACCTTTCTACCGTTTCTGACTTCTGGTTTGGCCGTGACCCAATGCCGGGTGATACTGCTGTCTGGTGTGAAGTCTGGATAACAGCCGATTTCAAAAAAGAAAATGATGCTGTAACCGATTTTTTTGAACACTGCAATTTATTAAATATACATCACAGTTCGAAGTATATTGTATTTCCCGAAAAAGTTGTTACGCTCTGTAAAACAAGCGGAACTGATTTGCAGAAACTGATTAACACAACGGGTGTTATTGCAGAGCTGCATCTTTTTCATGAACCGGCTTCTTTCTTTGTAAAAGAGGGACAGGCGGGAAATTATGACAGGGAACAATGGATCGAGAATCTGAAATCAAGAATTGTTTCGTCAGAAAAACGGGGCCGTGTCTGCATCTTTGATACCGGCCTTAATCGTGGGCATCCGTTACTGGAAGACGTAACGAAACCGGGAACGATTCAAAGTGTCGATCCGAACTGGAATGCATCTGATGTTGCCGGACACGGAACTGAGATGGCAGGAGTTTGTGAGTATTTTGATTTAGGTGATGCGCTTGAATCATCAAAACCTGTTCAGCAGAATATAGAATTGGAATCTGTCAAAATATTATCTGATACAGGAGAGAATGATCCGAACCTCTATGGTCAAATATCGGCAGATGCGGTTGCAACAGCACAGATTGCAGTGAATGATAGAAACAGAGTCCATTGCATGGCAGTAACTGTTCGTGACAATAATGAAGATACAGGATCGCCTACTTCATGGTCGGGAGCACTTGATAATGTTATTTCCGGATATGAAGACTCCCGTAAAAAACTCTTTATTGTTTCCGCCGGTGATGTAGCGCTCGGTGAACTGGATCATAAAAATTATCCACAGGTCTGCTATGATCATTCTGTTGAATCTCCTGCGCAGGCATGGAATGCTTTGTCAGTGGGTGCCGTAAATACAAAAGTGCAGATCAGAGATCAGAAGTTGCAGCATTTTAAACCTGTTGCGGAAAGCGGTGATCTCAGTCCGTTCAGCGCGACATCTAATAATTATCGATGGGGAAAAACTTGGCCGGTAAAACCGGAAGTATTGTTTGAAGGCGGAAATGCAATGACTGATGGCGTATCATATGATTCGTGTGATGATCTTTCCGTACTTACCACTGACCATCAACCCTTAAAAAAATATTTTACAACTATAAATGCAACAAGTGCAGCCACGGCACAGGCTGCATACACTGCAGCGCAGATTTATACAGAATATCCCAACCTCTGGCCGGAAACTGTACGAGGATTGATTGTCCATTCTGCTCAGTGGACGGATAAAATGTGGAATATGTTTCCCAATATGACAAAGACAGATGGCAGACATAGGATGCTTCATACGTACGGGTATGGCGTTGCCGACTTTATACGCGCACGAAACAGTTTTGACAATGCGGCTACAATGATTATTGAAGATGAATTACAACCGTATGCTAAAAAAGATGAAAGTGATTATGTATCAATCAATGAAATGCATTTGCATCATTTACCGTGGCCGCATGATTTTCTTTCAAACCTCGGTGAAACAAAAGTTAAATTAAAAGTAACGCTTTCCTATTTTATCGATGCAGCTCCTGATAATAAGGGGTGGAAAAATAAATATCGGTATGCATCGGCTGGCCTTCGATTTGATATAAACAACTATAATGAAGTACGGCCGGAAGATTTCTTAAAACGGATAAATAAAGCTGCCCGGGAAGAAAAAGGCGACAAGGGTGATGGTACAAGCCCTGTCGGAAATTGGACATTAGGACCCGATAACCGTGATGTTGGTTCCATTCATTCAGATTACTGGGAAGGGAGCGCGGCGGTTCTTGCTGACAGCGAATATATTGCAGTATACCCCGTTTCCGGCTGGTGGAAAGATAGACCGAATTTACATCATTATACAGATAAACTGCGGTATTCGCTTATTGTTTCTCTTTCAACGGATGATGAAAGAATCAAAATCTATGACGCGATCAAAACTATTATCGACAGTCGAATTGAAACCGCTGCTGAAATAAAAAACTGAAAATCTGTTAATCATCATCATTTGTACCTTCTCATATCTTCCAAGTACGCTACACTTATTGTATAATATAGCGTACTTGGAAGATTCAAACATGAATAAATTTGATTCTATTGCCGATCTGGTAAAGAAAAATAATGGAATAATCTCTTCAAAAGAAATTGCTGAAAACAATATAGAAACGTGGTATTTGACGGAACTGGTAAAAAAACATCGCCTTGAACGGATAAATAGAGGTGTTTATCTTGATCCTTCGTATGAAAATTATGATGAATATTTTATACTGCAGTTGAAAAACTCGCGTTGTATTTTTTCATACAGTTCAGCACTGTATCTCCATGAATTGACAGACCGTATTCCCTATCTCCCGGAAATTACGGTACCCAGAGGGTATAATGCGTCTCATATAAAGGACAAAGCTGTTGTTCATTCAATACGACATGACTGGTATGCTGTCGGACAAATGGATATAAAAACAGCTCAGGGAAATGTGGTAAAAGCGTATGATGCAGAAAGAACTTTGTGTGATTTGATCAGGGACAGGAATAATCAGGATGTAGAAGTTTTTTCAAAAGCTTTCACACTGTATTTTAAGAGCAAGACAAAGGATATCTGGAAACTTCGTGACTATGCAAAACGTTTCGCCGTATCACAAAAACTGGAATCAATACAGGAGCTTATTACGTATGAATAAAAACAGTATTACAGAACGCCTCCGCAACAAATCAAAAGAAACGGGAGTAAATTACCCAATACTGCAGGCTTTCTTTTTTTATGAAGAGTTTCTAAAGCTTCTTTCACAAAGTTCATATAAAGAAAATTTCATATTGAAAGGCGGATTGCTCGTATCGGCCATGGCGGGAATAACAAACCGTGCGACAATGGACATAGATTTTTTGATGAATGGGCAGCCAATGGAAGAATCCGCTCTTGAACATATAATACAGAATATTATTTTTACTCCGGATAAAACAACACTCTATTTTGAATTTACAAAGATTGAACCAATCCGAGATACTGATGATTATGGCGGGTTCAGAATTCATCTTTGTGGCAGGCTTTCAAATATTCGCCAGCCTTTTTATATTGATATTGCAACAGGAGATCCGGTAACTCCTGAAGCAGAACAATTCGAGTATCAGACACTGTTTAACGAAACTATTTCTATAAAGTCATATCCGGTAGAAACTATACTGGCGGAGAAAATACAGACAATACTGGTACGTGCAGATGCCAATGGAAGAAGTAAAGATTTTTATGATGTCTATATACTTATGAAGCTTAAAAGCAGTAAAATTCGGCCGGAGGTATTTTCTCAGGCAGTGAAAAAAACATTTGCATACCGGAAAACAAAGGCGTTTAGCAAAGAAGAATCTTTTCACATTCTTGATTTAATTCAAAATGATGACGGATGTAACAAACGGTGGACTCAATATGTGAATAAAAATCAATATGCATCCGGTATACAGTTTCAGGAAGCATTACAGGTATGCCGACAGCTTTTGGAAATATTATATAAATGAATCAGTTGAACTATATGCTGCTGCTTACGAGAAATTGCGCGCTGGAAACGATCAGCGGATATTGCGCCACGCTTGCAGGATTAAGTGTTTAGAAAGATTGTGTCAATATGCACTATGTTTTTGTACGTGGACTGGCACAGAAGAAATAAAGAATGGAATTTAAAAAAATAAGTTAATGTTGAGTAATTTCTAGATATGGCGGCTAACTAGTCTGGTAAAATTTTCTGATGGATAACGATTACTATTGATTTTTTTATGATATGAAATGTAAAATGTAAGTTATGATTAATAGAAGCAAATATGTTATTTATTTGTCGGTAACAACAATTCTTCTTACATTTATTTTTTCTAACCCTCTTTTGTCAATAATAAATTCTACAATGGTAGGATACTTTTTTTCTTTAATGGACTTAACTGGATGGCAATTTATCGCATATCTGATCGTATTGGGGATCTATGTTATTTATTCGTATCTTGACTATAAATGGGTTGAAAATACGTTTTTTCTACAACTGAAGTTGATTATTATTACATTAATACTCGTTTCATATTTTAATAGCTATTTTTTATTTTATAAGTTTGGCCTGCCACTCGTATTCTATTATATGATTGCAGAAATTATAAATATTATCTTAGCCTTGGATTCTGAGTATAAACAAATTATCAGAAAGTCGGCAAAAGCTATAATTGGAAAAACATTACAATCTAAAAAAAAAGATAAAAAAATTACTCCAAATGACAAAAATCCGCAGGATGAAGAGGCAGCAATCAAGGTACCGACAAATGACGATATAGAAAGAATGCTTTGTTCCGATATTCCACTTGATGATATAAGATATGATTTTTTGGGATATGCCAATAAGTCCAAAGAAATTGTAAAAAAAATAGAAGAATACAGTACTAAAGATAGTCTTGTGGCAGGAAGAAGTTCTCTATCAATAAAAATAGACGGTGAATGGGGTACTGGAAAGTCGACTTTGATGGAATTCATTAAGCAAAGACTTGAAAAAATGAATTATAAAACGTTTTCTTTTAATCCCTGGAAGATAGCGGATGAAAGGAACTGCTTAGATATTTTTTACAATCGGATCGTTGATAATATGGGATCAGAAGGTCTTCTTTTGCAAAAAGCGAAAAATAAATATATTCGGAAAGTTTTCGACAGTTGTCAGAATAATTTCATAGATGTTTTCAGATTGGGATATTCTCAGAAAACGTCGGAAGACTATTTTGAAGAATTTAAAGAACAGTTAAAGACAGACAAAACAAAACTTGTTATCTTTATTGATGATCTTGACCGACTTCAATACAGCGAATTAATAAATACACTCAAACTGATTCGTATGTTTTCGGATGTAACAAATATCATTTTTATTACAGCAATAGATACTGCTGCTGCTGTAGCCATGCTGAAAAGGAACTCTATTCAAAACCCGGAAGTTTATCTTGATAAATTTTTCAATTATCCGGTTCCATTATGTAAATTGTCAACGGAATTTATCGTAAGGCGTATTATACCCAAAGGAGAAAATACCGAGATTCAAAAGCTTGATTCAATTATGAAGGGGCAACTCTCGATTCGTGAATTAAAACTTTTTTATCTTTACATGCGTTTTAATCCTTATCAGGAAGCATATAATATAACAGAATTTGAATATATTACAATAATACTTTTGAAACTATTTTATAGAACAGAATTACATGAAATCTTACGAAGCAAAACTATTGAGTCTTATAACTATGTAGGTGTTAAAGCTGCTGGAAAGGAATATCAATATTATACATTCCGTTATTCAACGTACGACAAATTACCTGAAAATAATTCGTTAAAAACATCAAAGCATCTTTTAGTAATAGATATATTAAAAATGCTATTTTCCCAAGCAGGTAGCAGCAGTGCAGTTTCATATCAGCCAATGAACTATAATACTGACAGTCCTTCCTATGGAAATACGATAAAATGTACTAAAAATCAAAGTCAATTTTATCAGTTGATTGAATATTACTAGAAAATAAAATGATGCATAAAATGAGCTGGAATTGTTTTTGAAGGCGGAAATAGCTGCAGAATCATTTTATCAATTGAACAACTTGATGAATTTCCACCGCGATACCATATGTATGAGAAAGAACCGTGAAAATCAAAAGGGCTTCGTGTACTGTCTGTAAATAAGTACCTTGCTTTTTATATTCCTGATGAAACAAAAAATACAGTAACGATTGTCAGAATAATGTATGGCGGCAGGAATATTGATAGTGAAATCAATAAGTAAAAATTATTGCTGCATTAAATGGAATCTGTCTAAGTTTTTGTACAGACTGTACTGGTGAGGGGTATTCTTTTTTTCAACATAATTGCGGGCTGTAATATAATCGATAACATAACCCGTTCTCAAACGTTTTCTTTGAAACTGAATACCACATCCATGATATGCAGTGTGTTATACTATAGCGTAGATAACAACAAACAGGAAGTTGTTTATGGCAGATCATTATTGTAAAAGCTGTGAAAAAAAATTCGTCTCTATCGTTATTGACGGTGAATTACTGCTTACGGAGTCCTACCGGAAAGGTTTTTCCGGCAAAGTAGAATCAACGGTGTGTCCCCCAGAGTGGGTATGAATTGTGTTGTTTTAACATCAGAATTTCGTTCTGTACTATCTGATCTGCCATAGAATTTGACAGCCATTAAAACAATTATTCAAACGATTTTCCGTAATATGATGGATGATAAGAGTCTATAACAAGATACTCTTTTGTATGTGATACGCTATATACAAGAAAAGAACATCCTTCTGGATAAATTTTATCATACAATATCTTTGTACCACAGCAGACAATAATTTGTGGAGATAATAGGGCAATTTGCTTTTGCATGCTTCAATATCTTCTTTATTGACAGAAATACCATTCCATGTTTGCTGAAGAATGTGCTGTATGATATTTAGTTTCCACCAGAACAGTGTTGAATTTCCATCTGCCGGATTGACAGCTCCTTTTTCTAATGCTATTTCAGTATAGTAGTCGTTTGATTCTTTCAGGAGGAAAAGTATGAGTGGGGTTGATTTGCTGTATGCTTCTTCATTTATTACTCAATCATGAATGAAATAAGAATATGTAGAACGGGATTTTTCCCATTTGGCCATCAGATTGTCATAAGAAGTTTTATCAAATATAAACATAAATATTTCTCTCTACGCTGTTTTTTGATTTTTAAACAGTTTCTTTTATAAAATAATTATAGACATTTTTTTATAAAAAGCAATTTTTTCTGTGTTATCCGATTTCGTATTTTGTTTACGAAGTTCAATCCGGCTATCCATCATCAAAGTATATAGGATGATTCGTACCAGCCAAGCGGTACTCAATTTATTTTTTACTGTGTATCATTATGTGGTATGAAGCTATGCTATACTGTATCGTAAGATGCGGAGGCAAATTATAGAGAAAGAAATTCAGGAGGCAGATAATACCCGTAAAGAAAAATACAGTGAGAGAAAAGTGAATTACTGGCGTCTGCTGAAGCTTGATCAGATTATATAATCGAGCAGGTATCCGTCGACTGCGGTTCTTGCAAAGAATCTTGAAGGAAGCGGGTAGTGAACATGGCAGTAATGGTTACAAAGGTCGAGAATGTGAACAGAGATCAGGAAATACATGCCGTCGAATCGAAGGAAGAGGAGTCAAGAGATACATGTTTTTTCCTGTTTTGCAGCTTGCAGGAACGAGGGACAAAAATATGCTTCTGTATTTCTGACACTCACGAGGGGTTGCAGAGGTGGGGGAAAAATATGCGTTCGACCGTCGGGATTTTCCCGGACGACTCTATGAAATATAGATAGCAAACAGAGTATTTTTTTTCGTTTTGTTTAAAAAATCTTCAAAAATAATTCGAAAACCAGCGGATTTGACCTCCGCTCCGATTCCCGGCGGCTGCATAATTTTATGAAGAATCTAGATGAAAAAAGTAGTATTTACTGAATTATCATGAAGTTTTCTGTGTTGCCAAATGCGGAAAAACGCAGTAAACTACATAAAATACGATAAACGGAAACGATATGTGGTTATCTGAAGCCATAAATGGCTCCCTCATAACCCGGAGGCCGCAGGTTCAAGTCCTGCCCCCGCTAACAGAAAGCTGATGTCAAACGACACCAGCTTTTTTTATTTAACACAGGTTGTATTTGCAACGGAATCGGCAGGACTTGAAACGGAACGAGCGCGCCGGCAGGCGAAAAGGCGCCAGGGATGGCGCCGACAGCGAGTGCAGCCGGGCAGGAGAGAGCACACTGGATGTGTGCGAACGGAAGCCGAGTCCTGCCCCCGCTAAACAGGTAACTGCCTGTGTTACAAGCAGTTACCACACTACCGATCCCAATATAAGTAGGGCTTGGTGTGAAAAAACACAACATTCTAGGCAGCGATTCTATGCAGAATCGTTACACAATGCTGAAGAGGTGTTTTTCATGGCCAAGCCCTATTCGTTGTATAAAAAGAGCAGCGGAATCTATGCTGTTCAATTCTCTCTTTAAAATGGTTCCCGTTCAAACGTAAAAAGTACCGGATGCCGCGACCGCAAAGAAGCGGAAAAAATGGTGATGAACTGGCTCGTAAACGGAAATATTCCTTCACGTATTAACGGAAAAGAAGAAACTAAGGCGACACTTACTGTCGACAAGATGTCCTTTTTTACTATGTTTCATTCTTTCGATTTTACAAGTGACGACGTAACGGAAATGCTCAAAATCATGAAAGAACGTAATATGATTATTTCTGCTGTTGTTCCGGACACCCGTGAAGCAAAACCGGTAAAAGAATTTCTCTGCGATTTCTGGAATATGGAAAAAAGTCCGTACGTTGCAGAGAAGAAATTAAGAGGTCAGCAGATTCATTTGAATTACTACGAGACAATGCGCAGCCGGATAACAATTTATTGGCTGCCGCGGCTAAAAGACCGGACGGTCGGAAGCATAACGATTGATGACGTAGGTGAGATTGCCGCTCTCCGTATGGAGAAGGAATGCAGGGATTCGTTTTCTTCGGGCTCAAACCATCGCAGCCGACTGATCCGAAGAACTGGCTCAAGTTTCTGCATCGTGCACTCAGCGGAATCGGATATTCCAATCCAAAGGAAATCTGCTTTCATGCATGGCGCCATCTCTGGTGCAGCCGGATGATGGATATTATTGGCGACAAACGTGTTGTTATGGCAGGAAGCGGTCATAAGACCGAGACGATGCTTGATCACTATGCGGAACATCCGGAAGCTGATACCACAATGAACAGACTGCGGAATGCAGAAGCAGAATTATTTTTACCGGTGTTTAATGAACTTGACGGCGGCGGTATAACGGTACAGGCCGTTGAACATTTGAAGAATGCGAGAATTGTGTAAAATACATAACAAATGTTTGTTACGGAGAATGGGGAATAGATAAAATCTGTTCTCCGTAATTTTATTGTCTGAAAAAGAGTGCGGAAACGTGCCATACTGAATATATGCCAGCAAAAAAGACTACCGTTAAAAATGAACCGCAGAAAAATACAGCCGATATCGGCTTTGAACAGAAAATATGGGATGCCGCGTGCACGCTGCGCGGTAATCTTGATGCGTCCGAATATAAACAGGTCATTCTGGGACTGATATTCCTGAAATATATTTCCGACCGTTTTGAATCACGTTACGCCAAACTGGTGAAGGAAGGCGATGGATTTGAGGAAGATAGAGACGCATACACGAGTGAACGGATTTTTTTCGTTCCCGAAGATGCACGCTGGAAATGTATTTCACAGAAAGCACATACGGAAGAAATCGGTATTACAATCGATAACGCCATGCGTGAAATCGAAAAAGAGAATCCCCGGCTCAAGGATATACTGCCGAAGAACTTTGCCCGGCGGGAGCTCGACAAACGGCGGCTCGGCGAAGTAGTCGATCTTTTTACGAATGTCAAAATGCACGATGCACATGAAAGCAAGGACGTGCTTGGGCGTACCTATGAATACTGCCTTTCACGCTTTGCAGAGCAGGAAGGAAAGCTTGCCGGAGAATTCTATACACCGTCATGCGTTGTCCGCACCCTTGTTGCGGTGCTTGAGCCGTTCAAGGGCCAGGTATACGATCCGTGCTGCGGTTCCGGCGGTATGTTCGTTCAGTCGGCGAAGTTTATAAAAAAGCATCACTGAAATATAGACAATATTTCAGTGTACGGGCAGGACTCGAACCCGACGATATGGAAAATGGCACAGATGAATTTTGCAATCCGCGGATCACTGCTTATTCAGGCGGAACGTATACTTTCTTCGCTGAAAGAAAAAAACGTGCTGACAAGAAGCGGGAGCCGGAAAAACGGAATTGGGACTTCTTGGATTAAATATAAAAATTGAAACTTTTGTATCAGAAGGAATTCCCGTCATTAGCGGTCAACATTTAAAAGGAATCTATCTTTTAGATCAAGATTACAATTATATAACAAAAGAACATGCTCGAAGGCTCAAAAATTCGACAGCGTATCCCGGCGATGTCATTTTACCCATGCAGGAAATATTGGCCAAGTTGCAATGATACTTTACAATGCCAAACATCGGTACTACATGATTTCGCAATGACAATTTTTTATACGTTGTGATAAATAAAAAATACTCCCGGAGTTTTTAACATATTGGTTCCACTGTCCTTATGGACAAGGTTTACTTTTAGCAAATTCTAATCCAACAGGTGTTCCGTCTGTTTCACGATCTTCTTCATCTCGTAGTTTGAGATCAATTTCTTATTTGCTTTTATGATTTTCTCAAAATGGATCATATTGGAATTGAATATCAAATCGTAATTATCATCTTTCGGTTTAAATTTATTAACTCCATATGCCATGCTGTTCGATGGGATGTTTTTTGTAACAATTGAACCAGCGGCAATAACCGAATTATCTCCGATGGTTATTGGACCCAATATTTTAGCTCCATCAGCAACTATTACATTTTTCCCAATGATGGGATTACCGACTTGTTCCCATTCTTTGGTATTCTTGTTATATTTCATGTTCGATCCGATGGTAACATTCTGATAGATCACAACTTCTTCACAGATTTTTGCAGCTACAATAGTACAACCACGAGCGTGGTGAGCAAATAAAACACTTTTGTCTATTTCAGTGCAGTTTATTTCGCAGCAATAAAATTTTTCAAGTAAATTTGCTGCGACTCTTTTTAGTAGCTGATTCTTAGCGAAACAATTTATTTTTACTAATGCGTTGAACATCTTAGGCGTTCTCCTTAATAAAGTTGCTAATGAAAATTAGCAAGGTATTCTTTTTTCTTTATATTGTGTCTGCCAATAAACGCACTCCGATGTGATTTATTGGTATCCCCGAATTTTCGCTCCGTTTTTTCCTGTGTACCACCTTCGGTCTTGCGCTATGATATAACTTTTTGTATCATTTTATGTGTTCGCATAAATGCCCAGCCAATTAACAGAACCGACGCAATCGCTAAAATCAATGTACTGAATAACACTGCATGATGGAATTGTGTTGTCCGTGTAGCTGTCCAGTAGCCTTTTGTGATGCTACTTGTGAATAGTGCTATTGCTGCGAAAATATATGCTGATGTTCCAAGTTGATTACCTGCTTGGTTTATGAATTTTTCAACGACAAAGCCTGCAGCCAATAAGGTGATGACCAGCGGCAACATACCGAGTGAGGCACTAATTGGTGACCATCCCCAACCAAGTTGGAGCTGGAGACTAATCATGTACCCAAGCCCGGCCATTGTGAGTCCGGCTGCCGATTTATAAGCGACGCCGCTTGTCGCCCACGGTAGCCATGCATTCGACCCCTCGTTTACGAATAGTACCGGCAAGGCAATAGTGAGAATGATAGTTATTGTTCCAAACATGGCAGATATGGTACGAATGCGTAGTTTATCATCTTCGAATAAGCGAAATGCAAGAGCGATAGTGGCGTTGGTAATCCATTGTGGTGCTGTGTCGGAGGCGTGTAATTCACGACCGATAGTCGGTACCGCGATATTTAAGATTGAGTTATCAAGCATTTCAGGCAGAAATACTGCAGGCAATCCGACGAGGGCAGGCAAAACATTTTTAAGTGATTGTGGTTTTTGTGGAATATATGCGGACATAGCTCCTCCTTCATTTTATTGAAGAAGTAACGGTTCGCTTATTCCCGCTGTGTTCGTATCATCTAGCTACGAGCGATGGTACGTTTTTACTTCGATATTTCATAATATAACATTAGCACTGATGAGGGTCAAGTGCTTCCCTTTTCTCATGATGCATAAGTATAGTTTTGATATGATCGCTATCCCTCGGATTTTTCTTCTTTCAACGCTTGCAAAAGCAGGTAACAGCGGATAAGCAGTATAATTTCCTCGTCGGCCGTTGATTCTTCCAGGGAAAGAAGATGTTCCGCTTTTTTTATTCGATACCGGATTGTATTGATATGTTGAAAGCATTTATTTGAGGTCTCTTTATAATCTCCGTTGTTATACGTATGAGAGATAAGTGTTTTCAGCAGATAGGATTCGTGAATTTTATCGTATTCCTTTAAGATGTTTATTTTTTTTATTATGTCATTTTTAAAAATTTTATTATTGATTAATGGAATTACATATTTGTAAATTCCGATATTATTATAAATAAGCGAATCTGCTTTGTTAAACTTGCAAATGATGCTTGCTGTCTGAGCTTTCATGAGGGATTCGTTCAGTTGATTTAAATTCAATGGAGTATCGCAGATTCCCATAAAGAACGCGCCCGGAATAAAACCCGAATCCATAATCAGTTTTTTTATATGACTGTATACGGACAGATTTTTTAATTCGTCGTCGTCGAATGTGCATACCAGAATGAGATTAAGACCGAATTTAATAAATGAATAGGGATACGAATCCGCGGTATTGAATTGTCTGTACATAAGGTTATCGAAATAAGTGTGGATTTTTAAATTCGTCGCTTCTTCCTTTGATATCATGCACGCTGTAATGGCGTTTGCTTTGAAGTTGCTGTTGATTTCAATGGCTTTCTTTCTGATTGCATCCTGATCAAGCGTCCCGTTAATAATTAAATTCAGTTTTTCTTCGTTTATTATATATTGGGCCCGCGTTTTCATTGATTCATTTATGTTTATAATTAAGTCTTCCATAAATTCGTCATAAAACGTCAGTATCGGTACATGATTATTGACCGCCAGTTGAATTATATCCGCGGGAAGTTTTTCCGTCGGATGAATCTTTAACGCAATGGCGGATATGTGCTTTTGTATAAGATTTTTTAGCGAACCATTAACCAGTTCCGGATTCGTTGAAGCAAAAAAGTATGATACAAGTACAAAATATCCATAGCCGTATCCTTCATAATGGATTCTGCTGCTTTCGTATTCCAGAATTACGGTAGCGTTTACGGTGTTGTTCAGGTATTGTTCGCCGCAAAGAATATTGAAATTATGGAATAATGCCAATTTTAAGATTTCATTTACTTGTATCATTCAGCTGCCTCCTGATATTTATTAAGGGAATCCCTTAATAAAGAAAATGAATCCATGTTTGAACATATTGTATTTTCGGATACAATATGTTTTGGCAATAAATGCATTACTCATGTATGATTTTAATATTCTTTCATTTTTGCAGCAATATTAAACAGCGGATTATTTTGAAAGAATTTTCTTCATACAGGAAATAAATTTATCGTTCATTCCCGGCAGAGCCAGGCTTACGCGGTTATAACCGCACGGTGCGCCAATAAGAATTTTGTCCTCTGCCAGCTTTGAAGAAACTTCTAAGGAATCTACGGAACATTTAAATAATATAAAATTAGCCTGAGATTCGTAAACCTTGCATCCCATATCCTTAAGAGCATTGCTTACCTTTATGCGTTCTTTTGCAATTACATCACGAATATTATGAATATATTCCTGGTCTGTAATCGCTGCGGAAGCTGCAAGCTGTCCGATTCTGCTTACATTCCACGCGTGGCTGGACTTGCACATACAGTCGGCAAGATCGGGAGATGTAACGGCGTATCCTATGCGGAGACCTGCCATACCATAAATTTTAGAAAATGTTTTAAGGACAATCAATGGTTTAGCGTAATTCGCTTTAATCAATTTAACCATGCTGTAGGTGTTCTCTTTTGTAACATATTCCAGATAAGCTTCATCTATAACCGTGATTACATGCTCAGGAATTTTCTTAATAAATTCCTCAAGTTTTTCCGAATCAACGAACGCTCCTGTAGGATTGTTCGGATTGCATATAATAAGCATTTTCGTTTTTGGCGTGACGGCCCTAAGCATTGCATCAAGATCATAGTCCAAATTTTCAGTCAACGGAACGAGTATCGGCGCTGCTCCATAATCATAAGCGACATCGCGGAACGCCTCATAGCTGGGATCTCCGATGATAAATTCATCGCCTTTGTTAATAAATATTTCACCCAGCATGCAGATTAATGCGCTTGCTCCGGAACCTGTAACTATATTTGAAATATCCAGACCATAGAACGATACTATGTTTTTTTTCAGTTCAATTGAGAACCAATCAGGATATTCGTAACTTTTCTTACACGCGTTGGTGAGTACTTCCATAGCTTTTGGGGACGGTCCGAACGGGCTTTCGTTATAATTCATACGAAAAATATCATCCGGTGTAGAACTGCTCTTCTGTCTTGCCGCCCTTTTGCTTGCCGGCTTTATCTTCATGGAATCTCTTAATAAATTTGAATAGTCGAACATACTTTACACTCCTTGAATTTTTATTTCGCTGGTAAAACAATCAACAACCTGCCGCAATCAGCGGGATATGCTGTTTCCTAAAGGTATCGCAGTGGGGATATAAAATCCTCTGCACGAATAGAAATCAGCCTGCACGTCGGAAGTGTAATCAAAAAAAATACAAACTACTATATAAAATAGTACAAAAATTTAATATGGGATTTTGTGCAAAATACAAATTTCATTCTTTTTTTGAAATAGAAATTGACTTTTGTTAAAACAAAAAAATAGAATAGGCGGCAAAATGGGAAAGATGCGATATGGAGAATCTCTATGCAGAAAAAGATAACATTTGATAAGAACTATATGGCTAAATTGATTTTGCCGTTGATTGTCGAACAGATACTGGCTGTTACTGTAGGTATGGCCGACATGATTATGGTATCGGGGGCCGGTGAAACTGCCGTTTCCGGCGTTTCTCTGGTAAATACCATCAGTAATTTGCTTATTTATGTGTTTGAAGCTTTAGCCACCGGCGGAGCGGTAATAGCCGCACAGGCTTTAGGTGCAAAGAAAAAAAAATTAGCTCAAATTATTGCAAATCAGTTGATTTTGGTTTGTTTTGTAAGCGGATTACTTATTGCAGTCGTATCTGTCGCTTTGAATAGGGCTATTCTTTTGTTGATTTACGGCCAGGTGGAACAGGCTGTCATGGAAAATGCAGTTGTTTATTTTTATATTACGGCTTTCTCATTTCCGTTTCTTTCGGTGTATTATGGAGCTGCTGCTCTGTTCAGGTCCATGGGAAACAGTAAACTTTCGATGTATGTTTCCGCCGCAATGAATGTACTCAACATAATCGGTAATGCGGTTTTTGTTTTTGTATATCATATGGGTATCGCCGGCGTGGGATACTCAACACTTATTTCGCGGGCCTTTGCATGTATAGTCGTTTTACTGATTCTCAGGAGCGAAAAAGGTGATTTGTACATAGATAAATATCTGCGGTTGGGATTCAATGCGGAAGTAATAGGCAAAATATTGAAAATCGGTGTCCCCAGCGGAATTGACAACGCAATGTTTCAGATAGGCAAACTTTTTACGCAAAGCCTTATCAGTAGTTTCGGGACGTCCTCCATTGCGGCAAATGCGACTGCCAGCACAATAGAACTGCTTGCCACGATTCCGGCTGCAGCGATGGGACTTGCATTGACTACCGTTGTAGGTCAGTGTGTCGGAGCCGGCGATTACAGCTCGGCAAAAAAATATGCTGAAAAAATGATGAAGTGGGCTTATCTGATGCTTTGGGCGGAGAATATCGTCATAATTTTCTTTACCCCTGCTATTGCAAGCTGGTATCACCTTACCGAAGAGGGAAATTATCTTGCCCAAAAACTTATATGGTACCACAGTATTTGCTGTATGATTGCATGGCCTGCGGCATTTACGCTGCCTGCGATTTTACGGGCCGCCGGTGATGTAAAATTTGTTATGTTTTCGTCCATTGCCAGTATGTGGGTTTTTAGAATTGCTCTGGCGTATATTATCGGCGGGTATTTGGGTCTCGGCGTCTTCGGAGTCTGGATTGCCATGACAATAGACTGGGTTGTCCGTTCGATTCTTAATATGCTGCGGTTAAAGAGCGGCAAGTGGATGCGGCAGGCGATAGTGTAAGTTCAGCGGACTTACGGCTGTAAGTCCGCTGAACTTTTAGTTTATTACCGACACAGGATGTCCCTCGCAGTACGCTTTGAAATTATGTACGGCAATCTCGCAGGCACGAATTCTCGATTCCTTTGTAAGCCACGCAATATGTCCTGTTATTACTGTCTTATCCGAATGAAAAAGAGGGTTGTCTCCGGTCGGCGGTTCTTCCCGCAGCACGTCGAGTCCCGCTCCGTATATTTTCCCGGAGTTTAACGCGGCGAGTAGATCTTCTTCCGCAATCAATCCGCCGCGTGCCGTATTGATTATAATCACTCCATCTTTCATTTTTGCAATTGAGTTTTTGTTAATCATATCGGCGGTACCGGACGTAAATGGAGCATGGATAGAAATAACATCGCTTTCAGCAAGAAGCGTGTCAAAATCAACCTGATTTACGAAATCGTATTGTGAACCTTCTTTTTTGTGCCGGCTGTAAGATATAACATTCATTCCGAAACCTTGCGCCATCTTCGCGAACGCGAACCCTATGGAACCGAGACCTATAATACCACAAGTCTTTCCGTACAGCTCAATTTGAGGCGTATGAACATACCCGAATTTTGCCTGTAACGATTCATCCGACCAGTTCGTATGTTTTATTTCATCGGAATGTGATGCCGTGTGATGACAGACTTCCATAAGCAGAGCCCACGCATATTCCGCTATAGTTTGCGTTCCGTAGATTGTATTGGTGATTGTTATTCCGCGTTTCCGGGTCATTTCGACATCGAATGTCTGCCAGCCGTGTCCCAGAGTTGCAATGTATTTTAAATTCGGATGGCGATTCAGGAACTGCTCATTAATAATATTTCCATTTATCCAGATGCCGAAGACAATCTCCGCATCTCCGATGAAATCGTGCAGCTCTTCCGGAGAAGGATATCCTTCAGGATACCTGATTTCCAGATTAACACCAGGTATTGATTCCAATTTCTTCCAGTGAGCTGAAAGCTCTCCGGCTGTCAGGTCCGGTTGAATGATTGCTTCTTGAATAACAACTACTTTCATAGACATACCCCTCGGTTTGATTTTACTGCTAAAGTACGAGGGCTGTTTTTTTTTGTCAAGAAATTGCCATTCGATTTGTAGATTTTTTAAAAAAACGTACGATGTTTTGGGTTAATTACAAATTTTGAAAAAATAAATTGACATTGAAATTAATAGTTGGTAAAAGTATGTAATTATACGGAAAAAGACGGCAAAGGCGCCACATCCAATAACGGATCAGCGCCTTTGCCGTCTTTTTTTTTACTTGCAATAAGAATTAAAAACAATAGGGAGGTTCAAAATCGTCATGATAGAATATGTTTCAAAGCGTATACTTCTTGGAATTTTAGCGCTGTTTTTTTTAATAGCGATTACCTTTACAATGACCAAGCTTATGCCGGGAAGTCCTCTTCAGTCCAAAAACATTTCAGGAGAAGTTCTTGAAAGAATGGAAGCGACGTACGGTCTTAATAAACCTCCTGTAGAGCAGTTCTTTATCTACTGCAACAACCTTCTTCATGGGGATATGGGAACTTCCTACAAAAAAGTGGGAACGGAAGTCACCAGTATTATTTTTCGATCCATGATACCGACTCTTAAACTCGGTTTTATAACTTTCATTCTCGTTCTGATTGTTGGGGTCGGAGCCGGTATTCTGATGGCAAAATCAAAAAATAATTTTTCCAAAGGTGCATGGCTTACGGGCCTTATACTCGGAGTGAGCATTCCGAATTTTATCGTTGCCTTACTGCTGATGATTTTATTCGGTGTACTTTTAAATGTTTTCCCGATTATAGGTTTATCGACCCCGAAGCATTATATTCTGCCGGCGATTGCACAGGGACTGTATCCTATTTCTGCTGTGGCCAGACTTACCCAGAGCAGTTATGAGGAAGTCATACGGCAGGATTATATAATAATGGCGAGGGCAAAGGGGATAAGCAGAGGCACCCTGCTGTTCAGGCATGTTTTAAAAAACGCGATGCTTCCCGTAATCACGTATATGGGACCGATGGTTGCTTTCCTGCTGACGGGCAGCGTTACCATTGAAAAAATATTTACCATCCCCGGACTTGGCCGGGAGTTTACGGACGCCATTATGAACCATGATTACACGGTAGTTATGGGCATAACAATTTTTATGGGTGCAATCATAGTCCTGTGTAATTTCCTTGCGGATTTGATATGCGCAATTATAGATCCCAGAGTCAGAAAATCTTTGTAGGGAGGTGCCGTAAAATGAACGATGCGTTTGAATCGGAAGAAGTACTGTTCCGCAAACTTAATAAAACGGAAAAGGATGACGAATTTATAGCTATTGAAAGCAGAACTTTCATGCAGTCCGTAAAAAAAGATTTTTTTAACAATAAAAGGGCCGTTGTCGGGCTTATTATACTGATCGTTGTTGTGTTATTTGCAATTTTCGGCCCAATGTTATGTCCCTATTCTTATGATGCTCAGAATATTACCTTCCGTAATGCATCACCCGGTGCGGCACATTGGTTTGGTACGGATAAAATGGGACGCGATATTTTCGTCCGTATCCTGTTCGGAGCGCGAATAAGCCTCAGCGTCGGATTTATGGCTGCAATCATAAATGTGCTTATCGGAACAATTTACGGAGGTATTGCAGGCTATGTCGGCGGTAAAGTCGATATGGTTATGATGCGTTTTGTGGATATTATTTATTCAGTACCGTCGCTGTTGTACATAGTTTTAATAATGCTGTGGCTCGGTGCAGGTATTACGAGCATAATGCTTGGCATTTCTATCACCTGCTGGATTGATATGGCGCGGATAGTCCGTCAGGAAGTAAAAAGTCTTAAGGAACAGGAATTTACTACGGCGGCATTTGTGCTGGGAGCGAGCCCGAGAAGGATTCTTATAAAGCATCTTTTAATAAATGCCATGGGACCTATAATTGTAACCGTAACGTTGATGGTTCCGCAGGCAATATTTACGGAGGCCTGGTTAAGTTTTCTGGGAATAGGCATTTCAGCACCGATGGCAAGCTGGGGAACATTGGCAAACGCGGCGAGGGATGTGATTCAGGTATATCCGCTGCAGACTGTGTATCCTCTTGTTGCAATCTGTGTAACGATTATCTCTTTTAATTTTGTCGGTGAAGGTCTGGAAGAGTCGTTAGATCCGAAAAGAAGACGATAGAGGGTGAGGCTATGAGTTTGCTTGAAATAAAAGGATTGACTACGGAATTTAAAACGGAACAGGGAATAGTAAAAGCTGTTCGCGGCGTTGATTACCGTGTTGATAAGGGTGAAGTTTTAGGAATCGTAGGAGAATCGGGTTCCGGAAAAAGCGTGGGGATGCTTTCGCTCATGGGACTTCTTGCATCCAACGGCAAAGTTACAAAAGGGCAGATTCTTTTTGACGGTAAAGATATAAGTCCCGTTAAATTTCAGACGAAACCGGAAAAGAAAGAGTATGAAAGGATGATGCGGCGGATGTGCGGAAATGAAATCAGCATGATCTTTCAGGATCCTATGTCGTATTTGAATCCTATTGTAACGATTGAAAAGCAAATGACGGAAGGTATCCTGTACCACACGAAATGCAGCAGGAAGGAAGCAAGGCGGCGTACCGTCGAACTTATGAAGATGGTAGGCATACCTGCAGCGGAATCGAGGTTAAAACAGTATCCGTTTGAATTTTCGGGAGGTATGCGGCAGCGTATTATTATAGCCATAGCGCTTGCATGTAATCCCGAATTGCTGATTGCCGATGAACCCACAACGGCGCTCGATGTTACCATACAGGCACAGATACTTGATCTGCTGAAAAACATTACACAAAAAACGGGTGCCGGTGTAATTATTATTACCCATGATTTGGGCGTTGTCGCCTCTCTCTGCGACCGCATAAGCATTATGTACGGCGGCGGCATTATGGAGGAAGGGACCACAAACGAAATATTCTATGAATCGAAACATCCATATACAAAAGGTCTTCTGAACAGCATTGCAAATTCTCAGGTTGACCACAGGGAGCCGTTAAAACCGATTCCGGGAACACCTCCTGATCTTATCAAGCTTGGAGATGTATGTCCGTTTGCCCCCAGATGCAGCGAAGCGATGAACATCTGCACAAAATACAATCCGCTGAAAACTCAATTCAGTCAGACACATTACTGCAATTGCTGGCTTCACTGCAGGGATAAATATAAGGAAGTCGTAAAAGGTGGTGGTGGAGATGAATAACAGCATAAAACCGATACTTGAAATTAATAATCTTACTAAATACTTTTCCGTTGCTCACAGAAAACAAATACACGCTGTGGAAAACGTTTCGTTCATACTCGAAAGGGGAGAAACATTGGGAATCGTAGGAGAGTCGGGATGCGGAAAAAGTTCCATGGGCAGAACCATATTAAAAATTAATAATCCGACATCGGGACGTATTATCTTCGACGGCGTAGATATTACGGACTTTAATAATAAAAAAATGCTCCCATACCGTCGAAGAATGCAAATGATTTTTCAGGATCCGTACGCTTCCTTAAATCCGCGTTTTACCGTAGGCGAAATTATAGAAGAACCCATGATTATTCACCACATGGGAACGTCCGAAGAGCGCAAAGCTGTAGTTCAAAGTCTGATAGAAGTTGTCGGGTTGAAACCTGATCATATACGGCGTTATCCGTACGAGTTTTCCGGCGGTCAGAGGCAGCGAATCGGAATCGCCCGGGCCCTTGCCCTGAATCCCGAATTTCTGGTGTGCGACGAACCGATATCAGCGCTTGATGTTTCGATTCAGGCGCAGGTTATTAACCTTCTTGAAAAACTGCAGCGGGAACGGGGGTTTAGTTATCTGTTTATTGCGCACGATTTGGAAATGGTGCATCACATCAGTCATAAGATCGGGGTTATGTATTTGGGCAGCATGGTTGAATACGGTTCATCCGACGATGTGTATAAACATCCGCTTCATCCTTATACGAAAGCTCTGATTTCCGCATCTCCGATTCCAGATCCGATTCAGGCTCGGGAGAAAAAACGAATATTGCTGGAAGGAGAAGTTCCCAGTCCCATTGATCCGCCGAAAGGCTGCCCCTTCTGCGCCAGATGCCGTTATGCCGCGGAAAGCTGCAGAGAAAAAAAACCTGCAATGTATGAAGTAGAGGGAAGAAAAGTTGCCTGTGAACTTTATTCCCCCGATCAACTTAAAAAATATAGCCGACTCGGAAAAACGCCCGAACAGGCAGTATTTGAAAAATAGAAATTAGGAGGTATGTTATGAAAAGCGTTAAGAGCAGGACAAAGACTCTGGTTACGGCAGCACTGACTGTCGTAATAATCGCGGGATTTTCCGCTTGCGGTGGCAGTAAGAGTACTGTAAAGACAAACGAAAAGGGGCAAATCCTGGAACTGAAACTTGCAAATCAACCGGAAAGCGGAGAGTATGATCCGTCCGGTGCTGCCGGATATGTTTATTTTTCTTATCAGACATATTCTCTTGTGGGTTTAATTAAGTATAGTCCGAACGGTGCAATCATACCGGCAACGGCTGAATCGTGGGATATCAGCGAAGACTTACTTACATATACTTTTCATTTGAGAGAGGACGCTAAATGGTCCGACGGGTCGGATGTAACATCCGCCGATTTCAAGAATACCATGGTCCGCGCACTTAATCCCGACAACGGTTCATGGTATGTTGATTTCTTATTTGTTATAAAAGGTGCGGCGGAAGCGTTTAACGGGACCGGAAGCATTAACAATTTTGCCGTCGAATGTCCTGATGCAAAGACACTGAAAATAACGCTTACGGCGCCGTGTGCGTACTTTCTGGATCTCTGCTGCAACGTGCCGACGTACATGCCGTCGAACAGCAGGTATGCGAAGGATGACGACAAGAACTGGGATATGGACCCGAATAAAAACCTGGGAAACGGTCCGTGGCATATGACGGAACGTAAGCCGGGTGAATCCGTAACATATGAAAAGAATCCGTATTATTATAATGCCGATAAAGTAAATGTTCTTAAAATCAACGAACGTTTTATGGATGACGATCAGGCTAAGTCCTCCGCATATCAGACAGGCGAAATAAACATGCTTAGCGGAGCTCCTTCATCTATCGCGGAAGCATACGAAGGAAAACCTGATTTGAAATTTGCGGAGGTACCGCAGACGAATTACATGATGTTCAATATAAATATGAAACCGTTTGATGATCCGAAAGTCCGCAGGGCGTTTACACTGGCATTGAACCGTAAAGACATCGCGACTGTTGTGGGTAAGAGTTGTATCCCGTCCACTACATTTGTAGGGCGCTTTTATAAAAGTAAAGTCAGCGGAACTCCCTGGGGAGAACTGCAGGGTGATTTGCTTGAGGAAAACATCGAAAAAGCGAAAGCGCTTTTGGCGGAGGCCGGTTATCCTGGCGGTGAAGGACTGCCGAAGATTACCTACACGTATCCCGCGATGAATTATGAAGGCGATGTCGCGCAGGTTCTTCAGCAGCAGTGGAAGCAGCTTGGCGTAACAGTGGAACTTCAGGCATTGGAATACGAAGTATACGTCGACGAGCGCCGCAGCGGAAAATTACAGCTGGTCAGGCACCAATGGTATGCGGACTACAATGATCCGACGTCGTGGCTGCTGATGTATTCTAAAGGAAACGCGCAGAACGACATCAAATGGTACAATAAAAAATACAATGATTTACTGACGGAATCAAATGCTGAACTTGATGCGACAAAGAGAGAGCAGCTGCTTCTTTCAGCAGAAAAAATCATAGTCAGCGATGAAACAGTAATTTGTCCCTTGTTTACGAATAATAATACAAACTTGATTGACCCGAGTCTTGATAATTATTATTATGACGTAATATGCTATCCGGATTATACAGCTATGACTGTGAAAAAATAAAACGACAGGAAGTGTTCGTATGACGACGGAGAAAATTAAAGATCTGAAACCGGTCAGGTTATCCGATTATTTGACGCCGGAAAAATTCCGGATAGTGCCGAGAGATGCAATAGATGTTTCCGGAGGAATTACGGAGGTACGGGTTGTCTTTAATCTGCATCAGGAATTCGGAAAGTTTCTGACCTTTGATTATTCTTCCATATTTGTTATTTATGGATATGCACAGCTCAATGACGAATTACGGAAAATTAACAAACATAAATACACGGCCGTTGAAGGAAAAGGAGTTCTCAAACGAATTACATTCAACGACTGCGGCGAATTGTTCATCATTGTTTTTGAATTGTCAGATACGGAAGACAAATTAGTTACCGTCAGGGCCGAAGAAGTTGCTTTTCTTTTGAATAATTGTCTGCATCCTGCGAAATGATCCGCAAAACATAAGGCTGCAAAAATAATAAAGCAGCCTTATGTTTTGACGCGTGCAGTCCTGTTCATGCTGTTTTACAGCAGACTTTTCCTTTCCCGTCCGAATCCTGAACCATAATATTCGGATTCAGAATGGTATCAAGCTGCGATTCCTTCAGTAAATTTTCTTTAAGAACGAGTTCTCTCACTGAAATATTTTCCGCAAGCGCGCGTTTTGCTATTTCCGCAGATTTGCGGTAACCGATATACGGACAGAGCGCGGTCGCTATGCCGATGCTTCTTTCAACGAACGTATTGCACTGCTCTTTGTTTACCGTTATTCCTGTTATGCAGTTGTCGGTGAGCGTTTTTACGGCTCCCGTCAGCGTAGTAATCGATTCGAATAATTTATAAAAGACGACCGGTTCGAATGCATTCAGTTCCATTTGCCCGGCCTCGGCGGCCATGCATATGGCGGTGTCGTTACCGATAACGCCGAATGCGACCTGGGAAACGACTTCCGGTATTACGGGATTTACTTTCCCCGGCATGATGGAAGATCCGTTTTGCATCGCCGGAAGACGGATTTCGTTGAATCCCGCGCGGGGTCCGCTTGAAAGCAGACGGAGGTCGTTGCACATTTTTGAAAGATCTACGGCGCAGACTTTTAGAACGGAGGAAACGGCGGCGAAACCGTCGATGTTCTGAGTGGCATCGAAAAGATTTTCGGCCTGTTCAAGCGGATAACCTGTAATGCGTGCGAGAGTCGGAACAACGCGCTGTTCGTATGTTTCGGGTGCGTTGAGCGCGTTTCCTATCGCCGTCCCTCCGAGATTTACCTGATACAGTTCTTTCTTTATATCCTCTATCTGTTCTCTGCAACGGCGTATCATACTTTTATATGCTCCGAAACTCTGACCGAGTGTCATCGGGACGGCGTCCTGCAGCTGCGTACGGCCCATTTTGATTATACCTGCAAATTCAACCGCTTTCGCGGCGAGTGCTTTTTCAAGTCTAAGGAGTTCCGTTTCAAGCGGAGCAAGAAGGGTAAGCACGGTAAGTTTACCCGCGGTGGGGACAACGTCGTTCGTCGACTGGGACTTATTTACATCGTCATTCGGATGGATAAACGTATATGTTCCGCGTTTCCCGCCCATGAGTTCGTCGGCACGGTTTGCAATAACTTCATTTATGTTCATATTAGCGCTCGTACCTGCACCGCCCTGAATTGCATCGACGATGAATTCTCCTCTGAAACTGCCGTCAATCACTTCGTCGCACGCCTTTACGATAGCATCTGTCTTTTCCGCCGCAAGAACTCCGCTTTCGTGATTTGCATATGCGGCTGCTTTTTTTATACGGGCAAGATTCGTTATAAAGGAAGGATTAAGAGGCAGTCCCGTGATTGGAAAATTATACATAGCGCGAAGACTCTGTATGCCGTAATATGCCGCTGCCGGTACACCCATACTTCCGATTGAATCCGATTCAATACGTTTTTCCGCTTTCATTTTTTTGCACTCCTGATTCATGCGGAAAGTATATTTTACTTCATCGAAATGGTAAATATAATAAAACAAAATGTGTTAAAAATATAGTTTTATGCTGTTAAAACGGAATAAAATAAATATTAATCCATATAAATATTTATAATGTAAATATTCCTTTTTTCTCCATATATATGGTATAGTAACATTATGGAAAAAGGGCTTGATGAAGTTAATCTTAAAATTCTTGATATTCTACAAAGGGACGCGCGCACACCTGTCAAGCAGATTGCAGCGGAAGTCTGTTTGTCGTCTCCGGCAGTCTCGGCACGGATAGAACGTATGGAGCAGGAGAATCTTATCAGCGGATATCAGGTAAAACTGAACTATCATCAGTTCGGTTATTTCATAAAAGCGTTTATCAATCTCGAAGTGGAGCCGAAACAGAAACCGGAATTTTATCCCTACATCAAATCGGTGCCGAATGTCATAGAATGCAACTGTGTTACAGGCGATTACGCCATGCTCATAGAAGTTGCGTTCCGGAAAACGGAGGAGCTCGACCGGTTTATAAACGAACTGCAGCGTTTCGGAAAGACTCATACGCAGATTGTTTTTTCAACATCTGTCGAGCATCGGAACGTACCTGTCCTGCTTCAGCACGGCAACGCAGGAAAGCAGGATGAATAAAAATCAGCCGGCAGGATTTAATAAGAGTGCGCGGCTGTACAGCCGTTTATATCATGAAGTACACCGAGAAGAAGTGGAGCACGCTGCCGGCAAGTACGAACAGGTGGAATATGCTGTGCATCCATTTGTATTTTTTGAGCGCATAGAACGGACAGCCTGCCGTGTAGACGATGCCGCCCGCAATCAGAAAGACGATCGTCGCATGCGGAACGGCGAGCGAGAGCGGCCGGTACACAAGAATTATTATCCATCCCAGGAGCACATACGTGACGGCGGAAACGACGCGGAGTCTGTTGCCGAAGACCGCATACAGCGTAATTCCCGTTGCCGCAAGTCCCCAAATGACGCCGAACAGCGTCCAGCCGAGTACTCCGTGGAGTGCGGCCAGACAAAACGGCGTGTACGTTCCGGCAATCAGCAGATATATGGAAGCGTGATCGAATATTCTGAATACGTTCTTTGCTTTGTGCGGCGTGAGCGCATGGTAGAGCGTTGAGAACAGATAGAGGATAAACAGGGATGCGCCGAAGAGCGCAAAGCTTGTCACATAGAGCGCATGCATTCCTTCCGGGGCGGAAAGCGCTGCACGGATGACAAGCAGCACCAGCGCTGCGGCGGAAAGTCCCGCGCCCGCACCGTGGCTTACGGAATTGAATATTTCTTCACCGGTTGAATACTGTTTTACGGCCGTCTGTACTGTCATGCTGAACCTCTGTCTGTTAGACACCGGCAGGCGTTCAAGGTTGCTGTGTTTTGCGGCATATTACATAAAACGGTATTGTCCGCTATACTTTCCGGTATGAGAACGTGTCTTGTTATTGTAGATTGTCAGAATGATTTTGTCGAAGGCGGCTCTCTTGCCGTTGCCGGCGGAGAACGGGCATGCCGTGCGGTCAATGGACTGCTTCAGAATACGCATTACGACGTTATCGTACTGACTGAAGACTTCCACCCGGTGGATCACTGTTCGTTCGCGGAAAACGGAGGAACGTGGCCTGTTCACTGCGTGCAGAATACGTACGGTGCGCATCTGCGGGAAGAGATAAGCGGCGGTGTCGGTTCTGTCCTGCAGCGCGGCGATTCGGTGACTGTAACTGTCGTTCACAAAGGGATGGATCCCCGGATTGAGGAGTACGGAGCTTCAATTACGGCCGACAATATCGACCGGTTCGACATTGTCGGAATAGCGCTTGATTACTGCGTGCTTGAAACGGCAAAGCTTACGAAAAAGCGGTATCCCGAGTCGCGCGTGGTCGTAAAAAGCGCGTACACGGCGGCGGTCGACGACAGCCCTGAAAACAGAGAGCGCATAGAAAAATCATGCGGCGAAGAAAAAATCGAATGGGAACGTTGAACGGGCGGAGTTAATATTCTCCGCCGCGCCGAACGGCAGGCCGCTGCGTATTATGAATTTTCAGCGGCATAACATCCTGACTGCGCGAGTTTCGTCCTGATTTCAGAATCGTATTCCGGGAGCGCTCCGCTGTGCGATACGACAAAATCGGCAAGAGTCGAACCGGCGTTCAATGCGTCCCGGACGGAGTTTCCCGCGATATATGAAGCAAGAAAGGCAGCGGAAAAACTGTCGCCGGCTCCGACTGTGTCTACGACCGGTACGTCTCCGGGGAATGTCCTGTATTCCTGATTGTTAAAGTATGCGGTTGTCCCGTCTTTTCCCGCTGTAATAATAATCCCCCTCAGTTTGTATTTATTAATAATATTTTCTGCAACGGCCGCCGCGTTTCCCGTAATTTCAAGCAGATTCGAAACCACGGGAAGTTCCTCGTCGTTCATTTTGAGTATATCCGCATATTTCAAAGACTGTTCCACGACCGATTTTGTGTAGAATGTTTTCCGCAGGTTGATGTCGAAATATTTTATATCGGCGTTTATTCCGGCGAGCAGCGAGTGAAGCGTTTGATAACTGACGAATGAACGCTGTGCCAAAGAACCGAAGCAGAACACGTCCCAATGAGTGGAAAGGAATTCTTTTTTTAATCGGGGATTGAGCGCGATATAATCCCATGCACACGGAGAATTGAATTCATACGACGGTTTTCCGTTGTCGAGTACCACGTTCGTAAAGCCAGTAGGAACGCCGGAAAGCATGCTTATGAATCGGGATGAAACAGTTTCTTTTTCGATAAGCGAGAGCGCTTCCTGTCCGAGCTGGTCGTCCCCCAGCGCCGAAATCATGCTTGTTTTAAATCCGAGCCTGTTAAGATGCGCTCCGCAATTGAACGGCGCGCCTCCCAGACATTTTTTCTCCGGCAGGATATCCCACAGAATTTCTCCGAACGCAGCAGCTTTTCTTGTTTCAGACATACGGTCCTCCTCGTATTCAATTTTCCGCGGCACGGTTTATCTGCCGGAAATCAGCAGATTTTTATGACGGATTTGACAATGTTTTTTTTGTCCCGCACACTCTGGTCCATTGCTTCCTGAACGTGGTCGAAGTCGAACGTGTTCGTAACAATTCCCTTGAGGTTGATTTTCCCTTCCGCGACGGCTTTTATTGCAACCGGATACAGATGACGATATCTGAACACCGTCTTTATTGTCAATTCCTTATCGAGCATTTTGCTGACGGGGAGCATCATTTCTCCCGACTTTGAATATCCGACAAGTACGATCGTCGCACCTTTTTTGACGACGTCGACGGCCTGCCGCGTCGTTATTTCCGTTCCCGCACATTCGACTGCAAGATCGAATCCTTTTCCGTCGGTGATTTTCCCGACCGCGTCCGCAATATCCTCATTCTGCGTATTGATGACGCCTTTTGCACCCAGTTCCATCGCTTTGTCCAGCCGTTTCTGCATGATGTCGACCACATACACGTCGGTTATGCCTTCCGCTTTCAGCGCCATCATTGAAACAAGGCCGATACATCCTGCGCCGAAAACGACGGCGCTCTGTCCGAGCCTGATATTGCCCTGAACAGCTGCGTGAAACCCCACCGCCAGCGGCTCCATGAGTGCGCCTTCAAGCGTGGAAACATTTTCCGGCAGCTTAAAGCAGAGATCGGCCTCGTGTGCCACATACTCCTGAAAAACGCCGTCTACAGGCGGAGTTGCGAAGAAGACAACGTCCGGGCACAGGTTGTACCGGCCCGTTCTGCAGAATTCGCAGTGGCCGCACGTTTTGCCTGGTTCGAGGGCGACTTTATCGCCGGGTTTAAGGTGTTTTACGTTTTTTCCCGTTTCAACGACTATGCCGCCCGGTTCGTGGCCGAGGACGAACGGCGGTTTTACGATGTAGTCGCCTATCCGTCCGGTTTCATAATAATGCATGTCGCTCCCGCAGATGCCGACATATTCGAGTTTGACGAGTACTTCGTCGTCTTTCGGGGTTGGTATATCGCGCTCGGTATACTCGATTCTGCCTATTCCTGTCATTACAGCTACTTTCATTCTGCCGTTCATTGTTTGTACTCCTTGTATGTAAAATACTTTACAAAAGTATTTTACAAATAGTATCAGTGATTTTCGGATTTGTCAAACAGTTTAGCCCGCATGAGCTGCCTAAATTGTCTGAATAAACCGATTGATAAAATGAAGCGCGGCTCCTACGGCGGAGGCTTCGTTTTTATACTGGCAAAGCCTGATATAATCGGGTTCATCCCTGAACGTGTCAAGTTCCAGGACTTTCTGCTTGATTTGGTCGATAAACGGACCGAGATAACTTCCGACATATCCTCCGAGAATGACCGTCGTGTCGAATATAATATGAAGATTGCAGATCATAATTGAAAGATTTTCAATATAGTCGGCAAACGCCTTTGTGCAGACGGTATCCTTCAGTTCAAATTTTTTGAAAAACGTTTCAAGACTGCCGTCCGCAAGTTCGGAAAGTGCAAGCGCCGAACAGTAGCTGTCAAAATGGCCGGCTTTTCCGCAGTAGCACTGTTTCCCGCCGGGAATCGAGCAGATATGGCCGAATTCGGCGCTGTGCGCGTGGTCTCCGTCGACACTCTTCCGGTTGATGATGATAGCGCCCCCGATGCTGTTGCTCAGGGAAAGAAACACCGCATGCTGTATTTCCGGGGATTTTGAAATTTCCGCCATACCCGCGGCCGTTGCATCGTTGAAAAAAAGCGTCGGATGGTTGATTTTTTCAGCGAATTCGAACGCTGCAGGCTCATATATCCCCAGCCTGTGCGATTCCATCAGTTTCGTACCCTCAGGGTTCACTATCCCGGGCAGCGAGATACCGACGCCGATGATTGTATTTTCAGGAATTTTGAGGGTAGCCGTATAATTGTTAAAAAGATCGAGCACCGAATTTTCATAGTCGGCGGTATAAGAAAATTTCTGGGAAAGACGTATGCTGTCTATTACGTCGCCTTTCAGATTAACGGCTGCAAACCCGATGTGATTCTGGGTGATGTCGATACCTATCGCTATCCGTGCGTTCGGTACGCACGATACGGTGGAAGCCTTGCGCCCGCCGGTCGAGAAAAGCTGTCCGTCTTCGACCGCCAGCCCGGATTCAATCAGCTGTTTCAGGTTAAAAGCGACAGTCGGCAGGCTCAACTGCAGTTTTTCGGCAATTTTCTGGCGCGGTATCTTGTCCTGCGAAAGCACCATTTTGTACACATTGATTTTATTCTGCTGCCGTACGTCTATATTATTGACCGCCATAGATACCTCAAAAAAATAAGTTTTATAAAGTATTTTCATTTTAGGGTATTTTGCGGTTATATGCAAATGTAAAAGGATGTAAAAAAAAATTTGACAAATCAAAAAGCAGGGTATACTATCGTATTAATAAAATAGTTTGCAAAACTATTTTATTAATACGATCTGCATCCGGCCGGACTTGGATTGTAAATTCTGGAGGAAAAGATGAAAAAAATTGTAACGATGCTGCTGATCGGGCTGACGGTACTCAATGTGACGTTTGCTAAAAGCAGTAAGACCGCAAAAAAAAACAGCGGTATTTCCGTCGGCATGACTGTACAGGATTTGTCGAATCAGATATGGTCCGGTTCCTGTGAAGCGCTGAAAAAATTAGTGACCGCAGACGGCGGAAAAATGGTTTACCTTGACTGCAGCAACAACTCCGCAAAGCAGATTCAGCAGCTTGAGAACTTTATTTCAGCAAAGGTAAATATTATTGTACTCCAGCCGGTCGATAAGAATGCCGTCGAAACGACGCTTGCAAAAGCCCGGTCTCAGGGTATCAAAGTATATTGCTGGGATGAAGATATTCAGAACGCCGATATCTGCTGGCTTATTGACAATTATGCGCTCGGAAAAATAATCGGCGAGCAGGCGGCTGAATGGATAAACAGCAGGAATAACGGTGTGGCTGAAGTCGCAGTTCTTGATTATCCCCAGATTCCGATACTTCTTGAAAGAGGCAACGGTATTGTGGACGCGCTGAAGGAAAAAGCACCGAACGCAAAAATTGTCGCACAGTCGAGCGCAATCAATCCCACGGAAGGTATGTCCAAGATGGAAACTATTTTCCAGAAAAATCCGAATGTCAAAGTTGTCTGCTGCATAGGCGGAGGAGGGGCGGTCGGTGCGAATGAAGCTGCGAAGTCGGCCGGCAAAATCAGTCCTGACTTCGGTATTTTCGCGGCGGATTGCACGGAGCAGGAGATGGCGGCTATGAAAAACAACGAAGGCAACAGAATGTCCGTTCTCATCACCGGCGGCCCAGACGAAATTGCGAAGACTATTTACGGGTGGGTTAAAAAACTTGCAGCCGGAGAACCCGTGGAGAAAAAAGTATATCGCGTAACGATTCCCGTTACCGCTGCAAATTTAAACCAGTATTACAAATGAACTGATTTTATCTGCTGAGCTGCTTTTTGAACTGCGCGTTATTTCGACGCGCAGTTCCGCTTAATTTTTAGAGGAGAATATTATGGAATCTTCTGTGATTTTACAATTTGACGATATTGTAAAATCTTATCCGGGGGTAGTGGCGCTAAATCACGTGACTCTTGATGTCCGGAAAGGTGAGATACATGCGCTGGTCGGAGAAAACGGGGCAGGCAAATCGACGTTAATAAAATGCTGCACGGGAGCCGTATCGCCTACAAGCGGAACGATATCCGTAAACGGTAAAATATTTTCTTCTTTTACGCCTAAACTTTCGGCCGAGAACGGAATAGTTGCCATATACCAGGAATTCAACCTTGTCGGAGAAATGTCCGTAGCGGAAAATATTTTTCTGGGCAGAGCGATCAGAAAAGGAATTATTGTCGATAAAAAGGCCATGCATGATAAGGCGCAGGAAATATTCGACCTGTTGTCCTTGAAAATAAATCCCGGCGAGTTGGTAAAGAATCTGACGGTAGGATATCAGCAGCTCGTTGAAATCGCAAAAGCACTGTCGCAAAACGCCCGGATTCTCATAATGGACGAGCCGACTGCTCCGTTAACAAAAAAGGAAGTCGACATTTTGTTTTCAATCGTTGAAAAGCTGAAAGAACACGGTATGACGATAATTTACATATCCCACCGCATGGATGAAATATTTAAATTAAGCGACCGGATAACAATTCTCCGCGACGGAACGAAAATAAAAACAATAGATACGAAAGACACGAATGTCGATGAGATTATTAAGTTGATGGTGGGCAGAGCGCTGAACGAAAAATTTCCCAAACGAAATACGTCGCCGGCAGCGGAGGAAATTATTTCTGTGGAACATCTCTGCGGGAACGGTCTTACCGACGTCTCGTTTAAAATCTACAGCGGCGAAATCCTGGGCTTTGCAGGACTGATCGGGTCGGGAAGAACCGAGACTGCGCAGATGCTTTTCGGAATAAAGAGAAAGAACTCAGGAAGGATTGTTATGAACGGAAAGGAGATTTTTCCGAAATCGCCGAGAAAAGCGATGGAGTGCGGCATTGCGCTTGTTCCCGAAGACAGAAAACAGCAGGGCGCGCTGCTGGGAATGAGTATTCGCAGCAACATAACGCTTGCGGTTCTGCACAGGCTTTCCAGTTTGGGTCTCATAAAAAAGAGAGAAGACAAAACAACGTCCGAATCGTTCCGGGAAAAGTTGAATATAAAAACTCCGTCGATGGAACAGCTTGTTAAAAATTTAAGCGGCGGTAATCAGCAGAAGGTCGTTGTTGCCAAATGGCTCGCCGCTAATCCTGACCTTATTATTATGGACGAACCTACGAGGGGCATAGATGTCGGAGCAAAGTATGAAATCTACAAACTCATGAACAGTCTTGTCGAAGAGGGCAAAACGATTCTCATGATTTCGTCCGAAATGGAAGAGCTCATCGGAATGGCGGACAGAATAGTCGTCCTTTCGGAGGGAAGAGTGACGGGGACTGTTGCCAAAGATTGTTTCTGTCAGGAAACGATAATGAAATATGCCTCGCAGGTGAGGGATAAGGAGTAATGAAATGAATTTCCATGTGCAGCTGAAAAAATATGCGATGTTTCTGGTTCTTCTGATTCTCGTCGTTTTTTTCTCGGTAACGACCGATGCGTTTCTGAATCCGGAGAACCTGTTCAATGTAGCGCGGCAGGTTTCCATGCTGGGAATCGCGTCCGTCGGAATGACGTTCGTGCTGCTTCTCGGCGGAATCGATTTGTCGATCGGTTCTATGATTACACTTGTTAATATTGTCGCGGCGTGGCTGATGGTTAATGCAAAAGTTAATCCTGTTCTCGCGTGTCTTGCAGCTCTTGCGATGAGTACGGCTCTGGGATTTTTCAACGGTCTTGTGATTGCAAAAATCAGAATTCCGCCGCTTATTGTTACGTTGAGCATGATGACTATTCTGGAAGGTCTTGCCTATATTATCTGCAAAGGAATTCCTATTTTCGGTTTTCCGAAAAACTTTGCGGTTATCGGACAGGGATATATCGGTCCCATTCCTATTCCCGTCATTATTATGATTGTTATTCTGCTTATCGGAGCGGTCATACTTAATAATACGTATTTCGGAAGATATTTCTATGCCGTCGGCGGAAATGCAGAGGCCGCCAAATTGTCCGGGATTAATGTCGACGGAATTCAATGCCTTGTTTATGCACTGTCGGGGCTTTTTGCGGGAATAGCAGGCATAGTCATGCTTTCGCGAACGAATTCCGGACAGGCGCTTGCCGGAAAAGGATTTGAATTCGAATGTCTGACGGCTGTCGTTCTGGGCGGAGTGAGTGCGAACGGCGGGTACGGCAGAATCTCAAATGTCGTGGCGGGTGTTCTGATAATCGGAGTGCTGAGCAACGGTATGGTTCTTCTTAACATAAGTCAGTATGTTCAGATGGTCACGAAGGGAGCACTCATATTGCTGGCCGTCGGTTTTGACTGTGTCCAGCGTTATCGTAATTCACATTAGTAAACAGGAGTAACTATATGCGTACAATATCCGTTAATGCATTAACAAAAGAGACTTTTTCCGACTTCGGCAGCTTTTACAACATGCTGAAACCGGACGGCCATACTTTGGGAAATTTTTTCCATGACCACGTACTGATGCCCGTATCGGGCTGCATGCCTGTCGGTTTTTCGTCGATGGTGATTTCCAAACCGGAGGACAAAATGCTTGTTACGAAGGCGGAATATCATAATACGACGGGCGAAGTACTTCTGCCGCTCGACGACGATATTATTATTTACACGGCTCCGCCGTCGAACAAACCTGTGCCTGATAAGACTAAGGCCTTTCTTGTTCCGTGTGGGACGATCGTTCTGATGAATGCGGGCGTGTGGCATTTTACACCGTTCCCGGTACATCTGAAAGAAAGTCATGTTATGGTTGCTTTGCCGGAGCGGACGTACGCGGCGGACTGCACTATTGTCGATTACGATCCGTCCGAATATATGGAAATAAAAATGTAAAGCGCGTTTTTTTAATCTGAAGCAAGCGTCAGCGCATTCACATGCGCCGTATATCCGTCCTTTGAAGCGCTGTACGCGTTGGGAAGTTCTGTCCACATTCCGTTTTTCCAGTACCCTGCCGCATACACGCCGGCAGCGTTTGCCGCGACTCCTCCGGCAATCACGTCGCTGTCTGAGACAACGACGGACGTAACGTACGCGTTCCCGGAATCATCATAAAAATCGGACAGGGAATTCCATACGTTGTTCCTCCAGTATCCTGCAACGCATACGTTCGAACCGGAAATGGCGTATCCTCCGGCGAACGTATCGTTTTCGGATACGGTGAACGAAGTGACGTACGCGCTTTTCGACACGTCATACGGATTAGTAAGCTCGGTCCATGTTTTATTTTTCCAATATCCCGGGACGCACACGCCGGAACTGTTTGCGGCACTCCCCGCCGCGTATACGCCGCCGTCGGAAACAATCAGCGAAGTAATATATGCGCTTTTTGAACTGTCGTAAAAATTCTGCAGTTCGGTCCATGTTCCGTTTTTCCAGTACCCCGCCGTGCACGCATCCGAACTGCTGCCGGTATATCCGGCGATGTATGTATCGCTTCCCGATATGACTATCGACGTAACGTATGCGCCTTCCGATGCACCCGAAGTTGTCTGCAGCTTCGTCCACTCTCCGTTCTTCCAGTATCCTGCGACGCACACTCCGGAACTGTCCGATGCACCGCCGGCCGCGTATATATCGCTGCCCGACAACGCGAGCGACGTGACGTATGCATTGTACGAAGCGCCGTACGGATTGTCGAAACCTGTCCACTCTTCGTTTTTCCAGTATCCTGCGACGGATATGCCGGAGCTGTTGTTTGCATACCCCGCAGCGTAAATATTGCCGTCTGAAACAACGATGGATCTCACGTAACCGCCATACGATGCATTTGAGAGCTCGTTCCATGTACCGTTTTTCCAATAGCCCGGAATCCAGATGTCGGAGCTGTCTGCGGCATATCCTGCTGCGTACATGGTTTCTGCCGGGACAGGAGACATATCAGCCTCCGACGGGTTTGAGCACGATGAAACTGCAAGGATTGAAAAGATGAGAAAAATACTGCCTGTGACGTGTAACCTTGCCGGTGACATACGTTTTTATTTTACACTAAAAACAGTAATTTATCATTAAAATAATTGTTTTTTCAGAGGCTCGGCGGGTTTTGTGAAAGCGGTCTTTTTTTATAAACGCCAGCGGAAAATCCGCCGGAACGGTTTTACATATATTTTTTAAGCACTCGTATGAGCTCGGTGTTCGGTATTTCCTTATCCATTGTGCTCCAGAATTTCTTTATGGCGTCGAACGAGGTTCGTTCCAGATTGATTTTTCCGATAGTCTTCGAATGATGATATATTCCCCAGTTGCCGTAATCCGCTATCGTTTTATACGTCCACGTCGTCCAGTTTACGCCGGCTTTGTTTAAAAGCGAAAGTCCTTTATCCCACGCGCTGTAATTGTTGAAGTAGCAGAATTCGCCCATCAGAGTCGGAACGGGGAAGTCCGCATCGGCTATAGCGCCGAGTTTGTCTTCCATGTTCGCAATCTGTTTGCCCTGCGCGTTTTCGTAATCGTCGTACAAATAGTTGTGATACTCGTACATGATGTTTTCCCAGCCGTACGTTTCGGGCTCCGGTAAATCGACGGGATTCCATGTTGCTTCCATAATAATAATATGGTCGGGATCGACCGCACGGATTGTCTTGTATGCTTTGTCGTAGACGTTCCACAGCAGAGCGTGCAGCTCTTCGTCGGAAATGCCGGAATTGTAGCGGTACGTACAATAAGGTTCGTTCAGAAGGTCGTAGCCCGCAACCGCCGGATTTCCCTTATAATGCGCGGCAATCGTTTCCCACAGCTCGTAATATTTTTCCTGATTCTGCGGGGCACTGTCGCCGAAAAAGAATTTTGACGCACCTTTCTTGTTCTGCTCGCCGTCGACGCCCGAATGGTCGCTTCCGTTCTGCGAGCCGGGTGCTCCGTGCATGTCCAGAATGACGTATATGCCGCGCTGCTGCGATTCGCTTACGAACCAGTCGAGCCTTTTAAAGGCGTCCGCATACAGTTCGCCGTTTTCGTCGACAAGGTTGCGGTACCAGAACGGCAGGCGTATGCAGTTCGCGCCGAGCGCCTGTACGTTGTCGAAATCTTTCGTCGTCCAGTATGAGTCCTGATACGCCGTTATAAGCTCGCGCGCGCTGTCTTTGCCGAACCGGTTTTCAAGATGTGCGTATATGCTCGATTCGTCCTTTACGTGCACCGTCTTCAGTGTCGGTGTCATCCATAATTCCTGCAGCAGATATCCGCCCGCGTTCGTTCCGTGAAGTTTTACTGCTTTCCCTTTACCGTAGTCGGTGCGCAGCTCCTTTCCGTCGGCTTTCAAAAATGATTTTTCCGTAATTACTCCTAAGTTTGACGAGCAGCTCGCCGAACCGAGCAGCGATACGGCAATCAGGGCGGCAAAACGTATGATCGTTTTTTTCATGTGTGTCTCCTTCTGTATCTGTTACCAGCAGACGGTCATGATTGAATGTCCCGTCAGTTCAAGTTCGCACGTATTCTCGTTCTCGCAGAACGTGAACGACTGTGTCTCATCGGTTTTATTTAAAAGGACGGCCGTCTTCCCGCCGTCGGGATTAACAAAACCCGTGCCTTCGATTTTATCGGTGTACCGAGAAAGCAGCATGCGTTTTGCGCCGGGCTGTATAAACCGGCTGAAGTGTTTGATGTAATAATACGATTTCTGCACCGTAAACGTGTCGTTTTCCGTGTCGCACATGACGGGCGCGTCGCAGTAATTTCCCGCGTGATTCGGACCTCCCTGCGCGTCGAGGTACATGTTCCAGTCTATGAAAGCGTTCGTGCCGGCGTTGAAATTTCCTATGATGTCGTGCGCGTATATTTCCGCATACGCAACGGGATCCTTGGAGGAATTGCGCGAATATTCCACGCAACCTTCGCTTAAAACGAGTTCCTTGTCGGGGAACATGCGGCGCACTTCCTGCACTTCTTCGAAATGATCTCCCGTGTACCAGTGGAACGCGATGCCTTTTATTTTTTCCGCCGCGTCTTTTGTGGCGAGCGTTTCTCCCGCGCGTTCAACGAGTTTTTCCTTATTGTGATCCCAGATAATAATGCCGGTTTTTTCTCCGCCGAGAGAATCGAGCGCGCTCCGTAAATAATTACAGACGTATTCGCGCTCCTCTGCCGCCGTAAAGATGCACGAGTCCCACGTCTGCGTCGCAAGCGGTTCATTCTGCACCGTGACGCTGTTTACTGAAATGCCGTTTTTCCGGTATTCCTGCACGTATTTTGCGATCACGGCCGCCCATCGTTCGTAATATTCTTTCTTAAGCTTACCGCCGTGATTCATTTCGCCGTTTGTTTTCATGAACGGCGGAGGGCTCCAGGGAGATGCAAGCAGTGAAATACTTTTGTCTTTTTTTAACGCGGCTTTGATAAGCGGAATCAGATACTTCCTGTCGCGGTCTACCTGAAACGTCTTGAGCTTGGCGTCCGTTTCGTCTTCGACGTATGCGTAATTTCCGAGCGCAAAATCGCAGCTCTGGATGTGCGTGCGGCAGTACGTGTAGTGAGAACCTTTTTCCCCGAAGTATAAATCAAGCAGCTCGCTTTTCTTTCTGCGGCTCATTTTAGACCATGTATACGCCGCCGCTTCCGTGAAGGCTGCTCCCATACCGAGCATTGTCTGATACGTTACCGCAGGATAAACCTTTATCTGCTTCATCTCGCCGCCGGGATTTAAAACAAAATCTTTTGATCCTTCAACGAAATTTTCCGAACTGTTTGTTAGATAGTATTTCATGTTGTGCCCATAGTCTGCATAATATTACAGAATTACTGCGTAAGAAGACCGGACTGTCCGAAAACTTCGTTTTTGACAGTCTGATTCCTTACGCAGTGATGTCGTTTACGTCTATTTCATTCCGAGTTTCTGCATGTTGTTCGCAATTTTTTCGTTGCGTATCTTAACAATTGCGTCCCAGTCGTTGTCGGTGAGGAAATTCCTGTAATCGTCGACGATAGCGTTGAACTGTGCGTCGTTCTTGGAACGGACAAGACCCACGAGCGCCGTTGCCCAGTTTGTAAATATTGCGCTGCTCGCTCTAGCCTCAGACGTTCCCGCGTCGGGATCGGTGTTTTCCAGAATAAAATGCGGATACAGTTTTCCTTTTCCCCATTCCTGCATCTGCTTGATTGAATCCGGGAACGCGTCGTCGCTGAGTATCTTATAGCGGTCGTGTCCGAACGGGATGAACTCTCCTATGCGGATTTCTTTCTTGAACCTGTCGTTGTCCGACACGCGGAGTTCCTTCATTGCGGGCGTGAGCTCGTATTTTCCGTCGGCGTTAATCGTGTACGTCTGACCTTCGATGCCGTAGTTGCAGAGAATCTGACCGTAGTCGCTCAGCAGGTACGTGAATACCTCGATTGCCTTTGCGGGATCCTTGCATTTTTTGGAAACGTACGTAATCATCCAGCCGCTGATTCCGGCCTGACCGAGCTTAGGTTTGTTTCCGACTGTGCTCTGCGGACCGTCGATCGCTATGTACGCCGCGTCCGGTTCGCTGTTTGCAAACGTCGTAAAGAAACCGGACATCTGCGGCGTTCCGTCGACCAGAACGCACGCGTACTTCCCGATGCTCAGTTTTTCCTGGAAAGCGTTTCCGTCGTCGGTAAACGTGTCGTCGCTGATGCATCCGTTTTTATACGCCTGATTGAACGTCTTAATCCACGAAAGATAGTCGGAGTCGAGGTTTCTGTCGTAGTAGGTGCCGTCGGCGTTTACAAGCGGCACGCCGAGGAAATCCTGGAGAGGATCCGCAAGAGAACCTGTTCCGCCGCCGAAAGCGTTGAATCCGAGCGGAATCAAATCCGGATATTTTGTTTTAATCTGATTCAGCACGTCGATGAATTCTTTCTGCGTCTTCATCTGCGGTTTTCCGAGCGCAGTCCACACGTCCTGGCGGATTACGAAAGCGGTCCTTGCGTAAATCATGTTGCTGTCGTAATCCTTCTGCGTGTTCGAATAATCGGGATATCCGTACGTTTTGCCGTCGCTCAGCTTAAACCAGTCGAGCGTTTCCTTTGAAGCGACTTTGTAGAAATACGGATCGTACGCGTCCGCCAGATCCTGAAGCGAATACGCCCAGGACGGGGCTTTCTGCGCCATAGGCGACGATGCGTTGAACGTCGTGATGATGTCGGGAATGTCGCCGCCGGCGAAGAACGTGTTGAGCTTTGTGTCATCGCCGGTTAGGAAAACGACGTCGAGTTTAAGGTCTTCCTTAACTTTTTTTGTGACGACGTCTTCGCCCCAGCCGGTATTCCACCATTCCGCGTTCACGTACCAGGTAAGTTTTGCGTTTTTTTCCGGATCGAGCTTCCATGCGGGAGTCTCGGGATCGAGCGTGTAGCGGGCTTTTCCCAAAGTCCCGCCGTTCGCGCCGCCTGATTTTCCTTTGCCGCAGCCGGTAAACGCGGCTGCAGTCAGCAGACAAAGCGCCAGACCTGCGGTCAGTTTCATACTCTTTTTCATAGTAACCTCCTAGTTATTCCTTAATAGAACCGAGCATCATTCCGGAAACGAAATGTTTCTGGAGCAGCGGATAAATTATTAAAATCGGCACCGTCGTAACGACGATTGTCGCCAGCTGTATTCCTTTGGATGTCGTCTGCACGACGAAACTGCCGATGTTGTTCATTGTCGCCGCCTGCTGCTGCACGATTATTTCGTACAGTTTCATCTGAAGCGGATAAAGCGTGCGCTTCGTCGTGATGTACAGCTTTGCGGTCATAAAATCGTTCCACTGATACACGCCGTTGAACAATGAAATAGTCGCGAGTGCCGGTTTTGAAAGCGGCATGATGATTGTAAGCAGTATTCTCCATGCTCCCGCACCGTCGATGATGGCCGCTTCCTCGAGAGAGTCGGGAAGCTGTCTGAAGAAATTCATCAAAATGATGACGTCGTAGTAGCTGAACAGCTGCGGAATTATATACACCCAGAAATTATTAAGCAGATGCAGATCCTTCATGAGCAGGTACGTCGGAATCATTCCGCCCGAAAAGAACAGCGTGATGATTCCCATGACGGTGTAGAATTTCCGGCAGCGCAGATATCGTTTGCTCAAGCCGAACGCGACCATCGAGCAGAAAAAGACGTGCGTAACGACGCCCAATCCCGTTTTTGAAACAGATACGAAGAACGCGGTCCATATCGAAGTGTCGTGAAGGACGGCGCGATAGTTGTCGAGAGACCACTCGGACGGGAAAAGAATGAAGTTCCCTTCGGCGAGCGCTCTGCTTCCTGCAAAGGAAGACGATACTACGTTCAGAAGCGGAACGATAATCAGTACAGTGAACAATATTATGAAAAAGTAGTTTGCATAGACAAAAAAACTGCTTTCTTCCAGTCTTCTATTCATTTTTCCTCCAGCTCAAAACACCGATTCTTCGTTGATTTTGTCCGTTATCTTGTTTGCGGAATACAAAAGGATTACGGACACAATCGAAACGCCTAGCCCGACGGCCGTAGCATACGAGAAGTCTCCCTGTGTAAGACCCATCCGGTACACGTATGAATCGATGACTTCCGATTTTACCTGGTTCTGCGAATTCATCAGGACCATCGCCTGATCAAGATTCGAATGCAGCAGACCGCTCACGGTGAGAATAAAATTCAAACTGATGATGTTGCGCATTAAAGGCAGCGTGATTGAAACAATCTGCCTCATGCGTCCGGCCCCGTCTATCTTTGCCGCTTCGTAATACGTCGGGTCGATTCCCGCCATCGTCGCAAGATACAGAACAGTTCCCCAGCCCGCTTCCTTCCACACGTCGGAAAGAGACGCAATCCACCAGTACGCCCCTGCGTTGAGGAGAAAATTAACGGGCTTCTCTATGAGTCCCAGACGCAGCAGAATCTGATTAATAAATCCCGTCGTGGAAAGCCACTTGATAAGCATTCCGCCCAGAACTATCCACGAAAGGAAATGCGGCAGGTACGATATTGTCTGTACGATCCGTTTGAACGGACTTTCAGCCAGCTCGTAAATCATGATGGCGAAAATAATCGGAGCAGGAAAACCGATGAGCAGTTTCAGAAAACTTATGCCGAGCGTGTTGACCATTGACTGCCAGAAATATTTATCTTTAACGACGATTTCAAAATTATGCAGCCCCACCCACTTTGCGGAACTGAACGTGTCCACCACCGTGTAATTCTTGAACGCAATCGTCAGACCGTAAATCGGTATATAACTGAAGATGATCATGAAAATAATTCCCGGAATAACCATAGACTGAAGCGGCAGCTGTTTCCGGAAATCTTTTGCGAACGATTTTACAGGAATGTGATTTCCTGTCTTTTCTTTCATATATCCTCCAAGGTGTCTTTTTTGTCTTTCTTATAAATTATACTGGTGATTTTCCACCCTGCAAGGGGCGTATTTGCCTTTAATCAGGTCAAAATTGCTTTTTACAAAATCAGCCGCATACCGGAAAAAAAGGCTGTCCGGAAAGTACGGCAGCAACCCGACGCTTTCCGGACAGCACACAGCCTGATAAAAACTGTCTGTTTCAACAGTTCCCGAAAGATTCTACCCGGCGTATCCTTAGAACGTTACGAGCGCCGAGAACGGTATCTGCCAGGCCCACGAATAATTTTCCCCGTCGGATTTCGGGACCGTGTAGAAAATGAAACCCGTTTCTATCTGGCAGTTGCCTATTTTGATGGCCGCCCCCGGATACACGTCGATTGTAAACGTGTCTGCAAAGCTGTCCCCGTCGGCTTCCGTGCCGAAGCAGAGCGGCGTGTAAAGGTCGTCGGTGGCGTCATTTGAAAGCATGAGGAACGGCGAGAGTACGCTGTTGAGCGCGTATTTTGCGCGCAGCTCGTAAATCAGGTACGAAGGATCGTCTTCTCCCGACTCTTCAAGCCGGTAGGTAAACGGCACGCGCGCTTCGAACGTCCACGGACTGTCCGGCTGATACTTGAAATAGTTGTCGATCGTTGTGCCTTCGTATCCGTAATACTGATTGAACATGGTGCGCGGCTGAATGAACCCGTAAAATTCCGGCGTCGACATATCCACGCCCAGCGTAAATATTTTGTAGTAGTCGTCGGACGGATCCATTTCATAATCGTCTGGTTTTGTCGTGCCGTCGGAACCCGCGTCGCGCCAGGCGATTCCGCAGGAGAACGTGTCGTTAATCTGATATTTTACCGTTGTACCCCAGGCGGCGTACGTAAATTCCTCGTCGGAATCTTTGTCGTACGTCCACAGCGGGTTTCCGAACCACGGAGCCGCCCCCAGTTCAATAGTGAGAGCCGGGAACGGTGTGTATTTTAAATTGAATCCGCCTCCTCTCACGCCCGTTGCGGCGCTGTAACGCAGATTCCAGCTTACGGTGCCCTCAGCATTTGCACCGACACCGTCTTTCCACCAGTGAAGCTGCTCAATATACAAATCCTGCTCGACGACTCCCAGAGTAACCTTGAGCTCATTTACGGGTTTGAACCAGAGATTCCATTTGCGTATTTTTGCGGCAGTGCCGTTGTCCCAGTCGCCTCCCAGTTTCGCGTACATGGAAAAATAAGCGCCGTAGTTTTCGCCGTCCATTCGGAACACGAGCGTGTCGGGATCCTCCTGGCTGTCTTCGGTCGCCGTGTATCCGGTTATTTTCCGGCCGTCTCCCGTTCCCGCCGCAAGCGTTCCCGGTATATAGACGCTCGCAGCAATATCGACCGCAAAGACTGCAGCCGCAGTCATAAATAGTGCAGCGCAACAAACAAGTAATTTTTTCATTTTAGAGCCTCCTTATTATTTATTTTCATTTGCTACCATGTAAACGTAACCGCGCTCTGTGCGGGCACTGTGTAGACGAACCATTCGCCGTTGTATTTGACTTTTACATTCTTCGACGCCTCGTACGAGTTCAGAAGAACAAGCGCGATTGAACCGTCGGTATTTTTATACGCGCATGTTTCAATCCTGTCGGAATTATCTGTGGAATTTGATGTGGCTTCGGAACCGGAATCGGAATATATTCTGACGGCTCCAGGACTTACGAACTTACTCGTATGTCCCAGGCCGTAGTACGTGTTCGTATATGTCACTGAATTTCTTACGTTCGACCGTATTGTCACAAGTCCTATGTTCGTACTGGACGTCGAGTCGAGTTTCGGCACGCCGTTCTGATCGAGCGCGACGTTCCACGTGATGTACGATTTTGCGTAATTGCGGGGAAAGCGGATTGTGTGCATCATTATGTCGAGAAACATTCCCGTTTCGGTTCCGCTTCCAATCCACGTGCCGGTTCCGCACTCCGTAGCCCATATTCCTTCGTCCGGATACTCGTCGTGCAGCGTCGTAAGGTTCGAGTGGCTGAGAGCCGACGAATAATAATGAAAGGCCGTTCCGGCTGCGTTGGACGCCTCCGAAGAAAGAACTGTTTCTGCATACGTGAGCGAGTCGTAGTTGTGATCGAAGCCGAGAATCAGCGTGGAGTTTACGTCGCTGCCGGCGAGTTTTTCCGCAAGTACGTCTATGAACGCAGCCTGTTCGGACGCGCTCATAACCATTCCCGGATACGGAGCGGCGTACTCCGGTTCGTTCTGAACGGTAACCGCGTAGACCGGCGTTCCGGCCGTTTTATACGCCTCCAGAAATTTGACGAAATATTCCGCATATGCGTCGTAATAATCTTCATCCAGGCTTCCGCCGGAACTGCCGTACAGGTTCAGTCCTGTTTTCATCCATGCAGGGGGACTCCATGGCGTCGCCATTAACCGCAGGTCCCCTGGGCTGCACTCGTACGCAAGAGTGAGCATGGGACGGATATACGTGTCTTCGTGGTCGAGCGAAAAGTTTTCCAGATTTTCGTCGGCCGAGTTGTCGTCCGTATCGTCGTACGTCCACGCCGTAAGGCTGAAGTCGCTCGCACCCATCGGCTGGCGCAGCAGCGTTATGTGTATGCCGTCGGCGCCGAACAGATTTTCGCAGACTTCTTTCAGCTCGTCTTCATCAAGATACGTTTTCATGAGGTACGCCGAACTTTCCGTCATGGAAGCGCCGAATCCGTCCATCGTCTGATACTGGGTGGAAGGGACGACTCTTACCGTAGCGTCCGCAGATTCGGACGAGGTGGAAAAATCCGTACTGCTCTGCTGAGTAAGCCAGACACCGCCGGCGGGATTCGACAGCCAAACCCGCACGCTGCCGGTGTCCGAGTCACCGCCCCCTGCGTTCGTGCACCCGGAAATACACGCGCACAGGAGTACCGCACAACTTAATTTTATTAATTTATTCCGTACCAGATGCATCATTACTCCTATAGAAAGTCAACAAAGTTTCGCTTACGTGCAGGTCAAAATACGGCCGGCTTTTACGCCGGCCCGCTTCCTCTTTTTTGATGCCTGCTCAGTTAATGTCGACGAGATTCGCAGCGTCAATCGTCACAGTCAGAACGTCGCCCGCTTCCACATTCAGGTCGGAGAAGTCGATGTCGAAATTTTCGCTGCTTTCTTCGGGATCATAAATAACCGCGCTCCATGTTCCGTCTGCGTAAATTTTGAAGTCAGTAGTGTCCAATCCGGTGTCCCAGTAGAATGTGAACGACGCCGATGCCCCGCTTACCGTGCTTACAAGACTTGAGCCGTCCAATTCACCGGATGCGTTGTTGTCCCAGGAATATGACGTACCGTCGCTAGTGGTCAGATAATAACCGGCCATTACGAGGTCCGTTCCGTAGGTGTCGGTGAGCGTAGTCGGAATGTTGTTTACCGTCACGTTCACCTGAACTCTGCTGTCCGAATCGCTGCCGGTATACGATGTCATCGTTCCCGAGCTTTTTGTTACCGTCACAATGTCGTGCCACGTCAGAGTATCAGTGCCCGTGTCATCATCTTTATTGCCGCCGCTTCCGTTGCTGCATGCTCCCAGAGTCACTGCCGCTGCGAGAACCGCAGCGCACATAATCCATTTTGCGTTTAATTTCTTCATAAAAATTTCCTCCTCTACTTACTTAATTTGCCGGACCGACTTCGATATAATCGATGTTTTCCCAGCCTGTGTTTGCGATCGCGCCTGAAACGTCGAGCACGTTTTCACCTGCCGGAAGTTCAACCGTTACTTTGATTTTGTGCATCCTGTCCCACGCACCGCCCGACACGCGCGGAACGCTTATTACCTGCGCCTTGCCGTTGTTCGCGCGTACCAGAATCGTCTTGTCGTCGTCTCCGTTGTACGCAATTGTTACCGTGTATTTTCCTGATTTTTCCGCGGCAACGTTGGTGAACGACACGTACGCAATGTTCGACCAGTCCGCCTTTACGTCCGCCAGAGCCGTGGCAGTGTTAAGTCCCCCGGCGGCCAGTTTGCCCGAATAAAAGACCTGCCGTTCGCATCCTGCCGGTGCATCCGGTTTTTTATGCGTCGAATTCACAATTTTTGCTTTTTCCGCTTCATAGCGGACAACCGTTGCCTTCTTTTCCGCACTCCAAGCCTGTGTCGTGCAGAGAAATAAAGCTGCAGCACAAAGTATTGCATGCAATACATCCGTTTTCATTTTTGCCATATTGTTCCTCCTGGTTTTATTTATTTTTTATTGCGGAACGTTCCCGGAATTGTTTCGCAATATATCTGCCGCCCGGAAAGTTCCGGACACTAAATAAATTGTAGTGCGTCTACCCTCTCCCGCAAGAGTCGTATTTGCCTTTAAATAGGTCAAAATTGATTTTTCCGAACTTGCTTTATTCCGATTATGTGATATTATTTCACTGGAATTAATAAAGGCGATTGTTATATGCAGGGACAGAAAGATAATAAAGCAGTATTTGAAAAAGACCGGATTACCGACGGATTCGACATCTTTTTCTGGGTGTTCAACGACACAAGCAGCTACGTGGCCACGCACTGGCACACTGCTGTTGAGATCATGTACATCATGGAAGGGGAAGTCACCATCACGTATAAAAACAGGAACATCATACTTTTGCCCGGCGACGTATTTTTGACCGATTCCCGCGTTCCCCATTCCACAAAATCGCTGAACGGAAACAAAGCCGTCCTGCTGCAGCTTCCGTACGTATGGCTTAAAAAATACATCCGCGACATAGACGCGTACACGTTCTCCTTCGACTGCCACAGCGGAAATTCGAAGCTGCACACGAACATGAACGCGTTGATCAGAAAGATTTCAGAAATGAAAAAATGTTTCGAATCACGTAAAAAAGACGCAAACCTGCGGTTCAACAGTCTTGTTTTCGACATGCTCGACTTACTGTACACTCATTTTGCGGTATCAATGGCCGCAGAACAGGTAAAAAACAACATAAAAAGATTTCAGCGGCTCGAACCTGTTCTCCAGTATTCGAACGACCACTACAACGAACAGATTACGCTTTCACAGATTTCGGAATTTGCGTGTCTTCAACCCGAATATTTCTGCCATTTCTTCAAAAAGAACATCGGCGTCACTTATTTCCGCTATCTGAACGAAATCCGCCTTGCCCACATTTACCACGATTTGGCGGAATCCGATTATACGCTGCAGCAGCTCCTGGAAATGCACGGTTTTACAAACTACAAATTGTTCCGCGCCATGTTCTACGAAAAGTTCCACACGACTCCGGGAAAGTACCGGCAGCTGCATAAGAAGTAGAAGGAGGGGTTGCCATATGAGAAAAGAATATGATTTTTCCGGTGCTAAAAAGAATCCTTATGCTTCAAAACTTAAAAGCAGGTAACAATCAGTTCCGTACGTTATCCTCTGTCCCCGGACGGCAGCTTTCCCTTTGCCCTGCGGTAGTGTCAATAGTCATTCTATTGGTAAATCTATCCCAAGATAAGGTTCATCATAATGTAATTCCAAAATTCCATTTAATGATTTATTTGGATATTTACAAATTTTTTCTCGATAATCATCCCTGATTCTTATATTATCAATTTCTTCACGACGTTTCTTTGATAATTCAAGAAAATCAATTTCTTTATCAATTCCTAAGAATCGCCTCCTCAATAAATTTGCAGCGATTCCAGTAGTACTTGATCCTGTAAACGGATCAAGTACCCATGCGTTTTCTTTTGTTGAGGCAAGAATTATTCTTGCAAGTAAAGGTAATGGTTTTTGAGTCGGATGTTTACCACATGATTTTTCCCAACGACCAATAGCAGGCAAGCTCCATAAATCACGCATTTGTGTGCCACCGTTTATTTCTTTCATAAGTTCATAATTATAATAATGAGTGATTTTTTTATTTTTTCTGGCCCAAAGAATAAATTCTGTAGAATGAGTAAAAAACTTACAACTTAAATTTGGTGGTGGATTTGTCTTTGCCCATGTAATGCAGTTTAGAATTCTAAAATCCAATTCTGTCAACATTTGAGCGACAGAGAAAATGTTATGATAGGTACCAGAAATCCAAATTGTTCCATTTTCTTTTAATTTGTGTCTACAGGCACTTAACCAATCGAAATTAAATTTATTGTCTTTTTCGAATCCTTGTGATTTATCCCAAATTCCCTTATTGACAGAAACTTGTTTGCCGCTTTGAACAGAAATACCACCGTTAGAAAGGAAATATGGAGGATCTGCAAAAATCATGTCAAACTGAAAATCAAATTGATTTAATAATTCAATACAATCGCCTTGCAAAAGAGTAAAATCGTGGTTGGTAGATTTGTAAAATGAGTGCAACATCTATTGAATACCAAATTCTTTTAAGATAGCTTTCATGGAGAGCCATCTGCCTTCGCCTTTAGGATAATTACAATCTTCTTGTCCCCAAATCCATTTATAAACCTTTAATAAAATTTCTACTTCAATTCCATTTAAATTTACCAATGCCCTCTTTTTTATTACGCTATCAGGTTCTTCCCCTTTACATACATCTTCTAATCCGTAAATAATATTTATTGTAGCGTCTTTATTGGTGTTATATTTTAATTTTAAATCATCCAATATTTCATCGTGAGAAATCAACCATAACCCATCTTCTACAGGAGAATAAATAAACACCATAAAATCATTTTTTGCCAGGCGTCCAAAGCTTCGTTTTCCACCAGGTTTATTAATAACTATCTTTTCGCCTGTTGAAATTTGTTCAACTTCATAAAGTAAATAAGGAACATCTAATAATTGACCGCGAAAAACATTTTGCTCGCTGTTATTAATATTTAAACGAACGAGGTGAACGTTATGATTAAATAAGTTCTTTGCCATATCTCTTACCTAAAAACCTTTTCTATAATTCCATCTTCCATATCTTTGATACAATAGATATTTTCCATTACATCAAACGTTTCTTCCAAATTATGCCTTGCACTCGTCCAACCACTTCCGTCGGTAAACCAAACAAATGTAACGTCTGGAATTGTGTCAATTTCACCTGCTAACGTTTTATAGCTTCTTGCCGTTTCGTTCAATTTTGATCCACCGCTTCCATAAAAATTGGCTTCTATTACATAAATCATTTTGTTTGTTTTGACAACATAATCGAAACGTTTTTCCATTTTGCCTTGATTTGAAATTGCAGATAAGTCGGTTCCCCATTTTTTTGTAATTTCGTGAATATACATTTCTTTGAAATAATTTTTATTTTTTACAAAGCCTGCTTTTTCAATATAATTTTCTACCAAGTCTTCCATCAAATGTCCACCACGATTTTTACGTCCGTTTGAATCCAATCCTGTTTCTACACCTGTAACGTAATCAAAAAGGTTGTTTATAAGACGCTTTTGAAGTAAATCAAACAATCCTGATTTTTTCATAAACATTGAATATTCTGTGACGGATCTCGTTTGCGTTTGAAAATCGAATACAAAGCTTCCTTTTTCATCAGAGACTTCAATTTCTGTACTTCGTACAGCAAGTAAAATTGGAATGCATTTCAATGTTTCCGGATATTTTTTAATAATGTTTTCAAATTCTTTTGCAATGTTTTTTGAACCAATTAGCGAATTTAGAATATTCAGTTCAACTTTTATACTGTCTACATTTTTGAAGACTTTTTCAAAGTCAATATAATATGAATATGTCGCTATACTGTTTCTAAAATTTTCCAGCCATTTTGTAAAATCCCTTTTCATTATCATTTTCCTAAAAATTACAGATTAACAATTCATTTATAGAGCCACGATTTGCAGCCTTACTGTTTATCACTCTTTTTGCCTCAATGCGGTTAATTTTATATTTTTTATACAAATCATCAAAAAAATTATCATTTTTGTTTATGTTTTTAGGGTCCGAATTACTGAGAACAGCCTTTGCGCCCTTTTTTGTAATCGAGTCAACAAATTTACCAAGTTTTATTTGCTCCTGATCTGCAAAGATACATTCTGAATACGCTGTAAAAGAAGATGTTTCCGAAAGCGGGCGGTACGGGGGATCAATATAAACAAAAGTTTTTGAATCAATAAAATCTAATGTTGTTGAATAATCTCCGCAGGTGATTACTACCTTATCTAATAGCATTGAGCAAAGCCTCAGATTTTCTTCGTCACAAATCGACGGATGTTTATATGCCCCCATTGGAACATTAAACAGACTTTTTGAATTTACACGGTAAAGTCCGTTAAAACATGTCTTATTTAAGAAAATGAAAAGTATCGCTTTTTCAAGATTTTCTTTGTCATTGCCATTAATTTTTAATGAATTAAATCTTTCCCTTTTTGAAAAATAAAAAGTTTTTCTGTCTTCAATGTTTAAATCCCAATAAATTTTTTGTAATTGAGAGAGTTGTTTTATTAGATTTTTGCAATTTTTCTGAATTTGTTTATAAGTGTTTATAAGTTCATTATTTATATCGTTTACAAGGATTTCTTTGGGTTGAAAATTTTCAAGCACATCAAAAAGTACAGCACCACCACCGAGAAATGGTTCACAATATTTTTCTATTTTCGAGGGATATCTTGTGCGAATTTCGTTCAGCAACTGGCTTTTGCCACCAGCCCATTTGATAAACGGCTTTACAGTTGAATAGTCCATATGCATTATTCTACTGTAAAATAAGCAAATTTTCTACTATAACCTATCCGGCATGTAAGAGGAAACGTATTTATCCTCTGTCCCCGGACGGCAGCTTTCCCTTTGCCCTGCGGTAATTCTGTGAAAAGAGCGAGAAATTCGTATACCCGGTTTTTGCCGCTATCATGCTGACGGTGAGGTTCGTCGATTTCAGAAGCGTCTGGGCCAGGTCCATTTTTTTATCGGTGATGAATTCTTTTAACGATTTTCCCGTTTCTTTTCTGAACATTCTGGACAGGTATGACGGATTCAGATGAACGTATTCCGCGATTTCCTCCCGCCTGAGATCTTCGGAAATATTATCGTCTATGTATTCCGTTATTTTTTTTACGAGAGACTCGTCTTCTTTTTTACTGTTTTCATTTTCAAAATATTCGGAAAAATAATAAACGAGTCTTTTCATCCGGTCGGCTGATTTGTACGATGAAAGAACGGTTTCCATTGTTTCCTTGTCGTCGAACAGATCGGTAATGGACGTTTTCTGTCCTGAAAGAAGAACGGCTATCAGCTGCATGTATTCCTGATAAAATTTTTTCAGTATGTCCGCACCGCCGATACCGGAGGAAATTTTTTTGAGAAAATTTTCCGTTTCGGTAATCATGATTTCGGGATGTCCGTCCCGAACCATGTCCTGCCAGATGCGCATGTCGGGCAGCGCGCAGGAATCCGTATACGGCGGAATTTTGTCAACGTCGAACAATCCGCAGGCGTCTTCAAGCATATTGTTTTTATAAGCGAGTATTCTGCCCGCCGTTTCCCGTATGTGTTCCGGACGAATGCTTCTGCCTGCGTATACGGCCGTGTGTATTCCCGAATTTGCGATGATTTCTTTTTGAACCGATTGGAGCTGATTCATATACGCATCGAACGGAATCAGCCAGTCCGATTCCGGATACACGACGCAGCCGTACTCTCCGCTGTTTACGGAGAAAAGTACGATGTTCTGATTTTCCGCCGTAAAATATTTTTTGACGGAGTCTTCGATGTTCTGCCGCTGATATCTGCTTCTGCCGTCGTTGCCTGAAACAATGAGCGACAGATATAATTGAGAATCAGAGGAAAGATTTATGCCGAGTTTTCGGATATCGTCGAGTTCACCGGCTGCATCATATTCCGGATCCGTAAAAACCGGATGAAAGACGGCGTCGAGAAGTTTTTCTCTTGAGTTGTAAATCATTTTTCCGTAAGAATAGATTTCCTCGGAAATGCGTTTCTGCTGTAATTTTTCAACGGCCCGTACGAGAACCTGTTCGATCTCCGCATAAGGTGCGGGCTGAAGCACGTAATCGAAAACGTTGAGCTTCACCGCTTTCTGCGCATACATGAAATCCGCATGGGCCGTGAGAAATATACAAAGGGTTGCGTAGTTGTTTTCCCGGAGCCAGACGCACAAATCAAGTCCGCTTTCCATGGGCATTTCTATATCGCATAATAAAATATCTATTTTATTATGCGATATGATGTTTTTTGCCTCATACGCGTTGTACGCTTTGCAGACTTTTTCGATTCCGATTTTTCCCCAGTTGATTCCGCAGAAAAGGCCGCTGACGACGCTGATCTGGTCGTCGACTATAAGTGCAACCACATAATACTCCTGAAAAGACTTCACCGCTATTATAGCACGTATATTGCAATTCGCAGCAAAAAAAAATATTGTACTGAAGTATGAGCCGTCGTCGTTATTTTTACGGAAGAATGCCAATCAGGCAGCTGCTTTTTTTTATCCTGATGGTCTTTTGTGTTCCGTTTACCGTTTTTTTCATATGGTACAACGCACATGCAATGAACATCGTCAATGACAGAATTGCTGAAAACACGAAAAGTAAAATTTCTTATTATCAGGAATCTTCGGAAGGCATACTGAAATACATCGAAGGTTTTATGATAAATACGGTCGCCAACGATGCGAATTTCCGGCAGCTCGAATTCAAACTTTCGGAACTCGACGCGCACCTCAACACGTATGAAATTCTCCAGAAGTATCAGAACATGATGACGCTGATTCCGGTACTGCGGTCGATGTACGTATACACCATAAACAACGATTTGTACCGGCGGGTTTACACATACAATTTTCCGTTCCGCGACAAAGAAGTCATCGACGAGTATATAAAAAGCAGAGTACTTTCACCGAATATCGATTTAAGGGAATGGACCGTTGAGAAGATAGGGGATAAATATTATCTGCTGAGAATCCTGGGAATTAATAATGCATATTGCATCAGTCTCGTCGATTTCGACCTGCTGTACATGACGGAGAATGTGCAGAAAATTCCGGAGGAGCAGCTGTTCTATGCGGGGAAAAATCTGCAGCCGCTTACGGGATTGGAAATGCTGTCGCAGAAAAGGCTCGGTCTTCAGGAGCTGCATCCCGGGGAAAAATATTCCATTCTGCGCGGAGACCGCAGGTATTTTCTGGTGAGCAATTATTCGACCTACCTTCACATGTATCTTGTTTCCTGTTCTCCGTATTACGGATTGTTAAGAAGTATGGACAGACTTCAGTTCATACTGCTGGTTGTAAGCGTTCTTTTTATTATTCTCATCGGTGTCTGTTTCGTTCTGCTGAATTATCTGCTTATTTCTCCGCTTGCGCTGTTCGTACGGACGATGACTGAAATCAAGGAAGGACAGCTCAGCAGCCGGCTTCGGATGCCGGAATATATTCTTGAATTTTCCCAGATCGGTACTGTTTTTAACGAAATGATGGATGAAATTACAAAACTGAAGATAGAGAAATACGAGCAGCAGGTTGAGCTGCAGAAGGTTGAACTGCAGCGGCTGCAGATTCAGATACGGCCGCATTTTTATTTGAATTGTTTGAAAATATTTTACGGGATGGCGGAACAGAAACAGTACCGGAAAATACAGGAAATGATTTTGTCCCTGTCGGGATATCTGCGGGCGCTTTTTAAAAACCGGAATTTCACCGTATCCGTCGACGATGAACTTTCGAGCGTTGAAAAATTCATTGAGCTGCAGAGGAAGTGCGGGGATACGCCGCCCGTTATCAGTATGTCGGTTGCAGAAAGCGTGAGGGATTTTCACATACCTTCGATGTCCGTACTGACTTTCGTTGAGAATGCGCTTAAGTATGCCCAAATGCCGGGAAAAGTACTGAGAATCAGGGTAGCCGCGAAGATGCTCGAGGGCGACGGAGAGTCCTGCATTAACATAACCGTTTCCGACAACGGTCCCGGGTTTTCCGATGAATCGCTGTCGGAACTCAATGCAAAAAATTCTGCCGACGACAATTCGAACCGGATTGGAATTATGAATATCCGCAGACGTCTGGCGATTTTATACGGAAATAAATTCGAAATGATATTTCTGAACCGAAACGGCGCGTGCATTGAACTGTTTATCCCCGCAAGGTAACAATTTTTTTATTTCCACCTCACTTTTTTTGCATGAATCGGGCGTTCCGCCGGATACTGGTTACTTTTTTTGCATCCTTATTAATTTTTTATGGTAGCGGACTTGAAAAACTCGTGCAAGAATAATCGGGAGATTAGTTGTAGGAGGATTTTTATGAAAACACAACTGGCTGCTGTGTGTTTCGCTGCTGCTTTGTCCGTTTTTACCGTTGCCGGCTGCAAAAACCGCGCCGGATCGGCGGATTTAAAAGGGAGCAGCGATGGCTATGTCGTTACCATTTATGCGCCGTACAACGGTACGACCGACGATTGTGCGAAGATTTCCGGGGCCGCGAGTAAAATAACGGAGAAACTGATCGGCTGCAAGGTCGATCTTGTGCGCAACGTGTCGGTTAATCAGCTGAATCTTGCGCTGGCTTCCGGTGAGAAACTCGATTTGTTCTATGCATTTCCGTGGGAAGTCTCCCTGTCGTCCATGGCGGTAAGCAATCAGATTATTCCGATGGACGATCTGCTTGCAGAATATGCTCCCGATATGCTTCAGTCCATCTCCTCCGACGACTGGAGATGCGTAACGATCAACGGGAAAAAATACGGCATACCGATGAACAAAGACAAAGCGCAGGGCCGCGGTTTTCTCATGGTAAAAGCAATCGCGGACGAGGTCGGATTTGACTACAGCAGATATGTGACGTATGCGGACCTCGACGCGTACTTTAAAAAAGTGAAGGCTGCGCATAAGGACATGTATCCTGTCGTACCGAACGGCGGAACGATGAATCATCCCGCATGGGCTGCCGATATTCTCGGCGACGGTCTCGGTGTTCTGGAAAATTGTCTGTCGGACAGCACGAAAGTGGTGAATCTGTACGATACTCCGTCGTTTAAAGAATACAGTTCGTACATGTACAAGTGGGCGAAAGAAGGATACATGATGCCCGACGCCGTGAACACGACGGAGGGGTACGACGTGTATATTAATTCCGGCATCGGATTCGGGACGTTCTCTCCGTTCAAGTCGGGAATTGAGGCGGAAGAAACGCGGAAATGCGGCAAGGAAATGGTAATTGCGAAAATGTACGAACCGCATTCTACGACTTCCATGGTGAACGCCGCGTGGTGCGTTGCCAACAACAGTAAGAATCCCGAAAAGGCAATGGAAGTGCTTAATCTGCTGTATACCAACCCCGAACTTGCAAATCTGTTCGTCAACGGAGTGGAAGGTGTTCACTGGGAATTTGCCGACAAGGACAAAGGAATCATAAAATATGCGGCAGGTCTTACAGCTGCTACGACAGGCTATTCCGTCGTCGGATGGGCGTGGCCGAACGAGCAGATAACGTATGTATGGGAAGGCGACGATCCCGATGTGTGGAAAAATCTGGGGGAATTCAACAAGTCCGCGCATTCGTCTCCCGCGAAGGGATTTGTATGGAATAATGAGAAAGTTCTGAACGCAGTAACGGCCTGCAATAATGTCGTCGCAAAATATGAAGCGGGGCTGATTACCGGCTGTCTCGATCCTGAAAAAACGATACCGCAGTTCAACAGAGAACTGAAATCGGCGGGAATCGATGCCATCATTACCGAGAAGCAGAACCAGCTTGATGCGTGGCTGAAGACAAAATAACCGGCAGCTGCGCTCCGGTCTTCCGATCCGAAGCGCAGCTGTGGAGGAGATATTTGATGAGAAAAAAAATCGCAGTAAAAAAAATAATAAATTTCGTTCCTTTTTATCTTATGATGCTTCCCGGAATTATTTATATTGTAATAAATAATTATATTCCGATGTCAGGCGTGGTGCTTGCGTTCAAGCGGTACGATTACAAACTCGGCATATACAAAAGCAGGTTCACTGGCTTTGAGAATTTCAAATTCCTTTTCAAAACGAAAGAAGCTTTTAATATTACGAAAAATACGCTGCTGTACAATGCGGCGTTTATTATTCTTGGCACCGTGGCAGCTATTGCCGTCGCAATCATCCTGAACGACATTGCGGGCAAGAAGATAAAAAAAATATGCCAGACGTGCATTCTTGTTCCGTATCTTATTTCTATGGTCGTCGTCAGTTACATAGTGTACGGTTTTCTGAATTCACAGTTCGGTTTTATTAACAAGTCTATCCTTGAACCGATGGGCATAAAACCTCTTTCATGGTATTCAACTCCGGCATACTGGCCGTTCATCCTCGTTTTTGTCAATTTATGGAAAAATCTCGGATACAACTGCATTATTTATTATGCGACGATCGTCGGAATCGACCGGAGTTATTATGAAGCCGCCGAAATAGACGGAGCGGGAAAATGGCAGCAGGTAAAATACATAACGCTTCCCTGTCTGAAAACGACGATTATAATACTCACGCTTATGGCAATCGGAAGAATATTCTATTCGGATTTCGGCCTCTTCTATCAGGTTCCCATGAACAGCGGGGCGCTTATAGACGTTACGAATACGATTGATACGTATGTGTACCGCGGTCTTACCCAGATGAACAACATCGGGATGGCCGCCGCCGCAGGATTCTATCAGTCGATAGTCGGATTCGTGCTTATTTTTTCGGTGAATCAGATAGTGCGGAAAGTAAACAGAGAAAGCGCTCTTTTTTAGGAGAAGGTGATGACAAATAGAAAATCGTATCAGACGATAATAACGGCCGTCATGATAATTATCAGTCTTATCTGCATAATTCCGTTTGTTCTTCTGATAAGCTCTTCAATAACGTCGGAAGAAATGCTTGTTAAAAACGGCTATTCGTTCTGGCCGAAACGGATCGACCTGAGCGCGTATAGGTATCTGCTGTTCGGCTCCCGGGCGGTGGCCAGAGGATATCTGATATCGATTCTTGTAACCGCATTCGGAACTTCGCTGAGCCTTGTGCTGACGATCCTGTTTGCGTATCCGCTTTCGAGAAAGGATTTGCCCGGCAGAAATATTTTTTCGTTTTTTATTTTTTTTACCATGCTTTTTAACGGCGGCCTTGTCCCGACGTACATTATGTGGACGCAGATATTTCATATAAAGAACACGCTGTGGGCGCTGATTTTTCCGAATCTGCTGATGAATGCGTTCAACGTCATCATGATGCGCACGTATTTTATGACGAGTGTTCCCGAGGAAGTTATTGAAGCGGCAAGAATCGACGGTTCGGGAGAATTCCGCATATTGTTCGGAATTGTCGTTCCCATGGCGCTTCCTATAATAGTTACGGTCATGCTTCTCGTCGGGCTCGGATACTGGAACGACTGGCTGAACGGATTGTATTATATAAACAACGACAAATATTACAGTATTCAGGTGCTGCTCACAAAGATGCTGGAAAACGTTGAAATGGTAAAGAAGGCTTCGTCCGCAGGAGCGTCCGCGATGAAAATGCCGTCTACGTCGATTCGGATGGCGGTGGCGGTAATCGGCGCGCTTCCGGTGCTCGTCGTCTATCCGTTCTTCCAGAAATATTTTGTTAAAGGCATCGTGATCGGTGCCGTGAAAGGATGATTACAAAACACGAGGTATACTATGAACTTTCCTGAAAATTTCGCATGGGGTGCGGCATCGGCCGCGTATCAGATAGAAGGCGCCGCATTCGAGGACGGCAAAGGAGCTTCCATATGGGACGTGTACTCGAACGACACACGGCCCGATCCGCGTACCGGGCGGACAAACATACGCAATCTTGATACTGCGAACGTCGCCTGCGACCATTACCACCGGTACAAGGAGGACGTCGCGCTCATGAAAGCGATGGGGCTGAATGCGTACCGTTTTTCGGTAAGCTGGAGCAGGGTGCTTCCCGATGGCAGGGGGAAGGTGAATCAGAAGGGATTGCGGTTTTACAGCGATCTTGTCGACGAACTGCTGAACGCAGGCATAGAGCCGTACGTCACGCTTTTTCACTGGGACCTTCCGCAGGCGCTGCAGGATATCGGCGGATGGGCGAATCCCGAAATGCCGTCCATTTTCGCTGATTACGTGAAGGTCGTCGTTGAAGCGCTTTCCGACCGCGTGACGCACTGGATGACGCTGAACGAAGCGCAGTGTCATATTATTATCGGCCATATAGACGGAAACTGCGCACCGAAACTGCACGTGACTCAGCGTGAAGGATTTTATCTTATTAATTCGATACTGAAGGCCCACAGCCTTGCGGTCGGGACAATCAGGGCGTATGCCGTAAAGATACCGCTCGTCGGCATTGCGACGAATCCTTCCGCATTTTATCCTGCCTCCGATTCGAAAGCTGATGTCGACGCGGCCCGCACACAGGCTTTTTCGGCCGCGGAGAAAAACCTGTGGGCGACGACGTGGTGGCTCGATCCCATCATTCTGGGAAAATATCCCGAAGACGGCATCGACGCGTTTAAAGCCGATTTTCCCGAGGACCTGCTGCGGGAAGACAATATGACGGCATTACGCAGTCAGCTCGATTTTCTCGGATGCAATCTGTATCAGGGAACGGCCGTACAGGCCGGAGCGGCTGGGAAATCCGTATGCCTTCCGAGAAAGCCCGGGTTCAATCAGACCGCGTTCAAATGGGAAGTGACGCCGGAGATACTCAGGTACATGCCTGATTTTTTATACGGGCGGTACGGACTGCCGGTGATTATCACCGAGAACGGGCTGTCCATGGCCGACTGGATCGCGCTTGACGGCAAGGTCCACGATCCGCAGCGTATCGATTTCATGCACCGGTATCTGCTTGAACTCCGCAAAGCGATAAGCGACGGGACTCCTGTTGCAGGATATTTCGCATGGTCGGTGATGGATAATTACGAATGGTCGGAAGGATTCGGAGAACGCTTCGGCCTGATTCACGTGGACTATTCGACGCAGCAGCGGACTATAAAGGACTCCGGATTATGGTACCGCGGCGTGATTGCCTCTAACGGCGGAAGTTTGTAAGTACGGCACGACGATCTCCGCCGTTTCGAACGGCGAATCCGGAAAGTTCTGGCTGTTCAGATTCGACAAGTCATTTTTGAAATAAAAAGTAAGTGCAGGTATAAACCGGTTCCCGCCGGTTCATACCTGCCGGGACGAAATAAAAAAAGTCTGAATTTGTCAGTTGCGGAAAAAGATTCTTTTTTGTATTCTATAAATCAGTGTGATATTTGAATATGAAGAAAGAAAACCTCTATGAAAAAATTATTGCAGATATTCAAGAGAAGATAATCGACAACACCTATGCGCTGAACGACCGCATTCCTACCGAATTCGAACTTGCAGAGCAGTACCAGGTAAGCCGCATTACTTCCAAACGCGCGCTGGAAGAACTCAAAAACGAAGGATATATTTACCGGAAGCAGGGGAGCGGCAGTTATGTTTCCGATGCGTTCAAATATCGTAAAAATCCGGCTGCGGGAAATTACGTCGCGGTGATCATGCCCCAGTATGTTTCCTCCGGCAGTTTTGCCGCAACAATCCGCGGAACTTCCTCCGTCGTTCAGGAAAACGACCTTTCGCTGAAACTGTATACCAATGTAAAATCCCAGGAGGAAGTCAGCGCTCTTCTGCAGGAACTTTACCGGCAGAACATAGCCGGAATCATCTACTATCCGTTTTCCGATGTCGAAAACGTTGCAGTTTTGAATATGCTCGCAACGGAGCATTTCCCGATCGTGACGATTGATAAATATTTCGAGTGCGTGCCCGTGAGCAGCGTCATAAGCGATAATAAAAAAGGCGGAGAGCTGTCTGCCGAATACCTCATCGCCAACGGACATCGGACCATCGCATTTATTTCCGACATTCCTTTTGAAGCGGCGACGTCCATCCGCGACCGGTATTTCGGCTACTGCGCGGCGCTGCAGGCACACGACATAAAAGTGGACATGAACCTGATTGTGCAGGGCGGCTGGACAAGTGAATATCCGCGCACCTACAACAAAAAGGTGTATACGGAAATCATTCGGAAGCTGCTCGCGCAGGGAGTTACTGCCGTCTGTGCCGCGAACGACATAATTGCCACGTCCATAATCCATGCTTCCTGCGACATGGGTGTTGCGATTCCCGAACAGCTGTCAATCGTCGGATTCGACAATTCCGAAATGGCGGAATATATCCGTCCGCCGCTTACTTCGGTAAGACAGGATTTTGTTCAGATGGGACGGACCGCGGGAGCTCTTATCTGCAGTTCCAGGACGACGGGAAAGCTTGACTATACCCGGACAGTACTTCCTGTTTCGCTTGTCGAACGCGAAACGGTCGCAAAAATTTCTAATTGATATATCAATAACTTGCAATTTCCTCATTATCAGCATTTTTTTCTTGACATACGGCTATTTGGCACTATACTTGAGTTGCAATTGATATATCAATTTAAATACAGTACGGACAAATCCCGCTGATAGGAGGAACGATGTTGAAAAAAACGATTGCAGTAGTATTGGGACTCTGCCTTGCCGGCAGTTCTGTTTTTGCCAAAAGCAGCAAAAAATCGGGGAAAAAAGTAACGCTCAACGTTATGTACAAGGAAGTCACCGGATATACGCCGTGGCTTGAACAGGCGAAAACGCAGTTCGAAGCCGCAAATCCTGATGTGACGGTAAAACTTGTGTGTCTGCCGAGTACTGAAGCCGATTACAATACGAAGACGGCGCTTACGCTGCAGACTGACAACAGCGTGGATGTCATGGTGACGGACAGTTTCCTTGTTGCGTCGCTCGTCGGTTCCGACTGCCTTGCACCGCTCGACGTATCGAATTGGGCCGACTGGAAGACGCAGTATCCTGAGAGTATCCGTGCAAGTCAGACAATCGGCGGAAAAGTATATGCCGTTCCGTATACGACGGACACGCGCGGTCTGTATTACAATGCAAAAACGCTTGCAAAAGCGGGAATCAAAACGCCGTGGGAACCGAAGTCGTGGACCGATATTCTCGACGCGGTAAAAAAGCTCCATGCTGCGGGCGTTCCTTATCCGATCTGGATGAACGGCTCAAAGGCGCAGGGAGAAGGAACAAGCATGCAGACGTTTGAAATGCTGCTCTCCGGAACGAACGACTGGCTTTATGAGAACGGCAAGTGGGTAACAAAATCGAAGGGCTTTACCGCCTCGCTGAAATTTATCCAGTCGCTCAGGGATATGGGCATCTATTCGAACATGGATCTGGCTACGATGCTTGACGCGAACGGCTGGCAGGTGCTGCCTGAAAAATTTGCAAAAGGCAGCGACGTCGGTATTCTGCTCGACGGTGTCTGGAAGGCGGCCGACTGGATCAACGCGCTCGGCGCAGATAAAGTGCAGGACGTTATTAAAGTTGTTCCGATGCCGAATCAGAACGGAACGGGAAACACGTCAATGAGCGGCGGCTGGACGCTTGCCGTTTCAAAACTTTCAAGTCATAAAGACATTGCGCTGCGGTTCGTCGAACTTGCGGTAAACAGGGAGAACATGGTGTTTTTCACGACAAAGGGCGGCGATATGACTGTGCGTTCCGACGTCGGTTCCGATCCCCGTTATACGCAGCTTAATTATTATCGTACGGCAATGACTCCGTACATCGCATGGACGCATTTCCGTCCGGCAGTCGACGGCTATCCGAGCGTGTCGATCGAAATTCAGACGGCCGTCGAATCTGTTATTTCCGGACAGAAAACGGCGGCGGAGGCTGCGGACGTTTACAGCACAAACGTCAGGAAGATTGCGGGAAAGGGAAACTACATCGAAAAGTAGCGGCGGAAAATTTTATTTTGGAAATATCAGAAAAACATCGCCGGCCGTTCTGCAGGTGAGACTTTCGGGACGGTCCGCTCTGTTTTTCTTTCGGGGGTATGTTCGGAATGCTGTATTCTAATCAGGTAAAAAAAGCCCGGCTGATGATTTTTCCTGCGGTTTTTCTTATACTGCTTTTTTACGCGGGGCCGGTACTGCTGGCTGTGTTCTATTCTTTTACCGACAAGATGCTCGTCGGAATAAAGTCGAAGAACTGGTCATTTGTCGGACTTGAAAATTACATTGTCATGTTCCGGGACAAAGATTTTTATCTTTCGCTGCTCAACACGATTGTTTTCCTTGTGTTCTCCGCGATTATCGGCCAGCAGGTTCTGGGATTTTTTCTCGCCCAGCTGTGCGAAGACGCGGACCGGCACGTCGCACACATAACGGGTCTCGTGGTGCTCATTTCATGGGTTACTCCCGAAGTCGTCGTTTCGTTTATCTTCTTCGCGTTTCTTAACCCGAACGGTTCGCTTAACAATTTTCTGCAGATGCTGCATTTGAAGCCCGTCGCGTGGCTGTACGACCACGCGATGCTCTCCGTTATTTTTACGAACATCTGGCGCGGAACGGCCTTTTCCATGCTGATGTTTCAGGCGGCCCTCAAATCAGTTGATTCGAGCGTAAAGGAAGCGGCCGTCATCGACGGAGCGACGGGCGGACAGATTTTATCGCGGATAACGCTGCCGATGATTTCGGGTTCGATTATGACGAATACGATTCTCATCTCGCTTCAGACACTCGGATTATTCGGCCTGATTTACGCGCTTACCGGCGGCGGACCGGGATTCAAAACGACGACGCTTCCCATATACATGTACGACAAGGCGTTCGCGGCGTACCAGATAGGATACGGTACGGCGATGGCAATCGTGATGCTGGCATTCGGCATGATACTGAGCATTGTTTATGTTAAAAAACTGGGCAGGGATTTTTAAGCGGAGGACAGATATGAATAAACATCTGAAAAAAAATATGACTGATTTAGTATTGCTGCTCACCGCCGTTCTCTTTTTTTGGCCGATGCTGTGGCTTGTTTTTTCTTCGTTCGACGCGGACGCAAATTTCGCAATCAGGATTCCGGAAAAATGGACGATCGGAAATTACGCCGCCGTTCTGGGGAAAGACGGAAATATTCAGTCGTTTCTGAACAGCTTTATTATCGCCTCGCTTTCCGCATGCGTCGTGACCGCGCTTGCGCTGCTCGCCGCATACCCGCTGTCGCGGTACAATCTGAAGAACAAAAAAAAGATAATGTATTCAATACTGTTTCTGACCGGTCTCCCGATAACGGCGATCATGGTTCCGGTGTACATGGTGTTCTTCAAACTGAAAATCAGCAATTCGCTCATCTCAACCGCTTTTTTCCTTGCGGCGACGGCGCTTCCGTACAGTATCTGGATGATGAAAAATTACATGGATGCGGTTCCCGTCGTGCTTGAAGAATGCGCGTGGCTTGAAGGTGCAGGAATTCTGCAGACGATACGGTACGTTATTTCTCCGATTATTCTTCCCGGAATTTTCGTCGTGTTCATTTTCGTATTTTCCGGGAGCTGGGGCAATTTTTTTGTGCCGTACATTCTCATCAGTTCGGTTGACAAGATACCCGCATCCGTTTCTATTTATCAGTTTTTCGGTTCGTTCAATCAGGTCAATTACGGTCATCTTGCGGCGTTCTCGGTGCTGTACACGCTGCCGATTGCCGCACTGTATCTTTTAACAAAACGATTCACCTCTGCCGGCTACGCGCTGAACGGTGCAGTAAAATAATAAATCAGTGTTATCATAGGAGTATGTATGTCGTTTCCTTTTTTTACTATTGAGCGTATTGAAGCAGTGTTTGCCGTGCTTGAACAGCTGCGCTATAAAAACCGGATCAGTGTAGACCGGTTCGACAGTTATTCCGGCGACGACGGTTCGACCGTCAATTTTTCACCGGCGAACATTCCCGGCCCGGACGGCGTCTTTCAGAAAGGACAGCTGTGGTCGGGACGCGACACATATTTGTGGCTTACCGGCACGCTTTCGTTTCCTGCGGAATGGAAAAACGCCGATGCGCTTACGTATTTCGACTTCGGGAAAACGGGCGGCGGCAATACGTCCGGATTCGAGGCGCTGCTGTATGTGAACGGCTGTCCGTATCAGGGCGTTGATTCGAATCACCGCGAAGTGTTTTTTGACCTTGCGGAATCGGGAACGACGGTGGAAATTGCGCTGCGTTTGTGGAGCGGACTCGAAGGCGGCGGCAGGCCGGCTGTGCAGGAACATCAGTTTAAAGATGCGTTCATCGCCTGTCTCGATAAAGCTTCGGACGATCTGTGGTATCTGTCGAAAAATATTATTGAGACAACGCGCGTACTCGATTCCGACAGCAGCATAAAAACCGACCTTGAACAGGCGCTTACAAAAGCGTTCTGCATGACTGATTTTACCAATCCGGGAAGCGCTGATTGCTATGCGTCGATTGCGGCCGCCGACGACTATCTTAACAAAACGCTCAAAGAGATGCCGCGCAATAATGATGTGACAATAAGCTGCGTTGGTCACAGCCATATAGACATGGCGTGGCTGTGGAGAATGAAGCATACGCATGAGAAAGGCGCGCGCACGTTCTCCACTGTAAATCGCCTCATGGAGCGGTATCCCGAATATGTGTTCATGCACACGTCGGCGCAGCTATACGATTTTATTAAGACTGATTTTCCCGGAATTTACGCGGAGATACGGGAGCGCGTGAAGGAGAAAAAATGGGAGCCGTCCGGAGGCATGTGGGTGGAAGCCGACTGCAACATTACGGGCGGCGAGTCGCTCGTACGGCAGATACTGTACGGCAAACGGTTTTTCCGGAAGGAATTCGGATACGAGAACACGTTTCTCTGGCTGCCCGACGTGTTCGGCTATAACGCGGCGCTGCCCCAGATTCTCAGGAAGTCCGGGATCGACACATTCGTAACGACGAAAATCAGCTGGAATGAAATAGACATGATGCCGTACGACACGTTCGCGTGGCGCGGCATAGACGGTTCAGAAGTGCTTACTCATTTTATCACGACGCCCGACATATACGACACGACGAAGTTCTACACATACAACGGCAGCATCATGCCGAAGACGGTTGCCGGCATCTGGAAAAAGTACAAGAACAAGGACCTGACGAAGAACCTGCTGCTCTGTTACGGCTGGGGAGACGGCGGCGGCGGAGTGGACCGCACGATGCTCGAGAATCTGCGGCAGATAGAAAAGATTCCGGGGCTGCCGCAGGTAAAAACGTCGGACGTCACTTCGTATCTTAAGCAGCTGCACGAATCGTGGAACGATAAAACGAACGCGGCATATCGGCCCGTGTGGGACGGCGAGATGTATCTTGAATTCCACCGCGGAACGTACACGTCGCAGGCGCGGAACAAAAAGGCCAACAGGGAGATGGAGTTCGCGTACCGTACCGCCGAGATGCTGCAGACTTTTGCGGCGGTCGTGTCGGGCAGATGGGACGATTACGGTGCGGACGCATTTATGCGCGGATGGCAGCTCATCCTGCGGAATCAGTTCCACGATATAATACCAGGTTCGTGCATTCACGAAGTATACGAAGACTGCGGAAAGGAATATAAGGAAACGGCCGAAATTGCTTCGGAGCTCACGGACAGTGCGCTCAATTCGCTCGCTGCTTCCGGTACGAATGATTCGTACACAGTGTTCAACAACGCCGCATGGAAAACGACGGGCATTGTTAATCTGCCGCACGCCTGCCCGGATACATCCCATGTTGAAGACGATAAGGGAACGGAACTTCCCTTCCAGCGTGCGGAAGACGGAACGTGCCGCGTGTCCCTCCGCGATATGGAGCCGCTTTCGTTTACCGATCTGCGCGTCGTCCCCGGAAGAACTGCGGATACGAAAACCGCGTTTATTGTTAAGGGAACGACGGCGGAAACTCCGTGGTATGTGCTGAGCTGGAACGGAACGGGCAGCCTCGACCGCATTTTCGACAGGCAGAGCGGACGTGAAGTGCTTGCCGGAACGGGAAACGTGCTTGAGATATTCGAGGACAAGCCCCGCCAATACGATGCGTGGGAACTCGAAGCGACAATCGATTTGAAAAAAGAAATTGTTGATAACTTCCGCGGTACGTCCGTTGTTGAAAACGGTCCGTGCTGCCTCCGCATCAGGTTCGCATGGACCTACAACAAGTCGGCGGTTACTCAGGACATGGTGCTATACGCGGACACGAAGCGGATAGACTTCGAGACGACAGTCGACTGGCACGAACGCAGCAAGCTGCTAAAAGTCGCATTTCCCGTGAACGTGCGTTCGTCAAAAGCTCGTTACGACATTCAGTTCGGAAGCATAGAGCGTCCGGTGCATCAGAACACCAGCTGGGATTTTGCGAAATTCGAGGTGTCCGCACACCAGTGGGTGGACCTTTCCGAACACGGATTCGGCGTTGCGCTTATGAACGACTGTAAGTACGGATACGACGTAAAGCAGAACGTGATGCGTCTTTCGCTGCTCAAGTCTGCGGAATATCCCGACCCTACCGCCGACGAAGGACTTCAGCGGTTTACGTATTCACTGTTCGTCCACCAAAAGGAATGGTATGATGCGGGAATCGTTCAGGCTGCGTGGAATCTTAATAATCCGCTTACGGCCGCGGAAGGTGCTGTCCGGGAGGAATACCGGAGCATGCTTACACTGCATTCCGATTACGTGGCGCTCGACGCGTTCAAGAAAACCGAAGACGGAAACAGTGTTTTACTGCGTTTTCATGAATTCGCCGGCGGCATGACTGCGCTCGACTGTACGTTCAATGCGCACGCCGTCTGCTGGTATGAAGCGGACCTGATGGAAAATGCGACGGGTGAACGGCATCCCGGCGGACATATTACTGCGCAGCTTCATCCGTTCGAGATTTATACGGTCATCATGGAGATGAAGTGATGTACCCGGTCCGTAAGTGGAACTTACGGACCGGCCTGTCGGATTTTAAAAACTGACTTTTTATAGGATGTTTCCGGTTGCTTGAATAAATATTAGAAAAAATGTTATAAAATTGTTTAAAAGTTATTTCAGTATTAACCATATCCTTACAATTAATAAGGTATTTTTTTATAAACGGTACTAATATATATTAATAGTGTTGTTGCTTTTTTTGAGGCGAGATACGAAGTGTACGCGTCATGCGGCAGAGAATATTTGCCGCACGACAGACAGGAGGAAATCGTATGAATTTTACCGCATTCAAAGACACGGGAAACTGGTATAAGGGAAATATTCACAGTCATACGACGAATTCCGACGGAAAGCTGCGTCCCGAGCAGAGTGTGAAACTGTATAAGTCATACGGATACAATTTCCTCTGTTTTACGGAGCACGACCGGTATACCGATTACCGTAAAAAATTCAATACCGACGATTTTATTATTATTCCGGGCATAGAGGCGTCCGTATATTTTATTAATTTTAAGACCAAATCGATAGAGAAGCTGCATCATATGAACGGCATTCTGGGGACGTCGGAAATGCAGGCGGCGGCTCCGCGCGGATTGTTCAAACACAGGCAGCGGCTTATTCCCCGGATTGTGTATAAAGAATGGAACGGTGCGGAAGAAGCGGAACGACTTGCGGAAAAACTGTATTCGCACGGCTGTCTCGTTATGTACAATCATCCGGTCTGGTCGCGTGCCGAACCGGAGGAATTTATGCATACAAAAAATCTCTGGGCGCTTGAAGTGTTCAATTACAATACGGAAAACGAATGCAGCTTGGGTACTGATACCCGCGACTGGGATACAATGCTTGGAAAAAATACGTTTATACTTGGAGCGGCAACGGACGATAATCATAATTCAGGTGAATTCGACGATGCGTGCGGCGGATATATTATGGTGCAGGCAGACGAGCTGACGCATGATTCTATAGTTTCATCGATGTTAAAAGGCTGTTTCTATTCTTCGTCAGGCCCCGGGATTTACAACTGGGGAATAGACCGCAACACTGCGTGGATAGACTGCTCTGCGTGTGCGCGGATTAACTTTATCTGCGGAGGGCCGGTCGGAGTAGGACGTACATATCTGCCTGATCTGCCGGGCGGAAAAATTATTCACGCGGAACACAGAATGAAGGGGACAGAAACATACCTCCGCATAGAGTGTGTTGATTCAGCAGGCGGAACGGCATGGACTAATCCCGTAATGATGTGAGAGGAATGCGTTCCTGGTACAATCCGCCGGCATTCTTAAAATAATAATCAAATTCCTGCATGGACTCCTTTTTTATAACCGTATGATTCCTTATGTTCTGTGTCGTCCATCATGAACGCAGTCTTTTTTCTTCCTCAAGGTCTTCCTGCGTTATAAGTTTATCCTTGTAATAGCAGGCCATGTCGTGTTCGTTTATTTCCCTGAGTACGCGGCAGGGATTTCCGACCGCGACGGAATTTGCGGGAATATCCTTCGTTACGACGCTTCCCGCTCCGATCACGCAGTTTTCGCCTATCGTAACTCCGGGGCAGATGTTGACGCCGCTCCCTATCCAGCAGTTGTCTTTTATGACGACCGGATCGGTATACATCAGGTATCTATATCCCGGATTTACGGGATGGCCGACCGTCGCTATCGTACAGCCCGGCCCGAACATGACGTTCTTCCCGATTATTATTTTCCCGTCGTCTATAAAACTGCAGTTGCAGTTGATATAGGACATATCGCCGAGTTCAATATTCCGTCCGTAACAGAAATAGAACGGCGGTTCAATCCACGCTTTTATTTCTCTGCCGAAAATTTCTTCGAGTAGTTTTCTCCGTCCTTCCGTATCTGCCGGACTGCTCTGATTGTATTTCGCCATCCGCAGTTTTGCATTCAGTCTGTCCTCCGGCAGTCCCTCACAATCGTCGGTGAATAATTTCCCCTCCGCGATCCGTTCTCTCATTGTCATACGTATGCCTCCTGTTTTAAGTCACTTATATTTTTGTTAAAAAATACGTCCGAGTTCTTCCGCCCGTTTTAATGCATCTGTGTGCAGAATATCGCCTTTCTCAGAAACCGACGGAATCAGTAAATGAGCGCGATCTGTCCATTTTTGATAGGATGCGATGAGCTCATACGTTTTAACGAGTCCGTCAAAATCAGTTTCATTTTCAGTTTCGGCACACGCAAGTAGAACACATTCTTTAATGTTGCTCTGCCTGCCGCCGATAAGCAATGCATACATTTTATCCAATGCTGCCTTCAGCTGTGCCGGAAAAGTAAACCAGTACATAGGAGTTGCAAGAACAAGCATATCGCTTTGTTCGATAAACGGAGCGAGCGTATTAAAATCATCCTCAAACACACAGGCAGCTCCTTTTGAGTAACACTTGTTGCAGACCCTGCAGCCATTGATTTTCTTTAATCTTGTCTCGTATTTTATTACGGTATGTCCTGCGAGTTGTGCTCCTTTGATAAATGCATCCGCTAGCAGATCACTGTTTCCGCCTTTTCTGGGACTGCCTGTAAGTACCAATATTTTTTTATCCATTGCTATCCCCTGTAAAAATGTTAATAATAAAAATACTTGTTTACTAAAGCATATATTTAAATATTGTGTTCCCGCTCTGACTGAATATGTTTATCCGGTTCAAGCCGTGTCAGATTCCGTACCCAGTTGTATTTTTTGTAGTGAATCAGCACGGCAGGCAGCTTGATTACTTCGTCCATGTTTATGACGGCAAAAACGGCGACGACGGGCCAGTGCAGAATAAACGCCGTTACGCATCCCAGCGGAACGGTCACAAGCCACATAGTAATGCTGTCGCAGATGAATCCGAATTTTGAATCTCCGCCGGCGCAGAATATTCCGCCGACAAGCGCCGAATTGACTGATTTTCCGACCAGATAACACGCGCATAAAATGCTCATCCCTTTGAAATAGACTTCTGCCTGCGGACTGAGTGTTGTTATCCGGACTATGAGCGGGGAAACCGCAAGCAGAATCATTCCCGTTATGATGCCGCCGGTAACGGAAAGTCTGAGAAGCGTATCTCCGTCTTTCCGTGCGAGTGCGAGATCGTTGTGTCCCAGTTCGTTCCCGATAATAATGCCGCCGCCGTTTCCTATGCCGAGGCAGAAACAGACAATCAGATTCTTAACAATATTTGCCAGCGAATTCGCAGCGACTGCGTCGGAGCCGAGATGTCCCATTATCACCGAATACATGGTAAATCCGCATCCCCACGCGAGTTCGTTGGCAAGAACGGGTGCAGTGTACCGCCGGAAACCGGACGTAAGACTTTTCTCATTCCTGAGGACGTATGTAAAGCGGAGACGTATTCTTCCCTTCCCGAGCGACTCCACGAATGCCCAGAGCAGTTCGATGCATCTGCAGAGCACTGTTGCTGAAGCGGCTCCCGCGATTCCCATAGCAGGGAAACCCGCAAGTCCGTAAATTAACAAAGCGTTGAACAAAATGTTCAGTATGACTGTTACGGAACTGATAATCATACTCCGGACCGCCCGTCCGCTGTTTTTCATTGCGCAGAGATAAACCTGTGAGATTCCCGAGAGCAGATACGACACGCCTACTGTCCGAAGATATGACGAACCGAATTGTATGAGTGCTGCATCGGAAGTAAATATGGCCATGAGCGCCTGAGGAAACACGGTTGATACAACGGAAAAAGCAGCCGATATGCTCCCGGAAATAAGCATGACGTGGGCGGTAATTTTTTCGACTGCGACCCTGTCCCCATTTCCCCAGTATTGCGCGACAAGTATCGTCATGCCTATGGTGAGCGCCGCGAGAAACAGGCTGTGCACGAACGTAATCTGCGAAGCAAGCGAGACTGCCGACAGCATATTCTGGCTCACTTTTCCGAGCATGACCGCATCGGTCGCGCTTACCAAAGCGAGCATGAAATTCTGGAATGCGATCGGCAGTACGAGAACTGCCAGTTTTTTATAGAATGTTTTCACTGCTGTTTCCGTCGGTCATTTTTTCAATGACGCTCCATGACTCGTCGTCGAACTCTCGGTTTTTGTAGTACAGTTTTTTATCTGCTTCGGTTATGGAACGTATGACTCTGCACGGATTGCCCGCTGCGATGGAGTCTGCCGGAATATCCTTTGTTACGACGCTTCCCGCGCCGATGACTGCATTGTCGCCGATTGTCACTCCGGGACAGATGACGACATTTCCGCCTATCCATACGTTGTTTCCGACAACGACCGGAATGCCGTACTCGTATCTTGAATTGCGCGACACGGGATGGACAGGATGTCCCGCCGTGTATATTGCGACGTTCGGCGCTATCTGGACGTTGTCTCCGATGGTGACCTGCGCGACGTCGAGTATGACGCAGTTGTAATTAACAAACAGATTCTTTCCGGTCCTGATGTGAAATCCGTAGTCGCAGTGGAACGGAGGATTAATAAAAATTCCTTCGCCGCTGTCGGGAATAAGTCTTTTTATTATGCCGGAGAGCAGTTCAAAATCCGATGAATCGGCGGTGTTCAGTTCCTGCACGATCCTGCGCGCCTTTGCCTGCTGTTTGAAGACAGCTTCGTCCGAAATGTAAGGGAGACCTGCGTCTCTGCGTGTTATGTTGTCCATGTATTATCTCCTGTATGTTAATCGAAAACTTCGAAAGCGCTGTGAAGCTCCGCAAGCGAACTTGAGCCGGCCCAGACATCGAAGGCTGATGATTCCTGAATCCATCGGCCCGCATTGGTGCTCCAGTACCGGAGTTCTTCGGGACCGAGTTTGAAAGTAACTTTCTTTGTTTCTCCGGGCTGAAGCGCGACGCGCTCGAATCCTTTCAGCTCCCTCATGGGACGTGAATCTTTTCCCCATTTCTGGTGGATATACAGCTGTACGACTTCGTCTCCGGTCGTTTTTCCGGTGTTCTGTACGTCGACGGTTACCGTGAGGGTCCCGCCGACTTTTATCCGTTTTTCCGATACCGCGAGGTTCCCGATTGCAAACGTCGTATAGCTCAGGCCGAATCCGAACGGGTATAGCGGAGTTGTCGGACTGTCCCAGTAGCGGGAGCGGTAATTAGGGCTGCTTTCCGGAGCATGCGTTAATGTTCTGGCATAGTAAAGCGGTGCGTGGCTGCCGCTGCGGGGGAAACAGACGGGCAGTTTCCCTCCCGGATTAGTATCGCCGAAGAGAATGTCCGCAACGGCGTTGCCGCCTTCGGTGCCCGGTTCCCACGCTTCGAGTATGGCCGGAATGTGTTCCGCAGCCCAGTTGATGCTCAGCGGCCGTCCGTTCAGCAGTACGAGGACGACGGGTTTTCCGAGCGCGTAAATTGTTTCCAGCAGTTCCTCCTGACGTCCGGGCAGGTCGAGTGAACCGCAGGAAGCGAATTCCCCGGACATATCGGCATTTTCGCCGAGCACCATGACGACAAGCTCCGCTTTTTCTGCGGTTTCTACGGCTGTCCTGAATGCGCTTTCCGCCTCTTCTGATGTCTGAAGCGGTTTTTTTTCTGCGGTATCGGATTCGCCGAACGGATGCGGAGTCCGCCGGTAGATTTCGGGACCTGGAGCGCAGACGATGTTTGCGTCGGGAAGCTTTGCGGAAATCCCTTCGAAGACGGTGGCTGCCGCCGGTTTGTGGCCGAAGACCATCCACGGTCCTTCCGTCGCTTCGGAGGAATCGGCAAGAGGACCGATAACGGCTATGTTTTTCAGCTTTTTGGAAAGAGGCAGGAGACCGCCCTCGTTCCGCAGCAGAACCATTGAACGTCCGGCTGCTGTTCTTGCGAGGTTCCGCTGACCGGGGCGTGCGGATACTTTTTCAAGGAGCGTTTCGTCGGTATACGGATGTTCGAACAGTCCCGCCCGTATCTTGAGAGTCAGGACAGAACGGACCATTCCGTCGAGTTCCTCTTCCGGGATTTCTCCGCTCCTCACCAGATCGGGAATATTTTCAAGGTACGTGTTCGAAGCCATATCCATGTTCAATCCGGCCCGGAACGAACGCAGCGCGGCGTCCTTCCGGTCGCGTGCGTGGCCCTGCGTGACAAGACTTCCGACGGAGAATGCATCGCTGACGACAAAGCCTTTGAAGTTCCACTCTTTGCGCAATACGTCGCGCAGCAGCCAGCCGTTTGCGCATGCGGGAACATTGTTCAAATCCATATATGCGCTCATGAATGTGCCGACGCCGGCTTTGAGCGCCGCGAGAAACGGAGGAAAATAAACGTTGCGCAGCTGTGCCTCGGGCAGGAATACCGGATCGTAATCGCGTCCGCCGTCGGCAGCGCCGTATCCCGCAAAATGCTTCGCGCAGGCGATGATTCGTTCGGGATCGGAAATATCAGTTCCCTGAAATCCCTTAACCTGAGCGGCGGCCATCGCGGCACCAAGGAAGGGATCTTCTCCCGCGCCTTCGACGATGCGTCCCCAGCGTGCGTCGCGCGCAATGTCGAGCATGGGGCCGAACGTCCAGTGCAATCCGGCAGCACGTGCCTCTACCGCTGCCGCCGCCTGTGACTGTTCCGCAACGGACGGGTCCCATGAAGAGGCCATCGCCAGAGGAACCGGAAAAATCGTATTGTATCCGTGGATTACGTCGAGCGCAAAGAGCAGCGGAATACCCGAAGGACTTTCCTCCACCGCGATCCGCTGCAATTCGTTGATTCGTTTTATATCGTTCAACCAGAGTACTGAACCTGCCCGTCCCTGGCGGATAACATCCTCCGGTTTGCTGCCCGCCGTCCACGGTGCCCCGCTTATCTGAACAAGCTGACCTGCCTTTTCGTCCAGGCTCATGCGTTTCAAAAGTGCTTCAATCCGTTCCGCAACTGCAGAAGATTCCATACTGTTGCCGTTCGTATTTTCCATCGATATCCTCCTTTTGTAACTATAATACCGTCGGATTCCGGGCGCTATCAGTTTCGGCGCAAATACTATAACAATCGGGTATTTTGTGCCCTAAAAATATAGGATATAGCGCTCAATCTGTTATAATTGTATATTATGGGAGATACTATGATAAATCTGAATATTATGAAGGATGCTTCTGAAATCCTGCACTACAACAACCCTGCGGTTCCTCTGTATATCAGAAAGGGACGGATATTTCTGTATCCGCATCTTTCAGCCCTCTGCCACTGGCACGACGACGTCGAATATATCGGTATGAAAAAGGGTCATATGGCGTATAATGTGAACGGGAAAAAAATCATGATACACGAACACGACGGTCTGCTTATTAATTCCCGGCAGATGCATTACGGTTTTTCCGACGACGGAACCGACAACGAATTTTACTGCATTGCATTCAAACCGCAGCTGCTTATTTCGAATCAGGAACTGCTGCACAAGTATGTCGATCCGATCATAGAAAACGTTTCAGTCCCGTATTATTATCTTTCGTCGGCGGAGGAACCTGCGGAAAAAATCATAAAGCTCTTCGACAGGATTTTTCGTTTGAATGAAACGCAGAAACCGGGATTCGAACTTGCTATACTGAGCGAGCTGCAGATTTTCTGGGCAGAATGGTTCGATCTTCTGAAAGCGTATTCTGTATATCAGGGAAAAAAGACTGATAAATATATTGCTGTCCAGAAACTCATGGTGCGTTTCGTCTATGCGAACTACATGTCCCGCATAACGCTCGACGATATTGCCGCCGCCGGATCCGTCTGCCGGAGCAGCTGCTGCAGAATATTCAGACGGTATTTTAACAAGACGCCGAATGACTTTCTTAATTCCTACCGCCTTGAAGTGAGCATGAATCTGCTGCTCGACACGACGCTCAGCGTAACCGACATTTCGTACTCGTGCGGTTTCAACAGCCCGAGTTATTATACGGAAATATTTTCGCAGTATAAGGGATGTACGCCGACCGAATTCAGGGCGCAGCATTCGGAGCTGCAGACAGTCTGTCCGGCGTGACTAAATCAGTTCCGTCCGTTAAAATGATTGTTGCGAGGCGGATATTTATGGAACGACTGATTGACATTCACAAGGCAGATGATTCTGAGAAAGAACTGCTTATCAGTATGTGGCTGCGGCGTACCGCATATCTGAAAGAAATAAATAATCCTATGTGGAATCCTGAACAATTTTCTCTCGATTCGCTGAATGAAAAATACGGAAATCCCGGGTATTTTATCGGATATGCGGACGGCAGACCTTTCGGCGGGTTCCTGCTTATCGAATATGATGAACGGTACTGGCCCGGCAGGAAGGAACGTGCGTATTATTTTCATAAATTCGTGATTGATGAAAAATTCGGCGGACAGGGATTGTCAGGTGTGATATTGCAGTGGGTGCAGGCATACGGTGTCCGGAACGGAAAGGAATATATCAGACTGGATTTTGAGGAAGAGAGGGAATATTTGAAGAAGCTGTATTACGGGAACGGATTCCGAAAGACCGGCGTGGTGACTGACAGCAACGGAAAGAAAATAACGCTGGCGGAGTATAAAATACATAAATCAGGCTGTCTGCCGGCGTAAGAAGCAGGATATTATTATTTATGCGCCCGTTTTCCGTTTACGAATATGATTCCCGCACAGACAAGAACGAGCGCCGCCGGAACTTTCCAGTCGGCGAGCGTCTGTCCTTCTCCGAGCAGCAGAGCCGACAGAACGACGCCGAAAACCGGATTCATGAATCCGAAAATCGTTACACGGGAAACGTCGTTATATTTCAGCAGAATCGACCACAGCGAATAGGCCGTCGCCGAAAGAAGCGAGAGATAGAGCAGCAGGAGTCCCGACTGTGCCGAGCTGAAAGTCAGCCGTCCTCCGGTGCAGTATCCCGCCGCGGCCATTACTGCGCCGCCGATTACGAACTGCCAGCCTGACAGGAGGATCGGATTATCGTACCGTGAAAAGAGGCGCAGCAGTACGGAGGCGAAAGCCGCGCCGACAGTTGAAAGAATCATGAATCCCTCACCCGTCAACGTGAATTGCATATCAAAATTCTGTGCCGTCCCCAAGCCTGCGAGATTTACCAGAATTATACCGGCAAAACCGGTGAGACATCCGGCAATCTTTCGTGCGGAAAGTTTTTCCATGCGAAAGAGCAGCGATGCTGTAATTATTGAAAAGAAAATATTAAGGCTTTCGAGAATTGCACCTTTTACGCCTGTCATATGGGCGAGCGAAATGTAGAAAAACACATACTGGATGATTGTCTGCATGAGAGAAAGGCAGACGATACGGAGAAGCGAGGGGAGCGACTTCGGTACAAGAATTTTCCTTGAAACGATGCTGCCGATTACGATGGAAATAAGCCCCGCGAAAAAGAATCTGCTTCCGGCGAAAAGAATCTGGGTTGATGTGTCCGCGCGGGCAACAGCAAACATTGTATATCCGATTTTAATAACCGGAAACGCGCTTCCCCATAACGCGCAGCATATGAGCGCAAGTGTGACGACGACCGGAGTCTGCTGAAGGCGTGATTTCATGTGACGGATTATCCTTATGTTTATTTCAGTATGCTGCCTGGATCCCAGACGACGTGTTTCTGGTAGACGTAGATGCTGCGGTTTCCGTTCATAATGCGTGAAATTCCGCATACCAGAAAGAAAACGAACATATAATCATACCCGAAAACCTCGCATCCGAGTATGAACGGACAGAGGAACGTGTTTGTTGCTCCTGCGAATACGGCCACGTATCCGAGCGCTGCGCAGAATGTCGGAGGAAGTCCGAGAGGTGCGCCGAGGATAAACCCGAGAGGTGCACCGATTGCGAAAAGAGGCATAAGTTCTCCGCCCTGAAAGCCGGCTGAGAGCGTAATAACGGTAAGCAGCAGTTTAAGAATCCAGTCGAAGGCATAAATTGTGCCTCCGTCGAAAGCAGCTTCGACAAGATTGTCGCCGAGGCCGGAATAGCGTCCCTGAAAGAGCAGTATTGAAGACAGACTGATGAAGAACCCGGCATACAATGTTCTTAACCGGGTGTCGTCAAGCAGATTTTGGAATATGCCTCTGAATTTTTTCAGCGACCAGGAAAACAGCTGTCCGACAAGACTGAAAATAAGGGCGAGCACCACGAGTTTTACGTAGGTAACAGGCGTGTACGACAATTGCACGGCAAGTGGGAACCGTTCTGGTTTAAGTCCTCCCGCCTGCGCTACTGCAGACGCTGCAAGTGCGGCAACCGTTGCGGGAATAAGCGCTTCATAGTTCAGCACGCCCGCAACAATAACTTCAAGTGCGAAGAAAACCGCAGCAAGCGGTGTTCCGAATAACCCGGAGAATCCCGCTGCGATACCCGCCATCAGCAGTGTTCTGCTGAACTGCAGATTATGCACCTGCCTGCCGAGATTAAAGCCGATATCGGCACCGACCTGCACGCCGACGCTTTCCCTTCCGGCGCTTCCCCCGAACAGGTGCGTGAGCCAGGTGGAGACGATAATAAGCGGAATAGTACGGCGGGGAATTCTTTTCTTTCTGTTCCATTCGGTTTCAAATACCAGCGTCATGCCTTTTATGCTTTCGCCGCCCCACTTCCGGTACACGGCAGCGATTGCAAAGCCGGCGACGCCGAGGAACGGAACGAGCTGAAAGAAATGGGAATTTCTGAAATCGCCCGCAAGAATAAGCACGCGCCCGAATACGATACAGGCTATACCGGTAAGTACGCCTGTGAGTGCCGAAAGGATGAGCAGTTCTGCTCTGCTGATTAAAAATTTTAGATAAGGTTTCATGTCAATCTATAAAGACCTGATATCACTTTCTTGGGGCATCAGGATTTTCAACCGAACGTAGAACCGTTCCATCCCCATGAATCAGCTGTGAATGACTGGAATGTAATATATGTGCGCTCGGCCGGAATGTGCAGCTCCTTTTCGAGCAGCGCACAAATCTTTTGCGAAAGATTTCTGTTCACTTCCGACGTGAGTCCGCCGATGCTTTTTACTTCGACGAACGCGGCGGGCTCTGCGGAGCCGGCCAGGATGATGTCTGTGCGGCTTCCTGCCGCCATAACATACTGCAGCGGTTTTCCGATTATGTCCGCGGCAATCGAGGACAGTTCTTTCAGCACCGGCTGCGGAATATCGCACGAACATTTTACATTAATCATCGGCATAAACAACCCTCCGGATATATTCTATAATGATATAGTCATTCTATAGAAATTTCGGCATCGAGTAAACAACGGTTATTTTTTGTGTTTACGTCCTCCCGCTATTGAAAGAAACAGACCGGAAATTATGAGCGCGGCTCCGATCCAGAAAGACACCGTCATTTTTTCACCGAGAAGCAGCCCGCCTAAAAGAACCGATACGAGCGGCTGGACGGGATAGAACAGCGAACAGATGCTGGCGTCCAGGCGCGAAAGACTCAGATTCCACAGCAGATTCGGCACCGCCGTTCCGATGATTCCCAGATACAGTATGCATCCTATTGAAACTGGAGAGAACAGATTATACTGTGCCGTATGTGCGAGTTCTATGATGCTGCACGGGATGCTGAAAGCTGTCGCAATCCATAAAGCGGCGGCGGTAACGGCAAGCGGGTCGTATTCTGTCGAGATTTTCTTTACCAGAACCGACGACAACGACCAGAGAATGACGGAAACTATGGAGAAAACGACTCCCAGTTTCAATTCCACTCCGCGCGCGCCCGCAATAATGATATATACGCCTGCAAGTCCCAGGAGAATCGACAGTATTCTGGCCGGACCTATCCGTTCTTTGAGATATACTGCCGCGAAAATAGTAATGAAGACCGGATTGAGCGCATTGACGAGGGAGGCGAGTGATGCTCCCCCGTATTTTGTTCCGACAACCTGTGCGGCAACTCCGAGGAAATAGCCGACTATGCCGATGAACAGTATGCTTCCGATGTCCTTCTTTTTAAAATTTATTTTCCTTTTTGTGACTGCAAGGAGAATACCGAATGCTATGGATGCAATTGCATACCGCAGCATAAGCATTGTTACCGGCGGTATCTCTGCAAGGGCAATCTTCGTAACAACATACAGGCTTCCCCATATGGAAGTCGTTATAACCAGAAAGAGATATTCCATGGCACACTATACTACCACTTACTGATTGTTTGTTACAGACCGATCCGTGTACACAATCCTGTCTGCACCATCAGAAACAGGTGATTTCCTGCAGTGTATCAATTAACTTTTGTCCCGCCGTATATCGACAGGCCTGTGAGAAGGCATCCGTCTATATACGGTATTTTTTGCCCGTTCAGCCAGTCGAGTAATTTTTCGTCTGAAGCTCCCGGCTGGATAACGATTTGTTTGAACGGCTTTGTATTTTCCTGAAGCAGCCTGAGCCCTTCTTTCGGATTGATGCACAGATCTATGACGTCGATGTCGAACGGGACTTCGTTTATGGACGCAAGTTCTTTACCTACTCCGGCAACCGTGTATCCGTGTTCTGCAAGTCCGTTTTTTATCATAGCGGCATACCGGTCCGGAGTAACGGTGTTTCCCAGAACTACAAAATTATGCAACTCCATAATTTCCTTTATGTTCATGTGCAGCCTCCTTTCAGTTATTCTGATGTGCTCAGCGCGCGCATTTCACGCGAGACGAACGTCACCGCGAATATAAAGGCAGCGCAGTCTGCAGCCGGACCTGCGTACAAAACACCGTCGATTCCGAAGAAAATCGGAAGAATCACGATAAGCGGTATAAGAAAAATCACCTGACGGGTAAGCGACATGGCCGCTCCCAGTTTTGCCTTTCCGATTGAGGCGAAAAAATTCGACGTCAGCGGTTGAATGCCGTTAAGGAACGTGAGTATCATAAAGATGCGGAAATACTGTTCGGCGAAATGGAAATAAAGTTCGTTCCCCGTTCCGAACAGAGCGGTGATCTGCCGCGGAAAGAGCAGGAAGCATATCCACGCAGCGACGGAAATCACCGTTGCAATGACGGCTGCGTCCTTATAGGCGTGCTTTACACGGTGATATTTTCCGGCTCCGTAATTGAATCCGAATATCGGCTGGCATCCCTGTGAAATACCGATGACGATCCCCATCAGCAGCATATTTACTTTCGTAATGACGCCGACGCTGGCGAGGGGAATGTCGCTTCCGTAGACTGATTTTGCGCCGTAGTAGACGAGTACGTTGTTCATGACAATCTGAAACAACGCTATTGCCAGCTGATTTATTGCGGCTGCGAAACCCATATAACTGATGAATCTTACGTATTTGAAAGAAAGTCTGAAGTTCGTGCGGGTCAGCCTGACGCTTTTAATATGAAAAAAATAGACGGCGAGCAGCAGTGCGGACAGCATCTGGCTTATGACTGTTGCCCATGCGGCGCCGGCAATACCCCAGTCGAATCCGTACATGAACAGCGCGTCCAGAAAAATGTTGGCGACTGCGCCCGCAAGCATGATGAACATGGACGTTGAAGGAGAGCCGTCGGCGCGGACAAGATGATTTCCGGCCGTTCCGAACAGCAGGAACGGAATGCCGGCGATTGTTATCGCGGTGTACGTTTTTGCGTAGGGAAACACGGCGCCCGTTGCGCCGAAGAGGTGAAGCAGAGGTATAATGAAAATTCTCGCAAGAGCGGCTATGACGAGTCCGCACAAAACGTTGAGCGCGATGCCGTTGCCGGCGAAAAATGCGGCTTTTTCTTTGTTGCCGCGGCCGAGTTCCAGGCTGAAGTTCGTCGCAGTACCGATGCCGATGAGCAGTGCGACGGCCATGCATATGGTTACGAGCGGGAACGCCACGTTCGTCGCCGCGTTGCCGAGCACGCCGATTTTCTGACCGATGAATATCTGGTCGACGATGTTATACAACGAACCGACAAGCATGCCTACGACCGCCGGAACCGAAAATTTAACAATGAGCGGCAGAATCCTGCCTGTTCCCAGAACGGCCGCGCCGCGGGAATCGCTGTCCGTGTTTTCTTTGTTTGATATATCAGTCATTTTTTATCCTGTCTTTAACACTCCGGGATTTTACCCGGCAAAGTATATATTTTCCCGGAATCTCTGTCAAAAGGGAAAATATGTAAAATGAGGAAATCTATAAAAAGTATAACGTTAAAAATACGGGAACACCCGCATTTTATCCGGTTTCCATACAAGGAAAAATATGATATTCTGCGCTGTACTCATATAAGGATTTCCTATGAAAAAAAATTTTTTTACGGCTGCCGTTGTTTCCGTACAGGGGATTACGCTCTGTGCCGTAGGCGCTTCGGTCATTCTGGTCCCGACCCGTATTCCCGTCGTCGTACTGGTCGTCGCTGCAGGCGCTGTCAATCTGGTGCTGTTTCTTCTGTACAGGCGTCAGGTGGAGCAGACGTGCGGCGGATTTGAAAAAGTGGTCTTTTCCCGGCTTTTTTCCGCGTCCGATTCCCGGAGGTCGGAGAAAGATGCCGTCGAAATGCTTGACCGTCATATGAACGCCTGTCAGGCGTCGCGTACCGGAACAAGAAAGCTGATCAACGAGGGACGCCAGTATTCCCTGTCGTTTACCCAGCAGATGAAGGATTCCATTTACACCGCGACCAGAATAAACGGAAGCGTTCACACTATTAACGAAAGAATAGAAAATCTGAACAACGAAATTCTCGGAAGTATGGCGGCTATAGAACAGATTACGCAGACTATAATCAGCTTCGAACATCAGATAGAAACGCAATCCGATTCCGTCGTACAGACGTCGGCAGCGATAGAGGAGATGGATGCTTCCATCCGCAACGTCAGTACTATTACGGAGAAAAAGCAGGAGACTGCCGCTCAGCTTATGAAACTGACGCAGGAAGGCAGAGGCCATATGGAGGAAATGAGCCGGGTAATAGATGCCATTAACAATAATATCGATTCCGTTCAGGAAATAAATCAGATGATTGACACTATTGCGTCCCAGACGAATCTGCTTTCCATGAACGCCGCAATAGAGGCCGCCCATGCGGGAGAAGCCGGCAAGGGATTTGCCGTCGTAGCCGATGAAATACGGAAGCTTGCGGAATCGACGGCTCAGAATGCGAAACTCATCTCGACGACGTTAAAGGACATCGTTAATAATATTAAAAACGTTCAGGAATTCAGTTCCGTCAATCTTAAAAATTACGGCAACATCACGCAGGAATCCGAAAATATAACCGAGGCGTTCGGTGAAATAAAACAGGCCGCATCGGAACTGGCTGCAGGAAGCAGTGAAATTGTAAAAGCTACGCAGAATCTTAAGGATATTACCTCGTCCATCGAGGGCGGTTCCGGCGAAATAGCGGAAAGTTCCGGGAGCATACGAAAATCGATTCAGGAAATCGTGGGTGCAAGTAAGGAAAGTTCTGCCGAGACGGAACAGATTGCCGCTGTTGCCCAGAATCTCAATATGACCTTTCTTGGAATTTCCGACGTTTTCTTGAAGTATGAAGACGCCGTTACCCGTATTCAGAAATTTCAGGATTTTGAATTCGGGGAAAAATCAGCAGGGAACGGATTCGATGCAGTGCCGATTATCATTCAGCACCTGCTGTGGATAATCAAAGTGCGCGGTGTCCTCGACGGAAAGCTGAACATCGATGCGGCGGTTCTGGGAGACCACACGTCCTGCCAGCTTGGAAAGTGGATTGCGGGAAACGAAGCGGACAGGTTCCGCGGCGACAGCAGTTTCTCGCAGCTTGTTTCCGACCACGAGAAAATGCACGCGCTCGTACGCGATATTATCGGATCCTCAAAATCGCTCGATCCTAAGGAACTTGAAAATAAATTCGACAAGCTGCTCGATTACTCTACGAACATCATCGCCGCAATTACGAAACTGAACAGCCAGCTGAAGCAGCAGTAAATGCAGCCGCGGGGCGGATTTTTCAGGGGATATACACGGCGGCAAAATCAGGAATTACAATACAGATGCCGCCTGCCTGTCCGCCGAGTCTGTAAACAATCTGATCCGAAAATGTAAAATCATATAACAGGTTTTTTATATTTCTTGACATTTCCTTGACAATTTCTGGTCAGTTTCTTTGTACACGCTTTTTATACTGAAACTCCAACAGGAGGTATTCGGTATGAAACGACAGTCAGGAATATTGTTCTGCCTGATGCTGCAGGCTGCGGTTTACGCACAGCCGTCTGATTTCAGCTTTAACGATGTGATTGCACAGGCCCGGAGCAACGCTTCCGTTCCTTATCAAAAGATTTCCGTTCAGCAGCAGTCTGCATTTTCTCAACTTACGTATGACCAGTACCGTAATATACGGTTTGATTCTTCAAAGGCTGTCTGGGCCGCGTCCGACAGCCCGTTCCGGCTGGATGTTTTTCCCGCCGGTTTTTTGTTTACGACGCCCGTCCGCATTTTTCTCATAGAGAAAGGCACGGCTTCGGAATTTCATGCTGATGAGGACATGTTTATAAACGATTCGGGAAAGAAGCTTTCGGGCTCTTCCCGAATTCCGCTTTCAGGATTCCGCATACGGAATCAGCTGAACGAACGCGGCGTCTGGGATGAATTTCTTGTGTTCCAGGGGGCTTCTTATTTCAGAGCTGCTTCACGGAACAGCTCTTACGGACTTTCTGCCCGCGGGTTGTACATACAGCCGGAGAACGGCAAGCCGGAGGAATTCCCGGTCTTTACGTCGTTCTGGATACGTAAACCGGATGCGGGCGATACGTCGCTCGTGATTTACGCGCTTATGGACAGTGATTCGGTGACGGGAGCGTATCAGTTTACGGTGACGCCGGGTGATGCGACTGCCGTACAGGTGCAGGCTGTCGTTTTCGCCCGCAGGGATATACAGGGCATCGGGGTTGCGCCTCTTACTTCCATGTTTTACTTTGACGAGTCGAACCGCAGTTTTGCGGACGACTTCCGGAGCGGCTCTCACGATTCTGACGGATTTTATGCGGTGCTTAAGTCGGGGGAAGTGATATGGCGGCAGCTTATGAATCCGGAACAGGTGTCGTATGCGAGTTTTACCTCGGAAACGCCGCAGCTGTTCGGTCTTTTGCAGCGTGCAAGGACGGCGGACGCATACGAGGATTTTGAAGCGCAGTATGAAAAACGGCCTTCCGCATGGGTCGTACCGGGTGACGACTGGCCCGAGGGAAGCGCCGATCTGATTGAAATACCGTCCGACAGAGATACGGACGACAACATAGTTGCGTTCTGGAAAGTGAAAGCGAATATCTCAAAAGAGAAGTCGGCAGCTTTCAATTACACACTGTATTTTTCACAAAAGGAAGAGCCGCGGAAACTTGCCGTTGTGTCGGGGACGCGGTCGGGTTCTCCCGCATACGGAAAAAAATCGTACCGTGTGTACGCTGTGGACTTTTCGGACGAAGCCGGTGTTCTGCCTGCGGATTTGAACGATATCGGTATTGATGTTCAGACTTCCGACGGAGTTATTTCGGGAGCGCATCTGGAACAAAATCCGGTGACGGGCGGAGTACGACTGGCTTTTGAACTGCATCCGGGAACGGCGGGCGGAGCCGAACTGCGTGCGCGCCTGACTTACAAAGGAAAACCTGTGTCGGAAACGTGGCTGTACCGCTGGAGTGAGCGCAGATGAAATACAACACAATGCCTTTCAACAGGGGAATCAGTATGCCCGTCCAGAAACTTACTGAATACACCGGGAAAAAATGTCAGTTTTCGGTTCCTGCCGGTACGGCCGCCGCGCGGTTCGTACTGATCGTCATGACATGTCTCCTTACCGCCGGCGGATGCAGCGCGCTGTATTTTCTGTTGGGGCCGGCCGTGAATGAATTTTCATACATCGTTTTTTTCGTATTTTTTGCGCTGACGCTCTGCTGGATTTCATTTTCCGCTTCGTCGGCCGTGATAGGTTTCTGCGCGGTGCATAAGCGCCGGTCGTGGAAAGAGGATACCGTTTCCGGATCACGAACGGCGCTCGTCATGCCGCTGTACAACGAAGACGTTACCCGCAGTCTTGCCGCTATGGAAGCTATGGCGCGCGATTTGTGCCGTACCGGATTTGCGTCGTGTTTCGATATTGTGATTCTTTCGGATTCGACGAAGCAGACGGTACTGGAAAAAGAGCAGGAGATGTATGTCCGCCTGAGGAAGCGGCTGTCCGGTACTATGCAGGTGTGGTACCGCAACAGGACGAAGAACACGGCGCGCAAGGCAGGCAACATTGCCGATTTTATTGAAAACTGGGGTTCACTGTATGACTATATGGTTGTTCTCGACGCTGACAGTATCATGTCCGCACGGACAATAGTCACAATGATACAAAGAATGCAGGGAGACCGGAACATCGGTATTCTGCAGACAGTGCCGATTTTGTGCGGAGACATGAATTTTTTTGCCCGCTTGCAGCAGTTTGCCTCCCGCGTATACGGCCGGGTGAACGGCGCCGGCATTGCCGCATGGGCGGGAAACGAAGGCAACTACTGGGGGCACAATGCGGCAGTCCGCATAAAGGCGTTCGCCGCATCATGCGGACTGCCGCAGCTCAGCGGATTTTGTTCGTTCGGCGGATATATCCTTTCTCACGATTTTGTCGAAGCCGCACTCATGCGCCGGGCAGGGTGGAAAGTCTGTATAGCTTCCGATTTGTACGATTCGTGGGAAGAAAGCCCGCCTTCGCTCCTTGACCAGACGATACGCGACAGGCGGTGGACGCAGGGCAATTTCCAGCATCTGCGGGTAATCGGTGCGAAAGGTCTGTCATTCTGGAACCGTCTTCATTTTGCGGTTGGAATTATGGGATATCTGTCTTCCGTATTGTGGCTGCTTCTCATTGTTTCCGGAACGGTGATTATGGTGACGAAGCGGGGGAATCTGCCTGTTTCCGTATTTACGGATACGAAAATGTTCTATTTGTTTGTGTATACGCTCATCGTGCTGTTTATACCGAAAATGCTCGGCTGGCTCAGCACGATGCTGCAGGGAAATGTCTGCCGTTCCTGCGGAGGAAGAGCAACAGTGACGTTCGGCGTTATTGTTGAAATTATTTTTTCATCGCTGTTTTCCCCGGTGACTATGCTGTTCAACACGAAAAATATCGTCGAAATTTTTTCCGGCAGAGACGCAGGCTGGAAATCGCAGCGGCGTTCGCTTGACCGGCTTTCCGTACGGGAAGCGTGGCGGGCGCACCGGCTGCAATGCATCGGAGGCACTGTGTTCCTGTCCGCCTTTATCATAAAATATCCCGAATCGGTTTTATGGTACATCCCGACCCTTGCGGGGCTTATTGCGTCTGTTCCGCTCTCGGTGATGAGCTCGAGCAGAAAGGCGGGAATTTTTTTCTCGCTTTTTCATCTGCTTGTCATTCCGGAGGAGACGTCGGTTCCGGAGATTATCCGCAGCAGGGACAGGATTGCGGATGAACTGAAGTCATTTCCCGCTGCGGACAATTTTTCGGAATTCCGCCGGGTAAAACAGGTTCATGTGTATTTATAAGACAACGGAAAAAAGTGCCAAAAGAGATGACGATATCCGGTATTTATTCCAGCCGGTCGTTTCGCTTCGGGGCGGGGTATTATAGGCCATACGATACAGTGCTGTTTCCGGCGGCAGGTCAGAAGCAGACCGGCTGCCGGAGATGCGTGTGTTTTTCAGATGTACGGCCGGCGGTACATATCTTTTACTTTCAGGCCGTTGTGTTTCGCCTGCACTTTCCAGTTCATGCTGCCTGCGAAGAAAAACAGTTTTTTCGGAAAGTTGATCTTTATCTGTACATCCTCCGGGGACTGAACCGGACCGGTCAGTATATCTTCCGCTTCAGCCGAAAAGGCTGCATTCAGCTGTTTTAATACTTTCTGTACCGGCGGAGCTTTTTCGGCTGCCGTAATCATAACTCCTCCTCCGATGAGTATGCCGGAACGGAACGTCATGCCGACATCCCTGCAGAAAGATCTGATGACGCCGACGGCTTCAGCGTTGATATACGGTTCCGGGAATCCGCAGTTTACGACAGCATAAGCGGGCGTTCTGTTCTGTTTCCGTCCGGTCTTTTCAAGAAACGCTGCATAATCCCGGAGAAACTGAGCGAGCATTCCCGGAAGGCAGAACACGTACAACGGAAAAACGAAAACGACAGCATCTGCCGTTCTCATTTTTTCAAACGCATTCTCAGGCTGAGACTGCAGCGCCTTCCGTACATTAATAATTTCTTTTTCGAACAGCGCGTCGTCGAATTGTTTTTCCGCCCGCGCAATAAACGATGAGGATGCCGTCTGTTCCTGTGCCCGCGGACTTCCGTTTATAAACACAACTCTTTTTCTGCCGGAGTTCTTTCTCCGAATTTCTTCCGGTTCACGCGGAACTTCAGGAATCTGATATTCAGTTTCCGGCAGAGTACGCCCGGCGTGTTCCTTCCCGAACAATGTTTCTATTTTTTCTTCATCCTGCGTGCCCTGGTAGACGCAGGCGTTCGTTTCGGGGTGATGCTTTACCGTTATGGTATTAAAAAGCTGTATGTCCTGCTCCGGCAGACCGCTGCCGTAGCCGATGAAAAACAGTTCAGGGTTTTTAGCATACCGGAACGGATGCGCCGTAGAACCGTCCGCTTTGTTGATAAAAAACGGAAGCAGCCGGGGTAAAATTCTGTCGATTACGTTTTTCATATTTACACTGAACTGTCCGAAGACGACCGGACTCAGAAAGACAACTGCGTCGCTGTTTATGTACAGTCTGTTGATTTCCGTCATGTCGTCGCGGATAACGCATTCTCCCGGCGTTTTTATCCAGCAGCTGAAGCAGCCGATGCAGCAGTGCAGCGTCCGGTCGACTTCTTTCGACGTAACGTCATATCCCTTTTGCTCCAGAAGATTAACAACCTGCATATACAGTGAATTGCAGATGTCAGTTTTATTTTCGCTGTCAATGAGAACCAATGCTTTCACTTCGTTTGCCTCCAATGTTTACGACGTCAACATTACTGAACTATACCGTACTATGTTTCCAGTGTCAACATTATATGCTATACTCAATTTGAAAGGAACTGATTTTTTATGGAAGAAAAGGGATATCACCACGAGGACCTCCGGGAAGAACTCATTGACGCCGGTATCAGACTGCTTGATACGGACGGATATGACAGCTTCTCTCTGCGGAATGTTGCAAAGACATGCGGAGTCAGCCATACGGCTCCGTACCGCCATTTTAAAAACAAGGATGAGCTGATTTCAGCAATAGCCGGTAAAATCGACAGCCAGTTCAACGCCTGCCTGCAGGCGGCGGTCGCAGCTTATCCCGACAACACGACGGATCAGATTAACGAAATGGGATGCGCATATGTCGGATTTTTTCTCAAAAATCCTGTATACCTCCGTCTTATGTTTCTCGACGATTTGAATAAAAAAATCGATCTGCCTCCCGGAAGCAACGGTTCGCTGCCCAAAAACGTATTCCTTGAAACTGTCGGCCGGTACGCAGCCGAAAAACGAAAAGATAATCCCGGGGAACCGGACGATCCCGACGCGCTTGCGCTGAAGCTGTGGGGTCTTGTTCACGGAATTACCGTACTGCTGGTACTCGGCGACTTTCAGTACGACGGGGACGTTATGAACCTTGTGCGGAAGATTATCTGGGAAAAATAGCCGGGCCGGACAATTCGTCAGTAGTACTTTATATTTTTATCCATAAGAGATATCTGGACGGCGTTCCGTACCGCGACTGTTTTAGTACCTCCCGTCGTCGAAAGCGCGTCGGGAACTGTTTTGAACTGCGCTTTCTGTTCGTACAAATCGGTGAGACAGCCGAGAACGTCGGGCAGTACGTCGGGAGAAAGCGGCTGTCCGAATCCGCGGAAATCGTGATGGGAGTTGTATATGTCCTCATACAGATTGCGCATCGACGCAATCCTGCTGAGGCTTTCTTCAGCCGTACTGATAATCCTGTGCACGTCGGTTTCGGACGCGCTGCCGAGCAGCAGATTGTTGTTGCACGCGTCGGCAATCAGCAGCGTGTGCGTCAGGTTGTCGACGGCGACGCATTCCCCGTCCGTGTGTCCGGGACAGTGATAAAACGTAACTGTTCGCCCGCCCAGATAAAACGACGTTCCGTCCTTCAGCATTTTTTTCTGCGGCTCTTTCGTCCAGGGGAGTATGTCCGCGTCGGGATCATACCGGTAATATTTATGCTCCCGGCGGCGTATGAGTCCGGCGTATTCCCTGCGGAACGAGAGCGTTGGGGCCGTACCGGGCGTGTTCCAGTCCGAATCCTTTTCATGAATCCAGACCGTGTCGAAAAAACCTGCGCCGCCGACATGGTCGCCGTGATTGTGCGAAAGGACGACGTCGTACGGTTTGTCGGTAATCCTGTTTTCAAGCACCCACCGCAAATCCCCTATGCCGGTACCGGTATCGAGCACAAGAGCGCGTTCCGTTCCGACAATTACGAAGATTGAGGCGCAGTCGAATTCGTCTATTTCGTATATTCCTTTATTAAATTCATAAAACGGTAAAGCTTTCGTACTCATGGTTTTCCCTCCTCAAAATATTTCACGGAACGGCCGACGCTGCGCACTTCTGCGGCAGCCCGGTCGTCCTTCAGTGCATTTTTTATTTTGCGCTGCGTTTTGCTTTTGTTTTATAGCAGTCGATTGCGACTGCAAGAAGCAGAATTGCGCCCTTTATGACGCTCTGGAAATTGGTGTTCACGCCGAGAAGAACGAGACCGTTGTCGAGAATGCCGAGAATGATGACGCCGACTACGACTCCGCTTATTTTTCCTTCGCCGCCCTGAATACTTATTCCGCCGAGACAGGCCGCAGTCATGCAGTCGAACGGATAGCTGCTTCCCGCACCGGGCTGCGACGCGTTCGTTCGTCCGACCATGATGATTGCCGCGATGCTGGCCGCGAATCCCGCGAACGTGTAGACGGCGACGGTAAGTCTGTCTACGTTGATGCCCGCAAGGCGCGCCGCTTCTTTATTTCCGCCGAGCGCGTAGATGTACCGGCCCAGATACGTCTTGTTCATCACGATCCAGCCGAACACGATGAACAGAATGAATATGATGACGGGAATCGGTATGACTCCGACGTATCCCTGTCCGAAGACGACGAACTTGTCGGGCATTCCCGTTATCGGATAGCCGCCGGTAATCAGATAGGCGACACCTTGGAGCACAAGCATCGTTGCAAGCGTGACGATAATCGGAGCGATGTTGAGCTTTATCGCCACCAGTCCGTTAAGGACGCCGAACAGACAGCCGAGAATGATGCCCAGAACTATCGCCACCGCAACGGGAAGATGCAGATTGACCATGAGGTATCCGAGCACCATGCCCACGACGGCAAGTTCTCCGCCGACTGACAAATCCATGCCGCCGCCTATCATGACGAACGCGACGCCGATGACGACGATGCCGAACATCGACACCTGCCGCAGAATATTTATTATGTTTTTGTACGAGACAAAATTCGGCGTTGTAACGGCAAAAAATAAAAATACCGCCGCCAGAAACAAATAAATGCCGAACTGCTTATAATAATCTATCCATGTTTTAGTAAGCTGCCTTTTCATGTGCTTTTCCTCCTGAAGCAAGATCAAGAATGTAATTCTGATCGAATTCCGCTTTCATCACTTCGCCGTTTTTACGGCCTTCGTAAATAACCACAATCCGGTCGGACATGCCGAGCAGTTCGGGCATATCCGAAGAAATCATAATAATCGCGTTGCCGTCCCTTACGAGTTCATTCATGAGCGCGTAGATTTCCTGCTTTGCCTTGACGTCTATGCCGCGCGTCGGTTCGTCGAAAATAATAACCTTCTTCGACGCCGCAATCGTCTTTGCTATCACGACTTTCTGCTGATTGCCGCCGCTCAAGTTCATCACCAGCTGGTCCGTTCCCGGTGTTTTTATTTCGAACATGCTGCGGTATTTTTCCGCTGTTTCCTGCTCGGCCGCACCGTTCAGAAAAATGCCGCGGGACAGATTTTTCAAATTGTTCATCGCGATGTTCCATTTGACGGACATGCGGAGGAACGCTCCCTGATTTTTCCTGTCCTCGGGAATGTATCCGATGCCGTTCCGTATCGCGTCGCCGCAGTTTCTGATTTTCAGTTCCCTGCCTTCGAGAAACAGTTTTCCGCCTTCGCATGCGCTGGCACCGTAGATGACGCGCATCAGTTCAGTCCTGCCGGCTCCGACAAGTCCCGCGAAACCGAGAATCTCGCCCTGATGCAGGCTGAACGAAATGTCGTGATCGCCGTTTCCGCTCAGGTGCTCGACCCGGAACAGTTCCCGCCCTACCGCGGTTTTCCGCGGCGGATATTTTTCGGAGACTGTCCTGCCGACCATCATTGAAATCAGCTTCTCGCGCGTTACATCCTCGATGTTTTCCGTGCCGACATAGCATCCGTCGCGCATGACCGTTATGCGGTCCGCTATTTCAAACAGCTCTTCCAGCCGGTGCGATATGTAGATGATTGTTACGCCGCGTTTTTTCAAATCCTTCACGATGGTAAACAATGTCTGCACTTCGCTCACCATGAGCGGCGCGGTCGGTTCGTCCATTATCAGAATTTTCAGATTTCTGCTTATCGCTTTTGCGATTTCGACTATCTGCTGGTACGCGGGAGAGAGCGAGCGCACCGGTTTTGAAACGTCTATGTCGACGTGCATTGTTTCGAATATTTTCCGCGCCCGCGTCTCCCGGTCCTTAATATCGACAAAGAATCCCGGTTTTGTTTTCTCGCCGAGAAAAATATTTTCCGCCGCGCTGATTCCCGGAACCAGCGTAAATTCCTGATAAATTACCTCAATGCCGGCGGATTTCGCCAGTTTCGGCGTCATTGCATTGTATGTTTTTCCTTCCATCGTTATTGTTCCCGAATCGGGGACTATAGCGCCGGAAAGAATTTTTATGAGCGTCGACTTTCCCGCTCCGTTTTCTCCGACGAGTGCGTGAACTTCGCCTTTTTTCAAATCAAACGAAAGACGGTCGATCGCAATGACACCGGGATATGTTTTCACTATGTCTTTTACCGACAGAAGTGTATCAGTCATGATTTTTCCCCTGTACAGGGCGTCCCGAAAGTTTTTCTTCCGGGACACCCTTCCGAGTTTGAAAAATCAAGTCTTTGTATTGTACCGACTTAATTTTTCAAACATCGCAACATTGTTCCTCAAAATGTCCAAACAAAATTTTTGGACAGCCGCATGAGCGTTCCTTTATTTTCCGTTATAGTACTGTGAAATATTCGCCGCCGTTATGTTATGCGTTTCAGACATAACGACCTGCGTGAACTTTTCTCCTTTGAGCACGCGTTCGCAGTATTCGAGCATCTGCGGTGCGAGCGGTGCAAACTGAACGGTGCCGCGCTGGACGGAACCCGATGCGATTCCCTTGAGCGCACGCTCCGTACCGTCGCAGGAGAAAATGCCGAATTTGTCGGTCGGAACGCCGGCCGCTTTCACCGCTTCCATCGATTCAACCGCTGCCGCGTCGCCGTAGCAGGCGATCACGTTTAAGTCGGGATATTTCTGCAGCATGTTTTCCGTTGTGGATGTTCCTGCTCCCACGACGTCCTTTCCGATGTCGACGACCTCAAGAATTTTAGCGTTCGGGCTGTTCTTCTTTATTGCATCCTGAATTCCTTCGCCGCGTTTCTGCATGTCCTGATTCTGATACGTCGTGTAGACGACGACGTTCGCTTTACCGGAAAGTTTGCCGTTGACCCAGTCCGCTGCCATTGTGCCGATCTGCACGCCTATGTCACGCTGGTCGGTATTGAGACAGACATCGTACACCGACGTCTGGACGCCGCATTCCATGATTTTTACGCCTTCATTCTGAGCTACCTTGAGCGCCGCGTCGCACGACGTGTCGGAAACCATTGCGATGATGACGCTGCACTGGCCTGTTACCATGTTCTCGATTGCGGTAACCGCTTTGCTGGAATCGTTGTCGAAACTGACGGAGACATAATCCCAGCCGCGGGATTTCGTGCCGGCCTTTAATCCGTCGTCGATCGAAATAAAGAATTCAGTCTGCAGCGTCGGTGCAAGAAATCCGATTTTTACTTTTTTCTGACGTTTCGATCCGAACCCGAATGCAGAAAGCATCGCCGCCGACGCGACGAGCGCCAGAATACCGCACATAATTTTTTTCATTGTCATTGACCTCCTGATGAACTGACACGTGTGTTCCGTGTTCGTTCATTTTCAGTATAAATCGGACGGAGCATACCGCAATGCGGTCAAATCTATATTTAGTGGGACAATCTCAAGATTCTTTCTGTGAAAGCCAGCATCCGATGAAGACAATCGCCGCTTTTATGAGCGATTCCATGGGAACGGAAAGTCCGGTAAACAGTAGGACGGCGTTAAGCAGCACGATTGCGATGCTTCCCGTTATTGCGGACCGCACCATATGCCGGAAGCTGCATCCGCCCAGGAACATAGCGGCAAGTACGTCGTATGAGTAATCCGACGAAATCTGCACGGGATAGCCGTGCATTCTGGAAAAGAGAAACACCGATGAGAACGAAAACAGGAGGGATGCCGCGAGAAGCGATATTCTGCATACTTTCCGGTGAAGCGAATCAGTGTCGGGAAAACTCGTGAGGATATGCGCTATCGTGAACGAACGGCCCGTTGCAGTAAAGCGCAGATATGCGGAGAAAAACGCCATAACGCCTGCCCATATGACGAACCGGAGCGGCATTCCGCCTGCAGTATTTTCCGGCACGATGCCGTAGAGGCCGCCGCCCGCCGCAGCATACGGCAACAGCAGATTTCCCGCTCCGGTAAATATGACCTGCAGCGCAAGCGTGTAGATGACGGTGTTTATTCCGAGCGCAGTGCTGAAAAGCAGATGCAGCAGCGAAAGCATGACTGAGAAAACGGCGAGGAGCAGAATTGCGGCGGGAAGAGAAAGATGCCACTGATTTATGCAGAATGAGAAAACGATCATCCCGACGTATATCTGTCCGCCGGAAGCAAGGTCGAGACCGCCGGTCGCATATATGATGATTGATCCTAGTACGGCGAAACAGATAACGGAAGCCTGCGACAGATACACTCTGAATAAAGTCGTATTCAGAGGGCCTCCGTATGAAATAAACAGGAAGAGGATTATGCTGAACGAAATTGCGGAGAATATGATGCTGCCTGTGCCGTTTCTCACTTCCATACGTTTTCTCCCTGTTCTGTCTGAATTATCCGGGAACAGACGGCCGTATACGCGCTTCCGCCCGATGAAATAAGGATTACGGCTGTACCGCGTTTTATGAATTTCCGTATATAGTTTCTTACGACGGTACGGCATTTTGCATCGAGCAGAAAAAACGGATCAAGCATAATCAGCACTTCCGGACCGAATACGATAAGGCTTTCCATCCTGACAATAATACGTTCGGACGGAGAACAGTCGGCCATGCGTTCAGGCAGTTCCGGGTACTGTTTCCGTATCTGGCGGTACAGCGCTTTTCCCGCTTTGTCCGTTACGAAAAATCCCGCCCGGCATATTTTTTTCAACGACGGCATGACCATGTTGTCCGCTACCGACAGTTTCGGGAAACCGCCTTTTTCGTCTGAAAAATTCCGGACCGCAGCAACTTTTCTTTTAAATAACAGTTCATAGCCGACAGGCCTGATACTTTCCGTACCGATCTGCATTTTCAATGCGGGAGCATATGTTTGTCCGGTGAGCGATTTGAAAATATTTTCCCGGGAAGTGAAACTGTAGTTCACAAGATTGACTGCTTCCGCCCTGCAGACCGAAAATCCCGGCAGTATTTCCTCTGTCCCTGTTCCGGCCAGGCCGGAGACAGAAAAAAAGGGCGTCTTTTTTTCCGGGACTTTTTCTTTCTGCGCTGCGTCCGCAGATCGTACGTACACGAGGGCCTTTTCCCTGTCATACTGTTCCGGCGCCAGTTTTTTCACAATAGTGCCGTCCCGGAATAAATATATCCGGTCTGAACGGCCTGATTCTTCCGGCAGCGTATCCGAACAGATGACGGCCGAAATATCGTTCGATTTCAGAACGGAAAGCGTCTTCCTGAATTTTCCGATGTCCTCTTCGGGAAAACCCGAGACGTCTTCCGAAAAAATAACCGCGGACACATGCATGTCGACGGCCTTTGCGCACTGCAGCTGGAAATATTCCGCGGCAGTCAACTTTCCGAGCTGCGTATGTACCGGACACTGCAGCCTGACTGTGTCCAGAAGTTCCCGTGCGCGGTGCATCAGTTTTTTTTCGTTCCAGAATCTGCTGATATATTTTTCGGAACGTATGAGAAACAGGTATTCGAGGACGGACAGAGCGTGTTCCTGCGGCGTAAACGGTTCAAAACGGCAGAAACCGGATTCCGAAGGATATATGCGTACCGCATCATCCGGCGTTCTGCCGTTCAGAATCACGGTCCCTGAAATCAGACTGCATCCGCCGCTCAGAAAATCAGCGAGCGCATGATGACCTGCTGTGCCCAGCCCGTACAGCGACACGATTTCTCCCTTGCTCAGTGAAAAACATATGTCGTGGGCATCCGTGTTTTTCCCGTACGAAAGAGACGCGTCGTGCAGATACAGTATCGTTTTTTTCATACGGAATCCGTCATCCCTTGCTGAATACGCATGGAAGCGTTATTTCCACGTCCGTTCCCAGACCGACGGTGCTGTACACCGATATGCCGTATGCGCTCCCGAACAGCATATGAATGCGCTTCTGAACGTTTGCAAGCGCAATCCCTGTTTTCTTTTCTCCCGAGCTGTCTGTCGTACCCTGAATATGATTGCGCAGCAGTTCAAGCGTGCTTTCGTCCATTCCTCTGCCGTTGTCGGAAATTGTTATGACGAACAGATTTTCCGCAATGTCCGCCGACAGCGTTATCTGTCCCTGACGGCGGTCCTCGAACGCGTGCAGCACTGCGTTTTCAATCACCGGCTGCAGCACCAGTTTGGGAACGAAACAGCTGCCGACTGCGGAATCGTCCGCTTCTATTTCGAGTGAAAAACGGCTGCCGAAACGGTACTGCTGTATTTTCATGTAATTCTGCGTGTTGATCAGTTCGTCCTGAAACATCACGACGTTTTCACGCCTGCTGGTGCTGTATCTGAAGAACGTGCTGAGCGTTTCGAGCATATCAGCAATATTTTTGTTGTCGTCGAGCAGCGCCTGTCCGCGGATACATTCCAGCGTGTTGTACAAAAAATGTGAATTAATCTGACTCTGCAGCGCTATGAGCCGCAGCTGCTGTTCGTCAACCTGAGCCGCTTTTTCCTTCGTTTCTTCGGCGACAAGCCGTGCAAAACAGCGTTCAAGTTCCGCATGCAGAGGAACGCGCCGCCATTCATTCGACTGTACTATCTGTTCCCACCGGGCGGACGCAAGCAGTTTTGAAAGTTTCTTTTTTTTCGGGAACAGACGGCCGAATATTTTCATGAATACAGCTTCCTGTATATTGACGGCTTGAGTCCCGCCGTTTTTTCAAAACACTGACTGAAATAGCGGGTGTCGGCGTACCCGACTTTTGCTGCTATACCTGCCATTGTGTCGTTCGTTGAAACGAGCAGCTGCTTTGCTTTTTCAATCCGCACGCCGGTAACATATTCCAGAAAATTACTGCCCGTTTCCTTTTTAAATAGTGTCGAAAAATAACTCGGATTCAGTTTCAGAATTCCGGCGACGTCTTCAAGCGTGATTTTTTCCGCGTAGTGAGATTCGATGTATTCCTTCGAAGCCCGTATCGGTTTTTCGGCCTGGGACTGTTTCTGCACGCGCAGTTCGTCGAGTTTTGCACACAGGCGCGTCCTGAGCAGCGAGGCCAGATCCGCAACGGAATAGCAGGAATGAATTTCATCGGTAAGCAGCCGTTCTTCCCGGGAAGATACGGACATCTGTTCGTAGACAAACCGGACGAACATATCGGCGGTTTCGTAGTATGCGTCGGCATTGTATAGTTTTTTTTCTTTTATCCCCGAAAAGACAGTTTCTATAAGGCGCGAAAGCTGGACGGAAGAAAGCGACTGCACTGCGTTTGCCGTTTTTAATCTGATTGTGTCGAGGATGTCTTCTTCAAGCAGCGCGTCGTGTTTTATTTCAAGATCGTGCAGACTGATTATTCTGCCCGTTCCGAACACAATCCGTTCGTGAATACCTTCTTTTGCCCGGCGCACGCTTTCGCTGATTCCGGAGAACGGCTCTTCGCTGCCGGCGGCAAGCGTGAGCTCATACTGTGAAAATGCGTATACGTATTCCTTCAGTTCGTTGAATACATCGGGCAGGACAGCCGCGGCGCTTCCGCTGACAGTATAATTGAATATCGAATAAATCGTTCCGGTATCGTCGGCCGTATGCAGCTGGTTCAGGACGACAGGCGCGAATTTATCGGTCAGCATCCGTATAATATTCTGCATGATAAGCCTGTCCTGCATTGTGTCGATTTCCGCCGCCGCGTGTCTGTCAAGCCGGGCGCATACGGCAAGAAACTGCGTGTCCTCCAGCGCAAGAGAGTATTCCCGGTTAAATTCCGCAAGCGAGGGAACCGCTTTATTCCGGACAAGAAATACAGCAGCGCGCTGTGAAAGAAGCTCCTTTTTTACCTGTTCGTCCTTTTCCGCCTTTTTTATCTGCTCCTGTTCGGTCGAATAAGCCCTGCTCAGCCGGCTTAAAGTTTCGTTCAGTTCGTGTTCGTTGACCGGTTTGAGCAGATAATCTTCTACGCCGTACTTCAGCGCCGTATGCGCGTATTCGAATTCCCGGTATCCGCTGATTACAATAAAATGTACGGAATCTACGGACGTTTCATGAACGCGTCTGATAAGTTCCAGACCGTCCATAACGGGCATGCGTATGTCCGTCACGACAATATCGGCACCGCCGGCTGATATCCGTTCGTACGCTTCCTGTCCGTCGAGGCATATCCCCGCCGGTACAAGCCCGTTCTCTTCCCAGTGTATCAGCTTTGAAATCAATTGAGCTATGCGGTTTTCGTCGTCGACAATCAATACGCGGAGATTCTTCATACCGCTTAAAGTATACTATGTTATACCGCCGTCCGCCATATGCCGTTATCCGGCGGATTTTACGGGAACCGCTTCATGTAACGGCGGTAATGCAGAAACATGACGGCGCTGCAGACGACCCAGCCCACCGGATAGGCGACCGATACCGGATAGAACGACGACGTCAGATGCGTCACGGTGAACAGGTATATCTGACGGAATACGACGAACGAGCCGATCATGATTCCCATAGGCACGGCGGCGTCGCCCAGACCGCGCAGAGCGCCCGCATAAATCTGGTTTACACAGCAGAGAATATAGAACGGCGAGCTGACGCGCAGGAAAAATATGCCGTAATAGAGCACGTCGTCTTCTCTGTTGAACAGGGAGACGAGCTGCCTTGCGAACACGATGAGCGGTACGGCGAGAAGGCCTGTGATCACAACGGAGGCGGTGAGTGAAATTCTGATGCCTCGTTTGACGCGCTTTATATTGTGCGCACCGTAATTCTGTCCGACGAACGTCGTGGAAGCGAGAGAAAGGCTCTGCATGGGAAGAAGCACGAACTGGTCTATTTTTCCGTACGAAGCCCAGCCGGCCATGCACGAAGAGCCGAACCCGTTTATGTATGCCTGGACGAAGGTGTTTGAAAACGCCGTCACCGCCTGCTGAATACCGCTGGGCAGTCCTACTGCAAGTATTCTTCGCAGTATGGCGCCGTCAATGCGCAGCGCGGATATCTGCAGTTTGTAGCATTCTTTCGTGTGCATGAGAATAAAAAGCACCATTACGGCGGAAATCGATTCGGCTATTATTGTTGCGTATGCGGCACCTGCTATTCCCCAGTGAAATTTGACGACAAATACCAAATCAAGCACGACGTTTATGAGCGAAGAAACTATGAGAAAGAACAGCGGCCGTTTCGAATCGCCGACTGCGCGGAGAATGCCGGCGCCGGTGTTGTATATCATGAGCGCAAGAACTCCCGCAAAGTAAATGCGCAGATAGACTGTCGCGTTTACAATAACGTCGTCGGGAGTGGCCATGAGGCGGAGCATGACAGGAGAGCAGACAATGCCGACTATAGTAAAGGCAACGCCGAGGATGAGTGTTCCTGCAACCATTGTGTGAACGGTTTTGCTCAGATTTTTAAAGTCATGCGCGCCGAAATACTGCGAAATGACCACGCTGGTTCCTGCCGCCAGCCCCAGAAAAAATCCTATGAGTGTGTTTATAAGACACGTCGTGGAACCGACCGCGGCGAGCGCTTCTTTCCCGACATAATTACCCACGACTATGCTGTCCACCGTGTTGTACAGCTGCTCGAAAAGATTGCCGGCAAGAAGCGGGAGCGAGAACCGTATCAACTGTCCCGTAATGCCGCCGGAAGTCATATCCGTTGTTTTTATTTCAGAGCCTGACATAATAGAGGTATTGTAGTGAACGGTGACTTTGCGTGCAATGAATTATGCATAAAAAAGATTGACATGTATATTCCGTGGTTTTTATAATCATGTATCATAAAAATACATTCAGAGGTCATAAATGAAAAGTATAAAACAGAAACTTATTGTAAGTCACAGCCTGATCGTTCTTTTTTCCGTGCTGATCGTTTCCGGGCCGGTTATAAAACTGGAATCGTCAAAGCTGCTCGCAGATATAAAATCAGACGCGGACGATATCGTAACGCAGGCGTGTTCGGATGTGAATCTGTTTCTAAGTAAACCTGAAAATATTGTAAAATCGGTCAATCACTATATTGAAACACAGCAGCTTGTACGGCAGAACTGTGAGAAAATGTTCGCCCGGACGCTGCAGGGTGAAAGTTTTTTCTCTGAACTTTATTATTCCGGCACGCAGCCGTACAAGGACGGCGGTTTTTTCTACTCCAGCGATCATTGGGAGCCGCCTGCCGATTATGACCAGACAACGAGAGCCTGGTTCAAAGCCGGACAAAGTGCATCCGATGTCGCTGTTTCCGACCCCTATATGGATATGGTGACGAAAGCGCTTGTTGCAACGGTCGTCCAGGGAGTAACGATTGACGGAACGTTCAAAGGTGTCGTCGGTCTTGACATTCAGCTTACGAAACTTATGGACATGATTTCGGGTATTGTACTTTCTCCGTCGGGAAAGTCATTTCTGCTCGATACGAACGGAAAATACATAACGAACAGCGACCGGAGTAAAGTACTATCAACGGATTTTTTCGAGGAATACGGTCTTGAACAGTACCGGAAAGAAATACACGGCGAAAAAGTTTTTGTAAGGCTGAATGCGGGACACGGACTGTATTTCGCCGCCGGAAAGGTTTCGGATACAAGCGGATGGACGTTCGTAACTGTCGGTCCGGAAAAAGAACTGTACGCATCCATAACGCAGAACATTCTTGTCATAGTCCTGTTCGCACTCCTTGGTATAGTTGTATCGCTTATCATTGCAGTGCTGATTGCAAAACAGATTGTGCGTCCGATTCAGACCGTCGACAGAGCCGTCAACGGTATCGCCGAGGGGAATGCGGATCTGACCAACCGCATTACAATAAAGGCGAAAGACGAAATCGGCAGTCTTGTCAACGGATTTAATAAATTTGTAGAAAAGCTTCATCGTATCATATCCGATATTACAAACTCAAAAAATGATCTTTCGACTGTGGAACTGGAACTCGACAGGCACATTCAGGAGACGACAAGTTCAATTACGGAAATACTGGCAAATATTGAAAGCGCCGGTTCCCAGGTCGACAGTCAGTCGAAGTCCGTCGAACAGACGTCTGCCGCCGTTGCGGAAATCGCGGAGAACATCAGCGGCCTTGAACACATGATAGACAATCAGTCGTCCGGCGTAACACAGGCAAGCACTGCAGTAGAGGAAATGATCGCCAATATATCGGCGGTGAACATGTCTATGGATAAAATGGCAGGTTCATTCAGTCAGCTTGAGGAAAACGCCGGTACCGGTGTTGAACGGCAGAAGTCGGCGGAAGAGCGCATTTCCCAGATCGAGGCACAGTCCAAGACGCTTCAGGATGCAAACAAAGTAATTGCGAGCATAGCAAGCCAGACAAATCTGCTTGCAATGAACGCAGCTATAGAGGCGGCACACGCCGGTGATGCCGGCAGAGGTTTCAGCGTCGTAGCCGATGAAATCAGAAAACTTTCCGAAACATCGACGGCCGAATCAAAAACGATCGGTTCCGAACTTAAAAAGATACAGGCGGCGATCACATCCGTTGTGCAGGCCTCAAAGGAAAGCAGCGAGAGTTTTACGCAGGTCAGCGGACTGATTAAGGCAACCGACGAGCTTGTGCAGCAGGTAAAGAATGCCATGCAGGAACAGCAGGAAGGCTCAAAGCAGATAAGTCAGTCTCTGAAACTTATGAACGACAGCACGGTGGAAGTCCACACCGCTTCCCGCGAAATGTCCGCCGGGAACAAAGCAATTCTTGACGAAATACAGCATCTGCAGGATGCGACATCAGTAATCAGGAGCAGTATGAGGGAAATGTCGATCGGTGCAAAGGATATCAATACAACGGGGGCGGCACTATCTGAAATTTCCGGAAAAGTGCGGGATGCAATAAAAAAGATTGGCAGCGAGATAGATCAATTTAAGGTATGATCAGGCAGCAGTATTTCGTTGAGCGTCTTTCCCGTCTTTTGTTCAAAATAGTCTCTGAGTCTGAAATTTTCCTTCCACTTGCTTTCCGGATAGCTGCCGTACCGCGGATTCATTTCTGCGGACTCTTTAAGGAGCCGCTCTGCTTCTTTTCGCGAGGGAATCATGTGAGTACTTCCGCACAATTACGGCCGGCCGGTCTCATTCCTGAATTCGTCTTCAAGAATGTCCATCGTGAGAATATCGTGATATTTTCCGTTGCAGAAATACGCCTCGCGTTTTCTGCCAGCTTCCCTGAAACCGCATTTTTTGTAACACGCAGACGCCTGTCCGTTGAAAGAGTAGAAGTTGAGACTTATGCTGTGGAGATTGAGCACGTTGAAGCCGAATTCAAGCAGAAGCATGATTGCTTCCGAACCGTATCCTTTTCCGCGGTTTTCTTTATCGCCGATAAATATGCCGATTTCACCGGAGCGTTTCGCGGGATCGGTCCAGTTGAATCCGCAGTTTCCTACGAGCGCGTCGTTTTCGTTCAATACGATTGCGAATTCCTTTTCGGAACTGTTTTTTGTAATCCATTCCTTTTCGCCTTCAAGGCTCACGACGTTTGCCGTCTGTCCGAGTCCGTCGGTCGTTTCCGCACTGCTTAACCATGCGACGTATTTTTCCGCGTCTTCGGCGTTCATCGGAGAAAGATAAACATGTTTCCCTGCGAGTTTTTTGAAGTATTTCATGCGCTCAGTATATCCGAAGTTGCGGCAAACACATACTGTTTTCCCGGCTGTTTTACCGTTTTGACTGCGCGGTTTAATCGACCGACAGCTGTGAGGACACAAGATTCTGATTCACGGCCATGCCGCGCAAATCGTTTGCCGTTTCCGACCTCGACGCCGGATTTTTTAAGAACCTCGGCTGCGGCTTCGGCGCCTGCGGCAAGGCCGGCGAAAAACCCCGTTTTTTCCGGCATAATGACGCCGAACCGGTACTTCTTTTCCGATATCTTCGGAGCGGGAGCGGAAAACAGCGTGCGTTCTTCCCCGCGCGTTACCCGTTTATTTTTTTCGTCGTTCCGGTATGTCAGGTATTTGTTCAGGTCTATATAAATAGGCTGCATAAATAATTTCGGGGAAGGAGGAGTTCACGACGTTTCCCGGAAATTATACAGATTGATCAGCGCGTTGTACGTCTGCATATACGGGTTCTGTTCGATAAGCGCCGTCACCGTTCCGTTTTTGGGCAGTGCAATGTTGTCGGACGTCGCATCGTAAATAAATAATTTGACTTTCCGCGCGGTGAACGCCGAAACGACTTTCGAAATTTCGGACGGTGCATATCAGTCGGTGACGTAAATAAGATCAAGGTCTTTGATTTCGTCGAGACATTTCTGCGTGATTTTCGCGGCGGTCGAAAGATTCCCCTCCGTTTCAAACACTCCGGCGGAAATAATTTCCGGATATTTTCCCAGAAGATAATCGCGGCATCCTTCAAGCCCTTCCGCTTCTGCCGTGCGCGTACCGGAAGCAGGCGTTTCAAGGCTGCCGTGCATACATCAGTATGCATAAAACGGAGAGAAGAAATATACCTGCTGAACAGATGAACGCACAGAACGCCTTTTTTTTGCATATGAGTATACGATACATTGTTTTTTGCAATAGTCAAATTGGGAAAAAATTGTTTTGTCCGTGCTGTGTACAAAAAAACAGAAAAAATTAATCAGATAAAAACTTTACAATAGTATGCCTTTCTGATAACCTGTCTGAAAAGATTTTGAACTTCGGTACTAATTTTTATGGGGGAGGAGTATGGGTGCAGCCGGAAAATGGATTACGGGCAGTATTCGCCGTGAAATGATTTTTCTGCTTGGTACGGCACTTGTACTGACGCTTGTCGTCAGCGGTTTGTTTCTCGGCAGAAATGTCAGCACGACTTTTAATAAGCTTTCGGATAAATATCTTGACGAGACGACTTCTCATTATCTGGAAAAAACTTCGAACATACTTGCGAATGAATACAGCACGTGCCGGTCGCTTGCCGTAGCGGCCGCGAATTTTGAAGCGATTTCCGCGGCGGACAGGCGCGGATATATTAACCGGATTCTGGAGGAGACGCTTGAAAAGAACGACACGTTCGTCGATGCATGGACGTGCTGGGAGCCCGATGCGCTCGACGGAATGGATGATGAATACGCGGGAACGGAGAACCACGACGGTACGGGGCGGTTTATCCCGTACTGGACGAAGACCGCAGGGAAAATTTCATGCACGGCGCTTACCGCGTACGGAGGAAGCTCATGGTACGAATATCCTCTGAAGAGTAAAAAAGGCGTTCTTATCGATCCCAAAAGATATGAAGTGGACGGTAAGCTGATGCTCGTGTCGGGCGTTGCGTTCCCCATCCGCAATAAGGCGGGAAAGGCAGTCGGCGTTATCGGCATCGACATGGCGATGGATAAACTGACCGAACTGCTCAGCAGCGTGTCGCTTTATTCGAGCGGTTATATTTCGCTGATTTCCGCGGGCGGAATCGTTGCCGTCGATAAGGATGCCTCTTTGGAGGGGGAACGGCTTCCGGCTTTTTCGGACTACCGTACGACAGGATTGTTTACGAAGAGTGAGACCGATATGAAATCGTTCAAAATTTCCGCACGTGAGAACGGACGGAAAATACTGAAGTATTATGTTCCCTTCAAAGTCCTTGAGGCGGACCAGGTCTGGTTCATGGGGATAAACGTACCCGAACGGGAAATCGACGCGGATTCTCTCGCAATCATACGAACCATACTGCTGATATTTGTTACCGCAACGGCCGTAGCCCTTGTGTTAACAAGTCTTACAATCAGATCGACGGTAAAAAAAATAAGGCAGGGCGCCGCCGCGATGAAGAACATTGCGCAGGGAGACGGCGATCTGACGGTGCGGATGAAGATTGCAAGGACGGACGAACTCGGCGAGATGTATACGTATTTCAATCAGACGATTGAGAAAATTCAGGAATCGGTCAGGGCCGTAAAAAGTGAGACGAATGCGATGGAGCTGTCCGCTTCGACGCTTGCGGGCAACATGAATAATACTGCCGCTGCCGCCAATCAGATAAAGTCGAACATCGACAGCGTCGACCTGCAGATACAGCAGCATAACGACAGCGTGCGGAAGACGACGGGATCGGTAGAACAGATAAATACGGACCTCGGGCGGTTTGTGAAGAGCATCGAGAATCAGTCTTCAAGCGTTGTCGAATCATCGGCGGCTATTGAGGAAATGGTTGCAAATATACGTTCGGTGACAAAAATCCTTGAAAAAAACGGTACGACGATAAAATCTCTTGAGGACGCGTCGGAACAGGGGAAACAGGACATAGGAAAATCGAGTGAGTCTGCCGGGAAAATTCTACAGCAGTCGAAATCGCTTCTTGAAGCAAGTAAAATTATTCAGAACATTGCAAGCCAGACAAACCTGCTTGCAATGAATGCGGCTATTGAAGCGGCTCACGCGGGAACATCGGGGCAGGGATTTGCGGTCGTTGCAGATGAAATCAGAAAACTTGCGGAGGATTCAAACAAGCAGGGGAAATCGATTACGACGAATCTGAAGAATGTTTTGAAGAGCATACAGGATGTTGCGGAATCATCCGCCGTACTTCAGGAAAAATTCAACCGGATTTACACGCTTACGCAGGCTGTGGCACAGCAGGAAACGACTATCATGCAGGCTATGCAGGAACAGTCCGAAGGCGGCGGTCAGGTTCTTGCGGCGATGAAGCAGATTAACGAAGTCACGATGGACGTTAAGACGGGCGGTACTTCAATGCAGAGCGCCACGAACGCTGTGAATCACGAAATGACGGAACTGATGCGGCTGTCTGAGGAAATAACGTCGGGCATGAAAGAAATGGCGGCAGGGATTACGCAGATAAACGATTCGATCAACAGCGTCAACGATTTGACGAAGCACAATCAGAAAAGCATCGGCAATCTTGCCGCAGCCGTGGAAAAATTCAAAGTGTAAGCGGAGTTATTCCCTGTTGAATTTTACGTACAGCGGTTCCGTCGGTACGTACGTTACGTCGTCCCAGAGCGGGCTTGTTATCATGAGGTCGGCGCTGTATCTGTTGCAGGCGATGGGTACGTTGTGCACCCTGCACTGACGCAGAAGCATCTGGATGTCCGCTTCGTGCGGCTGCGGATTCAGGTCGTCGATTAAAAAAACGGCGAGGTCAATCTGCTTCTGAACGACAAGCGCGGCAATTTCGGCGTCTCCTCCGAGCGGTCCCGAGTGCATGCAGGTAATGTCTGCCTGCACGCCTTTTTTCTCGAACGCTTTTTTAATAAGACTGCCGGTAGTGCCGGTGCAGATGAGTTTGTGCTCTGCGAGCATAGTCGCGTTATAAACAGCCCAGTCGACGATTTCCGCTTTCCGGTTGTCGTGAGCAACAAGGGCAATCTTTAATTTCCGGTTCATATACTGTATCCTCCTGTGTGCTTTACTGCTCACCGTATTAAGACGATAACGCCGGTGATTTGTCAATGATCGTAATCCGTTTACGGTATCATCGTATATACCGATAAAAAATGCAGCGTGCTGCCGGCGAGCATGAACAAATGGAATACGGAATGCATCCATTTTATTTTTTTCAGCGCATAAAACGGACATCCTGCAGTATATGCAATTCCACCTGCAATCATATAGACGAGTGAAATGTGCGGTACGGCGTGCGACAGAGGTCTGAATGCGAAAACAATAATCCATCCGAGAACGATGTACGTGGCGGTCGATACTGCGCGCAGTTTGTTTCCGAGTACACAATAGAGAACGATGCCTGCAATGGACAATCCCCAGATAATACCGGCCAGCGTCCAGCCGAGCGCACCGTGAAGGGCCGCGAGACAGAACGGCGTATATGACCCGGCTATCAGCAGGTAAATCGACGAATGATCGAATATGCGGAACACGCGCTTTGCTTCGTACGAAGTGAGCGCGTGATACAGCGTCGAGACCGTGTATAAAATGAACAGGGATACGCCGAATACGGCGAAACTTACGACGTACAGCGGAGTTAAACCGGCAGGTGCACTGCGGACCGCGTGAACGACAAGCAGCGGAATGGCAGCTGCAGAAAGTCCCGCACCTGTCCCGTGACTGACCGAATTGAATATTTCTTCACCGGCAGAATAGTTTTTTAAATGTACGTTCTGTGTATGCATAAAAATAAAAAAACTCCGTCACTTTTAAAGTGACGGAGTTGTAAAAAGGTTACAGAAATTTACATTAATTAATGATTAATTTTTTCTGTATGTCCTAGAAGTCGCGTTTTACGCCTACACCGGCGCAGCTCTTTGCCTGATCCTGATCTGTGGAGATTGAAGTCCACACGTACACGTTGGCCATTTTATCGGAGATCAGCGTTACAGCCGGTACGATTGTTGCATAGCTTTTCGGAGCGTCATCGTATACCGGTACGTTTATCGTGCCTTCAACGGAGAATTTGATGAAGCTGTTCAGCTGATATGCGACGGCCGGTGTAATGGCAAGAGTGAAGTCGCTGTCGCCGTCGACTGATGTTTTGTCGAGATACTGGAAAGCAAGCACGCCGAATGTCCACTGGTCGATTCCCGTGTACTGAACCTGTTCGTCGATGACTGCGCGCTGTTTCTGTACGAAGTCTGCAGTGTCTTTGTGCGTGTCTATCGTTGTCTCAGCGGATACGAGCAGGCCTTTTACTCCGGCATCTTTTGTTCCGCTGTATACGACGTTTCCGACAAACGTACCGTATCCTGCAAACGACGCCGCTGCGGTGAACAGCTTGTCGCCGGTCGTGTATTTTGCACCGCCGAGGAACGTGTTGCCGTTCAGCTCGATTGAGGACGGTGTACCGTCATAGGTCGGATCGATGATTGCTGCTCCCGTAAGGTTCAGACCGGCGAGCGGTGTAATAGTAATCGCCGCGCCTGATTTTTTGTCGAGCACGGAATATGCTTCAAATCCCGATGAAGCGATCCAGTTGTCCTTGAGTTTTCCGGCTGCGACTGTGACGACGTTGCCGAACAGACCAGCGTATGCCTGCGCATAGCTTACTCCGCCGTATCCCCAGCTTTCGGAGGCTGCTTCATCTGCCCCGGTGTACTCGAGGCGGAGGAATGCGCCGTAGGAATTTCCTGCGTCGTTTTTGCCGTCCCACGCAATGTTCACACGTCCGCGTGTTTTGGCGCTGTCGCCGTTGAAGTAGATGCCGCCGAGCCATGTGTTCGTATTCAGAACCGGCTTCTCTTCGAACGTTGAAGAAAGTCCCGCGCGGAGGTAACCGCTTACGGTGAATCCGTCGGCGAATGCCGCTGCGGAAATGAGCAGCGCTGCCGCTGCTGCTGTTGTTTTTTTGTTCATAAAACACTCCTTTGCATTTAGAAACTGAAACGAGAGTAACGATGCTCTGTTAAATACCGATGAGCAGAACGTGAAAAAGCGCACTGATTTTTTTACATACGATTCATCATTTTCTAACGCGGTTTTTTTACACTCCGCGCAGATGGAGGTCATAAAATGACAAAGGGAAGAAACGGTGAAAACTCAGAAGAGACTGTGCGCAACTTTTTCAAACTGCTTGCAGCGATTGCGCTCGGCATCGCATTCTTTGCTCTAACACCTGCCCATGCGAAGGAATTTACGCCGAAGTACGTATTCCTTTTCATCGGTGACGGAATGAGCTATCCGCAGGTACAGTCTGCTGTGTATTATTCAGGAAAAGACGCAGGCGGTATTGTGGACGTTGTTAAAAACTCGACGAACCCGGACGATTCGCCCGCTGGAGGTTCTCTGAGTTTTATTGATTTTCCTGTTGCGGGCAGCGCGCAGACGTACGATGCGACATCGTTCGCTCCCGATTCTGCGTCGACGGCAACGTCGATTCTTACGGGGAAGAAAACGCATTCGAATTCGATCAACGTCGACATCACGAAGAAAATTAAATTCCGTACGATTGCCGAACAGCTTAAAGCTCAGAAAGGATGGAAGATCGGCGTTCTGAGCACGGTCAATCTGAATCATGCGACGCCGGCCGCGATGTATGCGCATCAGGCGAGCCGCAAGAGCAATTATCCCATCGGGCTCGAACTTATTGCGAGCGGTTTCGAGTATTTTGCGGGCGGCGCCCTTATGGAACCGCAGGACAAAAACAAGGACAAGACGAGCATTTACGACCTCGCGAATCAGTCCGGCTACAAAGTAGTGTTCACGCAGAATGATGCGGCGGCGCTGAAGAACGGCGATAAGGCCGTCGTCGTTGCGGAGACACTTGCGGATGAAGATGCCATGAGCTACGACCAGGACCGGAAGAGCGGCGAATGGGCGCTCCGCGATTACGTAAAGAAAGGAATCGAAGTGCTCGACAACAAAAAAGGTTTTTTCATGATGGTCGAGGGCGGAAAGATAGACTGGGCCTGCCACGCGAACGACGCCCGTTCGTCGATTGCCGATACGATAGCGCTTTCCGACGCGGTGGAAGAAGCGATTACTTTCTATAACAAACATCCCAATGAAACGCTGATACTTGTTACTGCCGATCATGAAACGGGCGGTTTGACAATCGGATTTGCCGGAACAGATTACAACCTGTTTTTCCGCACGCTTGAGAATCAGAAAATTTCATATGCAAAGTTCGACAGCGGTTATGTTGCGAATTACAAAAGGAACAGAACGCCCTTCGACAGTGTTATGAAAGACGTTACGGCATTGTTCGGCCTGAAAGCACCCGACGCTGCAGCTCACGATGCCGGCCGGGATAAGAACGGCGGAGTGTATCTTACCGACTACGAATACGGACGCATAAAATCGGCATACGACAAGACGATGAGCGGAGACAAAAACCGCTCGCAGCAGGAATACGAGCTGTACGGAACGTACGAACCGCTCACCGTAACGCTCACGCACATCATCAACAGCAAGAGCGGCATAGGATTCACGTCGTATTCGCACACAGGTCTCCCCGTCCCCGTGTTCGCGAAAGGCAGCGGACAGGAGCGCTTCAGCGGGTACTACGACAATACTGACATCTATAAAAAACTTGCCGTACTTACGGAAGTAAGACAGGACTAAAGTGAGCTGATGTAAAAAAAGTCATGGGTCCGGCAGAGTGTGTTTTCCTCCTTGATGCGCTGCCGGATTTTTTCAGGGAATTGATTTATGGAGCAGGATATGAAAGAAACAGTGAAGTATGAAATACGGTACCGGATTGAACTGCTGCGGTTGAACGTGACTGATTTTCTCCGCGGCTGTATTGTTCGTATGATTCAGCTGCATGACAGACTGCATGCCCTGCATGTACAGTGTATCAGTCTTTCAGCTCCTGATTTTTCACATAAGAATGTGTACATAGATCCGATGCTTTTTTACAACAGCCTGAGCTGCTACGGATCAATGTGATGCGCAAAGATACGAGCGCTGCGGCGGTTATTGCGTCGGTTGTCTGCATCGTTGTTTTACTTCTGCTGCCGACAGGGTTCGAAGGCGCGCTTCAGTTCCGCGATGCGGTGAAATGCAAAGTAAAAGTTATTTCCGTCGACAACAGCCGCATCCGCGACACGGGACTTATCCGCTACGGACAGCAGGTGTGCACAGTGGAATTTATTAACGGCGAGTTCAGGGGCCGGACGGCGGAAGGCTGGAACATGCTGAACGGTTCGCTCGAGGAAGACAAACTTTTTGTACCGGGCGACACGGCGCAGGCCGTCGTGCATCACGACAACGGAGAACTCATTTCCGTTAATCTCATAGACCACTACCGCCTTTCCGGCGAACTTATTCTGGCCGTCGCGTTCGCGCTGTTCCTGATTTTTTTTGCCCGCGGCGTCGGCGCGCGTGCGGTTGTGTCGTTCATACTGACAGTACTTGCAATATGGAAGCTGCTCGTACCGCTGTACCTGAAAGGCATAGATCCGGTGCTGGCCGGACTCGCGATCACCGCGTTTCTTACGCTTGCAATTCTTGCGCTCGTCTACGGATTCGACAAACGGCTGCTTTCGTCGTTTTCCGGTGCAATGCTCGGCATTCTGCTTACTGCCGCTCTGTCGATTTTCTGTACCAAAGGATTTAAAATCCACGGCGCAATCATGGCGTACTCGGAATCTCTGCTGTATGCAGGATTCGAGTCGCTCAATCTTACGCGCATATTCATGAGCAGCATCTGCATCGGCGCGAGCGGCGCAGTCATGGACCTCTCCGTCGACATAACGTCCGCGGTGAGCGAAGTCGTTCGCAACCGTCCTGATATTTCACGGCGCGACGCGATTAAGTCGGGGATGACCGTTGCACGCGCCGCTATGGGGACCATGACGACGACTCTTCTGCTCGCGTATTCGGGCAGCAGCATAGCGCTTCTCATGACGTTCATGGCGCAGGGAACGCCGGTGTATAATATTCTTAATTATAAACGGATTGCCGCGGAAATCATCGACACGATCGGCGGCAGTTTCGGTCTCGCTGCGACGGCGCCGTTTACCGCGCTGCTTGCAGGCCTTCTGCTGCCTCACCGGAAATAATCGATATTTACTGAGTAACGGCGATTAACGTAGCAGTTACAGAGATGAGCGAAAGAAACGTCGTTATGACGGGCGAGTATTTGCTGAAGTAGTACGTGAACGAATTCGTTGCGGCCGTAATCGTCGTTTCCGGAGTAATCGGATCGCTTTTCTGCAGAATATTTCCTTTTATATCCTTTATAGTAATTGTCTGATTGTTATTTTTATCTACGACGAAACCGCCTGCAAGACCGATATAGTAGTCCCACGTCCGTCCCGGAATGTACGGATACCGTCCGGGTGTGTTCACCGCACCTGCGACGGAAACGAAGGCCTGTTTGAACGGAATCATGAGCGTGTCGTACGGCTGTACGAATTCCGGACTGTAGTACGAAGCGTCGTACAGGATTCTGCTTATGTCGATCGGAATATCCTGTCCTTTTCTGATGATGTACGCATTCTCAATGTCTGATACGGCGGAAAACATTGTTTTGTAACGACGGATAAGGAACGCATAGTTTTCACCGGACTGAAATGAGACGGCGACGTGCGCGGAACTTTCAGGTGCAATCCCTTTTTCGCTCCCCGTCATTGTTTCTGATTGAAGATAGAGCGCTCCGTCCATGAACATAACCGGCTGGAGTTCCGTATAGCTCGAGATAAAAACAGAATCGTAACAGACGAGCGGATAATCGTCGTCGATCGATTTCTGGGCAAGATAGATTTTTTTACCAGGTTTTTCGTTCTCGTCGATGAGGCGTGTAAGTTCGATGCGGCTTGTATCCGCAAGTTCCTGCAGTCCGTTCCCGTAATAAGCGATAAGCTGTCTGAGGTTTTCACCGTCGAGCAGTTCGTATGTTCCGGGGCGTTCGACGGAGCCCGTTATTGTTACTTTACGCGTAATACGGTTTACCGTGACCGTGTCGCCGGGACGAACGTACGGATCCTGCGACAAGTCTCCGCGCCGCGCCGCTTTGAACAAATCGTACGATTTTTTTACGCCTGATTCGGATGTTATCGTAACATTCCGTTCGGAAGAATACGGCGTTTCCATTTCCTCGAGCAGCGAAGAAAGACGAGAAAGCGCCCATGCGGGTTTTGTCTGTGTCTCCTGAACCTCTCCCATGATTTCTACATTGAAGACAGCCGGTGATGTGAGAATGAACTGAACGCCGCTCAGATGATAGTTTTCCGTAACAATTTGTTCCACAAGGCGCTTGAGCTGCAGAAACGTTTTCCCCGAAGCGTCGAGCACCGTGATGTTTGCGACGCGGATTTTGTACGAAGAATCGACGGAGATTGTATAAGTAACGGGCGTACTGTTTACCGCAAACGCCAGTGTGTAGATATCGCCTGCTGTGACAAGATAGTCGGAAGACGACATAGCCATCTGTGCATTAGGAACAAAATTCATCCCGGACGTTTTATTCGATATATTTGCAGTCTGATTACCTGACGTACCGGTAGAAGTTTTATTCATCGTATCGGAAGATTGATTGCCTGATGTATCTGAGCTCTGACTTCCGAAAATTCGTTGCGTCATCTGGGTCTGCAGCGTTTTTACATTTTGATTGCCCGTGGTATTCTGCGCTCCGAGCGCTGAAAGAAAAACAATACTTACGATGGTACAGATATATTTTTTCATACGTTACCGTTCCTTTTTTACAGAAAGTTTCGCCATAGCCTCCGGGTCCTTCTTTATATTTTCGACCGCGTTGAAAGCAAAAGCCATAAAGACCGAAAGAAAGAACGCAGCAAATGTTACAATAATGCACAGTTTGCCGCGTGACGGTTTCGACTTCTGGTCCGGTACTTCCGCGTGCTCGAGAATCTGGAAGACAGGCGTATCGCTTGCCATAGTAACCTTAAGCACTTCGAGCTGAGACTTAAGCTGCGTATATACCTGCTTCTGCGCTTCAAGTTCGAGTTTGAGCATCGACGTGTCCAGAACGATGGAAGAGGCAGCCGCAGGATTATAACCGTAGGAAACGGCGTTTTCTTTCTGTCGTATCTGCTTTTCAAGACTGATTATCTGATTGTAACTTGTATCGATGTTTTCCTCGAGATTGTTTTTCTGAACCAGATTCTTATCCACGCCAAGCTGTGTAAATAAATTTTCCATATAATCCGCTGCGTAGTTCACGATCGACTGTGCAAAAACTGGATCGATATCCGAGAAACTGATTGAAAAGACGCCCGAATCGTCATCGTATTCGGCAGTCAGATTTTTCTTCAGAGCCTTGCGGCTTTCCGCTCTGGGCGATTTCTTTATTTTATAACGGGCGGTCAAATCGAATTTGTCTACGATTGCATCAAGAAACGTATTCGTACCGGCAAGATATACGGCGAGCGAACTGTACGACGAAACGCTCGTCGAGACGCCTGCAAGTCCTGCAAGACTGCTGAGTCCGCTTGAACTGAGCATTGAAGAGAGACTGCCGCTCGCGGAATCGGAATTGTTTATGAGCATAAGCGCGTACGGCGTGTACTGGTTCGGAAGCGGAGACTTTTCCGGCGGAAGCATTAGGGATATGATGCTGAAAACAACTGCACTGACCATTGCAAGTACGGTTATCGTTATAATCATTTTTTTTCTTTTTAGCAGCACGGCGAACAAATCGATGAGGCTTATTTCATCGTCGTGAGCGTTTACGCCTGTATTCTGTAAAGAATTGATTTCTTCGACATGGGGATTTTCCATACGGTTTATTTCCTTAATCGGGTTAAATTCCTGGATAATAATAAGATACGGATTTAGAATACACCGAATAGGAGATTATTACAATGGTTCTTATTTTCCGCCTGCCTTTGTATTTCATAAATTCAGAGCGTTTATTTTTATTTTCTTTTCCGATTCGGTCGTGCGGGTGTAAATCCGCGTCGTCTCTATCGAACTGTGTCCGAGTATGTCGGCGAGGTCTGCGATATTCTGATATTTTGCAATGTACTCCTTTGCGAAGAAATGTCTGAAATTCTGCGCATGCACAGTTCCCGTTTTAAATCCGGCAGTCTGCGCTACGGTCTGCAGATCGCGCCATATTTTCGCTTTATCGAGCAGTCTGTCGGAAGTTTTGCCGTGGAAAATAATTCCCGATCTGATGACGCGGTGCATGCAGTATGTTTCCAGTTCCCGGCAGAGTAAATCGGGAATAAATATTTCCCGGAATTTTCCTTTGTTGAGCACCACGACCATTTTATCGTGAAGCGCTTCCGCCGTTATGTACCGCAGTTCGCTTATCCGTATTCCCGTCGATGCGAGCAGCCGCATAATCAGGTAAATCCGCTGTTTACCGAGTTTTTGAGCCGTACAGAGCAGCTGCTCGTATTCTTCCTTCGAAAAAATATGATTGAAACAGGGATGTTTTTGTATGCGGACTGTTTTTACCCGGAGTTCCGGCTCTCCTGCCCATGAGAAGAACCTGTCGAGCGATATGAGCATACTGTTCAGACTGGCCGGTTTGTAAAACTGGGACGCTTTCTTTTTGTAGGCGATAATCTCTTCTTTCGTAATCGTCGCGATGTTCTGCGCACAAAAGGAAGCGTACAGCGCCTGTATGTCGTGCGTATATTTTTTTATTGTCGCTTCCGCCTTTTCCTGGAAAAAAAGGTATTGCGTGTACCGGAGAAGCAGTTCCGGAACAGAGCTCGTTAGCATGTTTTTTGACAACCTAATACAACATTATATTGTCAAAGTCAAGCTTTTTCCGCTTTTTTTTACATTTTTGATAAATTTTCTTTTTTTATTCTTTTCCCTCGAAGCGAAAGACAGCAGATGTCGGCAGCAGATATCAACAGATGCGGAATCTGCTCACAACATACTGTTGTATAACATTGTCTGTAGGAGGAATAGCGGATATGTGGAACAAATCAAAACGACAGGAGAGCGGTGCCGTAAAGAAACCGGCGGTCGATCTTTCCGACGTTGTTCGCGGAATGCAGCACGCGATGAACGAGGCCCAGAAAACGCTTGAGGCGCATAATCTGAAATCGCTGCTCCGTTTTTTTTACGACGACGGAGATCCGAAGACAATCGATTTGCACCTGAAGGACGACAAGCATCTTGAAGTTCCTCTCGTAGCGCTCGCGAATCACAATTCGCTCAGAATTGAAAATCTGACGATGGAGTTTGAAGCGCTTATCGAACAGGTGGGCATAAGCGATGTGGACGACCTGAGGGACGCGCTCAAAAAGACGAACAGTCTCGACGGAAAAGATCTCGACGACAGCGATGAAAATAATAATCCCGCAGTCTTCAGCATCGGTTTTTCGGGTCAGCCGCACAGCAATATGCTCAAGGTGAAAATCGAATTCGCCTCGGCCGGTCAGCCTGAAGGACTTTCCCGCATTGTGGACGAATACAACAAGCTTATCGTACCGTATACGGCCGTCGAAGGCGCGGACAATTCTCCGTGGAAGGGACATGAAAATTAATAATCAGTATCTGCTGCTGCAGAAGCAGAACTGCAAATAGCAATCAGTAGGAGGAAAACTATGGGACAAATGGCTGAAATGCTGGGCGGACTGCCCATGGGCGAGCTCATAGGCGCACCAATGGTGGCCGTGGTTTCGGCTCAGAAAGATCTGGCACACGTCATGATCGATTACGTGAACGACGTCGGGTACGACGGTGAAGACAAAAAGAACGCCCGCATGCTGAATTTCTGCATGAAGCGTCCGATTGTTACCGACGACGCCGTTACGACGTCCGACGTCACGATTCAGGCGCCGGTACTCGGTGTTCTGCCGATGCCGTCGTTACTCGTCGACCACGTAACGATTGATTTCCAAATGGAAGTGACCGCGGCGACGGAAGAGAAGTCGAGCACGGGAGCGGAAGCCAGCGCAAGCGCTTCAGGAGGTTTTTTCGGGTGTAAGTTTTCCGTCAGCGGAAAAGTTACGACGAGCAAGGAGAACACCCGCTCGACAAATCAGACGGCGAAATATCAGGTACACGTCGAAGCAACCCAGCAGCCCGCAACGGAATGTCTGGGAAAACTGATGGATATGTTCGCGTCGTGCACGGAACCGATAGACATCCGCAAAGGTGATTCTGAAAAGAAGGCCGCCTGACGGCTGTCGTAAAGCACCGCAGACTGCTTCGGTAACAGAGGCAGTCTGCCCGGCCCGGAAAGGAGGATACCGGAATGGATAAATCAGCAGCAGGCGGGTCTGAAGCCGTCGTTCAAATGCCTATTTCAGAACTTATTGCGGCGCCGCTCGAGGCTGCAATAGAGGCTCAGTCGCGGCTTGCCCGGGGCACTGTCGACTTCATAACGGAAATCGGTTTTGAGAAGGACCGGAACGGAAACGACCGGACACGGGATCTTGCCTTCGTTGTGCAGCGCCCCGGCAGAGACGGTGCGAATCAGGAACGGATGGAAGTGCTTGCGCCGCTGCTTGCGCTCGTTCCGGTTCCCAGCCTTGCGATAGAGGAGATGAACATCAATTTTCAGATGGAAGTTACGTCTACCGACAAAGTATCGGAAAAGAATGAGACGAGCGGAACTATGGACACCGGCATCGTCGTCGCGGGAAAAGTTTCGTCGAATGCGGAACATACGCGCGAAACAAATCAGAGCGCAAAGTACCAGATAGAAGTGAAGGCGCGCAGGCAGACGCCGCCTGAAGGGTTGAGCAAACTGCTCGACGTTCTTGCAGCGGCTGTCCGCGGATACGACACGGAGGAGAAATAATATGTTTTCAATTGAACACAAACAGGAAATCATGAAACTGCTTGGAGAATCGGGATGTTATTTTCTTTCAACACTGTTTCTTGCGGAACGGATCAGCGGAAAGAAAATCGAGCCGCTTGAAACGTTCGTTCTGTGCATCGAAAAGGGAATAATCGACAACGACGGAACGGTACTCGATGCAGGAAAACTTATGAGCGTCATGACCGACATGGATTTTCAGGCGAAAAAATGTACGCCGGATTATATTGCGCAGCCCGGAGAATTCGAGGTGCTCGTCTTCAGCAACGAAAAACACACGCATTTCGTCGCGGGGGACGGCAGGGGAGGAGTTGCCTGCGATCCGCTCGGACATTCACAGACCGTGGCGACGGGCAGAGTGCTGAGCAAACGGATTTTTTACCGGACGTAAATGTATGAAAAAAAACACGGTTTTTCCCGCGGCGGCGGTGCTGTCCGCATGTGTTTTTTCCCCGTATCCGCTGTCCGCCGAACCGGCGACCGTAAAAACAGGAGTCTATGTTGTTTCGCTCGACAATTTCAATTACAGCGGAAGCAGCTTCAACGCGACATTCTGGATATGGGGTTTTTTTGAGTCGGAAAAAGCCGGTGCACTGTATACGGGCGGTCTCGAATTTATCAGCGCGAACACGATAGGAAAGGAACAGGAAGGATTCATTCCCTCTGACGTCGGGAGTCTTATTCAGCAGAAATACCGGGCGGAGATGCAGCATACATGGAATATGAAAAATTATCCGTTCATAAAAGACACGCTGTCCATTTATCTTGAAAATCTTACCGATGCGTCCGCTTTCAGATTTGAGCCTGATAAGGCGCAGTCGGGAATTTCCGACAGATATGAGAACAGTGAATGGAATATAGACGGTTTCAGCATAACGGCTCCGGAATATGTCTACAATACGAATTACGGCGACAGACGGCACAATAACGAAGGCAATATATATTCGCGTCTGGAAGTCGACATAGCGATTTCAAAAAAATCACCGTGGATTACGTTTTTTAAACTTACCGCGAGTGTGTATCTTTTTTTTCTGCTTTCGCTGCTGCCGTTTTTTATGGAACCGGGGACCGACTCGCGTCTGTCCATCCCGTGCGCGACACTATTCGCCGTTGTGAGCAATCAGAATATCGTCGATTCAATCGTGCCTGCTTCAACTGCGATAACGCTGCTCGATTCGATTCATTCGCTGACGCAGATAACGATTATCTGCATTATTGCAGTCCTTATTGCGACGAACAATCTGCAGATACAGCCGGAACCGGCAGGCAGGGAGCGCAGCCGGAGGTACGACCGGGCAGCGCTTGTTGCAATACCGGCACTCTATGTCGCAGTGAATCTGATTATGCTGCGCGGGTGCATATAGCGGAAAGGAGGTGAGACATATGACGTAGCACAGAACGAACAGGCAGTTTATTAATTTTACAGGAGGAAAACAATATGACAATTAATACGATTCGCCCGGACGGAATACCGCCGGCAGACCCGGTTACTATCATCGCCGCAGCATACGGCACTATGTCAGCAGGGGCGGACGTCACACCCGCCGTGAGAGATATTGTCCGAGGGGGCAGCCTTGCAATACCGGTAAGCAACGAGACGCTCGGCGGCGACCCTGTCCCGGGCGTACAGAAACACTTCGGCGTTGTGTATGCCGTCAAAGGCCGTACATACGCGCGCGCCGCACTCGAAGGCGAAACAGTAAAGCTGGATTAGCGGAAGGAGAAACGTTCATGATAAAGACAGAAAAATTCATACAGGACTATAAGCACGACTACGGAGAAAAATATGCGGATGAAGCTGCCGTGGCGCGTGCCGTTTATCAGAAAGCGGTGCAAACCGAAAGCGGGCATGTCTGCGATTTCTGCATTATGGGTAAGCTGGGCGACATAACGAGTATTTGTTCAGCGGAGAATCTTGAACAGGAGAACGGCAAACTGATTGGGAACTTTGCCGTTACAAATTCAGAACAGTCGGGTATCGTACTGCGCGAAGACAAATGGACAATCGGCGTAAACGATGCGTGGGTCATGGGTGCGGCAGAAGGTCAGAAACTGTTTTATATGGTAAAAGACGGAGGTTTCGCAAAATTCGACGATATCTATTTATTGTCCGGCAACGCGGCACATCCCGTCACCGTAACAGCAAGGGAACTCATCGGACTCATGGCTTTCGGATACATTCCGAGTCTGGTTCAGGGAGTTCTGATTTTCCGCCCGGCAAAGAAATTCACCGACATCTCGTTTTCTCTTTATCAGACGACCATATACAATTTTATGCCGTCGGATGATAAAGACGGAAGCAGGGTAAAGGCGAATTTGCGGAACTGGTTTGTGCAAAATAAGGTCTTTTAGTTTTTATCGTACTGCCTTTCGGGGCAGTACGATTCCGCGCGTATGTATAGTAAATTGTTGTCGAATCAGACGAATGCGTGTATAGTATACACTATGTGGAAAAAGAACGGCTGCAAAACAATAGACATCGACGGTGTCCTGCTTTCCTATAAAATTACCGGAAAAGGCATACCTGTTTTGTTCCTGCACGGATGGGGAGTGGATCATGCAATCTGGGAAAATCAGTTTGAAAAAGCGGTTTTTCGGAAAAGAAACAAATATCAGCGGATATATTTTGATTTGCCGGGAATGGGAAAATCAGTCACGAATCACCGGATTCACAATTCCGACGACATGCTGACCGTAATTTCAAAATTCGTCGACTTCGCAATCGGAGAAAAACATTTTCTGCTGGCGGGAGAATCATACGGCGGATATCTCGCGAGAGGACTGATCCCGGAGCGGGGAAACCGGATAGACGGATTGTTTCTGCTTTGTCCGGTAATATTCCCGGACCGTCGGGTCAGGCGGAATGTTCCGCGCACTGTACTTGAGACGGACCTCGATTTTATGCGTTCTCTGCCTCAGGACAAAATCAAAGGATTTTCGGAAATGTCCGTCGTTCAGACGAAGGAGATGTACCGGGATTACTGCAGGGACATAAACGTATCGGTTGCACCTGGTAACGGGAATTTCCTTGCGGAACTTGACGGAGCTTTTACGAAAGATATCAATGATTGTCCGTATGTGTTTGAAAAACCTGCGCTGCTGCTTGCGGGAAGGCAGGACTCTGCGGTCGGCTTTGAGGATCAGTACGATTTGTTCAGACTGTTTCCCCGGGCATCAATACTGATACTCGATAAAAGCGGACACAACCTTCAGATAGAGCAGAAAAAACTTTTCAAGGCGGCGGTACTCGACTGGCTCGATCGGACGTACAGCGATAATCGATGAAAGAAAGCGAAGGTATGGGGGAGGATATGAACGAACGAAACTACAGTATCCTTTATACAATATAGTAGTGTTTCCCTTTTCTTTATCTGAACGGGCTTGAGACAGTAACGCTGCATACCGCGGCAGTTTCGTCGCTGATTTGGGGGCGGTTTAATAATTATTTTCGATCTTTTCGGCTGGATCCTGATTACATATCCGCGGATAAGTTTGATATACGCAGCAATATTTTTAAGCCCGTGTATCGCTTACGGAATAATGCGCTGATTGCGGCAAGTTCCGCTTATCCCTTGAACGTACCGTTCAGTCAGTATACACTGTAAACGGACAGGAGAGTTCTATTGTGAATGATGTACCGGAAAACAGACTTGCACGGCTGCATATTACGCGGTCAGTTCTTATTTTTCCCCATTTTGAGGATTCAACTGCCGTGGATCAGGTCCGCAGCAGATTTGATCCGGCATGTTCTAAAATTCAGCCGCATATCACGCTTGTTTTTCCGTTTTCGTCGGCGTTCAATGCACAGCAGATACGCGATGCTGTTGTGTCGTGTACGGAAGGAATTCATCCGTTCCATCTGACGCTGAGGGATGTCGTCGTAAAAGACTCGTTTCTGTTCATGCTTCCCTGTGAAGGAAGAACGTCCGTTGCGAACCTGTTCCGTGCACTTCACAGCGGACTGTTCGCGCCGTACCTGCCGCCTGTGCTTGAGCAGGAGGAATTTATGCCGCACATGACAATCGGCACCTGTACTGCGGAAAATGCGCAGGAGAGGCTTGCCGCAGCGCGTGCGTCGCTCGGTGAATATACTGCGTTTATCGATACGGTGAGCGTCGAAATAATCGGGGATGACAGTCAGGCGATAATCGAATCGGAAATTCCGCTTCGTGCGTGATGAACAACTCCGCCGCAAGCAGCGGGGTATTAAACTCTCCCGCACGAATCGACGGTTTGGAGGTAAACGGTATGATACTTTTCAGAAATTTTACGGTCAGGGACTGGCTTCTGTTTTCCGGCAATTTATCCATGTTTGCGACAAGCCTGCTGTACATTGCGTGGTGGGTTGCGGTTTTCAGGCCCGGTGCAGCCGCTTCCCGTTCCGTTTCTGCGGCGCTGCTTATTCCCGCGTTTTTGACGGGCTTCGCCGCAATTCTGCTGTTTGTTTTCGGCGTACGGCTTCCCTTTGATGTCCGCCCGCTTGTACCGGCGGGAAGAATTCTCATAGCGGGACTGCTGCTGTACGTGATCCTGCTCGCCGTGAGCATATATGCGTTTCATCGTCCTGTTACGTCGGAACTTTTTATTATGATTTTGTGGGCTGCGGGGGAACTGTGCGCGCTTTCCGCGCTGTATACGGCCGGACGATTCGGAACGCCCGCCGCAGTTGTCCTGAAGCTGCTTGTTCTTGCGGCGACTGTCTCAGGATTTATCTGCTATCTGCGTTATTATCATCTTGAAGGAACGGCGTCGTTTGTCGACGGGCTTATTCCGCTCGTCTCTGATGCGTTCGTTACAGCCGTGTTCCTCGTGCTGCATGCGTTCGCCTGAGCTGCAGCTGCCTTTTTTTTCGCAATCTGCTTCGCGGTATTTCCCGTGAAGCGGCATCAAAAGATTGTCTGCTGCCGGCTGTGATTCAACCGAAAATGAAACCTGTCATGGATAAAGAGCCGAGCGTACGTGCATCGTTGAACACAACGGGTTTATCACCGTCCGCAGCTCCGAGTGCATACAGCAGCGGCATAAAATGATCAGGTGTGGGAACGGCACGGCGGGCATCCTGCCCGGAAGAGGCAGCATTCATAACTGTCTGCACGTCTCCCGACAGGACTGCATTCTTCACCGTTCCGTCAAACGAATCAGCCCAGCCGAACCCGTCCGGCTTATCCCAGTCGATCATGCCCAGATTATGAACTACGTTACCGCTTGCAAAGATCAGTATGCCGTCGTCTCTGAGCGGTAGTAATTCCCTGCCCAGCTCATACTGATTCTTAAGTGATGCGCTGCGGTTCACGCTCAACTGTACAACAGGGATATCCGCTGCGGGATACATTCTGCACAGTACGGACCATGTACCGTGGTCGATTCCCCACGAGTTATCCGCACTGACGGGAGTATGAACGAGTTTTATTACTTTTTCAGCCAGCTTCGGGTTTCCTTCTGCGGGAAAACGCACATCGTACAGTTCCTGCGGAAAGCCGTACATATCATATATCTGTCTGGGACGGGGTACTGTCTGTATCCGTTCCCCTTCAGTGAACCAGTGTGCAGAAACCGAGAGAACGGCAGACGGACGGGAGATGTTTTCGGCGAGAGTCCGCCATGTTTCCGTAAATTCATTATTTTCGACTGCATTCATCGGAGAGCCGTGTCCGACGAATAAAACAGGCATTCTGTTACTCATGTACTATAAATATAGTCTCATTATGGCAGAAATATCTATAGGGAAACGGCCGCCGTCTGTATAATATTGCTCTGTTCCTTGATAACTGTTTCCACTGCGGGATATACTGTGTATATGGTGGATGCGAGAGATGTTCTTTTACTGGTTCCCGACGGGGGAGCCCTTTTTGAGCCGGCAGGAATTGCCGACATCCTTAATCAGGCAAATCAGTCCGCGCCGCCGGGTACTATGCTGTATAAAACCGTCATAGCTTCCGTCGGACAGTCTAAGGTCATCCGCGGGAAAGAAGAATTGTCGCTGCTGTCGAACGTATGCCTTTCCGAGCTTGATATAAAACGCCCGTGGGATACTATTTTTGTAATGAACAATGCTTCTGACAATGGGGAATCAGACGTTGCAGCCGCCTGGATTGCACAGGCATACAAGTACAGCAGGAGAACGGTTTCCGTCTGTGCGGGAGCCCTGATACTTGCACGTGCGGGCCTGCTTGCAGGAAGGAAAGCGACGACGCACTGGCGCCATTTTACAACCCTTGCAAAGCTGTCGCCTACAACGGAAATAGACAGAAATTCCATATTCGTCCGGGACGGAAATATATGGACATCTGCCGGAGCCAGTTTCGGTTTTGATCTGGCGCTGGCACTTGTTGCGGACGATATGGGAAGCGATACAGCCGGAATTGTTGCAAAGGAACTTGTTATGTATCTGCGGAGACCGGGAGGCCAGGCTCAGTTCAGCCGGTATCTTGCGTCACAGGCTGATCCCGATACATCGATCGGGCGGATCCAAAGCTGGGCTCTGGAACACTTGGACCGGAATCTGAGTGTCGAGGTGCTTGCCGGCCATGCGGCCATGAGCCTTCGGAACTTTTCTCGGGCATTTTCCCGGGAAACGGGTACTACTCCTGCGAGATTTATCGAAGACATCCGTCTTGAAGCAGCGCGTATACGCCTTGAACAGGGACATGAATCGCTTGATGAAATTGCTTCAGCCTGCGGGCTCGGTTCGGCACTGACGCTCAGGAGAATCTTTGAAAAACAGCTTGGTGTTTCTCCTTCCGACTACCGTCTGCGTTTTGGCATGATTTGATTCCTGATTGTCATTTATGCCATGCCCCGTATTTTGTATATTTTTATAAGAGACAGGAGGATAATATGATTACAATCGGTATTAACGGATTCGGACGTATCGGCCGGAATTTTCTGCGTGCAGCCTGGGGACGTCCTGATATTAAAATTGCCGCTGTCAACGATCTGACCGACAGTGCAACGCTTGCGCATCTGCTCAAACACGATTCAATTCTGGGTACGTTCGGTTACAATGTAACGTCCGGCCCGGGAGAAATAAAAGTCGGAGATGATTACATAAAAGTTTTTGCTGAGAAAAATCCTGCGGACATTCCCTGGAAGGAAGCGGGAGTCGATCTGGTTATCGAATCTACCGGACGTTTTACGGACAGGACTTCTGCGGAACTGCATCTTGGCCCGAACGGTGCAAAACGGGTCATCATATCCGCACCTGCGAAAGGCGACGATCTTACCGTTGTCATGGGTGTAAACGATACAGCGTATGATCCTTTAAAACACCGCATACTGAGCAACGGTTCCTGCACAACCAACGGACTTGCACCGGTCGCTTCGGTCCTGCATGAGACATTCGGGATAGAATACGGTCTTATGAATACGACGCATGCATATACAAACAGTCAGGTACTTCATGATCAGCCTGAAAAAAATCTGCGGGGAGCCCGGGCTGCGGCGCTGTCAATAGTTCCCTACACAAGCGGTGCTGCGAAAGCTATAGGAAAAGTTATACCCGCTCTTGACGGAAAACTGACGGGATATTCCCTCCGGGTTCCCGTACCTGTTGTGTCGATTGTGGATCTGACTGCAACACTTGCGCGCGACGTAACCGCTGAAGAAGTAAATGCTGCGTTCCTCACCGCATCTGAAGGACGGTTAAAAGGCATTCTCGGATACAGCGAAGAACCGCTTGTTTCCTCCGACTATCAGGGCGATCCCAGGTCATCGATAGTTGATGCCCTTTCGACTCTCGTTATAGGGAAAAGAATGGTGAAAGTACTTGCATGGTACGACAATGAGTGGGGCTTTTCCAACCGCCTTGTTGACCTTGCAGCGCTTGTAGACAAAAAAGGTATCTGAGACTGTAACAGACATCGATACGATCCTTACGATTGACCGGTGTCTGTTACGATATTTTCGGTAAACGATGCAGCGGTTTGTTGATTTATTTTGATGAAAGAGTTTTGATCCACTCCAGGTATGCATCCATGACGGAAGCGAGGAATGCTCTCGTTTTTTCGTTCTGGATTTTTCCATCCTCTCCGAGCAGAGCCGCTGCATTGCCGATGTATGCTTCGGGCTGCTGCATTGTCGGAATATTAAGCACAGTGAACATCTGCCGCAGCTGCTGCACGACTCCGAATCCTCCGAGGGCTCCGGGTGATACTCCGATTACGGCTGCAGGTTTCCCGTTCCAGACGTTGTGGCCCATCGGCCGGGAGGCGATATCTATTGCGTTTTTAAGAAGCGGCGGCACGGAGCGGTTGTATTCGGGGGTGACGAAGAGGACGGCGTCCAGTTCCTGTACTTTTTCCCGGAACTGTATCCATTCGGAAGGAGCTTTTCCTTCGTCGTCGAGGTCCTGGTTGTATATGGGCAGGTTGCCCATTTCCATTTCCGTAAAATCAAATTTACCGGAAGCAAGACTTTCCAATTCACGTGCTATTTTTTTAGTGAATGATTCTTTTCTGAGGCTTCCGATAAATACGCCCGTCTTCGGTTTTGTACTGTTCATGACATTATTCTCCTTAAATAAACACGATATAAGAGATTCCTGACATTAATAAGTATAACACTGTGTCCGGGCGGCTGCAATCTCACCGGTTATTTCGCACAATGACGGATTGCTTCCTCATAAATTGTGAATCCGGCTTCAAGCTGTGCGTCGGTAATGACGAGCGGTGCCAGAAAACGGATGACGTTGCTGTACGTACCGGCGTTTTCCATAAGCAGTCCGTGGTACGCCGCATACCGGATGATGTCGGACACAAGCTGCGGGGCGGGTTCCTTTGTTTCTCTGTTCTTAACAAATTCAATCCCGACCATCGCGCCGAGTCCGCGGACGTCTCCGATGCACTCGTATTTATCTTTCCATGAATTGAAGCGCTCCATGCACTTCCCGCCGATTTCATTCGAGCGTTCGACGAGATGCTCTTTATCGATTACGTCGAGGACTTTGAGACCCGCGGCGCATGCGAGTGCGTTGCCGCCGTACGTTCCGCCTATGACGCCGGCCGGAACGGAATCCATGATTTCATCCCGCGCGATAACTGCGCTGAGCGGAACACCGCCGGCGATTGATTTTGCCGTTGCCAGAATATCAGGTTCGCATCCGGCTTCCTTCCAGTATTCGGAAGCAAAAAGTTTTCCGGTGCGTGCGAAACCGGACTGAACTTCGTCTGCGACGAGCATGATGCCGTTTTCGTCGCATATCTTTCTGATTGCTTTTACGTATTCTACAGGCGCTGGAATGAATCCGCCTTCGCCCTGCAGCGGTTCAATGACGACGGCCGCCACGTACTGCGCAGGGGAGCATTCTTCGAACACGCTGGTGAATTTATTAACGTAATATGCAATCGCCTTGTCGTCGCTTATGCCTTCCGGTTTGCGGTACAGGTTCGGAAATTCGGCGCGGTACACACCGTCCGGGAACGGTCCCTGTCCGACTGCGTATGCTTTCTTTGACGTCATTGTCATCGTAAGCAGCGTACGGCCGTGGAACGCTCCCGACATAACGATGATGTTCGGGCGCTTTGTATATGCGCGTGCAATCTTGACCGCGTTCTCGTCGGCTTCCGCGCCGCTGTTCGCGAACATGACTTTATTATGCGTGCCGCGGACGGGAACGCGCGCGCCGAGTTTTTCCGCAAGCTCGACGTATCCTTCGTGTGTGACGATGTTGAACATGCCGTGGAAATACCGTTCGGCCTGATTCTGTACCGCCTTGACAAGTTCGGGATGCGCGTGGCCGACGTTGAGTACGCCGACGCCGCCGACCCAGTCGAGGAAATAGTTTCCGTCGACATCCTGTATGATTGCGCCTGCGGCTTTGTCGATGACGCACGGATAGACGCATCGTATGGCGTTCGGGACGACGGCCTGACGCCGTTTGATTACGGCTTCGGCTTTCGGTCCCGGCAGTTTTTCTGTGATAATTCTGGGTAATTCATCTTTCAGCATGGCAGAGCCTCCTAAAAAACATGCGGAAATTGTATTCAGTTGTATGTTAGCACATTAGAAAGTATAATAAAGCGGATATCCGCCTAAATATATATAAGAAAATTGTGCATAAAGCACATAAATGAGGTGAATCCTATGGCACTTACGCTCCAGTCGCTGTTCAATTCGACAGCGGATCTGTACCGTCTCAAACTGCTGGCCGGCAGAAAAGGGATGCATCATCCTGTAAGCTGGATGTACTATACCGAGGATACGAGCACAATCGATTTTATCCGCGGAGGAGAACTCGCGGTTACGACCGGCATGAACATCGGGCGGACGAAGCCGGGCGCAGCTGACGGATATGATTTTACCGTCGGATATCTGACCCGGCTTGTAACACGCCTGCACGAACTCGACGCGGCAGGTCTTATCATAAATACAGGGAAATATATCGGTGAGATTCCTGCCGAAATAAAACAGCTCTGCGATACGCTCCGCTTTCCGCTTTTTTCGATGCCGTGGGAAATACACATCGTGGACATCATGCAGGATTACGGGAACCGCATTGTAGGCGAACGGCAGAAACGGAAAACAACCGCCGAGCTGTTCTATAACGCGCTGTTCAATCCGCAGAAATTCGATGCGGCGGAACTTGCCGATACGAGTTTCGACAAAGCCGTGTCGTACGGAATCGTGCTGCTTGAACTTCCGGAAGAGCTTTTCCGGAAAAGCGACGACGAACTTTCGCGGTATATTGATTATTCGTTCAATGCCCGGTTCGATTTTCCTCAGTCGCTGTTCTGCTGGTTCGTTCACGACCATAAGATTGTCTACGTGTTTCACGACAATCCCGAGAAGCCCGGAGCTGCAATCGGCCGCGCCGCCGGGGAAGACCGGTTTTTCCGTTTTATGAAAACAGCCGTTTCGGGAACGTGTTCGTCTCCCGGCGGTCTGCTTCACGAATACGAACATGCCGTTCTTGCGCTGCGCTTCTGCCGTGACGGAGAACAGCTGTCGTACTACGGCAGGCTCGGTGTATTCAAACTGCTTTCCGAAGTACGGGACCGTGCGCTGCTTGAGCAGTATTATGAAGACGTCCTCGGAAAGCTCGCCGTACTCGGTGCGGAGAAGCGGGCAGATTATTTAAAGACGCTTCAGCTGTATATCGACAACGGCGGCAGAGTTGCGGCCGCAGCCACGGAAAACTCGACGCACCGGAATACGGTAAACTACCGGATCCGTAAAGTGAAGGAAATACTCGGAGCGGATATGAACAGTGCGGAAACCAGGTATTCCGTCCGTACCGCCCTGTATATACGCGAACTTCTGGACAGGACGAAATAATTTTTTTACGGAATAAGATGCAGATAAATAAGTAAGGCGGCGTGATTAAATAATATTAATTTCCGATAAATATTTTTTCAAAGGCTTGACACTTTAAAAGTATTCCGCTATGGTGAGTCCATATTTCAGATTAAACATGACAAAGACGTCGTTCACGGCCCTTACCGGCTCATGAACGGCGTCTTTTTTTGTTTTGAATGAAATCTCAGGAGGTATCACTATGAGAAAAAATCACGTAGTACTTTTAGTACTGGCACTCTGCGCGGCGGCGGTTCTTACCGTTTCGTGCAGCAAAAAAACAGAAGCGAAACCGGCTGCTGCGGAAACCTCTTCTGACGGTGCAAGTCCGTTCCTGCAGCAGCTCCGCAAAAACGGCGTGCTCAAGGTAGGTTCTTCGGGAGACTCTCCGTTTGCCTATATCGACCAGAAAACGGGAAGTTTCGACGGCGTCGACGCCGAAATCATCAAGGAAGCGGCAAAACGGCTCGGAATCCAGAAAGTCGAGATGGTCCTTATTCCGTTCAGCGAGCTGATTCTGAATCTTAACAACGGGAACATCGACATTATTGCGGACTGTATGTACACCCGCGCCGACCGGGGAGAAAAAGTTTACTTCGGCGACATCTGGTATACGCAGGGCGGCGGTCTTCTTGCTGCGGAAAAAAGCACTATAAACGGACAGACGACTTTTAATCCGAAAACGACCCGCGTCGGCTATACTGAAGGAACGGCGTGGCAGTACGTCGTACAGGGATGGCAGAAAGACGGCCTTATCAAGGAAGCGGTTGCTACGGGAGACCAGAGCGGTTCAATCGTTGCGCTCCAGTACGGTAAAATCGACGCGTTCCTTACCGACAGCACTGTCGTTGAGAGCCTCTTTGCCAATTCACCCGATACGTTGAAAGGGCTTAAACTCTGTTCCGGTTACACGGACGTCCCCGAAACAATCGGACGCATTGCTCCCGCCGTTTCGTTCGACCACATTGCGTTCATGAAGGAAGTCAACGGTGCGGTGATGACGCTCCGCGACGAAGGTTTCTTAGACAGCGTGTTCAAGAAGTACGGTCTTGACCCGAAACTTCACATGATTACGAACGACCCTGCACAGCGTTTGTGCACGGTCAATTCCCGAGACAACTGATCAGAAGTAAAGACAGCGGTGTCCCGGACGGGCGCCGCGAGCGAGGTGTGTATGGCTCTGCTTGAAGTGCGAAATCTCAGAAAAAGCTTTGGTGAATTGAATGTACTTCAGAACATAGATCTTGATATCTCAAAAGGCGAAGTACTCGTCATCATCGGACCGTCGGGAAGCGGCAAAAGTACGCTGCTGCGCTGTCTGAATCTGCTTGTGGAACCGACGGGCGGCACTATTTTGTACAACGGGCAGGACATTCTCGCCAAAAAATTCGACGTACCGAAATACCGGCAGCGCGTCGGCATGTGCTTCCAGCGTTTTAATCTGTTCCCGTTCATGACTGTCCTCGACAACGTGACGTTCGCTCCGCGCGGTCTTCTGCATCAGAAAAAGGAAGAAGCGGAGGAACATGCGTACGAGCTGCTCAGAAAAGTCGGGATGGAATCGAAGGCGGCCGTCTATCCGGGAACGCTGAGCGGCGGTCAGCAGCAGCGCGTTGCAATAGCCCGTACGCTTGCCATGAATCCTGAAATCATCCTTTTCGACGAACCGACAAGCGCGCTTGATCCCGAACTCGTCGGAGAAGTTCTGAACGTTATGCGCGAACTTGCGGCAGAAAGCATGACGATGGCGGTCGTTACTCACGAGATGCAGTTTGCGAAGGACGTGGCGGACCGCGTTGTTTTCGTCGACGGCGGTTATATTGTCGAAGACAGTTCCCCCGGAGAGATGTTCACTGCGCCGAAAAACGAACGGACGCGGATGTTTCTTTCCCGCATACTTACTAAATAACAGGAGGAGCTGCGATGAATGTACTGCAGAATTTAAACTGGACTAAGGCGTTTGCCGAACTGCTTCCCAAACTGGTGGGAAATGCGCTCTTCATAGTCGTCTTCGCAACTGTCGTCGGTTTTATAATCGGAATACTGTTCGGATTTTTACTTGCGCTTGCGCGCGTTTCAAAAAGCAGGGTGCTTGTGCGCGTCGTGATACTGTTTCAGGAACTTATCCGCGGAACTCCGCTTCTTGTCCAGCTTGTGTATATGTATTATGTTGTTCCGCTTCTCATCGAGCTTGTCATGGAACTCCTCGGTTTTCAGGGATTTAAACTGAATATGACGAGTCTTGTCGCCGGTACGCTCGGTCTGGGTATAAACTACGGTACGTATATTTCTGAAGTTATCAGAGGCGCGATAATTTCGGTCGACAAGGGGCAGATGGAAGCGGCGCTCGCGCTCGGATTTACGCCGCATCAGTCGCTCATACGCGTAGTCGTCCCGCAGGCGTTGAGCAGCTCGATTCCGGTATTCGGAAACTACCTTGTCATGCTCGTGAAGGATACGTCGCTTATGGCGTATATCACTGTTCCGGAATTCCTGCTTACGACGAAAGCGTATTGCACGCAGACTTTCCTTACGATAGAATCATATACGATTCTGGCACTTGTATATCTTGTTATCTGTATTCCGCTCGGTATTCTTACGAAATATATCGAACGCAGATGCAACCAGAGTAAACGGTGACGCACGGTGCGTTCAGGGAGAAACGATGAAGAAAGTAATAGTAACACTCGGCCGCGAATTCGGCTGCAATGCGCGTGAAATAGGCAGACAGCTTGCGGCAAAACTCGGAGTCGGTTTCTACGATCACGAACTTGTCGACCGCGCGGCGCAACGTGCGGGAATTTCAGGCGGAATGGTCCTGAACAACGACGATTTCGACTACGGCATGGACAAGTGCTTTTATACCGAGAAAGCAATCGAGGCACAGGGATTCGTGATTCGCGATATTGCAAATCACGAATCGTGCGTGCTGCTCGGCCGCTGTTCCGATTTTTTCCTTTCGGAATTTCCCGCCGTTCTGCACACCTTCGTCTACGCGCCGCTTCCGTACCGGATTCATCACGTGTCGGAAGCGTATAAACTCGACAGCAGAGCGGCCGAAAAACTTATTGCAAAAATAGATGAAAAACGCCACAGCTATTACCGTTATGTCACGGGACGCAACCGCGGCGACCGTCACGGCCGCAACCTGATGATAGACGTTGAAAAATTCGGCATAGAGGGAACTGTCGAACAGATTTATCAGGCATGCAGACAGCTCGGACTCGGGACCGAGTAATTATGATTACCGGCCGCTTCGTTTTTCGATGAAGACTTTTATTTTGACTCCGAACAGCCATCCGCGGGACGTGTAATCGGTATCGTCCTGCAGATTGCCTGTGTTTGAGACGACGAACTGCCATCCCGAATACACGTCGATCATACTTCCGACGGCGAAGCGGGAAAATGTGAGTGCCGGAAAATTCTGTTTCCAGCCGATGACGGGCATCGCGCTCATAACGGTGTCCTTCGGTACGGCCGGAACGTTTCCCGTACCGAAATAATTAAGAAAATCTATACCGCTTCCCGCTCCGATGTACAGCAGATCGAGGCCGCGTCCGAACGGATAATAATTTACATACAGCGAAAGACCTACCGACGTGCAGTATACGTCGTCGACCGACGTGGTGAACGTCATGTGGGAGAACGTTCCCTTGACGGACAGATAATCGAATACTTCCCGTTCGAGACTGAATCCCAGCCCCCAGCCGTTGTTCTGTATTCCCGTAAGCAGATATCCTGTTTCGAGTGAAAAGATAGTCCGCGGTTCGGCGTGCAGGCCGGCATTTTCCGCCGGATACGCCGCTGCCGTGCAGAAAATAATTACCGAGGCAGCAGCGGCTTTGTATATGCGTCCGGATTTCATCGGCGTCCCAGAGGATGAGCGCCGCCCGCCACGCAGCCTCCGTCGCAGATAATATCCGCACCGGTAAGATATCCGAGCCTTTCGTCGACGAGAAACGCGAACAGCTGTGCGATTTCTTCAGGCTTTCCCGGCCGTTTTATTGCGTTGTATTTTACGTACGCAAGCGCCTCGTCCTTTTCGAGTGCGCCCATCGGCGTTTCGAAATTTCCCGGCGTGACGCTCAGAACGCGTACGCCTTTTTCTCCGAACCGTGCGGCATCGGTTTTTGCATACCAGATGACGAAATGCTTGCTTATTCCGTACGCGACGCCTGCCCGGAATTTTTTCGGGAAAAGATTCACGCGCGCCATCATTTTTCTGAAGAATTTTTTTGTGTCCGTGCGGCACAGAGGATACGTTTTCTCCGGCATTATGAACTGCGGCGTAAGATACGCCGACATCGACGACGTGTCGATAATGCATCCGCCCGCCGCCATCACATTGAAAAATGCGTCGTTGATGTTGATTGTGCCGAGCGCGTTTCCCTCCATGATTTTTGCCGCATCTCCCATGTGAGGCGAAAGTCCCGCCGCATGTATGACCGCTTTCACTTCGCCCACGGACGCTGCCCGGCGCGCGAGTGCATCCGCCGCCGCCCTGTCTGCGATGTCGCAGTTGACGGCTTCTGCTTCCCCGCCGAACGCCTGAAGCTCCTGAACGGCGTCTTTCAATTTTGCCGCCGTTCTGCCCGCCAGCACGACGTAATATCCCTGCTGTGCGAGGATGCGTGCCGCCGCACGTCCCATTCCGCTTCCACCTCCGGTGATGACGCATACTTTTTTCATGCAGCCGGTCCTCCGTCTGCAAGCGTGATTTTTTCTTCGCGTGCAAGCCATGCAATCGTATCGCTGATTGATTCTTCGAACGGCCTCGTCCTGAAATGCAGTTCATCCCGCGCTTTTGTACAGTCGAAATTATTATTTCTTGTAAGGTTATAAACGGCGAAACTTGTCATACGCTGCGGTTTCTTCGTGATTCGTTCGATGATGTCGCTCGCCTTTCCGAGAATTTTTCCGGCGCCTGCGGGAAGAATAGTAGTCACTTCCTTTGTATGCGTAAGTTCCGCGAGAATATGGAACATCTGTTTCATGGAAACGCATTCGTTGCCCAGAATGTATCCTTCGCCCTTCCGTCCCGCGTCGGTGCACGTCACGATTGCATCGGCAAGATCGCGCACGTCGACCGCGTTGAAACTTCCCGCAACGCCCGCTGTAAGTTTTCCCGCGCAGTACTCCATGAGGAAACTCGCGACGGGACCGAACGCATAATCATCCGGTCCGCAGATTCCGGTCGGAAACACGATTGATGCGTCGAGGTTTTTGCCGCGCACGGCATCCATGACAATCTGACTTCCCAGCGCTTTGCTTTTTCCGTAATACCCGGTGACCAGGTCGGGATTGTACCGGTCAACCTCTGTAATGGGCACCCCGCCGGGTAGTTCGGGAATGGCGCTTGTCGAACTGACGTGCACGAGTTTCAGTACATGATTTGAGACGCACATGTCGACAATGTTCTGTGTTCCCTTTACATTCACAGCGTATACTTTTGGACTGTAATCGGGATTGACGGTAACGATTGCAGCGCAGTGTATGCAGACGACATCCGTATCCGCAGGGACGGAAAAGAACCGCCCGAGACTTTCGGTGTCAGTTACATCTCCGACGAATACGTCGACCTCTTTCGGGACGCGTGTTGCGGCCGGATCCCCCTTGAGAACGAGACCGCGGACTTTTTTTCCGTCCGCAAGGAGTCTCGCGGCGACGCTTGAGCCGAGATTCCCCGCAACACCTGTGACAAGGTATATTTTATTTTCCATGTTGTTAACCTCCGTAAATTTGGTTATAGTTATCCGGTTGCTGCGGAAACAATACTGCATGAACATAAACCGTACATAAACGCGGCGTAAACTGAGCGTAAACATCGAAAAAGAGCAGGGAAAACATGTTTCACATACTGATTGCTGAAGACGACAAAAATCAGAGGATACTTTTGAAAGCCGTCCTCCGTGAAAACGGTTACGAGGTTTCCGAAGCCGGAGACGGGGAGGAAGCGCTCGACGTGCTCGACAATATGCACATTGATCTCCTCATCGCCGACATCATGATGCCGAGACTCGACGGATATGAACTTACCCGGCGGCTCCGCGAATCCCGGAGTACGCTGCCCGTTCTCATGCTTACGGCAAAACAGCTCCCGGAGGAAAAAAGGCGGGGTTTTCTTGTCGGTACGGACGACTATATGACGAAACCCGTCGACGAGGAAGAGATGATTCTGCGTATTAAAGCGCTGCTCCGCCGTGCGCAGATAGTGACGGAACACAAACTTTCCATCGGAAGCGTGACGCTTGATTACGACGCGCTGACCGTGACCCGCGGAGAAGAAACAGTCGCACTGCCTCCCAAAGAATTCTACCTGCTGTACAAACTTCTGTCGTACCCGGGAAAAATATTTACACGGATTCAGCTCATGGACGAGATATGGGGAATGGACAACGACAGCGCCGACAACACCGTGAACACGCATGTCAACAGACTTAGAAACAGGTTCGAAGAATGGAACGAATTCGAGATTGTGACGGTCCGCGGACTCGGATATAAGGCGGTGAGGAACGTATGAAAAAAGAAACAAAATCGGCGCTCGGAAACGCGGCGGTAGTTCTGCTGTTTGCGTTTAATAATATTGTTATGCTGCTTTTCAGTATGGCGCTCGCAGCCGGTATCTCTCTGGTTCTTCTCCGATTTAAACTCCTCTCCGGAGATTTTTACAGTCATCCGTCTGCGCCGTTTATTTTTGCACTGCTTGTAGGGATAGCGCTTGCAGTAATAACGGCGTTTATCAACCGGCGGCTTATGCGCCGGTATCTGTCGGTTCCGGTAAAAGCGCTTAAACAGCTTGCCGCCGGAAATTTCAAAGCGGAAATCGACTTCGGAAATCTGCCCATACCGAAGGAATACACAGAACTTGCCGATGTGTTCAACGAAACCGCACGGGAACTGGGCAGCATTGAAATTATGCGCAACGATTTTATTAATAATTTTTCCCATGAATTCAAAACGCCGATTGTGTCGATTCAGGGTTTTGCAAAACAGCTGCAGCGGCAGAATCTTCCCGAAGAACAGAGAAAGGAATACACTGATATTATTATTCATGAAGCAGGCCGGCTTGCCCGGCTTTCTGCGAACATTCTCAGTCTGTCGCGGCTTGAAGCGCAGACAATTCTTACCGGCACAACGGTCTACGACCTTGCCGAACAGCTGCGCAGTACGATTCTGCTGCTCCAGAATAAATGGGAATCCAAACGGATGGAGCCGGAACTTAATCTCGACGAACTGCAGATAACGGGAAACAGGGAACTTCTGGCGGAAGTGTGGACGAATCTCATCGACAATGCGGTTAAATTTTCACCGGAGGGCGCAAAAATCCGTATATTTCTGTATGCGGAAGAAACGGACGCTGTTGTAAAAATACAGGACTTCGGGAACGGCATAAGCGAAGAGGCAGGAAAACACGTTTTTGAAAAATTTTATCAGGAAGACGGGTCGCATACGGTTGAAGGCAACGGACTGGGGCTTGCTGTTGCAGACCGGATTGTGCGCCTGCACGGCGGGCGCATCACCGTGGAAAGCACGGTCGGGAAGGGCAGCGTGTTTACGGTGACGCTGCCGTGTTCCGCCGGCGATGCCGGTGTTTCGAAAGCGTAATCACAGCAGGTTTCTTTCCGTTTCTTTCATTTTGTCTTCATAATGCGCCACTTTCCATGCAAGCCGTTCTCTGCCGGCCTGCATTTCAGCGATACGCTCGTCGAGCGCTGCAAGCTGTTCCTCAAGCAGCGCTTTTCGTGCGTCATGTGTTGATTCGCCTTCCTGAAGAAGCGCCACATATTCAGTAAGCGCTTCGATTGAGATGTTTGCATTTCGCATACATTTTATGAATTCAACCCAGTTGCAGTCCACTTCGGTAAAATCGCGGAATCCGCTCTTGTCGCGTGTGACCGGTGGAAGAAGACCTATTCGTTCGTAATACCTGAGTGTGTCTATCGAAATATCATATTTCCGGGAAACTTCTGCAATTGTCATTTTTTTTCTCCTATTAAAAAATCAAGCGGAGCTTATCCGCGTCGGGCGGTTTTCCGTCTCTGCAGAAAGCGCAGTACGATATACCCGGTTTCCGCAAAGACCGCGCATATGCATATGTATTCCGCGTAGAATACAAACACGTTCTGTGACGGATCAAAGAAAACGAACTGCTGCCGCAGGAAAAGATACGACAGTATTTGTTCTTTCATACATGCATATATTCCGTATGCAGAAATAATAATCAGCATGATGCCTGAAGGCAGCGCATGTATTCCCGGTCCTTTTGCGGCTGTATTTTTTCCGGCATAACCGGCGCAGTGCAGTCCTATGTGAATCGACATGAGCACGAAATACCAGTGCGAACAGAACAGATGCAGCACGCGTCCTTCGGCTGCTGCTCCGCCGAACGGCAGGAAAGCGAATATGTAGTTTGAAATAGTAGTACTGCTTAAAACCAATCCGGCGGCCGCAGCGGCAAGGAGTATGTTGACAGCAGTGATGAATATGCGCGAGGGAGTGTATGTTCCTTTGAACAGGGATCCGTACCATCTGCGGTTCAGCAGAATGTGTACCGTCCACAGTATGAAGAGCAGTATGCCGAGTATTTCATGCCAGAGGTCTCCGAGTATAAAACGTCCCATAAGCGCAATCGAAATACCCATCATGAGTATATCGGTTATTATTTTAAGCAGTCTGCGGTTATTCACAGCGGATCCCTTTTAATCCGACTGTTTTTGTACGCCGATTTTTCTCAGCCATGCGGAAACATCTTTTTGTGCGCCTGCCACGCGTTTATAATGCACATGGAGCCCATCCTTTTCCACAACAGCTCCCGGAGCGGATTTCTGTATCGCATCGATAGTTTTCAGGAAACCGCTGCCGCCGCTTGTGCAGAACGGAATTATTTTTTTTCCGGAAAGATCGTTTTCCCCGAAGAACGTGTACAGCGCCATCGGCATATCATACCACCAGGTTGGGAAACCGACGAATATCGTGTCGTACTGCTCGATGTTGTTAATTTTTGAGACGACGGGAAGATACTTCCCTTCGTTTTTTTCTTTTTTTCCTTCAGACACGACGTCGTTATACGCCGATGCGTACGGTTTCTGCATTTTTATTGCAAACAAATCCCCTCCTGCATCCTTCTGAATCATACGTGCAACAGCTTCGGTGTTGCCGGCGATTTTTCCGTCGTACATTATGCGGCTGGCTCCGCTGTCGACGTCGGTTTTTGTTCCGGCAGTCTGATTGCCGTACAGGGAAAAATATACAATCAGGTTTCTGCTTTTTACCTGTGCTGTCCCCGTTGCGGCAAACAGTACAGCCGTCACCGCAAGTATGTATAATTTTTTCATATATGCTCCTATGCTTTTTTGCCGCTGAGGCCGGTTGTAAACCGTATCGCCGGCTTTTCCGTCAGATAAACTCTCTTACAAGATACATTCCGGAGTATACTCCAGGTCAAGTACTTCCGGTATTTACTCGGGCACCGTAACCATGATTGTTACACGTATTGCAGTTGCAGCGTCTGAATCTTTTTTTATTCCCGCTTTTGCAGGAATTGCTGTTAATCCTGCAAACAGCGCCGCTCCGGCAGCATAGTATAGCCACGCAGCCGAACCTCAGGTAAAAATAATTTTCATATTTTATACCTGATCGGTATTTTTTACTATGAGCCGGATCTATACTGCCGGAAACAGATTCTATATTTTTTCTTCCAACCTCCACAGGTTCCTGTCGCGTCTGAAGAATACGCACGTGAATATGCCGAGGAACGCAATCACGAAAAAGAAGAGTGCCGCTCCGGAACCTTTTCCGCTGCCGAAAAGGAGGAACAGAATGCCTCCCGTACGCTGCATGTGCATAACGGGTTCGAACACCTTATCCACGAGGAAGCCTCCGAGAAAGTACCCGGCAGGAATTGTAAAGAACTGTAATGTATTTCGTACGGCATATACGCGTCCCTGAAGTTCGACAGGAATGTATTCGCGGAGTATCGCATCAAGATTTGCATTCATGAGCGGAATAAAAATCCATCCGAGAAAGCCGCCTGCGCACCACACCGGTACGGTTCTGCCGAACGCAAGAATAAAGTTTTCAAAACTCATGGAAAACAGGAGCGTATTGCAGATGACCCGTATGCGGCTCTTTGGTTTTCCGAGGAGCGCCGCAATAATGCTTCCCGTAAGCATCGCAATGCCTGTGACTGCATTTACGGTACCGAGTGCCCGCTGTCCTCCGTTCATACGCGAGAGAAGCATGACAGGAAACGCAGCCTGGTACATGGAAGCAGTCAGATTGATGCATGCAAGGAACAGGATCAGGTCAAAAATGCCGCGGTTCCTGTGCAGGTATTTTATTCCCGTTCCCGCCGACGTTATAAATGATTCTTTTTTTTCTGCCGGTACGTTGTTATCCGGAATCCGAATGAAGAAAAGCAGCGTAATGAATGCAGCACCGAATGTCAGCAGGTCAAAACAGAGTACGACTGTTATTCCGGCAAATGCAAGAAACGCAGTCGCAAGTATGGGCGTACATATCGAATTCAGTGCGTTTGAAAAATAGCGCATACCTCCGATTTTCTGGTAATATTTTCGCGGAAGAATGCGTGAAACCGCAACCTCCGATGCAGGCTGCTGGACGGTGTTCATCAATCCGTTAAGGGCGTTAAGAATATAAAGGTGCCATAATGCAAGCGTACCGGTCCTGAGCAGCAGAAGGACCGTAACAGTTCCCGTTACTGCGACAGTATCGCATACAAGCATAATACGTTTTTTGTTCCAGCGGTCGCTTATAGTTCCTGCAAATATGCTCAGAATTACATACGGCGCATAGGAACATATCATGAGAAGTGATGTAGCTAGTGCGGATTCTTTCTGCTCGTACGACCATATGACAAGCGCATAACTTGTCATTGCGCTGCCGAGTCCGGAAAACGATTGAGTACTCCACAAAAGCAGAAAAGCCTTTGCTTCTGATAAGAATGAATTACTATGTTTCATTTGACTTTGCTCCTGATAAATACTGAAAAATAAGCAGAGATGCAAAGTCCGGAGAGACGAAAACGAATTACTTTTTCTCCATACAGGAACTGCTGCGCAGGTTATTAAAAACAGGCAGCGTATCTCTCAGACCCTGCATGGAGCGGAAACAATACACAGTATCATGCTTAAAACATAACGGAAGCGGCCGGTTTTGACAAGGATCGGAACGTAAACCCGTAAGTCATATGCATGACAGTAACAGAACCGGATTTGACGCTTACAATAGGCCGCATAGTGAATTGTCATGAGGCCTGTGTTTTTTCACCACCAGCCGGGTGGTGAAACGCCATACGGCTTATGTTTTTTCATTACCAGCCGAGTGATGAAACGCCATACGGCTGGTTTCTTTTCACCACCAGCCGTGTAGTGAAAAATTCTGCGGCCTGTGTTTTTTTACTATCAGCCGGGTGATGAAACGTTACACGGTTTGTTTTTTCCTCTATTTCAATCAAGGGACCGGGCGGAATACGTTTTGCTTCAGGGATATCAAATGTTTGTATCCGGTTTATATTGTGGTACAGTATGGTATCTCTCTTTACGTAAGGCTAAAAGAGAGGTTTTATTGTATAAAATCTGATAATATTACAGCAGAACAAAGTTAGGAGAACTGGTATGGACTGGATTACCAAACTGAACGAAGCTGTGTCATATATCGAAGAGAATCTGACCGGCACTGTCGACTGCGGAAAGGCAGCTGAAATAGCGGAGTGCTCAACATATCACTTTCAACGGATGTTTGCATACCTGGCAAATACGTCTTTGTCGGAATATATCCGCAGGCGGAAGATGTCGCTTGCGGCTGCCGATCTGCAGCACGGAGATAAAGTTCTTGACGCAGCGCTCCGGTACGGATATGAATCACCGACTGCGTTTAACCGCGCATTCAAAGCCGTTCACGGAATTGCACCTTCCGCAGTAAAGAAACAGGGGGCGCTGATAAAGGCCTTTCCCCGTGTGTCATTTACCGTCGCTGTTACCGGCGGAACGGAACTGTCTTACTTTATTGCAAAAAAGGAAAGTTTCCGTATTGCAGGAATAAGCATTGAGCTGGACAATGATCTTGAAAAGAATTTTGCAAAAGTACCGAAGATGTGGATGAAAGCCGCTCTTCTGGGAACGGTGAAAAAAATTGCGTCCCTGCAGAACAATCCCTCCCTGCCTGGTATTCTCGGGGTAAGCATTCCCGAATCAGACGACAAATGGTCGTATTATATTGCTTCGGCCACTGATAAAGATACGGGGCACAAATTCAGTTCCCGGGTAATTCCCGCATTTACCTGGGCGGTGTTTCCGGGAGAAGGAACGAACAGGGATATTCAGCTGCTTGAGAAGCGTGTCGTCACCGAATGGCTGCCGTCTTCAGGCTATGAGTACGACAACGGTCCTGACGTCGAAGTGTATCTGACACCAGATCCGAAACACGCAAAATACGAAGTGTGGATCCCTGTCGTAAAAAAACAGAAGATGCAGCAAAGTGCCGGAAAGGAATATTGACAAAACTGCTGAAAAATATAATAGTTGTTATTAACAACTATTATGAAAACGACAGACAGTAAACTTATCAGAACGTTTGTCCGCGAATATTACCGGCAGCAGCGCCTTCAGTCGTGCTCCTGCCGCATTCCGGCAACACAGTGTCATATACTCAACGCACTCGGCGATGCAGGCGGGACCCTGCCCCAATCAGACCTGACTGCGTATCTGGGACTCGAAAAAAGCTGGGTTTCACGGGCGGTGGAATCGCTTGCTTCGGACGGTTCTCTGGTAAAATCAAAATGCTGCACTGATGCACGGTGCAGTACGCTTATGCTTACTGATGCAGGTAAGAAACGGTATGAAGATCTGAATGCCATTCTTGACGCGCAGGCGTCCGGTATTATGAATAACATCCCTTCGCCGGAACGGGATCGGGTCAGAAAGAGTCTGAAGCTGCTTTCAGACGCGCTTACGAAAACGTCCGCTCCCTGTTCCTGCGGAAAGCCGCGTTCCGTTTCCGTCGTCATAAGGCAGGCGGAACGTGATGATCTTGGCCCGATACGGTCTCTCTTACAATCACGGAAGCTCCCCTATGAAGACCTTACAGCCGGTATGCTGACTGATTTTGTTATCGCCGTATCAGGAAATAAAACTGCCGGCTGTGCCGGTTTTGAAAAGTACGGAAACTGTGCGCTGCTCAGATCCGTTGCTGTCGCGGAAGAAGCGGCGGGATGCGGTACGGGCAGAGCACTTGTTGCAGCTGTTGAAAAAAAAATGGCCGTTTCGGGCATTCAGTCCGTTTATCTGCTGACGACAGATGCGGTTTTCTTCTGGGAGCATTTCGGGTACACCGTGGTGGAACGACGCTCTGCGCCTGCTGCGGTCCGGAACAGTTTTGAATATACATCTGCCTGTCCGTGTACGGCAAAACTTATGAACAAACAGATCAGTATATGACGTTTTAATAAAGAGGTAAAAATATGATACGGACAGCAGCTAAAAACGATGCAGCAGCGGTATGTGATATTTACAATTATTATATACTCAACACATCCGTTACGTTTGAAGAGCAGGCAGTCTCCGTTACAGAGATGGAACAGCGTATAACTGATCATCTGAAGGACTACCCGTGGCTTATGTTTGAAGACGACACAGGAAGAGTTACTGGATACTGCTATGCATCAAAATGGCGGACCAGACCGGCATACAGTCACTCCGTTGAACTGAGTGTGTATGTGGACAGGAATGAGCATAAGAAAGGTATTGCATCAGCACTGTACGGGACATTATTTCCCCTGCTGCAAAACAGTAACGTGCACGCGGCTGTTGCAGGCATTGCCCTTCCCAACGAACCGAGCCGCCTGCTTCACGAAAAATTCGGTTTTACAAACGTTGCAAGGTTCAGGGATATAGGCAGGAAATTCGGAACGTGGACCGATGTCGGCTACTGGGAATATATTTTCTGAAGGGAACTACCCTCCGTCTTCCAGTAGTGTTTCTTTAGAGGTTCCCTTTAGTTTCCCTCCGGCTGCGGTAAAGTAAACCACTTTGCCGTTTTATTTGCAATTCTGACGAGCGTCAGCATTACCGGAACTTCTACGAGTACACCGACGATGGTTGCGAGAGCGACCGGACTTCCCGTACCGAACAGCGACACTGCAACTGCAACCGAAAGCTCAAAAAAATTCGACGCACCTATCATGCCTGCAGGGGCGGCAATCGTATACGGCAGTTTCAAAAGTCTGCATGCACCGTACGACAGAAAGAAAATAAAGAATGTCTGTATGACAAGCGGTACGGCTATGAGTACGATGTGCAGCGGATTGTTCAGGATGACGCGGCCCTGAAATGAAAAAATAATAATAAGCGTAAGCAGCAGTCCGACTGTTGTTACGTTCTTGAACCGGGGAATAAAGTTCGTCGTGAGCCATTCAGAACCTTTCTTTCCTGTTATAATAATTCTGGATATGATTCCGGCTGCGAGCGGAATAACGACGAAAAGAACAACCGACAGTACAAGCGTTGACCACGGAATGTGTACGCCGCTCACCCCGAGCAGGAACGCAACAATCGGAGTGAATGCGATAAGGATAATAAGATCGTTTGTTGCAACCTGAACAATCGTATACGCCGGATCTCCATGAGTAAGGGAACTCCAGACAAAAACCATGGCAGTGCACGGGGCGGCGCCAAGCAGCACGGCACCGGAAAGATATTGCCGTGCCAGTTCGGGAGATATGATGTTCCTGAAAACGATGAAAAAGAAAAAGTATGCAATGCCGGACATGGTGAACGGTTTTACGAGCCAGTTTGCAATCCATGTAACGAACAGACCCTTCGGATTTTTTCCGACGTCTTTGATGCTCCTGAAGTCGACCTTGAGCATCATGGGATAAATCATGAGCCAGATAAGTATGGCAATCGGTACGGAAACGTGTGCGTATTCAAACTTTCCGAGAAAGGCGGGGATGCCCGGAAACACGGTTCCGATACACACTCCCGCTGCCATACACAGGATCACCCAGAGCGACAGATATTTTTCAAAAAAACCGATAGCCGGCCCGTCTGCTTGTTTCATTTTCCGTCGGCCTCTGACTTTTTTCAGAATTGCAGCAGCTGCATCTTTTGTCAGCACTCTGCCGAAAGAAACGACTTTACCGTCGACGACAAGGGCAGGAGTGCTCATGACGCCGTATGAGGCTATCTGTGCAAAATCGGTAATGTGTTCCACCGTCGTATCCATGCCGAGTTCCGCGAGCGCTTCTTTTACGGCGCCTTCGAGTGCGTTGCATTTTGCACAGCCGGAGCCGAGTACTTTAACCGATGCCGTCTTTTCTTCAGCAGCTGGTTGGACTTGTGCCTGACCTTCGGGTTCTCCGCAGCAGCCGTTTGATTTTTGTGAACTGCAGCATGCTTCCGCTTTTTCAGCAGTTGCTTTTTCCGCTTCTTTCTTTTTTCCGAATAAACTCATACGATATAATCTCCTTCTGCAGTGTATATCTGCAGGATGAATGTATCACTGATTCCGTTAAATCTCCTGATATTCACGGTGGAATATCAGGAGACTTAACGGACCGTGTTTTTTATGGGACCTTCTGAAAACTTCAGCTTTTGGAAGGTTTCTTATAGACCAGTTGTCCTGATTCAATCCGCTGTATCAGGTTTCTGATGTCCGCTTCTATTTTCTGTATGACGGCGGTAAACTCGTCGTCGCTTTTTCCTGTCGGATCGTCCAGCCCCCAGTCTTCTCTCCATCCGCAGGGAAGGACGGGACATTTGACGCCGCACCCCATCGTAATGACGATGTCTATGCGCGGCAGTTCCTGAATACGCTTCGGGTGCTGTGTCAGTTCCATGTCGATGCCGTATTTATCCTTCATCAGGCGTACGGCATCAGAATTGATGCTTTCCTTCGGCTCCGTTCCCGCGGACATACTTTCAAACACCTTCGCGCCCAGTACTTTTCCGAGCGCTTCGGCAATCTGGCTGCGGCACGAATTGTGCGTGCAGACAAACGCGACCTTCGGCAGTTCTAGCTGCAGCATGAACAGCCACCTCCCGTTTCAGACACCGGTTTACCGTGGGGCGGGACCCAGCCGGTATCATCTCCGACATAGGTGATTGAACCTGTCGGACAGACGTTACCACATCCGTGGCAGTGATCGACACAGCTTACGGGCTGGACGACGACCGGTGATGGTGCTTTTGCCTTATCATATACACCATGCCCGCATTTTGCCGAGCACGTACCGCATTCAATACAGGTTACATAATCAATAACCGGATACCATTTTTCTGCCATACTCATTACCTCTCTTTTATGTGAATAAAAAGCTGAAAATATTAAACAGATAACCGACCAGTATAATACCGGCGGTACAGATACCGACAAACAGTGCCAGCAGCCGCGGTTTTACCGCCTTCCTGAGCATGATTATTGATGGAAGACTCAGCGTCGTTACTGCCATCATAAAGGAAAGTACAGTACCGAGCATAGCGCCCTTTGAAAGAAGCGCTTCCGCAATCGGAATCGAGCCGAAGATATCAGCATACATCGGAATACCGACGACGACTGCCAGCAGCACACCGAACGGATTGTTGCTGCCCAGTACTTTTTCAACGGCGCTTTCCGGAATCCAGTTATGAATGACGGCTCCGATGCCGACACCCACAAGAATGTAGGGAAATACCTTTTTAAACGTTCCCGCCATCTGATCCCGTGCATAGAGCAGTCTTTCCGCCTGCGTAAGTGACGGTCCGTCGGTGTCTGCAAGTTTCGTCGTGCGGATAAAATCTTCTACATAGTTTTCCATATGCATCTTTTCTATAAGCGTTCCGCCCGCGACGGCAATTATCAGACCGGTCACGACATATGCTGCGGCGACCTTTATACCGAAGATGCTGACAAGCAGCAGCAGGCTGCCCAGGTCTACCATCGGCGAAGAAATCAGGAACGAAAACGTAACGCCGAGAGGAAGGCCTGCACTCGTAAAACCGATGAACAGCGGAATGGACGAACACGAACAGAACGGTGTTACTGTTCCGAGCAGCGCGCCGATGCAGTTTGCCCATACCCCGTGGAACCGGGCCATGATTTTTTTGCTCCGTTCCGGCGGAAAATAACTTTGTATGTACGAAATAAGAAAGATAAGTACGCAGAGCAGAATTGTGATTTTTATGACGTCATACAAAAAGAACTGGATGCTTCCTCCGATCCGTGCAGATGTATCAAGTCCCGTCAGGGCTAATCCCTTACCTATAACGGCATTCAGCCATTTCATGCCGAGTACCTGGTTCTGTATAAAATTCCATATCATTTGCAGCTGCACTCCTTACCGTCTGCCGGTGTACAGGTCAATTGACCGATAAATTCCTTAAAAGTTTTCAGCGTCGTACAGTTGAGCGAATAATGCGCCCATTTGCCTTCACGACGGGTTTCAACCAGTCCGCACTCACAGAGAATCTTCATGTGGTGCGACAGTGTCGGCTGGGTGATGTTGAATTTTTCCAGCAGTTTGCAGGCGCACATTTCTCCTTCCGCCAGCATCAGCACAATGTCGAGTCTGTTCCCGTCACCGAGCGCCCGGCATACCTGTGCAATTTCATCTGATGTCATAGCTAACCTCATATAGATAAATATCAATGTGAATATACATAATACATAGATGATTGTCAATATATTAATCCATTGTTTGACGGAACCAGCAGATACTACTATACTTGTATATATATAATCTGCCGTAAAAGAATATAACGGCAGAGGAGGAGGCTCGTGATAACTGAAAACAATACTCAAAATGTAAAAAAGCTTCGGCTTGGGATAGGGTTTGCAACGGGAAGAAAAAGTTTCAGCAGGGTACTGAATGCATATGCTGCAAGCTGGAATTTTTCCATGAAAAATGAAAACATGCCGGATATTGAATTGTCGCTTTTTGTTGCCTACGATACAGACTACAATCATACACAGACAACAGACTACACAAATCTTCCGCAGGATATCGTCGATCTTTTTGAGGATATTACTTTCAGCGGAATAAAAGACAGCAGGAAAAGAATAGAAAGATACTACAGGGAATACGGGTTGTCGGAACACGACTGTTCGTTTCTTTTTGATAACGGATATGCAGGAAAACGGAACCGTATACTGCTTGCTGCTATTGAAAAAGGAATTGATTATCTTTTGTTTCTTGATGACGATGAGTATCCTATTGCGGTAACGGAGGGGGACTATCAGTGTCTCTGGAGCGGACAACGGATATTCCGGCAGCATCTTGAAAATATTGCACACGCAGACATTACCTGCGGTTATCACTGCGGGTACGTATCGCCCATTCCGCGGATTACGTTCAATGAAGAGTTATCGGTGAATTCTTTTAAAGAATTTATTTATGCAATCAGCAACGATGCCATTAAGTGGGATTCCATCTACAAACTTATGGAAAACGGCGGAGTGACGTATGCGGACAAAGAAATGCTTATTAAAAACAGCCCGTTTGAAGAACAGGAAGAGAATCACTGCAAGTTTATTTCCGGTTCGAATCTTTGCATTAATCTTACCAGCCCTGAACGCACTTTTCCGTTTTTTAATCCTCCCGAAGCCCGCGGGGAAGATACTTTTCTGAGCACACTTCTTACCGATCGTTCTGTGATACGCGTCCCTGTCTATACTTTCCACGACGGATTTCAGGAATACAGGCGGCTGCTTGACGGAGCGCTGCCGATCAGGCTTAATCCGATTACGGCGAATTCTGCTGCGGTAAAAAAGCGGTTCTACAATGCCTGTATCGGATGGGTCCGTTATAAACCGCTGCTTATGTATCTTACAGATCCTGCCGGATTCGACCGGAATGTCAGGGAAATAACGGAAGCGTTTTCTCATACGCTGACTTTACTTTGCGGCTATTTCGGAATGAACGATTTTATGAACATTATGCCCGAATTTACGAAGTACGTCCGGAATGTCGGCAGACACGCCAACCGTTTTCAGAAGACACAGAAGCTTTGGGCACAAATTATGAAGTCAGTGAAACACGTATCATAAAACACCGGTACCGCATTCATACAGGTGAAGGGATATCCGTTTTCTGCACGTCCTGATATATCCTCTGATACCGGCGGGGATCGGAGAACGATGAAAAACACAGAATACCGTGCCTTGTCTGAAGTGAACGGCATCCCTCCCATCCTGCCTGACTGAAAATACGGATCAGAAAGGAGCTGCAGTACATCGCGTCCTGATTCCCGGAGCGGTACAAATTGTCGAAAGGTACGGCTTTATTGACTGCATCTGCCGCCGCCGCTATTGTCCGCATCCGTACCGCATCGTCCATGCAGGGGCGGTAGACGGCGTCGGTTCCCGGTGCGCTGTGCCGGAGAAAGCCGCGGAGCGTTTCCAGCTGCACGCCGTTGACGCCGCTCAGACCGGCGGCGACGGAATGAACGACAAGTATATTTTCCCTGCCGATATCAGCGGACGTCTCACCGAATCCGATGCGTTTTTCGGGAAACAGACAGCCTGCCCCGGCGAGGTCCTTTTTACCGACAATCAGCGCGCAGTGACTGCAGTGCGTACCGTCGTGCAGGTACCATGCGATTACGCTGCTTAGAGGCCCTTTGCCCCGCCTCAGAATCACGTCGCCGGAAGCAACCGTTGCAGAGAGCTGAGTATACGATGCGGACGTCATGCGTACAGTATAGCACGAAAGCATGTCTTCTACAGTAAATAATTTTCAGCGATTTGTTGTACGATCTATAAGAATACGGAGTATAAACCAGTTGTTTTCAGTGTGTATTGTAAAAGATCCCCCGTATTTTTTTACAGTTTTTTAAGAGAAATTACACTGGGAACCGCTGCTTTGCAGGGCGTTATAAAAGTACCCGTTTATACTTTTTGTATGGAAAGAATAGGCACGGCTGCGGGCGCAACTGCCGCAGATATTATTATAATGCTGATAAACTGCGCTGTTTCTTTCTGGGTGTTTTTTTCAATAATAAAATACTGTTTATCGCCGGTGCACGGATACTGTCCTGACCGAAGAGAAATCCGCGCTTCCGAATTTCTTCACGCAGAGGAAAAAGAATACAATGGCGAACAGCAGTACGAATAAGAATCCTGCAGCAGGAGTGAGAATGTGTCCGCGGAAGCTGAACGCGATTCCTTCCTTCACGAGCGTTGCGGCAGGTACGCTGTGCAGGCCGAGCGCGACCGAACGGAACAGCGCCGTTATCCACGTGAGCGGATTCAAAATAATAACGCCGTTCAGAAAAGCCGGCATGACGGTTACGGGAATGTATGCGCCAGACAAAAACGAAAGCGGCATGACGATGACGTTAGTGAGAATCTGGAAAGCAGACGAATTGCGGGAGACTGTCGCCAGAAACAGGCCGAACGCCGCGAACGAAAGACCTGCAATGATCATAATACCGACCATAGCGAACGCTGCGGGTATACCTACTCTGAATCCCATCAGCACGCTTACCGCAAGAATACTGATTCCCTGAATGCATGCGATTGCCGTCGACGAACAAATCTGTCCGACAGCTATCTGCCAGCGCGGGACGGGGGAAACGATGATTTCCTTCATGAATCCGCTGGAAAGATCGTTGAGAATGTCGGTCGAATTATTAAGCGCCTGCTGGAATACCGTCATGATGACGACGCCCGCTATCAGATAATCGAGCGGCCTGTTCATGCCGGGTATCGCTCCCTTCATGGCAAACGAAAAGACGAACATAAAAAGAAACGACATGAGCAGACTGAATACAACCCGCAATCTGTCTCTGAAAAAATTTGTTATGTTCCGCGAGAAAACGGCGAAAACAGCTCTCATTATTATTCCTCTTTTAAAACTGCAGCGGCGTACGATGGTGTGCCCGTTCCGCATATGGTAAGAAAGACGTCGTCGAGCGAACCGTTGTCAGCCGTGAACGACACGATGTCTTCTTTAAATCGGGAAAGAATTTCGAGTTCCATATCCACATTTTCAGGCTGAATATGAAACGATTCTGCCGCCCGTGAAAACTGTACGCGCCTGCTTTCAAGAAAAGCTGTAAGTTCCACCGGATCCCACGTCTGCAGCTTCAGAACCGGCCGGGAGAATTCTTCCTTCAGTTCGGCAGGCGTTCCCGATGCGGCGATTTTTCCTTTATCCATGATACAGATTTCATCGCACGTTTCCGCTTCGTCCATATAGTGCGTCGTGAGGAAGACCGTCGTTCCGCGCTCTTTCTGCACACGCCTGATATATTTCCAGACTGCGGCCCGTGCCTGCGGATCAAGTCCGGCAGTCGGCTCGTCGAGGAAGAGAACGGCGGGTTCATGTACAAGCGCCCGCGCAATTTCGACGCGGCGTTTCATGCCGCCCGATAGCCCTTGGACGGGCGTATTCTTCCAGTCTTCCAATTCAACAAGGTTTAGAATATTGTTAATCCGTTCATTTTCCGATTCCCGCGGCACTCCGTAAAATTCACAGTGATAGTGCAGGTTCTCCTGTACTGAAAGCCGGGCGTCAAGAGTGGAGTCCTGGAAAACAATTCCGATATCTTTCCGGACCTTGTCTTTCTCCCTGTCCACGTCGTGTCCGTTTACGCGCATCGTCCCTTCGGTTTTTTCAAGAATGGTGCAGAGCGTGCTGATAGTAGTCGTTTTTCCAGCGCCGTTCGGTCCGAGAAATCCGAAAATCGTTCCCTTGTCGACGGAAAATGAAATGTCGTCTACGGCGGCAAAGTCTCCGTACCGCCGGGTAAAATGTTCTACTTCAATAATTGCCGGCATAGTATCTCCTTAACGTATATACATGAATATGAGGAAAAGACATAAAAACATGATAAAGAAATTATAAAAAAAATATAAAATCTTATGTCCGGCTGTTGTCGAACGACGGTTTTCGTTCCAGAATGGAATCAGTATGGGGAAGAACAGAAACCGGAGTGAAAAAGAAAAGGCGCTCGAAAGAAAGCGCATATTCCGACTGAAAAAATTGCAGCTCAAGCAGCAGTATCATGAACGGCTCTATGCCGAATGGAGAAACGCATATCAACCGGACGAGACTCGTTACCGGCGGTACCGCCGTCACATCAGGTATTCGCGTCCCGCGTTTCTCGGTGTGATGATACTTTTCTGGGGATTTCTGTTTCTGTTCGGCGGTCTTGCTCCCGCCATCAGAATTATTGCGGCTCTGTTCGCCGTTATTTCGACGGCAAGCGGTATTACGGAGCTTGTGTTTCTGCTGCGCATGGATACCCGGATTCTCCGTCCGCTCGCCGGACTGGAAACGGCTGCCCGCCGGATAGCTTCGGGTGATTTCGATGTCCGTGTTTCCACTCCGCATCATCCGGAAATGGAATCGTTTGTGCGCACGTTCAACGGTATGGCGGAATCGCTGCGGGAGAACGAACGGCTGAAGAAAGAATATGAAGAAAACAGGAAGGAGCTGATTGCCGGCATTTCGCACGATTTAAAGACGCCTGTTACCGCCGTGCTCGGATATATCGATGCGCTGTACGAACTTGCGCCCGGAGACAGGGAAATGTCGGAGCGGTATCTTTCCGTTATTAAGTCGAACACCGTATATCTGAATCGATTAATAGATGATTTGTTCCTGTTTTCAAAACTCGATATTCATAAACTCGATTTCAATTTCGAGACAGTCGTGCTGAACGATTATCTCCGGGATTTGATGGAGGAATTCGCGCTTGACCTTGAAGAACATGGCATCCGCTTTTCGTATAGTGATACGCTTCCCGCGCATACGACTGCACGGCTCGACCCGAAGCGGTTTTACAGGATTGTGCGGAACATCGTCGACAATGCCCGCCGGTACGGTCCGCAGGAAGGGCTTGCTGTCGCCGTATCAGCGTCCGCAGAACGCGGCGGCAGCGCCGTCGTGCCGGAGCGTTTTCTGCTGTCGATTGCCGACAACGGCCCCGGCATCCCCGAAGAAAAATTTGCACACATTTTCGAACGGTTTTACCGCACCGATGCAGCGCGGACGAAATGTACGGAAGGGACGGGACTCGGACTTGCAATAGCGCGGGAACTTGTCGAAGCGCACGGCGGCACAATCGCGGCACGCAATGCGCCTGCGGGCGGACTTGTGTTCGATATCCGTATCCCGCTTCCTGATGCGGACGATGGAACTGCCGCGGAGCCCCGGTCATGAAACGCATCCTGATTGCGGAAGACGATCCCGATATCGCCGCCCTCGAGCGCGACTATCTGCAGCTTAACGGCATGAGCGCTGATATCGAAAGCGACGGAAGCATGGCGCTCGAAAAACTGCTCGGACGCGGATACGACGCGCTCGTCGTCGACCTTATGCTTCCCGGGTGCAGCGGATTCGACATCATCAGGGAGATGCGGGGACAGCTCGAAATCCCCGTGATTGTCGTTTCCGCCCGTACGGAAGACATCGACAAAATCCGCGGATTCGAACTCGGCGCAGACGACTATCTTGTTAAACCGTTCAGTCCGTCGGAACTTGTCGCCCGCATAAAATCCCATCTTGCACGTTACGAGCGCCTTTCGGGCGGAAGCAGAGCGGACAACATCATTTCGGGAAATCTTGAGATACAGATGCAGGCGCATAAAGTTCTTGTCAACGGAAAAGAGGTTGAGTTCACATCGACCGAGTACACGCTTCTCGTGTTCCTCGCGTCGCATCCCGACCGGGTGTTTACGAAGGAACAGCTCTTTTCCGCAGTATGGGGTGAAGGATACGCAGGCGATACGGCTACGATCGCCGTCCATATTCAGAAACTGCGGAAAAAAATAGAACGGGATCCTGCAAATCCCGTAATGATTGAAACGCTCTGGGGAACGGGCTATCGGTTCAACAGAAAATAAGGAAAAGCATATGAATACATCAGCATATAAAACAATAGAGTCATACATGCTTGAATGCATGAAAGACGGCGCACACGACAGCGAACATATTTACCGTGTCCTTAATTACGCGCTTGATATAGCGGAGAAGCACACGGTCGACACCGACGTTCTCACGGCTGCGGTTCTGCTTCACGACATCGGACGCGGTGCGCAGTTCAGAAATCCGGCGCTTGATCACGCAGCTGTCGGTTCCGAAATGGCGTATGATTTTCTTATTAAATCAGGCTGGGATGCAGACAAAGCGGAACACGTGAAAAAGTGCATCAGCACCCACCGGTACCGGAAAAACAGCGGACCGGAGAGTACGGAAGCAAAGATACTGTTTGATGCCGATAAGCTCGACGTTACGGGCGCCGTCGGTATTGCGAGGACGCTCGCGTACATCGGGATAGTCGGCGAACCGCTGTATTCGGTTGCCGACGACGGGCAGATACTCGACGGAACAAAAGACACCGCGCCGTCGTTTTTTCAGGAATATAATTTTAAACTGAAGCACATATACGACGGATTTTATACCGCCCGGGCAAAAGAGATAGCTGCGGAAAGAAAAGAAACCGCGCAGCTGTTTTACGAAGCAGTATTGAAAGAAGTGGAAGAACCGCATAAAAAGGGCCGCCGGCTGCTCGAAAAAATACTGAAAGAATAAAATATCCGCAGACAGCTCTGAAATCATCAGATGACATTACTGATTACACTTTGATGATTTAACCAGCGGGTTCCTGAAGCTGGACAACCCGAAAAAGCGGACATATACTTAAGATTATGTATTCAGCCACAATGAAATATATCTTCAAACCGGAAGGATTTGAGGAAGGGTGCAGGCTCTGGAAAGAGCTGATTCTGGACAAGGCTGCCCATGCGGAAGGCATGGTGCGGATGCAGTTTTTTAAATCCGCTCCCTCGGCGCTTGCGGTCGGTACGTGGAAGGAAAAGTCATATGCCGAAGCGTTCATGCAGACGGGCGCTTTCAGGGAACTGCGGCAGAAAATCGGACCGCTCCTTGCTGAAGCGCCGCAGAGCGAACACTGGGAACTTGCCGAATACCGCGAAGGGCCTGCGGCGGAATAAAGGGTACCAGGAATTGTTACTCCTGATTATTCCTCGAAGTAGTCGCTGTCTATCCGCTTGATTTCGTACGTTCGTACGGTACTGATGCCGGCGTTGTATTCAATCATGAGCCGGGCAAGGCTGCGTCCGTCAATCAGAACGATTTTCCGGTCGACCGACTCAGCGTACTCGCGCGCTTCCCTGGAAAAAACGCTCGTTGTTATAAAAACGCCTTTGTTCGCTTTCTGCCCGAGGAGTGCGCCTGCAAACTTCTGAATTTCCGGTCTGCCGACGGCAGCTTCCCATCGTTTTGCCTGAATATAAATTGCGTCGAGTCCGAGCTTATCCTCTTTAATGATGCCGTCAATACCTTCGTCACCCGATCTGCCGACAACGCGTGCGGCTTCCGTAAATGAACCGCCGTATCCCATCCTCACGAGCAGGTCGACGACAATCCGCTCGAAAAAAGCCGGTGTACATTGAAGTATTGTTTCAAGCAAATCGTCGGCAAGATTTTCAGACAGTTTCTGATATCCGTATTCAAGTGCTTCTTCAGGCGTATTGTAGTACAGCCCCGCATCTTCACCGGCAGTTTCCTGCCCGCCTTTGTGATTCGATTTATTTTCAAATTCGGTAAATTCCGAAAACTGCCGCAGATCTTTTGTATTCAGGGACGCCGGAGCCTTTTTCAGAAGACTTTGACCGCGTTCCGTAATCTGAAAATATCCGCGCTGCGGATCGGCAAGCAGACCCGCTTTTTTCAAATACGTCCGTGCCCATCCGATCCTATTTGCAATAACAGCCTGCGTCCCGGACGGCAGCAGTTCGTTCTTTTCTTCATCCGTCAAATGAAATTGTTCCGCGAGAGCTGCCACTGCATCCGGCAGAGCGTGTATAGTATTGTCCGCCGCAAACTTGAGAAGCGGCAGCATGCATGACTGATAATCGGGGATTGCCATAGTACTCCCTTGTGTTATATATTCAGTTTACCATCAGAAACGAATACCCGCAACAGCACAAAATAAATAATTAGTAACATAATTACTGTATATTTTATTGCTTTTTACTATAATCTGTGTTACTATTATGGTAATGAGGTTACTGTATGAAAAGTAAACAGTATACATTGCAGCATATAGCGGAAATACGTGCGGGCTGTCCGTTCAGAGAGCGGCTTGAAGCTGACGCCGCCGGCACCATACGCGTTATTCAGCTTAAAGACCTTTCCGACCGGAATATTGTCGATTTTTCGAATGCTGTCCGTATTTATATGCCGGCACCGTCCGAATCGTATTTTCTGCATAAGGGCGATCTTGTCTTCCGTTCGCGGGGATACATTACAACGGCGGCGCTGATGACGGAGGACGCAGATGATGTGATTCTTGCGGCACCCTTTCTGCGTATCAGAATACATGACCGTACGCTTGTGCTGCCGGATTATCTGAACTGGTATATCAGCACGAAACCTGCCCAGCGGTATTTTACGGCGCGGCAGACGGGAACATCCGTGAATATGGTTACTGCCGGCGAACTTGCGGCGTTACCGATACCGGTGCCGCCGCTTTCCGTTCAACAGCAGATTGCCGATATTGCGGGGTTTGCGGAAAAAGAATACTGTCTTGAAACGGAACTGATGCAAAAAAGAAAACAATATACGGAAGCACTGCTTCTTGAGCAGGCAGACGGCGGAGAAAGGCATAAGGAGCACAACCAATGAATAAAGCAGAAGAAAAAAACAGCAGCGGCAGCATTGACCAGCGCGATATCAACGCGGCGGCCTGGGCGGCATGCGATACATTCCGCGGTGTCGTCGATCCGGCCCAGTACAAGGATTATATTCTCGTTATCCTTTTTCTGCGTTATATCTCGGATATCTGGCAGGATCATTACAACGAATATCAGAAAGAATACGGCGATGATGACGAACGTATCCGTCGGAAACTGGAACGGGAACGTTTTGTTCTCCCTGTTATTACGCTGACGGAAGAAGCCAATGAATATGAAAAGGACGGCAAAACGAAGAAAAGAAGAACTGTCGACTCGTTTGAGGCAACGTTCTACAGCCTGTACGACCGTCGGGAAAAATCGAATATCGGCGAACTGATCAATATCACGCTTGAACATATTGAAGAAGCGAACCGGGCAAAGCTTTCCGGCGTATTCCGTAATATCGATTTCAACAGCGAGGCCAATCTCGGTAAGACAAAAGACAGGAACAGGAGGCTTAAACAGCTGCTTGAGGATTTTAATTCCGATAAACTTGATATGCATCCGAGCCGGGTGCCGGAAGACATTATCGGCAACACGTATATCTATTTAATAGAACGTTTTGCATCGGATTCCGGAAAAAAAGCGGGCGAATTTTTTACACCGCTCATGGTCACCGGGCTCGTTGCAGCACTTGCAGCTCCGCAGCCGGGAGATACCGTCTGCGATCCGGCGTGCGGTTCGGGAGGCCTGCTGATTCAGGCAGCCCGGCAGGTACCGGACGGAAACGTCGCGCTGTTCGGGCAGGAAACAAACGGCAGTACGTGGGCGCTCTGCCGTATGAACATGTTTCTGCACAGCTTCGACAGCGCACGGATCGAATGGGGTGATACGCTCAACAATCCGCTGCTTGTTTCCGGCGACAGCCTGATGAAATTCGATATCGTCGTGGCAAATCCGCCGTTCAGTCTCGACAAGTGGGGTGCGGAAAATGCCGCCGGCGACCAGTACCGCCGCTTTACGCGGGGCATACCGCCGAAGAGCAAGGGCGACTGGGCGTTCATTACGCATATGGTGGAAACGGCAAAGACTCAGAAAGGCCGCGTCGCCGTCGTTGTGCCGCACGGCGTTCTTTTCCGGGGCGGAACGGAGCTCAAGATACGGCAGGCGATGATAGAAGAAAACCTGCTCGACGCCGTGATCGGACTTCCTGCAAACCTGTTCCCGACCACCGGTATTCCCGTCGCCGTCATGGTGTTCGACCGGAGCCGCGAGAAGGGCGGTCTGCGTGAAAATGAAACGGATGTCCTTTTCATCGATGCTTCCCGCGAATTCGTTCAGGGTAAAAAGCAGAATACGCTTTCCCGGGAACAGCTTGAAAAAATCGTTTCCACATACCGCGGGCGCAGAACAACGGACAAATACAGCCGTTCCGTTCCGTTCAGCGAAATCAAGGAGAACGAATTCAACCTGAATATTCCCCGCTACGTCGACACCTACGAGGAAGAAGAGGAAATCGACATCGACGAAGTGCAGAAAGAAATAGACCGGCTCGAAGCGGAGCTGACCAGTGTACGTGCGCAGATGAAGGAAAAGCTGTCAAAGATACGGCGGTAAGGAGATGAAGTTGGAAACTGAACTGATGCAATCGGATTCGGATATCCGCTCGGAGATATATGTTGTCCGCAGCGTACAAGTCATGCTGGATAAGGATTTAGCCGGGTTGTACGGGGTGGAAACGAAAGTTCTCAATCAGGCTGTGAAACGCAATATGGACCGCTTCCCTGAACAGTTTTGTTTTCAGCTTACCGTTTCTGAATATAGTATCTTGAGGTCACAAATTGTGACCTCAAGTTCGGATACCGAATCTTTAAGGTCGCAAAATGCGACCTTAAGTTTGAAGGAATACGGAGGTCGTCGATATCTTCCTTATGTTTTTACCGAGCAGGGTGTTGCCATGCTGTCTGCAGTCCTCCGGAGCGCAACCGCCGTACAGGTAAGTATCCGCATAATGGCCGCGTTCGTCGAAATGCGCCATTTCCTTTCTGCAAACGCTTCTCTGTATGAACGCGTAAATGTAATCGAGTACAAACAGCTTGCTTATGATGAATACAAAATAGAAGCCGATAAAAAATTCGACAAGGTGTTTGAAGCACTCGAAGCAGCAGACCTCCCCAAACAGGGTATATTCTGTGACGGACAGATTTACGACGCATACGAGTTTGCATCAGGTTTAGTCCGTACGGCAAAGAAATCTCTTATTCTGATTGACAATTACATAGACGATACCGTACTCACCATGATGGATAAACGCAGATCCGGTGTGAATGCCGCCGTTTATACAAAGACAATTTCAAAACAGCTTGCACTTGATGTACGGAAGCACAACGCACAGTATCCGGCAGTGGAAATCCGTACCGCAGCGGCGTTTCACGACCGGTTTTTAATCATAGATGAGAAGGAACTGTATCATATCGGGGCGTCGCTCAAGGACTTGGGAAAGAAAGTGTTTGCGTTCAGCAGGCTGGAACTGCCTGTCGCGGAAACGATGAAGACGCTCGGAGTGGCGGTGTAAATGCTGCGATTGCGAGGTGATTGAGTTTAAACCGGTCGAATTCGACAGGTTTAGAAAACAAGCAGGAGGATTAAAGTGGAAAAATCAAGAAAGAACGGAAACAAAGGAAGATATTCAAATGAAATTACCTGACGGATGGAAAGAAGTAAAACTGGGAAATATCCTCTTACGAGTAGATTACGGTTCTGCTGCTAAATCGAACTTTTCGGGGAAATGTCCTGTTCTTAGAATGGGAAACCTAAAAGATGGAAAATTAGATTGGTCGGATTTGGTTTATACATCATCTGTAGACGAAATCAAAAAATACCAACTGGAAGCAGGAGATATATTATTTAATAGAACTAATTCGCGTGATTTAGTCGGTAAAACTGCAATCTATACCAATGAACATCCTGCTATTTTCGCCGGATACTTAATCAGACTACGGGTAAAAAAGGAATGTGATGCTTTTTTTCTCAATTACTATATGAATTCAGAAAAATTTATTAGTTTCTGCAAAGCCGTCAGAACCGATGCCATTGGACAATCAAATATAAATGCTCAAAGTCTTCAATGTTTTAAGTTTTTGCTTCCTCCTCTCTCCGAGCAAAAAAGAATTGCAGATACACTTTCCGTTTGGGACAGTATGATTGGAAAAACGGAAAAGTTGATTGAAAACGATATAAAAAAATACAAGTGTCTTATTTACAAATTAATACAACAACCTAGTGATCGCAATGTATGGCAGAAAACAAAACTGGAACAGATACTGAAAGAAGGATCAAAAACTCCGGTTACTGATACTTCGCAATATAGAAAGATTACTGTCAAATTACATAAAAAAGGAATCGAATTTGCCGATTTAACGCGGGAGATGGCTGATACGCGTCCATTTTATATACGTCGTTCAGGTGAACTGATTATCGGAAAACAAAATTACTTTAACGGAAGCGTTGCGCTTGTTGGTGATGAATTTGACGGCTGTATCTGTTCGAATGCAATAATGAGTTTCGGTATATCAGATAAAGTAAACAGCAGATTTCTGTATGAGGCTGTATCACACGATAAATACCTTAAACGGCGTGAAGCCTTGGCAAACGGAACCGGACAAAAAGAATTAACGGAGAAAGATTTTCTAAATTTTGAAGTCGCGCTTCCCTCATTTACAGAACAGACTACTATTGCTGATACGCTTGACGTTGCTCAGCATGCAATAGATTTACTCAGGCAACTTGCAGAACAATATAAATTCCAGAAGCAGGGACTTATGCAGAAACTGCTTACCGGACAGTGGAGAATAAGATAAAAGGAAGGAGAGAGAAAAATGATTGTAAAACCCGACTGGAATATATTTAAAGCAAAATTTTCTGATAATCCGCAGAAAAACTTTGAGTGGTTCTGCTATTTATTGTTTTGCAGAAACTTTAATTTGTCCAAAGGTATTTTCAGATATTTCAATCAGGCGGCGATCGAAACAGAACCAATAACGGTAAATACAGACAGAATCGGCTGGCAGGCAAAATTTTATGAAATTTCTCTTTCAAAACGCAAAGATGAAATTATTGAGGCTGTAGAAACTACAAAAAGGAACTATCCTGATGTAAATAAAATTTATTTTTATACAAATCAGGATTGGACAACTGATAACAAGGGAAAAGCAACAAGAAGCCAAGCAGACATAGAAGATTTCTGTATATCAAATGGTATAGTAATTGAATGGAAAACTGCCAGTTTCTTTGAATCAGATTTTGTTGTCAATACATGTTCAGACCTTTCAGAATATTTCTTCCAACTGGATACAAAATATGAAAAAGTTATTCCTGAATTAAAAAAGCACACAGAGTCTATTCTTTCTTCCATACAGTGCAATATGAAACTGGGAAGTAAAGCCATACAATTTGACAGGTCAAAAGAGATACAACAAATTGAAGATGCTTCTAATCCTGTTATTATCATTCATGGGAACGGCGGTACAGGGAAAACTGCAGTTGTAAAAACGTTATTCGAAAAGTTGAATCAGCCTAAGGAATCTGTTCCCTTTTTCTTTTTCCGCGCTGATGAGTTTAATAACAGAACAAATGTAGCCGATCTCTTTTCAGTATTCGGCTTTACAGTAACTGATTTTACAAAGGTTTTTGAAGCAGAAAAAGAGAAATTTATCGTCATAGACTCTGCTGAAAAATTAATGGATCCCGATTACCCTGAAACAACAACAGAGTTTATTTCGATTCTTCTTAAAGATAAATGGAAAATCATCTTTACAACGAGAGATTCTTATCTTGAGCAACTGATATTCACTCTTTTAGAAATCTGCAAAGTTGAACCGGTAAAAATAAACATCCCCGATATATCAGAAAGCGAACTAAAAAAACTTTTTATCGAAAGCAAACTTTCTCTACCACAGGATCCGACATTAATTAAACTACTTGAGATTCCTTTTTATCTCAATGAATACTTCAGATTCTGCAAGACAGAAGAAAAAATTGATTATCAGGAATTCAAGGACAGACTTTGGAAAAATATTATTAAACCAGAGCGGGGAGAACTTTTGAAGACTATTGCAGTTCAAAAAGCAAAGACAGGTCAATTTTATGTAAAAGATTCTTCGTTATCAGATTCAAAAATCTGTAATAGTCTTGTAAAGGACGAAATCCTTGGGAACGAAAATGCCGGTTATTTTATAACACACGATATGTATGAGGAATGGGCTCTTGAAAATTTTATAGACGAGCAGTACCAGCAAAGTGAATCTATGCAATTCTTTTATACGGCTCTCGGAACGAGTCTGCCGGTTCGTCGGAGTTACAGGAACTGGCTAAAAGATAAACTGCTGGTAAAAGATACAGATATCGATCAAGCCATAAAAACTGTTATATTATCAACTGATGACAAAATAGACCGCTACTGGAAAGATGAAACTTTGACGGCAATTCTGTTGACTGATTATGCAGCGTCATTTTTTTCTAGATATGAAGATATTCTTTTAAAAGATGGTTTTGAATTGCTAAAGCGCATTGCATTTATATTACGGCTTGCCTGTAAAGCAACCGATGAGCAAATGCTTGGACAGCTTGGCATAAAAAATGACGACGGCTATTTTGTACAGTATTATTTTACCTGTCCGAAAGGAAAAGGTTGGAATGCTTTTATCGATTTCATTTATACTCACATACAGATAATAACGTTTAACAATATCGATTTTGTACTGCCTGTTTTATACGACTGGAATCAAAAAAACGAATTAGGGCAAACAACACAACAGGCTGCCTTGCTGGCATTGCATTATTACCAATGGATTCAAACTCAGGAACATTTTTATAAGTTTTACGATGTCAGAGAACAGATCTACCAAATTATATGTGACGGCTCAAAAGAAATAGTAAAGGACTTGAACGCTGTTTTTACAGATGTATTAAAAAACAAATGGAGAAACAATAATGATCCCTATGCAGACTTCGTTGAAGCAATTCTAAGTAAATATCAATACTTGATTATATATACACAGCTTCCGAAACAAATTATGCAGCTTGCAGACTTATTCTGGACACTTCGTCCTATTCAAAATGAACTATACAATTACCATGATGGAATTGAATACTATTTTGGTCTTGAAGAAAATCATGTCGAATATTTCCCCTCAAGTGCCTTTAAAACTCCACTTTGGTGGCTGTTACAAGCGGATTTTAAAGACGCGCTTGATTTCATCATTCAGTTCACAAATAGATGTGTAAAGTGTTATGAGAAATCAGGTCACGACGAAACTGTAAAAACGATACATTTTAAAATAGGTGCAACAGAAATAAGTCAGATCGGAAGTCAGGGAATTTGGGAGACATATCGCGGGACAAGTTCTCCTGTAACACCGTATCTGCTCCAGTCACTTCATATGGCATTGGAAAAGATATTACTGGAAAAAGCCAAACATCTTGAAAAGGAAGCATTAGAGAATCTGTTGCTTTATATATTGAAAGATGCTGTTTCAGCATCTTTGTCTGCGGTTGTCGCCAGTATTGTTCTTGCTTACCCGGAGAAAACATTTGATATTGCCTGCGGACTTTTTAAAGTTAGGGAATTCATACAATTCGATTTTATAAGAAAAAATATAAATGAACACCAAGCTGAGTCCCTTTACGGAATGGGGAGTTTTTCATCCGATAACATTTTTACAAATGAGCGTTTAGAAAGCTGTAAAGAAAATCATAGGCAGACTTGCCTTGAAGATTTGTTTTTAAGATATCAGTTTGTTAACGTTGGGAACGTAAGTGAAGAGGAGGTAAAATCTCGACAAAAATTATTATGGAAAATTATAGACGATTATTATAACGCTTTACCTCCAGAATCTCAGCAGTCTGAAGATGACAAAATATGGAGAATAGCTCTTTCCCGAATAGATCGGAGAAAGATGACAATAAAGGTTCAACCAGAAAGTGATAAACAATATATGCTTACATTTGAACCTGAGATACCAAAATCCATACAGGACTATCAGAAAAAATCTCAGAGAAAAACGGACAGTTTTACAGAACATATCAGTTTAAGCTTATGGGCTTCGTACAGATGGAGTAACGATAAACGAGTTGAAAATTATAAGAAATATGAAGATGCTCCGACTGTTGTATTGTTGGAAGTCAAGAAAATCTATGTCCAGTTGACCTTAATCCAGTCGAAGGACTCTTTTTTTGATGATAGTTTCTGGTTACAGAATTATGCAGTACCTTCGGAATGTTGTGCCTGTCTTATACGTGATAAATATGATTTATTAACTCAAGAGAATAAAGAATTTTGTGAAAAAATACTCATTGAATATGCTTTTCGTCCCTTACAAAAGGACTATTTTTATCAGGGCGGTGACGGAACAGAACATGCAATTGCTGTACTTGGCAGACTTATTCCGGAGTTTCCAGAAGATGAAGATTCAATAAAAGCACTATTGCTTCTGAATCTTCTTCGGGATGATGTTATCGGAGCTTCCGGAAAATACTGCAGAGACGATGCAATAGAAAGTATTAAGTATCTTGCAGATGCCGGGAAAGTTGCCGTCTTCTTTTCATTTCTTTACTGGTATGCATATCTCAAACCTTTCTTTGATGAAGAATGTAAAAAGGTATGGTTCTGCCATGACGAAAAATTGAAGAACCAAAATATATATGAAATATTTACAGAGAAATATGAAACAGAATTGCAAAGATTTCTTAAAAGTGATTTATCAATTATAAATACTATTTCTGTAGAAAAATTATCATTACACGGGACAGCGGTACTGCTTGATCTTTTTATTAAGAAAATTCCCGATGATTCTACATGTGTCATTTATGTCATTACACAAATGACACAATTATTGATAGAAAAAAAAGAACGACACGATTACAGCAATGATTATAGAATTCAAAGGAAAGTACTGAATAGATATACAACATTGCTTCTGACAACAGACAAAGAAAATATAAAAAGATATCTCGATCCCTTTATAAAGCAATTTCAGGGACAGGAAGTTTTTGCAGATTTTTTTGATGAAGTAATTATAGTAGAAGACAGTACAAAAAATTATGACAGTTTCTGGACAATCTGGAAAGAATTTCAGCCGGTTATAATAAACTTTGCAAAGAATATTTTTGTAGATAAAATATTTGAAAGTTATCTTTTTGCACAAACACCATGGAAAAGTAATGCAAAACAATGGGATACATTGCGGGAAAAAGATTTCTGTTTCTTTCATGATATTGCTTATTCCTTGGGTATGTATCCTTCTGTTCTTTTTTCGCTTTGCAGACTGTTATACGGAGTCGGCAGTTTGTATCTTGAAGACGGTATTGAGTGGATAGCGTATATAATTACACAATTCGTAGATAATACTTACAAAACTCATACAAATACTGTTTATTATCTTGAACAAATTATAAGGAAATACATAACGCTTAAAAAAGATAAAATAAGAAAAAATACGGCGACGAAAAAATCGATACTCACAATTCTTAATTATCTTGTTGAAAAAGGTTCTGTCGTTGGCTACATGTTGAGAGAGGATGTACTATGACCCTCTCCCGTACTACCCTTCTTTCCCGCCTCAGCTCCATCGAGTGGGACGACTTCGAAGTAAAAGCCGCTTCCCATGATCTACCCAAGAATATCTGGGAAACAGTCTCCGCGTTCGCCAACACGGCGGGCGGCTGGACCATTCTCGGCGTGGAGCAACGCGGAACGAAACGTAACGCTGACTTTGAAATAACCGGCGTTGACGTACCGGAAAAACTGGAACAGAATTTTACGACGGCGATCCGCAGCGGCGGAAAGTTCAATGTCCCGGTTGCGGTCGACTGTTCGAAATACGACTTCGACGGGAAAACCGTACTCGGATTTTATATTCACCTTTCGGAACACAAGCCGGTTTATTTCAATTCGCTGCAGAATACGTTCGTCCGTTCCGGGAGCGGCGATCAGCGGGCGAACGAATATGAAATAAACGCAATGTTCCGCGATCAGGCGTTCGGCACCATGTCGGCAAAACCGGTTCCCGGAACGTCAGCAGCCGATCTGAACACGGCGACGTACCAACGGTACCGCCGCTATCTGTCCGAGTATAACAGTACGCTTCCGTATAACAAGATGAGCGACGACGACTTTAACCGTAAACTTGAGATCATACGGGACGGGCAGCTTACGTACGGCGGACTGCTCATGTTCGGAAACCAGCAGGCCATAATCGACCGGTTCTCCGACTTTCATCTCGACTTTCTTGAGATTCCTGGCAATTCGTATGCCGAAGCAAAGACGCGGTATACGTACCGGATCGACGAGCAGGAAAATCTGTGGGAATACTATTTTGTAATGATGCAGCGTCTCCGTATTTATGTAAACAGTTCGTATCACATCGACACGATGGGATTCGGGCATGAGGAAAGCCCCGAACTGGAAGCGCTTCGTGAAGCGCTGGTCAACATGCTCATGCATGCCGACTATTTCAGCCCGATGAAGTCCCGGATACGGGTATTCAACGACCGCATCGAATTCGAAAATCCCGGAAACTTTCCCCGCCCCGTCGAAGAACTGATGCAGGTCGACATCACTATCCCGCGCAACCCCGTCATCGCACGCCTGTTCCGCTGTACCAAACTTTGCGAAAACGCAGGATACGGATTCGACAAAATGCTTTCATGGAAAAAGCTTACCGGATATGACGTCGATTTTGAAAACCGCACGGATGCCTGTAAGACCATTTTCTGGCGCACGGAAAAGCCTGGAACTGAAGACGCAGATGTCATAGATACTACCCAGAAAACTACCCAGAAAACTACCCAGAAAACTACCCAGAAACTGACCGCAGCACAACAGGCTATTCTTACGTATCTCTCCGAGCATCCTTCCGCCTCACGTGCCGAGCTTTCCGAACATATTCCGGATATTACATCCGACGGCATCAAATATAATCTGAAAAATCTGCAGGAACGCAATCTGCTCGTCCGTATCGGTCCCGATAACGGCGGCCACTGGCAGATACGTTCCGAAAAGGAGTCCTCCCATGACTGATATCTCTTTTCCCGTTTCCGAAAAACTTCTTTCCCAGCTCCCCGCACTGCAGCTGCTTGCCGCGCTCGGTTGGCACATCGTTACGCCGGTACAGGCAAACGCAGAACGGCGGAACCGACTTTCTTCCGTGCTGCTCGAAGAAACGCTTGCAAAACAGCTTGCGGAAATCAACCGGATCAGGTTTCAGGGTGAGACGTATGAGTTCAGCGAAGCGAACATACAGGAAGCGGTGCAGAAACTCAAGTCGTACAAATACGACGGGCTGCTTCACACGAATCAGGAACTGACCGATCTGCTCATTATGGGAACGAGCGAGGCGCAGACGATCAACGGTTTCATCAAAAGTTTTACGCTCAATTACATCGACTGGCAGAACCCGGAGCGCAACGTCTTTCAGGCGGTACCGGAATTTTCGGTTGAACGAACGAGAAGCAGCCAGGCGGTACGGCCCGATATCGTTCTGTTCGTAAACGGCATTCCGCTTGGTGTCATCGAATGCAAGTCGCCGTCCCTGCCGGTCGGACAGGGTGTGACGCAGCACATCAGGAATCAGACCGACGACTATATTCCGCAGCTGTTCGTCTTTACCCAGATTCTGTTCGCCGTCAATAAAAATGAAGCGACGTATGCAACGGCCGGGACGCCTGAGAAATTCTGGAGTGTCTGGAAAGAACTGGCTCCCGATACACCTGCGGAGAAAAAATGGGAAGCGTCATTTCTCCGTGCGGTGCACACGGATTTTTCACCGGCGGACGCGCAGGCTGCGTGTACCGCACTGGGGCTCCGTACGGCGGAAATTCCTTCCTGTGCCGCGCGGCTTCCGACTGCACAGGACAGGACGCTCTTTTCGCTCTGTTTCCAGCCCCGGTTTCTGGAACTGATCCGCGGCTACATACTGTTCGACAACGGTGAAAAAAAGATTGCCCGCTACCAGCAGTACTTCGTAACGAAATCCACACTTGACCGTGTTCAGCATACCGGTTCCGACGGTATCCGGCAGGGCGGCATCATCTGGCATACACAGGGATCCGGCAAGTCGCTTACGATGGTCATGATTGCGAAAAATCTGGTGTTCTGTACCGGCCTTCCTTCTCCGCGCATCGTCCTTGTTACCGACCGCGAAGACCTTGACATCCAGCTCGGCGACACGTTTAAGCACTGCGGCCTTACGCCGGTGCGCGCGACGTCGGGACGCAATCTGCTTGATCTCGTTTCAGAAAAAAAGGCGTCGGTCATTACGACGCTTGTCCACAAATTCGACAACGCCGCAGGTGTCCGCAATTTTCATGACGATTCGGCCGATATATTCGTTCTTGTCGATGAAAGCCACCGGACCCAGTTCGGCAGTTTTGCGGCAAAGATGCGGCAGTTGTTCCCGCGCGCGTGTTATATCGGTTTTACCGGAACGCCGCTCATGAAAAAAGAAAAGAACAGCTTTGCGAAATTCGGCGGACTGATCCGTCCGGCGTACACGATTTCGCAGGCGGTTGAAGACAAAGCTGTCCTTCCTCTGCTGTATGAAGGCCGGCTGGTTAATCTGACCCAGAATAAAGAGGCGATCGATCTGTGGTTCGAGCGTCATACGGAAGATCTGACCGACAAACAGAAAGCAGACCTCAAGAAGAAATATGCGCGTGCCGATATGCTGCAGAAAACGGATCAGGTTATCTACATGCGTGCGTTCGACATAAACGAACACTATAAAACAAACTGGCAGGGTACAGGCTTCAAGGCGCAGCTCGTTGCGCCTGATAAAGAATCAGCGGTCAAGTACAAGCAGTTCTTCGACGAACTCGGGGAAGTAACGGCCGATGTGCTTATTTCGTCTCCCGATACACGCGAAGCCTATACCGACATACTCGATGAACCTTCAGACATCGTGAACGCGTTCTGGAAGAAGATGATGGCAAAATATTCCGACGAGAAAAAGTATAACCGCATCCTGATCGATTCGTTCAAAAACGGCGGGTCACCGGAAATTATTATCGTCGTCGACAAACTGCTGACCGGATTCGACGCGCCTGTCGATACGGTCCTCTATCTCTGCCGTCCGCTGAAAGCGCACACTCTGCTGCAGGCAATCGCACGGGTGAACCGTCTTGCGGAAGGTAAGCCGTACGGGTACATCGTCGATTATGCCGACGTACTTGAAGACCTGAGCAGTGCGCTTACCGGCTACGAGGCGCTGGCCGGCTTTGACGAAGCCGATCTTGCCGGTGCTGTTACCGGAATACGGAAAATTACGGAACAGCTTCCGCAGCAGTATTCGGATTTACTTTCCGTGTTTAAAACAATTGCGGACAAGAATGATGAGGAAGCGTATGAGCAGCTGCTCGCCGATGAAAAACTCCGGGACGAGTTCTACCGCCGGCTCCGTGAGTATGCTAAAACGCTTTCTATCGCACTTTCCTCCGAACAGTTCCTTATGCAGACGGAGCCTGCCGATATGACGCGGTACAGAACGGCGCTGCGCCGGTTTGAAAAACTCCGTACGTCGGTTCAGTTCCGTTATGCGGAAGCGGTCGATTACCGCGATTATGAGCCGAAGATAAAGAAGCTGCTCAATACGCATATTCATGCGGACACCGTCACACAGCTTAATAAACCGGCGTATATTATCACCGATGAAGGACGGTCGATGCTGGTTGCGGAAGAAGAACCTCCGTTCGGTGTTTCAACGGCGGCGCAGGCGGACCATATCGCATTCATGGCGAAACAGACGATCAATGAAAACATGGACGAAGATCCGGCCTTCTATGAAAAATTTTCGGTCCTTATCCAGCAGGTTATCGACGATTTCCGGCAGAAACGTATTTCCGATATTGAATATCTGTCAAAGGTAAAAGAAACCGTGCGCCGGCTGACGGCACATGAACACGACGATATTCCGGCAGACATTCAGCATAACGACAATGCGATTGCCTGCTACGGTGTTATACACCCGATATTTACCGGGCTCGGACTTCCGGCAGAGCAGGTACGGGAAGTCAGTTCCTCCTGTGCGCTTGCGTTTGATGAATTGTTCGATAAAAGTGCAAAAGTGAATTTCTGGTCGGACGAAAACAGTATCAACGCGGTAAAGAACGCAATGGACGATTATTTTTATGATGTTATTAAAAAAGAAAGGGGAATTGCGATTCCCTCCCCGGATATGGATGTGATTATCAATAAAGTGTTTGCCGTTCAGAAAAAGAGGAGGACATGCTGATGTTTGCCTACACCCTTATCCGCAGCCGCCGTACGACCGTTCAGATTTCAGTCCTTCCCGACCGGACGATCGTTGTCCGTGCACCGCTGTTTGCGCCGCGGCAGAAGATTGATGAAATCGTCGCAGGCAAAGAAAGATGGATACAAAAGAAAATCAGTACACGTACAACCGCAGTAGTTCTTCCCGTCCGGCATGCGTATGTTCCGGGAGAAACTGTTATGTATCTCGGTAAGCCGTACATCCTGCGGATAGGGAATGCGGATGCAAAACCGGGGCATGAAGGCGGATCCCCGGTATACCGCGACGGGAACCATCTGATCGTCTGTCCGCGGAACAGGACGGTACAGGCCGTGCAGCGCACCGTCGAAACCTGGCTGCGGAATCAGGCCCGCATGGTGTTCTCGGAAATACTCGATGAATGCTGGAAACTTTTTTCAGAACGGTATCCGGATGCGGTGCAGCCGGAACTGCATCTCCGCACGATGAAAAGCCGCTGGGGGAGTCTCTCGCAGGGCACACTGCGTCCCCCGCACATGACGCTCAACACGCTGCTCATCGGCACCGAGCCGTACTGCATTAAACAGGTCGTCTATCACGAACTGTGCCATATCGTTCATCCCGATCACAGCCGGGCATTTTATGAAATACTCGCGTCCTTTGTGCCGGACTGGAAAGAAACGAAAAAACGGACGGAACAAATCTTCTCACTCCGGTAAGTCGCCGGCACGTACTTTTCCGCATTGAAAACACCTCACCCTCCTGTTCATATTCTGATACAGGCAATCCTGTGTACAGAGTAGCGGTGTAACAGTGTACACTGTTGTATCCGGTATGCGGCGCAGTCCTGACGCGATTACGTACACTGTAACGGTCGTACTGTGTACACTGTTGTTCCGGTATCAGACGTTAAATCGTATCAGGATCGGAAATCAGCAATTCTCTGCCGGCTGCTACCGGCATTTTACCGGAAATTTTACAGCACATGATATTATAATTGATTCGTGCGGAGGGTTTAATACCCCGCCCCTTGTGTCGAGGCTGTTGATTTTTTTTATATTTTTTACCGAATATACTTGACATTTACAAAATAAGCAGTATATTACATTTGTTGACATAATGAATAAATAGTTTAGTTTTACTTTACTATTTATTCACCGGGTCACAGGAGGCAGGTATGAATTTAAAAGAATACGGCGCAAAGCTCAAAACAGCCCGGCTTGCTTGCGGGCTGACGCTCGATGCCGTTGCACACCGGATGGAAGGCGGTATAACAAAACAGGCGCTTTCCCAGTATGAAAACGGAAAAACCAAACCGTCGCCGCTGAATGAACTGCAGCTCTGTCTTATTTACGATATCAGAAAAGAAACGCTGTACGAACAGGCGGTTCCTGTTTCAAGTGTCGACGCGGTAAAACTCCGCCCCGGAATCACTCTGAACAGGCGTGATTCCGGTACGGTTTCCGCACAAATACTCCGTACCGTAAACAACCGTGAAATTCTGTTCGGGGATCTGGGGATTATGCCGTTTACGCCGCTTGCCGATATGACTCTCCCCTTCGTCCCCGGTCTGCCCGACGACGGCAGTGCCTATAAAGACTTCATTGCAGAAAAGAACTGTTTCACAGCAGGCACGGAAAAAAATGCGCGGACAGTACGGGGCCTGTTCGGCCTGAATATGCTGCTCCCTGTTCCGTCGATCTGCGACCTCATAGAACAGACGGGGATTGTACCGGTTTCGCTGGATCTGACTGATTTTACCGGCGCGTCGGGATACTGCGCCGGCATTCCGTTCATTGTGTACAGTTCCGCCGGAAAGCATACGGAACAGAGGTGGACTATTGTGTATGAATTTGCACGACTGCTTCTTTCCGTGAACGGTATAAAAGAATCTGAAGAAGATTCCGTATTCCGCAAAAAGTCAGTCGATATGTTCTGTGAACTTTTTGCGCGGGAATTTCTTTTTCCGCAGGAAGCGGTAAACCGCGTGATGCTCCTTACGACGAAGACGATTTCGCGCCACCACATTGCAGACTGCGAGTTTGCGTACATGATCAGTACGTTCGGTCTTCCTTCCCGTGAACTGCTCAACAAACTGTATTACGGCGGCATAATTCCACGTGCGCTTTATTTCCGGAGTATTGCACAGACGAAGGCAGCGGGAGGAAACGTGCTTACGGATACCGATTATGCACAGGAGGAAGAACCGACGCTTTACCGGCGGTGCCTTGAATGCTGCAGGGCCGAAGGCATTATGGTTCCTCTTACCGGACTTAATGAATGATTTTTTCCGGCGGTATGCCGGTAAAAAAAGCCGTTCCGTACGGAACGGTATAACAGTACTGCCGCGTGCAGAAACACAGGCAGAAAAAACGGAGGTATTCATATGAATACACAATTCGGAGAACATGAATCGGGTGTCGGAGTAAAGCTGTACAAAAACGCACTTACCGGCACGGGGTATTACGGAAAAGTAAACGCTCACAGCGAGCGGGTGGAACTTGGCGGTCTTATCTCGATGATGATCGAGCAGGATGCAAGTCTTGACCGCAACGTACTTTACATGGCGTGCAGCAAGATAACCGATGCTGCCAAAACACTGCTTAAAAACGGTCAGTCGGTGAATCTCTGCGATCTGGCTGTTATTTATCCGAAAGTTGCCGGCGTAAAGGAGAACATCTCTATAGAAGGAACTGACGGTTCTACAACAGCATATGCGATGACAGCCGGTGCACGCGTACTTCCGCAGGCAAAAGACGCAGTAAAAGAAACAACAACCTACATAGACACCGAGGCCAGAGTTGGGCCTCAGATCCTCAGTGTCTACAATGCTTCTGCAGCCGTCGGAAAATCAACCGACGACACTGTATTACATACAGTAAAACAGGGGACCGCCTGTGTTGTCAAGGGGACGAACATCAAAATAGCGGGAACGGCTGCAGACATTGGTCTGTATCTTATCCCGGTTGATGAAGACGGCAGTGAAACCGGTACGGCAGTAAAAGTGGAAGAACTTGCCTGGAATACGGCGCGGGAACTCGATTTTAACATCCCTGCTTCACTTACATCGGGAACACACGTTAAAGTCCGGGTTGTGACGCAGTCGTCGGGATGCACTGGTCTTATTAAAGGTGATGCACGAAGCGATGTCTCGGAACAGATACTTACGGTAGCATAGGAGCGTATGTAAAAACAGGGAGAACCGCATATACTGTACGGTTCTCCCTTCTTATGTATGTTCCTGATAAATCACCGACAAGTTTTCATAATGCTTTCTTCCAGAGTTTTTTTCATTCCATTGAGAATTGATTCCAAATATAACGTTTCCTGTAGTGCATCCCAGTCACTTTTTCCCGTTATATCCGCACGAGTACGTCATCTTCCGGCAGCCGTGATTTCGGAAGCGCCGCGTTGTAGTCGTCACTGCCGTGATATCCGAGCGAAACGACGACCGACGAACTGTATCCGTCTTTCCGCAGACTGAGTTCCTCGTCGAGAATCCTGCCTTCGAAGCCTTCCATCGGACATGCGTCGAGTCCGAGCGCCGCAGCGCCGAACAGCAGTGTCCCGACTGCAATATAGACCTGCTTTTCCATCCACTGCTGCGTATCCTTCAGTTCGAACTTGTGCAGATTAACAAAATGCGCCCGCCCGTCGCGCTGGTTGTTCATTGTTTTGTCGGAATTGAAACGTCCGTCTGCTTTTTCCTGCGCGAGAATTTTTTCAAGATACGCGTCATCAGCAGCTTCCCGTACGCAGAATACGACGACCAGCGCCGCATCCCTGATTTTAGGCTCATTGTAACTGTAGAATCCCGACGCGGCTTTTGCGACGCGCGCTTTTCCTTCGGGAGTGGATGCAAGAACGAATTTCCACGGCTGGATGTTCGTGGAAGAGGGAGCCAGTCTCAGCAGATTTTCAATTTCCCTGATTGTTTCCGTCGGAACGGATTTTGCAGGATCGAATTTCTTCGTCGTATATCGCGATGCCATCATATCGGTAATGTTCATATGCACCTCCGTAAAATTTTATATCGTCAACTTTACTATACCATAAAAAGCGGAGAAACGGCTGACGTAATATTCCGACAGCCCGAACATATCGAACATACCGAACACTTTGAAGTCGCCGGGGTAATAAGTCAACATATTGGTTTTGCCGGACACATACGATTTTACGATATTCCATGAGATATGTTGAATAACCAAAATGGATAGGTGAGACTGACTGAATAGTCCTGTTTTGGTCTGTCAAAATGAGTTGTTTGGTCCGCCCAAACTGTACAAGTTTGCCGGTTCAAACCGATATGTTTTATGCGTTTGACTCTTTTTCCAAAACCTGCCTGATAAATTTAAATTATTTTAATTACTGCTTGTTTTTCATTTTAAAGGTAATTAGTATCTGTGTTATACATCGATGCACTTAAAGAAGCTCTTGTAAGGAAATTATATGACAGATAGTAAAATAGAAACGACGTCCGCCGCCGCATACATTTTTATGCGGCGTACGGGCGCATACGGTGCGGAGAATGCGGCGCTGATGGAATCATTCAAAGCGTGGCTGCGTTCCCGGAATCTGCTTGAAGAGGACAGTGTCATCCTGGGAATTGCACAGGACGATCCGGCTGTGACGCCGCCTGAAAGATGCCGGTACGATGTCTGCTTTCTGACAGATGATTGCAGGAAGCGTTTCGAGGGAACATTTGATCCGGTATCGGGAAACAGAATCGAATACGGCACGACCGGCGGAGGAGTGTACGCAGTCTTTACGATAGAACATTCCGCACATGCTGTTGAGCAGGCATGGAACAATTTGTTTGCCGAACTTTCGAAATACCGCCTTACGGTTGACCGCTCCCGTCCTGTTGTTGAGCGGTATGCCTGCACAATGGTACGGAATCATCTTTGTGAAATCTGCGTACCGATACAACAACCTGCCGGATGATTTTAAGGAAATGCTGATGTTGATTATTGTATAACCAATATCAGCGTTTTCTTTTTTAACCTTCAACTCCGCAGAATACACCCGAAATTACACCTTCTGCACCCTTGCACTCCGTGTAAATGTACATGATACTGGAACCTGTTCGCAGGTGCATCGTTCTGGTGCATCCTTGTTCTTTTTCATCGGGAGGTTTTATGCTCGCACAGTTACTGTGTTCATTCGGTGCAACGCTGCTTATTTCATACGGAATAAGTATCGTTTCCGGCGGCACGATTTTTATGCTTTTTGATTTCGCACTGGCCGGTATGCTGCTGTTTTGTACGACCGTTATGCTTGTGTTTTCCGGATTAATAAAGGATTTTATTTTTATTTTCCTTCCCCGGAAAAAAACAGAAGATGCGTCGTTTGAAAAACTGAAGAACGCGAAAGCAGCGGTCGATCTTGCAGTTCATACGCAGCTCTACAGCGGAGTTTTTATTTCATGTGTTGCTCTGGTACTGCTACTGTATAATTATGATATCCGTGAATATACCGGGTTGAATCTCGGAACCGTATTGCTTTCACTTGAGTACGCGTTGTTGTTCATGCTTGTCATGAGTCCTGTTTCCACCGGTCTTGAACGGCGTATGCTTTCCGTTATGGCTGAAGACCGCGATAAAGAAAATCCCCGTATCGGGGTCGGTCCCGGCAAACAGAAGCTGAAGGGAATCGTCACTTATATGATTATGATTCTGTTTTTTATTGCGGCCTTTCTGTTCGTTCAGCATACGTCCATGAAAAACAACAAACAGATTCCCGCTCCGCTTGATGTTTCGTCGTTTCTGGGGTTGATTTTCTGGGGACTTTCGGCATTGCTGTGTTCCGGCAGCCTGCATGATTTCGGGCGTGCATTTTCCGTTGCTGCAGGAGTACGTAAAATATTGCCCGGGGAACAGAATCGTCTGACTGGTGCGGTAAGTCTGGTGATGCGGGTACTGATGGCCGCCGGCGGCTGCATGGTAATTACAGGATGCGTTGCGATGCTGCGCAATATGGAAGACAAAAGCGCCCTTGTTCCGAATACGTACGTTGCGCTTATTCCCCTCCTGTATGCACCGGTATTCTGCCTTATACTGCTGCCGGTAAAAGCCGCCGTAAACCGGAGAGCCGGAACATGCGGGAGCGGCGATTAAATTCAAATGTCTACCCAAGTTTACTGTAAGAATAAACCGCTGTTTGGCAGGCAGTTTTCCCGCCTGTTGCTGCTTGCTGTTTTTGCTGCAGCCGCAGTTCTGTCGGCCGGGATAAGTATCAGGGAAATTGTCTCGCTGCGCGAATTACTGTTCGTTTGTTGTTCTTCCGTCGTCCTTTCCTGTACAACGATTTTTGATACTTCAGGAAAGACTCTCAGACAGAAGTCGGTTGTATTCGTTACGGCGTTCAAACGGTATGTGTTTTTTTCAGGATCGTTTCTTACCGTGCTTCTTATCCTTTCGGCCGTCAGCAGCCCTGTTCCTGCTGACGCAGACGAATCAGTGGAGCTTAGTCTCAGATTTCTTTTTGTGAAGATTGTACTTGCCCTGCGTCCGCTTCTGTACGGGACGGCGCTGCACATTCTCTTTTCAATGCTGTTTCCTGCGGCAGAGCAGAATAGAGATGAATCTGGTGCAGCATGGCTGGAAAACACTGACGTGATATCAGCAGGAACGGCCGGCCGCGCACCACCTTTATCGCGGCGTGAACGTGAAGTTGCACGGCTTGCGGCTCAGGGACTGACGAATGCGGAAATTGCCGGAGAACTGTATATTTCTGTTGTAACGGTAAAACGCCACCTTGCAAACATATTTGAAAAAACGGGGATAGCATCGCGCCGGGAACTGAAAGAAATCATGAAGACCTCTGAATAAGTCCGATCGGCTTCATAGCATGTAATCCGCACTCACTTCTGTATCCGATTATTACCGTCGGAATCAAACGCTTCTTCGAGGTCCTTAATAATAAATTTCTTCATTCCCAGATATTTTTCTGTTATCCGTTTTCTCTGTTCCTGATTTCCCCTTTCCATCATCTCAATCAGAATGACCGGAACTATCTGCCAGGACAGGCCGTATTTATCCTGCAGCCAGCCGCATTGTTCTGCATCCGGTACGGCCGACAATTTATTCCAGTAATAATCTATTTCTTCCTGCGTTTTACATTTTACCGAAAAGGATACTGCGGGACTGAACGTAAATTCCGGACCTGCATTGACAGCCACGAAACAGGTTCCAAGAAGTTCAAACTCAATGGTGACGATGTCACCTTTCTTGTGACCTGTAATTTCCTCACCGGCTTCCGTATAATATTCAGTGCCGGTGATTTTCCCGTCCCTGAAGACTGAGAGATAAAAATCAACCGCTTCTTCGGCATTATTATTAAACCAGAGATTTATGTCTATTCCCTGTTTCATTTTTCCCTCCTTAATATATATTCTATCGCCGGAGTGCACGTTTTTCCATATTCCTTTGCTTTTACAATTTATGACAGTTCAATATGTCCGTGCAGTTTAATTAACGGAATATGATTTTCCTTTTCATCGTTAATACACCGAATTCCGCAATTATTCCGGCAAGAAGAGATTTTATTACGTTTACTCTGGTTTCATAAAAATAATTATTTCTTGCCGAATAATATTCATAGTCCTTCGGAAGCGTTTCCTTTGAAATCGATGACATTTTCTTAAAAATAGAGAACCAGATTAAATTCTCCAGGGAAATTGATTTATTTCTTTTCGTCACTATCGAATCGTATAAAAGATCCGCATATTTTTTTATTTCCCGTTGCACCTGGTCATTGTATTTTTCAGTCGATTCCCATGGAGTGGCAATAATTCCAAACCTGCCTATGATGGTACTGCCCCCTAGTGTTTTCGACAGGGATTTCAATACATCGTCCACACCGGATCCGCCGTTTGCAACAAGAAGCACTTTCTGATTAAAAAATTTCGGTCTGTGCAGACTATAGGCGAAGCGGTCGAGAAAGTTTTTCATCAATGCACTTACGTTCCAAACATATCCGGGGGATGATAAAATAACACCATCCGATTTTAGTATCAAATCCTCTATTCTTTCCCTGTCGTCCTTCAGCGGACAGGTGTTTTCGCCGTTTTTAAAACATGAGAAACATCCTGTACACAGTTTGAGATCCGTTTCGTTCAGAAAAATATAATTAAATTCGTCTGCTCCTTTCATTCGTAATTCGTGCTCAATGCCTTGGACAATTTTGTATCCCTTCCCTTTGTGGGGGCTTCCCATAATTGCGGTTATTATCATTGCATGCGCTCCTTATTATACACTTTACTATCAGTCCGGTTTGTGCTGGGAAACATATATATACCAGCATACACCGTATTTATCCACCAAATCAGCAGAGCGAGGGGACCACGGAAGCTCTCCGAGAGCCCGCAGAATATGCCCGCCCTCTGTCAGTTTTCCGTATGCATGATTCAACTCTTCATTATTATTCAGATTCACACCCAGGCTCATCGTCGGTTTGTCGCACACCTTTATTATTTACTGCTTTTGAAATTTGCCAGATATTCGTGCACGGAGCGGGTCATTTCTTTGGAAAAGTCCGACATATATTTCCGGGCATAAAAGGCCTTCATGTATTCCGCATAGTCGTATCCTTTTCCGGAATGTACCTCGTTGAACATTTCCGTCAGTTCGTTCTTCCTCATCCGTGAGTATTTGTTTTTCTGAACGATATATTTTTTATTAAATCGTTTTGGTTTCGGCCGTTCCGTCTGCTGTCTCGTCGGATATCCGAAAACGACCATCGTTATGGGCAGCACATATTCATCGAGGCTTAATAAGTCCGACATCTTTTCTTTGTTTTCCAGTATGTCACCGATGTAGCATGATCCTATTCCGAGCGATTCTGCCGCTGTCACCGCGTTTTGTGCTGCTATTGCCGCATCTTCACACGCAAGAAGTATATCTCCCTGCCCCGGTTCACGGGCGTCTATACCTGCATATAAATATCCGTCGAACCATCTTCTGCAGTCTGCAAGAAAAACAAGTACAAAAGGGGCTGCGGCAATAAACGGCTGATTATCGCACAGGACGGCCAGCTGATTTTTTATTTCCTGGTCTTCAATATGAAGAATTGTATATAATATCTGATTCCCGGCAGAGGGGGCCTGAAGAGCCGCATCAATAATCTGATTTTGTTCCGAGTCGGGGAGCGGTTTATCGAGATACGCCCGCACTGATTTACGGTCATGCAAGGATTTGATTACAGGATTCATACTGTCCTCCGGTTGTTGATTACTGCCTGAGAATAGTTCCGGCGGCAGTTCAGTCGGCCGCGTAACCGGCACTATTCAGGTATAAACCGAGCATAGCAGGCAGCATAAATTGTGACAAGGACGCCGAAGCTGTCCCGTAAGAAAAATCTTCGGGACAGCTCTGAGTCTCATGCAGTTACGTTCAGATGACGTTGTACTTTTTGAGCAGATCGTATACGACGGTGTTTCTGATTTTTTTCAGTCCCGCTTTTTTTGCGACGGATGCAATCAACGGCAGTTTCATGTCCGCGGGTTTTCTTCCGTCCATGAGCTTCGAGGCGGAGTCGAGCAGGGCTCGCACGTCGTAGACGGAGCCGAACACTTCCGGTACGCCTCTGTCCACGTTGAGCAGCGTGTAAACCGCTTCCATGCCGGTGCGCACGGAGTATTCAGTGGTGAAGACGGTGTCGCGCTGCGTGTCCGCGAACTGTCCGATGAACGCGAAGTTTACCGCTTTTTCCGGTACGACCTTTGGGCGGTCGCCTGCGGTGCGGGGCATGAAGAACGCGGTGATGTACGGAAGCATGCACGGAATGCATCGCGCGGAATTGACCGCATACTCGTGGATTTTGTCTTCCGGTACGCCGATGTGGTACAGCCATTCCTCGGTGATTTCCGTACCGGTGCATTCGCGCATCGGTTTTTTAACATAGTCGCCCGGCACGTCGGTGAACAGTCCGTACACCCAGACGACGAGCTGGTCCTTCGGCTGGTCCTTGAAGTGCGGCTGGCGGTTGAGCGTGTAGCTCATGAGCCACGAGGAATCCCTGCACGATATGATGCCGCCGGTGACGACTTTTCCGCTGAACGGGTCGCGCCCGCAGGTTTTTTCGATGTACGGCGGAATTTTGTCGTCGAACGTCGTTACGGTTGCGGATTCCCAGTTTGTCTTCCCGGTGTCTCCGCAGAATTTTTCCGGATGCCCGAACGCCGGATCCTGTGCTGCGATCGACTTCCACATATCCCAGCATCCGCCGTGCTCTGTTTTGAATTCCGGTGCGTGGTCGTTGTCGCCGAGCGCGGAATTTTCCGTACAGCTGCCGTTCGTAATGAACACGAGATCGTCTTCCGTCAGGTCTATGCGGTCTTCCGCTCCTTCGTGCGTGCACACGATTGTCTTTGCGGTTTTTTTGGCCGGCGTTATGTCGAACAGAACGTTTTTCACCTGAGTGTCGTACTGGAACTGAACGTCGTGCTCTTTCAGATACGCGAGCATCGGCTGAATAAGCGATTCGTACTGATTGTACTTCGTGAATTTGAGCGCTGAAAAATCCGGCAGTCCGCCGATGTGATGGATGAAGCGCTGGAAGTAGAGTTTCATTTCGAGCGCGCTGTGCCAGTTTTCGAACGCGAACATCGTGCGCCAGTACAGCCAGAAATTCGAGTTGAACACTTCGTCGTCGAATACATCCTCGATCGTTTTGTCGTACAGGTCTTCGTCTTTCGTCATGAAAAGCTTAACAATTTCCATGCAGCCTTTGTCGCTCAGACCGAACTTACCGTCGGTGTGGGCGCTCTGTCCGCGTTTTTCCGTCGCGCGCATGAGCGAATAGTTCGGATCGTGCTTGTTGAGCCAGTAGAATTCATCGAGAACCGACGCGCCTTTCGTTTCAAGAGAGGGAATCGAGTGAAACAAATCCCACAGGCATTCGAAATGATTTTCCATTTCGCGTCCGCCGCGGATGACGAATCCTTTCTGCGGGTCGTTGATTCCGTCGCACGCGCCGCCGGCGAGCTTCATCTCTTCAAGAATGTGGACTCTGCTGCCTTTCATCTGTCCGTCGCGTACGAGGAAACAGGCGGCCGCCAGTCCCGCGAGTCCTGAACCTATGATGTACGCCGATTTCCTGTCGACGTCCGCGGGTTTTTCAGGCCGTGCGAACGCTTCATAATTGCCGTTGCTGTAATACATACAATATCTCCTGTCGTTCTGTGATAAATATAAGGATAGTTTACGATGCGCGGAATAGACAGATTTTATCCGGTGTCTGAAATTCAGACAAAAGGTGCTTGTTGTCTAAAGAATACTGATTGAGCTGTCGGGATTTCAGCAGCGCGTTTCCGAATCCGTTTTTTTCCGGCCGAACCGTTCCAGCGCTTTGAAAATGTCACCTTCGACGAGGGTGCTTATCTGCCGGACGAGTACTTCCGGTTTTTTGTACATGTCGTCTTCAATCCAGTCGAACATAATGCCTACGAAGGCGTATTTGTAAAAATTCGCGATGAACGATTTATCTTCGTCGTGTACGGAAAAATTCCCGGCGCATTCGTCGACGACTCCGATGAGCAGGTTGTACACTTCCTTGTACAGGAAGTCGAGCAGGTGCTGCCGGCAGCTTGAATAATACGTGCGGAGAACGAAATTCCTGTTGGCAAGTACGTAGGTGAAGACGTTCATAAATCCGTCCTGCCACGTATTGTATGTCTTTTTTTCACCGATGCTTTCCGTCGTCTCCTTCTGGTAAATCCACGAGACAAGATCGTATATGTCCTTGAAATGATAATAAAACGTCTGCCTGTTGACGCCGCAGTCCTCGACAATCTGAGTAACGGTAATCCTGTCGATGGGAGTCGTTTCAGAAATTTTTTTGAGCGATGCGGCGAGCGCTGTTTTAGTTATCTGCGACATATGTTGTTTCCGTTATATCCGTGCTGACTCAGCAAGTATATCAGTTTTTCCGCATACATGAAAATCTACTGTGCCGCGGCGTTTTCTTTTTTCGTTTTAATAAATTCGATGTATGCGTTTCCGAAAACGGCGAGCGCCTGCGCGACCGGCATGAATTCCGTTCCGATATTCGTAAGCGAATATTCGACTTTCGGCGGAATCGTGTTGAATACTTTCCGCTGCACGAGGTTGTAGTCCTCAAGAAAACGCAGCTGCTTGGTGAGCGTCGTCTGGGTAATATCCCCGAGCGCGCGCTGCAGCTCGCCGAATCGGAGCGTCTTTTCATCGAGCAGATGCATTATCAGCAGGCTCCATTTGCCGGAGAACAGTTTCTGCGTCGTTACGTACGGGCAGATTCCGAAGAGTCTGTCGTTGTCGTCCGTGTCCATAGTTGTGCCTCGTGAACGTATTGTTACAGTATCTGAAAAGATACTTAGTACAATAGAAAATCGTACTTGTAATATACTACTAATGTTAGTACAGTATCAATACTGTATTACGGAGCGCCGGTAGAATCATCAGAATTTTATCAGCACTCCATATTTAATTTATCCGGAGGTAATTAATGACACGTACGTATGAATTTCTGAAAAAAGCAGGAACATTCTATCTTGCAACGGCGGATCACGATCAGCCGAGAGTGCGTCCGTTCGGTGCACAGTGTATTTACAACGGTAAGCTTTACATTACAACGAGTAATGTAAAGAACTGTTTCCGTCAGATGCTCGAGAATCCGAAAGTTGAGATTTCGGGAATGGTCGGCGGCGGATGGATCAGACTCACATGCGAAGTAGTGCGTGACGAATCGATCGAAGCAAAGAAAGCGATGCTGAAAGACAATCCGTCGCTCAACGGCTTGTACACTGCAGACGACGGAAAGTTCGAAGTGTTTTATTTAAAAAATGCGACCGCTGTTTTCAATGCATTCGGAAAAGAACCTGAGACGGAAAAATTCTGATTTCACCCGAACAGGCCGGTATATACCGGCCACGGCTTTCCCGTCTGCACAGTCAGGCCCGACGACAGCCCAAGATGCCACATGATGTGTCTGGCCTGTCCGAGGATGAGCGTGAGCCTGGTGAACCTTCCGTTCCCCGGCTTTTCCGCGAGCATTGTGTCGTCGAGCGTGTCGAAATATGATTCGATTTTCCGGCGCACATACGACGCATATCGCTCAAGCTGACTGCGGGTTACCGTGACTTCCGGCGCCTGCCGGTATCCCGGGCGTTTCTCGTCGATAATTGAGAGATCAGGCTCAATACCGCAGACCGAAATGTCGGGTTCGGTAAAATCATCGGGGTTGATAAGACTTTTGTCCAGCGAATGAATTGCGTGGAAAAGATAGCGCCAGTTCGGCAGTCCGTCTATTACCGCATCGAGATCAGCGCCCGCAATCTGGTCGTCGAGATTTTTGAGCAGAATTTCCGTCTGCTCCCGGAGTATTCCCGTGAGAATGCTGTTTGAATTTGCAGTGTTCATAAAATCAAGTATATCACAGTATATGCTGTTTTACACCGCACGGCGGCCCTGTGAAGGCTGCCGGCAGCGTATCGCGTGAATCAGTTTTCACCTTCTTTCCGGACAGGGTACGGTGCGGGTGCGTTCGCTGCGGCTTTCGCAAGCCAGTCGATTGCCTGGCCGAGCTGATTCATATTTTCCAGCGCTTCCGCGTCGGAGGATACTGCCCCCTCTTCCAATCCGTATCCCATATTCCAATAGGTCGAGCCCGGAATAATCATCTGGCTGATGAGGTACAGATGGTTTATGGAGTCGATTGAGCGCAGCGAGCCGGCTCTTCGTACGGCGGAGACAGCTACACCGATTTTTCCCGCGAACATGCAGTCGTTCGCCATTGCAACCATTCCTGCCCGGTCGATGAGCGCCTTCGTTTCTGCGGTAATATCGGCAAAATAGGTCGGCGAACCTATGAGAATTGCATCTGCCGCCGCCATCTTTTCAAAGACTTCATTAAACACGTCGTTTGCAAATACGCACTTTCTGTTTTTGTGCGCCTGACACTGTCCGCACGCTTTGCATCCCGCTATTTTTTTCCCGCCCAGCTGAATTATTTCCGTTTCCCACCCCGATTTCGCGAGCGGTTCCAGAACCGCTTCGAGCAGTTTTGAAGTGTTTCCGTTCTGACGCGGACTCCCGTTGATTGCTGTGATTCTCATACATATTCTCCTATAAAAAAATAGAATAAAGTTTTTGTCTGATGCCGGCCGCCTGCAGTTCAGTCCGCATCAGTTATAATATATTAGACCGGTCGTATCTGAAGTGATTAAAAAAAATTACCTGAACAGTTTTTCCTCCAATAAGGATATGAATGTGTCGAGCGGTGCGGCCGATTTTGCAACTTTTGCATACAGGACGGCGCCTTCCCAGCCTGAAAGAAGAAAAACTGCTGTCGCCTTCGTGTCCGTCGTATTCGAAAGCTCGCCCGCCTGAACTGCTTCAGCAAGACAATCCTCAAACAGTTTCTCCCACGAAACGAATATTTCCTGAATACGCATGCGGATCTTCGTGTCAAGCAACTATGCAAATCCTGCTGTTTGGATTATAGTACTTTTCTATTCTGCACAGAGGCAAAAATCATGAATAATAAAAAAGGGATACTGTTTATTGCACTTTCGACAGTGCTGTTCAGCTCCATGGAAGTCGCGCTTAAATTCGTTTCCGGCCAGTTCAATCCGGTGCAGCTGACCTGCACGCGGTTCTTTATCGGAGGCATTTTCCTGCTGCCGTTCGCGTTCCGCTCGCTGAAATCGCACGGTGAAAAAATCACGGCTGATGCCGCTGCGTATTTTGCGCTGCTGGGGTTGTTCAATGTCGTGCTGAGCATGATGTTTTATCAGCTTTCGGTCATGAATGCGAATGCATCCGCGGTCGCCGTACTTTTCAGTTCGAATCCTGTTTTCGTACTCTTTTTTGCGTTTCTTCTTATTCACGAACGGGTAAAGAGGCATGAGGTTATAGCGCTGCTCCTTGACGTTGCGGGCATTGCCGTTATTGTAACGGGGGCGCGTTCTGCGGGAACGCCTGCCGGATTTCTGTTCGCGGGGCTGTCAGTCGTCTTCTTCGCGCTTTACAGCGTGTCCGGCAAAAAAGGGTGCCGCAGATACGGAGGGGCGGCGGTAACGTGCGGTTCGTTCCTGTTCGGCTCGCTTGAACTGTTTCTCTTTATCGCTCTCAGTCACGCGGCGCCTGTTTCTGGAATGCTCAGGAACGCGGGGCTTTCAGTATTTGCGGACATCCCGCTCTTCGCAGGATACACGCCCGCCGTGGTTCCCGTATTCCTGTATATCTGCATTGCAGTCACCGGCGGCGGATTTGTGTCCTATTTCATGGCGCTCGAATATACAAGCCCGTCGCTTGCTTCGCTTGTGTTCTTTATAAAACCGGTACTGGCGCCTGTTTTTGCGCTGCTTTTTCTCCATGAGACAATTGCGCCGGCCATGCTGTGCGGAATTGCAATTATAGCCGCCGGCTCTCTCGTATCGTTCATCCCGACGATGATGGAACAGCGGAGAAAAATTGACGGCTGAATAGAACTGACGGCAGAAAGAAATAACCTTCCGGGCAATCAACAGCCTCGTCCCAAGGGGCGGGTATAAACCCTCCGTACGAATAAATCAGGTACGGACAAGGTACACTACGCTTTCCTGCGGAAGCGTCACGCTGCCGTCGTACCGGTGCGTTTCACCCGTCAGGAGATTGCGGTACGTTCCGTACAGTCCGTCGAAGTGGGCGTACGACTGACCGCCCGGCTGCACGGTGTACGGCGTTCCCGATGCGTTCAGCGCGATAATTATTTCCGTACCGCCGCCGCTCCGTGAGAACATGAGCTGCCCGTTCGTAAGGAACAGCTGACGGTATGAGCCGCTTCGGAGCGCCTGATTTTCGCGGCGGCAACGTGCAAATCCGGCAATCATGTCCGTCAGTTCCGTCCATTCAGGATGCTCAAGAGCCGGTCGGAGCGTGTTGTCTCCGTCTGATTTTTTCCCCCGTATTCCCCATTCGCTTCCGTAATATACGCACGGCGTTCCGGGCATGGCGAACAGCAGCCCGTATGCAAGCGGAATATGTGCGGGATTTCTGAGGATGCCTGCAATCCGTTCGACGTCGTGGTTGTCGACGAAATTGAACAGGGCGGTATTACGGCAGAGGCCGCCGTCTCCGAACAGGCGGTTCAGTGAATACGCTATCTCGAACATGTTCGTGTCGTTCAGGCTGGAATATATGCCCTTGTAGCATTCGTAGTCGGTACAGCTGTGCAGCCTGTCCTGTCCGATGAACTCAGCATACTGATCTTTTATCAGCTCTCCAATCAGCACGATTTCACGCCCTTTTTCCCTGCCGAGCGAATCAGTGTATGCCCGCAGTTTCTGAATAAACCATACGGGGAGGCTGTACGCAACGTCAAGCCTGATGCCGTCTATGTCGAACATATCGACCCACTTGCGTACGGCGCCGAACAGATGCTCCTGCACGGCGGAATTCTCAAGATTCAGTTTTACGAGGTCGTAGTGTCCTTCCCAGCCTTCGTACCGGAAGCCGTCGTTGCTGTCGGAATTTCCGTCCCAGTCGATGAAAAACCAGTCCCGGTATGCCGACTGCCGACGGTGCTGCTGTACGTCGCGGAATGCCCAGAATCCGCGTCCGGTATGATTGAAGACTCCGTCGAGCACAACTCTGATGCCTGCGTCGTGGAGCGCGCGGCAGACTGCGGCGAAATCCTCGTTGCTGCCGAGCCTGCTGTCTATCGTGTAGTAATCGCGCGTGTCGTATCCGTGGCGGTCGCTCTGGAATACCGGCGAAAAATAGACGGCGTTTATTCCGAGCCGCTGCATGTGCGGAATCCAGTCCGATATGCGTGAGATTCTGTTTACCGGCCGAGCCGCTCCGTTCCATACCGACCAGTCCCACGAATTTTCCGCCGGTGCTCCGCAGAGCCCGAGCGGATATATCTGATAAAAAACTGCATCATCAAACCACATTTCCGTTCTCCTTTTCATGCAAAAATACCGTGCATGAACTGTTTTACAAGCTGCTGCGCGCACGCTTCGTCGAGGTTCGTCCGCTGTGCATCATCCTCGTTCTGCGCGAGCCATGCGGCAACGTATGCGTTTACCTCTGCAAGAAAGCTGACTGCAAACTGACGCGCTTTTCCCGCCATATTTCCGTGCGCTTCGGCCGCTCCTGCAAAAAATTGTTCGAGCAGAGCGTACAGCCGTTTGAAATAAGCTGTTGACAGCGACGACGATTTTGATTCCGGCGGCGCATAGACCGTTTCCATCATAAGCCGGTAGAAATCAGCATGTTCCTGCGCATAGCGGAAAAACACAAGGACAATGCGCACGAGCTGTCCGTATACGTCGTTCTGATAGTCTTTTATATGATTCTCATACGTGCAGTACGGAGCAAGCGGTGTCTCAATCAGCGGGAAAAACGTTTCCCAGACAGCTTCGAACAGGCCGTCCTTGCTGCCGAAGAAATAATAAAGCGTCGGCTTCGTCACGGCTGCGGCGGCCGTAATGTCCTGAATGCCGGTGCCGTCGTATCCGTGTGTGCTGAAGAGCGCAAGAGCTTTGTCCATAATGAGCTTTCTGGAATTGTCGTTTCCCATAAGTTGTTTATATACCGTTAGGTATATAAATGTCAAGCTCTGTTTCGTTCTTGTACACGGCATAGCCAGCCCGTATACTGTACCGGTAAAAGAAACCGGCGTCGGTGCCCGGTACGAATTCAGGTAACGGAGGAAAATAAATGAAACTTGACGGATTCGGAATCTTCGTGAAAGACATGAAAAAGATGATACGATTCTACCGGGACGTGCTCGGTTTTGAAATTAAGGAAGACGAAAATACGAGCAACGTCTATCTGGAAAAGGACGGGACGCTGTTTCTTTTGTACGGGCGGAACGATTTTGAGAAGATGACGGGCCGCGGTTTCGGCTACGCGGAAGGGGTTAACGGGCACTACGAAATCGCCCTCAGCGCGGAAAACTTCAGCGCTGTCGACAAAACGTATGCCGGCGTAATTTCAAAAGGAGCGGTTTCCGTGCTTGCTCCGACGACAGAGCCGTGGGGCCAGCGGACGTGCTACATCGCCGATCCGGAGGGAAATCTTATAGAAATCGGTTCGTTCGTTAAAGACTGAAGGCGGAGAGCGGTACTTCGGTCTGGGGATTAAAATCAGCGCTCCTCGCATAATCGAGAATGCTTGAAAGGAAGACGCGCCCTTCCGGCAGTTTTTCCAGTCCGGTATAACTGCACGTGCAGACGAGCAGGCGTCCGCCGTGCACCCGGCATTCGAACAGTATGCCGAGTTTGTGGTTGCGTTCGAAATTGTCTATGACCTGTACTATAGGGAGAAGTTCCGGGGGTGTTCCGTCGAGAACGATTGCGCGCGATAAAGTGACGATGTTCCGCCACTGTTCGGTTGCGTACTTTTCGGAGGGAAAAGCTTTGAGCGCCGGGTGCGTGTTCCGTATGAGCAGGCCCATCGTGCCTGCGGGTTCCGGCTTGCGCATGTTTTCTGAAATTGCGCGGAACATGGGATAGCACCAGAAATCGGTACAGTACGTTCCCTCTACTGATTCTTTCATAGCTTCGGGCGGCATGAAGAAGACTGCACGTTTTCCTTTACGCAGTACGTCCTCCATTTCATCCGACGGTGAAGTGAATACGTGCAGTCCGTCGGTATGCACGGAAACATCCTCGGGGCAGAGCCAGAGATTGTACGATTTTTTCATTCCGCAGGTATCGCATGCGAGAGAGAAAGTCAGTTGTTTTATGCGGTCGACTTCCGGCATGGGAAGAGACACCGTTCCGGCTTCGTACATATCGCCGTCGCGGGTAAGAACGTCGGTACATCCTGAGACAGATTCGCCGGTTTCGTTTTTAAGTTCCCAGACGACGGTAGTCCATTCCGGCAGTTCCGGACGGTCGTACCGGAACTGAATTCGGACGAAGAATTCATCATGGGGGACGTAGACGTATTTTTCAAACCGCGCAAGAAGTACCGCATCGCCGCAGAACGTCCGCCATTCTTCCGACGAAATAAGTCCTTTCGGCTCCATAAACGCGTTGAGCATGCCGACGAGGGCCGTTCCCTGTCCGCTGTAGTCCTGCAGGTCGAGCAGCTGGAAACCTGCAAGCCGCTTCGAGCGGAACGCCGCTTCCAGCTCTTCCTTGTAGCACGCTGCGGCAAGTTTTCCCGAACACCGGAAATAGTCGTCAGCCAGCGCTCCGAGTCCTTTTTCTTCAAGCCGTTTCCTGAATATTTCGAAATTGCGCGCCTTGAGCGGGCCGGTATATTTTTCGATTTCGCGGTAATCGGGATAGACGGCATACTGTCCGATTTCGTGCGAGACGACGGGAACTGCGGGGACAGGTCCGTCTCCGTCCGCTCCGGCGCTGACTGTTTTTATTCCGGTACCGAATTGAATCGTGATTTTTCTGCCGGACGTGTCTTTCTTTTTTTCGGGACTGTCTGCCGCTTCCGGCATAGTCCGGGGCGGAATGATATGGTCGTCGTAATCGGTAAGCGTACCGTGCGGTTCCGTCTGAACGTGTCCGAGCGGAGCGTCGCACATTGCGTACGACCCGCGGATAAGCCTGTCGTGTGAAAAGCGGACGCCGCAGAAAAAATCCTCGTGGGGAAGTATTTCGGGGCTGAACTGAAAATTGTTCGACCCCTGCGTGTAGAGTCTGCTGCCGTCGAAGTCGTGATACGATGCCAGGATTTTATCAAGATGTGTTTTGCTGCCCCAGAGTTCGTTGCCGAGCGACATCATCACGAACGACGGATGATTTGCGAACGTCCGCAGAATCCTGAATCCTTCTTCCGTCAGATAGTTCCATTCGGCGGGATCAGTCTTCGGATCGTTTTCCTCGGGAATCGTTCCCCAGAACGGAAGTTCAGGCTCCATGTAGACGCCGAGCCGGTCTGCGGCCGTAAACGCGGCTTCGGGAGGACAGCACGTGTGGAATCGGTAATGGTTTATTCCGTATTCCTTCGATACCCGGAGTTTATCGAGCCATGCGTCGACGGTTGTCGGTGCGAATCCGGTGAGCGGAAAAATCAGCCCTTCGTGTTTGCCGCGCAGAAACGTCTGCTGCCCGTTTACGGTGAATTTTCCGCCGTTCGTTTTGAAACTGCGGAGCCCGAAATCAGTTTCTTCCGTACTGCGTACTTCGCCGGCATCGAGGGTAAGGTGCAGTCTGTAGAGACTTGGTTCGTGTTCGCTCCAGAGACAGGCGTTTTTTCCGAGATTGTATTGTATGGTGTTTTCGCCGGAGTGTACCGGAAACGATGCGGACGGAGCAGTATGACGGCGTACTCCGTTGAAGTTTTCCGCAGAAAGTTCCAGCATCCCTTCTTCCGCGCCGCACAGCCCGGCGTACACCGTTACGGCAGAATTTTCCGCGTCGGGAATGATTCTGATTCCGGAAATATATGAGCGGGGGTATATCTGAAGTTCAATCCTGCCCGTTATACCGTTCCAGTTTGTCTGCGTGTCGGGAGACGTCATATGGCCGCCGTTTGTCGGATACGCCGAATTGTCTACACGGATTGTTATCGTATGAGTTCCGCGTTCGAGCAGTCCTGTAAGGTCGTATATGTGCGGCGTGCAGAGGCTGTTCTGCGAGCCGGTTTTTTTCCCGTCGAGATACAGCGTCGTCACACGGGTGCGTTCAAGAAACAGGAAGCAGTGTTTTCCGGTAAGATCATCGGTCACGTCGATTGTGCGGGAGAACCATGCATATCCACTGAACGGATAAAGTTCCGTCAGATGTCCGGTCTCGCAGGCGGTATTTTCCGGTCCCTTTTTAAAATATGCTGTCGTCCCCGGAAGGAGAATTGTGTCGCGGTACGGAAGCGCGGGCCCCTGCTTTTCCGCATCAAGCGCAAAATTCCACATCCCGCTCAAATCGATTTTATTTTCCATAATTCGACGAACCTCCCGTACGGACAGTATATCATATACCGGCGGAGAACTCACGCAGTTTGTTATATTCCGAACTGCGCCGTATACAGCTCGTGGTACATACCGTGTGCCTGCAGCAGTTCTTCATGAGTACCTGTTTCGGTTATTCCCTCGTCGCTCACGACCGCAATGCAGTCGGCGTTCCGTATTGTAGAGAGCCGGTGCGCAATAATAAACGTTGTCCGTCCTTTCGACAGCTCGTCGAACGCTTTCTGAATCCGCAGTTCGGTCGCAGTATCGAGCGCCGACGTTGCTTCGTCGAGTATCAGGACGGGCGGATTTTTGAGGAAAATGCGTGCAATCGAAATACGCTGCTTCTGGCCGCCGGAAAGCTTAATACCGCGTTCTCCCACTACCGTGTCGTAGCCGTCCGGCATTTTCATAATGTCGTCGTGTATTTCTGCGCGTTTTGCCGCGTCACGGATTTCGTCGTCTGTTGCGCCGATTTTACCGTATGCGATGTTTTCGCGCACGGTGCCCGCGAACAGAAACACGTCCTGCTGGACGAGCCCGATTTGTTTTCTGAGCGATTTGACAGATACGCCGCGGATATCCGTTCCGTCGATTGTGATTGCACCGGACGTTATTTCGTAGAACCGGGGAAGCAGATGGCAGAGCGTCGTCTTCCCGCTGCCGCTCGGTCCGACAAGCGCGATTGTTTTTCCGGCTTTTACGTCGAGGTTGACGTGGCTGAGTACGTTTGTTCCGCCGTTGTATGAAAAACTTACGTCGCTGTAACTGATGTCGCCGTGTACGCGTGTGATGTCCGGTGCGCCGGCTTTTTCCGGTGTTTCATCGTGCATGCGCATGATTTCGGTGAACCTGTTGAATCCTGCGACTCCGGTAGAAAATTGTTCTATGAGGTTCGACAGACGGCGGACGGGCTGAAGAAACGCTGCAACGAACAGGTTTGCGGCAATCAGGTCGCCGAGATTCATTTTTCCCTGCATGATAAGCAGACCGCCGGCGGCCAACACGACAATGCTCAGAATGTTGGTTGTTAAATCGATGCGGCTGTGGAACGACGCCATGGAACGGTAGTATGTTTTTTTTGCGGAAAAAAATCTTCCGTTGTTTTCGGCAAAACGTTCCGTTTCATAGTCTTCGTTTGTGAATACTTTCGTCACCCGCGCGCCGCTGATGGACGATTCGAGCCCGGCGTTTATTTCCGCCGTTTTATCCTTCACCTGCCGCGACGACGCGAACATTGACTTTTCGGAACGGATGATTCTGAAAAGTATGACAGGCAAAAAAACAAGGATGATGTACGCGATGTCGCGCTGAATGCTGAGCATGAGTATGAACGCGCCGACAAGCGTGAGCGCGGAAATGAAAAGATCTTCCGGACAGTGGTGCGCGAGTTCGCTTACCTCGAACAGATCGTTCGTGGCACGCGACATAATTTTTCCTGTGCGGTTTTTGTCGAAAAACGAAAACGACTGGCGCTCAATGTGGGCGAACACGTCGCGCCGCATATCGGTTTCGACGTGCACGCCGAACAGGTGGCCGAAATAGGTGACGAACCACTGTGCTCCGAACCGCAGAAAGTAAAACAGGAACAGCAGGACGATAATGACGATGAATATCCGCATCGTGCGGTCGGGCGATTCAGGAAACGAAGGCAGCAGTGTATTTACCACGTACCGCGATACCATGGGAAAGCCCAGGTCTACGGCTGCTATGAACGCAGCGCAGCACATATCGGCAATGAAGAGTCCCATGTGCGGTTTAAAATAGGAAAGAAAAAGGGCAAGGTCGGAATCGGAAATTGTTTTACGGGAAAATATATTTTTCATACCGACTGATTATACAAAAAAAAGCCGCCGATTGAAACCGGCGGCTTTAGTATTCAGGAGTCACAGACCTTCTGACAGGTCCGTTATATGCTGAAATACGGTTTGATGATGTCTTCCATGGCGTACAGTCCCGCCGGCTTGTCCCTTATATTTCTCAGTGCGAAAACCGCTCCGTTTCCGAACGCTTCACGCGAGATCGATTCGTGAATCAGACGGACAACCTGATAGGGGAAGCCGAACAGAATTTCATGCTTACCGACGATTCCGCCCGCGCGTATGGACTTGATGTCGTTTTCGTCGAGCTCCAGATGCCGCGCGAGAACTTTTGCCGTGCCGGACACTTCCGATTTTGTTTTAAAATGTTCCTCAAGAATTTCGATGTCGGCTTCCGGTGCGATTTTTTTCAGCACTTCCGCCGCTATAAGCAGAAAATTTATGCCGATAGTGATATTCGGCGACCAGAGAACACGGATCGACTGCCCGAGTTCTTTCAGATACGTTTTTCCCTCTTCGCCGTAGTTTGAAATGGCTGTGACGACCATACAGTTATGCTTTACGGCATATTCGCCGTACTCACGGACGCTTGCCGTGCCGGAAAAATCGACAATCGCATCCACATCCAGATTTCTGTTGTTTTCAATTTCATTGAATTCATTTTTGGAATATATAAGTCCGGGGTCTTCCGACTTTATTCCGAGATACTCAGGGGCAGAACGGTGATCAAGTACGGTGGATTTCCGTACAACCCATTTAAGCGTGCAGTCCCTGCTTTCCAGAATTACTGCCGCTACCGCTTTTCCTGCCTTACCGAATCCGAACAGACCAATCCTCAATTACGCCTCCTTCCCTATAAATATAAAATAGAACTGTAAATATAGGTATGCTTTGTTTTTTTCGTGTTCAGTATACCATAAAAATTTTGCAGGGGACAATAAATTTTCCAAAAAAAAGAAGATTCGTCCACAAAAAAATCAAGGTGATGTATAATCAATCGTATCGGAAAAGCGGAAAAAGAATGAACAGTGCAGCAGATGACACGTCAGCGGCTTTCGGTCTGGCCGACTCAATAAAAGAACTCATGGCGCACAATACGCTGGAAAAAATTACCGTGACCGACATTGTCCGGCATGCGCATCTTACGCGCCAGACGTTTTACCGGCATTTCCGCGACAAATACGATCTGGTGAACTGGTACTTCGACATCCTTGCGCGGCAGTGTTTCGACGAAATGGGCGTGACGCTTACGCTGCGCGAAGGTCTCGTCCTCAAGTTCAATTTTATCAGACGGGAAAAAGTTTTTTTTGCGCAGGCGTTCAGGTCGACTGATTACAATTCCATAGAACAGCACGATTATCAGTTCATTCTGCAGTTTTACACGAATATTATCGAAAAGCAGACGCATAAACCGCTGAACGAAGACCTGCGGTTCGTGCTCGAATTATACTGCCACGGCTCCATTTCCATGACGGTGGAATGGGCAGTAAGCGGGATGGAAAAATCTCCCGAATCGCTCGCGGACGATCTTATTGCCGCGCTTCCTTCGAAACTTGCAGCCATTCTGATTCCCGCATTGTAGAGCGGAAAGTTACACATCGGATAATCTGTAACTTGATAAAGCGGATTTTATCCCTCACAATAAAAACGTATGGGGGATAATAATGGCAAACAGAATCACACTTAACGGCACGTCGTATCACGGAAAAGGCGCCGTCAACAGCATCGTCGACGAAGTCAGGGCTCACGGATGGAAGAAAGCGTTCGTCTGCTCCGACCCGGATCTTATTAAATTCAAGGTTACGGCGAAGGTGACGGATCTTCTCGATAAAGCGGGCCTTGCATATGAAATTTATTCGGACATCAAGCCGAATCCGCCGGTGGAAAACGTAAAGCACGGCGTCGAAAGTTTCAAAAAGGCGCATGCCGACTATATCATCGCCATAGGCGGCGGTTCTTCTATGGATACGGCAAAAGCCGTCGGAATTATTATTAATAATCCTGAATTTTCGGACGTCCTCAGCCTTGAAGGCGTAGCGCCGACGAAAAATCCGTCGGTGCCGATTATAGCTGTTCCGACGACTGCGGGAACAGCGGCGGAAGTAACGATTAATTACGTTATTACCGACCTGCAGAAAAAACGGAAATTCGTCTGCGTCGACGTGCACGACATTCCGGTTATTGCCTGCGTCGACCCCGACATGATGATGAGCATGCCGTCGAAACTCTGCGCGTCGACGGGCATGGATGCGCTCACGCACGCTGTAGAAGGGTACATCACAAAAGGCGCGTGGGAAATGACAGACATGATGCACCTTAAGGCTATTGAGATAGTCGGAAAATGGCTGCGTGAGTCGGTAAAAGGCGACGCGAAGGCGCGCGGGGAAATGGCGCTCGGACAGTACATCGCGGGCATGGGATTTTCCAACGTCGGTCTCGGCATAGACCATTCCATGGCGCATACGCTCAGCGCCTTCTACGACACGCCTCACGGCGTCGCGTGCGCAATCCTGCTGCCGACGATTATGGAATACAACGCTGATTATTCGGGAGAAAAATACCGCGAGATTGCGCGCGTAATGGGAGTGGCGGACGTCGATTCAATGAGCCCGGTTGCGTACCGGAAAGCCGCGTGCGACGCGGTCCGCCGGCTTTCGGTAGACGTCGGCATTCCGCAGAGTCTTGCGGGAATTGTTAAGGAAGAGGATATCGACCAGCTTGCCGACTGTGCGATGAAAGACGCATGCACGCCGGGCAATCCCCGCGATCCGTCGAAAAAAGATATTGCCGGACTTTTCAGGTCGCTTATGAAATAAGATGAAATAAAAAAAGCCGTTCCGTAAATGAAACTTTCGGGACGGCTTTTCTGAAAAACTGCTTCCGTATAAACCGCAGGAACCGGTTACGAAACGGACCGGCCGAAGCAGGCAGCGACGTCTTCGACGCAGCTGCGGTCGAGCTTTCCGAGCTCTGCCTGTTTACTAAGAAACTTCACCGCTTTTTCGTGCGTAACTCCCTTCCTGTACGGGCGGCTTTCCGTAAGCGCCTGATAAATATCGAGACATGCCATGAGCCTGGCTTTGTGCGAAAGTTCGTCCGCCGTTTTTCCGAACGGATAGCCCGTTCCGTCGAGTTTCTCGTGATGATACGACGCCCATTCGGTAATCTGCTCGAATCCTTCTATTTTGTGCAGCATCTCCCACGTCGCGTAAGCGTGGAACTGCATCCGTTTGTATTCGCCGTCGGTGAGCTTTGCCGGTTTTTCGAGAATATCGGTTTCGACTGCAAGCTTGCCTATGTCGTGAAGCGCGCCGGCAAGGTAAAATTCCGCCTGAGTCTCATCGTCCCAGCCGTAATACTGCGCCATACGAAGAGCTTTCTGCGCAATACCGATGGAGTGCGTGCTTGTGAACGCGGATTTGTAGTCGATTATTTTTGCGAATATCGTCGCAATATTAATAATTTCTTCTTTTTCATAGACATATTTCTTTTCCGGAAACACGGAATCAAGAAGCTTCACGACATCGTTGTTTTTCAAATTCATAATAATTCCGTCGTCGATGCATGAGGAAAAAAGACCGACACTGACGCTGTCAAAATAGACGTTTTCAAATTTCCTGATAAACGAGCGCATTTCTTCTCCGCTGCCGTCGCCGTATTTTTCCGGCGGAAAACCGATGTCGGCGAGATCCGCGAGATGTATTATACGGGAGTAAAGCGGAATGTCGCCGGATGTTTTGCCGAAAGGTCCTTTACCGTCCGGCCGTTCGTGATGGTACAGAATTACGTCTTTTATACGGGAATAAAACGGCATTGCGGAAACGTTGCGTTCGCCGATGCTGCAGTGGGAGCCGAGTGTCATCTGATTAGGATGCACGACTACGTTTATTCCCGCATCCCGTTCGTTGTGAATATATTCAGTAAGCGCGTTGTCGTGAAGGAGCGCGCAGGCGGATAAATCTGCAAGGTCGCTGTCCGTAAGACCGGCTTTTTTTCCTATCATCGCCGACATATAGGCGACGCGTTTTGCGTGGTTATGTGTTGCGCCCGTGAGGCTTCCCTCGACGTAGTCGAGCGCCTCGGAAATAGCGCATAAAAGCGATTTAAAATTGATGTTCATATCATAAATATACTACAAAATACTGCGTTTTAAGAATACTTTCCTCCTCTTTTAGTTTTATATAAAACATGATATAGTCAGTCATCATGAAGCCAACAGGAGGCTGTCCTATGGAAAAGACTTTATCCCGCAACAGAAAACTTGCGCTTACAGGTGCACTGAGCGCACTCGTCATCGTGCTCGGCCTGCCGCCCATGCATCTTGGTATGATTCCGCTCGGACCGAATGCATCGATCACTATTATGCATATTCCGGTTCTCCTTGCAGTCATGCTTGTGTGCATGTATAAAGATAAAACTCATAAGCCTGATATGTCCGCGCTTGTTTCCGGCATCACCGTCGGAGCAGTGTTCGGCATTTTCAGCCTGATTCTTGCCGCTATGATGCCGACGGGTGCGCTTGATCCGCTGTTCGTCAATCCCGGCGTGTCGGTCCTGCCGCGCATACTGCTCGGTGTTGCCGCATGGATTTTCTGGTACCTGCTGAATCTGATTCCGCATATGCCGAAGACTGTTTCCGCCGTCATAGTCGGATTCGTTTCAACCGTCGTTCATACGTGCCTTGTAATCGGCGCGCTGTACGTTTTTGCGGCGCCGAAAGTTCTGGACGCAATGGGCGGTAAAGGATATATTGCTCTTATGGCGGTACTGCTTCCGAACGCGCTGCTTGAAGCTGCGGCAGCGGCGATCGTCTGCGCCGCAGTTATAGGTTCGGTGACGGCAGCGTCGGGAAGAAAGTCGAAACTGTCCCGGGAATCTGAGGAACAATAGTGAGAATTGTTATCGTCGGCGCCGGATTCACCGGTGTCCAGCTGGGGAAATTATTAATTAACGAAAAGAATACTGTCACGATTATCGACAACGACGAGGACAGGGGCCGCCACGTGTCAAATCAGCTCGACTGTACGGTACTGCTTGCCGACGGCAACAATCTGAAAACGCTGGAGGACGCGGGCATAGCAAAAACCGACGCGCTCGTCTGCGTCACCGAAAACGACGAAGTGAACATGATAACGTGTTCGCTCGTCGATGCGGTTTACCCCGATATTATTAAAATTGCACGCGTCCGCAACTACGCGTATTACGTTAATACGGCGGATGCGCAGAAGAGCCACGCTGATTCGTTCAGCGGCAAGCACCGTCCGCTGTACGGCATAGACTATATGGTTCATCCCGACATCGAGGCGGCGGACGCAATCGTACAGGCGGTCGAAAACGGCGCCATAAGCGACGTGCAGACGTTCGGCGACGGGGCCTACGAACTTACCCGCATGACTGTAGCGAAAGGCAGCAAACTTGCGGGCCGGAAGCTGCAGACAGTGCGCTCGCTTACCGACAAGGGGTTTCTTATTGCGTACGTCGAGAAAGACGGAAAAACGTCGCTGCCGAGCGGCAACACGGTGCTTGATCCCGGCTGCAGCGTAGGCATGCTTGTGTCGAAAAACGACATCGGCACGATGCTTTCGCTCTGCGGTTCCGAACAGAAAGAACTCAGAACGATAGCGCTCGTCGGTGCGGGAAGAATCGGCACGATAATTGCACAGAAACTGATTCAGCCTGCCGAGAAACGTTCTCTGTTAAAATTACTGACTGCTCATCCGGTGAATCATCCGCAGAATTTCGTCATCATAGACAGCGACGAGGCGCTCGCAAAAGCCGCGTCGGAACGTTTTCCCACGGCCCGCGTGTTCCGCGCCGACGCGACGGACGAATCGTTCCTGAACGAAGAAGGCATCACGTCGTTCGACCTTGCCATCTGCGCGACCCACAATCACGAGATGAACATGGTGCTCGCCGCGTACCTTGAATCGCTCGGCGTAAAACAGACGATAAGCCTCGTTGCCAGCTCCGCATTCGCGACGATTGCCCGCAAGCTCGGCGTCGATGTTCCGGTGCCGCTCCGCGATACTGTCGTCGATTCCATCATGAGCCACCTCCGCGGCAAATCGGTGAAGGAAGTGCACACGGTGACGACAGGCGATCTGGAAATAATCGAGTGCGTGCTGCCGGGCGACTCGAAGGTGATCAACCGGACACTGAGGGAGCTTGCCGACCCCGGCGTGTTTCTTGCCATGCTCGTAAAAAAATACGATTCGACTTCATATGAGATTCCCGTAGGCAGCACGCTTCTCAATGCGGGCGACCACGTCGTGCTCATCACCCTTGCAGAAAAGGACAGCCACGTTGTCTCGCTGTTCGGCGGCAGCATCCGTTAACGGAGTTCACGGCATGACAGTATTAACATTTTTCCGGATAATAACAATTATTATTGCGTTCGTGGGCGCGACGTTCCTTATTCCGATCGGTACGGCGTTCGCGTTCGGGGAAACTCAGATTCTTCCGTCGTTCGTCATCCCGATGGCCGCGGGATTCGCCGCCGCCGCCGTATTCCTGATTCTTGGCCGTAAGAAGGAAATACGGCTTTCCATGCGCGGGACGTTCGTCGTCGTCGCCTCTGCATGGATTGCGGCAAGCGTGTTCGGCGCGCTCCCGCTCTATTTCAGCGGTGCAATTCCGCATTTTACCGACGCTCTGTTCGAAAGCGTGAGCGGCTTTACGACGACGGGATCGACCGTTCTCGGCGACGTCGAATCCCTTCCGTGCAGCATCAATTTATGGCGGTGCGAGACGCACTGGCTCGGCGGTATGGGAATCGTCACGCTTACGGTCGCGCTGCTTCCGCTTCTCGGCGTCGGCGGCTTCCAGCTGATAAAAGCGGAAACGACCGGCCCCGAGAAAGGCAAGGTCACGCCGAAAATCACCACGACTGCGAAACTTCTCTGGCTTATATATACGGTACTCACGGTTCTGCAGACAGTGCTGCTTATGATGGCGGGAATGGATTTTATCGACGCGCTTTCATATGCGTTTGCAACGCTCGGTACCGGCGGTTTCTCGACAAGAAACGCAAGCGTCGGCGCGTACAATTCAGTCCCTGTGGATATCATCTGCACGGTGTTCATGGTCGCTGCCGGCGTGAATTTCAGTCTGTATTATTATGTTTTGACGGGGAAACTCAGCGATATACGTAATAATTCGGAACTCAAAGCATACGCCGGAATTTTCGTCGTGTCGACTTTGCTGATTTCATTTTTCATCATGCCGCAGTACGGAACGTTTGCGTCGGCGCTCAGATACAGTTCATTCCAGGTCGCGTCGATTTTAACAACGACGGGCTTTGCGACGGCCGATTATACGCTGTGGGTGCCGTCGGCGCAGGCGGTGCTGTTTGTGCTTTTCTTCATCGGAGGATGCTCAGGTTCGACGGCGGGCGGCATTAAAGTAATACGCTGGGTCGTCCTTTCAAAACAGGCGCATAATGAAACGGAGCGTATGCTTCATCCGCACGGCGTGTTCAGCATCAGACTCAACGGAAAGGTCGGGCGCAAGGACATAGTCTTCAGCGTTGCGGCGTTCGTTTTACTGTACTTTCTGGTCGTGTTCGTCACGACGGTAATCGGCTGTATCAGCAGGCTCGATTTACTCACCTCTTTTACGGGAGCGCTTTCCATGGTGGGAAACGTAGGTCCCGCGTTCGGCTCATTGGGCCCGTCGTGCAATTACGGATTTCTGTCCGACGGTCTCAAATGGTGGTACTGTTTCGCAATGCTTACCGGCCGTCTTGAACTGTACACTATGATAATATTCTTTATGCCCGCATATTGGAAAAAGTAACGGTTTAATGAATATGCGGATTTAATTTAAAAAAAGTGCCGATTTAAATTGATAATTTTTAAAGCAGCCGGTTGTACACTTATCATATAGAGTTTGCATCTTCGTGATGAAAAAACTCCGATTACCATTTTTTATGGAGGTAATGTATGATTCGTACAAACCTGAAGAAGGGCGCGGCCGTTGTATGCTGTGCGGCGGTGATCTGCGCGGCATCTTTTGCCGCACCGGCGGAAAAAAGCGGAACGCAGAAAGTCGGACTTGTGACGGGTATTTCCTATTCCGTCGCCGATAAAAAAATCACAGTGACTGCCGCCCTCGGTGCTGTAAAAGAAATGCCGAAACCCGACAAGGAAGAACCGCCGAAACAGGTGCAGCCGGAAGATCTGATTACGCTTTCCGGCGAGACAGTTACTTTCACGCTTCCCGCCGATACGGCGCTGGAGCTCGGTATGCCGCCGAAAAACGATGCCGACGACAACGGCAAATTACCGCCGCCGAAGGACGACAAAAAACCGGGGATGAACCGGCCTCAGCTGACGTTGAAAAACATTCTGATCGACGACATTGTCACTTTGACGTACGGTGCCGACGGCAAGACCGTAACCGGCGTGGCAGCCTCCATGCTGCCGGCTCCCCGTATGATGAACGGGAGACGTCCGAAGGGAAAAGACAGCCGCAGCAACATGCCGATGGATTTTCCGGGAGATGATGGCCAGCCGGAACAGGATGAAGGTCCTCAGGACTGATTTCAAATCCTGAAAAAAAACCGGAACATGATAAAAAATCGCGTTCCGGTTTTTTTTGTTAATTATTAATTATGAACGAGAAGGCGTGATTACTGCCCGCGTCGATGCGGTATTCCGGGCAGACGTCGGATCCCCAGCTGTCAATTCCGCCGACGCCGCGGACGGCGCCGAATATGCACAGTACCGTTCTCCGCGGAGGCGGCAGCTCTTCCTGATGCGTCGCGTTCTCAAGTTCTTCCGACGTGTACGGCAGCGCACTGAATGCGAACGGAACGTCGTTCTGCACGACAGTGAACGAGGACAGCGGTTTTTCCAGCGTTACTTTTTCCGTCCGCATATGCATGCCGCATTCCTGGGGAACAAGATACGGCGTAACCGGCAGACCTTTTATGCGGTAAGTGCCGGGGATGCCCCCCGCCATGCGGTCGGGATACGTTTCTCCGCTTAAACCCGTGTATTCGTAACCGCCGGCAAGCTCAGGCATAATAAAGCGCAGGCCGAACGCCGGCAGTTCCGGCAGCCCCTGTTTTCCCCGATATTCCGCCTTAACAATAATTCTGCCGCTTTCTTCTACGCAATACCGGACGGATACGGTAGTCGACGGTGCTGTTGTGGTCTCGTACGTGTATGCGATTTCCACCGAATGCGGATGCTCGAGCGGCGTACCGATAATCGCCGTGTTGTAAGGTGCCGTGAATTTTTCAAGAGGTTTTTCATCGACGTACAGTTTTATGTCCTTGACGGAAATAAACATGTCCGCACCGAGCCACATGCTGCTGCGCTGTGAGAAATGATTTCCGCGGTCGTTGCACGTCGTCGCCCGCCAGAACGTCGGCAGAGGAGTCCGGTACACCCATTCAGTGCCGTTTATTTTTATTGATTCGGGGCCTCCCCGCGAATAAGAAAAAATATATTCAAAATCCGTTCCGTGAACGCCGAGAACGCAGTCATCAAAAACGATTTGCATAATAATACCTCACTTCCTGCATGCACGGTTTTTCCGTACGGTCGGCAAAAAGCAGACCGTCTCCTGAAAATTCATAATCGCTCGGTCGTTCTCCGAAATCGCCGCCGTATCTGAGCACTTTCCTGTTAGTCGCCGCGTCGGTGACGAACAGCGCCTGGTCTATGAAATCCCATATCCAGCCGCCCTGAAAATGCGGACAGTCGTCGAACACGTCGGCGTACTGCTTCATGCCGCCGAGACTGTTGCCCATGCAGTGCATGTATTCGCATAATACGAACGGCTTCGAACCGTCGCTTGTGCAGTACTCTCTGACTCGTTCCGGCGGAGCGTACATCTGCGATTCGACGTCGCTGATGTATTTTTTATCTTCCGGCTTGTGGAACACGCCTTCGTAATGCACGAGACGTCCCGGGTCTGTCCGTTTATAATAATCGTTCATCGCCCTGATTGCAGTTCCGGAATACGATTCGTTTCCGAGCGACCAGAACAGAATCGACGGATGATTTTTGAACGTTTCGTAATTTGTTTTTGCGCGGTCGAGCACCAGTTTTTCCCAGAGCGGATCGTTGCCGGGAACGTTCCATGACGGTTCGATCGCACCCATTTTCTGCCACGAACCGTGGCTTTCCATGTTCGTTTCCGCCATGAGGTATATTCCGTACGTATCGCAGAGATAGTACCAGGGAATCTGATCGGAGTAGTGACACGTCCTCACGGAATTGATGTTGTTTTTCCGGCACGTTTCAATATCCGAAGTCATCTCCTCCATGCCGATGCATCTGCCTTTTTCCGCGCTCCATTCGTGGCGGTTCACGCCGTGAATGTGCAGCGGGCTGCCGTTTAACAAAATGGTGCGGTCTTTGACCGCAATGGAGCGGAATCCCACTGAATACGGAATCACTTCAACGACGGCGCCGTCCGCGTGAGAGACGGTGATGTGCAGCGAATATAAATACGGCGATTCGTTCGACCAGAGCTGTACGTTCCCGGGTTCTTTTTCCGCAAACTGCACGTCGGCGTTTTCGTTCGTTATCTGCTGACTTCCGGCCGCGACTGATTTTCCGTTTTTGTCCGCGAGCGCATAAGAAACCGAACCGCTGAAGGACGAATCATAGCTGAGTTTCAGCGAAAGGGAAAATCTGCCCTGCCTGTTTTCGACGACGGGCACTGCGTGAACGTCGTCTATGTGCGCTTCCGGTTTTGCGAACAGCGTGACGGGACGGAATATTCCGCTGAACCGGAAGAAATCCTGATCTTCGATATACGACGCTTTGCAGTATTTAAACACTTCGACGCACAGGTAATTGCCGGTATCTCTGATATACGGAGTAAGATTGAATTCGCTCGGGGTGAACGAATCTTCTGCATATCCGACAAACGAGCCGTTCAGATAAACGTACGCAGCCTGTTCGACGCCTTCGAATCTGATAAACACGCGCTTTCCTTTCAGTTCGGGATTCAGATCGAATGTGCGGCAGTACGAAAGGCACGGATTGTGCTCCATGTCGATGTGCGGCGGACGGAGCGCCGTATGGCCCTCCCACGGATACATCGTGTTGATATACCGTATCTGATCGTACCCCTGCAGTTCGACGTGCCCGGGAACGCGGATTGTACCGAAACTGGCTGCACTTTCCGGCGTTTTAAAAAAATCCGCAGGGCGGGACGCGGCGTTCGGCGACCAGCGGAACTGCCAGTCTCCGTTAAGACTCTGGAAAAGCGTTCGTCTCCCGCCGGCGCAGTCGTCAGCGGAAGCGTAATGAACGTGATCGGAATGCGCCGGTTCCTGATTGACGCGGAAAACCGAAACGTCCGTAAGCCATGATAATGAAGGTTGTGATGACATAGTCTGTTACTCCTTTACCGCACCGGAAACGACGCCCGCCAGAATATATTTCTGGAAGAAAATATACAATCCGACAGTGGGAATCATAACAAGCACGATTCCCGCCGCGAGCTGTTCCCACGATCCCTGCTGCGCGTTTGCGTAGTTCATGAGAAACGTCGTTATAGTCCGCAGTTTGTTTTTCGGCATATAGAGATACGGAATGTACATATCGTTTATAATCGTGATCGATTTGATGATGCACACCGTGGCTGTTGCCGGCGCAAGCAGCGGGAATATAATTCTACCAAAAAGCGTAAAATAGGAACAGCCGTCGAGGATGGCCGATTCGTCTATCGAGGCGGGAATGCGGCTTATGAACTGGCGGTAAATGTACAGCTGCATAAGATCGCCGGCGATGTAGATAATGATAGGCGCACCGAGCGTGTTATACAGATGGAGCGACGTGATTATTTTGAAGCGGGCAATTTCCGTTACGAACGTGGGGATAAGCATGCCGACGAAAAACAGCGCAACGATGAGGTTTTTGGATCTGAACTGAAACCGCTCGATGACGAATGCCGTAATGGTTCCGAGCAGAACGTTGAATATCAGACTGACGGCGAGAATGATTCCCGTGTTCATAAAGCCCGTGACGATGGCTTTGTTGTGCAGAACGGATTTGTAGTTTTCGAAAGTGATGCGGCCGAACGGCGGCAGCATCAACGGCGAAATCTGCGCCATATCGGTTTTTGTTTTGAGCGACGCGAATACGGTGATGAGAATCGGACCGATGACAATAAGCACCATGCAGACGCAGACGGCCTGCCGGAAAATTTTTTTTACGCCTGATTCGTAGTTCATCGTTTATTCTCCCGTAAAATAAGTCTGTGGATTATCACGTTTTGTATTACATAAATAATAACTATCATGAACATGATTGCGACCGCCATTGTCGCGGCCAGCCCGAATCTGCTGAACGTGAACGCGGTTTTTATTGTGTAGAGGGTGAACGTCGAAGAAGCGTATCCCGGACCTCCGCTCGTCATTACGAACGGAATGTCGAATACCTGCAGCGCGCCTCTGATGTTGTCGAAGAGAACGAAATCGACCATGAGCATGATCGAAGGTATCTGAATATAGCGGAAGACCTGAAATGAATTTGCTCCGTCGATTAACGACGCTTCGTATATTTCCTCAGGAACGGACTGCAGGGCGGCCATAAATAGAACAACGTGATAGCCGCTGAAACGCCAGAGAGAGACGAACGACAGAACGTAATTCACGATGCCGGCGTCGCTGAGCCACGGCCTGGAAAGATTTCCCATACCCAGGACTTTTAATAAGGCGTCGAACGCCCCGTTGATCGGGCTGAAAAAATAGGAGAACGCATAGCTTATAGCCACACCGTTGATGATATACGGCATGAAAACCACCGTCTTATAAAAGCGGGAACCTCTGAATTTCTGATTGAGCAGAACGGCGAATGCGAGTTCGACGGGAATCATCAAAAGATGAACGGTAAAGTACACCATGTTGTTTTTTAAGGATTCCCAGAGGTCTGCGTTCTTAAACATCGATATGTAGTTGTCGAATCCTATAAAATTGCTTTTGCTGCTTAATCCGTCCCAGTCGGTCACACTTAACCGGAACAAATCGAATCCCGGGATCATGACGAACGCGACGAGCAGCAGCACCGGCAGACAAAGCGCAGCCGCAATAAACAAAGCCCTTTGCTTTTTCAATGAAAACATATTTACTCCTGGAAAGATAAACTGACCGTAATGCGGAAGCAGCGCAGCCGGTTTGCTTTATGCTGCGCTGCTTCCTCTGATTATTTAATATTCAGCTTTGCCCGTGCGGCTTTCCATTTTCCGTTCAGTTCGTTGAGTTTTGCATCAAGATCAAATCCTGGAGTCAGCATTTCCGCACCGAGTTTTTTGTAGTCGAATGCGGTTTCGTTCTGAATTGCGGTGAAGTTGTCGCCCGCGCCGTCGTACATGACAAGCACTTTGTCCGGAGTATTGGTATCCGCTTCAGCGAGAATCGGATCCTTTTCTTTCGGGAAATTTTTCATCGACGAAGAGCTTGAGTTGTATGCGATGAAATCAGGGTAAACGTCTTCCGAGAAGAACCATTCGACGAACGCTTTCGCGAGCTCCGGATGTTTCGAGTGCGTGGTGACGCCCATGAAGGAATCTCCCTGTGTTATTACGTTGTACGGATCGGAAACTGTGTTGCGGACGGGAAGATAGAATGTGCCGAGCTGATCGGTCGACGATGCGTTCTGCGATATGCTCTGCAGACCCCAGTCTCCGGTGGCCATAATTGCAGCTTTTTTCGCGGCAAACAAACCCGACGCCTGGTCGTATCCCAAGCCGAGCGGGTCTTTCCCGAGCACGCCGGAAGTGAACAAATCATATACTTTATGATAGCATTTGTAGATGTCGGTCCCTTCCGCGAACGGAGCGTCCTGCGATGCCATCGTATTCCAGTTGTGCCCGTTGCCGCCTTCAAGCGCCGGGCCGAATTCCATATACGGATAATCCGGCCATTCGTCCTTAAGTCCGCACGCAAGCGCCATAAAATCAGGGTCGGCTTTGCCGTAGAATGCCTGGAGCTTTTTCGTTACGTCCTCGAATTCGCCCCATGTTGCGGGCACTTTTACTCCAGCCGCTGCAAACATATCTTTCCAGTAGTAGACATATTCATAGGTTGTTGTGAGCGGAATACCGAGAACCTTTCCGTCGATTTTGTAAGAATCGGCGAGCAGATTGTTTTTATCCGCTTCAGTTTCCGACAGGTCGAGCAGATAATCCTTGAAGCGCGTAAGCGTGAACGGCTTGTTGAACATGACGTCCGGCAGCTGTCTGGCGCTCGCTCTGATTTTCATACTGTTCCAGTATTCGCTGTCGTCCTTCATTTTTTCAATTTCAAGATCGGCTTCCGGATATTTTTCGTGGAATTTCTCAACGAGTTTATACTTCTCGATGAATTCGTTGAGGTTGTTGTCCCAGATACTGAACGTGATTGTTCCCTTGTACTGATTGTCCGAAGCGGATTTTTTGCTGCATCCTGTAATGCCCGACAAAAGCAGAATTGCCGCAGCACATCCGGCCGCAACGGCGACTGTTTTCTTCATGAGTTCCTCCTTAGTGAAACATCTCAAATTGAATGATGTTTTAACTGTAGGTCCACATATCCGAATCCACAAGCGGCATTTTCCCAGAAATTCTGATGTTTCGTTACTTTTTCCGGTGAGAATCTCCCGTTTCTGCTGTTTTTTCGTCAGAATCTGCCGCTGCGCGCCATTGTACCGGACTCATTCCCGTATTCTTTTTGAACATACGGTTAAAATGTTCTGCGCTTGTATATCCGCACATAGAAGCTATTTCGTATATTCTGAACGTCGTCGTTCTCAACAATTCTTCGGCTTTCTGTATGCGGATTCCGGTAAGATAGTCGTGGACAGTCATGCCGTTTTCTTTCGTAAACCTGGTGGAAAGATATTTCTCGTTGAGATCGACATAAGCCGCAATATCGCCCAGGGAAAGCTCGGACCGCATGTAATTTCCGGCGATAAACCGCTTGATTTTCGTGGAAACGTCCGTATTCGAAATATTCAGCCGCCGCGCGCTGTATGACAGAAGCGAAGAACAGAACGAGGAAAGCCAGATTACGAGGGATTTGATATCGTCCAGCGAGGTGATTTTTTCGCGGTAGTCGATGCGGTATCCGTTTATTTCCTCAAACGGAATATTGTCTCCGGCAAAACACTCCGCACAGGCGAGCGTAAACGACAGAACTGCGGTTTTTGCGTCCCCGATGTCCGCCTCATGAAGCGATCGGATGATTTTTTCGAGTTCCCGTCCCGCGACCAGTTCGTCGTCGAGATAGAAAGCGCGGGCGGCCTGTCTGAAATTCTGCACTCCTCTGCAGACAGACAGAATCTCCTCATCGGCAGGATTACTGATTCCCCCCGATAAAAGCAGCATGTGATAATCCTTTACGCTGTTTATAGTATTCAGGAGCCGGTAGAAATCGTTCTCCGAATTTCCCTTTTCGGATGCATATATGAAAACGTTGCACGAAAGTTCTTTTTTGACCGTTTCCGTAATCTTCGTTACGGCCCGGTCGATGTTTTGTCTGGCGACGGTGCTTTCGATGCGGCAGTATGCAATGTAAAAACCGGAACCGGCCGATGCGGTGATGCAATGCGAAGCGAAGAATGCGTCGTAATCGAACTTCTGTATAATCATATCGCTTTTTGTTTCTATCGCGATGCCCATCAGTATGTACTGTTCATGAAAAAAATCATCAGAATGTTTTTTTACTGCTCCGGGAGTTATTTTTTTGTTCAGCATATTTTTTAATACTGCCGCAGGCCTGTTTTCAACATTCTGGACACGGGCTTCGTAATCGGCAATAAGCGATGATATACGGCGGGACATGGCGTTAAACGTATGAATCATAGTCCGTATTTCCGAACTGCCCTGAGGTTCAAGATGAACCGACAGCGTTCCGTTTTCAATCTGCTGCAGACCGCCCATCATGTTCGTAACCGGATTAATAATATTTTTGAGAAAAATCCGCGAATAAAGAATAAAAAGGAAAAAAACGAGCAGAATAACGGCAATAATGCAGACCGCTATCACGGTGAAATTTTTCGTCAATTGCGACGTCCTGATGACAGTCATGACGGACAGCCCGGGAATAAGACTGTCGACGGGCGTGGTTACACATGTATAATTCCGCGGCAGTATGCCTGCTGCCGCGTTTGTGATAATCTTCTCGTCCGGACGGTCGGAATAAACGACGCGGACAGCATTTTTGTTTTTCAGGATAATCGAAGTCAGTCCGACGGGATTTTTGTCGTTCACATAGCTTCTGTTGTAATAGGAAATAATGCGTGAGCAGTCGGAGAGCTCAAATAAACTTACAAGCGAAAGCTGTTCGCTGCGGTCCGTTTTGACGTCGGGGAAAAAGCCCGAAATCAGTATAAGTTCTTTCGTGCGTTGTCCCGAATAGACGGTAAAATCGTTCGTACTGCATACGCCGGAGTATACTTCGTTGTTTCGTATTACCGGATTGCTGTCCGTAATGATTGATTCAACCTGCTGTGCCGGCAGAGAAATATCAGTTTTAAAATAAGAACGCATTCCGTTTCTGAGATAAAAATCGATCGAAATAATGTCCGCGACGGGTTCAAGGGCAAGCTGGGACGCGTTCATCAGCTGACTTTCGTAAGAATACCGCTCGCGGACGTCGGCGCTTCCGGTACCCGCTGCAATATTCAGTATTTCATTATTGTTTGCATAGACGAGATGGGACAGTCTCATTGATGATTCCGCAACTTCGCTGCTCAGAGTGTCCGCTATGCTTTTCTGAATCAGTTTTATATTGTCGAACGTCTGACGTTTGATTATGAAATGGATAATCGGAAAAACGACGATAAAAATTGTTAATACGGGACAGATAATCAGGAGCGTGAAGGATGTGTAATAAGTCGACCGTATGGACCGGTGATGCTTCTTCATAGCAAAAATTATACCCGAAAACGGCATAAAAAAAACACCCTGCCGAAATCAGCAGGGTATTTTATACGGAATGTCGTAATTATTATTTGCTCAGCAGCGAATTCATTCTGCGGACGAAGTCGGCGGGATCCTTGAGTTCCTCTCCGCTTACGAGCAGCGCCTGATCGAGCAGAACAGTGGCGACGTCGGCGATGAACGCCTTGTCTTCGCTGTCTTTGATTTTCAGAACAATCGGGTGGTCGCCGTTCACTTCAAGAATCGGCTTTACGTCGGCCATTCCCGCCTGTCCCATCGCCTTCATCATGCGTTCCATCTGGAACGACGGATCGTTTTCGTCAACGACGATGCACGACGGGCTGTCCGAAAGACGTTTGCTCAGCTTGACTTCCTTTACTTTATCGCCGAGCGCTTCCTTGATTTTATCCACGACAGGTTTGAATTCCTTCTCTTTCTTTTCGGCCTCTTCCTTGTTTACGCCGAGTTCTTCGTCGCTTCCCGCGCGGTTCACGGCCTTGAGCTCGAAGTCCTTGTACTTGCCCAGACCCGGAATAACGATGTCCGCAATGTCGTTCGCCGCGATAAGAACCTCGAATCCTTTCTTCGTATACGCTTCGAGAAGCGGACTGTTGCGGAGGTTCTGCTCGTCGGTCCCCGTAATATAGTAGATTGATTTCTGATCCGGCTTCATGCGCTGCACATAGTCCGCAAGGCTTGTCCAGTTGTCGGTACCCGCCCCGCTTTTGTCGGTGCTCCTGAACCGCACGATTTCCGAAAGTTCCTCGCGGTTGGCGTAGTCGCCGTAGAGACCTTCCATCATCGGACGGTTGAACTGCGTGACGAACTTGTTCCACTTTTCAATTACTTTCTTTTCGTCGTCCGTCGGAGTTTCCGATTTACGCGCTTTGTCGGCATCTTCGCCGAGCTTCTTGAATTCGCCCAGAAGTTTTTTCACCGACTGCGTCTTGATCGTCTCGAGGATGCGGTTCTGCTGCAGAATTTCGCGGCTTACGTTGAGCGGCAGGTCTTCCGAATCGATGATGCCGCGCACGAAGCGGAGGTATGCCGGAAGCAGCTCCCGGTCGTCGTCGGTGATGAAAACGCGCTTGACGTAGAGCTTTACGCCGCTCTTGTAGTCAGCCTGATACATGTCGAACGGAGCCTGCTGCGGAACGTAAAACAGCGTGGTGTATTCCTGCGTTCCTTCGGCGTGCGTGTGCACATACATAAGCGGCTCGTCGGAGTCGTGGCTGATAGTTTTGTAGAATTCGTTGTAATCGGCGGGTTTCAGTTCGCTTTTCGGCCGTTTCCAGAGCGCGCTCGCGCTGTTCACCTGATCGACCTTGTTTTCTGTGCTGGTGACGTTTCCCTTGTCGTCGTATTTGTTCTCGCTGTAGTGCAGATAAATCGGGAACGCGATGTGATCGCTGTATTTTTTAATAAGCTCCTCAATCTTCCAGCGGCTTGCGTATTCTTTGCTGTCGTCGTTGAGATGCATTTCGACGGCGGAACCGGTCGCCTCAGGCTTGTCGAATCCGTATTTTTTAGCCGCTTCGCCGTCCGCCGCTGCTTCCTCGATTTCGTACGAGTTCGTACCGTCGCTCGACCAGTGCCAGATTTTTTTCGTTTCGTCCGCAGCTTTACGCGTGTATACGTCTATTTTTTTCGCCGCCATAAACGCCGAGTAAAAACCGACGCCGAACTGACCGATGAGGGACGAATCTTTCTGGGCCTGCGCGTTGAGCTTGTCGATGAAAGCCTTCGTGCCGGAGCGTGCAATAGTTCCGAGATTTTCGGTAAGGTCCTGATCGGTCATGCCGATGCCCGTATCCTGAACGGTAATGACGTTTTCCTTGTCGTCGAACGTAATGTCTATTCTCGGAGCGAACGTTACGCTTTTATACGCGTCGTCCGAAACAGTCAGATACTTGAGCTTGTCAAGCGCGTCCGAAGCGTTCGACACGATTTCCCGCAGAAAAATGTCCTTGTTCGAATACATTGAGTGAATGATGAGTTTCAGAAGCTGATTGACTTCTGTCTGGAACTGATATGTTGCCATATTCCCTGTATCTCCTGAAGATGATAATTTATTACCTTATAACGGTTTAATATTAAATGTAATACGAAGAAGGGGAGTACGGCAACTGTTTTTTTTAGTACAGCCGGTCTTCCCTTGTCTTTCGGGCATCTGCAGGAGACTCAAGTGCCGACCCCGGCTTAATACAGCTTTTCGCCGAGCAGCCGGGCGGCGAGTTCCACGGCGAGAACGGCAGTCTGGTTCCGCACGTCGAGAATCGGGTTCACTTCCACGATTTCGGCCGATTTCACCATGCCTGTGTTGCTCATTTCTTCCATAAGAAGCAGCGCCTCCCGGTTCGTCATACCGGCCGGAAGCGGAATACCGGTTCCGGGTGCGAACATCGGGTCGAGTACGTCCATGTCGAACGAAACGTGAACGACGTCGCAGTGCGTCTTGAAGAACAGAATCACCTGCTTCACGATCGCGGGGAATCCCTGGCGTTCGATGTCGCTCATGGTGAACACGGTGACTCCTGCTTCGTGCATGAGCACTTTTTCGCCGGGATCAAGGTCGCGGGTGCCGACGAAGCAGACGTTGTGCGGATCGACTTTCTGTCCGTCGAAATACAGGTTCGTAAGCTCCGGCAGGCCGAGTCCGCAGGAAGCGGAAAGACATTCACCGTGGATGTTGCCCGACGGCGTCGTCTCGGGCGTGTTGAAATCGCCGTGAGCGTCGACGTACAGAACGCCGAGCTTCTTATGCTGCTTCTGCGCGACGGAAGAAACTCCCGCGATGGTACCGAGCGCGATCGAATGGTCGCCTCCGAGCACGAGCGGAAAAGCTCCGTCCGAAAGAGAAGAGTCCACTTCCTTTGCGAGTTCCGTACAGGCGTTGACGATCGGTTTAAGATACTTTGCCTTGGGATTTCCGGATTCCTCGTATTCCTGCGGATTTATCTGAATCGGCGAATTATATTTAACGAGCGTGTGTCCGAGCGATTCGAGTTTTGCGCGTATACCGGCAAGACGTATTGCGGAAGGTCCCATGTCGGAACCGTGCCTGCTCGCACCGAAGTCGAGCGGCATTTCAATGATGTGTATGTTCATAGTGTGCATAGTGTAAAACTATCGGCGGTTTTGGTAAACAGAAAAAGATGATATGACGACCCTGTAAGTGAAACTTTCGGAACGTCCCGTTCCTTGACAGTTCCCGAAACAAATATTATTTTTAACGTGTTGCAGCCCGGCGGAAGAAGTAAAAATCAGGAGATTGTATTATAAAACCCATTTCGTATAAAGCAAACAGCAGGAATACGATTTTTCAGTATGTATTCGATTCAAAGACTCCTGTCACGAAACTGGATTTGGTAACGAATCTTCAGCTGAGTCTGCCTACCGTACTTAACAACATGAATTCGCTCGTCAGCGAGGGGCTGCTTGTGCAGGTAGGCGCAGACGAATCGGTCGTCGGAGTCGGAAGAAAACCGCAGCTCATTACGGTGAACCAAAAGGCAAAGTTTACTATCGGCGTGTCGATACAGGCTTCGCAGATACGCATTGCCGCCGTAGATCTTAAGTCGAATATCGTTGCGAAACAAATCAGAAATATAGTATTTTCCAACACCAGCGAATATTTTACCCAGGTACTTATGTTTGTGTACCGGTTCATTCAGCTTTCTGAAATTGAATTTACGAACGTTCTCGGGATCGGAATCGCCGTTCCGGGCATAATCGATCAGGAAAATATGACGATTATATCCTCCCGCGAGCTGGGAATTGAAAACGAACATATAGAAAAATCATTTAAGAAAGCGCTTTTTCCGGTATGGCTCGAGAACGACGCAATTGCAAGCGGCAGGTATATACAGGAGCAGTATTCCGATTCCGGCAATCTTCTTTTTTTGTCTGTCGGAATGCATATAAAATCGGCTCTTTTCATAGACGGCGAACCGTATACGGGAAACAACAACAGAGGTATAGACCTTGCACACGTCTGCCTTGTTCCCGACGGTAAACCGTGCTACTGCGGCCGGAAAGGCTGCGTAGAGCAGTATTTATCGCTGGCTAATATCAGCAGCGATTTCGGCACTGAGCTTGAGGATTTTCTGGCGGAAGTGGCGAAAGGCGGAGAAAAATACAAAAACGCCTTTATTGAATATAAAAAGTGGTTCAGTCTGGCAATTTCGAACTTCTACCGGACATATAACTGCAATATTGCTCTGGGCGGCGAAAATATATCTCTGCTGGCTCCGTTCGCAGCGGATTTTTTCGCTGATGCGGAAAGCGCAGCCGGTACGGACATGCATCTGTTTTTTGACAATAAGCCTGTAGAAAGCTCCGCTGTCGGTGCAACTCTTCATTTTATAACGGAATTTATCGGCAGCGTATAATATACGCCGTTTTTTACATTTCTTTCACCTCTTTTTTATTTTAATTTTTTAATTGACAAATCCATAATGTGGTCCTAAGATATTATATAAAGTAATTTTATATAATTGCTTTATATAATATCTTAGGAGGATACGAATGAAACGGAAACTGATTGCAGCGTTGGTGCTTATGGTAAGCGCTTCCGCACTTGTCTTTGCCTGGGGAGGTTCAAAAAAGGCTTCAAAGAGCAAAAACAACGGAAAAATCGTAATCGGGTGCAATAATTACCTTAAAGGAATTTATTCGCTTGATATTCTTGAAAAAAATTTCGTCACTACCTGCAAGGCTCTCGGCGTGGAGCCGATGGTGGTGAACGACGAAGGAAAAATTGAGAACTGTGTCACAAACATCGACAATATGATTTCCGCCGGGGTCGACGGTATTGTGTTTCTCGGTATTTCCGATACGCTGTTCCCCGTCGTTGCACGCAAATGCGAGGCAGCCGGCGTAGGATACGCATTTTACGATCATATGCCGTCCGAGAAATCGCTCGCAATGTTCGCCAAAAAACCGCACTTTGCCGGCGTCGCCGCTACTTCGGACCTTGCAACCGGAAAAAACATAGCTGATTATGCGGTTAAACTCGGACTGAAAAAGGCAATCGTCGTTACCGGCGAGACGACAGACACGACGCATTCTGCACGTACGAACGGCTTTAAGAAGGCGTTCGAATCGGCAGGCGGAAAAGTCCTTGCCGAGGGATACGGTACGGTGACGATAGCAGACGGTATGTCACGTGCCAACGACCTGCTCACGGCACATCCTGATATTGACGTTGTGTATGCCACGAACGGCGATCTTGGGACGGCAACGATTGAAGCGCTTAAAAAACATCCCGAGGTTCACGCGAAACTGCTTGTCACCGATCTTGATCCCGACATTCTGACGGGACTGAAAAACGGAACAGTACAGGCTGCAAACGGCGCTCACTGGGTGAATATAGATTACACGACGGCCCTGCTCGTCGCTCAGCTTAAGGGATACAATCTGAAGAAACCTGACGGAACAGCCCCCGTTCTGATTGTTCCTGTTATGACGCTGCCGAACAGTTACGTTGATTTGTACAATCAGGAATGGATTGAGAACTCTCCCTATACCGATGCGCAGCTGCAGTCTCTTGTACAGCCGGGCGTTACTATCGCCCATTATCAGGAGATGCTTGACAACTACAATATAGACAACTGTCTCAGGGAAAAAGTAGCTGCCGGACGTGTGCCGCAGGCTGCCCTCGATAAAGCCCAGTCCGGAATCGGAAAATAATCAGTACACACAGTACGGGGAATCATGCGGACTGCAGCTGTATGATTCCTTCTTTGAAGAGGAACTATATGAAAATAAAAGACAGCATAAAAACAGCTGTATTCGATACAAAAACAGGCCGCGGACGTCAGATAAAAACCGTAATTGTTCTGCTTGCAGTGTATCTGATTATGGGGATTGTCACAAAAAACAGATTTCTTACGGGTACGAATCTGCTGGCGGTACTTTCGAATTCCGTCGTCAATGCATTTATCGTTCTCGGTTTTTGTTTCGTATTTGCGACAGGAATCATCGACTTGTCGATCGGTGCCATTCTGGTGCTTGCCTGCAACATCGGCGGTATTCTGGCGGTAAAAGCAGGACTCGGATACGCAGGCCTTATAGCGGGGAGCATTGTCGTGGCTGCGGCGCTCGAAGTGTTCAACATGAAACTTATTCAGATGAGCAGGATTCCTGCATGGATTTTCGGTCTCGGCATGGCTATGGTGTATGAGGCGATAGGCGCCATATATAATTCCCGCCAGATTGCCGCAGGGCTTCAGGCCGTCTCGCTTTCGAATACCTGCAGAGCGCTGGGGCAGCCGCCTGTGAACATACTGCTGCTTGCAGCGGGAGTTGTAACCGCGTTTCTTATTTACAACAAAACGACTGCCGGCATCGGAATCAGAGCGGTCGGAAGCAACAAGGAAGTTGCGGGCATGATGGGTATTAATACGCCGAAAACGATACTTCTTTCGGGCGTTATCGGCGGTATTTTTATCGGCATTGCGGCCGCACTAAACGAAAGCTATGCGGGGCGTGTCGTTCCGTCGACCGGGCTGAACAGCATCACGCTTATTTTTATTCCGCTTGCAGCGTACCTGCTCGCACTCGCTTTTTCGAAAACGTTCGATCTGACAATAGCCGCAGCGCTGAGCTCGTTCATCATAACATCGATATTCAACGTACTTACCATTATGGGCGTTCCCACAGGAACATGGCAGAAAGTTATTATGGGAGCGTCGGTAATTATCTGCGGTATCCTTTCGGCCCGGTCCGAAAAAGGAGACGTAAAATAATGGAACAGTCGCGGACTATAATTTTTAAAGCGGAATCCATGAGGAAGTATTTCGGCGTGACGCACGCTAACGACAACGTGTCGATGGAAATACCTGCAGGTCACATCAGGGGGCTCATCGGAGAAAACGGCTCGGGAAAGTCGACGCTTATTTCAATGATTGCCGGCATCAGCAGGAAAGATTCCGGAATGATGTGTCTCTGCGGCAAGACGTATAATCCTTCGTCGCCGCTCGACGCGCGGAACAGAAAAATCGGAACAGTCGTTCAGGAACTCGGACTCATAGACGGGCTTCCTGTCGGCATGAATCTGTTTCTCGGCGCTATGGATCCGTTCAAACGTAAGAACGGCATAATCGATACGAAAAAACTGTTTGCGGAAGCGCAGCATCAGCTGAAAAAGTGGGGCTTCCCCGGCATACAGGCCCGGCAGAATACAGGTTCGCTTTCCGTCGAGAACAAAAAAATAGTCGAACTTGTGAGGGCTCTTTCAATAAATCCTGAACTGCTGATTCTCGACGAAATTACGCAGGCGCTTTCACTGAACAACCGGAAAAAACTCATAGACATAATCATCCAGCTGAAACGCGAAGGACGGGCCGTTCTTATTGTTACCCATGATATAGAAGAAATGGTTGCAATCACCGACTCCATCACCGTCATGCGCGACGGCAGAATTGTCGCGGAACGGGACAGCGAACAGACTACGACGGGAGAGATAAAACGGCTCATGGTCGGACGCGATATAAACAACGTCTACTACCGCGAGAACGTACCTTCTCCTGTTACGGGTAATACGGTTCTCGAGGTTAAAAATCTTTGCAGCGATAAATTCAGGAGCGTGTCGTTCGACCTTCATAAGGGCGAAATCGTCGGTATCTGCGGACTGTCAGATTCGGGGATTCACGAGCTTGCTGAGTCGCTGTTTACCGTCCGTAAAGTAAAAAACGGAACAATACATCTTCCCGGAAAAAATGCAGTCCCGAGAACGCCGAAACAGGCGATGGATCTTGGTATGGGGTACGTTCCGAAAGACCGGGATCATCAGGCGCTTATGGTCCACGATTCCATAAAGCACAATGTCGCGCTGGCCGCTGTAGAGATGATAAAGCAGCCGCTCGGTTTTCTTAATCCGGCGAAGGCGGACAAACTTTCGGAAGACGCCATCAGCTGTTTCCAGATAAAAACGAGCGGCCCGGATCAGACGGTGAGCGGACTGTCGGGCGGAAACAGGCAGAAGGTAAACCTTGCCCGGTGGACAATACAGAACAAGGACATTCTGATTCTCGACTGTCCGACGCGCGGCGTCGATATCGGAGTGAAGGCTTACATCTACCGCACCATGATAACGGCGAAGGAAAACGGAGTTGCCATCATCCTTGTTTCCGACGAACTGCCGGAAATACTCGGCATGAGCGATACCGTACTCGTTATGAAAGACGGAGAGATTGTAAAACGAATCCCGCGTGGAAAAGACTTTTCCGAAGAAACAATAATTGAGGTAATGATCTGATGAAAAAAAACAAATGGGAATATTTCCAGAATCTTTTTCCGTTCATAGGACTCATCGTTATCGTCCTTGTCTTTACTATTACGAGCGGCGACAGATTGTGGACCAGAAACAATCTGCTGAGCATCCTGAACATGGTCATACCGCTCTGTCTCGGAGCAAGCGGAATGGTGTTCGTCGCGTCACAGGGAAGCACCGACATGTCGATGGGTTCTCTGCTCGCGCTGTGCGGAACGCTCGGCGGTCTTGCCAGTCTTAAGCTGGGAATACCGGGATTCGTCGCCGTGTCGCTCCTGACCGGCGTTCTGTTCGGCGTGTTCAACGGCGTGATTGTCGCGTATTTCAAAGTGCCGTCGCTTATGGTGACGCTTGCCATGCTCATTGCGCTGCGTGCAGTCGTGTCGTACATCACGAACGGACAGGCGCTGTTTCTCGACGCCGACGTCATCGCGCTCGACAGTCTGTACGTCACGCTGCCGGCGGCGGTCATTCTGCTTGCGGTCATGGGGTACGTGTTCAGCTGTACGAAGGTGGGATTTTTTTCACGCTGCATAGGTGAAAATCAGGAAGTGGGGCGGTTTGCCGGCGTTTCCGTGAAAAAATACAAGATATGCGCGTTTGCGCTGTCGGGGCTCATGGCCGGGGTTACCGGAATTCTTGCGGTGGTGAAAATCGGCGGCGTATCTCCGACGATCGGAAATTTTTTTGAACTGCAGATAATGACGGCCATGTTCGTCGGAGGCATTCCGGTTACCGGCGGTTCCGGCAGCAAGTTCTACAAAATAATAACCGGAGCGTTCATGCTCGTTTTTCTGCAGAACGGTCTCACGCTCTGCATGGTGAGCGCGGAAATATCCGAACTCATTCAGGGAATCATACTGCTCGTCGTCGTATTCCTGAGTATTTTCGCCGGCCGCAGACTGCACACGATTGAATTATTAAATAAATAAACAAGGAGTAAAAACATGATTTGTACGAAGGAATTCAGATTGTCCTTTACGGAAAAGGCGAAAGAAGTCGTCAGACAGATGAGCCTCGAAGAAAAAGTATACTTAATGAGCGGAAGAACCGATCTTGCTTCTTCCATCGCCGTGTTCGAGCATCCGGACGCGGACGTGCATTACAACAGCTATCCGTATCCTGCGTGCGGAAACAAGCGGCTGAACGTGCCCGACATGTATTTCTGCGACGGACCTCGCGGAGTCGTCTGCGGGAAGAGCACCTGCTTCCCTGTAACGATGGGACGGGGCGCCACGTTCGACACGGAACTTGAGGAAAAAGTCGGGGAAGCCGTTGCAAAGGAGATCCGCGCGTACGGCGGCAACTTTTACGGCGGCGTGTGCATCAACCTGCCGTACAATCCGGGATGGGGCAGAAGTCAGGAAACGTACGGCGAAGACAACTTTCACATAGGCGCAATGGGTTCTGCACTGGTGAAAGGCGTTCAGAGCCAGAACGTCATGGCGTGCATCAAGCATTTTGCGTTCAACAGCATGGAAAACGGCAGGTTCGACGTGAGCGTCGACGCCGACGTCAGGACGGAACGCGAAGTATATCTTGACCATTTTAAGACATGCATTGACGCAGGCGCCGCGTGCGTCATGAGCTCGTACAACAAATACAAAGGAACATACTGCGGCCAGCAGAAATATCTGCTTTCGGACGTGCTCAAAAAGGAATGGAATTTCGACGGCTTCGTCGTGAGCGATTTCGTGTGGGGAACGCGCGACACGGTCAACGCCGCAAACGCGGGGCTCGACGTAGAAATGTGCGACACGCATTTTTACGGAGAAAATCTTGTTAAGGCCGTAAAAGCCGGCAAAGTGAGCGAGTCAAAAATAGACGAAGCGGCGGTGCGCATCGTGAGAACGCTGCTTGCGTTTGCAGCGGCGAAAGATCCGCAGACTTATCCCGGAAACATTATCGGCTGCGTGGAACATATCAATCTCGCAAAAAAAGTTGCGGAAGAGTCGATTACGCTCATCAGGAACACCGGCGGCGTACTTCCTTTCAGCAAGTCCGCATGCAAAAGAATCGCCGTCATCGGCAAGCTCGGAAACGGCGAGAACATCGGCGACCACGGGTCGAGCAGAGTCTATCCGCCGTATGTCGTAACGCCGCTTGCGGGCATTTCAAAGCTTATGAACGCGTCGGAAGTTATTTACTACGCCGGCGAAAATCCTGAAAAAGCGGCGCAGATTGCGGCGGAGTCTGACGCGGTCGTCATCGTCGCAGGTTACGAACATTCGGACGAAGGCGAATATATTGCACCGACTGAAGGCGTGGAAGGATTTACGAAGCCGCAGGGCGGAGACAGGAAGAACGGCCTGGGACTGCACGCGGACGACGTACGCCTTATTAAGACTGTCGGAGCCGCGAATAAAAATACGGCGGTAGTTCTTATAGGCGGAAACATGATTACGATAGACGAATGGAAGGACAGCGTGTCTTCCATACTTATGGCGTATTATCCCGGCATGGAGGGAGGAACCGCAGTTGCAGAGATCCTGTTCGGAGACGTGAATCCCAGCGGGAAGCTTCCGTTTGTCATTGTTAAGGATGAAAAAGATTTACCGCAGGTTGACTGGCTCGCGCACGAAGCAACGTACGGTTATTTTCACGGATACACGAAACTCGACAGAGAGCACATTGAACCGTCGGTGCCGTACGGATTCGGCATGTCGTACACGACGTTCAAAATCGAGGCGCAGGGAATTACGCTCAAGGAAAACGAGATAATCGTTTCGTGCAAAGTCGCAAATACGGGAACGGTCGACGGTGACGAAGTCGTACAGTTCTACCTTGGTACCGAAAACTCCCGCGTCGCGCGTCCCGTAAAGAAGCTGCTCGGATTCCGCAGGGTTTCCGTAAAAGCCGGAGAAGAAGCGGAGGTGGAAATCAGCTGTCCGGTCGAAAAGCTCGGCTACTATTCCGAATCAGGCTGGAAAGTCGAGAAGGATATCGACTACATCGGCTACATCGGAAGCAGCAGCTCCGGCCGCGATCTTACAGCGCTGAAGTTCTCGCTCTGAATGTATGATGAAGTAAAACGGCGGATGTCCGTTTATTAAATATTAAAAAAATCATTTCGGAACGGGCAACTCCGCCGCTTGCGGCGGGGTTGTTTATTTGTTCGCAAAAAAGCGTGTATCAAAAGGACAGGGATATATTGCCCGGATTTCTATTTTGGAAATGTCGGCATGACGGGGATTAACAATCACATTGTAATCGTGCGTGTATTTCTGCGGCAGAACGGCGGACGGAACTTTTACAGCCGGAAAAGCGCATTTTTTAAGCCACGCCGTTCCGGCCGATACGGTGTCTTTTTTAATCGAAAAATCCGCCAGCTCATCCGAAATCAGTTCGTCTGGAATGAAAATTTCCGCACAGTACATATCGGACGGAGGAATGTCCTTATCGGTATGGACAAGAATTTCACAGATGCATAATGAAAGAGCGGACGACGTATACAACGCGGGGAATCCCTTTTCGTTCCAGCGGCCGCCTGCAATTTCCGCCCCTCTGCCGCTCATATCTTTTATATGCTTCTTTTTTGCAACACGGAAAACGAGCATCAGGCGTATATTCCGTATTCAATGCGCGTCAATACGTCGAGTACTTCTTCCGCTCCGAAACGCGTCTTCACCGCTTCGACCGGAGTTCTCCCTGTCAGCGCAGAATTAGGCCGCCGTATCCATTTTTGAGCGAGTTCTTCATTACCGAATATTTCACACGCTTTCTGATAAATACGGAGAACGGAAAGCGTCACTTCCGCCGTCTGCGGCGGAACGTTCTGAGTCGGTTTCAGTCTCGATAATGTTCGCTGGCTTACCCCCGCTATAACGGCAAAGTCTTTCTCGGGCATCCCTGCAACCGTTTTTACGACAGCTGTATATTCCTGCTTGTTTATGCCGTTTTCGAGCTTCTTCCGGCAGACCGCGGGCGTAAGTTTTTCCGTTATACAGATATCAGACATGCAGCGCCTCCTGTCTATTAATATAATGCCAAATGGCGTTTTTTACAACTGTGCTTTGCAGGAATACCGCGGGCGATCATCAGGGCCGTTACAGCAGGGCCACGGCATTCGCTCATTTCAATTCCCGCCCGCTCCGCCATACGGTAATAGGCGTATTCAATCTGCCCGTAGCCGGACGGGTCTGACTGTTCCTTGTCGGCGTTTCCTTTTATTCCGTCGAACTTGATAAGCCAGTATTCGAATCCCTTGCCGGTCTGAATCTGTCCCGAACGGATTTCATTCGTCTGCGGATTCCACGCCACGACCGCTTTTGCACAGGCAGGAACTCGAGCGCCCCCATTCCGCGCGTTCCCGTATAACACAGCCGCTCGACTGAAGTGAACGAATCCGGCGTTCGTCCCTGTCCTGCGAGCCATACGTCTATGAGCGCGTTTCCGAATTTGTCGGGGAGAGAATCCGAAAGAAGTCCGGGCAGCCCGTGAAAACTCTGTCAGGATGAAGAATATACGAGACCTTAAAGAAAAAATAGCTTTTGATGAAACATATGATTACAAAGCAATGCGGGCCGGAAAATGATATTATTGGACACATCAGTCTTAATAGATTATTTTAAAGACACTGAAAATGCAGCGACCGATACATTGGATGAAATCACAGTTCATCGCCGACAAACGGGGCAAGCCCGTTACATTAATATAAATAATCCGGCTTTATCCTACCGCACCGTTTACATAGACGTGTGCGGTCAGCCATATTCCGTCCGCACCTATTTTCTTCCCGCCGACTTCAACGAATCCGTCTTTCGCATACAGCGGCATGGAAAAGAATTTCTCCGGTTTTACGTAGCACAGCTGCTCTTTCGGCGGCGTGAGGTCTTCCGGTTCCAGCACTGTCCCCGGAGCGAACTGCGGGACAAAGAGTACTTCGCACGTTTCATGGTCCGTAACGGACGGATCGGAGGCGGCAAGCAGCATGCCGTTGCTGCGCACTCCGCGGAAATTTGCGGGCTTTAAGTTGTAGACAAGCACGATTGTTTTCCCGAGCAGTTCCTCTTCCGTATAGAACGGGACGATGGAACTGACAATCTGCCTGGGCTCCGGTTCTCCTGCGTCGAGCGTCAGAATGTACAGCATCGTTCCGCCGGGATGTTTTTCCACCTTTGTGATTTTTGCGGCCTTGAGTATGACTCTGTTCCTGAATTCTTCTGCGACCGGCAGTGCGGGTGTTTGTGTATCCTGTTCCATAATCAGGTGCTCCTGTAAGAGAATTAAGCCGCATTCGCGTGCTTTTGTAGTTCATTCTAGTTAAAAAAATGCTAACAATCCATTGATTTATGAAAAGAACGTCATTTAAGTTGAAAAACAGAAAAAAAGAATTAGACTTGTGACTATAATATTGTTAAGGAGGAGCGTTTATGGATTTACTGAACGGTATTATTTCTGTCATTCCGACGATCGGAACGATTGTCGGTCAGTTACTGGGTGCATTAACCGTTGAAGACGGGTATATTGCATTTCATGTTCATCGTACAGGAAAGAATCTGCTGTCGGACGGTGAGAATACGGGCGGCGATGCTGTTTTTTACTGTGATAACGGACAGTACAAGGTATTTAATACTTCGACGAGTGCACCCATTGCTGTCGGATTCCCTGCGATGGGCGATCAGGGACCAACGACTTATATTGTAAAGCCCACAAATATCTGGCCGCTCAACACCGATTTCAAGCAGGCTGCACAGAACGACAGCAGCGAGCTGCTGCTTGCAGCAGGAACCTGTCAGGTAAAACACTTGTCAAAAGACGATGCGGAAGCGAACAGTGCGATGGAAAGTCAGATATCGACATCCGCATACCGAGTACCGGTTGGAGACGGGCAGCAGCACGGGTTATCGTCGTACGTAAATGTTCAGGTAAATCCCGACACAATACAGCTCACTCCTAATAACTGTACTATCGATTCAATTCAGTCCGTATCTATTGCAAGTGCCGGCGACATGAAGATGAGTCTGTCCGATATGTCACAAATTTCCGGCGATCCTCCGTATTCGCTTGCGCTTCCCTGTCAGCTCACAAAGGATAATCCGGTAGATATGAATCTTGTCGCAACGATTTCCCTGCCGGTTTCCACTTTAAAAACAGTCGAATGTGCCGATGAACAGCTGATACGGCGGCTGCGTGCGGCCCGCTGTCTAAACCGGAGATGACAGTATGGATAAAAACGGGACTCCATACGTTATGTTCGGAAAAAAGAAAGTAGATCGGGCATCATATCCGAATCTGCACAGATTCCTTTCATCCGGGCCTGTAAACAGAAACAATGCTGTGCGCGGAAAGGAAGCGGGTGGACTTGAAGATAATTATACGGCAGCGCAGACTGCATTCATTGCAGGGGGCGATGCCTGTGTACAGCTTGCATCTGCCTTCCTTTCGGAAAAACCGCTGATTATAGTAACCGCTGAATTATGCGACGCGGAGACTGGCAGGCTTATGGAAACGTTCGCGGATTATGCGGAAGACTCACTGCTGCAGATATTTAATCTTATATCGGGCGATCCTGATTCACAGAAAACGTTCAGCCGGCCGATTTCCCTGAAGGCACATTTTAAATGGAAAAATGCGGACAAGTCCGAACAGACGGCAGACTGCGTTTTTTCCAATTCGGCATATTTCGGCAGTGAACCAATCATTACGGATATTTCCGTAACTGCCCCTGTTGCAAAAGACGGAAAAACGATATATGTCGGATACGGACGCGATGTTCCGTCGGCAGATTACAGCTATCCGCAGGTACAGACCGACAAGACGCATATTTCAATTCACCTGCCGTTCTGCGGGTCTGTTCAGGTTTCCCCCGATTTTAAAGTGGAACAGGTTATTCCTGACGATTCTACCGTGTTTGAATTGTACCGTCCTGAACTTACGCTGCTTTTTTCAGACGGCGGAGCTGCGTCGTACAACAACGGGACGATTGCTTCAAAATTTACCGTCGACAGCAGCGGAAACACGGTTTCATGGTCGTTTCCGTATACAAAACCTGCAGAATTAAAAGGAGGAACTTCTTCCGAACTTGATGACTGGTGTACTACTGCGGATCTTTCACATTTTACCGCCAGTACAACGGCGTCATTCTGGTCCAAATTCAGTCTTCTTATTTCGTACCGTAAAGATCCCTCATTCCAGCAGGTGGTTACGGTTACTGTTTCCAGTACAAATACGGCGTACCCTGACGACTCGTCATCAAAATTTATTCCATCGGTTTACATACAGTGGGGGTGTTTTGCAGGGCATACACAGATTCTTTGTGCGGATGGGACGGAACGTGTTATAACAGGAATCCGGGCGGGCGACAGGATTGCACTATACGGAGGCGGTACTGCGGTTGTGTCGGATGTTATATCTGGAACGGAAAAGGAACTTGTTCATATACGGACTGTATCGGGAAAGACGCTCGAAGTAACCGGATCCCATCCGGTTATGACGGAGCGGGGGACTGTAGCCGCGCTCCGGCTGTCGCCTGCGGACCGCATCATAACCGGAGACGGAGTTCCCGAATCTGTCGACGAACTGTTTATGATTCCGTACAGCGGGAAAGTCTATTCTCTGAAACTGCAGGACCCCGGAATGATCATTGCCGGCGGCCTTGCGGCAGGAGATTTCGATACACAGAACACGGCTCTTGAGGCAGGCCAAAAACCGGAATATCCGGAGGAAATCATGCAGCTCAGGCAGGAAATAGAAAAATTGTTTGCTGCAGGAGGTGTCTGATGCCGGCATTATCTGTTGTTTCCGTCTGCTGGAATTACGGCGGCGATGCCCGGTACGGCAGCATAAATTTTCACGCGGGAGGAATGCAGTCTCCCGCAGGTATGGAGTTTTCAGCTCCTCTGAACGGCGGCAGTATTGACGGGGTTGCAGTTTTTATTCCGTCGCTGCTTTACGATCCGCATCTGAGGATGATTGTATCATATCCTGTGGGGGCGACGGTTGCCCATACCGTAAAACTGCAGATTGTTGAAACACCGGCAACACAGGTTTTTACTTCGATTGAATCATCGCAGTTTTCCATAACGCCCGGTACATCATGTCAGGTAGACCTGCGGTTCCGTTTGGCCTCGTTTCTTCAGACTCCCTGCAGGACTATGTGTACCCTCTGTGTATATGATGATACGGATCTGATCGCTGTTCACCGTCTGACGGTATATCTGCTTCCTCAGCTGCCTGCCCTGCCCTGGAATACTGCACTCGGTCAATATACTGCCGCTCAGCCTGATTATCTGCGGACTGATTTTCTGGATTTGTTTCTACCGGTAGACCCGGCGCTTTTTTCCGTTTCGACAGTTATTGATACCTTGAACCGGAGCGGGATGTATTATGATATTCTTCAGGGAGCGACACAGTATGCAGATCTCGGAGGTAACTTTAAGCTGCAGAAATTTCTAAACACATATGCGCTGTCTGTGAAAGGAAAATTGAACTGTACCGACTGTGCAACAATCTGCAGCGCAGCCTGCGCGGCTGTGGGGATTATTTTCCCCATGACCCGGTATAATGCCGGCAGTTTTTCCGGTTTTAAATGCAATCAGATTCTTGCAATCGGGGTAAACGTGTGGGCTGAGCCGTTCGGCGGCGGGGGATTTTCCTATCATCAGTTTAATATTGCGCAGGGAACGGCTGTACCGGATAAGAATACGCTCATCTATGACGCCTGTCTCAAAGTGGACAGCGGGCTGTATCCGAATCTTCCGGACGGACAGGTACAGAAAACTCCGCTGCTTCCATGCGGATATACCGCTTCTGTCTCCAATACCCCGATTATTTCCGTTTCGTCGCCGTTCAGCGGACAGTTTTATCGTGAACGGCTTGCCCGGAACGGCGAAACATGTATTTTCTGCTGGTCTGCGCAGCAGGTACCCGGAATCAGTACGATACTCACAAAGCTGAAATCGATGGAACCCAGTGATCCGTACAGGTTGCTGTTCAGAGCGGCAGCGGAACAATACCAGCTGGAAGAATGGGGTGCGACGGATACAATTCCGGCGGAGGAACCGGCACTGCCGGCAGAACTGTTTTCTTCTGCCGAACTTACGGACAGCGGAAGCGGTTTCTCCGAGCGGGTCATGCAGTTTGAAGAAAACGTTTATCTTATCCGCCATTACTGGGAAACGGAACAGTTGAACGGTGTATTACTTTTAGCTTCAGTCCTGGCAAATATAGAAGCTCCCGTCCGGAAGAATGACGAACGGGAGCCTGGAGAAAGTTCTTTTACAGTGAACGGAACCGGCCGTGTATTCGTACGGAACCGGCAGGTGTTTCATATGTATGCACTTGACGGGACGGATGCATATGATGCGGCTCTTCAGCTTGACCGGATGCTCTAAAAGTCCGGGCTGCGTGTCATTGACAAGTTCCGGATACATGCTCATTATTGTATCCCGTAATGGCAAAACAGGTGGATTTTGAAAACGGCAGAATAGGGCAGAACGTGGTGCAGACAGCGGTTCCGATGCTTGTCGCGCAGGTTCTGAGCCTTCTGTATAATGTCGTGGACCGTATTTATATCGGCCGTATTCCCGGCGAAGGAACGACCGCGCTCGGCGGCGTGGGGCTGTGTTTCCCGTTTATCATGGTGATTACCGCCTTTACCAACCTGTACGGAATCGGCGGCGCTCCGCTGTGCGCCATGGCTCTGGGGCGGGGCGATAAAAAGCAGGCGGAAAAAATACTGAACGTTTCCTTTTTTCTGCTCGCAGCGACGGCATGCGTCCTGACCATACTCGGCCTCATATTCTGCAGGCCGCTTTTGTACCTGCTCGGCGCGTCTGATACGACGATCGTCTACGCCGAACCGTACCTCCGCATCTATCTGTACGGTACAATCGCTTCCATGGCCGCCTCCGGACTGAATCCGTTCATCAACGCCCAGGGATTCGCCGGTACCGGGATGCTCGCTATTTTCATCGGAGCTGCGGCGAATATTATTCTTGATCCCCTGTTCATCTTCGTGTTCGGCTGGGGCGTCCGCGGGGCCGCCGTCGCGACCGTCATTTCACAATGTCTTTCCGCTGTGTTCGTCCTCCGGTTCCTGCACAGCGGCCGGTCGGGGCTGTCGCTGCACGGTTCATACATCCGGCACGCGGAATGGAAAACAGCAGCGGATATTACGGGACTGGGATTTGCCGGCTTCGTGATGCAGATTACCAACAGCCTGGTAGCGGTGGTGTGCAACCACATGCTGAGCATGACCGGCGGCGATTTGTATGTTTCGGTGTATACAATCGTGTCTTCCGTACGGCAGATGATGGACGTGCCGGTGGGAGCTATAAACGACGGGGCTTCTCCGATTATGAGCTATAACTACGGTGCCGGACGGTACGACAGAATCAGAAAAACTGTTCGGATTACGACAGTATGGGGAATCGGATACACGTGCGTCATGTGGCTGCTCATCGTTTTATTTCCCGCCGCCTTTATCCTGATTTTCAGTTCGGACAGCACTATCCTTACAACCGCCGTACCGGCGTTACATATGTATTTTTTCGCATTCGTCTTTCAGGCGCTGCAGTACAGCGGACAGACGGTATTCAAATCGCTGAACATGAAAAGACAGGCAATCTTTTTTTCGCTGTTCCGCAAAGTTATCATGGTGGTGCCGCTTACGCTGCTGCTTCCCCGTATAGGCGGATTCGGGCCACTCGGAGTATTCATGGCGGAACCTGTTTCCAATTTCATAGGCGGGACCTTCTGTTTCACTACCATGATGCTTACAGTATACCGCAGGCTGGGCAGGACGCCGCCGGACAGCCTGCACGCGTAGCGGTTATCGGCCTGTAAATGCTTACCATACCTTACGCCTTTTTTTCCCATCCGACGATGTTGATGTAGACGTCGTTGTATTCGTCGTCCGTCGAATCTTCGATGCAGAAACTGTAACTGTATCCGATTTTTTTTGATTTTTGGTCGGTTACGGCACCCGAGGTAAAACTCTGTTTCAGCAGCGGCGATTCGTTTACGGTAATCGTCAGAACAGGAACCGCATTAACCGTGTGCTCCCGTGAACTCTGCGAAATCTGCTGTAGATTACAGTTACGGTTGTTTTTATCCGCGCTGAAATATACCATATCGCCCGCTTCAAGCGAGACGTTTACCATGTTGTAGCATTGGGTTGCAACTTCCCATGCAAGAAAATATCCTTGGGGAAATTCGCCCAGTTCGAACTTTAAAGATGCCATAAGCTCCTCCTTCCTCATACAGTTACCATTGTTTTTATTATAACGCGCTTTTTAGGGAACATATGTTTTTTATAAACGGATTTGGCTGCCGGAAACGCAGTATCCCGTGCTTTTTGCATGCTGCATGAAGCAGCCTTGACGATTTTAATAAAGTATAGAATTTTCCGGAGAGGAGGATTTGAAACTGCCTCAAATTTTTAAACTCGGCCCGTATTGGGTTTTATCGTCGGCCATAAGAATTTATGAACCGGCAGCTGACTGCCGGCCTGATATCACGGACGTTGCGGGTATATTCCCTGCATACAGATACAAAAGCGGAGTTTCCCGTCCTTTGTAAGCGGATTGTCGGGCGTATTCAGATTCGGCAGACCGAACGTTGTTCTGCCGTCTCCTCCGAACGTCGTTCCCAGCAGTGAAAACAACGCCATATTACGCTGCATATCGGCGAGCGATCCGTCGCAGAGGTGCCAGCCCTGCGGTACGAAATTGTACGGAAACAGCATTACTGCCCCCAGAAACGTATCATCCATATGAATTGTGCCTCCATAATAATAGGATATTCCGTGATTTTGGGAAAAACAACGTATTTACTCTGTTTTTGGGAACTTACGCAAGCGCCTTTTTCTGCAGAAACGGCACATTTCTGATCTTTTTCCTTTTTTGCCGCGATTCAGGAGAAGCAGGTTTCTGTTGACAGCCGGAAAATTATGCTGTATAAAACATGCATATTATATTTGCAATTTATTTGCATATTACAGTGTTTTATAGAGCATAGTATGAAAAAAACAAATACGATACCGGTTGTTCTTATAACCGGATATCTCGGTTCGGGAAAGACGACGCTGCTTAATGAACTGCTCCGCCGGGAAACACGGAAGATTGCGCTGATTGTAAATGACATGGGAAGCATCAACGTCGACGCGGAACTATTGAAAAGAAGCGGTGCCGCTGTCGCGCAGGCTCAGATGGTGGAGATGCAGAACGGATGCATCTGCTGTACGCTTCGCGACGAATTTATCAGGCAGATGGAAAAGCTTTCAAAAAATAATTCCGTCGACGCTGTGTTCGTCGAGGCCTCCGGAATCAGCGATCCGGGTGCGATTGCTGCGGCTTTTCTTGACTACACTGAAAATGAAGAGACGAATGTGTATCTTAATTCGATTGTCACCGTTGTGGACGGTGACCGGATTTACCGGGAATTTCTTTCCGATTTACGAAATTACGACGAAGCGGCGGACGACAACGAAACTGATCCCGAAATAACAACGCTTATCGTGGACCAGATGGAATTCTGCAGCAGCATCGTTCTTAACAAATGCGATCTGCTCACGGAAAAACAGATAGAAGAAGTGCGCGGAATAATCAGGACGTTCCAGCATAAAGCGGAAATCATCGAATCGGTTAACGGTAAAGTGGATCCGGAATTGATTCTGTCCGATACGGAATTCGATTATGATTCGGTCGACTCGTCTTCAGCGATTCAGAAAGCGTACAACAGTCTTACCGATAAAGAGCGGACGTGCACCGACGAATACGGCATCTCGTCGTTCGTATTTGAAAACCGCGCGCCGTTCAACAGAGAAAAGTTCCTGGCGTTCCTGCATGACGACTATCCGGAAGAGCTTATCCGCGCAAAAGGCTACCTGTGGTTTTCCGACGCCGATAAAGACATGCAGCTGTTTGAACAGGCGGGACGAAACTGCTCGGTATCCGAGATTTCATTCTGGGTTGCATCTCTCGACGAAGACGACCGGCTGAATGTGCTTGAAAACAATCCCGACATACGGGAAACGTGGGATGAAAAATACGGCGACCGTATGGATCAGCTGGTGTTTATCGGACGGAAATACGACGAAGAAAAAATACGGGCGCAGCTTACGGAATGTTTGGAAAGCAGAACGTACTGACTGAAACAGCTGACCGGTGTAAAAAGCATGAACTGGTTGATATCCTGCTGATCTGCCTGCTGGGATTTTTTATAGGGCTTACAGATATTGAAAGTATAGCCTATTGGGCGAAGAAACAGAAAGACCGGCTGACGCGCGTAATCGGGTTGAAAAACGGGACACCGAGTGCGGACACAATTCACCGGGTACTGGCAATGATTGACGATAAGCAGCTTGAAAAAGCGTTTTTTTCATGGACACACGGAATGTTCAAAGCACATCCGCCTGAAAAAGATGAAATTGAAGTAGAGGCTCCGGACGGCAAAAGGCAAA
>DHDP01000015.1 GCA_002399405.1 Treponema sp. UBA4873 | reverse complement strand
CAGCTGTTCCGGGAGCACGGGAATAGGGACCGGCGCTGCGGGAGACAGTCCGGCCTCCAGTGGAAGTCCGGGTACGACTTCAGGAACATCCGGCGGCAGCGGAGGCTCGTGCAGCGGAGCAGGCGGCGGACAGACAAAAACGACAGGAGGAGGAACAGCAACAGCATCGGGCACGTGCAGCGGGTCGACGCAGAAGGGCAAAGATAATCCGGGAGGAGGAGCGCCTGCGGTACCGGCAGGGGACAGCACAGCGGGCACGTGCGGCGGGACGACACCGAAAGCAAAGGATGATCCTACTGGAGGGAATCCTGGACTACCGGCAGGAGGTGATACTGCGGGTACATGCAGCGGAACAAACACAAATACTTCTCAGAGCGAGTCAATAGCCGACTCTATTAATAATCATAGTAATGAGTCGTATGTAAAAGGTGAAAACGACTGCGATATCTGGGTCCAAAATGTACTACAGGATGCTGGATATGATATTTCCGATGAATGGGGTGATGCGGCAAATTATAATGTAGATGACCATGAACAGTTGTTGGCAGGGAAAACATCGAATACCCCTGATTCTGGATGGAATGTAGTTTTAATGACAGAGCATAAATCTACAAATAATTATATTTCTCATTCCGCATTGATTGACGTTAATTCTGATGGTAGTTGTACATTATATCAACATTCATCCTCATCACCTTCTGTTGAGAACTATTCTTCTGTTGGTGCATTCCAAAATGCGTATGGGTATAATGATTTTGATTATTATAATATAAGGCAATAAAATATGAAACGATCAATATACTGTGTGTCTTTATTATTGCTGGTATTTTTCCCTCTGCGGAATCTTGCAAGCGAAGTCTATACTAATCGTTCATTCAAAAGCAGTTCCGGAAAATGGGGAATAGTGGATGAAAATCTTAGGATAATTATACCGGCAGTTTACAAAAATGCAGGATTGTTTACCGGCGATGTAGCGAATGTCAGAATTGATGACATAACATGGGGATTTGTTAATAAAGACAACAAATTGCTTTTTTCAGTTAAGGCAAAAGAATTGTATCCGTTATTTGACGGTTGGGCACGTTATCGGGATTTGAATGGCATGTACGGCTTTGTTAATGAAAAAGGAGATTTTCTGTTTTCGGGGCTTACTTGGGCAGCAGATTTCAATGAAGAGTGTGCTCCTGTACGTAAAAAGAAAAAGGGACAATGCACATATATAAATACAGCAGGTGTCACTGAATTTCCGGGATTTGAATCGGAAATAAGTTATTCATTTGATCATGGGTATGCTGTAACCGTGAAAGACGGAAAAAGAGGGGTAATAGACAGGAAAGGGACTACGGTTATTAAATGTATGTACAAATGGATTGAATATAAGGGAGACAAATACTGGCAGGTTATCAATCCTGAAGAAGCTGCTTCATCATATCTCATAAATGCAGCAGGAATAAGAATCGGTAAAATACTAATTAAACAATGTTCGAAAATCTATGATGGAGCTGCATTTGTAAATCTTCCGGCGGAATCTCATGAAAATTTCAGAAAATATGAAATAGCAGATGATGCTGTAAGCAGTTTATATGAAAACTGGATTCTGGAAAACGGAAATACATGCAGTACCATACTTGCAATATCAAGACGTGGTAAAGATGGTATCTGGCATACATATTTGGAAGATAGAAACGGTCAGCCTGTCTGCTCACTGGTGTTCGACGAATTTCTTGATGAAATAAACGGTATTCTTCGCATGCAGAAAGGCGGTAAAGAATATTATGTAAATTCAAGCGGTGCTGTATTTTTGCCTGAATGACAGCACTCTCAACGATATCGGAAACGGTAAATACTATGACCCGTGGACGGGAAAAACTGGTGATGTCAGTAGCCTTACGCTGACATACAAGTGGAAGTCTACCGATACAATAAAATCTCCGTACCGGTATCTTGATTATCAGAACTGAAACGGAGGTATATATGACAAAAAAAATATTTCTTATTTCCATTACCATACTAATATCCAGTCTGCTCCCTGCAGAAGAACAGTCCGACAATGACTTTCTGAACAGACTGCATTACCCTGATTCCGTAGTTCTTGTTCCTCATTCCACATGGGATCGGACGGATGCCGACAACAGGCGGGAAGACACTGCATTCAGAGACGGGAAATATATCCTGTACGTAGGAAAGGAAACCAGAGAGGAATACTTTAAGAAATTATGTGACAATCCTTTTTTTTATGATATTCTGAACGCAAATCCCGAAATGTCTGCGGCGGATATCATTCCGTTTATAAAAGCGGGAAAACTGGATTTTTTTACACCGAATATATGGGGAAGTAAAAATAAATGGGTAGAAAATAACAATATATTTTTATGCTGGCATTTTAGTACCGAAATTGAAGCGGATTGGGCAAGCCCGATAGGTTATTACGGATTATGGGTATTCACGAGAGATACCGTTTACGATCTGCATTTTACTGACGGCTACACTTACAACCTTCCTCTTCTGAATTATATGGAGTATAAGGAGTCTCCCAGTGGAAATACATATTACTGGCGTACAAAAGATTCTCCTGAGCAATTTTACGAAGATATGGCCGCAAAAAAAGCATCGCTGCCTGAGTATGTCATCAATTTTCAGAAAGCGTGGGAAATGATTTTAAATTCGTTTACAACAGATCCGGAAAAATAAAAATGAAATATGTACCTGTTATCTTTCTTATTTTTCTAATCGTCAGTGAAAATATCTATGCGCAGACAGTAAGGTATATAGAGTCCATATCATACATATGTCCGGAAAATACGAATATTTTTTCATCCTATACAGAAGAAAATGCACGTGAAATTTCCCGGGAAGAAAAAAAGAATGCCCTGTATGTTTTTTCCGAGACGATTGATGAATATTTTACTGCGCAGGAAAAAAACAATCATCTCTTTGAGGGATATATTAGTCGTCATCCGGGTATAACAGCCCAAGGTGTTGCAGCGGATATACAATCAGGGGCATTTCCTCTCGGGGCTATGTACCTGATGAGCAGGAGCAGCGATACAGTATCATTTTTACTGAATAATAAAAAAGCAAGACAGTATATTTTTTCAATTTATGTTGAAAGTGAAAAACTATGGGACTATCCGCGTTACAAACTGATTTTCATCAGTGATGATAAAGTTTTTACATTTGACTTTCTTTATTGTACACCTCCGGGAACGCTGGGAAAGGGACTCCCTTCATATGCTGTGTATGAGGAAAACGGAGGAATGGGGTCTGACTGGTACTGGACAGATAAAAATGCTCCTGCACGTTTCTATAAGGATATGGCATCACACAATCCCGATTTACCGGAAAGCGTATCGGAATTTCAGAAGAATTGGGAAAAGATTCTGGCATCTATACGGATAGAGGAATAAGGGAATTCTTAATCATGATCAAAAAAAATATTTTTTTCTTTTTTTATTTTGATTTCTGTTATATGCATCCTGCATCTTTCCTCACAGGACATAGGAGAAACGACAATGAAGACGAAAGTTGGAATTCTTTCGACAGTTTTATTCAGTATGTTTTGTCTTCAAGCAGTCAATGCACAATTCATGCAATTAAGCCGTGTTCAACCGAATGGAACAATCATCGTTCAAAGTATACCGGAAAATACGACTTCGCTTGTACTGTTACTCCGGCAGTTTACTTTTATCGATGTAAGTTTTAATCCTGTATGTTCAAATATACAGGAACTTAAAAAACTTGATCGGGCGGGAATAAAATATAGAAGGGAAACTTTAAAATGAAAATAAAACAGGTATTGCAGCACGATGAAACAGACTGCGGAGCCGCATGTTTGTCGATAATTCTCCTGTATTACGGAAAACGTGTTGCGTTGCGCAAAATACGGACAGCAGCAGGGACAGATACAGCCGGGACTTCGGGATACGGAATCGTAAAAGGAGCCGAAAAATACGGTCTGTCCTGCAAAGGCCTTATGGCTACTAATAAAAATCGGACCGGAGATATACCGCTGCCTGCAATCTTTCACCTGCATAGAAATACGGATCATTATGTTGTCGTATATAAAATAACGAAAAAAAATATCTATGCCAGTGATCCTGCGACCGGTTTGTGCAAACTTTCAAAAGTCGATTTTTTATCCGACTGGTCGGGAGTATTTTTTATAGTACATCCGGATTCATCGTTTGAGAAAGGTTCGGACAATGAAAACATATTGCTCAGATTTCTGTTGTTGTTGAAACCTCATAAAAGACTTGTGCTGCAGATACTCACGGCAAGCATACTGCTCTCACTGTTCGGAGTTTTTATTTCTTTTTATTTCCGTTTTCTGATAGATGAAGTTTTATATTCGCAGATAAAGACAACGCTTAATTTGTGCTCGTTGTGTTATCTGCTTGTTCTTGTTTTTCAGACAGTTCTTACATTTTGCAGGAATCAGATCATTCTGTATTTGGGCGAAAAAGTCGATGTTACACTGTTATGTGATTTTTTTTGTCATTTACTGCATCTTCCGTTGTCTTTCTTTACATCAAGAAAAACGGGAGAGGTACTTTCCCGGATCAGCGACACGGAAACAATACGGAATGCTGTTTCATCTACCACACTTTCTATTGCGATAGATTCTTTTATGATTGTCATAGGAGCTTTCTTTTTGTGCAGAATGGGATCATCGCTGCTTCCTGTTGCAATTGTTCCTGTTATTATATCGTCTGTCGTCGTATGGTTATATACGGGTCCTTTCAAGCGTTTAATACGCCAGCGGGCCGTGTTGGAAGCGGAAAAGAATGCGTCTATGTATGAAAGCATAAACGGAATTGCAACTATAAAAGGACTTGCAACGGAGGAACGTGCGTTCAGCCGCGCGGAAATGCGTGTCGTTGAGGCGGCAGAAAAAAGTCTGGCACTGGGAAAACTGGGAAATGGTCAGAATGCTTTACAGAGTTTCATTTCCGGCTGCGGGACACTTGCGCTGTACTGGTACGGAAGTTATCTGATTTTCGGTGGCTCCATAACACTGGGGCAGCTTATTTCTTTTATCACGTTGTCCGGTTTTTTTCTTGGCCCTCTGAGCAGACTGCTTACAATGCAGCCGTACTGGCAGGAAGTATTTGTTTCTGCCGAACGACTTTCGGATATTATTGATACTCCTGAAGAATCAGGGGATGAAGGAAAAGAGGAAGCTGTAAATCTTTCCGGTGATATAGAATTCCTGAATGTTTCTTTTTCGTACGGTACACGGGGCAGAGCTGTTGAGAATGTTTCATTTACTATTCCTGCCGGGAAAAAAGTTGCATTCGTAGGAATGTCGGGTTCGGGAAAAACGACACTTCTTAAACTTCTTATGAAATTTTACACTTGTGAAGAAGGAAAAATATGTATCAGTGGAACGGATATAAATGATTATCAAACCGGCTCTTATCGCGAAAAAATAGGATATGTTCCTCAGGAGAGTCTTTTATTCAGCGGTACGATCAGCGAAAATATTGCATGGGGTACAGTTGTTCCTGATAGCCGTATGATCGCCGCCGCGGCAAAAGCTGCACAGGCTTTTGAATTTATTGATAATCTTCCTGATAAATTCAATACCATCGTAGGAGAACAGGGGACAACGCTATCCGGAGGGGAGCGGCAGCGGATTGCTCTTGCCCGTATTCTTACGCGTAATCCTCAGTTTCTGATTTTGGATGAAGCAACTGCGAGTCTTGACAGTGTTTCCGAAAGTGCAATTATGAATACTATTTTTAATAAAGTTCATGGACGTACGGTAATTATGGTTGCACACAGACTTTCGACAATCAGAAATTGTGACATAATTTTTGTCTTCGATAAAGGCAGATTGTTGGAATACGGCTCACATAAGGTGCTGCTCGAACGGAAAGGTAAATATTATACATTATGGAGTGCGCAGTATGAAAAAAGTACTGGTATTGCAGCATCAGAATAGCATGATTTATTCCCGGGAGTTCTTTCTTCTTGAAGTTCCGAGAGAAGTGTCCGTTCTGTTTTATACAGTTTGTATACTGGTTCTCGTTGCTGTTTGCATTGTACTGTTTGGAAAAATAGATGATGTGGTAAAAGTAAACGGGATTGTAAGAACAAAGGAAAATACTTCGACTGTAAAAAATGTCATTTCCGGAAAAATAATCGAACTTGATTACAAACCCGGAGAGAAGGTGATAAAAGGAGATATTCTTTACAGAATTGATCCCTCTATATATGAAGCTCAGCGCAAAAATCTTGCTTCTGAGAAAACAGATATGGAGACACGTCTCAATGGTATAGAACAGCTTATTGAAAGCTATAATAAAAATAAGAACTTCGTAGATAAAAATGACTCGGCGGCGTATACGCGATTCGAATATTATTTACAGCAGCAGAAAACGCTTGCTGTAAGAGTGGAAGAAGCCTTACAGCTTTATAGAGAGGAACTTGAACAGCCAGCTTCGTTGAAAAGCAAAAAAAATATAAAGGCGAGAGAAATCGAATACCGTCTTGCGCAGGCTGATTTTAAAAGTTTCAAAGCAGAATTTATTGCAGAATTATATGCTGAAAAAAAGAATTTGGAACTTTCATATGAGAAAAATGCTCAGGAGATAGCTAAACTGGACGGGCAGTTTGAATATCTCTCTGTTTATGCTCCTGTCGACGGATATGTACAGGAAATTTCTTCTCTAAATGCGGGCGATTACGTAGCGTCGGAAAAGGATGTCCTGAATATAGTCCCGAATGATTTAAAAAATTTTCGTGTAGAAATGCAGATTTCGCCAAAAGATATAGGAAAAATAAGAACAAATCTGAAAGTGAAATATCGTCTGACAGCTTTTCCTTTTTTCGAATATCAGGGTGCGGAAGGTCGAATTACCGCAATTGATCCTGACATACGGATGGATAAATCAAATTCATTATATTATTGCGTCTACGCGGATATTGACCGGATAGAATTTAAAAACAGGCAGGGAGATTCATTCCCTATACGGGCCGGGCTTCAGACAGATGCGCGGATCATTCTCGAGACAAATACGATTCTCTATTTTATTCTGAAGAAAATGGATTTTTTGTATTGAACTGAAAGAAGGAAGAAATGTTAAGAAGACTATATAAAATTGTTATGTACAGTGTTTTCTTTTCAGAAATGAGCATACACAGAGTGTATTCGGAAACTGTTCTTGAAAATCTCTGGAAAAAGGGCAGGTCGTACAGTATTGATATTCGAACGGCAGATATCTATATGCAGGAAGCTGCGTCTTCTTTGAGGTATATAAATACTGAATATGAGCCGGAAATGTCGACCACTGTCTCGTCATCGTTTAACGACACATATGAATCCACCTTGTGGTATCCGTCTTATGCGGACGGTGGAATAGTGTGGTCGAAGACATTTCCGGGCAGTTTATCGTTATCGACGAAAATGGGATATGAAATAAACAGGTCTCTGCTCACTATTTTTGAAGATGGAATTCCGGACAATACGGGATACACGCAGGAACCGTTTCTGTCTCTTACGTTATCACAGGGACTTTGTCCGTATTGGATGCAGGGGTACGGGAAAGATCCATACAGAGCACAGCTGGAATATTTACTTGAACAGAAAAAACAGAATCGTAATCAGACTGAAAAATCTATTCTTATGGCAGTAACGGCGTATTACATTCAGCTGCGGAAATACGAACGGCTTATACGAATGACTGAGAGAGTTGTAAATGTATATGATACACTGATTGATTCTCTTACGGAATCCTATGAACGAGGAAATCTTGAAATCGCAAAAGTCTGGGAACAGGAAAATAACAGATGGGAATATGTGGACGATCTTAACGGATATTATGATTCGAGGGAGACCGCGTTAAAATATCTTTGCATGTACTGTGGAGATATTTCCGATATAGATTATTTTTCAGAACTGCCGTCCTGTGGTATATCGTTGTTTGATTATAATCCACAGAAGAAGATCACGGAAGCACAGATCGGACAGCTTGAAGCACTGTATGTCTTAAATAAACAATCGAATGCACCGTCCGTAAGTTTAGGTGGAAGTTTTTCAGATACAGCAGAGACAGTTTCGTTCCGTAATTTTATTGATGCACTGAAAGAAAAAGGTGCACTTGCGTGGTCTGTGACAGCATCCGTCAGTTTTTCTTCCCTGTCCTCAGGTAAGAAAGAAGTACTTGATGAAAACTATAAATTGAACCACAGCATATATGAGCTGGAATTGCAGAATGAGCTGAAGGAAAACGAAAAATCGTATACGTATTATTGCAAAATGATAGAAATAAGTAAAATGCAGCTTGAAAAAGCCCGTCTCATGGAGGCAACCAGATCGGCATTTTATAGGGATGCAAAGACGCGGTTTGCACAGGGGAATTGTACTAAGATGGATGTTCTGCAGGCAGAATCGCAGCATTTCACTGCCGAATGTATTGAGGAGAATACTCAAGATACATTGTGGTATTACCAGTGGATGAGGAGTCAGATAAAATGAAGAATACGTGTACCTGTCCGGAACCTTTTGATTGTGCAGTTTTTACAATTATGGGCAATACTTTTCTTTATAGTGCTTCGACACTTTCATATTTCCCGCTGACTGATTGTGCGCGAGATATATTAATTGATGGTACAGACTTGGAATCCGGACATTGTTCGGAACTCGTTGTGCGCAAGTATGGAAAGAATGAAACAGAATTGACCTTGGATAAGATTAAAGAAATCCGGAACGCGGGCATTATAACACGGCGTTGTAAATTTGAGCCGACGAATCTGCAATTCGGAGATTATTATCTGAAATTAATCCCTACTCTTCGATGTAATTTGAAATGTTCTTATTGTTTTAGTACTGTGAAAACAACGGAATATGATATGTCCGTTGAAACAGCAAAAACTGCAATAGATTTCTTTATTACAAAATTCGCAGCCCCTGACAGCCGTGTCATTGTTGATTTTACAGGTGCGGGAGAACCTTTATTAAGATTTGATTTTATTCTGAAAGTTAATGAATATGTACTGCAGGTAAAGCAGAGAAATAATATTAATATTTTTTCTCAGTTTGCAACAAATGGAATGCTGCTTACTCCTGAGGTGAGCAGCATCTTGAAGAAAAATATGATTTTATACGGTGTCAGCCTTGACGGCTCACGGGAAGAAAGCTGCCGGGCACGGAATGGGTTGGACTATGATCTGGTTATTAAAAATATCGATGGTATGCAGAATAAACAGTATTTCGGGCTTGCGGCAACTTATTCGGGGAATAATTATAACTTGATTAAAATTTTTGAAACGCTTTATAAATTGGGACCGGAAGCTGTCGGCATGAAACCGGTCCGGTTGCTTCCTGATGAAGACGGCGCAATTACAATGAATAATATTGATACGATCAAAAAATCGTATAATAAATTTTGTCTTTGGTTGATTGAACGAATAGTGGATGGTGATGAGAAAATTGTTTCTGTCTTATTGAACGGAGAGGATTATTTTATAAGGTTCCTTAGAATTATTATACGGCATAAACGTCTGTTCTACCGCTGTTCTTCGGGATTGAGTTCAATAGCTGTGGATTCTGCAGGAAATATAATGATATGTCCTGTTTTTGTAAACAATTCTTCTCAAGTACTCGGAAATATACGCGATGGTATACGCCCCGAAATGAAAGAAAAATTCAAGTGTTACTATGCTGATAAAATCAGTTACTGTGAAAAATGCTGGGCTCGTTATGCATGCGGTGGAGAATGTTTTTCCGTGGGATACAGCAATAATAAAGAACTGATAAAGCCCGTTAAAGCAATGTGCGAGCTGAAAAAATACCTCATACAGCTGTCTGTTTATTTCTGGTCGACGCTACAGTACGATTACCCTGAATTATACAAGAAGTATGAGGAAAAATGTAAATGACAGAATCTGTCTCCCGGCCACTGCTCATCTCTATATACGTTCCGCAGTGACCGGCCTTTTATTACACCCCGAGCGACTTGAGCAGATCGTCTTTTCCTCTGCCGCCTACAACCTGACCCGCAGGTTTTCCGTCTTTGAACAGAATGAAAGTCGGAATGCTCATGATGTTGAACTGAGCGGCGATGCTTTCCTGTTCGTCCACGTTTACTTTGCCTACTTTAAGAGTGCCTTTTTTTTCCTCCGCGATTTCAGAGACGATAGGGCCCATCATCCGGCACGGACCGCACCATGTGGCCCAGAAGTCGACCAGAACAGGTAATTTTGAATCAAGTACTTCACTTTTGAAGTTTTCTCCGGTCAGCGTGATTTCCATAATAAACCTCCGTAAAAGTCAGAATAAATTGTACACAATTAAATATACACCAATATGTTGTAAAAGAAAAGAGAATTCGATAGATTACTCGTGCGGGAGTTGTGTGGAGTGTTGCATGACAAAAGATCTTACTGAAGGGAAGCCGCTTTCGCTTATCCTTGAATTTTCAATACCTGTGCTGCTCGGCTATCTGTTCCAGCAGTTATATAATGTGACCGATACGGTAATCGTCGGAAAATGTCTCGGCGTACAGGCGCTTGCGGCAGTCGGCTCTACCGGGGCCGTCAATTTTCTTATCATAGGTTTTGTTATGGGTGTCTGCAGCGGATTCGCTATTCCTGTTGCGCAGCGTTTCGGCGCGAAGGATTATACGACGATGCGCAGATATATTGCAAATACGGTATATCTTTGTATTGTGTTTTCAGTTGTTATGACGGTGCTCACGGTCGTATTCTGCCGCCCGCTGCTGCTGCTTATGCAGACGCCGGAAGACATCGTGGACCGCGCCGACGGATATATCAGAATCATTTTTGCAGGCATTCCGCTTATTTTCCTCTATAATATGGTGTCGGGCATCATCCGCGCGCTCGGCGACAGCAGAACGCCGGTATATTTTCTCGTGCTTTCGGCGGTGCTCAACATCGCGCTTGATCTCATCTTTATCATCGTATTCGGATGGGATGTGCAGGGTGCAGCTCTTGCGACCGTCATTTCACAGGGAGTATCCGGAGCCGCCTGTCTCATCTATATGCTGAAAAAGTTCGATATCATACGGCCGCAGGGGGACGAGCGTACATTCAATCTGAAGCACTGCGGTATACTCTGCGGTGTCGGCGTGCCGATGGGGCTGCAGTATTCCATTACGGCAATAGGCAGTGTCATTCTGCAGTCATCGGTGAACGTGCTCGGCTCTGACGCAGTCGCCGCATGTACGGCAGCGGGGAAGGTGAGTCAGTTTTTCTGCACCGTGTTCGATTCGCTCGGTACGACGATGGCGACGTACGGCGGACAGAATACGGGCGCCGGCAAAATCAGCAGGCTCGGAGTGGGCGTACGGGACAGCATGATTCTTGCGTCGGTGTATTCAGTCGCGGCGTTTTTCGTGTATCTTTTTTTCGGAAAAAATCTGGTCATGCTGTTCATGGATAAATCGGAAACGGCGATAATCAGAAGCGCGTGGATATTCCTGCTCGAAAACAGTTCGTGTTACGTTCTGCTCGCGGTCGTGAACATCGTGCGCTTTATGATTCAGGGGATGGGATTCAGCCGCTTTGCCGTTCTGTCCGGCGTATTCGAGATGATTGCACGCTCGCTTATGGGGATTTTTATGGTGCCGCGTTTCGGCTTTATCAGCGCGGGTCTTGCTTCTCCGTTCGCATGGCTGCTTGCTGATTTCTTTCTTATTCCGGCGTTCATTTACTGCAGACGGAAACTGGAGAAACAGTACGGGGGAAATGTACGGTAAATATTTCAGACGTACCGATTTACAGTAACAGTATGCTTATTCAGTATACAGAAAAATGGGTAGCGGAGCGGAAAATTTTTCTGTATGAGGTAACTAAGCAAACTTTTCTAAAAGAAATTGTGTTACTTCATGTATAGTTACCATACGTTTATTTTAATTGCAGACTTCGTTTCTTTCTGCTAAACTGGCTTCATGGTAATCGCTTCTATAGACCTCAAGGACGGTCACGTCGTCCAGCTTAAAAACGGAAAAACGCTCATGCTTCAGCGCGACGATGCTGATGCGCTTATCGCCGATTTCAATATGTACGGCGAAGTTGCCGTCATCGACCTTGATGCGGCGCTCGGTAACCGCGATGAAAAGGGCAACACGGTGAATACGCCGCTTCTTAAAAGTCTGCTGCATAAGGGAAACGTTCGTACCGGCGGCGGAATCCGCGATGTTAAGCGCGCGAAAGAACTTGTTGCACTCGGAGCGGAAAAGGTCATCATCGGTTCGGCTGCATGGAAGAAAGACCCGAAGCCCGGCGAGCCGGTGCTCAACACCGAATTTCTCGACGAACTTGCAGGGGCTGTAGGAAAGCAGCGTATCATCATTTCCGTGGATGCAATCAACGGAAAAATCGCGGTACAGGGCTGGACTGAAACGATAGACGTTCCGCTCGTTGAGGGAGCGAAGCAGGCTGAAAAATACTGCAGCGAGCTTCTGTTTACCTGCGTGGAAAAGGAAGGATGCATGAAGGGTACCGATATGCGCCTTGTACAGGAGCTCCGTAATGCGGTTAAATGCCGTGTTGTCGCGGCGGGCGGAGTGTCGTCAGTTGCGGAAATCAGCAATCTGGAAAAACTCGGCTGCGACGTACAGCTCGGCATGGCGCTGTATACAGGCGTTGTTTCTCTGAAAGATGCTTTTACTGCCTGTCTTAACTGGGATAAAGTTCCGCTTGTACCTGTGATTGCGCAGAATGTCAACGGACAGGTTCTCATGATGGGATACGGATCGCGGGAATCGTTCAAAAAGACGTTTGAGACGAAAAAACTTACGTTCTGGAGCCGCACGCGCAGTACGCTGTGGACGAAGGGCGAGACGAGCGGACATTATCTTGAAGTGGTGAAGGTCCGTGCTGACTGCGACCGCGACACTGTTCTTGCGACGGTCATTCCTCACGGCGGCGTGTGCCACACCGGTTCGTTCTCGTGTTTCGGAAGTGCGCCCGACGAAGTGTCGTCGGCAGGAAGACTGTACGACGTGATTGCGGACCGTTTTGCAAACCCGAGGCCGGGTTCATATACTGCGACGCTCGACGACAAACGTGTGCGGGAAAAAATTGAAGAAGAAGCGGACGAACTCTGCAATGAGGCGGAAACGAAACAGGACGTTGTCTGGGAGGCCGCCGATTTGTTCTACTTCATGAACGTGCTCATGTATAAGGAAGGCGTTACGTGGAAAGACGTGTACGACGAACTCGATAAGCGTCATAAGGAATAATAATGTGATTTTTACATCCATGTAAAAATCACATTGCAGAAAGGACGACGCGCCGTCCGTGTCGCTCAGTGGTTGGATAAGGTGGTTATGATGATAAAGATACAGAATGCGGATGAAGTTGAGAATGATTTTTTTGCGCCGCGGTCGTTTACCGGCTCCAGCGAGACGGTTCAGGCTGTCATTGAGAATGTTAAAAAATACGGCGACAAAGCGCTTCATGACTACTGCAGAAAATTTGATGTATCGGACCCTGTTTCTTTTGAGATTCCCGCGGGCGAGCTGGAGGCGGCAGCCTCCGGAATGGAGCAGGAAAAACCTGATATTTATAAGTCGATTGTTTACTCTCATGACCTTGCACTGCGCTTTGCACTCAGACAGAAAGAATCGTTCGACGATTTTGAGATTGAGCTCGAACCGGGGCTCTTTACCGGTCAGAAGACGATTCCCGTCGAGCATGCCGGTGTGTATGTGCCGGCCGGCCGTTTTCCGCTCGTTTCTACGGTAATCATGACGGTGACGCCGGCTGTCGCCGCAGGCGTTGAAGACATAGTGCTCTGTACGCCGCCGCGCGTGCATCCCGACGACAAGGCTGCCGCGCAGGAATCAGGTGCGGAAATCCCCGGGGACCCTTTTGAAGGCGGAAAACCGTATGCCGACGAAGGTATAATGGCTGCGGCCTATATCTGCGGGGTAAAACACGTTTATGCATGCGGGGGTTCTCAGGCTGTCGCCGCAATGGCGTTCGGCACTGAAACGATTCCCGCCGTCGACGTGATTGTCGGCCCCGGAAATAAATTCGTCGCCGCTGCAAAAAAAGAAGTGTACGGTACCGTCGGCATAGACATGCTTGCAGGTCCGACGGAAGTGTTCATCATCGCGGACAGTTCCGCAAATCCCAGGTGGGTCGCAGCCGATCTTCTTGCACAGGCCGAGCACGACGTCGTCGCGCAGCCGGTACTTGCCGTTTCCGACCGGGCTCTTGCCGAAAAGGTCGCGGCTGAAATAGAAAAGCAGCTTGCAGTGCTGCCGACGCGCGCTACGGCGGAAGCGAGCATACGAAACTGCGGGCGCATCATCATTACGGAATCGCTCGAACAGGCCGCGGAATTTGCGAACCGCAAAGCGCCCGAGCATCTTGAACTTGCAATGGAAGAGGGCGCCGAACGCGACAGGGTACAGGCGCTCGTGCATAATTACGGCTCGCTGTTCATCGGACACAGTTCTGCGGAAGTTTTCGGCGATTACGCGGCGGGGCTCAACCACACGCTGCCTACGTCCGGTTCTGCGCGTTTTACCGGCGGATTGAGCGTGCGCTGTTTTCTCAAGACGGTAACGACGCTTCGTACGGTGCCGGGCGCTGCGGGCGTCAGAAAAAGCGCCGAAGCTGCCGGACATCTGGGCGATGCGGAAGGGCTTGCGGCTCACGCGCACGCTGCACGAATCCGGTTATAATTGGTATATTTTATAGGTGAGGTTTTGTTTTGATAAAGATATATAAACTTGGTGAAGAGGTGCTCCGCGAAAAGGCCGAACCAGTTGCGGAAGTAACCGATGAAATCAGGAAGCTTACCGACGATATGTTCGAGGCTATGATTGCAGCGGACGGCGTCGGCCTTGCCGGTCCGCAGGTCGGCCGGCCGATCCGTCTGTTCGTTGTAATTGCGGACGACAATGTGCGCCGCGTGTTCATCAATCCGCAGATTATTGCGACTTCCGAAGAGCTCAGCGATTACGACGAAGGATGTCTTTCGATTCCCGGCGTATGGGAATCGATAAAGCGCCCTGCAAAAGTAACGGTGCAGGCGCTTAATGAAAACGGCAGGCCTTTTACGCTTGAGGCCGACGGTCTTCTGGCCCGCGTCATTCAGCATGAGTACGATCATCTTGACGGTATTCTGTTTATTGACCGCGGCGATTCGGAGTTTGCGGAAAAAACGAAGGAGCAGTTCAAAAAGCGGGAGGAACGTGCCGTCAAAAAGCACGCAGAGAAGGAAGCAAAGGAACGCAGCATTGCGGCAAAAATTGCTGCGAAGGGTGCAAAGAAAACCGCAAAGGAAAATCCGTAGTGGTGCATGTACTTTATGCGGGAAGTCCTGAACCGTCTGCGAAGACGCTGGAGCTGCTGGTTGAAAATGCCGCAGCATCCGGTTACGGGATTGCCGGCGTTCTGACGAATCCGCCGAGCGCGCAGGGAAGGCATAAGGAACTTATTCCGACGCCGGTTGCCAGGTTTGCTCAGGAAAAAAATATCCCCGTTTTTACGCCGGAGCATCTCGATGCTGCGGCCCGGGGACAGATTGCCGCAGTCAATTCCGATATTCTCGTGTGCTTTGCATACGGTCACATATTCGGCCCGAAATTTCTCTCGCTGTTCCGGTTCGGCGGCATTAACCTTCATCCGTCCCTGCTGCCGAAATACCGCGGCTGTACGCCCGTAAACGCCGCTGTCCTCAATATGGACAGCGAAACCGGCGTTACGGTGCAGAAAATCGCACAGGAAATGGACGAGGGCGATATTCTGGCGCAGGAAATTGTTCGTCTGAACGGCATGGAAACGGCCGGCTCCCTGCTTGATTACAGTGCCGGACACGGTGCCGTTCTTATCCGCCGCATACTGGAAACCGTGTCGGAAACGGGAATGCTCCCTCACGGCACACCGCAGACGGGAATGCCCTCGTACACCGGAATAATCACGAAGGAAAACGGCCGCATAGACTGGTCACGTACGGCCGCTGAGATAGACGCGCAGATCCGCGCATACACGCCCGAGCCGGGCTGCTGGACGACGGAAAAGGACGAACCGCTGCGCATACTTACGGCTCATTCTGCAGACGGCGGCGGAACTGCGCAGCCGGGCACCGTCGTGTCGTTCGACAAAAAACAGGGCATCATGATTCAGACGGGAAGCGGTCTTCTTGCCGTGACTATGCTTCAGCGACAGGCTAAGAGAGCGATGGATGCCGTATCATTTATGAACGGCGCCCGCGATTTTGTGGGAACTGTGTTGAAATAAACGCACGAAACGAATTCAAAAGCCGGACACGTTCCGGAAACGTTTGTCCGCCGCAATTATTTTGCAAACACCCCCAAAAACCACGCGCCTATTTTTGAAAAGAATCTGCTGAGCGCCTTCAGTATGCCGGCTCCCGCGACAAATGTTCCTATTGAACCGGTTATCGACGACAGCAGAAACACGAGCAGTACGCGGAGAATCCTGTTGCTGTACCACCCTTTCAGTTTCATGACGTCGTCCTGAATCGTTTCCATGTCGGAAACTTTCGGTTTGCAGATTACAGCCTGTACGATTCCGGTGAGCATGCCTATGCCGATGAACGGACTGAGCGACGTTATGGGAGCGCCGACGAACGCGGTAAGTATGGTGAGCGGATGGCCTCCGGCGATAAGCGTGCCGATCGCAGCGAACGTTCCGGTCACCAGAATCCAGCTGCCTACCATTGCGCTTCCCGTACCCCGTCCGCCGAAGATAAAACCTAATGCGATGAGCACGACGATGAGAGTCGGAATTATCCAGCCGGCGTATTTTGCGGCGCCGCCTTTCTCGGGAATTTCGCTGATTTCCGTCGTATCAGTCGATTCTTCCCCTGCGGCGATTTTTTCAAGATGCGCCTGGACGCCCGGAAGATGTCCCGCGCCGAGCACTGCGATCACGTTGTTTCCGGCCGCATTCCAGATGTGGCAGGCCAGATACCTGTCGCGCTCGTCTATGAGCACTTCCTTCACTGCAGGGAGATAGTCGGAGAGTTCCGCCATCATGGAATCCATCTCGTTCGATTTTTTGAGCGCCTCGATCTGTTCGGGAGAAACTTCCTCTTTATCGAACGCGCTTGCAATCATTGCGGATATGAGTTTGCTTTTTCCCCAGAACGAGTTTTTCGCCCATGCGCGCCGCAGTGTGACGGCGATCGGCCGGTCAACCATGACCGACGGAATGCCGAGTTCTTCCGCAGCTTTCATAGCGGCAAGCATTTCGTCGCCCGGTTTTACGCCGACGTTCTGCCCCATGCGTCGCTGAAACGACGCAAGCACAAGATTCGCGAGGAGAAGGAAACCTTCCTTCCGTTTGAGCACGGCGATTACGTCGAGGCTGCGGTACGCGTCGGAATCAGTCATCGATTCGCGGCGTTTTTCGTCGAGTTCGATGGCGACGCAGTCAGGTTTCATCGCTCTGATTGTTCCGGAGACTTCCGCGATGCTTTCGTTTGAAATATGCGCCGTTCCGAGCAGCGTGATTTCCCTCCCGTTGAGGGACAATGATTTTTGTGTCTGACTCATTTTCCGAGACCCCATTCCGCGAGTTCGTATTCGAAAAACATAGGCGTCTGCATGTTCATGATTTTTGTGTAGAACTCTTCCGCAAGTTTCTGCGAGCCCTTGAGCTCATAGTACAACCCCATGTAAAACCACATTTTTCCGCGGGGCGTTGTCTTTTCGATTTTATCGATTTTCGGAAGAATCGCGTTTTCCGCATTGATTCCTCCCTGATCGTTGTACAACCGCATCATGCCGTATTCGACCGACGTCGTATCCATGTTTCTCATGGCCGTTTTGAGGAAATTTTTGCACTCGACCGTATTCTTTTCTTTAAGATACGTCGCTGCAACCATCAGTTTGTAGGAATAGTTATCCTTGCTGAACTCAAGCGCCTTCGTAAAACCTGCCCGCGATTTTGCCCAGTTTTTTTCGTGCCATTCGAGCATTCCTATTTCCTCGTAGGCGTAATAATACTTCGGATTCGTTTTCACGACGCTGTAATAATCGGCAAGAGAGTCGGCGTAGCGGTTCATTTCATTGTACAAACCGGCCCGGTATGCGTATGCAAGAAAGTAATCCGGGTTAAGTCCGACCGCCTTTGTCCATGCTTTTTCAGCCTCGCCGTAATTTTCCTGATTGCGCTGATACGTTCCGAGGTCCAGGTAGAAGCTGTAGTTGTCCGGAGCGTATTTGATCGCATCCTGAATGTATTTTGTCGCCTGGACGTATTTTTCCTGCTCGGCAGACAGTTTTCCCATATATGCAAGCGCGCCGGCGTTCGTGCCGTCTCTGTCGAGAATTTTCTGGAACGTCGCTTTTGATTCGTCGAGATTGTCGAGATAATACGCCATCTGTGCGCAGCCGAACAGCGCGTCGGCGTTATCAGGGTCGTTCGTGAGCGCTTTTTTATAGTAGTTGTACGCGATTTTGTATTTGCGCTGCAGAACCTGCTGCTGTGCCAGCTGAATATTGGCGGAAGCGTTGTACGGGTCGGCTGCAAGAATCTGACCTGCCAGTTCGTTCGATTTTTTCTTGTCTCCGTTCACCGCCGCTATCTGCGCGTTGAGCTCAAGCACACTGATGTTTTTGCCGTCTTTTTCCTGCAGCGCGCTGCCTATTTCCGCAGCTTCCGCTCCGCGTCCGGCTGAAACAAGCAGGGATGCGTGAAGTATCTGCAGGTCCGTGTCGTCTTTGAGAGCGTCGCTCATCGTGTCGAACGAGGCGAGCGCTCCGGCCATATCGTCTTTATCCAGATATTCTTTAAGCTTTTTCGCAAAAGACACGTCCGGCGGATCCTGCACCTGAGCCGCTTCTGCGGGGTTCTCTTCATTTTGTACCGGTTCCGGCTGATTTACGGCTGCGGCTCCGCTTTCTGCGGCAGATGTTTCACTTTTTCCCTGTTGTCCGGCATCGCTTTCCTGCTGCAGTACGGGCTGTTTTTCCTGTTTCGGAGTACTGCCGCATGACGATAAGACAGATACGAGAATCAGAACGATAGTTGCAGATAAAGTCAGTTTTTTCATTCCACTTTCCTTGATGCATATGTTTCTCAAAATCAGGACAGTTGAAATTCCTGCCGTCATTAGCTAAACTGCTACCAATGTATACTAATATTGTAAAGAAGTCATTAGGGCTTCTTATAGTGTATGCCGCTGTTATTGTCGGCATTTTTATCCTTCAATTTAGAAGTGATTCAGTTATATCAGAAAAACTGGGAAATCTCCACGTCTCTCTTGCCGAAGCGAAGACAGCGGACGGCAGGCCTGTGCTTAAGAATAAAATGCTCGTGTCGTTTAACGGAATTTCATTTCTTTCGGACGATGAACATTCCGCTGCCGTAACATATCTGGGAACGAACACAAAAAGAAACGTCTCTCTTGTCTCATGGGGAAAAAAGAGTCCGCTTTCCTGCGAATTTACGTTTACCGGAAACATCATACTCCGTTTTTCGCTGACCGACGACACACCGAAGGCTCATCTTTCCATTAAGGCCGTTCTGCCGTCCGACGTATTCGCTTTTTATCTGCCGTATCGGCTCATGAACGGTTCTACCGTCGTAAGCCAGTCGGATACGAATCTGCAGATCGGGATGCGCAGCAGCCGGTGGGAACTTTCCGCGGCGGGAATAGATCCGAGCACGCTCGCGCTCACGGACGACACCGACACGGCTTCGTATGTCTTCTTCGATAAAACGAAAACATTCTCGTTCGAAGCCGTCGCCGATATGGAAGGCGCCGACGTTTCGGAATACAACGATACTATCAGCGCGTTCGAACAGAATCTTATTACGGCGTTCAATTCGCTTCCGCAGAATGCGTCTTCGGTGACGGAACAGGCTGCTGTTTCCTTTGTCGCGGATATGGCGAAGAAGGGCAGGTACAACGAAGCGCTCGACGCGGTTCCGTCGTCGTTTAAAAAGGGCGTGCAGCGGACGTATCTCTCCGCTCCGTATTTCGATTCGCTTGCCGCAATGTACAAATCCCTCGAACGGCAGATGAGCAACTACCGCGACATAGTTGCGCGGAACACGCTGTCGTCGTTCGCCGCCGAAGGTCTCGCCGATTACATGGTCATACATCCCGACTCGGACGCAGTAAAAACGCTTCTCGCCACGGGCGCTGCCGCGGACGGAAAAACGCTCACCGTCATGCAGGCCGCGGATATTCTGCGCACGTACGACACACTTTTTGCTAAGAACTCGGCGCTTGCGTCGATTCTGCTCCCGGCAGTGGAAAAGTGCGTCGATAAAATCGCCTCTTCATGCGCCGTCGACGGTAAGAATATCATTGTTTCGGAAAACGGCACATTCCTTTCCGTCGTGCAGGCGGCGGAAGTCGGAGACGCGCTCATCAGATACGGACAGGCAGTCGGTAATCAGGCGCTCACGAAGGGAGGATATTTTATTATTAATTCGTATCTTGCGGGAAGCGCGTCATTCGATCTGCGTACGCTCGCAGATATTTATCCGGTTATTATTCATAACAATCCTTATTATCCGCATTTTGTACTTCTCGGAGTCGAAAGCGGACAGCCCGTATACGCATGGACGTGCGCTTCGGGCCTGAAGTATGAAAAAGATACCCTCGGAACAATCACCATCACGATAGACTTCCCGCAAACATACACCCACTATCTGTTTGTGAACGGAATCAGACCGTTCAGGTCGATTTATATTTACGACATGGCGTTCAGAACCGATCCGCGTTTTGAGACGTACAATTCATCGGGGTATGTGTACAATTCTGATTCGGGAACGCTGCTGCTTAAGTCGCGCCAGAAGTCGCAGCTTGAAAAAATCCGCCTTACGTATTCCTCTGCCGCGAAGGAAGCGGAGGAAAAGAGTACGTTTACGGAAACCGATTCTTCCGGCCGCGTTATTAAAGAACCGGAGTCTTCAAACATGCCCGCGAACGCTCTCCCCGAAGGGGATATTCCGATGTCCAGCGGCAATACTTCGGCGGAAGAAGCCGATTAGGCTATTTTTCGCTGTACTGATTGCCGTACGTTTCCATGAGTTCGTCGAGTTCGGCCGTCGAGTCGGCCACGAGCGAACACGCGAGGTACAGCGCAACGGCCGATTCCGTCGTGAGATATCCCATCGGGACGGCCCCTTCGCGCCAGACGCGCAGCGACGTAATATACTGTGAAAAAGCGACGTTCGTTTCCTGCTGCGACGTGCAGTAGAAGCGGACGTTTTTCTGTTTTCCGTACATGAGAAGCGGCTTGAGCGAGAAATCGTTGGAACGCATGTCTCCCGTCCCCGCTTCGTACAGTTCCAGAAAAACGGTGTGAATCTGTTCCTCAATCATTTTTTTATACAAGTCGCTGCGGAATCCCGGGTAGAGCCGGCAGATGAGCATTTTCCCTGATGCTTCGGTAAGAAGCCGCTCCATAACGTCGCGGTCAGGTTCGGAAATGTCGGCGAACTGCGTTGCGACGGGGCCGCTTTCCGTGAACACCTGTCTGCTCAAATTCCAGTTGCGGAAACCGTCGCGCGTCGGGCGCTCGAAGCGCAGGTTGAGGGGCGACAGAATTTTCCCGCCGAACGCGACGTACACGCCCGTCTTTTTCTCCGCAGCCGTTTTTACTGCGAGCGTCAGATTTTCCTCCGCCTCGGTCGATTCTCCCGGCAGCGAAGACGACGCGGTGAGGACCACCGGTACCTGTGCGTCGGAGAAGAGCCAGTACAGCAGCGCGGATGTGTATGAAAGCGTATCCCGTCCGTGCGTGACGACGATGCCGTTCGCGATTCCCGCGTTGATGCGCGCGGAAATTTCTGCAATAAGCGACGCCCAGTCTCCCGGTTCCAGTTCCTCGCTGAGGAACTGTCCGACGGAAATCACCTGCACCGGAATACCGGGAACGCACCTGTCGGCCATTGTCCGCAGTATGTTCGAGTCGCCGCTCATAACAGTTCCGTCCTCGTGACGGACTGCGGATATGGCTCCGCCCATTGCGAGAATGTACACGATGCTGATGTTGAGTTCCCGCTTGATGAGCGATTTAACAATCTGAGGCACCGCTTTGTTGTTCGTCGCTTTCATCACTTCCCCGGTGAGGAATTCGAGCGGCGCCATTTCGCCGTTTCTGAGACGGTCGCACAGATTTTTGTTTTCCGTAACGGTCTTCCGCACGTACGGCAGCAGTTCTTTCTCATCGGAAATTTCGGTGAGATGAAGCGTTTTGAGCAGCCCTGACGGCGCGGCCCCCGTTTTGAACGACGACTGCAGAAGGTGTTTCGCTGTTGCGCTGTGTATTTCCCCGGCGGCGAGTTTTTTGATTATGTACGCGTAATGCTCGGGCGTAATCTTCAGTTCCGAAATTTTCTGTCCGTTTTGATTGAGCAGTCTTGTTATTTCCGACGCGATCCAGTGGGCGGCCGTAAGCGGCTCGGCGCCGGCGCGCACAGCGGCTTCGAAAAAATCCGCGCGGTCCTTGTCGTCGCACAGAAATTCCGAACGCAGCCGCGAAACTCCGTACTGCTCCTTGATTCGTCTGCGCCGCGCTTCCGGCAGTTCTACAGGCGGCTCGTCCTGAAGCAGCTGAGCTTCAAGCGGTGCGAGCTGAATCAGCTGCGGAGGATTCAGCTGCTCGAACCGGCGGACGACTTCCGCGCGCGCCTGATAAAACTGCGTACAGGATTTCGTTTCGTTCCAGAGCCTGCTTTCGCTTCCGACAATTTCCCCGTTTGTAAGCAGATTTTCCTGACGGGTAAGTTCGCTGTTGATCGCCTTCCGCACAAAATTGAACGAGTTGAGATTGCGCAGTTTTACGTAATAATCCGGCAGCTCCGGATATTCGGAGAGTGCGACGAATGCGTTGCAGCGGATTGCTCCGTCCGCGTTTTCGTTCGTCAGGTGCAGATATTCCGTAAGCCTTCGCAGTTCGTCGAGGAACAGCTGCGCCTCTTCTCCCGTTTCGAACGACGGCGTCGTATGCACGCGGATGCTCGGGCATCCTGCCCACGTAAAATCCATGCGGGTGTTTCCTTCCGCGTGCGTGAGCCGTCCCGTGTCTTCTTCAATCCGGACTTCTTCTATGTGAATCGTTTTCGAGCGGCAGTGGAACATGATGTTCATGGAACCGCCCTCGGCGACTTTTACGGAATAATCCGTCAGTGCGCGGCCGTTCGTCGGTTTTACGATATTTCCCGTGAGACGTTCCACGGACGCGTTTTCGGGAATGCAGCATCCCAGAGAGCGTGCGAGCGTAAAAACGCGCCGCATAACCCCGCTGTTCACCGTGACTTTACGGCTTTTTTCATCGCTTCCGCTTAGAGAAAAAACTTCTGATACGGGAGGCAGCAGAATACGCACCTCAAGATATACAAAAGACTGATACATTGTAAAAAACTCCGTGCATTGCAAAAAAAGCTATGAAAGTGTAACGTTTTTTGCTAAAATATGATATACTGTGAATAACTGTCTGTAAAACAGTTTGTAGGAGTTTTTGTGAATAAGCATGATTTCCCCAAAATCCATTTTTATGATCAGGATTTTGTAGATATTTACAACAAAACGTGGGCAATGCTTGCCGATTATTGGATTGATCCGGTTTCGGGAAAAGTGGCTCCGAACGGTTATTTCCTTTATCCGGAAGGAAATAAATGCATTATCGACCAGTTTGAGTCGATTTTCTCATCCTTTTTCCTTGTGTATTCAAACCGCAATTACAACGCGAATCAGAATATAGATTATTTTTACGAGCGTCAGGAAGAAAACGGCGCAATCCGCTGGAAATACGATACGAAAACGAATCAGCCCGTAACGTCGCGTGCTAATCCCGAAGGGATAGGTATGCCGCTTTTTGCATGGGCGGAATTCAACTTATACCATAAATCCGCGAACAAGCGCCGCATCAAGGAAATAATGCCTAAGCTTGAAAAGTATATGGCATGGATAGACCGGACGTTCAAACAGCCGAACGGTTTGTACGCAGTCCCCGCAGCCGCAAGCACGATGTTCAACGCGCCGCGTGACGGATGCTTCTATCCTATCGATTTCAATTCGGCGATGGCGATCAACGCATCCCACATGTCCGCACTCGGCGATATATTGAACGACAAGGACCTGAGCTTCCAGTACCGCCGCATGTATTTTTCAATCAAGACGAGAATCAACTCGCTCATGTGGGATAATTCGACGGGATTTTATCACGATCTCGACAAAGACGAAAAGCGTCTGCCTGAAAAAACGATTGCCGGATTCTGGCCGCTTCTCGCCGAAATCCCGAACGCCGACAAAGCCGATCAGCTTATCGCGCATCTGAACAATCCGTCGACGTTCGGCACCGATCATCCGTTCCCGACGCTTTCCGCCGACAGCTTTTCATTTAAAGAAAGCGGCGAAGGTTTCTGCGGCGCGGTTTATCCGGCATTCGACTTCATGGTAATAAAGGGTCTTGAAAAATATCAGCGGTACGAGCTGGCGCGGGAATGTTCGATCAGACATCTGTACTATATTCTCGAAGCGCTCATACCGAACGATCCGAAAGAGAAAGGCGATTTGTACGAAGCGTATCTTCCGTGCAGGGAAGGCCGGGCGTCGATGGCGAAAGATGCGAACTTTCCCCGTCCGCATTATTTAATAACGACGGGGCTTTCGACGATTGCGCTTATGATCGAGAACGTCATAGGTCTTTCAATCAGTCTGCCGCGCAAGACCGTCGACTGGATTATTCCGAACCTCGAGATTATGGGAATCGAAAACCTGTCGCTCAAACGGAATCTTATTACGATTCTGAGCAACAAAAGTCCGCGCGGCTGGGAAATCCAGATGGAAAGCGAGAAGCTTTATTATTTCACAATTAATATTCTTGATCAGAAGAAAAAAACATTGCCGATTCCGTCGGGTAAGTGCTCGATGCTGATTGACAAGCTGTAATATCAGGAGCTTACGATATGGCAACCCCTGAGGCAGTCATTGAGATCGGCTCTACAGGGATTCGTCTCCTTGTTGCCGAATTCGCCGAAGACAGAAAAAGAAATATTCTCGACCGCGCCGAACTTCCCGTTTCGCTGGGACGCGACGTTTTTACGGGCGGAACCATCTCGCTCGACACGCAGATTCAGTGCGTGAAAATCCTTTCGCGTTTCAAGGAACAGCTTGCCGGGTGGGGAATCGTTCCGTTGCAGACAACGGTGATTGCGACGAGCGCTTTCCGCGAAGCGAAGAACCGCGATCCGGTCATGGACCGCATTCTTGTTAAAACGGGATTCAAGGTAAAAGTGATTGACGGCATCGAAGAAAACCGTCTCATGTACCTTGCGGTGACTGAATGCCTGAAGGACGAGGCGCGGAAAGTACGCACCGAAGACTCGATGATTGTCGAGGTCGGCGGCGGTTCGACGGAAATGCTTCTTATCAGGAAAGGCAAAATGGCCGGCGCGCATTCGCTCAAGCTCGGTACGGTCCGCATAGAGCAGCAGATGCATCTGCTCACGAGTTCGGTCGAGGACATACAGCGCTACATCGAGGAATTTATCCGCAATACGAAAGGCTCCCTCGACAGCGAGCTGAACCTTGCCGACGTGCAGCAGTTTATCGCGGTCGGCAGCGACGCAACGCTTGCCGCAATCAACGCGGGGAAGCCCATTTCGACGTGGCTGTGGTCCATAGAGCGGGACGCGTTCGACAAATTCGTGGACGAGATACAGCAGTATTCGATTGAGGAATGCATCGCGCGCTTTAAAATTTCATACAACGAAGCGCAGACGATGCACGTAAGCCTGCTCATTTACAAGCTGTTCATTCATCTGACGAAGGTAAAGACGATCATCGTGCCGGAAACGAACATTCGCGACGGTCTTATAATCAGCAAAACCGCGGCGCCGAGCGAGGAACTTCAGAGCGAATTCAAGTCGCAGATAACGGCGTCCGCCATGAATCTGCTGCACAAATACAGGGGCGACGAACGGCACGCTGAATACGTGCGGCGGATGAGCCTGTGGATTTACGACACGCTGAAAGACGAGATAGCGCTCGGAGACCGTTCCCGGCTGCTGCTCGAGGTGTCCGCCATTCTGCACGACATCGGCATGTTCATCCGCATGGACGACCACAATCTGCACGGCGCGTACATTATCCGCAATTCGGAGATTTTCGGACTGAGCAAATACGAGAACACGATTGTTGCGGAGATTGCAAAATACCACCGGGGCAAACTGATGCCGCAGGACGACGAGCAGTTCCAGATGCTGCCCCGATCGGATCGTATGACTATTCTCAAACTTACGGCCATTCTCCGCATTGCGGATGCGCTCGACCGCGGGCACGCGCAGAAGATGTCCGATATGACGCTGCGCCTCGAAAACGATACGTTCGTGCTTCAGGTGAAGGAGCGTAATACTGTTCTTGAGAAAATTGCACTTGCCGAAAAAGCAGGTTTGTTCGAATCTGTCTTCGGATACAAAGTGATGCTCATATAGCTGATAATTTACGGGGCAGGTTTTTATGGAGACAAGATTTTTTAACCGCGAGCTTTCATGGATTGAATTCAACGCGCGCGTGCTTCATCAGGCGCTTAATAAAAATACGCCGCTTGTGGAGCGACTGCAGTTTCTCGCGATCGTGTCGAGCAACTTCGACGAATTTTTCCAGGTGCGCGTTGCGGCAATCAAGCGCATGCAGCTTGCGGATCCTCTTCAGCGCGACGTTTCGGGACTTACGCCGGAAATGCAGCTTAAGCAGATTTCAGCCCGGGCGCATCAGGTTATACGCAGACAGCACGAGTGTCTTATGAACGACGTCATGCCGGCGTTTTCGGAGGCGGGACTCGTGTACGTTTCGCCCGCGGCGTATACTCCGCGCCAGAATGAATATACGCAGAGCATGTTCGCAAAAGAGATTTATCCGCTGCTTACGCCGCTGCGTACGGACACCGAAGAGTTTCCGCACATAGGCAACATGACGCTTCACGCGGCGTTTCTTCTGAAACTTATAGAAGGCATTCAGTCCGCTTCCGAACAGCTTAAGGGCAGCGACAATGCTCCGCGTATTGCACTCGTGCCTGTTCCGGCCGGGCTTTCGCGCATCGTGTGGCTTCCTTCCGATAAAGCGAACGAAAAGCAGTTCACGCTGCTTGACGATATAATTGAAAAATACGGAACGCGCCTGTTCCCCGGATTTGAGGTTGAGGAACGGATGTTCTTCAAAGTTGCGCGCGACGCGGATTTCGCAGTCGACGAGGATTCGGGAAGCAACTTCATTCATGCCATGGAAGACGTGCTCGTACAGCGTCAGTCGTCCTTTGCGGTGCAGCTTTCCTGCAGCTGCGAGGGGAAGACGATTCTGCCGTTCCTCATGGAAAAGCTCGGTCTTAAAGAGGACGACGTGTATCAAGCGGACGGCATTCTTGATCCCGGCGCGCTCATGGAGCTGCGCAACACCGACGAAGGTGCGAAGCTGTCGTATCCCGAGTGGCAGAATTTTTATCCCGTCGAACTGCCCGAAACCGAACCGTACTGGGACACGCTCAAGCAGCGCGACGTCCTGCTTCATGTTCCGTATGAATCGTACCAGCCCGTAATCAAATTCGTTTCGGACGCGGCCGACGATCCCGACGTGCTTGCGATAAAAATGACGCTGTACCGCACCGGACGCGATTCGCCGATTATCACGGCGCTTGAACGCGCGGCGCGCAACGGAAAACAGGTGACGGTGCTCGTCGAATTAAAAGCGCGCTTCGACGAGGAACGCAACATCGCGTGGGCGAACGAGCTCGAACGGGCGGGCGCAATTGTGATTTACGGTCTTGTTAATTTAAAGGTGCACGCGAAGATACTCATGGTTATCCGCCGCGAGAGCGATTCGATCAGGCGGTACGTGCATATTTCGACGGGAAACTACAATCCCAAAACCGCGAGGCTGTACTCGGACCTGTCGCTGTTTACGGCGAATCAGGAAATTGCGAACGACGCGACGTCATTTTTTAACCTCGTTACCGGGTACAGCACGCTTCAGACGATGAAGCACCTGTCTATGGCGCCCGTCACGATGAAGAGCAGAATCATTGCGATGATTCAGCGCGAGATAGACCGGACAAAGGCGGGAAGCCGCGGTCTGGTAATCGCCAAGATGAACAGCCTTACGCACGAGGAAGTCATTGCAGCTTTATACAGAGCGAGCTGCGCAGGCGTTAAAATACTGCTCAACATCCGCGGCATCTGCATGCTCGTTCCCGGCGTGAAGAACATGAGCGAAAATATAAAAGTCGTGTCGATTGTCGACCGTTATCTCGAACACTCGCGCATTTTTTATTTCCAGAACGGCGGGAGTCCTGAATTATATCTTTCGAGCGCCGACTGGATGCCGCGGAATCTTGACCGCCGTATAGAACTTATGTTTCCGATTCTCGACCCGCACGTGTTTACCGAAGTGAAGAACATTCTCGACACGTATTTCGAGGACAACACCGATTCCCACACGCTCGAACCGACTGGCGCGTGGATTCCGAACGGACCTCTTAAGAACGAACCACTGAAGCGCGCGCAGGAAATATTGTACAAAAAATACAAGCGCCGCGCGGACAGGGCGGCGAAAGAACCGAAAATAGAATTCAAAGTACGGCGGAAGAACTAAGCGTCGGACAGTCTGCCGTTCTCCACGGTGATGACGCGGTCGCACGGGATCTGTGCGGAGAGCCGGTGCGAGACGGAAAGCACCGTACGCCCTCTGCCGGCTTTTTCAAGCACCGTGAGCAGGGCTTTTTCCGTCGCCGAATCAAGGTTTGCCGTGATTTCGTCGAGCAGCAGGACGGGAGGCCGTGTAACGATTGCGCGTGAAACTGCGAGCAGCTGGAGCTGTCCCTGCGAAAACAGGTGCTGTGCTGCGGTCGTGTCCGGACCTTTTTCGAGCGAATTAACATATTCGAGCATGCCCGTGAAGTCGAGCGCTTCTTCAATGTCGGCGCGCGTGACGGCGCTGTCTCCCATTGCGATCTGATCCGCAACGGTCCCCCTGATAAAATCGAAATGCTGGGCTACGCAGCCGAATATGCGCCGTTTGTCCGTGTTCGGAATTGTCGTCACGCTGATTCCGTTAATAAGCACTTCTCCCGACTGCGGGATGAGCAGCCCCGGAATAATATTGAACAGTGTTGATTTTCCCGCCCCCGTGCGCCCCGCGAACGTTATCCGCTCTTCGGGTTGTATGAGGAGCGAAACGTCGTCGAGTATTTTTTCCGTACCTGCGCCGTATGCGAATGTCACGTGCCGCAGTTCAATCGTGATTTTCTCACCGGTCCGTATCTGCTGGAACAGGACGGCGGCCGAGTTTTCGTTTTTCTGCGGCTCTTCTTTCTCCGCGAGAAATTCGTTGACGCGCGAAATGCCCGCGAACGCGCTCTGAATACTCTGCAGTTCCATGCCGATGTTTCCTATAGGGTCGAACACGTCCATGATGTACTGGATGCTTGCAGCTGCCATACCGGCAGTAATGAGGGCGAACGGCAGACGCGCGGAGGCCAGTACCGCAACGGCAGCGATTATCAGCGAGCAGATCGTCCGTATGATCGGCGAATAGATTGAATCGTACAGGTTGATTTTTTCAATCGTGTTGTAGCTTTCGGTGATGCACTCGGCGTATTTCCGCTGCATGTACGATTCCTTCCCGAACGAGTGAATCATCCTGATGCTGCGGACCGTCTCAGGAACGAAACCTGAGACGCGGGCGATGATGCCGCGCTTCCGTTTCTGCGCACCGAGCATGCGCCGCTGGAAAAAACGCGTGAGCACGTACACGAGCGGCAGCACGCACAGCATGAAAATACCGAGCAGGGAATTGAACATCCACATGGAGACGACGATGCCGATTATTTTCAGCAGATCGATCGCCATGCCGACGACGCCGTTCGTGAACAGCGACTGAATCGCCTCAATATCGTTCGTGAAGCGGGAGACAGTCGCTCCGCTTTCGTGCGAACTGAAATACAATGCCGGCAGGTGCGCCATTTTCCGCATCATCGCAGTGCGCATTGTCACTGCGATTTTCTGCCCCGCCGCGCTGAGCACCGCTTCCTTACTGATTTCGAACAGCGCAATCACCGCGAACGACGCGAAATACGCCGCCGCAATTTTAACAAGTTTTCCGTTGAGCCCGGAACCGGCGGCCGCAGCGTTTCCGGAACCGAGGTATGTGTCTATGAGCGACTGCATGATGCGCGGCGGTACGAGTCCGGCAAACACGGCTCCCGCGGCGGAAACGACGAGCAGCAGCGTAATGTACCAGTATTTCGCAAGTATGTCGTAAATGATGACGGCCGTCGTCGTGTTTTTCCGTTCCGTATGCATCGTCATACACGTGCCTCTTCGTTGATGTGATTTTCCTGCAGTTCGTACAGAGTGCGGTATGTCCTGGAGCGCTCCATAAGTTTTTCGTGGGTGGAACTGATGCAGGTGCCGTTTTTCTCGAGCAGAAGCACGCCGTCGAGCGTGCTGAACTGCGACAGTCTGTGCGAAATCAGCAGGATTGCGCAGCCGGAACAGTTCCTGCGGATGTTTGCGAGAATCTGCCGTTCTGTGGTGCGGTCGACTGACGCAAACGGATCGTCGAGGACAATAAGCGGAGTTTTATGGTACAGCGTGCGTGCGAGCGCTATTCGTTCCTGCTGTCCGCCGGAAAGCCGTACGCCGCCGTTCCCGACGAGCGTCTGAACTCCATCCGGCATTGCGGCGAGATCGGTGTCGAAACAGACTGTCTGAAGCACGTCCGCAATGCCGCCGCCGTCGCCGAGCGTCACGTTTTCGTAAATAGTCGTAGAGAGGAGACTTGCCTCGTGTCCCATGTACGAGACAAGTCTGATACGCCGGTCGCCGGCAATATCAGACAGTTCTTTTCCGCATACTCTGATCGAACCGCCGTAGCTGCGTCCGCCGAGAAACAGCTGCGCAAGTGTCGACTTTCCGCCGGCGACGGGGCCGGTGATGCCGAGTATCTTTCCGCGTTCGAGCGTGAACGATACGTCCCGTATGAGCGGCTCGCTTTCCGGCCACGCAAACGAGACGTGTTCCAGCGAAACGACCGGTTCCTGCGCGCCGGCAGCGGAAACAGAATCAGTCCGTACTGACGCCGTACCGCCGCTGTCTTCGATTTTACCGGCGGCAGAGCCGTTCATAAACGGTTTGATCCGCTTCCACGATACTTCGGCTTTCTGCACCGAGTTGAAAAGTTTTCCCGCGTGGCTTGCCTTTTCCGCGAGGGACGCGAACATCGCGATATACGCGGTGAACTGTCCGACTGTCCATCCGCCTGCAGTGACTTTTTCCGCACCGAAGACGACAATCAGAAGTATGCCTGCGAGCGAAATCACTTTGTATACGGGCATCATCGAATTTTCCCATATGTTTGCACGGACGGCCTTTTTTTCGTAGTCAGCGTTCTGCTTTTCATATGAAATGCAGTTGTCGTTTTCGCGTCCGTTGATGCGGTACAGCGCCGCGTTGCTGACGTAGTCGTACGTGCTGTCGGCGACTTCGCTCAGACTTTTGCGCCAGGAAGCAGTGCAGTCCGCAATGACTTTGCGCAGTCTTCCCGCGGCAAGGAGCGCGAGCGGAATGAATGCGCACGAAACAAGTGTGAGCTTCCAGTCGTATATGAGAAGTACAACAAGATAAGAAACGAGGAACACGCCGGTGTCGAACACTTCCGTCGTGAATTTCCGCATGCCCTCGACGCACGCGTCGACGTCGGAGACTGCTTTCGTCATAAGGCTTCCGACGTTTTCCGAAAGCAGCTCGTCTTCGCTCCTGTGCACGAGATTTGCATAGACGACGTTCTGCATCTGTGCGTTCACGTCGTTCGCGAAACGGCGCACGTAGAAACGCTTGATTGCGCGGGAACACTGAACGGCTGCCGTCGACGCGACGAGCAGAAAGGCCGTGACGAGAACAGGATGCAGCGCCTGTCCGCCTGCTATAGCGTCGATGAGTCTGCCCTGCAGATACGGTGCGGCAAGAAGACCCGTGTTGTACAGGAGGCCCGATATTGTAACGACTGTAAGAACTTTGACTTCCGATTTGAAGTATGAAGATATTTTTCCGCTGTTGGGCATACGTATAAAGTAACGCTATTGACCGCAATCATCAATAGCGGCGCATGTTGTTTTCATCGGATAACCGTGCTATAGTTAAGAAATGAGCAGAGAAATCATTTTTCTGAATCCTGTCTTAAAGGAAACGGTATGGGGCGGCAGCCGCCTTGCGGAATTCGGGTGTGAACTGCCCAGTGAGCATGTCGGCGAATGCTGGGCAATCAGCGCACATCCGAACGGAGACGACACCGTCGCATCGGGAACGTACGCCGGAATGCATCTGTCGCAGCTGTGGGCGGAACACCGCGGGCTGTTCGGCAACGCTGCGGGCGACAGATTCCCGCTTCTTACGAAAATAATCGATGCGGCCGCAGATTTGTCAATTCAGGTGCATCCCGACGACGCCTACGCGCGGACTCACGAGAACGGTTCGCTCGGTAAAACGGAGTGCTGGTACATTCTCGACGCGAAACCCGGCGCGACGATTGTCATAGGCCACAACGCGAAAAATCACGAGGAAGTAAAGCTGATGATAGAGCAGAAGCGCTGGAAGGAATTCATCCGCGAGATTCCCGTTCATAAGGGAGACTTCTTTCTTATTGAACCCGGCACCGTTCACGCGATAAAAGGCGGAACGCTGCTTCTTGAGACGCAGCAGAACAGCGACGTCACGTACCGCGTCTACGATTACGACCGCCTCAGCGGCGGAAAACCGCGGGAACTTCACGTGAAACAGAGCATCGACGTAATAAAGGCGCCGTTTACCGCGGAGGAACCGCCGAAAAATCCGCAGAAGACCGCCAATAAAAACATGAACGAACTTGTGAGCTGCAGGTTTTTCAGCGTATGGACGCTCGACGTCGAAAACAGAGCGGAAATAGAACAGGATCAGAAATTCATGCTCGTGTCCGTCATAGAAGGCAGCGGTAAAGTCGACGACACTGCAGTTGAAAAGGGCCGTCATTTTATTATCCCCGCCGGGTACGGAAAAGCCGTTTTCAGCGGAAACATGCGGCTCGTTATTTCTTCAATTTAACGGGTGTTTTACAACCGGGAGGTTTCGGCGTATGGAAAAAATCGATGAAAAAGGAAAAGCTGCCGTCTGGAGGGGAATTCTCACTGCGTCGGCGCTTATTATTTCTTCCGTTATTATTGCGGCCGGATTCGGCAGAATTGCGAAGCCCGATCGTGTCGTAAACGTCCGCGGGCTTGCGGAACGGGAAGTCGACGCCGACATGGCCGTATGGCCGCTTACGTTCAGCGTCGGCGGAAACAATCTGCTGGAACTGCAGAAAGACATTGTCGGCAGGACGAAAACAGTGACGGTATACCTGGAAACGCACGGACTTACTGCGGACGATTACACCGTCCAGGCGCCGGCAATCACCGACACGTCGGTAAATCCGTACATGAACGACAATAAGGCACGCTATACGTACATCGCGAAGCAGGTCGTGCTTGTGCGCTCTAAGAACGTGAAGGCCGTAAAGTCGGCTCAGGCCGATTCACTCGATCTGATGGGCAGCAGTATCGCCGTGTCGCAGGATTACGACGGCAAAGTCCAGTACGAGTTCACCGGCCTTAACGGCATAAAACCCGCGATGATCGCAGAAGCGACGAAGAATGCGCGGGCCGCAGCGGAGCAGTTCGCGCACGATTCCGGCAGCAAAGTCGGAAAAATAAAATCAGCGTCGCAGGGACTGTTTACGATCGACGACGCCGCAACGGGGCTTGAGGAAAAGAAAACAGTCCGCGTCGTTACGACGGTGGAATATCTTCTGAAAGACTAAGAGACGGCCGCGGATTTCCACGCGTGAACGAACTCGAGCATGAACTGCTGAATATCGCTGAAATATTTTTTCTGGAACATACACGCGTCCTTTCCGACATACCGGAAGTGCCAGCTTTCCCAGCGGTACCCCGTCACGTCTTCATATCCCTGGGGAAAACTCAGGCTCCAGCCGTACTCCGCCGCGTGGGCGGTCATCCACGCACCCATGGACGTTGCGGCGAAATCGTCCGAAATGGAACCGAAGTCGGCAGCCGTTCCCAGCTGGTGCTGGCTCGTGCCCGGCCGCGCCGATTCGCGGTCCGCTTCCTCCTGCCCGTCGAGCTCCACCCATTTTTCATACACTGTTTTCTGATATTCATACGAGCGGTACGTCGAGCTTACGAGCAGCGTTACGCCGTCGCTGCGTGCCGCACGGCCAAGCGCGGACAGCGCTTCGGAAGCTTCGGGGCGGAGCGAAAGGTCGGCGCGGTTTATAGTGTAATCGGTGTTTTTTACAAGCTGAACGAGCCGCTTCGGTGCGTAGCCGTCGGGAAGCGGATGCTGCCTGTCCGCAAGCGTGAGCAGCGGAATGTCGTCCTCCGCACCGGATGCGTCGAATCGGAGAACCCTGTCAAGGTCCGAAAGAAACGCATCCATGTCGTCGATTCTGACGCCGGCCTGCGCACGACTGCTCATGCCGGAGATTACTTTATTTACGAGGGCAGCCTTTTCGTTTCCGGCTGTTTTTGTTTCAGAAGCTTCTTCCTGTGCCGGGTCAGTCCGGCTGCTTTTTCCTGATGCGGCGTATATTTTCCCGCCGATAACGGCGAGTAGTCCGACGCACACCGCGGCGCCTGCAATGAGCGCGATTGTTTGTTTGTACATGATATAGATTATATCAGAATTTACGGGCACCTTCCACCGGAAGTCCTGCAGCGACCGAGGCGTTATTTATCGCTGTCCGGGCCGTACGTCGGGCTTTTCTTCTCCGCAACGGCCCTGCCTTCCTGCGCTTCCACCGCCGCGTGAATCATCGGACGTATGTAGGTCAGCGTATTTTCATCCAGTTTCAAAAGATCCGCAAGAATATCTTTTATTGATTTGTATTTCAATTCGTTTAACAATGTTTCTGTTTTCCGCGTTTCCCCGCCCGTTACAAGAAATTCGACGGAAACTTTTAAGGCCTGCGCGATGCGGACTGCAGCGCTTGCCGGAGGCATAGTCTCTCGCGAGCTCAGGTAACAATCCAGAGTAGGTTTCGGAATTCCTGTTTTTGCGGAAAGTTCTTTAACCGTCATTCCCTGGAAAGAAAGCTCGTCCTTAAGATTCTGTCTGAAAGTACTTCCCATGGCGAATATAATACTCACATTACAATACCGGGGTGGCTATATTAATGATTTCACATTACATATTGTAAGGAGTAATGAGAATACAGTATTACTGATGAAAATTAGTGATAAACCATTACTGCCTTACTCGTGCGGAAGTGTTGATGCTGATTATTTTTTACCCGGCAAGGCATTCCCAGCGTGCGTACTTCATTTCAAGTTCGGCTCCGAGTTTCTGATACTCGCTGTTGTATTCTCCCAGTCTGCTGTAATCGCTGTCCGCGCCGCTCATAAGCGTTTCAAGTTCTTTCTGCCGTTCTTCCATCGCTGCAATATCTTTTTCCAACTGCTCGAATTCGCGCTGTTCTTTGAACGACAGTTTATGTGATTTTGCGCCGGTGTCAGGCGGGACCGGGACAGTCTGCAGTGCGGATGCCGCCGGACAGATTTTCGATTTTTCCGGCTCAGCAGCTTTTTCCGCAGCTTCCGCCTGCTCCCGTTTTTCTCTGCGGTATTCTATATACTCGCTGCATCTGCCGACGAATCCGCTTACGCTGCCGTCGTCCTCAAGAACGAAAAGCGTGTCCGCGACTTTATCCATGAAATACCGGTCGTGGCTTACGACGAGCAGACAGCCCGTATATCCGGCAAGGAACTGCTCGAGAATATTCATGGTAAAGATGTCGAAGTCGTTCGTAGGCTCGTCGAGAATGAGAAAGTTCGGATTGCCGATGAGCAGCCGTACGAGGAACAGCCGCTTGCGCTCGCCGCCGCTCAGGCTGCTTACCGGCGAGTACTGAATCTTCCCGGAGAATCCGAATTCCTCGAGAAACTGCGGCGCGCTCAGCGTTCTGCCGTCGTTCATCGCAATCAATTCGGCGGATTCTCTGACGTATTCCAGAACCGAGAGCGACGTATCTTTAAATACAGGATTCTGCTGATAATAGGCGAACACGGTGTTGACGCCGGCGGCGACTGTTCCCGAATCGGGCTGCACGGCACCGGTGATGATGTTCAGCAGCGTTGATTTGCCCGTACCGTTGTCTCCGAATATGCCGATTTTCTGTCCCGCCGTAAACGTATACGAGAAATCCCTGAGCACGGGCGTCGTTTCCGCCGGCCCGTCTTTCGCTGCGGGAGCATATCCTTTTGGAAAATTCTTCGTAATGCCGTGCAGTTCGAGCACTTTGCCGCCGAGACGCCGGCCTTTCACTTCAAACGAAAAACCTTTATCGGTCTGAAATTTCTCGCGGTTGATGAGCTGTTCGTCGCGCTGAATCCGCGCCTTTGCTTTTGTGCCGCGCGCGCACGGTCCTCGCATGAGCCAATCCCGTTCGACGCGGAGCACCGCTTCTATGCGGCGGTCCGTGTTCTGTTCGATTTCGGCTTCGGTCTCTTTTTTTTCCAGATACGTCGAATAGTTGCCCTGATACAGTTTCAGGTGTCTGTGTGCGAGCTCGTAGATGTTGTTGCACACAGCGTCGAGAAAGTAGCGGTCGTGCGTCACCATGAGAACGCTTCGTTTCGTCCCGCTGAGGTACTCCTGGAGCCAGCTGATTGTCGTGATGTCAAGGTGGTTCGTCGGTTCGTCGAGCAGGAGCAGCTTCGTGTCTTCGACGAGCACCTGCGCGAGCGCGACTTTCTTCACCATGCCGCCTGAAAGCGTCCCCATCCGGCGCGTCATGTCCTCAATACCGAGCATGGAAAGAATGGAGCGGATCTGCGCCTCATAATTCCACAAATCCTGCTTTTCCATAAGCTCGCTGAGCTCGTCGTACCGTTTCTGCATGCCGCTGTTTTTTCCGAGCTGCATGCATATTTCTTCATATTCGCGGATTATTTCGAGCTTCGGCGATTTGCTTTTGAATATATGGCTGCGGATAGTGTCGTCGGGATTGAAAACCGGATTCTGCGGCAGATACGAGATTCCGGCGTCTTTCGCCGTAACGACCGTCCCGGAATCAGCTTCAAGTACGCCCGCAATGATGCTGAGCAGCGTGGATTTACCCGTTCCGTTCCGTCCGATGACCGCGGCTTTGTCGCCTTCGTTGAGTCCGAACGTTACGTCGGTAAAAAGCGGTTCTTCTCGTCCTGATTTGGAAAGTCCATTTATAGAAAGCAGATTCATTGTGGAAAAGAGTATAGCAGAAACGGGAAATAAAATATACGACCGGAAATATCAGAAAGCGTATTTCTTTATATCCGTTTATTTATTTTATTATTGTTCAAAAGAGCCCTTTGGGAGTATTATGCTTATTGTCCGCCTTCATGCAGTGAGGACGGACAGGGGTTACAAAATATGAAAAACGCTTACGTTTCCCGGATTTGGGCGGACGTTCGGACGAAGAACGCCGATCAGCCTGAATTCCTCCAGGCGGTTCAGGAGGTCCTCACGACTCTTGATCCGGTAGTAGAAAAATTGCAGAAAGACCTTGAGCCGAATGCAGTTCTTGAACGTTTCGTGGAACCGGAACGCGTCATTATGTTCCGCGTACCGTGGACGGACGACAAAGGTGTGAACCACATCAACCGCGGATACCGCGTACAGTTCAACAGCGCAATCGGCCCGTACAAAGGCGGACTCCGCTTCAGCCCTGAGGTAAACCTTTCAGTTCTCAAATTCCTCGGATTCGAGCAGGTGCTTAAAAACAGCCTCACGACGCTCCCCATGGGAGGCGGAAAGGGCGGTTCGGATTTTGATCCTCACGGCAAATCCGATGCCGAGGTCATGCGGTTCTGCCAGTCTTTCATGACGGAATTATACCGCCATATAGGTCCCGACACCGACGTTCCCGCGGGCGACAAAGGAGTCGGCGGACGCGAAGTTGCGTATCTGTTCGGCCAGTACAAGCGCATTACGGACACGTTTGCCGGCGTTCTTACCGGCAAGGGATTGACGTTCGGTGGCTCGCTGATCCGTACGGAAGCGACGGGATACGGTCTCATCTACTTCGCAGAATGCATGCTCCGGAAAGCCGGCGACGATTTCGAGGGTAAAGTATGCGCAGTCTCCGGCGACGGAAACGTCGCGCAGTACGCGGTCGAAAAACTGATTCAGCTCGGCGCAAAGCCCGTCACCATGAGCGATTCGACGGGCTTCATTTACGATCCTGATGGAATCACGCAGGAAAAGCTCGATTTCGTAAAACAGTTTCGCGCAGAACATAAGAAAATCGACGAATATGTTAAGAAATATCAGTCGGCGGAGTTTACTCCGGGCGGAAAACCGTGGCCGGTAAAGGTCGACTGCGCGTTCCCGTGCGCAACGCAGAACGAACTCGACGGAAAAGACGCCGGCACGCTTATAAAAAACGGCGTGAAACTCGTTGCGGAAGGCGCGAACATGCCCTCGACTCTTGAAGCGACGGAGAAATTCCAGCAGGCGGGCGTTCTTTTTGCTCCGGGAAAGGCATCGAACGCGGGCGGCGTGTCCGTGTCCGGCCTTGAGATGAGTCAGAACAGCGAACGGCTTTCGTGGACTTCGGAGGAAGTCGACGTGAAGCTCCGGCAGATTATGACGAACATCCACAACAACGCATACGGTACGGCCGAAGAATTCGGCGTGAAGGGGAACTACGTTGCCGGTGCGAACATAGCGGGCTTCGTGAAAGTCGCAGGGGCGATGATTGCTCAGGGCCTGGTTTAGAAAAAAACATCCTGTTTTTTTCTAAACATTCGGGAAGCCTTTGGTTTCCCGAAGCTCATGGGCCGGACATCCCTGTCCGGCGGCGTAGGACGCGGTAGTTTCTGAATGTTTTTTTTCAAACATTCGGGAAGCCTTTGGCTTCCCGAAGTTCATGGGCCGGGCGTCCGTGCCCGGCGGCGCAGGACACGGTAGTTTCTGAATGTTTTTTTTCAAACATTCGGGAAGCCTTTGGTTTCCCGAAGCTCATGGGCCGGGCATCCGTGCCCGGCGGCGTAGGACACGGTAGTTTCTGAATGGTTTTTTCTAAACATTCGGGAAGCCTTTGGTTTCCCGAAGCTCATAGGCCGGGCATCCGTGCCCGGTGGCGTAGGACGCGGTAGTTTCTGAATGTTTTTTTTCAAACATTCGGGAAGCCTTTGGTTTCCCGAAGCTCATATGCCGGGTATCCCTGTCCGGCGGCGTAGGACGCGATAATTTCAGTATAATTTGACAATTGGTGTATAGGGCGATAAAATAGGGACAAAAGTGTTGTTCCGAAGAAAGA